>CAWGVA010000038.1:0-240454 GCA_963825835.1 uncultured Alphaproteobacteria bacterium | reverse complement strand
AGCACGGTCCAATGCGTCTCGCCCTGTTGGTGAATCCGACTTTCTGGCTACGGGGCGAATTCGATATAGTTCGGCACAAACAGGCTGTGCGACAAACAGGGGGGACCACTCCATGTCACCCCATACAATCGAATAGCACTCTGGACCGATTCCCTTGTATTCTCGTGACCGTCAGACTTTTCGATCAAGCGACGGTCACCGTTGGAGCGAGCGCAGTTGCCTAGATCGCAGCGGCCATCCTCATTCGGGTGGCTGTGAACGGGGCCTCACATACGGTTGAGAGTGGCACCAAGATCACACCCGAGAGGGGATTTTGGTATCGGTTATCCCCGCATCCCCATAGCGTGGCCGTGAGGTTGTAATACGATAGCTGTGCTGGAGGAAGTAGTCCCCTCCACACCAGCAACCTCAAGCCTTGAAGCCCCGGTTTAGCTCCGCTTCGCCGGGGCTTCGCTTTAGGCAACCACCCCTTTAATCTGCGGCACTTTGTCAGGCGTCGCCGTTCGGGAACGAGTGCAAGAGCCTGAGTTTTGTTCGCAGTTCGGGCCGCCCACGTTCCCCCCCGTCCCCGCCGAACTCTCGAACGACTTGGCATAAAGAGAAGCCCCGGAAGTTGTCCGTCCGACCGGGGGCTTCTTCTTATGAACTTCCTCTCAGACGGGCCGTTTGTTTGCCGAGGTCGGCAAGCCCTCAGACGTGCCCCGTCACGCAGCCGACGCAATTGCGCACAACTATGCAGCATGATTGGGACTACGTATGCTGCATGATAGCTAAGGGCAGTTCCGTGACCGAAAAGCATAGGTAGTATCGAGACTCGCTTACACCGCAAGGGCATCATGGCCATATCGCAAAGCGTGAGTCGTGGCTTCCATCGGCTAGGACTTTTCTTGGCGGCCATCATGATGGTGGTGGGCTTCGTCTTCATCGCAATGGATGTGGTGCATCTCAAACTCTGGATGTGCAATCTGACCAGCTTCTGATGGTCATCGCTGGCTTTCTCATTGGTCTCTCCTTGAGGTCGGCCTAGCTTGTCTCGCCGTCTATGGTATTGTCTGTGCGATAGGCTGGGTTATTGCATTTGTCGGATTGGTGTCGTCCTGAATGCGCTATTTTTTGGATTGCTGCGGACTGCTTTGCCGAAGTTGGCCAGACCTGAGAGCCAAGCCAACTAGGGCAACAATCACAGCAATCCAAAAAATCAGCGCATTCAGGACGACAGCCAATCCAGAACATCCCTTTTAAGCCGCAAATCCGCCAATGACCCAGCCTATCGCACGGACGATGCCATAGACGGCGAGACAAGCTAGGCCGACCTCAAGGAGACCAATGAGAAAGCCAGCGATGACCATCAGAAGCTGGTCAGATTGCACATCCCAGAGTTTGAGATGCACCACATCCATTGCGATGAAGACGAAGCCCACCACCATCATGATGGCCGCCAAGAAAAGTCCTAGCCGATGGAAGCCACGACTTACGCTTTGCGATATGGCCATGATGCCCTTGCGGTGCTAACGAGTCTCGATACTACCTATGCTTTTCGTAACAGGAACTGCCCTTAGCTATCATGCAGCATACGTATCCCCAATCATGCTGCATAGTTGTGCGCAATTGCGTCGGCTGCGTGACGGGGGCACGTCTGAGGGCTTGCCGACCTCGGCAAACAAACGGCCCGTCTGAGAGCGAGTTCCGTAAGAAGAAGCCCCGGTGGGGGGAACCGGGGCTTCTCTTTACGCCAAGTCGTTCAAGAGTTCGGCGGGGACGTGGGGGGAACGTCGGGTGGGTGCCGAACTGCAAACAAAACTCAGGCTCCTTGCACCAGTTCCCCGAACGGGCCGACGCCTGACAAAGTGCCGCAGTGAAGGGGTGGTTGCCTAAAGCGAAGCCCCGGCGAAGCGGTAGCTAAACCGGGGCTTCAAGGCTTGGGGTTCTTGGTGTGGAGGGGGACTACTTCCTCCACGCCGCTATCGTATTACAACCTCACGGCCACGCTATGGGGATATAGGGGATAACCGCTAGAATCCCTGCTCGGTGTGATCTTGGTGCCACTCTCAACCGTATGTGAGGCCCCGTTCACAGCCACCCGATGAGGATGGCCGCAATGTAGGCAACTGCGCTCACTCCTACGGTGACCATTGCTTGATCGAAAAGTCTGACGGTCGCGGAAGTACGAGAGGAATTGTGCAGAGTGCTATTCGATTGTATGGGGATAGAGTGCGATGACATGGAGTGGTCCCCCTCCCGTTGTCGCGGCCTCCTGTGCCGAACTATATCGAATTCGCCCGTAGCCAGAAAGTCGAATTCGCCAACAGGGCGAGACGCATTGGACCGTGCTGGTGTTGACCTTGGCGAGAATGGTAGCTTTTCCCCAGGCCGAAGGGGAAGCGTTAGCATGGACCGATTGATGGACTGAAAATCAGAAAGGCCAGAAAAGCCTTGTAAATCAAGGGACATTGGCGGAGAGGGTGGGATTCGAACCCACGGTACGGTTACCCGTACAACGGTTTTCGAGACCGTCCCATTCGACCACTCTGGCACCTCTCCGGAAGGCTAGACCATGCGCCAATGGAAGTCGGGAGCGGCACCTTTATAGTGCCAGTCCCCTTGCGGCAACTGGCGGCTCGTATCTTCACCGCCCAAGGCTTCGATTGACTTCTGGTCTTTGATTTATATAGTGCGCCGCTTGGCGGGATCGGCCCCTTAGGCCTCTGAACCCGCCATTTTCTCTGGCCCCCTGCCAAGGCGGCCTAGGCAAGGCCGGCTTTCCAAGCCAAGAGTTAGAGACGAGAGCGAGACATGTTCGCGGTCATCCGCACGGGCGGCAAGCAATATCGCGTGGCGCCGAACGACATTATCGAGATCGAGCGCGTCGCGGGCGAGCCCGGCGACATCATTACGCTCGGCGAAGTGTTGCTGCTTGGCGGCGATAGCCCGAAGACGGGTAGCCCGATCATTGCCGGCGCGCTGGTCGCCGCCGAGGTGATGGAGCAGTCGCGCGGCGACAAGATCATCGTCTTCAAGAAGAAGCGGCGCAAGAACTACCGCCGCAAGAAGGGGCATCGCCAGGATCTGACGCTGCTCCGCATCACCGAGATCCTCACCGACGGCAAGAAGCCGTTGCAGACCAAGGTGGCGCGCCCTGAGCCGAAGAAGGTCGAGGCCAAGAAGCCTGAGGCCGATGAAGCCAAGGCCGAGACGAAGCCTGCGAAGAAGCCAGCGGCAAGGAAGGCTGCGCCTGAGAAGAAAGCCGCACCCGCCAAGAAGCCCGCCGCCAAAGCGGCTGCGGCTAAGAAGCCAGCGGCAAAGGCTGCAGCCAAGAAGCCTGCAGCCAAGCCCGCGAAGAAGAAGTAAGGACCAAGACCATGGCACATAAGAAAGCCGGTGGCTCATCCCGTAACGGCCGCGATTCAGCCGGAAGGCGCCTCGGCGTCAAGAAGTCGGGAGGCCAGCGCGTCATTCCCGGCAACATCATTGTGCGCCAGCGCGGCACGAAATGGCATCCCGGCGTCGGCGTCGGCATGGGCAGCGACCACACTCTGTTTGCCCTTCGCGAGGGCGACGTCGAATTCGCGACCAAGCAGAAGGGCCGCGTCTACGTTTCGGTAAAGACGAACTAACTTGGCTTCATGCCTTGTCATGCCCGCGAAGGGGGGCAATGACAAGAAGGGCCGCGCCCGCGTATCCTGCCCTCGTGGCCATCCGCACCGAAAGACTCCTGTTGCGCACCCCGGTGCTCGCCGATGCGGCGAGCATCAGCCTGCTCGCCGGCGACTACGAGGTCGCCAGCATGACCGGAACCATCCCGCACCCCTATAGCGAGGAGATGGCGGTCGATTGGATCCAAAGCCTGCAGGCCGGCGAAGAAGGTGTCGCCTTTACCATCGACCGCGGCGGCGCGCTGATCGGCTGCGTCGGCTATCGCGCCACCGAGAAGACCCACGCGGAGATGGGATATTGGATCGGCAAGCCCTATTGGGGGATGGGCTACGCCACGGAAGCGGCGCGGGCGCTCATCCTGCATGCCTTTAACAAAGAGCGCTTCGACTATCTCACCGTCGGTCATTTCAAGGAGAACCCGGCTTCGGCGCGGGTGATCGCCAAGCTCGGCTTCGAGCCTTCCGGCGAGGTATTGCGCGACTGCGCCGCCCGGAACAACAAGGCGCGCTGTCTCACCTACCGGCTCACCCGCGAGCGGGCGCTGGCCTCTTTACGCCCTGGGCAGGAAGCGTCCCCCCTTTCCGCAGCGGGGAGAGGGTTGGGGTGAGGGGGAGTTTTAAGTTAAACAACCTGTGCTTTAACACCCTTGACCCGCCGAGCCAGCTCGGCGCGACCTCTCGCCCAAGGGGAGAGGTGGCCCTTACTCCTGTGACCCGCGTCCCATGCAGTTCCTCGATCAAGCCAGGGTTTATGTGCGCTCCGGCGACGGCGGCAATGGCTGCGTCGGCTTCCGCCGCGAGAAGTTCATCGAGTTCGGCGGTCCTGACGGCGGCGACGGCGGTAAGGGCGGCGACGTCATCCTCGAATGCGTGGCGAACCTCAACACGCTGCTCGACTACCGCTACCAGCAGCACTTCAAGGCGAAGAAGGGCGGCAACGGCATGGGCCAGAACCGCACCGGCGCGGGCGGCGCCGACGTCGTGCTGAAGCTGCCGCCGGGCACGCAAGTTTTCGAGGAGGACGGCGAGACGCTGATCGCCGACCTCGTCAAGCCCGGCGACCGCGTGGTGCTGCTCCGCGGCGGCAATGGCGGCTTCGGCAACACGCGCTTCAAGTCCTCCACCAATCAGGCGCCGCGCCGGGCCAATCCCGGACAGCCCGGCGAGGAGATGACCATCTGGCTCCGGCTGAAGCTGATCGCCGATGCCGGGCTCGTGGGCCTGCCCAATGCCGGCAAGTCGACCTTCCTCGCCGCGGTGAGCGCGGCGAAACCGAAGATCGCCGACTATCCCTTCACCACGCTCCATCCCAATCTCGGCGTGGTGCGAGTCGACAGCACCGACTTCGTGCTCGCCGACATTCCGGGATTGATCGAAGGCGCGCATGAAGGTGCAGGCATCGGCGATCGCTTTCTCGGTCACGTCGAGCGCTGCGCCGTGCTCCTGCATCTCGTCGACGCAACTCTCGACGACCCCGCCGACGCCTATCGCATCATCCGCGGCGAGCTTGAGGCCTATGGCGCGGGGCTCGAGGACAAGGCGGAGATCGTGGCGCTATCGAAATGCGACGCCGTACCGGCCGATGAGCTCAAGCGCAAGGCGAAGTCGCTTGCCAAGGCCGCGGGACGAAAGCCGCTCGTCTTGTCTGCGGTGAGCGGCACCGGCATGAAGGAGGCGTTACGCGAGCTTGCCGCGATTGTCAGGGCGGCGCGGACCAAGCGCAACGCGCCTGCGCCGCGCGAAGCCGGGTGGCAGCCATGAGGGCGGAATGGGCAAGCGCCAAGCGGCTCGTGGTCAAGATTGGCTCCTCGCTTCTCGTGGATAGTGCGACCGGCGCGTTGAAGGCGACATGGCTCGGCTCGCTCTGCGATGACATCGCCAAGCTCAAAGCGCAAGGCAAGGAGATCATCGTCGTGTCGTCCGGCGCCATCGCGCTCGGCCGCAACGTGCTGAAGCTGCCGAAGGGTCCGCTCAAGCTCGAGGACAGCCAGGCCGCTGCGGCGGTTGGGCAGATCGATCTTGCCCATGCGTACGAGGACGCTTTCCGTGCGCGTGGCATCGTTGCGGCGCAGGTGTTGCTCACGCTTGGCGATACCGAGGAACGGCGGCGCTATCTCAACGCGCGCAACACTGTGACGACCCTGCTCAAGCTCGGCGCCGTGCCGGTGGTCAACGAAAACGACACGGTCGCGACCAGCGAAATCCGCTACGGCGACAACGACCGGCTCGCGGCACGCGTCGCCTCGATGATGAGCGCAGACTGCCTCGTCTTACTGTCCGACGTCGACGGCTTCTATACGGCGCCGCCTGGGTCGGCGCCCGACGCAAGGCGACTGGACGAGGTCCGTGACATCACGCCTGAGATCGAAGCCATGGCCGGAGACGTCGGCTCCGAGCTGTCGCGCGGCGGCATGGTGACCAAGATCGAGGCGGCGAAGATTGCCGTTGCCGGAGGCACGCATATGGCGATCGCGACCGGCAAGGTGCTCAATCCGCTTCAGGCGCTTGCCGGCTCCGGCGGTTGCACCTGGTTTCTCGCCCATTCCGACCCCGTCGCCGCGCGCAAGCGCTGGATCGCGGGAACGCTGGAGCCAAAGGGCGCGGTCATCGTCGACAGGGGCGCCGCCGAGGCGCTCACGCGCGGCAAGAGCCTGTTGCCAGCGGGCGTCACCAAGATAGAAGGAAGCTTCGAGCGCGGCGACGCCGTGGTCATCAGGAACGGCGAGGGTGCCGAGCTGGGACGAGGACTTGCCGCCTACGACCATGAAGACGCGCGCCGCATCATCGGGCGCAAGAGCAGTGAACTCGCGGAGATTCTCGGCTACCGTGGCGATCCGGAGCTGATCCACCGCGACGATATGGTGCTGCACCGAAGAGGTTGAGGAACGTGATGTCGGTTCTGGCCGGACAACCGCAGGCAAGCATCGAGCCGATGATGCTCTATATGGGCCGCCTCGCTCGCGAGGCCGCGCGTGAGCTGGCGTTTGCCTCGACCGCGCAGAAGAACGCGGCGCTCGAGGCCATGGCGAGGCGCATCGAGGCACGCACGGGCGCGATCCTAGAAGCCAACAAGAACGATATCGACGCCGCGCGCGGCAAAGGCCGTGACGAGGCCTTCATCGACCGGATGGCGCTGAACGAAGCGCGCGTGGCGGCGATGGCATTAGGCTTGCGCGACATCGCCGCGCTGCCAGATCCCGTCGGCGAAATGACCGCGACGTGGACGCGGCCGAACGGCTTGCAGATCTCGCGCGTGCGCGTGCCGCTCGGGGTGATCGGCATCATCTATGAGTTGAGGCCGAACGTGACCGCCGACGCTGGGGGGCTTTGCCTCAAATCAGGCAACGCCGTGATCCTGCGCTCTGGCTCTGAGAGCTTCCTCACCTCGCTCGTGATTTGCAACGCGCTGACCGAAGGGCTTGCCGAAGCAGGATTGCCTGAAGCCGCGATCCAGCTCGTGCCGACCGTGGACCGCCAAGCGGTTGGCTTCATGCTCGCAGGTCTTGGCGGCGCCATCGACGTGATCGTGCCGCGCGGCGGAAAGAGTCTGGTCGCCCGAGTGCAGGAAGAGGCGCGTGTGCCGGTGTTCGCCCATCTCGAAGGCGTCTGTCACGTCTACGTGCATCAGCCGGCAGACCCCGCCATGACCAAGACCATCGTGCTCAACGCCAAGATGCGGCGGACCGGCGTGTGCGGCGCGGCGGAGACCTTGCTCGTGGATCGCGCCGCGGCGCCGACCCATCTTGCGCCTCTGGTCAAGATGCTGATCGAGGTCGGCTGCGAGGTGAGGGGCGATGCCGACACGCAAAAAGCCGATGCGCGCGTCAAGCCAGCGACCGAAGACGATTGGGCGAAGGAATATCTCGACGCCATCATCGCCGTGATGGTGGTCGATGGGCTCGACGAAGCCATCGGCCATATCGCGCGCTACGGCTCGCAGCACACCGAGGCCATCATCACCGAGGACAAGGAAGCCGCCGAGAAGTTTCTCGCCCGCGTGGACAGCGCCATCGTGCTGCACAATGCCTCGACGCAATTTGCCGACGGCGGCGAGTTCGGCATGGGAGCCGAGATCGGCATCGCCACCGGGCGCTTCCACGCCCGCGGGCCTGTGGGGCTCGAGCAGCTCACGACCTTCAAATATGTCGTGCACGGCTCAGGCCAGATCCGTCCTTGAGCATCCCAATCGTCACGCCACATGGGTAAGAAGCTCGCTCAGCAAGCGCTCTGCGCAGCATCTCAAGGTGCCGATTGCGGCGCCGAACATGCGCATCGGGCTGCTCGGGGGCTCGTTCAATCCCGCGCACGCGGCGCACCGCCATATCAGCCTCGCGGCCCTGAAGCGGCTTGGGCTCGATCAGGTGTGGTGGCTGGTGAGCCCAGGCAATCCTCTCAAAGACGCGGGCAAGATGCCCGACCTTGAAGCGCGCATCGAAGTCGCGCGGGAGGTCGCACATCATCCAAAGATCGTAGTCACGGGCTTCGAGGCCGCCCGCCCGAGCGCCTACACGGTCGATACCATCGGCTTCCTCAAGCGTCGCTATCCCTCCGTCGATTTCGTGTGGCTGATGGGGGCCGACAATCTCGCCTCGTTCCATCGCTGGCGGGAATGGGAAAAGCTGTTCGGCCTCGTGCCGATCGCCGTGCTCGACCGTCCGAGCTACCGGCTGAAGGCTCGCGCGAGCAGGGCTGCGCAGCGCTTTGCCTTCGCCGTGCTCGACGAATCCGATGCGCGCGGACTTGCCAGCATGGAACCGCCGGCCTGGACCTTGCTGTCGCTGCCGCTGTCGAGCCTCTCCTCCACAAGGCTCCGCGGCGGCATGGAGGGCGAGCCACCTCGCGCGAAGACGCTCAAGGCGGCAAAGGCCGTGAAAAAGCTGGCAAAGAAGGCGAAGAAGACGGCCAAGCAGCAAAAGAAACAAAAAAGGCGAAGACGGACAAGAAGGACACAAAGAAAAGTAAGAAAGCGGCGAAGCGACACTAGCTATTGAAATTTTGCCGCGACGCAGACTATGTTCGAGGTGAGGCGGCACGAATGAGCCGCTTCGGCGTTTAGCCGAAACGAGGCTGAGAGAAGCCGCTTCCGCAGGAGCAATGACAGAAGGATATCCACCAAAACATGCGCTCACCAAGAGAGGGTACCTCTAAGGGTACGCCTCCCTCCGGCTTTGCGTCATTTCGCGCAAACCCGAACCGTTTGCTCGACGTCGTGCTCGACACACTCGACAATGCCAAGGCCGAGGACGTCGTCACCATCGACATCAAGGGCAAGACCTCGATCGGCGACCAGATGGTCGTAGCCTCGGGGCGCTCGCAACGGCATGTCGGCGCCGTTGCCGATCACCTCATCAGGAAGCTCAAGGACGAAGGCTTCGGACGCGCTCGCGTCGAAGGCCTTCCCCATTGCGACTGGGTGCTGATCGATGCCGGCGACGTCATCGTCCACATTTTCCGTCCAGAGGTGCGGGAGTTCTATAATCTGGAGAAGATGTGGTCCGCCGACCGCCCGATGGAGCGCATGGTGGTCTGATCCGCCGCTAGCGTTCCAGGGGGCCTAGGCCTTACAAGGTCGCGCCATGCGGCTTCTCATTGCTGCCGTGGGCAGGCTGAAGCAAGGCCCGGAACGTGATCTGTTCAGGCATTATCTCGGCCGCACCGAGATGGCCGGCAACAAGCTCGGGCTTGCGCCGGTGACGGTGGTCGAGGTCCCTGAGTCGCGGGGGCCGACGCCGGCCGCGCGCACCGCCGCCGAAGCCATGGTCATGCTTGGCAAGGTGCCTCCCTCGCATAAATTGGTTTGCCTCGACCGTGAGGGCGATCAGCTCGGGAGTGCCGAGTTCGCCAAAGCCATCAGCGGATTTCGCGACCGCGGCGCCCCCGGCCTCGCCTTTCTCGTCGGCGGCGCCGAGGGCTTGGCGCCGGAGGTGCTCGCCCGCGCCGATCTGAAGCTATCGCTCGGTCCCCTCACCCTGCCGCATGGGCTTGCCCGCATCGTGCTCGCCGAGCAGCTCTATCGCGCGGCGACCATTCTTGCCGGTCACCCTTATCACCGCGCCTGACCTCCGATCCCCGTTGGAGGGAAGGGTTAAGGTTTGTTCAGCATATTCGCCTTGATTCTGCCTCATCGCTCCGCTTCCGTTCCAGCTCGCTCGAGTTCCAACTCTTCAAACCGGCGGGCAAGAGACGGGACGGGGGAAGAGCACGCTGGTTACGAAGGATGGCGCCAATCCATCGGTCCCCTGAGCCGACATTCCGGTTCGTCACAACCGGGCTTCTTCTCCTGGGACTCTTAAGCACTTTTCCGTTGTCTGTTGCGGCGGAGGACGACCTCTCCCGCGAGGAGGCACAGAAAAAACTCGACGAGACCTCGCAGAAGCTACAATCGAGCCGCGCGCAAGAGCAGGGCCTCACCCAGGATGTCGCGGCGCTCGCCGAGGCGCGGGCCAAGCTCAATAGCGATCTGATCGAAGCAGGAAAGCAGGTGCAGGCGAGCGAAGCAAAATTGTCCGGGACCGAAGCCAAGCTCGCCGAGCTTACCGATCAGGTCACGGTCATTCGCAACTCGATCACCGATCGAAAGGAAACCATCGTCAAGATGCTCTCGGCCATGCAGAGGATCGGCCGCACGCCGCCGCCGGCGCTGGTCACGCGCCGCGACGATGCACTTGCCGTGGTGCGCAGCGCCATGCTGCTGGCCCAGGTGTTTCCCGAGCTCAAATATCAGGCCGACAATCTGTCGCAGGAGCTCGACGGACTGGTGAAATTGGAAACCGGCATTCGCGAGCAGCGTGATGCCGAGAAGAGCGAGGCTGACAGGCTTGCCGCCGAGCGCGGCCGCATCGACAAGCTGCTCGAGGAAAAGAAGACGAAGCTCGCCCAGAGCGAAGCCGAGCTTTCAGCGACCCGCCAGGCCGCCGAGCAACAAGCTGCCGAGGAGACCGAGCTCAACGCGCTGATCGCCCGGCTCGACGAGCGGATCGCCAAGGCCGAGGTCGCGCAATACGACGCTGAAGTGGCCACCGAGAAGGCGTTGCGGGCCCGCGAGCAGCAACAGGCGCTCGCCACCCCAGGTAACGAGAAAGTCATCGAGATCAAGCCTGAGTCGACCAAGATCGCCTTTGCCAGCCCTGCTCGCTTGAAGCCGTCAATGCCGTTCGAGCTGACCAAGGGAACCTTGCCTCTGCCAGCCCAGGGCAAGCGGCTGAAGCGCTTCGGCGAGGCCGACGGCGTCGGCGGCACGTTGCGGGGCATTTCCCTGCAAACCCGTGGAGAAGCACGGATAATCGCCCCAACCGACGGCTGGGTGGTCTATGCCGGGCCCTTCAGGTCCTATGGCAATCTATTGATCATCAATGCTGGCGGAGGCTATCATGTTCTGCTTGCGGGAATGGGCCGCATAGACGTAAGCCTCGGCCAGTTTGTCTTAGCCGGCGAGCCGGTCGCGGTGATGGGCGCGGCGCTCCAGGCAGGCCAAGGCAACAACGATAATTCGCGCCCCGTCCTATACGTCGAGTTCAGGAAGGACGGCAGGCCAATTGACCCCGGCCCATGGTGGGCCGAGGCTTCCGAGAAGGTGCAAGGATGATGCGGAAATCCGAATACGCGCTATGGACGCTTCTGGTGCTGGCCGTGCTCGCTGCCGGTTCGACGATGGTGGGACTCGCGCGCAGCGAGACGGCGTCGGCTGCCAACTCGGAAATCTACCGGCAGCTCGATCTGTTCGGCGAAGTGCTCGAGCGCGTGCGCGCCGACTATGTCGAGAAGCCGGAGGACGCCAAGCTGATCGAATCGGCGATCAACGGCATGCTGATGGCGCTCGACCCGCATTCCGCCTATCTCAATCCGAAGCACTTCCGCGACATGCAGGTGCAGACGCGCGGTGAGTTCGGCGGCCTCGGCATCGAGGTGACCATGGAGAACGGCGTGGTCAAAGTCGTCGCCCCGATCGAGGATACGCCGGCATCGAAGGCGGGCATCCAGAGCGGCGATCTGATCACCGCGCTCGACAAGGAGCAGATCCAAGGCCTTACGCTGCAGGAAGCGGTGGAGAAGATGCGCGGGCCGGTCAATTCCGCGATCACGCTGACCGTCGTGCGCAAGGGCGTCGACGACCCCTTCGACGTGAAGGTCGTGCGCGACGTGATCCACATCAATCCGGTGAAGTACAGCGTCGAGAATGACGTCGGCTATATCAGGGTCACCACCTTCAACGAGCAGACCACGGCCAATCTGCAGAAGGCAATCGAGGATCTGAAGAAGGAGATCGGTCCCAAGCTCAAGGGCTTTGTCATCGACCTGCGTAACAATCCGGGCGGCCTGCTCGATCAGGCGATCTCGGTGTCGGATACCTTCCTCGATCAGGGCGCCATCGTGCTGACCAAGGGCCGCAATCTCGAAGAGACGCAGCGGTCGAATGCGCGGCCTGGAGACCTCACCGATGGCCAGAAGATGGTGGTGCTGATCAATGGCGGCTCGGCCTCGGCGTCGGAAATCGTTGCCGGCGCGCTGCAGGACCACCATCGCGCGACCATCCTCGGCACGCGGTCCTTCGGCAAGGGCTCGGTGCAGACCATCATTCCGCTCGGATCAAACGGCGCGCTCCGGCTCACCACCGCGCGCTACTACACGCCGTCGGGCCGATCGATTCAGGCCAAGGGCATCGAGCCTGAGGTGGTGGTCGAGGAGGAGTTGCCCCCCGACCTAAAGGCGAAGGCCGACCAGCAGTCGACGCGCGGCGAGGCGAATTTGCGCGGGCACCTCAAGGGCGAGGACGAGGATGAAGGCGGCAAGGACGAGGAAGAGTCCGGCAGCTCGTCATACGTCGCGCCGGAGAAGGATAAGGATACCCAGCTGCAATACGCGATCGAGATCCTGCGCGGCACCAAGACGGTCACCACGGATACCAAGAAGAAGGCTGAGGCCAATTAATCAGCCGCCGATGGAGGAGGCTTTGGCCCCCTGACCGGGGGGCCTGGTCGCGGGGAGGTACAGGGTTAGATGAAGGCGCTGACCGTCACGGCTTCGATCCTGCTCGCGGTGCTGTTGCTCGGTATTGGTTGGCTTGCCTTCTTCCCTGGTGATTCCGGCAACCCCGTGGTCACCGTGGCGGTTGCGCCGCCGCCGCCAAAACCGCCGGCACCGCCGCCCTCTGCTCAGCCGGCAGCTCCGGGGTCATCGATCGATCTGCCGCCCGGTTTCGGCATCGCTCCGGTGAAGCCGCAGTCAGCCCCAGGAGGAGCTCCAGCCTCTCAGCAGCAACAGGCGGCGAACCAGCCACAAGCTGGATCGCCGGCCCCGGGTCAGCCGGCGACGGTCCAAACCGTTGCCATTCCGGCGCCTCCCGGCCCGCCGCCGGCTCTGCCGCTGCCACCTGAAGATGAAACCGCTTCGATCACGCTCGTGCAGGTCCCCGTACCCGAGCTGGTCGAGGAGTCTCAATATGGGCCGCTTCCCAAGGTTGCTACCGACGGAAGGCGGCCCATTGACGTTTATGCGCGCCCGTCAAAATACGCGGAGAAGGCCGCGCCCGGCGAAAAGCCGCGCATCGCGGTGCTGATCAACGGCATGGGCTTGTCCGACGGAGTCACCGCCGAGGCGATCAAGGGGTTGCCCGCGCCGATCAGCGTGGCCTATGGCGCCTATGGCCGCAATCTTCAGGACTGGGTGGAGAGGGCGCGCGGGGCGGGGCATGAGGTTCTGTTGCAGGTGCCGCTTGAGCCTCTCGACTATCCGACCAACGATCCCGGACCGCACACGCTGCTGACGTCGCTGCCGCCAGAGGAGAACATGAAGCGGCTGCAATGGCTGATGTCGCGCTTCACCGGCTATGTCGGCGTCACCAATCAGATGGGGGCGAAGTTCGAGACGACGCAGGCTTCGCTCGTGCCCATGCTCGAGGAGATCAAGGCACGTGGGCTGCTGTTCGTCGACGACGGAACGGTGAAGGATTCGGCCGGCTCCCAAGTCGCCGGCACCATCGGCCTCGACTATGCCGCCGCCGACGTCCAGATCGATGCCGTCCCATCGCCTGACGATATCAACAAGGCACTTGCCCGCCTCGAAGCTGTCGCCAAGGAAAAGGGTTCGGCGATCGGCGTCGCCAGCGCCAAGCCCGGAACCATCAACCAGATCTCCCAATGGGCCGGGCAGCTTCAAGGCAAAGGCATTATCCTCATCCCGGTCAGCGCGGCGATCCGCTCGCAGCGGCAAAGCTGATCCTGCCAATGACCTTAGCGGCAGATTTGCCCTACCGCCTTTGCGTCGGCGTGATGCTCATCAACCGCGGCGGCTATGTCTTCGTCGGCAAGCGCGCCGATGTGCCTTTCGCTCCGGAGGGGACCGGGCATTGGTGGCAGATGCCGCAAGGAGGCCTCGATGAGGGTGAAGACCCCGAAGCCGCGGCCTTGCGCGAGCTTGAGGAAGAGACCGGGGTGACAAGCGCCAGCATCCTCGGCCGGACACGGCAATGGTACAACTACGATCTGCCGCAAGGGTTGGTGGGCACCGCCTGGCATGGGCGCTATCGCGGCCAGACGCAGCTCTGGTTCGCCGCCAGATTCGAAGGCGAGGACACCGAGATCGATCTAGAGCCGAAGCCAGGCCATGAGCGCGAGTTCGACGCCTGGAAATGGGCGCCGCATCGAGAGCTTGCAGATCTCGTCGTGCCGTTCAAGCGTCCGGTCTATGAGGGCGTGATCCGGGAATTCGAGCACTTCGTGCTCGGCACCTAAACTGCGGCAAGGCTAGAGGCTGAGCGTGGTCTGCACCTGGCGGAGGTGATCGAGCTGGGTCTTGGCGCGGTCGCGCACCCCTTCGTCCTTGGCGTCGGCGATGTCTTCCTCGGCGTCCTTGATCGCCTGGTTGAGCGTGTCAGCTTCGAGCTCGACGAGGTCGATGGCCGTCTCGGCGAGCACGGTGAGGCCTTGTGGTCCGACCTCGGCAAAGCCGCCGCGCACGAAATAGCGCCGGCGCTCGGCGCCGCTCGAGACGATTTCGAGAAGGCCAGGCCGGAGACTCGTGAGCAGCGGGGCGTGATGGGCGAGCATGGTGAAGTCGCCCTCGGACCCAGGCACCAGAACCTGCTCGACCACGCCGGAGACGAGTAGCCGCTCAGGCGAGACCAGCTCGAATTTGAAGGTGTCAGCCATGCTCAAGCGGCCTCGGCGGCAAGCTTCTCGGCCTTGGCCACGGCCTCCTCGATGGTGCCGACCATGTAGAACGCCTGCTCCGGCAGATGGTCGTACTCGCCTTCGCACAGTCCTTTGAAGCCTTTGATGGTGTCGGCGAGGTCGACGAACTTGCCGGGCGAGCCGGTGAACACTTCGGCCACGTGGAAGGGCTGCGACAGGAAGCGCTCGATCTTGCGGGCGCGCGCCACGGCGATCTTGTCCTCTTCCGACAGCTCGTCCATGCCGAGAATGGCGATGATGTCCTGCAGCGCCTTGTAGCGTTGCAGGATCTCCTGCACGCGCCGCGCCACCGCGTAATGCTCTTCGCCGACGATCAGCGGCGAAAGCATGCGCGAGGTCGAATCGAGCGGGTCCACGGCGGGATAGATGCCCTTCTCGGCGATGCCGCGGGCGAGCACGGTGGTGGCGTCGAGATGGGCGAAGGAGGTTGCCGGCGCAGGATCGGTCAGATCGTCGGCCGGCACATAGATCGCCTGCACGCTCGTGATTGAGCCCTTCTGCGTCGTGGTGATGCGCTCCTGCAGAGCGCCCATGTCGGTGGCGAGCGTCGGCTGATAGCCCACAGCGGAGGGGATGCGCCCGAGCAGCGCCGATACTTCCGAGCCCGCCTGGGTGAAGCGGAAGATGTTGTCGACGAAGAACAGCACGTCCTGGCCCTGGTCGCGGAAATATTCGGCGACGGTGAGGCCCGACAGGCCGACGCGCGCGCGGGCACCTGGCGGCTCATTCATCTGACCGTAGACGAGCGCGCATTTTGAACCTTCCGCCGTGCCGTCCTTGCGCGGGTCCTTGTTCACGCCTGACTCGATCATCTCGTGATAGAGATCGTTGCCCTCGCGCGTGCGCTCGCCGACGCCGGCGAACACCGAATAGCCGCCATGGGCCTTGGCCACGTTGTTGATAAGCTCCATGATCAGCACGGTCTTGCCGACGCCAGCGCCGCCGAAGAGGCCGATCTTGCCGCCCTTGGCATAAGGTGCCAGCAGATCGACCACCTTGATGCCGGTGACGAGAATCTCGGCCTCGGTCGACTGGTCGACATAGGACGGTGCCGGCGCGTGGATCGGCCGCTTCTCGGCGGTCTTGATCGGGCCAGCCTCGTCGACCGCCTCGCCGACCACGTTCATGATGCGGCCCAAGGTCTCGTCGCCGACCGGAACCGCGATCGGCTCGCCGGTGTCGACCACCTCCTGGCCGCGCACCAGGCCTTCGGTGGAATCCATGGCAATAGTGCGCACGGTGCTCTCGCCGAGATGCTGGGCAACCTCGAGGACGAGACGGTTGCCCTGATTGTCGGTCTCGAGCGCGTTCAGGATTTCGGGCAGATGCTCGCCGAATTGTACGTCGACCACGGCGCCCATGACTTGGCGCACATGACCTTTCGGGCCTTTGCCCGCGGCGATCCGCTTCTCTTGCGTCTTGGTTTCGGCGATCACGGGGGATTTACGTGCCATATCTAACGTTCCTTACATCTCGAAACTAAAGCGCCTCGGCGCCGGAAATGATCTCGATCAGCTCCTTGGTGATCATGGCTTGTCGCGTGCGATTATATCTGAGCGTCAGGCGCCCGATCATGTCGCCGGCATTGCGCGTCGCGTTGTCCATGGCGCTCATGCGCGCGCCCTGCTCCGACGCCGCGTTCTCGAGCAACGCGCGGAGGATTTGCGTGGCGATGTTGAGCGGCAGGAGATCGGCGAGGATATCGGCCTCGTCAGGCTCGTATTCATAGACCGCGCCGCCGAGCGAGGCTTGCGCCGAGGTGGCTTCCTTGGGGATCTCGGCAGGGATGATGCGCAAGGCGGTGGGGATCTGGCTGATCACCGAGCGGAAGCGCGAGAAGAACAGAGTTGCCACGTCGAATTCGCCGGCAGCAAACCGTGCCAAAACGTTCTCGGCGATCCTCTCGGCGTGGTTGAAGCCGAGCTGCCTGACGCCTCTGAGCTCGATCACCTCGACGATCCTCGAGGCGAACAGACGCTTGAGCTGGTCGAAGCCCTTCTTGCCGACGCAGAGGATCTTCACCTCCTTGCCGTCATTCAACAGCCGAAAAGCGTGATCGCGGGTGAGCCTGACGATGGAAGAGTTGAAGGCGCCACATAGTCCGCGCTCGGCGGTGCACGCCACGAGGAGATGCACCTTATCCTTGCCGGTGCCGACCATTAGCGGCGAGCCGCCCTCGCGGCCTTGCAGCGCCGCGGCGAGGTTGGCGAGCACGGCCTCCATGCGCGTGGCGTAAGGCCTCGCCGCTTCAGCCGCGCTTTGCGCGCGCCTGAGCTTCGCCGCCGCCACCATCTGCATGGCCTTGGTGATCTTTTGCGTCGCCTTCACCGAGGCGATGCGATTGCGCAGGTCTTTCAGCGACGGCATGGGGCGTTACCGCTAATCCTTACGCGAAGGCCTTGGCGAATTTGTCGACGGCGGCTTTCAACTTGTCGCCGGTCTCCTTGGAGATTTCCTTTTTGTCGCGGATGTCGTCGAGGATGTCCTGATGCTCGGCGCGCATGAAGCGTAAGAGCTCGGCCTCGAAGCGCTGGACGTCCTTCACCGCGATCGGATCGAGATAGCCGTTCACGCCGGCATAGATCACCACGACCTGCTCCTCGACCTTCATCGGCGAGAATTGCGGCTGCTTCAGCAGCTCGGTGAGGCGGGCGCCACGGTTGAGCAGGCGCTGGGTGGTGGCGTCGAGGTCGGAGCCGAACTGAGCGAAGGCCGCCATCTCGCGATATTGGGCAAGCTCGCCTTTGATCTTGCCGGCGACCTGCTTCATCGCCTTCACTTGGGCGGCGGAGCCCACGCGGGACACCGAGAGGCCGACATTCACCGCAGGACGAATGCCCTGATAGAACAAATCGGTCTCAAGAAAGATCTGGCCGTCAGTGATGGAGATCACATTGGTCGGGATATAGGCCGACACGTCGTTGGCCTGCGTCTCGATCACCGGCAGTGCCGTGAGAGAGCCTGAGCCGTTGTCCTTGTTGAGCTTGGCGGCGCGCTCGAGCAGGCGCGAATGCAGATAGAACACGTCGCCGGGATAGGCCTCGCGTCCGGGCGGACGGCGGAGCAGCAGCGACATCTGGCGATAGGCGACGGCCTGCTTGGACAGGTCGTCGTAGAAAATCACCGCGGCCATGCCGTTGTCGCGGAAGAACTCGCCCATGGCGCAGCCGGCGAAGGGCGCGAGATACTGCATGGGCGCCGGGTCAGAGGCGGTAGCGGCAACCACGATGGAATAGTCCATGGCGCCATTGTCCTCGAGCACCTTGACGAATTGCGCGACGGTCGAGCGCTTCTGGCCGATGGCGACATAGACGCAATAGAGCTTGGTCTTCTCGTCGCCCCGCGCATTGATTGATTTCTGATTGAGGATGGTGTCGAGAATGATGGCGGTCTTGCCGGTCTGGCGGTCGCCGATGATCAGCTCGCGCTGGCCGCGGCCGATGGGAATGAGCGCGTCGATGGCCTTCAAGCCCGTCTGCATCGGCTCGTGCACCGATTGGCGGGGAATGATGCCGGGCGCCTTAACGTCGACGCGGCGCTTCTCTTGCGCATCGATCGGGCCCTTGCCGTCGATCGGGTTGCCCAGCGCATCCACCACGCGGCCCAAGAGCGCCTTGCCGACCGGCACCTCGACGATGGCGCCGGTGCGCTTGACCACGTCGCCTTCCTTGATGTGGCGGTCGTCGCCGAAGATCACGATGCCGACATTGTCGACCTCGAGGTTCAGCGCCATGCCGCGCGTGCCGTCGGCAAACTCGACCATCTCGCCGGCCTGGCAATTGTCGAGGCCATAGACGCGGGCGATGCCGTCACCGACCGACAGCACCTGGCCGATCTCGGAGACTTCCGCCTCCTGGCCAAAATTCTTGATCTGCTCCTTGAGGATCGCGGAGATCTCGGCGGCCCTGATATCCATCAGCCAACCTCTTTCATGGTTTGCTTGAGACTGTTGAGCTTGGTGCGCAGCGAGGAGTCGACCATGCGGCTACCGACCTTGACGACGAGACCGCCGAGGAGGGTGGCATCAACCTTCTGATCGAGCTGCACGTCCTTATGCAGTGCGGCCTTGAGCGCGGTCTGCAGCGCGCGCAGTTGGCCTTCGGTGAGCGAAAGCGCCGAGGTGACCTCGGCGGATGCCTGGCCGCGATGGCGCGCGAGCAGTGCGCGAAAAGCCTTGATCATGTCGGGGGCAGCGTACAGGCGGCGGTTCCTGGCGATGAGCTTGAGGAAGTTCGCGGTCAGGCCTTCGATTTCCATTTTGTCGAGGATGGCAGCGATGGCGCGCTGCTGCTCCTCGGCGGTGAACACCGGGCTCCTCACCAGGCGGCGCAAATCCTCGACGACGTCAAGCGCAGAGGCGAAGCGGTTCAAATCCTGCTCGACCGTCTCGAGCGCCTTCTCTTCCAGCGCAAGCTCGAACAGGGCGGTGGCATAGCGGCCCGCGACGCCTGAAGGGGTGTCTACTTCACCTGCCACGGACTAACGCCTTTCCTCCCGGACGGGCGCTTTTCAAGCGCGGCCTCGTCCCTGGACCTTCAAATTCTGGGATTGGAGCTTCCGCGTCAACAGCCTGAAAATGGGCCGGAGACGGCCCACCGGAAGGCCCGCCGAGGCTGTAACATAAGGGTTGCGGCGGTGCAATAAGGCGAGCCCCGATCGACTGGGCCTTGCGGCACCGGCCGATTGGGGATGAGCAAGGAGCGGGGGTAAGGCCGAATGTCGATCACGTGCGTCGCGGGCGCCGATAGGGGCGCGGGCTTCGTTGCCCCGATCCGCTTGGTGCTCCCCGATCTGCTGTTTGTCCTCCTCGCCGTCTACAACGTGATCAGGTTGTTCCGCCACGCCATGTGGCGTGACGAGCTGCAGGCCTTCATGGTGGCTGCGGCCAGCAACACGCCGCTCGATCTCTTCGCCAAGCTCAAATATGAGGGCCATCCCGGGCTCTGGCACCTGCTGTTGTGGGTGGTCACGCGCTTCACCACCGATCCGGTCGCGATGCGGGTGTTGCATCTTGTCATCGCGCTCGGCGACTGGGTGCTGGTCTGGCGCCTGTCGCCCTTCCGGCCGGTAGGGAAGCTGCTCCTCCTTCTCAGCTAGCCTCACCGTTCGTCACGGACCCGGTCAGTCAGTTGTTCCCGATTCTCGGCGGCGGCTCGGGCAATCTGCTGCTCCAGGCGGCCGTGCTCGCTCTGCCGATTCTCGCCTGCTTCATCATCGTGCGCGATGCACTGAGAACGGCGGAATTCGCGCTCACCTATTTCGGCGTGCTTCTGTTCGTGCAGCTTTGGCAATTTCCCGGAGGCCTGCGTCACTACGGAATATTGTTCGTCGCCTTTGTGGGCACGGTCTGGATGTGGCGAAGCACCTTGCCGCCGCGCCGCGCGGCACCGTCGCTATGGGTCGCGCTGCTCGTCATCAACGCTGTCGGCGGTCTTACGACGCTCGCCTGGGAGTTTCGCCCCTGCTCGCAAAGCCGCAATGCCGCGACCTGGATCGAGACCATGCACCTCGAAGACAAGTTCCTCATGGGCTCGCCTGACTGGGCCGCGTCGTCGGTCGCAGGCTATTTGCAGCGACCCATCTATTATCTCGACTGTGAATGCTTCGGCACCCACGTGGTGTGGAACGAAGAGAGGGCAGATTTCCTTGGAAGAGACGAGATGGTCGGCCGCGCCATCCAAGCCATGACCGCTGAGCGGAAGAGCGAAGGCTATCTGATCGTGAACTACGACTATCGGCTTGGGCGTCAGACTACGGCCCCGGACTTTGCCTTCGAGCCCATCAAGCGCTTTCCGGAGGCGTTCGTGGCCGATGAGCGGTACGTTATTACCGCGTAAGGCATCGGGAAAATTGAGGTTTCCAAGCTTAAAAGATATATCTTGCGATAGCACTCCTGATACTCTATCTTTAGATATATCTTTTTATCCAAGCAAGGAGAATAACAATGCATGGACTAGGACATCACGGCGGCCATTGCGGGGGCTTAAGGGCCGCCCGGCGCTTCGGCCGCCATCAGGGCGAAGGCCCGGGAGGCTGGGGGCGAGGCGGCAGAGGCGGAGGCGGCGATTGGTTCCGCGTGGGCCGCATGCTCGCGCAGGGCGACCTCAAGCTGCTCGCGCTCGCGCTCATCGCCGAGCAGCCGCGCCACGGCTATGAGCTAATCAAGCTCATCGAGGAAAAGACGAGCGATTGCTATAGCCCGAGCCCCGGCGTCGTCTATCCGACGCTGACCTTTCTCGAGGAGGCGGGTTACGTCACGGCCGAAAGCGAAGGCGCCAAGAAGCGCTACACCATCACCGAGGAAGGCCGCGCCTATCTCGAGGAGAACCGCGACATCGCCGACATGATCCTCGCGCGGCTTGCTGCGATCGGCACCAGGGTGGCGCGCATGCGCCGCCGCTTCCGCCGCGACGAGGAGGAAGACGAGAAGGCAAGCGTGCCGCAATTGGTCGGCGCCGCCCTCGACAATCTCCGCAGCGTCACGGCGAAGCGGCTTGAAGGCCAAAACGGCGAGGCTGAGACCCGGATCGTCGAGATCCTGGCGCGCGCCGCGCAGGATATTCGCAGCGCTTAAGCTTGCGTCCCTAAGGGAGCCTGGCCAATAACCAGGCTTCTGGGGGTGCGGCGGAAAGGTGGCTTAAACTCGGCCCGCTCTTGGCGTTGTATGGTGGCCATGGCCCTTGCCGAGTCACGAGAAGTCCGCGGCCGCGAGCCCGGCGCAGCGGAGAGGCTGCGCGAACGCTTGCCGAGCTACGCCGCGGCCCTTGTGCTGACGCTCCTGTTCATGGGCGCCACGCTGCCCTCGCCTCTCTACGTCATCTACCGCCACGAGCTTCATTTCTCGCAAGTCACGCTGACACTGATCTACGCCGTCTATTTCGCCGGCGCGATGGCAACCGCCTTCTTCCTCGGGCGCATCTCGGACGAGATCGGCAGGCGTGTTGCGATCCTCGCTGCAGTCTTTATCAGCATCGTCGCATCGCTTGTTTTCATCTTCGCCGACGCCCTCAACATGCTGTTCATCGGCAGGCTGTTGAGTGGGCTTGCCCTCCCGCTCGCCTCAGGCGCGGGCACCGCCTGGATCGTCGAGCTTTGCGAAGATCGCTGCACGGCGGCCAGCCTGAGCGCGGGCGCGATCCTTTCCGGGCTCGGCCTCGGCGCGCTGATCTCGGGTCTGCTTGCTGAATATTCGGCAGAGCCGCTGGTCTTTCCCTTCATCGCGCTCGTTTCGCTCGCGCTCGCCGCCGCGGTCATCGTCTGGCTCCTGCCCGAGACGGTGAAGCATCCGATACGGCGCTGGTCGCAGATCTCGTTGCGCCCGCGCATCGGCGTGCCGCGCTCGCTCATCGGCGCCTTCACCGCACCGGCGGTGACGGTGTTCGCCTCGTTTGCACTGCTCGGCTTCTATTCGGCGCTGGCGCCAAGCCTGTTGCAGCGCTCGTTGCAAGTGGAAAGCCACGCCATCGGCGGGGCCGTCATCTTCGAGCTCTATGCCGCAGCAGTGCTGGTGCTGGCACTCACCCATTGGCTCGCGGCGCGCGCAGCGATGCTGTGCGGGCTCGCGCTCCTCATCCCGTCGCTCGCCGTTCTCGTAGTCGCGTTCCAGTCGCATTCGCTGGCGCTTCTCCTCACCGGCGCTGCGCTCGGCGGTGGTGCTGCCGCGCTCGGCTATCGGGGGAGCCTGCAGATCGTGAACCAGATCGCTCCCGACAACCGCCGCGCTGAAATGGTCTCCACCTATCTCATGTTCTGCTATGCCGGCGTGTCGCTGCCGGTCGTTGGCATCGGCTTGCTGTCGGCAGTCGAAACGCCGGGTTTCGCCGAGGAGATCTTCGCAGTGGTCATCGCCGTCTTTGCGTTGCTCGCCATTGCGATCGATGTGCGCCGCGCTCGCGGCTGATCCGCTTCACAGAAAGCTGTAAGGGTCGACGTCGACGTTGAGGCGGACGTCGCCTTTTGGCTTTGGCGCTTGCGAGAGCCACAGGCGCAGATAGGCCTGCAGGTCTGCCTCGCGCGCGGCCTTCACCAGAAGGCGAAAGCGAAATCGGCCGCGGATCACGGCGAGCGGCGCTTCTGCGGGTCCAAGAACTTCGATCTTGTGCGCAGAAGGTGCGGCGCGGGCGAGGCTTCGCGCATAGCTCTCCGCGGCGTCGCGCGAGCCGGCGCTGACCAGAAGCGATGCGAGACGGCCGAAGGGCGGCATCGTCGCGGCTTTCCGGGCCTCGATCTCGCGGGCGAGGAACGCGTCGCGGTCACCTGAGGCAAGCGCCTGGATCACCGGATGCTCGGGCATGTAGGTCTGGATCAGGCCGCGGCCCGGAATGACCTCGCGGCCGGCGCGCCCCGTCACCTGATTGAGAAGCTGAAACGTACGTTCGGCCGCGCGCGGGTCGGCATGGGAAAGACCGAGGTCGGCGTCGACCACGCCGACCAGTGCAAGACCCGGAAAGTGATGGCCCTTAGCCACGAGCTGCGTGCCGATGACGATGTCTACTTCCCGATCCTCGATCTCGCGCAAGGTCTCGCGAAGATCGCTCACGCCTGGGGTCAGGTCGCTCGACAGAAGCACGCGGCGCGCATCGGGAAAGAGGGCGGCAACCTCCTCGTCGATGCGCTCGATGCCTGGCCCGCATGGCACGAGCGAATGTTCGGCACCGCAATTGGGACAGGTCTCGGGGATCGGCACGAAGGTGCCGCAATGGTGGCATTCGAGGCGGCGGCGGAAGCGGTGCTCGACCAGCCACGCCGAGCAGTTGGGGCATTCAAATTTGAAGCCGCAATTCCGGCAGACGGTGACCGGCGCGTAGCCGCGGCGATTGAGAAAGAGAAGCGCCTGCTCACCGCGCGCCAAAGTCTCGGCGACCGCCTCGACCAGAACCGGCGATAGCCATTTGCCGCGCTCGGGCGGGCTCGCGCGCATGTCGATCGCCGTGATGTCGGGAAGGCGCGCGGCCTTGTAGCGCTGCTCGAGCTTGGTGCGCCGGTAGCGGCCTTGGGCGGCATTCACCAGGCTCTCGATCGAAGGCGTGGCCGAGCTCAACACCACTGGGAACTCCCCCAGCGACCCACGCAAGACCGCCATGTCGCGCGCCTGATAGGCGACGCGCTCCTCCTGCTTGTAGCCCGCGTCATGCTCTTCATCGACGACGATGAGGCCGAGATCGGGAAAGGGAAGGAACAGGGCCGAGCGGGCCCCGACCACGAGCTTCGCCTGATTTTCGGCGACGGCGCGCCACACGCGCCCGCGCAGCGGCGCCGAGAGCCCCGAATGCCATTCGGCAGGCTTGGCGCCGAACCGCTCCTGGCAGCGGGCGATGAAATGGCTGGTGAGGGCGATCTCGGGCATCAGCACCAGCGCCTGCTTGCCTTTGGCGAGCGTTGCGGCGATCGCCTCGAAATAGACCTCGGTCTTGCCGGAGCCGGTGACGCCGTCGAGCAGAGTCACGGAGAAGCCGTCATTCATATTGGCGAGAAGCTCGCTTGCCGCCTCCGCCTGCTCCGGCGTGAGCCGCGCCCGCGCCGTGGAGAGATCGAGATTCGGCGGAGCCCAGGCGGGAAGCTCTTCGGTGATGAGCGTGCCGGCATCGACCAGGCCGTCGATCACGCCCACGCTGACGCCCGCGGCCTCGGCGAGCGCAGACTTCATCCAGCTCATGCCGTTGCCCGCAACCTCGAGCACGCGGGCGCGGGCCGGCGTCATGCGCGAGGGGGCACTGCCTTCGAGGAGTCGCACGCCGTAATGCGGCGCCGGCGGCGAGAAGGCGCGGCCGGCGCTCATCATCATGCGCAGCACCATGCCTGGCGAGGTCAGCGTGTATCTCGCCACCCAATCGGCAAAGTCGAGCGAGACGCGCGGGAGCGGCGGCACGTCGTCGACGGCCTCGATGATCTCGCGCAGCTTCTTGGGGTCGAGCTTCGGCGCCTCTTCGCCCTCGGCGCGCGGCCAGACCACGCCGAGATACTCCACCGTGGCGAGGGGCACGACCACGAACTGGCCTGGCGCCACCTCCATCCCCTCTGGCACGGCATAGTCATAAGGCGCCGGAAGGGCGAGCGGTAGGAGAACGGGGACGGTGACTGGCTTCGATTTTGCCAAAGACGGGCTCGAATCGGTTAAGGGTCGAGAAGTGAGTTCTATCCCATGGTATCGCAAGGGCGCGCGGCGCCCTGGTCGAGATGGGGAAAAAGCTCGTGGCCAAGACAGCGGAAGCTGAAACCGTGATCGTCGCCGCGCCCGACCTCAAGCGGGCGGTGGAGGCCTGGCTTACCTATCTCGAGGTCGAGCGCCAGCTGTCGGCCAACACCTCGGAGGCCTATGCCCGCGACATCACCCAGTTTCTCGCCTTCCTCGCCGGCCATCTGAACCGCCTGCCGACGCTTGCCCAGCTCAAGGCTCTCGCCGCCCGAGACGTCCGTGCCTTTCTCGCCTCGCGCCGGGCGCAAGGGGTGGGAAGCCGCAGCCTGTCCCGCACGCTTTCGGCGCTCCGCATGTTCTTCCGCTTCCTCGAGCGGCGCGGGCTTGGCAAGAACGACGCGGTGCGCGCCGTGGCGCTGCCCAAGCTGCCGCATTCAGTGCCGAAGCCTCTCACTGCGGTTAAAGCGCGCGCGCTGGTCGAGAGTGCCGATATCGCAGCGCCTGACGCAGCCGAGTGGATCACGGCGCGGGACACAGCGGTACTCGCGCTTCTCTACGGCTCAGGCTTGCGCATCTCTGAGGCTCTGTCGCTTGCCCGCAAAGACGCGCCGGTCCGCGGTCGCGACATGCTGCGCGTCACCGGCAAGGGCGACAAGACGCGGGTGGTTCCGGTGCTTCCCATCGTGCGCGAGGCGGTCGAGCGCTATCTCGCGCTGTGTCCAATCGAGCTCGGCTCGGACGATAAGCTGTTCGTCGGCGTGCGCGGAGGTCCGCTCTCGCCTCGCATCATCCAGCTCGTCATCGCCAAGGCGCGAGGCGCGCTTGGGCTCCCTGACACCGCGACGCCGCATGCGCTGCGGCACTCTTTCGCCACGCATCTGCTCGGCGCCGGCGCTGACTTACGCGCAATCCAGGAGCTGCTCGGACACGCGAGCCTTTCGACCACGCAGGGCTATACCGAGGTCGACCGCGAGCTCCTGTTGAAGACCTACGCCCGCGCCCACCCCAGAGCCTGATAGGATCACTAAAATGCTGACGCGCCTTGCCTTTCTATGCCTAGCGGCGACCGTAGCCACGACGGGCCTCGGCTTTGCGCAATCGACGTCGCCAAACGGTGTCAGGACTCTCAATCCTCCCGGCGCCATCAAGGCCGAGGGGACCTGGAGCTTGGGCGCGCGAGCCGGAGACTTCGTCTTCGTCGCTGGAATGCAAGGCGTGGATCCCGCGACCAACAGTTTGGTGCAGGATCCGCAAGCGCGCATCCTTCAAGCCTTCCGCAATCTCAAATTGATCGCGGAGTCCGAAGGCGCGGGCCTCAAGGACTGCGTGCGTCTCACGGTCTATGTCAGCGACCTGCACCGCTACGCGCCGATGGTCGACAAGGCGCAAGCCGAGCTGTGGGGCGGGCCGCCCTATCCACCCCGGACCATGGTCGAGGTCCAACGGCTGTTCGACGACGATATTGTTGAGGTCGACAGCGTGTTTTACGCCGCAGCCAAGAAATAGCCGGACCCGCTCTCCCGAAAGGGCCGTCTCCCGCTCGCCGGCTTGATGCCGGTCAAAGGCTGCTCCGCCTCAACCAATACGAAAATACTAAGGCTTTGCCCGCTTCGCCCATTGCGGTACTGACCGGTCAGTCATTATATTGACATAGGTCAAGGCCGAAAGACGGTCCTGGCCGCCAAGATCGGCCGCAACCCAGGGGCAAGCGCCATGGCAGAGACCAAATCCGCCGAGCGAAAGCAGGCCAAGGCGAAACGGCGGCGCGACAAAGAGGTTCGCCCGCAGGAGATCGTTGCCGCGGCCTTCGAGGAATTCGCCGAGAAGGGCTTTGCCGAGACAAGGCTCGAGGATGTCGCCGCCCGCGCCAAGGTGAGCAAGGGCCTCCCCTATCTCTACTTCAAGACCAAGGTCGAGCTGTTCAAGGCGGTGATCCGCAGCGTCATCACCTCGCATTTCGAGGTGCTCCGCGAGCGTATGGAGACGACCGAGCTCTCCACCGAGGAATTTCTCAAAGGCCCCTTCCTCTCCTTCATCCAGGAGCTTCCCGGCTCGCGCCGCGCCTTCATCGTGCGGCTCCTGATCTCAGAGGGCTACAAGCATCCCGAGCTCACCCAATTCTACTACGAGAACGTCATCTCGCGCGGGATCGAGACGATGCGGCGTCTCATCGATCGCGGCATCGAGCGCGGCGAGTTCAAGCCGACACCCTTGCGCGACTATCCGCAGCTCCTCGTGGCGCCGGTGCTGATGGCGATCCTGTGGCGGGCGCTGTTCGAGCGCCACTACCACCTCGACACCAACAAGCTGCTCGCCACCAATATCGATTTGCTGGTCGAGGCCGTTAAGGCACCTCCTCGCCAGGGTGCCGAAGGAAGCGGCCGATGAAGCGCCTCATCGCCTTCCTTGTCTTTGTCGTGATCGCCGGCGTCGTCGCATTGCTGCTGACGACCTTCCCAGCCAACCGCGAGACGATCTTTCCGGGCTACATGGAAGCCGACTTGGTTCTGGTCGGCTCCGAGCAAGGCGGCCGCGTCGAGACGCTGTCGGTGGAGGAGGGCGACAGCGTCGAGAAGGACGCACCGATCTTCACGCTGGAAAGCACCGAGCAGATCGCCGAGGTCGCGGCAGCCAAGGCGCGGGTCACCGAGGCCGAAGCGCGGCTTGCCGACGCGAGACAGCAGATGCAGCGGCCGAGCGAGATCGACGTGCTCGAAGCTTCGCTCGCGCAAGCCAAAGCCATGCTGGTGCAATCGAATCTCAACCTCGACCGCACCCAGAAGCTGTTCGACAAGAATTGGGTGTCGAAGGCCCAGCTCGACGATGTAATCGCCCAGCATGACCGCAACCAGGCCGCGGTCGCCGAAGCCGAGCGCCGCATCACCGCGGCCAAGTTGCCGAACCGCTCCGATCTGATCGATGCCGCGGCAGCTTCGGTTGAGACCGCGCGACATTCGCTGGAGCAGGCCGAGAAAGGCCTCGCCAAGCGCAAGGTGTTCGCGCCCGCGACCGGGACGGTCGAGGAGGTCTATTTCCGTCCCGGCGAGGTGGTGAAAGAGGGCCAGGCGGTGATCGCGCTTCTGCCGCCGGGCAACCTCAAGGTGCGATTCTTCGTGGCCGAGCCGGTGCGGGCGAGCCTGCACACCGGCCAGACCGTCAAGGTCAGTTGCGACGGCTGTCAGGGCGAGCTCACCGCCACGATCAGCTTCATCGCGCGCGAGGCAGAGTTCACCCCGCCGGTGATCTTCTCGCAGGAGCAGCGGCAGAAGCTCGTATTCCTGGTCGAGGCGAGGCCCTTAGGCGAAGCGGCTAAGCTCACCGCCGGCCAGCCGGTGAGCGTGAGCCTTGGGCCGGGTGCGCAACTGGTGCAGCGATGACCGACACCAAGGAGATCGCCATCGACGCCGAGGGGCTGACCAAGTCCTTCAACGGCCGGACCGTGGTCAACCATCTGTCCCTCAAGGTGCCGAAGGGCGAGATCTACGGCTTCCTCGGCCCGAACGGCAGCGGCAAGACCACCACCATCCGCATGCTGTGCGGGCTGCTGACGCCGGACTCAGGACACGGCACCTGTCTCGGCTACGACATCCTCACCCAGCAGGACGAGATCAAGCGCGAGGTCGGCTACATGACCCAGCGCTTCAGCCTCTATGAGGACCTCTCCATCCGCGAGAACCTCGAATTCGTGGCGCGCGTCTATGGCGTGCCAAACCCAAGAGGTGCTGCCAAGGAGGCCATTCACCGGCTCGGGCTCGACGGCCGCGCCGAGCAGCTTGCCGGGCAATTGTCGGGAGGCTGGAAGCAACGTCTTGCGCTCGGCGCCTGCATCCTGCCTTCGCCGAAACTGCTCTTGCTCGACGAGCCGACGGCCGGCGTCGACCCCAAGGCGCGGCGCGAATTCTGGGAAGAAATTCACCGGCTCGCCGCCGAGGGCGTCACCGTGCTCGTCTCCACCCATTACATGGACGAGGCCGAGCGCTGTCACGAGATCGCCTATATCTCCTTCGGCGAGCTGCTCGCACGCGGCACGGCCAACGAGGTCATCGCCCAGTCTGGCCTCTCGACCTGGATCGTGTCCGGCGCCGACCTGCACCGGCTCGTCTTGCAGCTGCAGATGTGCGACGGCGTCGACATGGTGGCGCCGTTCGGTGCCGAGCTGCATGTGAGCGGACGCGACAGCAAAGCGCTCGACAAGGCGATCGCCGAGGCCAAGAAGGCCGACGGTGCGCATCACTGGAAGCGCGGAGAACCCTCGCTCGAAGACGTGTTCATCATGCTGATGGACAAATCCAAGGACAATTATGCGTGAGCACCGCCGAAGCCTATGACGGCGCCGGCGAGCGCCGCGATCCCGGCGTCATCGGCCGCATGTGGGCGATGATCGTCAAAGAATTCGTGCAGATGCGGCGCGACCGCATGACCTTCGCCACCATGCTGTTCGTGCCGATCTTGCAGCTCACGCTGTTCGGCTTCGCCATCAACACCGACCCCAAGAACTTGCCGACGGCCGTGCTCGTGCGCGACGACGGGCCGCTCACCCGCGCTGTGCTGAGCGCCATGAAGAACACCGACTATTTCGAATTCAAGCGCCAGGTGCGCTCGGCGGAAGAGCTCGACCAGCTGGTCAGGACCGGGATGGTGCAATTCGCCATCGAGATTCCGGCGAGCTTCGACCGCGACGTGCGGCGCGGCGACAAGCCGTCCGTGCTCGTCATCGCCGATGCCACCGACCCGGTGGCGACGGGTACGGCCATCTCAGCCGCGCAAGGGGTGATCGACACCGCCTTGCGGCGAGAGCTGCGCGGGCCTGACGCCTCCGTCACCGACAAATCTCAGCCCTTCGAGCTGGTTTTGCAGCGCCGCTACAACCCTGAGGGCATCACCCAATACAACATCGTGCCTGGCCTGCTCGGCGTCGTGCTCACCATGACCATGATGATGTTCACGGCGCTCGCCGTGACGCGCGAGATCGAGCGCGGCACCATGGAGAGCCTGTTGTCGATGCCGATCAAGCCGGTCGAGATCATGATCGGCAAGATCGCTCCCTTCGTGCTGGTCGGCTTCGTGCAGATGACCATCATCCTGGTCGCCGCGCATTATGTGTTCGGTGTGCCGATCCTCGGCAGCGTGCCGCTTCTCATCACGCTGTCGACGTTGTTCGCGGCCTCAAACCTCGCCGTCGGCTACACCTTCTCCACCGTCGCCCAGAACCAGCTCCAGGCAGTGCAAATGACGTTCTTCTTCTTCCTGCCGAATTTCCTGCTGTCGGGCTTCGCCTTTCCGTTCCGCGGCATGCCGCAATGGGCACAATGGATCGGCGAGGTGCTGCCGCTCACCCATTTCATCCGCATCGTCCGCGGCATCATGCTGAAGGGGAATGGCTTCGCCGACATGCAGATGGACGTTGCCGCGCTCGCCATCTTCATGTTCGCCGCCATGGGGCTGGCGCTGTTCCGCTTCCGCAAGACGCTCGACTAGGCGCCGCTGCTCCTGGGAAAGGGGCGACAAGTCTTGACTTGACAGGCAACCAAATGGTTGCATATTAGAGACTTCGATGGATGCCGTCTTCAAGGCGCTGGCCGATGCGAGCCGCAGGCAATTGCTGGATCGGTTGCATGTCGAGAACGGCCAGACGCTTGGCGAGCTGTGTACAGGCCTCGACATGACGCGGCAGGCGGTGACCAAGCATTTGGCGATCCTTGAGGGCGCCAATCTGGTGGTGGCGAGGCGGCGCGGGCGGGAGAAGCTGCACTACGTCAATCCCGTCCCCATCAACGAGATCGCCGAGAGATGGATCGGCAAATATGAGCGCCATCGGCTGAAGGCGCTCGGCGAGTTGAAACGAGCGTTGGAGGGAAGCGATGAGTAGACCGAGCTTCATCTATGTCACCTACATCAACAGCACGCCGGAAAAAGTGTGGCAGGCGCTGACCGACCCCGCCTTCACGCGAAAATATTGGTTCAATCACCGGAACGCCTCAGACTGGCAGGTGGGATCCGAGTGGAGGCACGAGGACTATGATGATGCGGGCCTGGTCGACATCATAGGCCACGTGGTCGAGAGCTCGCCGCCGCGGCACCTCGTGCTGACCTGGGCCTCTCCGAAGGATGCCAAGGACCCTGACAAGGTCTCCCGCGTCACCTTCGACATCGAGACCCATGGCGATGGGGTGCGCCTGACCGTGACTCACGCCGAGCTTGAGCCTGACTCTCCCATGCTCTCCGGAATTTCCAGGGGCTGGCCGCTGGTGCTCTCCAGCCTGAAGACGTGGCTCGAGACCGGCGAGCCACTGGCCGGCACATCCAAGAGCAAGACGCGGCCGCCGGAGTGATGCGCTTACGCACCCCATTTCACTCCCACCCGAGGATGGAGTAGAGAAGGGCAGGCTGCTTTAAGGAGGCGACATGCGCCCTCTTGCCTTTCTCGTCGGCGCGCTCGCGCTCAAGGCTGCAAGCGGGCGTCGGGTGCCGCGTGCCGCGGCGACTGAGGCCGGTTCGCGCCGCTCGCGTTGCCTCCGGTCCGCGCGCCGGCGTCAGCCATGGGAGCATCGGCGGTGGGGGCGCTCGCTGTTGGCAAACTCGCATCTGGGGCGCTCGCCGTCGGCGCGTTCGCTATCGGCGCCTTGGCGGTCGGCGCGCTCGCCATCGGCAGGCTGGAGATCCGCAAAGCGCGCTTGCATGAGGTCGAGATCGACAGCCTCACCGTGCGCCATCTCAAAGTCATCGAAGAGGCAGCCGGAGAGCCGAACAGCGCGGAGTCCTAGGCTCCGGCGAGAGGGGGGAAGAAATGGAACTCAGGACCGCTCGCTTCGTGGTCATCATGCTCGCGGCGCTCTCGCTCGGCGTCGGCATCGGCCATCTGATGCAACTCCCGGCGCGCATGGCTTGGGACCAGTATCTGTGGGTGGGGTCGACGGTGCAGGGCGCACCTACGCGCTGTCCGGCCCGCTCGGCGTGCTGCTCCAGGTCGCCACCATCATCGCCCTGATCGTGCTCGCGTTACTGCTGCGCCGCCACGGCGCGGCCGGTTTCGCCTTCACCGCCGCCGCCGCGGTGATCTTCGCGATGGGGCTCCTGATCTGGTGGGTCCTCGTCTATCCGGTGAATGTCGAGCTCGCCAAATGGGTGAACGGGCCGGTCCCTGACAACTGGGCTGAGTGGCGGTCCTTGTGGGAATGGGGGCAGGCGGCCAATGGGCTTGCCCAGCTCTTTGGCTTCGCCGCGCTCATCGCCTCGCTGCTGGTAAGGAAGGCCAAGCAGCGGGGCTGAGCCGCAGCCGGAATCGCGGCGCAGCGCCGTCACGCAAACTTCGCAAATCCATTCCAATCGCCGGGGCTCAGGCCCTCGACTGATTCTATGCCGAGGCCGATTGGCGGGGGCGCTTGCTAGGCCCTTGCGATCATCTGCGAGCCCGTCCAGATTACCCGCCATAACAAACGGGGGTGCGCCACCGGCACCTCCGAGGGAGAGACGCGCAATGGCAAGCACCGGTCAGGCGGCAGTTGCCGACAATCAACTCGGGCTCCTGGACAAAGAGCGCATCATTGCGCCGCTGAACTACAACCGCTGGCTCGTGCCGCCGGCAGCGCTCGCCATTCATCTTTGCATCGGCATGGCCTATGGCTTCAGCGTGTTCTGGAAGCCGCTGCAAGGCGCGCTCTTGGGCGCCGACGGCAAGGCGGTTCCCGAATGCTCGGCCGCCGCGACCACGTTCGGCGAGAAGGCGGCGGGCACGCTGCAGGCGCTCTTCACCACGAGTTGCAACTGGAGCCAGTTCGATCTCGGCTGGATGTACACCCTGTTCTTCGTGTTGCTCGGCACCTCTGCCGCCCTCTGGGGCGGCTGGCTCGAACGGGTTGGGCCACGCAGAGCCGGCGTGGTCGCCGCCTTCTGCTGGAGCGGTGGCTTTCTGATTTCGGCACTCGGCGTCTATATCCACCAGCTTTGGCTGATGTGGCTCGGCTCGGGCATCATCGGCGGCTGCGGTCTCGGCCTCGGCTACATCTCTCCGGTCTCGACCCTGATCAAATGGTTCCCTGACCGCCGCGGCATGGCGACCGGCATGGCCATCATGGGCTTCGGCGGCGGCGCCATGATCGGCTCGCCCCTCGCCACCATGCTGATGAACCACTACGCCACGCCAACCTCGCCCGGGGTGTGGGAGACCTTCATCACCATGGGCATCATCTATTTCGTGTTCATGATGGGAGGCGCGTTCGGCTATCGGTTGCCGCCAACGGGGTGGAAACCGCAAGGCTGGACGCCTGCGGTCAACTCCAACGCCATGATCACCACCGGTAACGTGGACCTCAAGGACGCGCATAAGACGCTGCAATTCTGGCTGATCTGGGCGGTGCTCTGCCTCAACGTCTCGGCCGGCATCGGCATTATCGGGGCGGCCTCGCCCATGCTGCAGGAGACCTTCGGCGGCAGGTTGTTCGGCGATCCTTCCGTGGGCTTCGGGCAGTTCAGCGATGCGCAGAAGGCACAAGCTGCGCTCGTCGGCGCGTCGTTTGTCGGCCTGTTCTCTCTGTTCAACATCGCCGGGCGCTTCTTCTGGGCGTCGCTGTCGGACAAGATCGGGCGGAAGCTCACCTACTTCACCTTCTTCACGCTCGGCTTCCTGTGTTATGCCGCGGCCCCGACCCTTGCCACGCTCGGCATGCTCGGCCTATTCGCGGCCGCCTTCTGCCTCATTGCCTCGATGTATGGCGGAGGCTTCGCCACCATCCCTGCCTATCTCGCCGATATCTTCGGCACGCAATATGTTGGCGCCATTCATGGGCGCCTGCTCACCGCCTGGTCGACGGCAGGCATCGTCGGCCCGGTGATCGTGAACTACATGCACGACACCCGCAAAGCCGCAGGCGTCCCCTACGACCAGATCTATCACCCGATTTTCTACGTGCTGGCAGGGCTGCTGGTGGCGGGCTTCATCGCCAATCTGCTGATTAGGCCGTTGGACAAGAAGTGGTTCATGAGCGAGGAGGAGGTGGCGGCGCTGCAGGCCAAGCTGAAGAGCAGGGTCGAGGCCGTGACGTCCACCCTCGGCAGCGGCGGCATCGACCTCAGGGCCCTGCTCGCCTGGGCCGCGGTCGGCATTCCGCTCGCCTGGGGCATCTGGATCACCCTGCAGAAGGCCTTGGTGCTGTTCACTTAGTGGGCGACCGGCCCTCGGAGGCGAGGGAGCAGACATGACCTTGCGCCAGACCGTCCTTCTGGTCGCTCTCCTCAACCTCGCCTATTTCGGCGTCGAGTTCGCCGTCGCCTTGACAATCGGCTCGGTGTCGCTGTTCGCCGACAGCGTCGATTTTCTCGAGGATGCCTCGCTCAATCTTCTGATCGCGACGGCCTTGGGCTGGACCGCGCTCAATCGCGCGCGGCTGGGAATGGCGCTTGCCGGCATTCTGCTCGTTCCCGTGCTCGCGACGCTATGGACCGCCTGGCAGAAATTCGCCGCCCCCGTGCCGCCGGCCCCTCTGCCCCTCTCGCTCACCGGCGCGGGCGCGCTCGCCGTCAACCTTGTTTGCGCCGTCCTGCTCGTCCGGTTCCGCCATCATAGCGGGAGCCTCACGCGTGCCGCCTTTCTCTCGGCGCGCAACGACGCCTACGCCAACGTGGCCATCATCGCGGCGGGCTTGGTCACCGCGGCGACGCTTTCGGTGTGGCCGGACCTCATCGTTGGGCTCGGCATTGCGATTCTGAACGCCGATGCCTCGCGCCAAGTGCTTGCCGCGGCCCGCAAGGAGAGGCAGGAGGCGAGGCCGTGAAGAGCTGCTGCTGGGCGTGAGAATCGTCCCCTATAGTGGCCTCAGGAGCCCGGAAGCCTATATCTTGCGGCTCTGTGGGGACCGTTCCCAAGGCTCGGCGAGAGGATTGCCAAGTCTTCCTGTTCAGAATTTCTTAATGTGGCATTCAGACGGTTTTCATGGACGCGTCATGCGGTACTCATGGCCTCCCCTCATATTCAAGCTCGTAAGTTCACCGAAGGAGACGACCATGAAAGAGTGGCTGAAACCCGAGATCACCGAGTCCGAGGCTGGCATGGAAGTGACGAGCTACCTCCCGGCCGAGCTCGACCGCGCTTAATTCCAAGCGTCGATTAGAGTTTGCTGAGTGATGGCCTCCGCGAAAGCGGGGGCCATCACTGCTTTTGGCGTCCCTCATCCCCATTCTTACCCCGGCACGCGTACGCGCGGGATGACAGATTTCCGTCGCGACTCTATGGTGCGCCCCCAACACCGGGAAGCAAGCCACCGCACCATGAACGACGCGAAGACGCCCCCAATGTCCAACGAAAGCGCCGGCAATTTCTTCGAGGATTTCAAGCTCGGCCAGGAGATCGTGCACGCTACGCCGCGCACCGTGACCGTCGGCGACGTGAGCCTGTTCACCGCGCTTTACGGCTCGCGCTTCGCCGTACAGTCGTCCGACGCTTTTGCGCAATCGATCGGCTATCCCACCGCGCCGATCGACGACATGCTCACCTTCCACATCGTGCTCGGCAAGACCGTGCCAGACATTTCGCGGAACGCCATCGCCAATCTCGGCTATGCCGATATGCGCTTCCTTAAAGCCGTCTACCCCGGCGACACGCTCTCGACCACGACCGAGATCATCGGGTTGAAAGAGAACTCAAACCGCAAGAACGGCACGGTCTATGTGCGCTCAACCGGACGCAATCAACGTGGCGAGCCGGTGCTCTCCTTCTCCCGCTGGGTGATGGTGAACAAGCGCGATGAGTCGGCGCCTGCGCCTGAGCCGCATGTGCCTGAGCTGATCGCCGAAGTCGAGCCGTCGCGGCTCGGCGATGCGCTGCCGAGCCTCAAGCTTGGCGCCTATGACTATGCGCTCGCCGGGTCGGCCAAGCGCTGGGGCGACTACAAAGTCGGCGACAAGATCGATCATGTCGACGGCCAGACCATCGAGGAGGCCGAGCATCAGCTCGCCACGCGGCTGTTCCAGAACACGGCCCGGGTGCATTTCAATCAGCACATCGAGTCGCAGGGCCGCTTCAAGCGCCGCATCGTCTATGGCGGCCACGTGATCTCCATTGCGCGCGCCTTGAGCTTCAACGGACTCGCCAACGCCTTCCATCTCGCCGCGATCAATGGCGGGCGTCACGTGGCGCCGTCCTTTGCCGGCGACACCATTTATGCCTGGAGCGAGGTCACCGACAAAGCCGAGCTTCCTGGCCGCAGCGACATGGGCGCGCTGCGCTTGCGCCTGTTTGCGGTGAAGGACCGGAATTGCGCCGACTTCCCGGGGCAGAAGGCTGATGGGAGCTACGAGGACGGCGTGGTGCTCGATCTCGATTGCTGGGTGGCTTTGCCGCGCTGATTACGGAACTCACGGCATCTACCGAGGATTATCCTGCCGAAAGTCAGGAGGACCACCATGAACCGCATATTCACGGTCGCCGCGCTGGTTGCGACGACGCTCGCCGTTGCTCCGCCTGCGCTTGCCGTCGACAAGGCCTCGGCCGTGCTCAAGGACAAGGACGGCAAGGAGGTTGGCAAGGTCGAGCTCACCGATACGCCGAGCGGCGTCCTGATGCGGCTCACGCTCGATGGCGTCCCGCCCGGCGATCATGCCTTCCATGTGCACGCGGTCGGCAAATGCGAGCCGCCTGATTTCAAGTCGGCAGGTCCGCACTTCAATCCCGACGACACCAAGCACGGGCTGATGAATGCCGAAGGGCCTCACGCCGGCGACATGCCCAACCTGCACGTGCCCGACAGCGGCAAACTCACGGTCGAGGTGCTGAACGAGATGGTGACGCTCGATGCCGAGCCGGCGCTGCTCGATAACGACGGCTCGGCCATCGTGGTTCATGCGACTGCCGACGACTACCAGACCGACCCGGCCGGCAATGCCGGAGACCGTATCGCCTGCGGCGTGGTCACGGAGTAGATTTGCCAAGCTCGCACCCCACCCGGCTCGGCCTGGAGCCGAGCCACCCTCCCCTGAAGGGGAGGGATGGAGTGCATTGAGCCGCCGCGAGTCATCCCTCCCCGTGAGGGGAGGGTGCCGCCCTTGGGCGGCGGGTGGGGCGAAAACTGATAACGCACGAAAGGCCACATCCGGTTTGATTGCCCCCGATGGGGTCGGTAGTTTATGAGTGACAAAGAAGCACGATTTCCTGGCCGGCAAGGCATCCCCATGGGCAACACAAATACGCAAGCGCAGCGGCCGCTTTCGCCGCATCTGCAGATTTACCGACCGATGCTGACCATGATGATGTCGATCGCCCATCGCATCTCGGGGGTGGGCAATGCGATCGGCTTCCTCCTGCTCACCTGGTGGCTGGTGGCCATAAGCTCAGGGCCTGAGGCCTATGCCACGGTCAACGATTTCTTCGGCAGCATCTTCGGCCGCTTCCTGCTGTTCGTGTTCAGTTGGGGCCTGATCCACCACATGCTCGGCGGAATTCGCCATTTGATCTGGGACACCGGTCGCGGCCTCGACAAAGTGAGCATCGAGATCTTCGCCTGGGGAACAATTATCGGGTCAACGGTGCTGACTGTTCTCGTCTGGATCGCCGGCTATTGGCTGAGGGGAGGCGCATAATCATGGCCACGCCGCTCGCCAAAGCCCGCGGCCTAGGCGCCGCCCATCGCGGCACCGAGACCTTCTGGCGCCAGAGGATGACCGCGATCGCCAACGTGCCGCTGGTGATCTTTCTCATTCTCTCGATCGTCACCCATATCGGCGCCGATTATCAGACGATTCGGGCGTATCTGGCGCAGACGGTCGTGGCGATCGCCATGCTTGCACTGGTGATCTCGGCTTCGATCCATATGCGCATCGGGTTGAAAGAGATCATCGAGGATTATGTGCAAGGCGAGGGCGCCAAGGTCGTGGCGATCTTGCTCGCGACCTTCTTCGCCATTGGCGTAGCGCTTGCATGTACGTTCGCGCTCGTGAAAATCAGTCTCGGAAGCTAGAAGATATGCCGCAAGACGCCACGCCAGACCACGCTCCGAACATCAACGGCCGCGCCTACCCAATCATCGACCACACCTACGACGTGGTGGTGATCGGCGCCGGCGGCGCAGGGTTGCGCGCCGTGGTCGGCGCCAGCGAGGCAGGCTTGCGCACCGCCTGCATCACCAAGGTATTCCCCACCCGCTCGCATACCGTTGCGGCGCAAGGCGGCATCGCCGCGGCGCTCGGCAATATGGGTCCGGACGATTGGCGCTGGCACATGTACGACACGGTCAAGGGCTCAGACTGGCTCGGCGACCAGGACGCCATCGAATATCTCTGCAAGAGCGCGGCGGAAGCCGTCTACGAGCTCGAGCATTGGGGCGTGCCCTTCTCGCGCAACGATGACGGCAAGATCCTGCAGCGGGCCTTCGGCGGCATGACCACAAATTTCGGCAAGGGGCCGGCCTTGCGCACCTGCGCCGCCGCGGACCGCACCGGGCATGCCATGCTGCACACCATGTACGGCCAGTCGCTGCGCCATTCGGCTGAGTTCTTCATCGAATATTTCGCCATCGACCTGATCATGGACGACGAGGGGCGCTGCCGCGGCGTGGTGGCGCTCTCCATGCAGGACGGCACGCTGCACCGCTTCCGCGCCCATCAGGTGATCCTCGCCACCGGCGGCTATGGCCGCGCCTATTTCTCCTGCACGTCCGCGCATATCTGTACTGGCGACGGCAACGCCATGGTCTTACGCGCTGGGCTCCCGCTCCAGGACATGGAGTTCGTGCAGTTCCATCCGACCGGCGTCTATGGCGCCGGCGTGCTCATCACCGAAGGCGCGCGCGGCGAAGGCGGCTTTCTCACCAATTCCGAAGGCGAGCGCTTCATGGAGCGTTATGCGCCGAACGCCAAGGATCTCGCCTCGCGCGACGTGGTCTCGCGCGCCATCACCATCGAGATCCGCGAAGGCCGCGGCACCGGGCCCGACAAGGACCACATGCATCTGCATCTCAGCCATCTCGACGAGGCCCTGCTTGCCGAGCGGCTGCCCGGTATCACCGAGTCGGCGCGCATCTTCGCCGGCGTCGACCTCACCCGCGAGCCGATCCCGATCATCCCGACGGCCCACTACAATATGGGCGGCATCCCGACCAATCTGCATGGCGAGGTGGTGTGCCCGCGGAACGGCGATCCTGACGCGACCGTGCCGGGGCTGTTCGCCGTCGGCGAAGCGGCTTGCGCCTCGGTGCATGGTGCAAACCGGCTTGGCTCAAACTCGCTGATCGATCTCGTCGTGTTCGGGCGGGCGGCGGCGCGCCGCTCGGCCGAGACCATCAAGCGCGACAGCGCCATGCCTGAGCTGCCGAAGGGCGCCGGCGAAGAGGCGATCGCGCGGCTCGACCGCTTCCGCTACGCGAGTGGCGGCACGCCGACCGCGGCGCTGCGCTTGAAAATGCAGAAGACCATGCAGACGGACTGCGCCGTGTTCCGCACCGCCCCAGTGATGCAGCAGGGGGTGCGCAAGATCCACGACGTGTGGAAGGAGAGCGACGACATTCGCGTCACAGACCGCTCGCTGATCTGGAACACCGACCTGATCGAGACGCTCGAATTCGACAATCTGATATCGCAGGCGGCGGTCACCGTGGCCGGAGCGCTGGCGCGGCAAGAGAGCCGCGGGGCGCATGCGCGCGAGGATTTCCCCAAGCGCGACGATGCAAACTGGATGAAGCACACTTTGTCGTGGGCGGATTACGGTACGCGCGGCGTCCGCCTCGACTACCGCCCGGTGCACACTTACACGCTCTCCAACGAGATCGCCTACATCGAGCCGAAAGAGCGGGTGTATTAGATGTGTCATTGCCGGCCTTGTGCCGGCAGTCCCTAGCTTGTCAGCCGCACCTTGCGGCTCTGCTCGAGCAAGGCTTCGAGCGTTTCCTTCACGTTCTCGAAATCGAACGGCTTCGGCAGCAGGATCGGGTCCTCGAAGCCCTCGCCCTCGTCCAGCCCGCCGTCGCCGGTGGCGAAAGCGAGAGGCACACCGCGCGAGCGAAGGGCATTGGCAAGCGGATAGCAGGTACCGCCGGCAAGGTTCACGTCGAGGATGGCGCCGTCCAGCTGCCCGTCGGCGAGCGCGAGCCCGTCAGCAACCGTGCGAGCCGGGCCCACGACTTCGCAGCCGAGCTCGCCGAGCCAATTCTCAACCAGCATTGAGATCAGAGGTTCGTCGTCGACGACCAGGATGCGCGGCACGAGGGCTCCACAAAATGCTTGCTTAGGGTTGGCCTCACGGCAAGTGTAGTGGGAAAGTGCAAGACCCGCCAATATCTTAAGTTCCGGTTTTCGCAAGAGGATCAGCCCCTGCCGACGCGAGTGCTAAAAGCCAGCCGCCTGGTACAAAACGCCTGGATCATGATGGCGGTAGGCTTCGGCCTGGTGGTGGTCGCGGCCATCGCGGTCGCGCTGATGTTTGCCCGCAGCCGGGAGGCCGACAAGCTCGTCGACCACACCTTTGAAGTACAAAGCACGGCCCAAACCCTGCTGAGCCAAGTCCAGGCCGCGGAAAACGGCCAGCGCGGCTTCCTCATCACCGGAGACGACGACTATCTCAAGCGCTTCGACGGTGCGCTCGCCCGCGTGCCCGAGCTGTTGGCAAGCCTGCGTCAGCAGACTGCCGACAATCCACGCCAGCAGGCCCGGTTGGATAGGTTGGAGCCGCTGGTCAAGGCGAGGTTCGACCGCATCCAAAGCTCGATCGATCTGGCCAAAGAGGGCGATAGGGACGCGGCGTTCGACGTCGTGAAGGCCGGCGAAGGCAAAACCCTGATGGACGACATCGTCGCCGAGCTCTCTGCCTTCGTGAAGGCGGAGCGCGATCTCTTGGCGATGCGTCAGAGCAGATCGGCAGAGATCCGGCTGTGGCTGTCGCTGCTCACCGGCATGGCGCTCGTTGCCGCCACGCTGCTCGCCGTTCTGCTCGCCATCGCCACACGGCAAGCGGTGAGTGGCTTGCTTGAGCGCACCCGCGAGCTCGAGGAAGAATCGAAGCTTCGCCGTGAGGCCGAGGCGACGCTCATGCAGGCGCAGAAGATGGAAGCTGTCGGGCAACTCAGCGGCGGCATCGCGCACGACTTCAACAATCTGCTCACCATCATCATCGGCAATCTCGACGCGATGAAGCGCCAGCTTGCCATGCTCGCCGGGCTCGAACCGGCGCGCGACATTGCCGGCAAACTTTCCAAGTCGCTCGATGCGGCTTTGCGCGGCGCGCAAAGCTCGGCACAGCTCACGCACAGGCTGCTTGCCTTCTCGCGCCGTCAGGCGCTTGAGCCTCAGCGCCTCGACCTCAATCGCCTGGTGTCAGGCATGCTTGAGATGTTCCGCCGCACGCTCGGATCTGACATCAGCATCGAGACCGTGCTCGGCGCCGGCCTGTGGCCGACGTTTGCCGACGGCCATCAGCTCGAGAACGTTCTGCTCAATCTTGCGCTCAACGCCAAAGCCGCCATGCCTGACGGCGGCTGCCTGACCATCGAGACGGCCAACACCTATCTCGACGACGCCTATGTGCGCAGGTTCGGCGACATCAAGGCCGGGCAGTACGCGGTGCTCTGCGTCACCGATACCGGGACGGGGATCGCGAAGGATATCCTCGACAAGGTGTTCGAGCCGTTTTTCACCACCAAGCCGCCCGGGGAGGGGTCTGGGCTTGGGCTTGCCATGGTGCACGGCTTCGTCAAGCAGTCCGGCGGACACGTGCGCATCTACAGCGAGGAGGGGCGCGGCACTACGGTGAAGATCTACCTGCCGCGCCTCATCGGCGAAGAGGTCGGTGCCGTTCCTGCCGGCAAGGCAGAAGGCAAGCAGGCCATACCGCGCGCCAAGCCGGGTGAAATGATCCTGCTGGTGGAGGACAGCGAGGGGGTGCGCGAATACGCGAGAGACATCCTGCTTGAGCTCGGCTATGGCGTGATTGACGCCGCCAATGTGCAGGAAGCGCTCCGCGCCGTGGCCAAGAAGCCGCACATCAGCCTCCTGTTCACCGACGTCGTTCTCGGCGAGTCGAATGGGCGGGTGCTCGCCGACAAGGTCCGGCAGATCTATCCGAATTTGCCCGTCCTGTTCACCACCGGCTACACCCGCAATGCCATCGTGCATCAAGGGCGCCTCGATCCCGATGTTCAGCTCTTGAACAAGCCCTTCACCCAGCAGGACCTCGCCCGCAAGCTGCGCGAGCTGCTCGACGGCGCGGCGACGCCAGAAGTGGCGCCAGCCGCGTCGTGAGTCCTTAGCGCCTGCTGGACAAGGTCCCGCGCTTCAAATTACAAGATTGAGACATGGTAGAATTCACCCTCCCCAAGAACTCCAAGGTCCAACCCGGCAAGGCCTGGAATCCGCCGCCTGAGAGCGCGGAAGCCGGGCGTTGGCGCGAATACCGCATCTACCGCTTCGATCCCGACAAGGCTGAGAACCCGCGGCTCGACACCTATTGGGTCGACATGAAGGAGTGCGGGCCGATGGTTCTCGATGGGCTCATCTGGATCAAGAACAACGTCGACCCCACCCTCACCTTCCGCCGCTCCTGCCGCGAAGGGGTGTGCGGCTCATGCTCGATGAATATCGGCGGCACCAACACGCTCGCCTGCACGCTGCATGCCGACGACGCACCCGAGCGGATCTCGATCTATCCCTTGCCGCACCTGCCGGTGATCAAGGACCTCGTGCCCGACCTCACCCATTTCTATGCCCAGCACCGCTCGATCGAGCCCTGGCTCAAGACCGATACGCCGACGCCGCAGAAAGAGTGGCGGCAGAGCCGGGAGGACCGTGCCAAGCTCGACGGGCTTTATGAGTGCATCCTGTGCGCCTGCTGCTCAACGGCCTGCCCGTCCTATTGGTGGAACGGCGAGCGCTATCTCGGCCCGGCCATCCTCTTGCAGGCTGATCGCTGGGTCGAGGACAGCCGCGATGAGCGGACCGGCGAGAGGCTGGATGAGCTCGAAGATCCCTTCAGGCTCTATCGCTGCCACACCATCCTCAACTGCACCAAAGCTTGCCCCAAAGGACTGAACCCGGCGGCGGCCATCTCCTCGCTGAAGCGGCAGATGGTGGAGCGCGGCGAGTGATCGATCACATCGGCCTGCATGTGCGCGACGTCGCCCGCGCCACCGAGTTCTATCTCGAGGCGCTCAGCCCCCTCGGCTACGGCATCGTCATGCAGGTGTCGGCTGAGGAGACCGGCCATGGCGCCGCGGTCGGCTTCGGCGCGGGCCAGAAGCCGTCCTACTGGATCGCCGAGGGCGAGCCCAAGAGCGGGCCGATGCATGTCGCCTTCGTCGCGCCATCACGGGCAGCGGTCGATGCCTTCTATCAAGCGGCGATGAAGGCCGGCGGCAAAGACAATGGTCCGCCCGGGCTTAGGCCCGAATACCACGCCAATTATTACGGGGCCTTCGTGCTCGATCCAGACGGCAACAACGCCGAGGCGGTGTGTCACCTGCCGGAGTGAAGGCCTGGATCAGCCGCCTCGGCAATTCGGCAGCGAGAAAGAGCAAGGCTTGGGCTGCTCGACCGGGACCTTTTCGTGGGTCTTGGGGTCCGTCTTCGTCTCATAGGGACTGACGGCGAGGCGGGGCGCGAACGTTACCCGCGTGAGGCGTCCTCCCTCGAACACAAGGCTCGCGTTGCAGTCGTAATCCTTGTCGGACTTCTTCTTCCCGAACGGGCTGGCTTGCTTCGACTCGTCCTTCTTCGGCGCCGCTTGCGGCACCGGCCCGGCGCCGGAGTAATGATAGACGAGCGTCTCGCCGGTATTGGTGTTGTAGCGCCCTGCCGGCGTGCCGGCGCAGGCGATGATCTGCTCCTTGGTCATGCCGACATAAGGCTTGGCGGGATCGGGCAGGAAGGTGCGCTCGAACGTCGCCTTGGGCGACTGGCAGCCGCTCACAAGAAGCGAAGCGGCCAGAATTGTCAGCAATGATCGGACTGCGCGCATGCGTCCCCGCTTCCCCTCCCCACCCGTCGATGGGCGCAGAATGCGCGCAAAAAGTGGCAAATGAATTGATCCGAGTTTCAAGGGGGAAACGGGCAGCGGCGCCTAAAGCGCGGCGAAGAGATCCCAGAGCAGCTTGATGTTGAGGGCGATGAGGATCGTGGCGATGATCACCGCGAGCATCGTCATCCAACGCGGCGCTACCAGCGCGCCCATCTTGCGCCTGTCGGCGGTGAACATGACCAGCGGCACGATGGCGAAGGGCAGCGCAAGACCCAGCACAACCTGGCTGAAGATCAGAAGCTTGGCCGTTCCCGCCTCGCCGTACCAGATGGTGACGATCGCTGCTGGCACGATGGCCAATCCGCGGGTCATCAAGCGCCGCGCCCAAGGAGGCAGGCGGATGTCGATAAAGCCCTCCATGACGATCTGCCCCGCCAGTGTCGCCGTCACCGTCGAGTTCATGCCGCAGCACAGCAAAGCGATCGCGAACAGGGTCGGCGCCATTGCCGTGCCGAGGAGGGGCGCGATCAGCGAATGAACCTGGCCGAGCTCAGTGACGTTGACCTGCCCCGTCCGGTTGAAGGTGGCGGCGGCGAGGATCAGGATCGCGGCGTTGATTGACAGCGCGAACATCAGCGCAATGGTGGAATCGATGGTGGCGAGCGTGATCGCTTCGCGCTTCTCCGGCACGGTCTTGCCATAGGCGCGCGTCTGCACGATGCCGGAATGCAGATAAAGGTTATGCGGCATCACCGTGGCGCCGATGATGCCGATGGCGAGATAGAGCATGCCGGGGTTCTTCACGATCTCGGTGGTGGGCAGAAAGCCGTGTAGCACGGCGCCCCATTGCGGGTCGGCGAGGGCGATCTGGATAGCGAAGCTGATAGCGATGACCCCGAGCAGCGAAACGATGAAGGCCTCGACATAGCGGAAGCCGAGGCGCTGCATCCACAAGATGAGAAACACGTCGAGGGCAGTAAGGATCACGCCGATCTCGAGCGGAATGCCGAACAAGAGATTGAGGCCGATGGCCGTGCCGATCACCTCGGCCAAGTCAGTGGCGCAGATGGCGATTTCGGTAAGCACCCACAGCGGCCAGGAGACGTAGCGCGGGAAGGCGTCGCGGCAGGCTTGCGCGAGATCGCGCCCCGATCCGATCCCAAGCCGGGCGCAGAGCGCCTGCAGGATGATCGCCATGATGTTGGAGAGGAGCGCGATCGAAAGCAGCGCGTAGCCGAATTTCGAGCCGCCGGCGAGCGAAGTCGCCCAATTGCCGGGGTCCATGTAACCGACGGCGACGAGATAGCCAGGCCCGAGGAAGGCGAGCAGCTTCCGCCACATCGGGCCGGTCGGCCGCGTGCGGATCGAGCCGAACACCTCGGCAAGCGAGGGCGTGGTCTGCTCGCGCCGCCAACCGTCGAGGCGCTCCTCGTCGAGATCGGCCGCAGCTTGGACGTGGACCGGTTTGACCGGGCTCAGCATGGATCCCTCGTTTAAGGGGAAGCCTCAGCCCCGTGGCTGAAGCCGTCGATTTTAGACAGGCTAACTTACATGCGAATAATTTGCAAGAGCAACTAAGGCGGCCGGGAGCGCTTTTTGCCGCGGCCTGTAATTTGAGTTAAATGCCAGAAAGCGTAACCCTGATTGGCGGATTTATGTCAATGTTCACTGTGAATCTTTTCGCTTTGAAATAAATTATATCAATATAAACAAGCTTTCTTAATGAAGCGGCAGGAAATTCCTTAATGATTGCGTGAGCTCTATTGTGCCGCCGCAATCGAGCCAAGCTCGATGACTATTGCTCCCTCCTCCGCGCCGAGAAGGGGGAGCATGCCGCGCTATTATTTTCATCTTAAGTCGCCCTCGCGTCCGGTGCGGGACAAAACCGGCGTCGAGCTTTTGGGGCTCGAGGCCGCCCAATGGCACGCCATGCGTCTTGCCTATCGCCTGCGCGAGCACGCGGCGGAGACCGGCGAGGACTGGGTGATCGCGGTCGCCGACGAAACGGGCGCTGCGCCGCTCTTGGTGCTGCCCCACGCCGTGCCGATGCTTCGCGAGCCGGCCACGCCGCCGGAGCAATGGGCAGAGCGCCGGCCGCTACTTCTTCGCGGTGTTGTCGGGCCCTGACAGCTTCAGCACCGGAAAATCCTGAGCCGAGACCCTGACGCCGCAAGCCGAGGTCATCAGCACCACGCCGGCGCAGACGAGGATGGTCGCACCGGCAGCCAAGGACGCGAGGGCAAGCTCCGCCTGCCCCGAATGGTCACGCATGACAGCACCTCCCTTATCGTTGGGACGAGCCTGTCACGCGGGTTGCTAACTGGGAGTTGGCGCCAAAGGGGAAATTGCGGCGGTGGTGAATGAAGAGATACTTGGCGGGTGCTCCAGCCCCACAAACTTGATCCAGATCAAGGTTTGCTTCGCCGGCCGCCTCTCCAATAACCGACGATGGCCGCGAGCCTGAACCCGCGGCCGCGTGGGGAGGGAGGGTTCGATGGCAGACGCACCACCTCGCTGGCCGCAATTCGCCCGGGCGCTGCGCAAGCAGGCGCTGATGGACGAGATGATGGAGGCGCAAGGCGTCGATCCCCTCGCCGCGGTGAAGACGGGCGAAGCTTTCGTGCGCGCGCGGGCGAACTGCCGCGATTGCGATTGCGAAGGTGCTTGCCGCGACTGGTTCCTCGATGGCGAAAGCGAGCAAGCTGATTTCTGCCCCAATGAGGAGTTCTTCGCCGCGCTCAAACGCGAAAAGTGAGGGTCAGTCGTACGGGTAGGTCGGCGATCGCCGAAAACCCGTCTCGTTGAGCTCTTCCAGCGAAGCTTCCGCCCGCTCGATGTCGGCGGCCAGCCCCTTCCATTTCTCGGCGAGGTTTTGGAAAGTCTGCCGGCATTCGAGCGTCCTTGCTCTCCGGGCAAGCTCAATGCAGCGTACGGCTTCGGACAAACAATATTTTGGATCAGACGGCATATGATCCCCCACCGGCCAATGATCGATCCACGAAATCTTTCCGATGATCAACCAACTGCGGGTAGGCGTAGGGTAGACACAACTTTTTCGGGTTGAATAGTAGTCCCCACGGAAGAATTGCATTCCGCGCGGGCTCGTCTGCCAGCGAAGGCTTTCCGGCGCGGCGCCGCTGACCAATTGGGAACCTTTTTCTGGTCTCCTGACTTCCCCATATCTCTGGAGGGGGAAAGCCCAAGGAGGCTATCCAGATGTTGAGCTCTCTTTCCCGCAAGCCCGCACTTCTCTCATTGCTTGGCGCGGTGTTCCTCTCGGCTCCGGCCTTCGCCACCGATTTCTCCGAAGGCGCCGATTTCGGCGGCACCTACAGCTATATCGGCCCTGGCGTGGCCTCTCTGCCTGATGTCGATGTCGATGTCGGGCCGCTTGGCGCCGGCGTCTATGTCGAGCCCGGCGTCGCCTTCATGTCGCCGGCGATGGACTATGCCGCTCCGGCTTCGACCTGGGCGCCGGTCTATCCCGAAACCCTCGAAGTCGTGGCGCCTGCTGGCGATATCGATGTAGGCCCCGCCGCAACGGGCGCTGAAGTCGGCGTCCCTTAGGCTGACACTCCACATCTCTATAGTTCGTCCCTGAGTCTGTAAGGTGGGCACGCTTCGCTTTGCCCACCCTACGGCTCTGTCGTGCTAGGAAGGGCCAAGCCGGATGCGCTATGCACGTGAGCGAGTGCCCCGGCAAAGGAGGCCCAGCCATGATGCCGACAAAGGCCCTCATCACCACCATCGTGGTGGCAAGCGTGGTCGGGCTTGCCCTTCTCATCGAGCGTCAGGCTGAGGCTCCGGGCGAGGTCAAGGCCGAGCAGCTTCTTGTCTCCGATCTTGCCGGTGAGCCAGACAAAGAAGTGAACATCCAGGTCTACACCTTCCCGCCCGGCGCCTCCGTGCCCTGGCACATTCACCCCGACGCGCATGAGTTCGACTACGAGCTCGACGGCGCGCTCACGCTCCAGACCGACGGGCAGGCGTCAAAGGTGCTGAAGCGGGGCGATGCCGTCTATGTGGCGCCGAATGTCGTCCATCGCGGGGTGAATATCAGCCGCACGCAAGCTGCGAGGATCTTCGTGGTGCGGGTGAAGCCGAAGGGCAAGCCGCTGACCACCGAAGTGCAGCCCTAATCCTGCTTCTGCTCTTCCCGCTCCTCCTCCTCCTCCTCATGGAGGCAGCCTTGCCACAGCGCGTAGATGCCTACGCCCCAGCCTGCGAGCGCGAGCGCCCAGTTGAGGAGATTGTCGGTGGCATCGAGCTTCATGCCGAAATGATCGGCGGTGAAGGTGCCGAAGCCAGCGAACAGGGTGAAGAAGATGGCGAAGGCGAGCATGAAGGAGATCGAGAGTCGCGGCATGAAAAACCCGATCACGCTGCCAGCCAGCCCCCAGACGAAGTTCACCGCGGCGTGGATCGGATCGAGGCGGAAGCCAGGCCCGAAATGTGAAGGATCGGTGGCGAAGCCGTAATAGGCGTAGGAACCGAGCACGATGATCCCCTGGATGAGAAGAAAGAGCGAGAGCCGAGCCGCCCACACCACGAGGGGAACGCCCGCCACCTCGATCGATTCCTCGATCGCTTCCTCCTCGTCTTCAATGTCCTTTGGGTCGTCGCTCTGGCGCTCTCCCGCCATCATCCACCCTCTTGGCTTCGCGCCGCCGGTTTGCTTTAGAGCATAGCCGATTGGGGGCTTGCTCGACAGCTTCTCGGGGGACGCATGCAGGAGGGACCTCTCCAACGCTACCGGCAGATGGTTGAGGCGGGCGAGCTTGCGCCAGACATCGCGCAGGAATTGGCGGCGGAAAAGCTGCAACTGCTCGCCAATCGTCTGGCGCAGTATTGCGAGCCGAGGGTTGGGCGTTTGCTTCCCTTTGCGCGGCGGCGCCGCTCCGCGCCAGAGGGGCTCTATCTCTATGGCGGGGTCGGGCGCGGCAAGACCATGCTGCTCGATCTCTTCTTCGAGACCGTCCACTACGCGCCGAAGCGCCGCGTGTACTTCCAGGAATTCATGGCGGAAGCGCATGAGGCGATCGAGCGCGGCCGCAAAGCCGCCGCCGACCCGATCGCGAGCGCCGCGGCCGAGATTGCAAACGAGGCGGCGCTGCTCTGCTTCGACGAGCTTGAGGTGACCGATATCGCCGACGCCATGATCCTGGGGCGCCTGTTCCAGCAGCTCTTCGCCGGCAACGTGGTGATGGTCGCCACGTCGAACACGGCGCCGCGCGACCTTTATCGCGACGGGCTGAACCGCCAACTGTTCACGCCCTTCATCAAGATGATCGAAGCGCGCATGGAGACCCACGAGCTTGAATCGGCGAAGGACTATCGGCTCGAGAAGCTGCACGGGAGCGATTTTTATCTCACGCCGGCCGACGCGCGCGCCGAGGCCGCCATGGACGCAAGCTTCCGCAAGCTTACCGGCCGGACGCGCGGCGAGAAGCAGACGCTCCGCCACAAGGGCCGCAGCATCGTTGTGCCGCAAGCGGCACTTGGCGTGGCGCGCTTCAGTTTTGCCGATCTCTGCGAGGCGCCACTTGGGCCCCTCGACTATCAGCGCATCGCGCACAGCTTTCACACGCTGATGATCGAGGCGATCCCGGTGCTCGGACCCGAGCAACGCAATGAAGCACGCCGTCTCATAACCTTGATCGATGTGCTCTATGACAATGGCGTCGGGCTGATCGCCTCGGCCGCGGCCGAGCCGCATGCGCTTTATGTCGACGGCATCGGCGCCGAAAGCTTCGCCCGTACCGCCTCGCGGCTGATGGAGATGCGCTCTGAGGCCTATTTCGCCGAGCGGCATAGACGCGGCAGCCATGGTGCCGGACAGGGCTAAAACACGGCCCCCATGCGCTTGCGCGATGCGGGAATTGCCAGTAACCAAAGGCGGTAGCGGTGCCTGGGCCCGCTCGTTACGGCGTCAAATTGAGGAGGGAACCATGGCACGCAGTCGCATTGCACTGATCGGCGCAGGCCAGATCGGCGGCACGCTCGCTCATCTTGCTGGCCTCAGGGACCTCGGCGAAGTGGTGCTGTTCGACGTGGTCGACGGCGTGCCGCAAGGCAAGGCGCTTGACCTGTCGCAGGCCGCCCCGATCGAGAAATACAGCCCGAAAATCAAGGGCGCCAACGAATATGCCGAGATCAAGGACGCCGATGTGGTGATCGTCACCGCCGGCGTGCCGCGGAAACCCGGCATGAGCCGCGACGATCTCCTCGAGATCAACCTCAAGGTCATGGAGCAGGTTGGCGCGGGGCTCCGCAAATACGCGCCCGAGGCCTTCGTCATCTGCGTCACCAACCCGCTCGATGCCATGGTCTGGGCGCTGCAGAAGACGAGCGGTCTGCCGCGCAACAAGGTGGTCGGCATGGCCGGCATCCTCGATGCCGCGAGGTTCCGCTTCTTCCTTGCCGAGGAGTTCGACGTGAGCCCCGAGGACGTGACCGCGATGGTGCTTGGCGGCCATGGCGACACCATGGTGCCGCTCATCCGCTATTCGACCGTGGCCGGAATTCCGCTCACCGATCTCGTGCGCATGCGCTGGATCACGCAGAAGCGGCTCGATGAGATCGTGCAGCGCACGCGTGACGGCGGCGCCGAGATCGTTGGCCTGCTGAAATCGGGCTCGGCCTATTACGCGCCGGCTGCCGCCGCGCTGGAAATGGCCGAGTCCTATCTCAAGAACAAGAAGCGCGTGCTGCCTTGCGCCGCCTATCTCAACGGCGAGTACCACGTGAAAGGCCTCTATGCCGGCGTGCCGGTGGTGATCAGCGCCAAGGGTGTGGAGCGCGTCATCGAGCTCGACCTCAACTCGGCTGAGCGCGACGCCTTCATGAAGTCGGTCGAATCGGTGAAATCGCTGGTCGAGCTCTGCCAGAGGATCGCGCCGAGCCTCGCTGCACCCGTGTCCTGATTGCAAGCTCGCCTGGGGGAAACATGAATATCCACGAGTATCAAGCCAAAGCGCTGCTCCACGACTACGGCGCTCCGGTCGCAGACGGCTATGTGGCCACCACGCCGCAAGAAGCGGTATCCGCGGCCGGCAAGCTGAAGCCAGGCGCATGGGTGGTGAAGGCGCAGATCCATGCCGGCGGCAGGGGCAAGGGCGGCGGCATCAAGCTGGTGAAGACGCTTGAGGAGTTGCGGGGACAGGCCGAGCGCCTGCTAGGCAAGCCGCTGATCACGCCGCAGACCGGGCCGAAGGGACGCCCCGTGGCCCAAGTCTATGTGGTCGAGGACATCGCGATTGGGCGGGAGCTTTATCTCTCGCTGCTGGTCGACCGCGACTCTGGACGCGTGGCCTTCATCGCCTCGACCGAAGGCGGGGTGAACATCGAGGAGGTCGCGGTCAAGACGCCGGAAAAGATCACCACGCTCACGGTCGATCCGGCGTCCGGCCTATGGCCGTTCCATACCCGCATCATCGCCTCGGCGCTGAAGCTCGAAGGCGACCAGGCCAAGCAATGCGCGAGGCTCGTGAGCGCGCTCTACCGGCTGTTCCTCGACAAGGATGCGAGCCTGATCGAGATCAACCCTCTGGTGGTGACCAAGGACGGCAAGCTCATCTGCCTCGATGCCAAGATCGGCTTCGACGACAACGCGGTGTTCCGCCATCCCGACATCGAAGCCTTGCGCGATTTCGATCAGGAGGAGCCGGCCGAGGTCGAGGCTCAGCGGCTCGGGCTTTCCTATGTGAAGCTCGATGGCACCATCGGCTGCATGGTCAATGGCGCGGGTCTTGCCATGGCGACCATGGACATCATCAAGCTCAGAGGCGGCGAGCCTGCGAATTTTCTCGATGTCGGCGGCGGCGCCTCCAAAGAGAAGATCGCCGAAGCCTTCAAGATCATTCTCTCCGACCCGCATGTGAAGGGCGTGCTGGTGAACATCTTCGGCGGCATCATGCGTTGCGACGTCATCGCCGAGGGGATCATCGAGGCGGTGCGCGAGGTGAAGATCGGCGTGCCGCTGGTGGTGAGGCTCGAAGGCACCAATGTGGCGCGTGGCAAGACCTTGCTGCAGGAGTTGGGGCTTTCCGTCATTCCAGCCGACGATCTCGACGACGCCGCACGGAAAATCGTCGCTTCGGTCAAGGACGCGGCGTGAGGCGCGTGCGCCAGAACGGCCCTTCTCGCATTGCACAAAGACGCGGTATGCTAAGGGCTTCCGGTGGGGGCGTATAGACGATGGCCGCGGTAGAAGGGTTGATCAGAGCCTGCCCGCAATGCGGCAGCGAGGCGTTTCGCGCGCTGCCCGGCTATTCCTCCCCGCCTTGGCAGATCGTGGAATGTCCCTCTTGCACCTTCGTCTACTTGCGCAATCCGCCAGAGTACAAGCACCTCGTCAGCGATTTTGCTTGGGAGAAGACTCGCGTGGCGGAAGTCGAGCGGCGGAAAGCGAGAAGCCCCATCCGCATGTGGCTCGACAGCGTGACGCGCTGGCGGGCCGGCATCTATTCGCCGGGGATCGCGGGCACGCTCAAGCGCCTGTTCACGCCGGGACGTGTCCTCGATGTCGGCTGCGGCTCTGGCAAGAAGGTGCCTGAACCCTTCGTCCCGTTCGGCGTCGAAATTTCCGAAGCCTTGTCGCGCGAGGCCGACGACCATATGCGCGCCCGCGGCGGCCGCGCTATCCATGCTCCGGCCGTAGACGGCGTGAAGGAATTTCCCGACCGCTATTTCAGCGGCATCTTGCTCCGGTCGTTCCTCGAGCACGAGAAGCAACCGAAGGAGTTGCTCGAGCAATGCTCGCGCGTGCTGGCTCCAGGCGGCTCCATCTATGTGCGCGTGCCGAACTATGGAAGCCTGAACCGGCGCATGCTCGGCGCCAAATGGTGCGGCTTCCGTTATCCTGATCACGTCAACTACTTCACGACGACGTCGCTCGGCGCCATGGCCGGCGATTGCGGATTGAAGCTGAAACTGCTCAATCCCATCCGCCTTCCTCTCGACGACAACATCAACGCCGTCCTCTCGTCAGAGGCTGCACGCGGCTGAAGGCCCGAGTTTTGCATTCATTCCGCTAAGCGAATTCCAGAGTCATCACCTATGTCAGTCCTCGTCGATAAGAATACCCGCGTCATTTGCCAGGGCTTCACCGGCGCGCAAGGGACCTTCCATTCCGAGCAGGCCATCGCCTATGGCACCAAGATGGTCGGCGGTGCCACGCCGGGCAAAGGCGGCACCATGCATCTCGGCCTGCCGGTGTTCGACACCGTGCGTGAGGCGGTGCGCGAAACCGGGGCAGACGCGAGCGCCGTCTATGTGCCGCCGGCCTTTGCCGCCGATGCGATCCTGGAAGCTATCGAGGCCGAAATGCCGCTCGTGGTGTGCATCACCGAGGGCGTGCCGGTGCTCGACATGGTGAAAGTGAAGCGCGCGTTGTGCGGCTCGAAGACACGGGTGATCGGGCCGAACTGCCCGGGCATCATCACCCCTGACCAGTGCAAGATCGGCATCATGCCGGGGCATATCCACCGCCCGGGCAGCGTGGGCATTGTGTCGCGGTCGGGCACCCTCACCTATGAAGCGGTGGCGCAGACCACCGCCGTCGGCCTCGGCCAATCGACCTGCATCGGCATCGGCGGCGATCCGGTCAACGGCACGAACTTCATCGATTGTCTCGATCTGTTCCTCAAGGACGACGGCACCGAAGCGATCATCATGATCGGCGAGATCGGCGGCAGCGCCGAGGAAGAGGCCGCAGCCTTCCTGGCCGAGGCCAAGGTCAAGAAGCCGGTGGTGGGCTTTATCGCCGGGGTCAGCGCGCCGCCCGGGCGCCGCATGGGGCATGCCGGGGCGGTGATCTCGGGCGGCAAAGGCGACGCCAAGCACAAAATTGAGGCAATGCGTGCTGCGGGAATTGTCATGGCCGACTCCCCGGGTGGCCTTGGAACCACACTCGCCCGCGTATTACATGGGGGTTAAGCCGGACGGCCCAAGACTTGCCTTTTTTGACCGGCAGGCCGGTAGCACCGAACCACCGGCAAGGTTGATCCCATGACCAGGCACGAACTCAACGACGTGTTTGCCACCACGTCGTTTCTGCAAGGCGCCAACGCCACCTATCTCGAGCAGCTGCATGCGAGCTACCAGCAGGCGCCCGATTCGGTCGGGCCCGAATGGCAGGCGTTTTTCGCGAGCCTCAAGGACGACAAGGACGACGTGCTGTTAGAGGCGCGGGGGCCGTCCTGGAAGCCTTCAAATGGGCTCGAGGCGACCGTGCTGGCGCCGGCCGAATTCACCGAAGAGCAGGCACTTGCCGCGGCGCAGGATACGTTGCGCGCCCGCATGCTGATCCGCAACTTCCGCACCCGCGGCCATCTCCTCGCCAAGCTTGATCCGCTCGATCTGTCTACGCGCAAGGAGCATCCTGAGCTCAGGCCCCGAACCTACGGCTTCACCAAGGCCGACTATGATCGCCAGATCTATCTCGGCGGGGCGCTTGGACTTGAGTTCGGCACGCTCCGCCAAGTGCTCGAAATCCTGAAGCGCAGCTACTGTGAGCATATCGGCACCGAGTACATGCATATCTCCGATCCCGAGCAACGTGCCTGGATTCAGGAGCGCATCGAGCTCGCCGAGAATGCCGTTCGCTTCACCCCTCAAGGCAAGAAGGCGATTCTCAAGAAGCTGATCGAGGCTGAGATCTTCGAGCGCTTTCTCGATGTGAAATACACCGGCACGAAAAGGTTCGGGCTCGACGGCGGCGAGTCGGTGGTGCCGGCGCTCGAGCAGGTGATCAAGCGCGGCGGTCAGCTCGGGCTGAAGGAGATCGTCATCGGCATGCCGCATCGCGGCCGCCTCAACGTGCTTGCCACCGTGATGGCGAAGCCCTACCGGGCGATCTTCAACGAGTTCAAAGGCGGCTCGGCTCATCCAGACGAGGTCGAAGGCTCAGGCGACGTGAAATATCACCTCGGCGCCTCGTCGGACCGCGAGTTCGACACGAACCGCGTGCATCTGTCGCTCACCGCCAATCCGTCGCATCTCGAGATCGTCGATCCCGTCGTGCTCGGCAAGGTGCGGGCAAAGCAGGATCAGCTTCACGATCGCGAGCGGCGGGAAGTGCTGCCGCTGCTCTTGCACGGCGATGCCGCCTTCGCCGGACAGGGCGTGGTGGCGGAATGCTTCGGGCTGTCAGGCTTGCGCGGCCACCGCACCGGCGGCTCGCTGCACTTCATCGTCAACAATCAGATCGGCTTCACCACGGCGCCGCGCTTCGCCCGCTCTTCGCCCTATCCTTCCGACGTGGCCAAGATGATCGACGCGCCGATCTTTCATGTGAACGGCGATGATCCTGAAGCCGTGGTTTACGTGACCAAGATCGCCGTCGAGTACCGCCAGCGCTTCGGCAAGCCTGTGGTCATCGACATGTTCTGCTACCGCCGCCACGGCCATAACGAGGCCGACGAGCCGGCCTTCACCCAGCCTTTGATGTATGCCCGCATCGGCGAGCATCCTCGCGTCACCGAGATCTACGGCAAGAAGCTGGTCGAGGAGGGTCTGCTCACCTCGGCGCAAGTCGAGGGCATGCATACCGAGTTCCGCGCCCTGCTCGAGGAGGAGTTTGCCGCCGGCAACTCCTATCGCCCGAACCGGGCCGACTGGCTCGACGGAAAATGGTCCGGCATCGGCCATGCCGAAGAGGGCGCGCGGCGCGGCGTGACCGGCGTCGACCTCGAAAGGTTGAAGGAAATCGGCCGCAAGCTCACCACCATCCCGAAAGGCTTCACGCCGCACAAGACGATCGCGCGCATCATGGCCAACCGCCGCAAGATGATCGAGGAGGGCAGCGGCATCGATTGGGCGACTGCAGAATCGCTCGCCTTCGGCACGCTGCTGACCGAGGGCTTCCGCGTGCGACTGTCGGGGCAGGACAGCGAGCGCGGCACCTTCTCCCAGCGTCACTCGGTGCTGATGGATCAGGAGAACGAGAAGAAGTACACCCCGCTCAAGCACATCACCAAGACGCAAGGCGTCTTCGAGGTGATCAATTCCATGCTGTCGGAGGAGGCGGTGCTCGGCTTCGAATATGGCTATAGCCTCGCCGAGCCGAACGCGCTGGTCTTGTGGGAGGCGCAGTTCGGCGATTTCGCCAACGGCGCGCAGGTGGTCATCGACCAGTTCATCTCGTCCGGCGAGCGCAAATGGCTGCGCATGTCTGGCCTCGTGATGCTGCTACCGCATGGCTATGAAGGCCAGGGGCCCGAGCATTCCTCGGCGAGGCTCGAGCGCTATCTTCAGCTTTGCGCCGAGGACAATTGGCAGATCGCCAATTGCACCACGCCGGCCAACTACTTCCACATCCTGCGGCGCCAGCTGCACCGCCAGTTCCGCAAGCCGCTCGTGCTGATGACGCCGAAGTCGCTGCTCCGTCACAAGCGCGTGGTATCGACCCTGTCACAATTCGGTCCGGGGACGAGCTTTCACCGGGTGTTGTGGGACGATGCCCAGTTCCTCGAAGGCCAGGCGATCAAGCTCAAGCCCGACGCCGAAATCAAGCGCGTGGTGCTCTGCTCCGGCAAGGTCTATTACGATCTCTACGAGGAGCGCGAGAAGCGCGGGGTGGACGACGTCTATCTCTTGCGCGTCGAGCAGCTCTACCCGTTTCCGGCGCGGGCGCTGATCCAGGAACTGTCGCGATTCTCCGAGGCCGAGATGGTGTGGTGCCAGGAAGAGCCGAAGAACATGGGAGCGTGGAGCTTCATCGAGCCAAATCTCGAATGGGTGCTCGACCATATCCAGGCGAGGCATAGGCGGCCGCGCTATGCCGGGCGCCCGGCCTCGGCGTCGACGGCGGCTGGGATTGCCCGCAAGCACCAATTGGAATTGAAGACGCTGCTCGAAGAGGCGTTGGGCTAGGCGCGGGCGATTGGGGAGAGGACGACAGGTCATGGCCACAGAGATCCGCGTTCCGACCCTGGGCGAATCCGTGACCGAGGCGACGGTGGGCCAGTGGTTCAAGCAGGCCGGCGACGCGGTCACCGCCGATGAGCCTCTGGTCGAGCTTGAAACCGACAAGGTGACGGTCGAAGTGCCGGCGCCCGCCTCGGGCGTGCTTTCAGAGATTGTCGTCAAGGCCGGCGACACCGTTGCCGTCGGATCGGTGCTCGGCGCCATTGCCGACGGCGACGGCAAGGTGAAGCCCGCGCCGGTCAAGGCCGCAGCGGCGGCACCGCAACCTGCCCCGGCTCCGGTGAAGCCGTCAGAGCTACCCAAGCCAGCAAAGATGCAACCAGCCGCGCTCGAACGCGAGCCCTCGCCTCGGGAAGAGGTGAGCGACAGCGGCAACGGCAACGGCGCCGGTACGGTCACAGCCGAAATGCCGCCGTCGCCCGCGGCGCGCAAATATCTCGCCGAGACCGGGCTTTCACCGGCAAGCGTCGTCGGCTCAGGCCGCCGCGGGCAAGTTCTGAAGCAAGACGTGCTGGCGCAAGCCGGTGCCGCGCCGTCGGGAGCGGTTGCCACTGCGGCAGCTTCGCTGCTCGCGCGCGAGCCGAAGCCCAAGGCGCCTCCGGCGCCCCGACCGCCGATTACACCGCAGGACGAGACCCGCGAGGAGCGGGTGCGCATGACGCGGCTGCGTCAGACCATCGCCAAGCGGCTGAAGGAGGCGCAAGACACCGCCGCCATGCTCACCACGTTCAACGACGTGGACATGAGCGCGGTGATGCAGCTCAGGCGGGAATACCGCGAGGCCTTCGAGAAGAAACACGGGGTGAAGCTCGGGCTGATGGGATTGTTCGTGAAGGCCTGCGTGCAGGCGCTGAAGGATATCCCCGCGGTCAATGCCGAGATCGACGGCACCGACATCATCTACAAGAACTACTACCATATCGGCGTCGCCGTCGGCACCGAGCGTGGGCTCGTGGTGCCGGTGTTACGCGATGCCGACCGCATGAGCGTTGCCGAGATCGACATGGCAATCGCCGATTTCGGCAAGCGGGCGCGGGAAGGGAAATTGGGACTCGAGGAGATGCAAGGCGGCACTTTCACCATCTCCAATGGCGGCGTCTATGGCTCGTTGCTCTCCACCCCGATCCTGAACGCACCGCAGTCTGGCATTCTCGGCATGCATCGCATCGAGGAGCGCGCCGTGGTGCGCGACGGGCAGATCGTGGCGCGGCCGATGATGTATCTCGCGCTCTCCTACGACCATCGCCTGGTCGATGGTAAAGAGGCGGTCACCTTCCTGGTGCAGGTCAAGGAAGCGATCGAGGATCCGAAACGACTCGTTCTCGATCTTTAGCGACGGCGGTGGAACGCTGGCCCGGTCACTGGTAAGTGTTTGCGGAGGCATTCTGGGAGCCAGTGATGCGTCCGCTTAAGATGTTGCTCCGCTTGTGTGTTTTGCTCGGCGTCGCTTTCCTTGCGCGTGCCGAAGGCCCACCGCCAGAGCCGCGCACGGCCTTGATTATCGGCAATTCCGCCTATTCCTTCGCGCCGCTCAAGAACCCGATCAATGACGCAGAGGCCATGGCCTCCGCGCTTGAAGGCGCCGGCTTCAAGGTCATCAAGGAGACCGATGCCGATCAGGCCAAGATGGTGGAGGCCGTCAGGACCTTCGGCGCCGAGCTGAAGAGACGCGGCGGCGTCGGCCTATTCTATTTCTCGGGCCACGGCACGCAGATCGACGGCGAGAACTACCTTCTGCCGGTCGGCGAACAGTTTGCGAGCCTGGAGGACGTCAAGAGACGCTCCGTCACGGCGCTTGCCGTGGTTGAAGCCATGGCCTCGGCGCATAGCGATCTCAACATCTTTATCCTCGATGCCTGCCGGAACAACCCGATCGACCCAAACGGCGCTAAGGGGTTGTCGCGCATCGATTCCAATGCGCGCCTGTTCATCTCCTATGCCACCTCGCCGGGACTGACGGCGCTGGACGGCGAGGGCAACAACAGCCCTTACGCCAAATATCTCTATCAATCGATCGACGCGCCAAATCTCGACATCGAGGACACCTTCAAGAGAACCTTGAAGGGCGTTTATGTGGAGACCCACGGCGAGCAGACGCCGTGGATCGCTTCGACCTTCTTCGGCGATTTCGTGTTCCGCCCGAGCGGCGAGCCGCCGTCAGCTGGCGAAGAAAAAGCGCCGGCAGAGACGGCCGAGCCGGAAGAAGCGACCCCGAAGACCATCGACCTTGCCGGGGTCTATCGCGTCGAGGGCACCAATCCCAACGGCAGCAAATATCGCGGCATGGTGGCGCTCGCGCAAAACGACGATCAGTTCAACTTCACCTGGTGGATCGGCAAGGACGTGTTCCGCGGCACCGGGCACTTCGCCGGCAAGATGCTGGTGGTGAATTGGGGCGACAAGACACCGGTCATCTACACGTTCGGCGATGAGGGTGCGCTCGACGGCGAGTGGGCCGACGGCTCGGCTACCGAAACGCTCGACCTTGTGGCCAATGCGGCCCCGGGTGACATCGGATTGTCGGAAGGCTCCTATAGGGTCGACGGCAAGAATGCAGACGGGAGCGGCTATCAAGGCAATGTCGAGATCACCGGGCAAGGCAAGGACTATCATTTGACGTGGCAAGTTGGCAGCTCGAGCTATGAGGGCGACGGCAAGCTTGCCGGTAATTTGCTCACCGTGGATTGGGGCTCTTCCACGCCGGTGGTCTATGCTCTTAAGCCTGACGGCAGCCTGGCGGGCCTTTGGGACGCGGGCAAGGGCGAGGAAACTCTGACGCCCGAAGAGTGAGTGCAGGGGATGTCATGACCTATGATTTGCTTGTCATCGGCACCGGGCCGGGTGGCTATGTCGCCGCCATCCGCGCGGCGCAGCTTGGAATGAAGGTCGCCGTGGTGGAGAAGCGCGCCACCCATGGCGGCACCTGCCTCAATGTCGGCTGCATCCCGTCAAAGGCGCTGCTGCATGCGAGCGAGCTATACGCCGAGGCTGCCGACGGTGCGGCCGCGAGCGGCTTTGCCGCGATGGGCATCAAGGTTAGCCCCACGCTCGATCTCGCCGCCATGCTCGCCTTCAAGGACGAAGGGGTGAAGGGCAACGTGCAGGGCGTGGAGTTCCTCCTGAAGAAGAACAAGATCGATGCGTTTCATGGCACCGCCAGGATCGCCGCGCCAGGCAAGGTCGAAGTCACGGGCGACAACGGCGGCGCGCAGACGCTTGAAGCCAAGGCCATCGTCATCGCGACCGGCTCGGAGGTGGCGGCCATCCCCGGCATCGCCATCGACGAACAGACGATCGTCTCCTCGACCGGTGCGCTGTCTCTTCCCAAGGTGCCGAAGCGGCTGGTGGTGATCGGCGCAGGCTATATCGGGCTTGAGCTCGGCTCGGTGTGGCGGCGCCTCGGCTCTGAGGTCACGGTGGTCGAGATGCTTCCCCGCGTCGCGCCAGGTCTCGACGGCGAGGTGGCGAAGCAATTCCAGCGCATCCTTGCCAAACAAGGCATCGCGTTCAAGCTCGACACCAAGGTGCTCGGCGTGGAGACCGACGGCAAGACCTGCAAGGTGAGGATCGAGGCGGTCAAAGGCGGGACGCAGGAAACCTTCGACTGCGACGTCGTGCTCATGTGCGTCGGACGCGTGCCCAACACAGAAGGCCTTGGCTTGGCCGAGCTTGGCGTCAAAACCGACACTCGCGGGCGCATTCAGGTCGATCCGCATTTTGCCACGAGCGTGCCAGGCATCTACGCCATCGGCGACGTCATAGCCGGGCCGATGCTTGCCCATAAGGCCGAGGACGAGGGCGTCGCCGTGGCCGAGATCCTGGCCGGACAGGCCGGGCACGTGAATTACGACGTGATCCCGAGCGTGATCTATACGGCGCCCGAGGTCGCGTCCGTCGGCAAGACCGAGGAGGAGCTGAAGGAGGCCGGCATCGCCTACAAGGTCGGCAAGTTTCCGTTCACCGCCAATGGCCGGGCCAAGGTCAACCGCACCACCGAAGGCTTCGTCAAGGTACTGGCCGACGAGGCGAACGACCGCGTGCTCGGCGTGCACATCCTCGGCGCCGATGCCGGAACCATGATCGCAGAGGCTGCGGTGCTGATGGAGTTCGGCGGCTCGGCAGAGGACTTGGCGCGCATCTGCCACGCGCATCCGACACTGAACGAGGCGGTGAAGGAAGCCGCGCTCGCCGCCGAGGGCCGTGCCATCCATATGTGAAGCTCAGGACGAGGAATTCGTCCCTCAGTCTTCCTTGACGCCGTAGCCCTGAACGCCCTGCTCGTTGCCATAATATTTGTAGGGCAAGAACTTGCCGGTCATGGTGATTTTGACCCGGTCGCCCTTCTCATGCGGCTGGCGCTCGATCTCCATGTCGAAATCGATCGCCGACATGATGCCGTCGCCGAATTCCTCCTCGATGAGGGCCTTCCACGCAGGTCCATTGACTATCACCAGCTCGTAGAACCGGTAGAGGAGCGGGTCGGTCGGCGGCATTGGCATTCCCCGAACGGGAATCTCGTTCAGCATCCGCTCTTCATCCTCGCTCAAGCCGAAGAGCTGAGCCGCCTTTTTGGCCAATGGCTTGACGAGTTTCATCTGGCCGAGCAGGGCACCGACGATCAGGATCGGCGACACGCCGCCGATCTCGTCGGTGATGTGCCGCCAGCTCCAGCCCTGCTTACGTTTGATATCGAGAATCTTCTCGGTCAGTTGTTCCCGGCGCATGGGCGTGACCTCGATTCTGAACGAAAGGCCGAATTTTCTATGCTTGCGGGCTGGGGCGGTGAGGTCCCTGCCCAACATCCGTCTCTAAGCCGCCTCGGCGCCCTTGGTGGCGTCGCCTGCGGTGTAGGACTTGGCGCCGGTGCCGGCAAGCTTGCCCTTGTCGACGATCAGGTATTCGGTGCGGATCGGCTTGCCGGCGAAATAGTTCTCCAGAATCTCGCGGGTGCCTGCGGCATAGCGCGTCTGCGCCGACAGCGAAGTGCCGGAGATATGCGGCGTCATGCCGTGATGCGGCATGGTGCGCCACGGATGGTCCTTCGGTGCCGGCTGCGGGAACCAGACGTCGCCGGCATAGCCAGCGAGCTGTCCGCTCTCCAGCGCGCGTACCACGGCGTCGCGATTGACGATCTTGCCGCGGGCGGTGTTCACGATATAGCTGCCGCGCTTCATCATGCCGATCAGCTTGTCGTTGAACAGGTCCTCGGTCTCGGGGTGCAGCGGCGCATTGATGGTGACCACGTCGCACACCTTGACCAGAAACTCGACGGTCGGATGGAACGTGAGGTCGAGCTCCTGCTCCACCTCCTTGGGCAGGCGATGCTTGTCGGTGTAGTGGAGCTTCACGCCGAAGGGCTTGAGACGGCGTAGCGCTGCAAGTCCGATACGCCCGGCGGCGACAGTGCCGACATTCATGCCTTCGAGATCGTAGGATCTCTCTACCGAGTCGGCGATGTTCCAGCCGCCCCTGACCACCCAGCCATAGGCTGGGATGTAATTGCGCACGAGCGCCAGGATCATCATCACGATGTGCTCGGAGACGCTGATCGAGTTGGAATAAGTGATCTCGGCGACGGTGACGCCTTTGTCCATGGCAGCCTGGAGATCGGTGTGGTCTGAGCCGATGCCGGCGGTGATGACCAGCTTCAGCTTCTTGGCCTTGTCGAAGCGCTCCTTGGTCATGTAAGCGGGCCAGAACGGCTGGGAGATGACCACCTCGGCGTCGGGTAGCTCCTTCTCGAACTCCGAGTTCGGGCCTTCCTTGTCGGAGGTCACCACCAGAGTGTGGCCGGCCTTTTCCAGGAATTTGCGGAGCCCAAGCTCGCCCGACACGCTGCCTAACAGCTCGCCGGGCTTGAAGTCGATGGCGCTCGGCGTCGGCGTGGTCTGGCCGTCGGGGTAGTGGGTGATCTTGGGGATGTCGTCGCGGGCATATTTGGGGGGATAGCCGTCGACCGGGTCGGGGTAGAGAACAGCAAGTACTTTTGCCATGTCATGGAACTCCTTGGCTTGTTACACGCGCAGCAAAAGCCCGCCGCCAGCAGGAACTCGCGGCGAAGCGATCAACGCGTGCCGTTGACTGATCGGGGTCAGGCTTGGCGCTTCAGCCGCCGGCCATAACCCGCGCGTTTCCTCGCCCGCGGTGCTTGTTGGTGACCTTCTCTCTTCGCCGGGCAGGGTTAGTCTCTGCCTTGGAAGGGAAATGAATCAAGAGGGTTCCTCGAAACAACCGATAGGCGCCGTCTATCGAGGCACGCGCTGGACAAACGCGGCAGAGGCTGGAATGGTGCCGCCCGCCGACGGGAGAATTGTCGCATGGGTTTGCCGAAAAGCCTGATCGAAGGCCATCGCCGCTTCTTGCGGGACAAGCACGCGCCGGAGCGCGGCCGTTATGCGCAGCTCGCCGAGCTCGGCCAGGCGCCGACCGCCATGGTGATCGCCTGTTGCGACGCGAGAGCCGACGTGTCGATGATTTTCGATGCCGAGCCTGGCGACCTGTTCATCCTGCGCAACGTGGCCAATCTCGTCCCGCCTTACGAGCCGGAGGGCAAATATCACGGCACCAGCGCCGGCATCGAGTTCGCCGTGCAGGGATTGAAGGTGCCCCACCTTATCATCCTCGGCCATTCCCGCTGCGGCGGCGTGGCGGCCTACCGGCACAGGGTCAGGGACAAGGTGGCTGAGCGCGGCTTCATCGGCAGCTGGCTCACCATGCTCGACGATCTCAAGATCGACGAGAGCGAGACCTTCGAGTTCGGCGACGAGACGGCCTTCGAGTTCGCCTCTATCCGCTCATCGCTGGCGAATTTGCGTACCTTCCCCTTCATCAAGAAGCGGGAGGAGGAGGGCCTGCTCTCCTTGCACGGGCTGCATTTCGATCTCGCCAGCGGCACCCTGCTTTCGCTCGATGACGGCCGCGGCAGCTTCACCGATCTGCATGCGGCCTGAGACCGTGCCTCTTATTTAGCCCAGCGACGCCCAGAGAAAGGTGGCGGTGGCAAGGAAGCCGAGTGCGGCGCGCACCGCATGAAGCCCTGCCCAGCTCTCGAGGAGCTTGCGGCTTTTGGGTCCGGCCTGGTCGAGCGGCATTTCCATCAGCTGGTTGTTGGTCGGCATGATGGCGATAAGGGTGTAGGGCCAGTTGGCAATGAGCAAGGCTGCGCCTAGCAGCCAGCGCCAGTCGCTGGTCTGCCACCAGGCAAGGAGCCCGAGCAGGAAGCCAACCACCGCGAGCGGCCCCTGCATGGCGAAGCCGCGCTTATAGGCGGGTTTCCATTCGGCAAGAGCTGAGCGGTCGTCGAGGAGAAGGCGCGCAGGCTGCTCGGCGACATTGATGTAGATCGCCGCGCCGAAAAAGACTGCGGCTACGATGAGGGCGAGCTGTCCGGCGAACATGCCTATCAACCAGAAAGACGCGGAACCGTTCCGCCCGCGAGACTAGGCCGCGGACTTGAGCAGATTGCGGTTGATGATCACTTCCGCGATCTGCACCGTGTTGAGCGCGGCACCTTTGCGCAAATTGTCCGACACCACCCAGAAGGACAGGCCGTTGTCGATGGTCTGGTCCTCGCGGATGCGGCTGACATAGGTCGCGTAATCGCCGACGCATTCGACCGGCGTCACGTAGCCGCCAGGCTCGCGCTTGTCGACCACGAGCACGCCGGGCGCCTCGCGCAAAGTCGCTCGCGCCTCCTCGGCGGTGACCGGGCGCTCGAACTCGACATTGACGGCCTCGGAATGGCCTACGAACACCGGCACGCGCACGCAGGTCGCGGTGAGCTTGATCTTGGGATCGAGAATCTTTTTGGTCTCGACCATCATCTTCCATTCCTCCTTGGTCGAGCCGTCTTCCATGAAGACGTCGATATGAGGAATGACGTTGAAGGCGATCTGCTTGGTGAAGACCTTTGGCTCGGTCGGATCGGTGACGAAAATGCCCTTGGTCTGGTCCCACAGCTCGTCCATCGCTTCCTTGCCCGCGCCGGACACCGACTGATAGGTGGCGACGACCACGCGCTTGATCTTGGCGAGATCGTGCAGAGGCTTCAGCACCACGACGAGCTGCGCGGTCGAACAATTCGGGTTGGCGATGATGTTCTTCTTGGTGAAGCCCGCCACGGCGTCGGCGTTCACTTCAGGCACGATGAGCGGAACGTCGGGGTCGTAGCGCCAGCAGGAGGAATTGTCGATGACGACGCAGCCCTGCGCCCCGATCCGTGGGCTCCACTCCTTGGAGACGGCCGAGCCCGCCGACATCAGGGCGAAGTCGACGCCGCGGAAGTCGAAATTCTCGAGGTCGCGGCATTTGAGGCGCTGATCGCCGAAGGACACCTCGACGCCCATCGACCGGCGCGAGGCGATGGCGAACACCTCGTCGGCGGGAAACTCCCGCTCGGCGAGGATATTGAGCATCTCCCGGCCGACATTGCCGGTGGCTCCGATGACGGCGACTTTATAACCCATGATCTGCTCCTGCACCCCTTTGCGGGCGATGTATGGGAAGGCTGGCGGAATGTAAAGCCCGCCCAGGACCCATTGCAGGAAATCATACCGACGATGCGTAACGGTTTTGGCCGGCCATTTCGATCAGCAGAAATAGGCGGCCGCCCCGATGCCGATGCCGAGAGCGGCCGCGCCGAAACCGAACATGGCGCTATCCTCGAGCACAATCCCTCCTACCATCAAGCCCGCTCCGCCACCGATGGCAAGATAGGCGCCGGTGCAGCCCATGCTATTGCTCATGGTCATCATCGGACCTGTCGGTAGTACGGCTCCCGCCGCAAGCGTGGAGGTGTCCGGACTGGTGGTCCTGATCTTGAGCTTCTCAAATTCCGATTTCAGTCCCATGCGATCTCGTGAAAGCTTCTCGGCAACGCCGCCAAGACCAATCTCCAACGTCGGCAAGATGCCCTTGTTGCGCTTCGCACGATCGCGAAAAGCTTGTAGGGCGCCCCGGTCGGTAATATTGGCGCGAGCCACCATCGCCTCGAGGCCGGCCTCGCCAAGTTCTCGCAGTCGATCGATTACGAAAGTGCCGTCATCCGAGAGCCGCGCTGCGGCGCTGTCCATATCCTCAACAATAACCGCGCCAGTCTCGTCGGGCGCCAGACCTTTCCGCACTTGGTTCCCTCCGACGACAACCTGCGTGGCGTTGCCGACTATGCGGGTCAGACAACTCGCGTATTTCCCAAAGCCAAGCGGGCGCAGCTGCTCAATCAAGGCATCGGCCATCGGTTTTCCCTTCTCCTCGTAGCTCTTGTGTGTAGTCCGGCGTTTACCTTAGCCTGTTGTCCAGCGCGAGAGCGCCGGGGCCGGCGCCGGCCAGCACGAGAAAGCCGCCGGCGATGGTGATGTTCTTCATGAAATTGATCATCTGCATCTGGTCTTCGGGATGCCAATGGAAGAACAAAGCCGCGAGTACGCAGAAGCCGGCAAGAGCGATCGCCCACCAGCGGGTGAACAGGCCGAGCAGCACGCACAACCCGCCTCCAGCCTCGGTCAGGATGACGAGCGGCAACAGCACGCCCGGCACGCCGTGCGCTTCCATATATCCTTGCGCGCCGGCATAGCCGAACATCTTGCTGATGCCGGCCTGGAGGAACATGATGGCCATGAGCACGCGGCCGATGGTGATGAAATAGGGTGCGCTGTAATACATCGCTCGGTTTCCTCGGTTAGTTGCCCGTGCTTCTCGGCATATCGTCCTTGAGCTTGGCGCATTTCTTGGTGGTGAACTCGTTCACCATGCGTGTCACTTCCGGGCCAAGGATGTTGGCCGAATTGTCGAGCCCGGTGCCGGCGTAGATCAAGGCATAGGCGAGCATGGGCGCTTTCGCCTCGCCCCAATTGAGCCTTGCCGAGACCGCCTTGCCGTTCTCGAAGGCGACCTTTGGCGCGATCGAGATGTCGACGGCATAGGGCTCGCCTGCAGACTTCTGGGCGAGCGTGCAGCGTACTTTCTGCTCGGGCAAGACCACCTCGTAATTCGCCTCGGTCATCGCCTTCACCAGAGCCTCGCGCTTGACCTCGAGCTTCGATTGGCAGACCGCCTTGCCCCAGGTCCAGTCGAACCTGCCGCCAAGCATCTTGGTGATGTCCTGCTCGCGCCAAGTCTTGACGATGTCGCAAGAGACATCGTCGCCTTGCGGATCCTTGGTGGCGAGGATGTCGCAGATCTTGAGCTTGCAGGCCTTGCGTGCCTGCTTCTCCGCCCGTTCCTCGGCGGTCAGGTCATCCTTGCCGGAATCGCTCGCCGGCGGTGCTGCCTCGGAAGGGCTTGTCGAAGGGCTGGTGTCTTCGGCGAAGGCCGGCACGTTCATGGCGAACGCGAGGGCGGCGGCGACAAAAGCGGTTCGCAGAAGCGTCATAAGTCCCTCTTTCGCGCCCATCAGCTCAAAGGCCGGCGGAGTATGGTCGGGGCCGTTGGGACTGTCCAGCGTGGGGAGGCCGCCCCACCCGGCGAGCCGCGATCAAATCGCGTCTCGCCACCCTCCCCTCGTGGGAAGGGATTTTCCTTGCGCGTCAGCCGATGCCATCCCGGTCACGCGGACATGCGGTCGAGGGCGGCGATGATGGCGTTGCCCATCTCGGCGGTGCCGATGGTGCGGCAATTCTCTTGCGCGATATCGGCGGTGCGGTAGCCCTCGTCGAGCACGAAAGCGATGGCCTTTTCTATTCGGTCCGCCGTCTCCCCCAGATTGAAGGAATAGCGCAAGCACATGGCGAAGCTCGCGATGGTGGCGATGGGGTTGGCGATGCCGCGCCCGGCGATGTCCGGCGCCGAGCCGTGCACCGGCTCGTAGAGCGCCCGGCGGCGCCCATGCGCATCGGCGGCGCCGAGCGAGGCCGAGGGCAGCATGCCGAGAGAGCCGGTGAGCATCGACGCCTCGTCGGACAGCATGTCGCCGAACAGATTGTCGGTGACGATCACGTCGAATTGCTTCGGCGCGCGCACAAGCTGCATGGCGCAATTGTCGGCGAGGATGTGGTGGAGCGTGACGTCCGAGTAGCGCTCCTTGTGCAGGCGGGTCACCACCTCGTTCCACAACACGCCGGTCTTCATCACGTTCCGCTTCTCGGCCGAATGCACCTGGTTGCGGCGAAGCCGCGCGAGCTCGAAGGCGACGGCGGAAATGCGCTCGATCTCGTAGGTCTCATAGACTTGGGTGTCGACGGCGCGCTTCTGGCCGTTCCCCAAATCCTTGATCTCCTTCGGCTCGCCGAAATAGACGCCGCCGGTCAGCTCGCGCACGATCATGATGTCGAGGCCGTCGACGCGGTCGCGCTTGAGCGAGGAGGCGTCGGCGAGTGCCGGGTAGCAGATGGCAGGACGGAGATTGGCGAAGAGCTCGAGGTCCTTGCGCAGGCGCAGAAGGCCGGCCTCCGGGCGCTGGTCGTAAGGGACGCCGTCCCATTTGGGGCCGCCGACCGCGCCGAGCATCACCGCATCCGCGGCAGATGCGCGTCGCATGGTCGCGTCCGAGATCGCCGCCCCATGCGCATCGTAGGCGCAGCCGCCGACGAGGTCGGTCTCGGTCTCGATCGCGGCAGCCCCACGCGCATTCACCCAGGCGACCACGCGCTCGACCTCGGCCATCACTTCGGGGCCGATGCCGTCGCCGGGGAGCAGTAGAAGTTTGTAGGTCATGCTTTGCGCGCTTCCTGTGTTAGAGGGTGGCCTTTGCCTAATGGGAGACGGAAATGCTGACAAGGGCGCTCTTTGCTCTAGCCTTGATTTGCGGGATGGCCGCAACCGTAGCGGCCGAGGACGCCAAGGTGCTTGCCTTGGGGATCACCGACCACGAGGCCACCCAAGAGGAGATCGAGAAAGGCGAAGCGCTGAAGGCGCCGCATTTCAACACGCCGGCCATAGCCTATGTGCTCGCGGCCAACCTCAAGAAGGGCGACATCGTCGAGATCGCGCTCGTCAACGAGGACAGGTCGCTGCTGCACAACGCGCAGACGCTTGCGGAGGACCAGGCGCGGTTTCTGCTGCAGGCAGGAAAGCGCGGCGTACCGGCCGGCGGCTGGCCGGAAGGCAGCTATCACGCCAAGGTCATCATCACCCGCGACGGCAAGACGCTGGTCGAGCAAAGCTCGAAACCAATCGCGTTCGAGTAGGGTGGGCAACGGCCTGCCGTTGCCCACGTGGAACTCCACCGGTGGGCACGGCGCTTTCGCGCCTTTGCCCACCCTACGGATTCAAGCCCAGGGGCGGCGGGCGCGCGAGGAGGTCTCGAAATTCTCGATATGCTCGGCCTTCTCCAGCGTGAGGCCGATATCGTCGAGGCCTTCCATCAGGCAGCGCTTGAGGAACGGGTCGATGTCGAAATGGATCACGCCGCCGTCGGGACCCCTGATCTCCTGGTTCTCGAGATCGACGGTGATGGTGGCGTTCGCGCCGCGCGATGCATCGTCGAGCAGCTTGTCGATCTCTTCTTGCGGCAGCTTGATCGGCAGAATGCCGTTCTTGAAGCAGTTGTTGTAGAAGATGTCGGCGAAGCTTGGCGCGATGACGCAGCGGAAGCCGAAATCGAGCAACGCCCAGGGCGCGTGCTCGCGGGATGAGCCGCAGCCGAAATTCTCGCCGGTGATCAGGATCTTGGCTTCAGTGTAAGGCGGCTTGTGCAGCACGAAGTGGGGATGGGGCTTGCCATCCTCGTCATAGCGCAGCTCGGCGAACAGGCCTGTGCCAAGCCCGGTGCGCTTGATCGTCTTCAGATATTGCTTCGGGATGATCATGTCGGTGTCGACATTGATCATCGGCAAGGGCGCCGCGATGCCGGTAATCGTGGTGAACTTTTCCATGAACGGCAATATAGAGACGTGGATGGCCGGGACAAGCCCGGCCATGACACAAGAATCCGGTGAGAAAAACGGGCGCCTATTGCTGCGGCGCGAGCGCCTGCGCCTTCTGCTTGGAGACTGGCTCCGCCGCCGGCGTGCTCGCCGACTGCGTGGTGCCGCTCTCGATCAGCTGCTTGTAATAATTGCGCATGGTCTCGCAGCGCTGGGGCCCTGGCGGATGCACCGCATCGCCCTTTAGCGTCGAGATGAAGGTGCAGATCTCCTCCATGCCCACGGCGTCGAGCCAGCCCCATTTCACGCCGCGCCTGATGGCGAACAAATCGGCCTTGGTCTCGTCCGGTCCTTCGAACTGGTGGCCGCATTCGTGGGAATAGACGTAGAGCTTCACCGCGGTTGAGAGCCCGGTGATCTTCTTGGTGTTTAGAATGACGAAGCCCGGGAAGGCGCCGCCCCAACTGTCGAAATTCGAGTTCAGCACCGTCGGCCGCTTGCCGCAATTCACCGTCCTGCCGTCGATCTTGAGGGAGCCTTGCGGGACGAGCTTCACGCCTGGTCCGGCCTGCTTCAGATAGTCGTCGATGGTCGGGCCGCTTGGGCCGTCCAGGAAGGTGTGTTCCTGGGCGCGCGCCGGCGACGGCTGGAAGGCAAGGCTTCCCCAGACCAAGACGCCGAAAAGCGCCCCCCCAATTCGCATTGGCGCATCCCTCATAAAGCGCAGCTTACGGGGCGAAGGGGCTTTGCGCAATCTCACTCCGAGGCCCCGAATCCTGCGCTATTTGTCGCCCTCACGGGCCGTCACGCCGGCCTTGCCGAAGCATTGGCGAAGCTGATCGCAGCGGGCTTGCGGATCAGGGTGCACCGGGCCGTGGCCGGCGATGTTGAACACCGCGCAGATGTCGTTAAGCGCTTGGTCGTTCAGCCAGCCCTCACGCCGCGCCCGCCGCACAGCGTAGCAATCGGCCGAGGCCTCGCTCGGGCCGTACAGGATATGCCCGCATTCGTGATAGTAGATCAGCCATTGCACCGGCCGCGGCAGAGGGTCGAGCGCCTGCATGTTGAGCATGATTACCGTGGAGGAGACGGCGAAGCCCTCGAAATCCCTGAGCAGCGTCTGGGTGTTGCCGCAGGAGAGCCGGCGCCCGGAAATCACCAGGCGCCCCGCCGGGACGAGCTTGTCCTTCTCGATGGCGACGGCCTGAGGCTCGGGGCCTGCCACGGCGAGCGCCAGAAACAACGCAATAACGCCCCTTAAGCGGGCAGCCGACCCCATGCTTTGCTTCCTTGCTGCCCTTGAGCAGTGATTTGAATGAGCCCCGGGCAAGTCTGGAGGCGGGGTGGAGCCTCCGTCAACGGCAAAACGGCGGCTTATGGGCGTCGCTTTCCATTTCAAAATCGCGTGATTGCCGCCGCGACGTCATGCTCGTAGGCGGCATGGCATGCTAGCGGTTGTATGCGACAGCTGCAGATTGAAGGATGCGGAGCGATGGCCCGGTCGATTGGATTTGTGACGGCGGTAGGCGCCGGGGCAATTTTGCTCTTGCTTGCCTTGGCTGTGCCGCGGGCCTTTGCCGTCGAGGATACGGACGATAGCAGCAGCACGAAAGCCAGCAAAAGCTGCCCCAGCGGCAAAAGATATAGCGAGAAGAAGCACGGCTGCGTCAGCATGAGTTGCGGAACCGGGCAAATCTGGAGTAGCGGCGTTGGATCTTGCGTCGACGGCAATTCGGCGTCTCTGAGCGATGACGACCTCTATGTTGCCGGTCGCGAGCTTGGCCAGCAGGCGCACTATGCAGAGGCGCTGAAGCTCTTCTTCCGCATCAAGAACCGGGAGCAGGCGAGGGTGCTCGGCTCCATCGGCTACTCCACGCGCAGGCTCGGCGATGTCGACAAGGGCATCGGCTATTACCACCAGGCGCTGGCGATCGATCCCGGCTACACCAAGGTGCGCGAATATCTCGGCGAGGCTTATCTGCAAAAGGGTGACGTGGAGGGGGCGAAAGAGCAGCTCACGGAGATCGCCGACCGCTGCGGAGGCCCTTGCGACGACTATGAGCTTCTGGTCAAGGCGATCGCCGCGCACGTCACCGGCGAGCAGACCGTCGACTGGTAGAGCGAACATGAATGCGGCGAGAGGTTCAACGGCTCTCTTTGCGGCGTTGGCGGTCCTGGTCGGGCTTGTCCTCGCCGTGCCGCGGGCTCACGCAGTCGAGGAGATGCGTCAGTTCAACAAGGACGACACAAAGACCGGCAGGACAAAGGCCTGTCCCAAGGGTGAGCGCTACAGCGAGAGAAAGCGCGACTGCGTCAAGACGAGTTGTGGAACCGGGCAAGTCTGGAGCAGCGGTGTCGATGCTTGCCTCGACGGCAACTCCGCTTCATTGACTGATGAAGATCTGTATCTCGCGGCCGGCGATCTCGTGCTTGAGGCCCGCTACGCCGACGCGTTGCCGCTTCTCTTCCGCATCAGGGACCGGAACAATCCGCAGGTGCTGAACCTGATTGGCTACTCCACGCGCAAGCTCGGCGATGTCGACAAGGGCATCGACTATTACCACCGGGCGCTTGCGATCGATCCCAACTACACCAAGGCGCGGCAATATCTCGGCGAAGCCTATCTGCTGAAGGACGACGTGGCGAAGGCGAAAGAGCAGCTCATGGAGATCGCCGACCGCTGCGGCGGCCCTTGCGACGACTACGAGCTTCTGGTCAAGGCGATCGCCGCGCACGTAACCGGCGAGGCGAATACAGACTGGCAGTTCTAAGCCGCGGCTTCCTCCTCGATGCGATGCATGTCGGCGTCGGAAAGGCCGAAATGATGGCCGATCTCATGCACCAGCACATGGGTGACGATGTGCCCTAGCGTCTCTTCGTGCTCGGCCCAGTAGTCGAGGATCGGCCGGCGATAGAGGAACACCATCTCAGGCATGGCGGCAGGATCCATGACGCTTTGCCGCGCCATGTCGACGCCGTGATAGAGGCCGAGCAGATCGAAGGGCGACTCGGCGTCGAGCGCGTCGAGCACCTCGTCGGTGGGGAAATCCTCGACCCTGACCACCACATCCTTGCAAAGATCGCGGAAGCGGCGGGGCAGACGCTTGAACGCCTGGTCGGCAATCGCCTCGAGCTCGGCGAGCGACGGCGCCTGCGCGCCCTGCCAATCGAGGCCTCTAGCGCGGCTTGCGGCCAAGGATGATTCCCTCCGTCAGCGTGAAATCCGGCCCTGACGCGGTTTCGCGCGGCTTCAGGAAAGAGCGCAAAGGCTCATCGCGCAGCATCTCCGTAAGCCGGGCCGTCGTGGCCTCGCTCGAGCGCATGCGCTGCACCCAGGTCCCGAACTCGATCTCCTTGTCCAGGCACTCGGCGTGCGTGACGGTGAAGCCTGCATCAGCGAGCAGCGTCTGCCATTCGATAAGGCCGAGGCAGCGCACATGGCTCGGGTCTGAAAGCTTCTTGAAGGCGTTGAACAGGCTGGCGCAATGCCGCAATTCGTCTGCCGTACCCCCCGGAACGATGGCGGCGTCCGGCGCGACATTGTCAACGATGCCGATCATGCCTCCAGGCATCAGCACGCGGAACGCCTCACTGACGAAACCGCCGATCTTGCGGAAGTGATGCGCGGCAAGACGGCAGACGACGAGATCGAAATTCGCATCGGGAAAGGGAAGGTCCTCGGCCTTGGCGGTCAGAGCCTTGACATTGGTGAGGCCACGGGCCTTCGCAAGCTTCCGCGTCTCGCCAAGCATCTCCTCGGTGATGTCGGTGGCGGTGACCTTGGCGACATGAGGGGCAAAGGCGAGCGCGGTGTGGCCCGCGCCGGTCGCCACGTCGAACACGCGCCAATGCGGCTTTGGTTGGGTGAGCTCAACGAGGCGCTGAAGACTTGCGCCCTTGGCGTGCACCTCGGAGGTGGCGTAGTCAGCCGCCGCTCTGCCAAATCTCTGCTGGGCCAGGGATTTCGTCAAAGCTCAATGGAAGTCGCGGATGTCGACGAAACGGCCGGCAAGCGCAGCAGCCGCCGCCATCACCGGCGAGACGAGATGGGTACGGCCGAGCCTGCCCTGGCGGCCCTCGAAATTGCGGTTCGAGGTCGAGGCGCAGCGCTCGCGGGGCGCAAGCTGATCAGGGTTCATGCCGAGGCACATCGAGCAACCAGGCTCGCGCCAGTCGAAGCCTGCAGCCTTGAAGATCTTGTCGAGACCTTCGGCTTCGGCCTGCTCCTTCACCAGGCCCGAGCCTGGCACGATCATGGCCGACACGCTCTCATGCACGCGCTTGCCGTCGACGATCCTCGCCACCTCGCGCAAATCCTCGATGCGCCCATTGGTGCAGGAGCCGATGAACACGCGGTCGAGCGTCAGGTCGGTGATCTTCTCGCCGCCCTGTAGACCCATATAGTCGAGCGAGCGGACGGCGGCCTTGCGCTTGGTCTCGTCGGCGATCTCCTCTGGCCGCGGCACGCGCCCGGTGACCGAGATCACCTGCTCTGGGCTCGTGCCCCAAGTGACGAGCGGCGGCAGCTTCTCGGCGTGGAGCACGATCTCGCGGTCGAAGGCGGCATCGTCGTCGGAATAGAGCGTCTGCCAATGACGGAGCGCAGCCTCGTAGGCTCCGGCCTTCGGCGCCCGGGGACGGCCTTTGATATAGTCGAAGGTCTTGTCGTCGGGCGCGATCAGGCCGGCGCGGGCGCCGCCCTCGATCGACATGTTGCAGATGGTCATGCGCCCTTCCATGGAAAGCGCCTGAATTGCCTCGCCGGCATATTCGATGACGTGGCCGGTGCCGCCTGCGGTGCCGATCTCGCCGATGATGGCGAGGATGATGTCCTTGGCGGTGACGCCGTCCTTCAGCGCGCCGTCGACGCGCACCCGCATGTTCTTGGCCTTCTTCTGGATCAGCGTCTGGGTGGCGAGCACGTGCTCGACCTCGCTCGTGCCGATGCCGTGGGCGAGCGCGCCGAAGGCGCCATGCGTGGAGGTGTGCGAATCGCCGCAGACGATGGTGGTGCCGGGCAGCGTGAAGCCCTGCTCGGGGCCGACCACGTGGACGATGCCCTGGCGCCGGTCGCGCTCATGGTAATATTCGATGCCGAAGTCGCGTGCGTTCTCGGCGAGCGTTTGAACCTGGAGAGCCGATTCCGGGTCGTCGATGCCTTTTGAGCGGTCCGAGGTCGGCACGTTGTGATCGACGACGGCGAGCGTCTTCTCAGGGCTGCGCACCTTCCGCCCCGCCAGGCGCAGGCCTTCGAAGGCCTGCGGGCTCGTTACCTCATGCACGAGGTGGCGGTCGATATAGATCAGGCAGGTGCCGTCAGGCGCCTCATGCACCAGGTGCTCGTCCCAGATCTTGTCGTACAGCGTGCGCGCTTTGGCCATTTTCGGGTCGTCTCAACGCTTTTCTGGCCCTGAGATAGCGTCTCCGTACGGGGTTTACAAATCCCCTGGGATTGTCATCGCCCGGCTTGACCGGGCTATCCAGTAGCCACCGAAGGAAATTATCAAGCTCACGGAATACTGGATGCCCGCTTTCGCGGGTATGACAGCTCTGAATTGAGGGAAGCTAGCTCTTCTTGCCCTTCTTGGCTGGCTTCGGCTCCTTGGCTTTCGCGGCCTTTGGCGCCTTGGCTGCGGCCGGAGCTTCTTCGGCGCCGTCCTCGGCTTCGTCCTCACCGGCGGGAACTTCGTCGGCGGTGGTCTCGGCCATCAGGGCGACGGCCTTCGACGTCCAGTCGTCATTCTCGATCCGACCGTCGAGGCCAAGCGTCTCGTCGAGCCTCGCGATCTCGTCGTCGGAGAGATTGGCGATCTGCTCGAACTTGATCAGCCCGAGCTTGTTCAGCTTGGCCTCGAGCTCAGGCGTGATGCCGGCGATCAGCTTCAGATCATCGGGCTGTCCGGAAGGCTTCTTGAAGCCTTTGAAGGCCTCGCCCTGCTTGCTGCGCGCCGTCTGGCGCTCGGGGATGCGGGCAGCCTTGCCGCGGCGTCCACGCAAATAATAGAGCTTGGCGCGGCGCACGCGGCCGCGACGAACCACCTCGATCGAATCGATCAGCGGCGAATGAACCGGGAAGACGCGCTCGACGCCCTCGCCATAGGAAATCTTGCGCACGGTGAAGTTCTCGTTGACCCCGCCGCCGGCGCGGCCGATGCACACGCCCTCATAGGCCTGCACGCGGGCGCGGTCGCCTTCGACCACCTTCACGTTAACGCGGAGCGTGTCGCCTGGCCCGAACTCAGGCACTTTGCGCTTCTTGGCAAGCGCCGCGACCTGCTCTTTCTCGATCTGCTCGATGATATTCATGGCGATAAACCTTTCCGGGGCGCCTGCCTTGGCTCTCGGCCATAAGGCGAACGCCATTCTTTTTGATTGATCCTGATTTCGCGGGCGGGAAGCGCGCGGAGGTGTTGTTCCTAACCCAAGCTTTCGCCCTTGTCGATGGATTTGGGCCAGAACCTTCTAGCGACCCTTCAATTTCTCCCACAAATCAGGGCGGCGCTCCTTGGTAAACCTCTCGGCCTGCTCGCGGCGCCATTTGGCGATCTTCTCATGATCGCCGGAAAGCAGCACCTCGGCGATGGCCCGCCCCTCCCATTCGCGCGGCCTTGTGTAATGCGGATATTCGAGGAGGCTTCCGGCAAAGCTCTCCTCGGCAAGCGAAACCTCGTTTCCGGCCACCCCGGGCAGGAGGCGCACGCAGGCGTCGATCAGCACCTGCGCTGCAAGCTCGCCGCCTGACAACACATAGTCGCCGATCGACACCTCCTCGACCTTGCGCGCGTCCAGCACCCTCTGGTCCACCCCTTCAAAGCGGCCGCACAAGAGAATGACGCCAGGGCCAGCGGCCAGCTCGCGCACGCGGGCTTGCGTTAGCGGCGTTCCGCGCGGTGAGAGATAGATCGTCGGCGTATCGGCCGGCATCGCGCCGCGGGCGGCATCGATTGAAGCAGCGGCGATATCGGCGCGCATCACCATGCCGGCCCCGCCGCCAGCCGGCGTGTCGTCGACCGAGCGGTGCTTGTCGGTGGCGAAGTCACGAATGTCGATTGTGGAGAGCGCCCATTTGCCTTCGCCAAGAGCTTTGCCGGCGAGGCTCAGGCCCAAAGGTCCCGGAAACATCTCCGGGAAAATGGTGAGGGGGACTGCGCGCCAGATCTCGCTCATGCAGAGGCGACTCCCTCGCTCCCCCGGCGGCCGCTTCGCTCCTCCTTCAACAGCCAGGTCTCGAGCTGTCCGACGCCCTTCACTTCGATGGCGCCGCGCGGCTCGAACACGAAGCTGTCGCCAAGCGCTTCCCTCACCGCGTCGGATACCTGGATCTCGCCGGGAAGCCCGTGCAATTCGAGCCGCGAGGCGAGATTCACCGTCTCGCCCCATACGTCGTAGGAGAATTTGTCGGCGCCGATCACCCCGGCCATCACCGGGCCCCCGGCGATGCCGATCCTGATCTTAAGATCGACGCCGTGAGTGGCGGAAAGCCGCTCGACGAGATCGGGCAATCTCAGCGCCATGCGCGCGAGCCGCGGCAGATGGTCGGCTTGTGGTTGGCTCACGCCGGCGACCGCCATGTAACCGTCGCCGGTGGTCTTGATCTTCTCCACGCCGTGCGCCGCCGCGAGCCGGTCGAACTCGGTGACGACCTGGTCGAGAAGCGCCACGGTGCGTGCCGCGCCGAGCCGCTGGGCAAGCTCGGTGAAGCCGACGAGATCGCTGAACAAAACCGAAGCTTCGTCAATGCTGTCGGCGACGCGCTCGCCAGGCCTCTCCTTCAGCCGCTCGGCGATCGCTTCGGGCAGGATGTTGGCAAGGAGCGCGTCGGCTTCGGCCCTGGCGCGGTCGGCCACGGTGAAGGCGTAGCCCACGATCAGCGCGATGATGCAAAAGGTGGTGACGGCGGAGGAAACGTAGAGATTGGCGAGCAGCGCAGGATCGGCGGTGATCAGAGCGCGTTCCGGCGGGAACAGATACCAGGCCGCCAGATGCAGCAGCAATCCGATGGCGATCACCACCACCACGATGCGGAAATGCGACAGGCCGTAGATGGCGAAGGCGACCGCCGCGGCGATGATGTAGTTGATCTGAATGCCGGAGTTGTGACCGAGGGCGGCGACGAAAAAGAACAGCGCGGCATATTCGGCGACGGCGATCACCAGCGCCCCGGCGATGTCGTTGATGCGATGGGCGAGCGGCACCAAAAGCGCGATCCCCATCAGAGCCACGTTGATGACGATGAGAGGCATGTAGGTCTTGGCGTCGAAATAGGCGAAGACGAGCGCATAGACCGCCGAAAAGAGTGCGATCAGAAATGCCATCGCGTTGACGATGGTGAGCCTGCGGCGGACGGCGCGCGGATAGCCGGCGGTGCCCAACTCGGCGAGGACCGCGAGCGGGCCGAGCCAGGCGAACAGCGGATCCGCACGCGGGGCTGCGACCGGTCCGCTCATGAACGTGCCCTCATGGTCATGGCGCATTCTAGCCTGTTCGCAGGCGGAAGCGCGTCACTCGAACAGGCCTTCCGGTGGCGCGATGCGCAGCCAGCCGCCCTCCACGTCGACCTCAGGCACGGTCTCGCGGGTGAACGGCATCAGCACGGTCGCACCTCCGCCCGGGGGTCCGATCTCGAGGAGGTCTCCGGCACCGAAATTGTGGACCGCGATCACCGTGCCGATCGTCGCTCCATCAGCATTGAGCGCGGCAAGGCCAATGAGATCGGAATGATACCACTCGTCTTCCTCCCGCTCAGGCAGGCGCGAGCGGGGGACGTAGAGCTTGGTGCCGGTGAGGGCTTCGGCCTGGTCGCGGCTCTCCACGCCCTTGAGGCGCGCGGTCAGCGCCTTTGCAGTGACGCGCAGCGACTCGATCTCGAATGCCCGCGTGCCGGCCTCGTCCTCGAGCGGCCCGTAATCGGCGATTGCCCCGGGCTCGGCGGTGAAGGACCTGATCCGCACCTCGCCTTGCAAGCCTTGGGGGCGTCCAATCTCGCCCAGCAGCACCCGGTCCGGTTTTTCCGGCAAGGCTATTCGGCGGCGGGCTGCTCGCCCTCCGGAGCAGGCTCTGGTGCCGGAGGCGGTGCAGCAGCGGCTTCGGCTGCGGCCTTGGCCTTCTCGGCCGCGGCGGCAATTTTTGCCTCCTCGCGCTCGACGCGCTTCTTGCCGGGCTGTCCCTTGTTCGGGTTCGAGCGCGCATCGCGCTTCGCCATTCCGGCCTTGTCGAGGAAGCGGAGCACACGGTCGGTCGGCTGGGCGCCGACGCTCATCCAATGCTTGATGCGGTCCTCGATGAGCTTCACGCGCTCGGCCGAGTCGCGCGGCAGCAGCGGATTGTAGGTGCCGAGCTTCTCGATATAGCGGCCGTCGCGCGGGCTCCTCGAGTTGGCGACGACGATCCGGTAGTAGGGCCGCTTCTTGGCGCCGGCCCGCGCCAGTCTGATCTTCAGTGACATTTCACATCCTTCTCTGATTTTCCAAATTCATCGCTTTTTCGATCCCGGCAGGCCGGGAAGACCTCGAGGCATGCCAGGTAATCCGGGAAGGCCACGCGGCAGGCCGCCGCTAAAGCCAGGAAGGGCAGGCGGAAGCCCGGGGAATCCTGGAGGCGGGGCGGCACCAGCCGGCAGCTCGGCGGGAAGCTCTGGCGGCGGTCCGCCGCCGAACAACTGGCCGAGCAGCCCGCGCTTCTTGCCCATGGCCTTCATCATGTCGGCCATCTGCCGGTGCATCTTCACGAGCTTGTTGATGTCCTGCACCGAAGTGCCGGAGCCCGACGCCACGCGCTTCTTGCGCGACGCATTGAGCAGCTTCGGGTTCTTGCGCTCGGCGCGCGTCATCGAGCCGATGATCGCCTGTTGGCGCTTGAGGATGGCGTCGTCGAGCTTGGCGGTGTCGAGCTGCTTCTTGATCTTGCCGACGCCCGGCAGCATGCCGAGCACGCCGCCCATGCCGCCGAGCTTCTGCATCTGCTTCAGCTGCTCGGCGAGATCGTCGAGGTCGAAGGCGCCCTTGCGCATCTTCGCCGCGATCTTCTCGGCCTTGTCGATCTCGACGGTTTCGATCGCTTTCTCGACCAAGCCGACCACGTCGCCCATGCCGAGGATGCGGCCGGCGATGCGCGAGGGATCAAAGTCTTCGATGGCGTCGATCTTCTCGCCGGTACCCATGAGCTTGATCGGCTTGCCGGTGACCGCGCGCATGGAAAGTGCCGCCCCGCCGCGGCCGTCGCCGTCGATCCTGGTGAGCACGATGCCGGTGAGCGCCACGCGCTGATCGAAATTGCGCGCGAGGTTGACGGCGTCCTGGCCGGTGAGCGCGTCGGCGACGAGCAGCGTCTCGTGCGGCTTGGCGAGCGCCGAGATCTCGGCCGTCTCGGCCATCAGAGCTTCATCGATATGAGTGCGGCCGGCGGTGTCGAGCAGCAGTACGTCGTAGCCGCCGAGCTTCGCAGCCTGAAGCGCCCGCTTGGTGATCGCTGCCGGGTCCTGGCCTTCAACGATGGGGAGCGTGGCGACGCCGGTCTGCTCCCCAAGCACGCGAAGCTGCTCTTGCGCTGCCGGCCTTCGCGTATCGAGCGACGCCATCAGCACTTTCTGCTTGTCGCGATTTTGCAGCCGCCGGCCGAGCTTGGCGGCGGTGGTGGTCTTGCCCGAGCCCTGCAGGCCGACGAGCATCATCACCACCGGCGGGGAGGCGGCGAGATCGATCGGCTCGGCCTCGGCGCCGAGCGTGCGCACGAGCTCGTCATGCACGATCTTGATGACCATCTGGCCTGGGGTGATGGAGCGCACCACCTCCTGGCCGACGGCCTTCGCCCTCACCGCATCGGTGAAATCGCGCACCACGTCGAGCGCCACGTCGGCCTCGAGCAGCGCGCGGCGGACCTCGCGCATCGCTTCATTGACGTCGGCCTCTGAAAGCGCGCCCTTGCGGGTGAGCTTGTCGAGAATGGCGCCAAGGCGTTCCGACAGGGTGTCGAACATCGTCTCTCCAAACCACAAACGCACCCGGGGGCGCATCCGCGCTGTCGGGTGTTGACCCCCTTGTTTAGATGTTGCGCTATCGGCCTTCGGCCTACTTGAGCGCGAAACATCCCACGCAAGGCGGCGGCTCAGGAATTTTGAGCTGCCATTGAAATTCGGCCGGAATGTCGGCGACGGCACGCCGCAAGTCAAGCCTTAGGGCGATGGCGAGCCGGACGTCCCGATCGCCACCAGCAGAGCTCCGAGGCCGATGAGCACGACAGCCAGATAGGAAATCTTCGGTTTTTCGCCGGTTTCATCCAGTCTCCCGGCGCGCCTCTGCAACCAGGTCTCTGCCGTCTTGCGCACGACAATAGCGACGCCCGCGATGATCAGGATCGCCCCCACCACGGCCAAGATCATGAGCGGCCCTCCCCGAGCAGCGGCTCAAGCTTGACGGTGAGATCGAGCAGGGCCTCGTCGCCTCCCTCCCAGCCGATGAAGGAAAGGCCGACCGGGCAGCCTGCGGCCAGACCTGCAGGGATGGAAATCTGCGGCAGACCGGCATGACCCGCCAGGCAGGTGCTGCCGAGGGTCATGGCCCTGAACTCGACGGTCGAGGCGCCATCGGGAATGTCCCGCTCGGGCGGAAGGGTGGGCGTCGTCGGCATCACGATCATGGTGCCTGGCGTCGCCAAGCCGTGCAGGCGCTTTCTGACCTCGGCCCGGATTTCGCGCCCCGTCTTCGCCTCATCGGGGGTGACGCGGGCGGCGATCTCGAAGCGCTCCCTGATCGCCGGTGACAATCCATTGGCATGGGCAAGTGCGAATGGCATCAGCGTCGACTGCAGCTCGAAGCCTTGATTGAAGCGAAAGGCATTGCGCCAGGTGTCGAACTCTTCGCCGACCACATCCATGTGCTCAGGAACGGGTAGCGCGCGGTCTATCCTGTGGAGCACCCGCCAGATATCTTCGTCGATGCTGGCCTCGGAGCGTGACACCATGTCCTGGGCGATGATCAGGCGTTGCAGAGGCGCATCGACGCGCGCGCCGTTCAGCAGCACGCGGCCGACCTCGCGGAAAAGCTTCGCATCGTTGGCAAGGAAGCCAACAGTGTCGTAGCTCGGCGCCATTGGCGTCACGCCTTCAATGTCGATGCGGCCATGGGTGGGGCGCAAGCCATAGAGGCCGCAGAACGCCGCAGGCACCCGCACCGAGCCGCCGGTGTCGCTGCCAAGCGCGAAGTCGCACATGCCGGCGGCGGCGGCGGCCGCAGAGCCGCAGGACGAGCCGCCGGTGACGTGACGGAGCGCTTTCGTGTTCACCGGCGTGCCGTAATGAACATTGCTGCCGAGCACGCTGTAGAAGAACTCATCGCAGATGGTGATGCCGGTGAGCGTGGCGCCGGCGTCGAGCAGGCGTCTGATCGCCGGTGCCGTCTCCTTCGCCGGGCTTGCCGCGGCGTACCAATCGGGGTTGCCGCAGGAGACCTTGCGGCCCTTGATGGCGAACAGGTCCTTGACCATGAAGCTGCGTCGGGCCAGCTGTCCCTTGCCGCTACCCTCCATGGGCTGCTTCAGAGTATGCGGAACGAGGGCGTTGACCGGGTCGTCAGGGGGAAATTTTGCCATTGCTGCCTTGTTCGCCACACTACTGAGCTAGTTCCATCTTTTGCCAGACGCCATATAAAGGCCGAACAGTCGATCGGCAAAGCTCATGACCGGCAGCATCAATTTTCGCAAGATGAACGGGCTCGGCAACGACTTCGTCATGCTCGATGCGCGCGCTCACCCTCTTGCGCTCAAAGCCGCCCAGATTGCCGCTATCGCCGACCGCAACCGCGGCATCGGCTGCGACCAGGTAATCGCGCTCGAGCCGTCTGATTTTGCCGACGTATTCATGCGCATCTGGAACGCCGATGGCGGCGAGGTCGGCGCTTGCGGCAATGCCGCGCGCTGCGTGGCGGCGCTGCTCGTTGCCGAGCGCGGGTCGCCTCACGTCAGCATCGAGACCGAAAGCGGGATGCTGGCGGCGACAGTCGCCAAGGACGGCAGCGTCACCATCGACATGGGCACGCCGCGCTTCGCGTGGAACGAGATCCCGCTCAGCCAGCCTTTCGCCGACATGCGAGCGGTCGAGCTGCCGCAGTTCGCCGGCTTGGGTCTCGGCGCGGCGTCAATGGTCAATGTCGGCAACCCGCACTGCATCTTCTTCGTCCAAAATATCGATGCGCACGACCTTGCCCGCTTCGGGCCTAAGCTCGAGCACGATCCGCTGTTTCCCGAGCGCGCCAACATCTCGGTCGCGCAGGTCACCGGGCCTTCCTCCTTGCGGCTCCGGACCTGGGAGCGCGGCGCCGGGCTCACACGCGCCTGCGGCACCGCGGCCTGCGCCGCCGCCGTGGCCGCTGCCCGCAGCGGGCTGACCGGCCGGCATGTGACAGTGACGCTGCCGGGCGGCGACCTCGTCATCGACTGGCGCGAGAACGACGACCATATTCTGATGACCGGGCCCTTCGCGCTTGACTATCAAGGCACCATCCCGCCTGAGCTGCTGCAGCCGGCGCCCGCGACCTCAGGCTAGCGGCTATCTGGCTCGCCCGCATCGCTCGTTTCGTGTTAGAAGCCGCCAATGTCGGATATCGAGATCATCACCTTCGGCTGCAGGCTCAACGCCTATGAGTCGGAGGTCATGCGCAAGCATGCCAGCGACGCCGGACTTGGGGCCACGGTGATCGTCAACACCTGCGCGGTGACACAGGAGAGCGTGCGCCAGGCGCGGCAGGCGATCCGCAAGGCGCGCCGCGAGAATCCGCACGCCAAGATCGTGGTCACAGGCTGCGCCGCGCAAATTGATCCGGCCCGCTTCGCCGCCATGGACGAGGTGGATCACGTCATCGGCAATGGCGAGAAGACCGAAGCGCGGACCTTCAAGGGTCTCGGCTGCGGCGATACCGAGCGGATCAAGGTCAACGACATCATGTCGGTGAAGGAGACGGCGGGCCATCTGATCGATGGCTTCGGCGCCCAAGCCCGCGCCTATGTGCAGATCCAGAACGGCTGCGACCACCGCTGCACCTTCTGCATCATTCCCTATGGGCGCGGGCCGTCGCGGTCGGTGCCGGCGGGCGAGGTGGTGGCGCAGGTGCGGAAGCTGGTCGCGAACGGCTATGCCGAGATCGTGCTGACCGGCGTCGACATCACGGCCTATGGCGCGGACCTTCCCGGCGAGCTCACGCTCGGCAGGCTGGTGACCAAAATTTTGAAGCTCGTGCCTGAGCTCAAGCGCTTGCGGCTCTCCTCCATCGATTCGGTCGAGGCCGACGGCGCGCTGCTGAAGGCCATCGCCGAAGAGGAGCGGCTCATGCCGCATCTGCATCTGTCGCTGCAAGCAGGCCACGACCTTACGCTCAAGCGCATGAAGCGCCGTCATTCGCGGGCACACGCGGTGAGCTTTTGCGAGGAGGTGCGCCGCCTTCGGCCCGACATGGTGTTCGGCGCAGACCTCATCGCCGGCTTTCCCACCGAGAGCGAGGAGATGTTCGCCGGCTCGATGTCGCTGATCGATGATTGCGAGCTCACCTTCCTGCACGTCTTTCCATTCTCGGCGCGGCCGGGCACGCCTGCCGCGCGCATGCGCCAGCTCAACGGCGCGGTGATCGCGAGCCGCGCCGCGCGCCTGCGCGAGAAGGGTGTCGAGGCCTTGCGGCGCCATCTTGTGAACGCGAAGGGCAAGCATATTCAGGTGCTCATGGAGAGCGAAGGACGAGGGCGCGCCGGCGACTTCACGCCGGTCAAGATCGAGGCAGAAGAGGGCGCACCCAAATTGATCGACGCCGTGGTGAAGGGTCATGACAACAGCGCTCTGATCGCGAGGACGTTGGTGTGAGCAGCGAGAAGAAGCCGGGATTTTGGCAGCGGCTGTTCGGCATTGGTGCGCAAGAGCCGGCGAAGGAAGAGCCCGCTCCACCGAAACCAGCCAAGAAAGAGCCTCCGGCGCCAAAGCCGGCTCAGAGGGAGCCGCCAAAGCAAAAGCAGCCGGCAAAGAAGGCTGCCAAGCTGAAGGCCCCGCCGCCGGCCGGACCGCATGTCGCCAAGGATGAGGGCGGGTCCCCTGACGGGGGCCCCAAGGGCCCCAAGCCTGGTGGCGGGAAACGCCCGCGCAAACCGAAATCCGAGGCGCCGGCAGCTGCGCCACCGCCGGCAGGTCCTGCCGCGAAGGAGGGAGCGCGTCCGCCCGAGGAACGACACCCTGCCACGCGGGAAAAAGGCACACCAGACGAGCCCGGTGTCCCTCAGCCTGCCGCAGAGCCCGAGGAACCAAAGGACGGCAAGCCCTCGAAAGCCTCAGCTCCCCAGACGCACCCCCAGCGAAGCTGGTTCGCACGGCTCGGCCAGGGGCTCGCCCGGACCTCTACCGCTCTCAGCGACAATCTTGCTTCGGTGTTGAGCCGGAGAAAGCTCGATGAAGAGACGCTCGACGAGCTTGAGGACGCGCTGATCAAGGCCGATCTCGGCGTCGCCATGGCCTCGCGCATCAGGCAGGCGCTCGCCTCGACCCGCCACGACCGGGGACTGTCGCCGCAAGCGTTGCGCGAGGTGCTCGCCGCCGAGATCGCCAAGGTGCTCAGCCCCGTGGCCAAGCCTTTGACGCTCGATACAAGCGCGCACCCCCACGTGATCCTGCTCGTCGGCGTGAACGGAACCGGCAAGACCACCACGGCGGCCAAGTTGGCGCATCAATTGATGCGCGGCGGATCCTCGGTGATGCTCGTGGCGGCCGATACTTTCCGGGCCGCGGCCATCGATCAGCTCAAGGTATGGGGCGCCCGCGTCGGCGCCGAGGTGGTGGCCAAGGATGTCGGCGCCGATCCGGCCGGTGTCGCCTATGAGGCGCTCGAGCGCGCGCGCGCCGAGAAGTGCCGGGCGCTCATCATCGATACGGCTGGGCGCCTGCAGAACAAGGCCGATCTGATGGCTGAGCTCGCCAAGATCGTGCGCGTGGTGAAGAAGCTCGATCCTGCCGCGCCGCACAGCGTGGTGCTCGTGCTCGACGCCACCACGGGGCAGAATGCGCTGAACCAGGTACAGATCTTCCAGGAGATCGCAGGGGTGACGAACCTGGTGGTGACCAAGCTTGACGGCACCGCACGCGGCGGCATTCTGGCGGCCATCGCCGAGCGTTTCGCTTTGCCGGTGAGCGCCATCGGCGTCGGTGAGGGCGTCGACGATTTGCAGCCCTTCGACGCTCAGGATTTCGCCCGCGCCATTGCCGGTCTGGACACCAGGAATGCCGCAGCAGCCTGACGCAGCGCCGGGCGCGGGACCGCAAAACTCGGAATCTGGCGGAGCGCTTGCCATCAAGCTCGCCATCGAACTTGGCCCGCTACTCGTGTTCTTCGCCGCCAATGCTGCGGCAGGCATCTATGCGGCCACGGCTTGCTTCATGGCGGTGACTGTAGTCGCGCTTGCGGTGGCCTGGTGGCGCTATCACAAGCTGCCGATGATGCTTCTGGTCAGTGCCGTTGTCGTATTCGTGTTCGGCACGCTCACGCTTTATCTGCACGACGAGACCTTCATCAAGCTGAAGCCAACCATCGTCTATCTTGCTTTCGCCGCGTTCCTTGGCGGCGGCCTTTTGCTCAAGAAGCCGGTGCTCGAGCTGTTGCTCGGCTCGGTGTTCAATCTCACCGAGCCAGGCTGGCGCAAGCTCACCGCCCGCTGGGCCTTGTTCTTCATTGCCATGGCTGTCTTGAACGAGCTCGTGTGGCGCAATGTGTCGACCGACGCCTGGGTGAGCTTCAAGGCCTTCGGCTTCCTGCCGCTGACGTTCCTCTTCGCCCTGTCGCAGATGCCGCTCATGCAGCGCTATAGCGACGCCCCGGCCGACAAAGATACCGGGACAAATGCCTAAAGATTAAGCCCAAGCTTAATGTGCTTCTGATCTTGCAGGCGGCGGCTCCAATACCAATATTTCGGCGGGGCTGTGGGGGCTTTGCCTTCACGCTAAACAACGCTAAGATGTCTATGGGGATCAACTGCAATCTGTGGTTTAGAACAAATTGTCTTCAATTTGCGTTAAACTGCGGAAAAAAGTCACCTTACCGTCGTAGGGGCAACGTGGGCTTGATGCCTGCGAAAAGAGACGGAGCGTCAGGATGTGTGCGAAAAACACTAAGCAATTGGAGCGTTCGGCGACGCATTTGATCCATCGTGCCGGTCAACGCGCGACGGACATTTTCCAGGCCGAGGCCCGCGCCAGCGGTCTCACGCCTCGGCAATTTGCCGTGCTTATGACCGTCGCCGACGAAGAGGGGCTCACTCAGACCGACCTCGTGGACCGCACCGGGATCGACAGGTCGACCCTCGCCGACATTGTGGCAAGACTATTGGGGCGTGGGCTCATTCAGCGGAAGCGCGCCAAGGAGGATGGCAGGGCCTACGCCATCAAGCTCACCTCGCAGGGCTGGAAGGGCTTGCGCGACGCCGAGCCTGGTGCCGCCGCCACGGATTCGCGGCTGCTTGCCGTGCTCCCGCCGGCCAAGCGGCAGGAGTTCCTCGACATCTTGAATACGATCGTCACCGCCATGAATAAATAGCCTGCCCCTCGTCAGCCTTGCGGTTTCTCTCCGGAAGGCTGGACCAGCGGCAGCAGCTTCTGTGTGATGGCGTCGTCGGTGAGAGGACCCACGTGGCGGTAGGCGATCTTGCCGTCGCCCGTAATCACATAGGTCTCAGGCACGCCATAGACGCCCCAGTCGATGGCGACGCGCCCCGAGCGGTCGGCGCCGACCCGGGCGAAAGGGTTGCCGTAGCGGCCGAGGAACCGCCGCGCCGCCGCGCCATCGTCCTTGTAGTTGATGCCGTAAAGGCGAACGCCTGGCTGCTTGGCAAGCTCGAGGAGCAGGGGATGCTCTTCGTGACAGGGCACGCACCACGAGGCCCACACATTGACGATGGTGGGCTCGCCCTTGGCGAGATCGGCGGTCTCGAATCCTTGCGCACCTTCGCCGGTGAGCCCCTCGATCGGCGGCAGAGTGAAGGCCGGCACGGGCTTGCCCACGAGCGCTGACGGCAGCCGCGAGGGGTCGCCGCTCTGCAGCGCGTACCAGAACAGCCCCGAAAGGGCGGCGAAGATCAGCAGCGGAAGGGCGAGCCCCCAGCGCTGCCAGAATGAGCGTGGAGCAGCGGTCATGGCTTCGGCTTCCTCGCCCGGGGCTTCGCTTGACGCGGCTTGGGCGCGTCGTCCGGCTTGGCCGAGCGCCGCCTGATGCCCTGCCGCTCGAGATCGGCGAGCAGCTGCCGCTGCCTTCGGTCGTCCTGCACGATGAACACGATGAGCATGGCCACGGCGATGAAGGTCACGGCATAAGCTGCCCAGATGAATGCCGCGTGGGGACCGAGATCTGGCATGGGCGGCGGGGTTCGGTCTCAGGCGGAAGCGGCGCGCTCGACATGCACCTGGCGAAGCGCCTGCACCCGGCGGCGCAAGATCTCGGCGCGCATGGCGATGAGGTGCAACAGCACGAACAGTAGGGTGAAGCCCGCCGCCATGACGAAAAGCGGCGTGAGCAGCGACGGGTCGATGGTCGGGCCCCCCTTGCGGAAGATGCTCGCAGGCTGATGCAGCGTGTTCCACCACTCGACCGAGAATTTGATGATGGGCACGTTGACGAAGCCGACGATGGCGAGGATGGTGGCGGCGCGGCCGGCGCGGCCAGGCTCCTCGATCGACTGCCAAAGCGCGATCAGCCCGAGATAGAGCAGGAACAGCACGAGCATGGAGGTGAGCCGCGCGTCCCACACCCAATAGGTGCCCCACATCGGCTTGCCCCACAGCGAGCCGGTGACGAGGGCGAGGAAACAGAAGGTGGCGCCGATTGGGGCCGCGGTCTTGGCGGCGACGTCGGCAAGCGGATGGCGCCAGATGAGCGAGCCGATGCTGGCAATGGCGATCAGCGTGTAGCCAAACATGGCGAGCCAGGCCGACGGCACGTGCACGAACATGATCTTGACGGTCTCGCCCTGCTGGTAATCGGGCGGCGCTATGAAGAACGAGAGGTAGAGGCCGATGCCGAGAAGCAGGAAGGTGAGCCCGGCGAGCCAGGGGATGAGGCGGTCGGCGAGCTCGAGAAATCGGGTCGGATTGGCAAGGCTCCACATGCGGCTGGTCTAGTTCGTTTGGGGAGAGAGCGCAATTGCAGCCATGCTGAAGCAAGAGCGCTTTCCGCAGAGCGGTGCCGCTTGGCTCCATCCCTCCCCTTGATGCGGAGGGCAGCGGCGCCCCGATCTTCGCGGAACGCGAAGTCGGCGCGGCAGGTGGGGCGAGGCACCCACCCCACCCGGCTTTCCGCGAAATGCGGAAAAGGCGCCGGCCGAAGCCGACGCCTTCGTCGCATGAGCTTGGGCTAGTTCAGTACGGCAGGCATCTACCGTACGGACCGAGATAATAGCCGTACGGACAGACGGCCGGTGTTACAACAACGGGTGGCGCGTACTGTGGCGCAACGACAACCGGTGCTGGAACGACAACCACGGGGCACGCCGTGTAGTTACGAATGCAGCCGCACGGCGCCCAGTGGAAACCTAATCCGCAACCGTCGCGCACCAACGTAATGAATGCTGCGGTCGGTTGCGGTCGAACCGACGAAAGTGGCGAAGCCTGCGCACTCATCGAAAAAGACGATGCCAGCACGCCGCAGGTGAGGACCAATGACAACTTGCTTAACATTGACAAAACCCCTCTTTTAGCAGCCTTCCTGGGAACATTGAGCTGTGCTGTTGGAAATGGAAGCACACGCCGACGATTTTTGTCAAAGAGCCAGGCCGTTTCGTCTGGGTTTTCTTTGCGGATGGTTGATTGCTTGTTGACCCGCGATCTGCTGCTTTACCATCCCTCCCTTGAGGGGAGGGACAAAGGATGCTGCGCCAGGCGAATTGAGCCGTCCAACAGTCAAATCAACCTCCTGTCTGAGCGTATGCCGAACCGCCTCGCTGCCTGACGGCACGAGGTGAGGACTGGCGGAGCGCCGTAAGGTGCGTCCGTCTTAAGAAGAGCACTTCGAGGCCCGACGGGAGATTTCCATGTCCTTGACGGTTCGCCGTTCCTTGCGCCTGGCTCCTATGGCGATCGCACTCGCCTCGCTCGTCGCGCCTGCGAGGGCCGCAGACTTTTCCGGCCTCGTGGACATTGGCGGTGGCCGCAAGATGTATCTCGAATGCAGCGGAATGGGATCGCCGACCGTCGTGCTTATCTCGGGCAAGGGCAACGGCGCCGCCGATTGGAGCGAGGTCCTCGATCCTGCCGATCCGGCACACGAGGCGGACTATGACGCTTTGGCCTGGGGCAAGGGCGGCCTGCATAAGAGCGAGTCGGCGGTATTTCCGATGGTGTCCCGCTTCACCCGCGTCTGCGCCTATGACCGCCCCGGAGTAAGGCTCGACGGACCGGATCAGTCCACTCCAGTTGCCCAGCCGCACCCGGCCGATCAGGCGGCTAACGACCTCCATCGGCTGCTGACGGCCGCGGGCGAAACGGGCCCCTACGTGCTCGTCCCCCATTCCTACGGGGGCGTGGTCGCCACGCTCTTTGCGCGGACCTGGCCCAGCGAGGTTGACGGCCTAGTTATGGTCGATACCGTGACGCCGCTTATGCGCCAGATAGCGAACCCGGAGGCAGTGGCAAAGTGGGACGCGTTCAATCGGAGGTCCGCGCCAGAGGCCCCGGAGGCCGTCATGCTCACCGATGCGTTCGCCAAGATTGACGCCACTGCTCCGCTACGAGAACTGCCGGCAGTGGTGCTGGCCGCCGACAAACCCTGGCAGCCGCGATCCGCCCCAAAGGACAGCGATCCGGTGGCCGGCGTCACCTTCGCGGACTGGCAAGCGTCGGAGAAACTGCTCGCGACGTCACTCAACGCCAAGTTGGGCACAAAGACGAACAGCGGTCACAACATCTATGCCTACTCGCCGCAGCTCGTCATAGACGCCATTCGCGAGGTCGTCGATGCGGTACGGAACGGCGAGCCAAAGGTGGGGCCCTGAAGGAGGCGCACCGCCGCTCAGATCAAGCGACTCACAGCGCCACGTCAGCTCTCGATTGCTGTCAGTGGCGCCTTGGTCTTGCCGCGAATTGCGACAAGCCCGCCGCCGATCACCAGCGTCATGCCGAGGATGACGAACAGCGTCGGCGTCCGATCCCATACTGCCCAGTCGATTAGCGCCGTGAAGACAATGACTGTGTAAACGAGCGGACCAAGCTTGACCGACGACGCATAACGGTAGGCGCGCACGATGAACACCTGGGAGAGAAGCTGCGCAAATCCGATGCCCAACAAGTAGATCCAGGCCCGCGCCTCAAAGGGTTGCCAGTCGAGCGCGGCGATCGGCATGGCCATCGCGGTGGAGAGCAGGAAGTAATAGAAGAGAATCCTCGGCATCGGCTCTGTCGCTCCGAGCCAGCGGACGGACATCAGCGCGATCGCGAGAAGCAGCGCGCCAGCCAGCGCTAACAGTGCGCCGACGTTGAAATTGTTGTGCTGCGGGCCGAGGACGAGCACGATACCGACAAAGCCCATCGCGGCGCCGATCCAGGTCGCCGCGGATGATTTCTGACGGAACGCCACCCAGGCGATGACCGGCATCCACAGCGGGGCGCTGAATGTCAGCAGGATCGCATTGGTCAGCGGCATCATCTTTATAGCGAAGAAAAGCGCATACCAGCACGCGGTTCCGCTCGCCGCGCGCAAGATGTGGAGACCGATCTTCTCGGTTCGTAGCGATGTCCAGCCGACGCGAATGGCGAGCGGAATGACGAACACAAGGCAGATCAGGTTCTGAAACAGGACGACGACCGCGGTCGATGTGAATTCTCCCGCTGTCTTTCCCAGAGCACTCACCGCCGCGACACAAAAGAACGATAACGCGGCGAGAGCTGCGCCCAAGGCCAAGTTCTCGGGTTTGTGACCTACGCCTGTGTTGGGCATCTGCGGGTATTCCAAATGCAAAGCGGCATTGCCGCGCGGTGATCACGGCGCCGTCGTGTTCCACGATTTGGGGTCGGCGCCGAGGCGTCTACCCTCATCCGACAGCTGGCGCATCGTCGCCTCATCGAAGAACTGATCGTTGAGTGGTCTCCAGGTTTGCGGTATGGCGACCCAGCGCACTTCGACGTCTCCGTCGCCGCGCAACTTTGTCGCTTCCGCCAGAGCGTAGAGATGACGCAGCGCGATGGCTTCCGCCGAGCGCACCGACACATACAGGCTGCGCTCGACGATCGCCGGCCAATTCGGCTGCACCGTGACCGGAATCGGCTGGATATATTCATTGATGATCACCCAGTAGCGCGTCTTTGGAATTGGCGCGTTTGGATGCTCGCGCCGCCATGTCGCGCCAAAGGTGTCGCTTTCATCCATGGGGCCGCCATAAAAGAAATTGCTGGCGATGCCGCCATCGGCGTACAGCCTGCCTTGAATTTCGCGCGGTGGGAACGCGCCTGGAATGGCGGCAGAAGAGAGCAGAATGTCGCTCAAGAGCTCTGTGTTGCCGGTCGCGACCGCTTCGCGCGCGGCGGCCACCGCATCGAAGGCTCGAGGGGTGCCGCCGTCAATGTCGGTGGCTTGAATCAGCAGCACGCGACGTCCGCCGGTGCTGGCCGCTTGCACGATTCGCTCGGCGAACTGCGGGTCGACCTGCGCTCGCAGGTCGCGCACGAGGCCCGGTACCTCGGCTAAGCTCGCATTGTCGGGCAGGAAGAAAAACAGGCCGCGCCGCTCCACCCAGTCTGGCTTTGGATTACGGAACAGGCGATCGATTGTCTCGTAATCGGCATGCGTTCCCAAGAAGGCGAACGGCGCGATAAACGCACCGGTGCTGACACCGGAGACGCCGTCGAACTTTGGCAGCGCGTTCGCCCCTGAAGCGACGGTTGACCAGCCCAAAAGAAATCCTGTTCCAAACGCGCCGCGGTCGCCGCCGCCGGAAAGCAGCAGAAAATCGAGCGTGGCATTTGGGTCGTGCTGTTGGCGCGCGTACAGGGTCCGCACATCACCCTCGATGTCCGTACGATTCTCGTCGGCGGCTTGCTTCATGTCCGCGGCGAACCTTGCCGCCAGTTCAGCTTCGGTTTTCACCTGGCGTTCGGGAAGCTGACCGCTGGTGTAGGCCATGCGAATGCCGAAATACGCAATGACCAGCAGCAGGATCGTTGAGAAGACGCCGCCAACAAACCAAAGAATTGAGCGGCGCCATGAGTGTGACGGCGTGGATGCTTTGGAATTTGGCGACACTTCAGGTTTCACTCAGAAGCCTCAAGCGAGCTGTGCGGAGGTCATTTCACTTATCCAGATCTCTATTCGCGGCGGGAAGAGAAGACAACACGGCAAGTGGCTTTTCCGGGTGCCGTTCTTGACGCGCCCGCGCCGGTCGCGCACCATCGAGCCCCCTGTCGGGAGGAACCGATGGACAAGCCTCGTATCTTCCTTGGCTCGTCAGGATTGCAGAAGAAGCTGCTGCAGGCGCTGACACGCGGTCTCGAAGACGTCGCGCACGTAGTTCCCTGGACGACATCCTTCAATCCAGGGAGCACCACACTGGGCCGCCTCTTCGAGCTTGCGCATGAAGTCGACTTCGCCGCGTTCGCATTCGCTCGGGACGACTGGACGGCAGCCGGCTTGCCCGCATCCCCTCCCGCGGGATCCGGTCAGGCTTCTCCGCGAGACAATGTCGTCTTCGAAGCCGGCCTTTTCGGTGGAGTCCTCGGAATGCACCGAACCTTCATCCTCCATGCGAAGGGCTCGAAGCTTCCGAGCGATCTCCTCGGGTTTACATGCGTACGGTACGGAGAGGCGAACCCTTCCGAGATGAGAGCCATCAACCAGAAGCTTCGGAAGGCGATCGAGAGTGAGGGCCGCGTCGCACGCATCGAGGGCCTGTGGTGGCAGTTCTCGCTCACGGCGCGCGGTCCACACGAGCCTTCCGCCGTGAGCCTCATCCGCATCTCGCGAGACCGCGACGGCGCGCTGGAGCTACGCGGCCGCGCATGGCAAGAGGATGGCAGCCTGTCCGCGAGATACTGGAGCGAAGCGGTGAAGGAGAGGAAGGAGCCTTCGGGCGTTTTCTATTATTGGAAAGGAGAACGGCCCCGGGACCCGAACGCACCGCAGCTGGACGGGACGGGAGAAATCCTGCTGGAGTCCGCCGATCGCGCGGCCGGGTACTTCACGACTCGGTCGGAGGCGTCGGCGAGCGCGAATGCGCGGACCGCCGGTGTTTACTGGCACGCCGATCCAGAGGACTGCGCCGCCATCATGGATGGAAGCGACGAACGGCGACGCGCGGAGTTGATCGCAGAGCAACTGAGGCGTTGGAAGTCGATCACGAACACCTAGCTGTTGTCCGAGACAAGAGCAGTGCATCACTCCGGCCAAAGTGTGCGGCTGCTGCCAGTTATGAGCTCACCGCATCGCATTGCGGAGAGCGGCGGCGGCGGCGATGGGCGCTAGCACGAGGCTGGCGAGACTCAGCGCGCAGAGGATCAGGAATGGAGGCCAGGGCGAGGCAGGGCCCACGCTCGCGGCGGAGACGCACGCCACGCCGAAAATCAGCACCGGCACATAGAGAGGCAGCACGAGAAGCGCGAGCAGAAGGCCAGACCGGCGCAAGCCCAAAGTGAGGCTCGCGCCGATGCCCGCAACGAAGCTCACCGCCGGCGTGCCGGCGAGCATGGAGAGCACGAGCAGCGGAAAGGACTCGATCGGCAGATTGAGGAGAAGCCCGAGGACCGGCGCAAGCAGCGCGAGCGGAATGCCGGTGGTGACCCAGTGGGCGAGGCTCTTCACCGCGGCGACAAGCTCGAGCGGCAACGGCCCCGTGGCCAGCACATCGAGCGCGCCGTCCTCATAGTCGTTGTGGAAGATGCGGTCGGCGGAAAGCAGGCTCGCGAGCAGGAGCGCCACCCACAACACGCCGGGCGCGATGCGCGAGAGAAGATTGAGGTCGGGGCCAAGCCCGAGCGGCGTGATGGCGACCACCACAAGGTAGAAGCCGAGCGCCGTGCCGATGGTGCCGCCCTCGCGCCAGGCGAGCATCACGTCGCGGCGGAAAAGCGCGAGGGCCTCTTTCACGTGAGAGGCTCCAGCTTGAGCGCGAGCTCCTGCGCGAATTTCACCTTGAGGGCCGTGTGGCTCGCCACCACGGCGATGCCGCCTTGAGCAAGATGCTGTGCAATCGCCTTGTCGAGCACTTTGACCGACGACACATCGAGCGAGACGGACGGCTCGTCGAGCAGCCAGATGGGGCGGGGGGCGGCGAAGAGGCGAAGGAGCGCAAGCTTGCGTTTCTGTCCCGCCGAGAGCAGGCCTGCGGGGAGATCTTTCAGCTCGGCAAGGCCGAACATCCGATAAGCGCTTTGCACCCCCGAGCCGTCGCCGCCGAGAAAACCGACCCAGAAGCTCACGTTCTCGCCAAGCGTGAGCGCGGACTTGATGCCGTTCAGGTGCCCCACATAGTGACAAAGCTCAGGCAGAGGGACCGACGCATCTTCGCCTTCGATGCTGCCGGCCTGCAACGGCAGGAGCCCCGCGATCAGCCGCAACAGGCTCGTTTTGCCGGCGCCGTTCGGCCCGGTGACGAGCAGGCTCTCGCCCGGCTCAAGGGTGAAGCTCAAGCCCTCGAACAGGACCCGGCCGCCGCGCTGGCAGCTGATCGCATTGGCGGCAAGGCTGGTCTTTTTCGGCATTTGCCCGGAATTTGCGCAAGTTGGTCCGAAGCGAGGCAGGCTTAGCGGCGATGCAGTTGCGTTCTCGCGCATTGTCTCGCCGCCGCAAGGGCCCTTATATAGGCGGGAGCGCGCCTCCAATAGTCCGGGATGCTTGCCCCCTCCCGGGTGGCTTGGCCGGCGCCTCGCGCAGGCGATTGGCCAAGCCTTTGCATATCGTTTTGCGTGTCGTCTGCCTGTCGCCAAGTTGGCGCTAAACTTGGCGCTATGCCGAGGAGATCCTTAAGTGACATCGGTGGCCGAGACCTCGCTCGACAGCTTCAAATGCCGGCGAAGGCTGAAGGTCGGCAAGCGGAGCTATGACTATTTCGACCTGAAGGAGGCTGAGGCCAACGGGCTAGTCGGCATCGGCCGGTTGCCGTTTTCGCTGAAGGTGCTGCTCGAAAATCTGCTGCGTCACGAGGACGGCCGCACCGTCACCGCCGACGACATTCGCGGCGTGGCTCTCTGGCTGCAAACGCGCAAGAGCGACCGCGAGATCGCCTTCCGCCCGGCGCGCGTGCTGATGCAGGACTTCACCGGCGTCCCCGCCGTGGTCGATCTTGCCGCCATGCGCGATGCCATGAGCGCGCTCGGCGGCGATCCGCGCAAGATCAATCCGCTCGTCCCCGTCGATCTCGTCATCGACCATTCGGTGATGGTCGATGCTTTCGGCAACGCCCGTGCCTTCGACGTCAACGTCGAGAAGGAATATGAGCGGAATGGCGAGCGCTACGCCTTCCTGCGCTGGGGCAGCGGCGTCTTCGACAATTTCCGCGTGGTGCCGCCAGGCACCGGCATCTGTCATCAGGTCAATCTCGAATATTTGGCGCAAGCGGTGTGGACCAAGAAGGAGAACGGCGAGGCGCTCGCCTTCCCCGACACTCTGGTCGGCACCGACAGCCACACCACCATGGTGAACGGGCTCTCCGTGCTCGGCTGGGGCGTCGGCGGCATCGAGGCCGAGGCGGCGATGCTCGGCCAACCGATCTCCATGGTGATCCCTGAGGTGATCGGCTTCCGCATTAACGGCAAGCTCCGGGAGGGCGTGACCGCCACCGATCTCGTGCTCACCGTCACCGAGCGGCTGAGGCGCGCCGGCGTCGTCGGCAAGTTCGTGGAGTTTTTCGGCGAGGGGCTCGACAATCTCCCGGTCGAGGATCGCGCCACCATCGCCAACATGGCGCCGGAATATGGCGCGACGTGCGGGTTCTTCCCCATCGACGACGAGACCCTGATCTATCTCGACGCCACCGACCGCAAGAATTCGCGCATCGCTCTGGTCGAGGCCTACGCCCAGGCGCAAGGCCTGTTCCGCGACGGCGATACGCCTGACCCTGTGTTCACCGACACTATCGCGCTCAACCTCGCGGAGGTCGAGCCGTCGATCGCCGGGCCCAAGCGGCCGCAGGACAGGGTGCCGCTCGCCCGCGCGGCAAGCGCCTTCGCCGAGGCGCTCGACAAGGAATACGGCAAGGGCAACGAGGCGGGAAAGCGCGTGCCCGTGCCAGGCACCAATTTCGATCTCGGCCACGGCGACGTGGTGATCGCCGCCATCACCTCCTGCACCAACACGTCAAATCCTTACGTCATGGTGGCTGCCGGCATGGTCGCCCGCAACGCGGTGAAGCGCGGGCTGCAGGTCAAGCCCTGGGTGAAGACGTCGCTGGCACCTGGATCGCAGGTGGTCACCGACTATCTGGAACGGGCCGAGCTGCAGCACGATCTCGACACGCTCGGCTTCAACCTCGTGGGGTATGGCTGCACCACCTGCATCGGCAATTCAGGGCCTCTGTCCGAGGACATCTCCAAGACCATCCACGGCCACGGGCTCGCCGTCGCTTCGGTGCTGTCCGGCAATCGCAATTTCGAAGGCCGGGTCAATCACGACGTGCGCGCCAACTACCTCGCCTCGCCGCCGCTGGTGGTGGCTTACGCGCTCGCCGGCTCGGTCATGGTCGATCTTGCCACCGAACCGCTCGGCACCGATGCTGACGGCGATCCCGTCTACCTCAAGGACCTCTGGCCGTCGGCGAAGGCGGTGGCCAAGACCGTGCGCAAGGCGGTGAAGAAGTCGATGTTCCGCAAGCGCTACGGCAATGTGTTCGAGGGCGACAAGGAGTGGCAGGACATCAAGGTCACCGGCGGCCTCACCTATGGATGGGACAAGACTTCCACCTACGTGCAGGAGCCGCCCTACTTCACCGATCTCACCCACACGCCAAAGCCGGTGACCGATATCGTCAACGCCCGCATCCTCGGCCTGTTCCTCGATTCGATCACCACCGACCACATCTCGCCGGCGGGCTCGATCGGAAAGGACAGCCCTGCGGGGCAATACCTCACCGCGCACGGCGTCGCTCATCACGACTTCAACTCCTACGGCTCGCGGCGCGGCAATCACGAGGTGATGATGCGCGGCACGTTCGCCAACCACCGCATCAAGAACATGATGGTCAAGGGCGTCGAGGGCGGCATCACCGTGCATTACCCTTCAGGCGAGCATCTTCCGATCTACGATGCGGCGAGGCGCTATGCGGGCGAGGGCGTCCCGCTCGTGGTGTTCGCCGGCAAGGAATATGGCACCGGCTCCTCGCGGGATTGGGCGGCAAAGGGCCCGCGGCTCCTCGGCGTCCGGGCGGTGATCGCGGAAAGCTTCGAGCGCATTCACCGGTCGAACCTGATCGGCATGGGGATCCTGCCGCTCGTATTTGCCGAAGGCACGTCCTGGCAGGCGCTCGGGTTGACCGGTGTCGAGACCGTGAGCCTGCAAGGCTTGAGCGAGATCAAGCCAAGCCAGCGGATCGAGGCCGAAATCACCTATGGCGATGGAACGAAGCGTGCCGTCCCGCTGCTCGCGCGCATCGACACCTTCGACGAGCTCGACTATTTCCGCAACGGCGGCATCCTGCACTTCGTGTTGCGCAGCCTCGCCAAAGATGCAGCCTGATCCCGACGCCTATTCCGCCGGTTGGAGCGCCGACGCCCGCATCTCGGTCCATGATTGACCGAGAACGATCCAAGCACCGTGCAAGGCGAGGCTCGCCATGATGACGGCGACAGCGATATCGGGCCAGCCGATCCCGGTGCCGAACACGCCGAGCGCCGCGAGCAGCACCGCGAGGTTGCCGTGCACATCGTTGCGCGTGCAGATCCATGCCGAACGCATGTTCGAGTCGCCCTGGCGGAAGGCCCATAGCAGCGTGAACGAGATTGCATTGGCGAGGAGTGCGGCGGTACCCACCGCGCCCATGGTGAAGGCCTGCGGCACGGTGCCGTGCCAGGCATGCCAGGCCGTGACGCCGATCACCCAAAGCCCGAATAGGCCCATGGTCGCGCCCTTCGCGAAGGCAGCCATGGCGCGATAGCGCAGCGCCATGCCGACGACGGCAAGGCTGATGACGTAGTTTCCGGCGTCGCCGAGAAAGTCGAGGGCATCGGCCTGAAGCGACGCCGAACCGGCAGCGAGACCCGCCACCACCTCTACGGCGAACATGCCGGCATTGATCGCCAGCACCGCCCACAGGACGCGACGGAATCCGTCCCGCGAATGGGTCTCAGCGGTTTGGCCGCAGCAGCTCGCGCTCATGCGTGTTCCCGATTTGCGAAAGACGGCAAGTTCACTACGCTTATTTGACGGCGCTCGCTGCAAATTTCAACGAAACGCCGGCTCCGCAGTCACTGAGTTGTGACCCCTTTTGAGGCAATTTTTCCGGAAATTTCGGCCCGCTTCCGTCATTGTAGTCGCCATGAGGCGCTTTCTTCCCATCTGCGCTGGCGGATTTGCCGCGCTCGCGGCCATCGCCTTTGCCGGATCGGGCGTGGCGGGCACCGAGAAGCCGCCGGCCGTGGTCGAGCTGTTCACGAGCCAAGGCTGCTCGTCCTGCCCGCCGGCCGATGCGCTGCTCGGAGAGCTCGCTGAGAAGCCGGGCATCGTCGCGCTCTCTTATTCCGTAGACTATTGGGATTATCTCGGCTGGCGAGACACTCTCGGCAGTCCCTCAAATAGCGAGCGCCAGCGCAATTATGCGCGGGCGCGCGGTGACGGCAGGGTCTACACGCCGCAAGTCGTGGTCGACGGCGTCCTCCATGCGAACGGCGCCAACGAGGCGGAGATCGAGATGGCGATGCGGAACGCGACCAAGCGGCTGCAAGACGACAAGGTGCCGGTCAGTATGCATGCCGATGGCGATACGCTTATCGTCGATGTCGGTGCCGCGCCGGAAGCCTCCGACAAGCGGGCCGCCACGGTGTGGCTCGCCATCGCCAAGGAGATGGAGAAGGTCGAGGTGGCGCGCGGCGAAAATCGCGGCCGCGCTCTGAGCTATCACCATCCGGTGCGCGAGCTCTCGCCGATCGGAATGTGGCACGGCGAGCCGCTAGCGCTGCGGCTGCCGCTCAAGGACCTCAAGGCCATGGGCGGGGATTGTCTGTTTGCGCTTCTCCAGGTGGAGGACTCAGGGCCCATTCTTGGCGCCGCAGAGTTCGAGTACGGGGAGAAGTGAGGCCGGCTGCTCTCCCAGCAGCGCAAACAAAAACGGGCCGGAAGACCGACCCGTTAGATCCTTGGGAGGAACGCACTAAACAAATGAGCCAATCAAATGGCCCGGTCCGAAAGAAGACCCCGGGGGGGCTGGGGGGCTGAGAATCCGAAGCCTCTATCTGGACCGGGCCGAGAGGCAACAAAGGTCCATCATACCGGTCTTTGGGGCGTGCCAAGGGCTGAACTAGGGCATTACTGTGATTAGTGTTTCAATTTATTACAATGCGTGTAATTTCTGCATTTGCTTGAATTTCCGCCGATGTCGCGTCATCATGAAGCTTCCGTTACAGGAGGCGCGATTGAGCGAAACCGAGCCCATACAGTTGCCGCTGGCCCGCGTGGCCGGCGGCGAAGCACTGCATTATGACGGGGTCCACCGGCGCGGCGGAATAGCCTTTAACCGCGAAGAACTCTCTCAAATCCTGAATGTCTACGGCCGCAAGGTCGCGAGCGGCGAATGGCGCGACTACGCCATCGATATCCTGCGCGAGAAGGCCGTGTTCTCCGTGTTCAGGCGCACGACCGAAGTTCCGCTTTACCGCATCGAGAAGGCGCCGAAGCTCTCGCGCCGCCAGGGCGCCTATAGCGTGATCGCCGCGACCGGGCTGATCCTCAAGCGCGGTCATGACCTCGCCCGCGTGCTTCGCGCGCTCGACAAGGGCTTGCGCCTCGTCGAGTGCTGAGCGGCTAGCCAATCGTCCCTCGCCCTCGCGGCAGGAGACAGATAGACCCGCGCCGCCGGATCTGGGAGCGTGGAATGACGATCGGCGCCGCCTGGACCCGGGCCCGCGCACGGCTCAGCCCTTACCGAGCCCAGTTGCGCTTCTGTCTGCGTATGACAGCGGCCGCTTTGCTCGCATTTGCGCTGGCGCAGATTTGGAACATTCCGCTGAACGGGTTGTGGGCGGTGCTGACCGCCGTGGTGGTCACGCAGATGAGCGTCGGCGGGTCCCTGCACGCCACCACCGAATATTTGCTTGGCACGATCGGCGGTGCCATCTACGCCGCTACCATCGGGGTGCTTATCCCGCATCCGACGACGCTCGGGCTGGCCGGCGTGCTTGCTCTCACCATCGCGCCTCTCGCTTTTGCCGCAGCCGTTAATCCGAGCTTTCGCTCCGCTCCCTTCACCGGCGCGATCGTGCTCCTGATCGCAGGCCAGGTCGGCGAAGGCCCAATCGAATCGGCGCTCTACCGGTTGCTCGAGGTGGCACTTGGAGGCGGGGTTGCCGGGTAGTCTCGCTCCTGGTTTTGCCCCAGCGTGCGTATGGACTCGGGCTCGACGCCGCCGCGCGCCTGCTCGATCTTCTTGCGCAGCTCCTTCTCAAGCTGCTGGCAGGATTTACGCAAAGGCTCGATGTCGCGGGGACGACACGCATGCAGCAAGAGGCCGGGCGCGCTCTTGCTGCCTTCCAGGCGATTGCGGCCGAGGCCGAGGGCGAGCGGACGATCAATCTTGTGGCGGAGCCGGATCCCGCTCCGCTGGCGCGGACCTTGCTCCGGCTGCGCCACGACCTCGTCATCATCGGGCGAGCGGCTACGGAGCCGCTCCCGCAAGAATTCGCCGAGCGTCTCGGTCCGTCGCTCGCGCGCGTGGCCGAATGCACGAGCAAATATTTGCATGAAAGCGCAAGCGCGCTTCGTTCTCGCCGACCCCCGCCGCCGCTCAAGCCGATGTGAGGAGGCGCTTGCCGCCTGCAATTTGGAGATCGCGGCCCTCCGCAGCGAGGGGTTGACGCGCGGGCTCTCGATCGCCGGGGCCGAGCAACTCTTTACGCTCGGCTTCGCGCTCGAGCAGATGCTCCGGGATTGTGCCGATCTCGAGCGCTGCGTGCAGGAATTGGCGCGGCCTTCGCCGCTAGACGGGGCGGGTGAGGGGTAAGCGGCGAACACGCTGGCGTGGAAGTCACGTCGAACACAAAAGAAAAGGCCCCGGCCGAAGCCGGGGCCCTGACTTGTGCCCATTAGCTCGAGGCTATCGGCGATCGCCGAACAGCTGCAGCAGCAACATGAACAGGTTGATGAAGTCGAGATAGAGCCTGAGCGCTCCCATCACCGCCTTGCGGCCGGCGACCGTACCGTCGTCTCCGACGTAATACATCTCCTTGATCTGCTGGGTGTCGTAGGCCGTGAGCCCGGCGAAAATCAAGACGCCGATTACCGAGATGGCGAATTGCAGGGCCGAGGAGGCCAGGAACAGGTTCACCAGCATCGCAATGATGATGCCGATCAAGCCCATGAACAGGAACGAGCCCCAGGCCGACAGATCGCGGTTGGTGGTGTAGCCGTAGAGGCTGAGCGCTCCGAACGAGGCGGCGGTGATGAAGAACACGCGCGCGATGCTCGCATGAGCGTAGACGAGGAAAATCGACGCGATGGAAAGCCCCATGAGCGCCGCGAACACCCAGAAGGCGATCTGGGCGCCACTCAGGCTCATGGAATTGATGCGCGCAGAGAGGAAGAACACCATGGCGAGCGGGGCGAAAATCACCACCCATTTGAAGGCGCTCGCGAAAATGAAGCTGCCGAAGCTCGTGAGCTGCAGGCCTGCCCCGGTGTCAACCACGGCAAACATATAGGTCAGATAGGCGACCACGCCGGTAATCGCGACGCCGGAGGCCATGTAGTTGTAAACGCGCAGCATATAGGCGCGGAGCCCCTGGTCGATCACGCCGGGTTCGGCGCGGCCGACGGTCGTGCCTTGCGCGTATCGTCTGTCTAATTCCGCCATTGCTGGTCCTTTCGCCCGTGTTGTTCGAGTCGCTGTCAAATCCAGACACTTTGAATGCGAATATGGGTGGTTGCTTACCCCCGCGCAAGTGAGCGGAAGTCCTGTTGCGCAACATTCACGAAAGCCTTATTCGCCGCGCAAATAAGGCGCGGCCTTGGCCGACAGCACCCTCCAGGTGGCGATGGCGCCCACCCCCAACACCAGCGCGAGCGCAAGCAGGACGGTTTCGGCTGCGGCGCGGCCGGAGAAGATGAACGGCACCTCGAAGCCCCATTTGCAGAGCGCCCAGGCGGTGATCGTGCCGGCGGCAACGGCGAAGGCCGCGACCGCCACGCCGAGAAGCCCGAACTCGAGAAGCTCGGCGCGGACGATGCGCCCGCGCGTGGCGCCGAGCGTCTTGTAGAGCACCGCCTGATATTTGCGGCGCTGCTGGGTCGCGGCCACGGCGCCGGTGAGCACCAGCGCGCCGATGAGAAGCGTCACGCCAGCCGTCATGCCGATCGCCGTCATCACCTTCTGCAACAGATCCTTTGCCGCTTCGACGATGTCGCCGACCTTGATTGCCGTGACGAGCGGGAAACGGTCGGCAAGAGCCTGGACGAGCTTCGCCTCGCGTGCCGAGTCGGTGCCCTTCGGATATTCGAGCGTGACCAGCACGCGGTGTGGGGCGCCGGCGAGCGTGTTCGGCGAGAACACCATGACGAAGTTGATGGCGAGCGACTCCCAGTCGATCTTGCGGAAATTGGCGATGCGCGCTTCGACATTGCGGCCGAGCACATTGACGGTGATGGTATCGCCGATTTTAAGCCCGAGCCCTGGCCCTGAATCGGCGTCGAAGGAGACGAGCGGCGGACCGGTGTAGCCAGGCTCCCACCAGCTCCCTTGCGTGATGGTCGAGCCTTGCGGAAGCGTGTCGGCGTAAGTCAGGCCGCGGTCGCTCGCGAGCACCCAGCGGCTGTCGGGAGCGGCCTCGACCTTCTCCACCGGCACGCCGTTGATGGCCAGGATGCGGCCGCGCAGCATGGGTGCGTCGGCGAGCTTGGCGTCAGGCTCGACGGCGTTTGCCGTGTCGCGGAAGGCGGCAAGATTTTGCGCGTCGACGTCGAGGAAGTAATAGGCGGGAGCCTCGATCTCGATGTTGTCCGCGAACTCAGCCATGAGCGAGCGGTCGATCAGCGCGATGGCGACGAGGAAGCCGAGCCCAAGCCCGAGCGAGATGGCGACTTGGCGGGCGATCGAGCCGGGTCCGGCGATGCTCGTGAGCGCAAGCGCGAGAGACGGAGGCTTGGTGCGGCGGAAGCGTGCCGCGAGCGTCTGCAGCAGCCAGCCGAAGCCGAGCAGCAAGACGAACCCGGCGACGATGCCGGCGGAGATCGAGGCGGTGATGGCGCGCTCCTCCGAGGCCGCGATGGCGAGCGCGAGCAGCGCAAGGCCGCTTGCCGCCGCCGTGACGATGAAGCCAAGCGGCGGCCGTTCCCGCTCGTCGGTGAGATGGGAACGCATCAGCATTGCCGGCGGCACGACGCTGGCGCGGCCCAAAGGCAGAAGCACGAAGAGCAGCATGGTGAGAAGGCCGGCGCCGGCAGCGGTCAGCAGCGACACTGGATGCGGCTCGACGGCGAGAGCGATGGGCAGGGCGTTACGATAGGTCGCCGACAGCAAAGCAGGGGTGAGCGCGCCGAGCACGAGCCCGAAGACGATGCCGAGACCGGCGAGCATCAGCGCCTGGATGAGATAGACGGCAAGCACGAGCCGGCTCGTAGCGCCCAGCGTCTTGAAGGTGGCAATCACCTGCCGCTTCTTCGCCATATAGCTGCCGATGGCATTGGCGACGCCGATGCCGCCGAGCAAGAGCGCACCAAGCCCGACCAGGCTGATGAACTGGGTGAAGCGTTTGACCTCGCGGCGGATCGAGGGGGCAGGATCAGTCCAATCGGTGATGCCAAAGCCGCCCTCGGGGAACTTGGCCTCGACGGTGAACCGCGCGGTGTTGAGCGCCATCCGGTCGTTGCCGCTGTCGCCCGGAAGCTGCAAGCGGTAGATCCAGCGAATCAGGCTCCCGGGCTGGACAAGCCCGGTGCGATCGAGCGTGTCGAGCGACATCAGCACCCGCGGGCCATAGGCGAGGCGGTCGGCGAGCCGGTCAGGCTGGGTGCCGAGGATGCCGCCGATGGTCACGGTGGCATCCCCGATCGAGACGGTGCTACCGACCCCGACATTGAGGCGCTCAAGCAGCGAGCGCTCAGCCACGATGACGCCAGGTTTGCGCCAGATCGGGCCTGCGTCCTTCGGCTCGGTGACGATGACCTCGCCGTAAAGCGGATAGGCGCCGTCGACGGCCTTCGCCTCGATCAGCGCGCTCTTGCCTCCAGGGATGCGCGCCATGGCGCGCAAGCTCGCCGATTCGGTCACCCGGCCTTCGCCGTCGAGCGCGGCGCGCTCCTCGGCGCTTGCCCGCCGGTGCACGCGCTCGAAGGAGAGATCGCCGCCGACGAGCAGGCGGCCCTGGCGGGCAAGCGCCGCATCGAAGGATGCGCCGAGCGAACCGATGGCGGCGACGGCCATGACGCCGAGCGCGATGCACAGCACGAAGACGGTGAGGCCGCCGGCGCCTGCGCGAAGCTCGCGAAAGGCAATAGCGAACGCAAGTGGCAGGCTGACACTTCGTGCCGAACTGGGCGAAGCGAGATCGGCGGCGGTCACGACGCGGCGGCCCGGCGCTTGACGCCCCCGCTCGTCACCCGGCCGTCGGCGAGGCTCACGATGCGGTCGCAGCGCTTGGCGAGCGCCCGGTCATGGGTGATGAGCATGAGCGTGGCGCCCGTGCGCTCCTTCAGGGTGAAGAGAAGGTCCATGATTTCGGCGCCGGTGGTCTCGTCGAGATTGCCGGTCGGCTCGTCGGCGAGAATGAGAGAGGGCTTGGGCGCGAGCGCCCGGGCCATGGCGACGCGCTGCTGCTCGCCGCCGGAGAGCTGGCCCGGGAAATGCGTCTCGCGATGCGAGAGGCCGACCTCGGCAAGTGAGGCGCGCGCAGCGTCGAACGCGTCGTCGCGGTCGAGGAACTCAAGCGGCAGCGCAACGTTCTCGATGGCCGTCATGGTTGGCACGAGGTGGAAGGATTGAAACACGATGCCGATATTGGCGGCGCGAAGGCGAGCGAGATCGTCCTCGTTGAGCGCGCTGAAATCGGCGCCGAGCACAGTGACGCGGCCCTCGGTGGCGCGTTCGAGCCCGGCGATGATCATGAGCAGCGTGGATTTGCCAGAGCCAGAGCGGCCAACCACGGCAATCGATTCGCCAGCCGCCACGTTCATGTCCAATCCGCGCAATATGGCAATTGGACCGGCGCGGGAAGGAAGCGTGACATGCACGTCTTCGAGCCTGATGGCGGCGTCAGAGGGTTGTTTCAGAGTTTGATCCATGGAACCGGGTCGCGCTCCTCACATGGCATGGCAGGCTGTAATAAAGAAGAGCAAAGAGGTCCAAAAGATGAAGCGAGGCGCAGTTGCTACCGCCGTTGTTGCCGCAGTAATGCTGCTTGCCGCGTCAGGGCTGCCCACAATTCAGGCGGCGGCAGCCACGCCGGTGATCGTCGCCTTCGGCGACAGCCTGACCGCGGGGCTCGGCCTGCCGGAGAAGGATTCCTTCCCCGCCCAGCTCGAGCGGGCGTTGAAGGCACGCGGCCAGGAGGTGAAGGTAATCAATGCCGGCGTGTCGGGCGACACGGCGTCGGCCGGGCTCGCCAGGCTCGATTGGGCCATGCCCGACGATGCGAGCGCCGTGATCATCGAGCTCGGCGCCAACGACGCGCTTCAGGGGCTTGATCCGGCGGCGACCAAGGCGACGCTCGAGAAGATCATCACCGAGCTGAAAGCCCGCGGGCTGCCTATCCTGCTCGCCGGCATGGAAGCGCCGCCCAATCTCGGTAAAGAGTATGTCGAACAGTTCAGGGCGCTCTATGCCGACCTCGCCCAGCGCTACGACCTCATCCTCTATCCTTTCTTCCTCGACGGCGTGGCGCTCGACGACAAATACACGCTCGGCGACGGTATGCATCCCAACGCCGAAGGCGTGGCGCGCATCGTCGACGGCATCCTGCCGAAGGTCGAGGAGCTGTTGGCCAAGGAAAAGCCCCGGCCTTGATTTAAGACGGCGGCGGTCACGAATTCGTCTCAAGACTTTGCAAGGAGAGCCGCATGACCAACGCACCGGCGCAAGCCCCCATCCCTCCGCAGAGGGTCATGGCGCAGTTCCTGTTCGGTAAGCAGCTGACGGCGTCGCTGTCGGCGCTGGCGCGGCTTGGCGTCGCCGATCACATGGGTGACACGGCAATATCCGCAGACGAGCTTGCCGGGAAGATCGGCGCCCATGCCCCATCGCTCTTCCGCGTGATGCGCATGCTGGCAGGCTTTGGCGTGTTCAGCCAGGAGCCAGGAGGCAAATTCGCGCTGACCCCGCTCGGCGCGCTGCTCAGAACCGACGTCTCAGGCTCCATGCGCTACATGGCAATGATGATCGGCGACGAGCCGTCGATGCGCGCCTATGTCCATATGGCCGACTGCATCCGCACCGGCCAGGACGGCATCACCATGGCCTACGGCAAGCCGATCTTCGATCTGTTTGCCGAGCGCCCAGAGCAGGCCGAGACCTTCCAGCGGGCGATGAGCGGCGGCTCGGCCATCGCGGCGCAATCGATCCTCGCGTCTTACGATTTTCCGGGCATCGAGCGTCTTGCCGATCTTGGCGGAGGGCACGGGCTCCTGCTTGCCTCGGTCCTGCAAAAATACCCTGCGATGCAGGGCGTGCTGTTCGATCTTCCCGAGGTGGTCGCTGGCGTGCCGGAGGATCGTCTCGCCTCCTGCGGCGGCCGGTTGCGCGTAGAGGCTGGAAGCTTCTTCGACCGCGTGCCGCAAGGATGCGACGCCTATATGATGAAGCACATCATCCACGATTGGAGCGATGAGCATTGCCGCAATATCCTGCGGCTGATCCGCGCGGAGTTGCCTCCACATGGCCGCCTGCTTGTCTGCGAGCAGGTCATGCCGGAGGAGCCTGGCCCGGCGCCGGCCAAGATGCTCGATATCGAGATGCTGGTGATGACCGTCGGCGGCAAGGAGCGCACGCCGCGCGAGTTCGGCGAGCTGTTTGCCTCGGCAGGGCTGAAGCTCGGGCGCATCGTGACAACGCCGACGCCGACGTGCGTGATCGAGGCGCTTCCGGCCTAGCTCCACTGCCTGGCGAAGGCGAGGATGAAGCATGAAGCCGCGGCGAGCGACGCTACGGTGCGCACATGGTTCCAGGCCGTCCACACCGAGAGATAGTGCGTCCACACTGTCTTGCCCGCGGCGCTCTCAGGCTTGACGGTGGCGAGCCTATCGTTGAGCGGCACGTTGCAGATCATGGTCACGAGAATGGAGCCCATGAGGTAGAGCAGGCTGCCTACGAGCAAATAGAAGGCGGCGGGCTCGGCCCAGTTCATGAGGCTCGCGACGGCGAGCACGAGAGAGAGCGCGGCCGTACCGAAGAAAATTCCCAGAAACACCGGGTTCAGCACCACGACATTGACCGATTGCATGGCGGAGATGCCAGATGCCGGCGGAATGCGCCCAAGAGCCGCCATGACGCATGCCGAGAAGGCGAGAAAGAAGCCGGCGATGAGGCCCGAGCCGAGTGCTGCGAGAAACGTCAGGGCGAGGAGGGTCACTCACCCGACCTCGACGTCTTCCCAGAAGCCGAAGCGGTTCGCCACATGCCGCATCGAGGGACGCGGCGCCTCGTAGATCCAGGCGGCACGGGGATAGCGCTTCCCCTCGATCAGCACGTCGTAGAACTGAACGCCATGCGGGCAGTCGTGATCGGAGTCGATCTTCGGCGCTTTCTCCAGCCACTCCATGCGCACCACCGAGATCGGGAAGTAGTGATAGCCACCCTCAGCGACGATATCGTCGCTCTCGGCGATGACGCGGTTCTTCAGCCTTGCCTTCATGGACGCAAACCTCCTATTGGCCCCAGGAGACGTTGGTGCAGCGGACGCCCTTGGTCTTGGTCGATGAGATCTTGCCGGTGTCGAGCGCGATCTCCCAGGCGCGCCGCACCTCGGTCCACCATTCCTTGCTCTCAGGCCCCTTGGCCTCGCCGATGAATCTGAGCGTCTCGTCCTTGCCTTGCACGCAGGAGATGGTGAACTCGACGCCAGCCTGCGGCGGCGGCACGATCAGCGCGTCGACCACCTCGTAATTCGCCGGCGTGTCTTTCGACTCCTTGGCGAGCTGGCGGCTGGTGATCACGAGATAGGTCCCGTCCTCGCGCTGATATTGGTGAATGAAGATCGGCGCGGCGATGAGGCCGCCGCCAAGATCGTCCCAACCTTCGATGTCGAGATCGCCGTCATAGTTCTTGCCGATGTAGCTCGCGGCGAAGGCGGCGTCGGCGTTTTCCTCCTCGCTCGGAGCCTTTGGCTCGGCGCGCGCGAAAAGTGGCACAAGCGCGAGAGCCGCGCCAAGCAGGGCGACCTGAGCGAGACGGGAAAGACTGGCTTGCATGGCGGCATCCACGGAAAAGCGCCGGGATTTAGGGGTCGCGGCAATCTCAAGTCTATTCACAATCATGGCAAAAGCGGAACAGGGCGTGAGCCATGCCCTTCGCGTGGGCTGCCGCGGGTGCTAGATTTCCTCACCCAAGCGGCTTGCCGAGGGCTCAGCTTGCGGGAACGGAAAGGCGAGCACCGCCATGTTTCGTATCGTTGCCGCAGCTCTCATCCTCCTCGTCTCGGCGTGGTCGCCGGCTATCGCCGATGCCAAGCGCGTCGCCCTCGTCATCGGCATGAGCGACTACCAGCATCTGTCCAAGCTGCCCAATCCGGTGCCGGACGCCAAGGCCATCGCCGCGGAGTTCAAGAGCCACGGCTTCGAGGTGTCGGAATATTACAACCTCGACCGCGCCGGCCTGCTCGACGCCTTGGAGAAATTCGAACGTGACGCGACCGGAGCCGAGGTCGCGCTGGTCTACTACGCAGGCCACGGTATGTCGGTCCAAGGCAAGAACCTGCTCGCGCCGACCGATATGGAGATCACATGCGAAGACAAGACTACGATCCGCTCGGTCGACCTTCAGCAGCTGTATAAGGCGGCCGGGCCGGCGCCGCAGCAGATCGTGATGCTCGACGCCTGCCGCAACGATCCATTTCCGCAATGCCCGACGCGGGGCACAGGTCAAGGCAGCGGCTTTCGCGGCCTCTCTCTGCTCGGCGAGGCTGACCGCACGGTGGTCACTGCCAATGCCACTGGGTCGGGCCAGCTCGCGGCGGACGGCGATCCAGGCGCGCACTCGCCCTTCGCCACCGCGCTCCTCAGAAATTTCACCGAGAATCCACGCATCTATTTCGGCGATTTGCTGAACAAGACCGCGACCGAGGTGAAGCTCGCAACCCGGACGCAAACGCCTGAGGTCAGCTTTCAGGGCGGCTCACCGAAGGTCTGCCTCGATGTAGAGGGGTGTGGCCTCGCCGGCCCGAGCCTGCCTCCCGATACCGTGCTCACCGATCCGGCGACGGTCGCCGAGGCTCGCTCGGCGTTGCAGCAGCTCGGCTTCATCGCCAACGCGAGCAGGGGCGGAGACGACGAGATCCTCGCGGACGCCATCAAGCGCTTTCAGGCCAAGGCCGGGCTGACCCCCGACGGGCAGCTCACCGCGAGCCTGCTTGCCGTGATGCGTGTCACCAAGACGCAATTCGCAGCGCTGCCAGTGCCGGGGAAGCCCGCAGTGCCCGGCATCGGCGCGGGGCCGCTAGAGCATGAGGTCGGCTCGACCTTCAAGGATTGCGAGAACTGCCCAGAGATGGTGGTCGTGCCGGCGGGGCGCTTCCTCATGGGCGCGGCCAAAGCCGAGAAGGGCCGCCAGGCCGCCGAGGAGCCGCAGCATGAGGTGACCGTGGCGGCGCCGTTGGCCATCTCCGAATTCGAGATCACCTTCGACGAATGGGAGGCCTGCGCGCTTGAAGGCGGCTGCGCCAATTATCGGCCGCAGGACAGCGGCTGGGGGCGTGGGCGCCGCCCGGTGATCTATGTCTCATATGACGACACCAAGGCCTATATCGAGTGGCTGCGCCAGAAGTCCGGCAAGGCCTACCGGCTGCCTTCCGAGGCCGAGTGGGAGTTCGCCGCGCGAGCCGGCACGAGCACGCCTTTTGCCGCCGGCGAAACCTTGGCGCCGACGCAAGCCAATTTCGATGCGAGCAATCTGCCCGGCAGCCGCAAGCAAGGCACCTATCAAGGTACCACCGTCGAGGTCGGAACTTTCCCGGCCAACCCCTATGGGCTGCACGACATGGAGGGGAACGTGTTCGAGTGGGTTGAGGATTGCGCGAACAAGAATCACGCGGGCGCGCCAGCCGACGCGTCTCCGCGCGGCGGTGACTGCTCCCGCCGCGTGGCCAAAGGCGGCGCCTGGTATTACGAGGCCGAGTTCGCGCGGCCTTCTGCGCGCATGAGCTTCCCCAAGGGCAGCCGCCTCAACGTGATCGGCTTCCGCGTCGCCCGCCCGCTGGAGTAGGGGTTTTCCTAAAGACGCCGATGGCCGGGACTAGCCCGGCCATCGCGCAATCCTAAATTCTGCCGCCCTCAGTTCGCGGTGAGGTTTCCGACCACCAGATTGTCGATCTTGCTCAATAGCGGCTTCTGCTCGAGCCCGAACGACTTCCGCGCCGCCGTGCGCACGGCATCCGCCGTGTAGACGTAAAGCTCGACCGTATCGATCCGCTTGTCGTCGTTGCCGAGCGGGCCTGCGTCGGCTCTGCCGGCCAGGCCCTCGATCATGTAGCGGGTGAAGAGCCCGATGCCGTACTCAGGGTCCTTGATGGTCTTCTGGTCGCGGTCGGAGGCCTTGAACACGGCGAGGCCAGGCACCGGATCGACCGGCATGGCTTCAACTTCGAGCTCGGGCAGGTTCGGCGGGTTGATCAGCTCATCGAGGTTCTTGGCGAAGTTCGCCTCGAGCATGAGCATGATGGTCCGCGCCCCGATCTTGCCGAGGTGGTCGTAGAGCTCCTGCATCGGATAGGCGGTCTTGTCGAGGTCGTCGAGCTTGGCATCGACCGGAAGCAGGTAAGCCTCTTTGGCGTCGTCCTCCTTCACCATGCCGTGGCTTGCCACGTAGATGAAGACGTCGCCCGGATCCTTCTTGTCGATGCGCTTGGCAAGCTCTCCTCCCGGATGGCTCTGCGAGCCGAACACGCGCTCGAAATCGGAAAGGGTCGCGTCGCGGACATCGATGATGTTCTCCTGCTTGTAGCCGAGCTGATCGACGAGCAGCGCCATCACCGCATCGGCATCGGCCTTGCCGTCCGGATTTTCGGGCAGGTCGCCGAGATAGTCCTGGTTGCCGACCACGACGGCGATATTGCCTTCGTTCTTCACCCCGGCCGGCAGGTCCTTGAACACGGTGCGGATCTCGACCACGCGCTCTCCGGCATTGCCGCCGCCGATCGCGGCTGGAAGCCGGCACATATCCGGATTGACGCAGATGGTGAGGTTGGCGGCTTTTTCGAGCTGCAGCACCGAGGCGAGCGGCATGTAGCCGCCGACCTGCACGCAGTTTTCGCACCAATTGATGCCGCTCTTGGCCGCGGCCGCGTCAAGCTCGGCCGGCGTGAAGGAGGCTGGCTTCGGCAGGCACGCCGAGGGACAACGGTTGAGCGCCGGAGGCTTGCCGTAAGTCTGCTCCAACAGGTCGTAAAGGTCGTCCGGCAGGCAGCGGTTTGCGGCCGGCTCGATTTTCGCCAGCGACTGGATCGGTGCTGGGTTCTTCGGCGGGGCCGGCGAGGCCTGTCGCGGCGGCGGAGGTGGCGCTGGCGGAGTTGCAGCCGGAACCATTTGCGGCGGTCCTTCCGGGCCAGGTCCGACAGGCACCACGGGAGGCGGCACGACGACGATCGTCGGCGGCCGGCAATCGTGGCCGTGCTGGATCAAACCGGGCGGACAGGCGCAGCCGTTGCCAACCCTAACGAAAGGCCGATCGCAGGAGGCCGTCTCCGGCCCGTGATCGGAGGGCACGCAGCCTTTGCCTTTGCGGTAGACATCGCCGTGCTCGCATTTGGCGACCTCAGGCTCCTTGGGCGGCACGCATCTGCCCTTGCGCATCTGCATGGGCGCTTCGCATTTGGCGACTTCCGGGCCTTTCGGGGGCGCGCAGCCTTTGCCCTTGCGCCACTGCATGGGCGGCTCGCATTTCGTGACTTCAGGACCTTTGTTCTTGCCGGGCTTCACGCAGCCCTTGCGCGAGGGCACGAGCCCTGGCGGGCATCCCTGCGGCTCGGCCGCTTGGTGGCGCTCCTGCGAGCGGCGAATGGCCTCGTTCAGGAGTATGGAACCAACGCCGATGCCGACGCCAACGCCGCCGCCTCCACCACCCCAGTGGCCGCCGCCACCGCCATGATGCCCACCACCGCCCATCTCGCCGGCAAGAGCCGGGGTTGGGCTGGTAGGACCGACGATCAGGAGGAGCGCCAAGGCCGCTCCGACTGAGACAATCATTTTCCAGGAAAGAAATCGAGGCTGCATGGCCCTCTCCCACGGGCTCGGCACGCGGTCACCATAGCACGCTTGAGTTGTTGTCGTCCGTCAATTTCTCGACACTTAAAGGGGTGACCGAGACGGGAGAGGCGACGTTAAGGAAGCGCCAAAGATGCTGGACCCATGAAGCGATCCTTGATTCTGCTTTGTTTCTGGCTGCCGGCAGCTTGGAGTCTTGCGCTCGGCGCCCCACTTTCCGGCGCCGCCGAGCCCGACGGCCTCGCCGCGTTACGCGATACGGCGTTGGCAGACGATCTCCTCGACCGGATGATCGGCCAGACCATCATGGTGGGCTTTTCCGGGTCGGACGAGCGCGATCAGGGGGTCAAGGCCGTGCGCGACGAGCTCGCCAAAGGCTTGATCGGCGGCGTGGTGCTCTACCCTGAGAATATCCGCTCGGCCCGGCAGCTCCGCCTCCTCACCGCCTATCTCTCGAACGCCAATTCAGAGCTCGTGCCGTTTATCGCCGTAGATCAGGAAGGCGGGCGGGTGCAGAGGCTGACCAAGTGGACCGGCTACACGCACTATCCCTCAGCGCAGACGCTGGGGCGCGATGCGACGCTGACACCAGAGGCTGCGCGGCGCATCTACGGCGAGATGGCGAAGGAGCTCGCCGGTGCCGGGATCAACGTCAATTTCGGTCCGGTGGTCGATCTCAGCGTCAATCCCTGGAACACGGTCATCGTGCGGCGGAAGCGAAGCTACGGCGCAGACCCCGACACCGTGACGTCGCTCGCCCGCTCCTTCATCGCCGCGCATCGCGAGGCGAACGTGGTGACGGTAGCGAAGCATTTCCCGGGTCACGGCTCGAGCTGGAGCGACAGCCACAAGACCCTTCCCGACATTTCGCGGAGCTGGCGGGAAAGCGAGCTTCAGCCCTACGTCACCCTCTCGCATGACGGGCTGCTCGACATGGTCATGGTCGGGCATCTCTATCATCCGCGCTTCAGCGACGGGGAGAAGCTGCCGTCGTCGTTGTCGGCCAACGCCATACGAGCGCTCCGCGCTGACGGCTATATCGGCTTTCACGGCGTGGTGGTGAGCGACGATATGGAGATGGGCGCGGTGCGCGAGCGTTATGGACTGGAGGACAGCGTGATCAGGGCGCTTAACGCCGGCGTCGATCTTCTCGTCTTCTCCAACGTCAAGTCGCGCGACACGGAGCTTGGCGCCAAGGTCCACGCCATCATCGCGCAAGCGGTGCGCGACGGCCGCATTCCGCGCGCAAAGATCGAAGCCGCTTATCAGAAGATCGCCGCGCTCAAGCACCGACTGATGGCGCACGATCTTGCGGGCAGAGGCTGATTCCCTATCTTTCTGGGAAAAGGAGGAATCGCCATGCTGAATTTTCTCGGTTGCAGCGCACAAGGAATAGCAGTCGCCAGCGGTGTGACGACGCTCGCGCTTCTGGAGCGCTTGGTTGAGCGAAACATCCTAACCTCTGCGGACGCGCGAGCCATTCTCAGCAACGGCATCGCCTGCCTGGAGCCGCGCGTGAACGTTCCGGCCGTGGCGGAGGCTGTCCACCTGATGCGAGACCGGATGCTGCCCCTGTTCGCCGAACGGGCTGAGGCTCAGTGATAGCCCTCGTGCTCGGTCGCGTCCCAGAACACGTAATACGAATAGGCGGTGTAGCCCAAGATGATGGGCAGGATCGGGATCGCGCCATAGAGCATAAAGAGCTGCGACTCTGGCGCCGCCGCCGCCTGCCACAGCGTGATCGAGGGCGGGATGATGTAGGGGAAGAGGCTCACCGCTAGCCCCGTGTAGCAAAGCAGGAAGATCACGGCGGCAAGCAGGAAAGGTGCATAGCGCATGCGGCGCTCGAGCGAGAGCCACAGCGCGCCGATGGCCGCCGCGGTGGCGAGCGGCACCGGGCTCAGCATCACCATGTTGGCCGGGGTGAACCAGCGCCTGGCGATCTCGGGATGGATGAGAGGCGTCCAGATGCTGAAAATGAGGATAAAGACCGCGACCGCGATCAGCGCGTAGCGGGCAACGCCGTAAGCCCAGTCGCGCAACGCCTCGTCGCCTTTCATGATCAGCCACCCCGCCGAGAGCAGCACGTAGCCGGCAAGCACGGCGAGCGCGGTGACGAGGGCGAACGGGGTGAGCCAGTCGAAGGCGCCGCCGGCATATTTGTTGTCCACGACGTGGAAGCCCTGCACGAAGGCGCCGATGATCAGCCCCTGCATCAGCGCAGCAAGGATCGAGCCTGCGGCGAAGGCGAGGTCCCAGGTCCAGCGAAGCTCACTGGACTTGAAGCGGAACTCGAAGGCGACGCCGCGCAGGATCAGCCCGATCAGCATGAGGATGATGGGGAGGTAAAGCGCCGGCAGCATCACCGAATAAGCGAGCGGGAAGGCCGCGAGAAGGCCGCCGCCGCCCATCACCAGCCAGGTCTCGTTGCCGTCCCAGAAGGGCGCCACCGAGCCCATCATGGCATCGCGGTCCTGGTGCGTAGGCGCGAGCGGGAACAACACGCCGAGCCCAAGGTCGTAGCCGCCGAGCAGAACGTAGAGGAACACGGCAAGCGCAAGGATGGCGCCCCAGACAAGCGGCAAGATGATGGGGAGGACGTCTGGGGTCATGGGCTTCCTGCCGCTGCCATGGGCCGATGCGAAAGATCGGCTTCCTCTTCCTCGGGGACCCGAGGCGTCTCGTCGGGTCCGCGGCTCACGAGCTTGGCCATGTAGTAAAGTCCTGCGCCGAACACGACGCCGTAGACCAGCACGAAAAGAATGATCGACGATAATATACTGCCGCCCGGCACCGGCGACACAGCATCCGCCGTGCGCAACAGGCCGTAGACCACCCAGGGCTGACGGCCGACCTCCGCGGTGAACCAGCCTGCGAGCACGGCGAGAAAGCCGAGCGGCGAGACCCAGACCAAAGTGCGCAGGAACCAGCGGCTGGTGTAGAGGCGTCCGGTCAGCCACAGCACCGCGCCGACGAGCCCCACGGCGATCATGATCAGGCCGATGCCGACCATGATGCGGAAGGCGAAAAACGGGATGATCGGGTTCGGGCGGTCCTCGGGCGGGAAGGATTTGAGGCCCACGACCTCGCCGTTCCGTTCATGGGTTAAGATCAGGCTGCCGAGCTTCGGCAGGGCGATCTCGTAATGGTTGGTCTCTGCCTTCGGGTCCGGCAGCGCGAACAGGATGAGCGGCACCTCGCGCCCGGTCTCCCAATGCGCTTCGAGCGCCGCAACCTTGGCCGGCTGGTAGTGCAAGGTGTTCAGCCCATGCAGATCGCCGATGACGACCTGCAACGGCGCGAGCCACATGAGCAGGCTCAAGCCCATGCCGAGCATGATGCGCCCATGGGGCACGCTCCGCCCGCGCAGGATGTACCAGGCGCCGATGCCGGAGACGATGAAAGCGGTGGTGAGATAGGCGGCGGCCACCATATGGGCGAAGCGGTAGGGGAAGGAGGGATTGAAGATGACCTGCCACCAATCGGCGACATGCAGCACGCCGTCGGGACCGGCGGTGTAGCCTGCAGGCGTCTGCATCCAGCTATTCGCCGACAGGATCCAGAACGCCGAGATCAACGTGCCGAGCGCCACCATGGCCGTAGCGAAAAGATGCACAGCCTTCGGCACGCGGTTGCGGCCGAACAGCATGATGCCGAGAAAGCCAGCCTCGAGGAAGAAGGCGGTGAGCACCTCATAGGACATCAACGGGCCGATGACGTTGCCGCCAAGGCGCGACAGCTCGCTCCAATTGGTGCCGAACTCGTAAGATAGCACCACGCCGGAGACGACGCCCATGCCGAAGGACACCGCGAAGATCTTGGTCCAATGCGTCGCGATGTCGGCGTAGATGGCTTTTCCGGTCCGCAGCCACAGGACCTCGAGCACGAGCAGCCAGGCGGCAAGCCCGATGGTGAAGGACGGAAACAGGATGTGAAACGAGATGGTGAAGGCAAACTGGATGCGCGAGAGCAGTAACGGATCGAGCTCTGGCATCTCTAGTTCCGTGCCTTTTTGCGGCTTGCGGCGCCCTCAACCGCGACTCAAAATTGTCCAGTCCCAGAGCTTAGCCCGAGACGGTGCCCGCGCGAAGGCTCATGGGGCCGCATAGGTGCGACCGGACTATTTGCCCGCATCGAGCGCCGCGGCCAGCGCGGTCTCGTGAAGAACTTGCGATTCTTTGCCGAAGCAGCAGAACACGACGCGCCTGATTGGTGGTGCGGCGCGCAAACTTTCGAGCACGGTGGCGACGGCGATGGCGGCGGCGCGGTCGGGCGGAAAGCCGTAGATGCCGGTCGAGATCGCAGGAAATGCGATGGAGGCAAGCCCATGCCCAGCGGCGATGGCGAGGCTGTTGCGGTAGCAGGACGCGAGCAGCCGGTCCTCGCCGCTCTGCCCGCCACCCCAGACCGGTCCAACCGTGTGGATCACGTAGCGTGCCGGCAGGCGGAAGCCAGGGGTGATCTTCGCCTCTCCCGTCTCGCAGCCGCCAAGCTGAGCGCACGCCGCGGCGAGCTCAGGACCTGCGGCGCGGTGGATGGCGCCGCAGACGCCACCGCCGGGGGCAAGCATGGTGTTGGCGGCATTGACGATGGCATCGACGTCGAGCCTGGTGATGTCGCCTTCGACGATCTCGATGCGGTCGGGCATGGACCTATTGGAGACGCCGAATGGGGCCGAGATCAAGCCCGACGGCTCAAACGATGCTGAGTCTCAGTGAGTGGCGGCTAGGCGGCGTTGGCGGCGATGCGCTGGAAATGCGCCTCGGTCAGGTCGCCCTCGACATGCGCCCGCTCCTCAGGGGTCTCGGCCAGGAGGTGGATATGCACCTCGTTGGCGCCGAGCTTCGCGCCCTGATGGCGAAGATGGGCAAGATTGAGCGAGATCGCGTCGTCCTTGGTCTGGCCGAAGGCGAGCGGCGTCCTTGAGCCGTCGTCGTGACGGCGGACGAGGATGTAGTTGGCTCTGGGCAGCGCAGGGCACCCGATCAGGGTGTAGACGCTGTGCAAATAGCGGCGGCCCGAGGCACCGCGCCAATAGTGGAACGCCTGGTCGAAACAGGCTTCGGCGCAGACAAGGGCTGGCTCGTCGGCCGGGCCCCAAGGGGTCGTGTCGGTAACATCCTGGTGCATCAACATGGTCCCGTTCCCGCCCTTAACCCTCTCCCTCGAACTGTCGTCAGATGGGTTTTCCGATGACGAATTCAAGACTGGCGGGCGGCGATTCGTAAGAACAAACCTAGAACACCACCTTGGCTCGTTCAAGTTAATGAAGGATTAATAGGCTAAGCGCGGGCGGGTTCCGGGGCCCCTGCTTCCACAAGTAAACGGCCGGAAGCGCCCTCGATGGCCGCCTCGAGCCTCCGCAGGAACTCGTCCCTGGGGAGGCCTGGGGGAATTGGCTTGAGAATTTCCACGACGATGGTGCCGGGGCGGCGAATCACGCTCCGCCGCGGCCAGAACAGGCCTGAGTTGAGGGCGACCGGCAGGCAAGGCACGCCAAGGGCATCGTAGAGCAGGATGATGCCGGTCTTGTAGTCGGGCGGAGCGCCTGGCGGCCGCCGCGTGCCTTCAGGGAAGATGATGATCTCGCGGCCGTCATCGATGCGCTTCTTTGCTTCACGCAGCATGCGGCGAAGCGCGCTCGGCCCCTTGTCGCGGTCGACCGGAATCATCTCGAACTTGCGGGAGAACCAGCCGTGGAACGGGATGAAGAACAGCTCGCGCTTCATCAGCAGCGCAGGGTCGCGGAAGATCGGGATCAGCGCAAAGGTCTCCCAGGCGGATTGATGCTTTGAGGCGACGAGGCAGGGGCCTTGCGGAATGTTCTCGCGCCCGCGCACCTCGACCTTCGTGCCGACGATGGTACGCAGCAGCCAAAGCTCGAAGTTCGAATGCACCTTGAGCGCCGCCATCGCCCAGCCTCTCGGTGCGAACAGTAACGGGCTGCCGATCACCACGAACAGCGTGGTGGTCACGTAGAACAGCACGTTGAACAGAAGCGAGCGTGCCATGGAGGAGCCGGCCGTCACGGTTCTGTCGGGTCCTCGATCGCAACCGTGGTCTTGCCGGTGATCAATTTGCTCACAAGTTGGGTGGCCCCGAGCCGCGCCAGCGCCGGCAGATATTTCAGATATTCGGAGATCAGCAATCTGGTGGTCCCGGGAAAGGTCCACCAGCGGTCGAGATGCACGTTGTTGTCCACGACCGAATAGGGGATCAAGGTCACGCCTGGCATGACGCGGGCAAGCTCGGCCAGCGCGCGCGGCATATGATAGTTCGACGTTACCACAATGACCGAAGTGTAGTGATTGCGCGCCACCCACTGACTGGTCTCGGTGGCATTGTCGATGGTGTTGCGCGCTTCCTTGTCGATATCGACGCAACAGGAGAAGAGCTGGTCGCCTTGGCTCGCGAGCTGCTTCAGCTCCTCGGTCGAGGTGGTGCGGTTGACGCCGGTGATCAGCAGGCGCTTCGCCTTTTGCTGGGTCAACAGCTTCATCGCCTTGTCGATGCGGGCGGCGCCGCCGGTCAAGACGGCAATGCCGTCGGCAGTGCGAGGCTCGAGCTGGCTGCGCTCGATGCTGCCGGTGAAGATGAAGAAGCCGATGACGAGCATGACGACGGCGAGCATCACCAGATCGAAGATCAGGCGCAGGACGCCGACTAAGAGCTCGAATGCGCTTGAAGATTCCGGCTCGACGTGCGTCACCGCTTACTCCCGCCCTGCCATGCGCGGCGCAAGAATAGGCTTAATCGAATCGATAGGAAATCGGCTTGGCGGCGCTCAACATGTCCCGCTTTCCCGCACTCAGGCGTAGGTCTTGAGCACGCGGATGACGCCAAGCCGCGAGGTGATCATGCAGAGGCAGGCGATGACGAAAACCACCAGCATGCATAGCAGATAGCCCTTGAGATCGAGCTCGCCAGAGCCCACGAGCCGGCTCATCTCGGTGGCAGTGGCGGGCTCGCCGCCGAGCAGGTGCATGGCGACCGGTAGCAGCAAAAACACGAGCGCCGCGCTGACCGCGCCGACGAGGCCGGCGCGGACGCCGAGCCCGACGAAATGGCGCTCGAATTCGCGGCTTATGAAACGCTCGTTGGCGCCCACGAAATGCAGCACCTCGATAATCTCGCGGTTCGACGCCATGGCGCTGCGGGTGGCCGAGACGATGACGGCGACGGTGGCGGCGGCGACGAGAGCAAGAACGGCAAAACCGCCGGCAGCAGCCGACCGCGTCAGGGTGCGGATCTCGGCCCGCCAGCGGCGGTGGTCGTCGAGGGTGACGCCCTCGAAGTTCTGCGACAGCGCCTCGGTGATCGACTTGATGTCGGGCGGGTTGGAGCGGTCGATCTCGACCGCGATCAGGCGCGGGATGGGCAGCGCCGACAGGGCCTCGCTATGGCCGAGCCAAGGCTCGAGCAGCTTGGCGGAATCTTCGGCGGTCAGCGGTTTCACCCTGGTGACACCGGCCTGCTTGGCGAGAAACAGAGAGACGAGGGTCATCTTCTTCTCGATGTCGGCGGCATTCACCGGATCGAGCTCGACGGTGATCTCGCTGGAAATGTCCTTCACCCAGGCCTCGGCGGATTGATTGACCATGTACACCGCGCCGGCGGTGAGGCAGGCGAGGAACGACATGATGGCGATCACCACGGTCAGCGCGTTGCCGGCGATCGAGGCCGAGGGCACGATCTGCGCGGTCTTCGGCTGCAAGCGCGCCGGCAGAATCCCGGCAAAGAGATTGCCCCAGGGATAGTCGCGGATGTCGGCGATGAGCTGCACGGTGGTCAACGAATCTCCAGATGGCCTTCGTAGAGCACGAGGCGAGGCGCGTCGAGCTGATCCATCAGGCCGTAGTCGTGGGTGGCAATGATCACCGAGGTGCCGAGGCGGTTGAGCTCGACGAACAGCCGCAACAGGCGGTCGGCGATCATCGGATCGACGTTGCCGGTGGGCTCGTCGGCGAGCAAAAGCTCCGGGCGCCCGATCACGGCGCGGGCGATTGCCGCCCTCTGCTTCTCGCCGCCGGAGAGAACCTCCGGGTAGGCGTCGATGCGGTCGCCAAGCCCGACCCAGCGCAACAGGTCGGTCACGTCCTCGCGATAGTCCGACTCCTTCTTGCCCATCACGCGCAAGGGCAGGGCCACGTTCTCCCAGGTGGTGAGATGGTCGAGCAGGCGGAAGTCCTGAAACACGATGCCGATGCGGCGGCGAAGCTCGGCGCGGCCCGCGGCGGAAAGGTCGGACACGTTCTCGCCGAAAACGAAGATCAAGCCTCGCGTCGGGCGGAGCGACATGAACAGGAGGCGCAACAGCGTGGTCTTGCCCGCGCCTGACGGCCCGGTGAGGAAGTGGAAGGACCCCGGAACCACATGAAAGGTGACGTCGCGCAGGATCTCTGGGCCATTGCCGTAGCGCAGCCCGACATTTTCAAAGCGGATCACGCGATCGCCCTCGATCCTCTTAACATTCGGCCCAACTTGCGTCTTTATGCGGAACTCGCTGTCCGGTATCAATGGATTTGGGCAAGGACGTGGGCTGGTCACGCGAGGCCGCAGAAACCTGCCCGGTGGTGGTTCTGAACGATGACGGTCATTATCTGTCCAGCTTGCAACACTCGCTTTGAGACCGCAGCGGTCATTCCGCCTACGGGCCGCAAGGTGCGCTGCTCCAAATGCGGCAATGTCTGGCAGGCCATGGCGGTGATCGAGCCGGCCAAGCCTACCGTCGTTTCAGCGCCGACGCCTCCCCCGGTCCAGCCACGGCCGTCGCCGGCGGCACCGATGCCGCCGCGTCGCGCTCCGGAAGCCCGTCCGGCAGCGGCGCCGCGTCCCGCTCCGGCTGAGCCGCGTCCAGGTTCGACCGGCTTGGGCAACGCCATGGGCCGCTTTCCCAGTCAGCAGGGTCTTGCGCCGAAGCCGCCCAACGGCGTGCATCCGAACGACCGGCCACCCCCACCGCCGAAGCAAACCGGCCCGCTGTTCAGCACCGACGACGAGATGCAGCCCGATATGCGCGGTGACGGTGCCGGATTGACCTCCGGCATGGGGGCAAATTCGCGCGCGGGCGCTGAAGCTGACGATCTCGGCAGCTACAACGCCGGAGCTTTGGTCAATCCTGATGCCGGATTGGCCACCAACGTGCCCATCGCCGAAGGCCGCAAGCGGAAGCTGCCGCCGGCCGTCGCCATCGGCTGGGGCGTGCTCGCGCTCCTGCTCGCTATGCTCGCCGCCTTCGTTGCGCTCTCGCCGAAGACCGTGGTGTCGGTGTTGCCAGGGGCCGCCCAGCTTTACGCCATGATGGGCAAGCCGGTGAACGTTGGGCTCAAAATCGAGAACGTTCGCTCGACGTGGAGCGACGCAGGAGGCCAGCGCGTGCTGCAAGTCGATGGCGACATCGTCAATCCCACGGCAAGCGAGGTCAGCGTGCCGACTGTGGTGGTGGCTTTGCAGGACAATGCCGGCAAGGAGCTGACGCAGGCCACGGCCAGCGTGCTCTCGCTCGCCGCCGGCGCCAAGACCTCCTTCACGCTGCAAATTCCCGGAGCACCGGAAAACGTAAGCAGCCTCAAGGTTAGCTTCGCCAAGCCCAAATGACGGCCGCGGGCGGCCTTGCGGACGGCGCGATCAAGCCGCTCTACAGCGAAGAGGCGATCGCTCTTCGCGTCGATCAGCTTGCCAGCGACATTGCCGCAAGACGGCTCGATGACCTCATGGTGGTCGCCGTGCTCAAGGGAAGCTTCATCTTCGCCGCCGATCTCATCAGGGCGCTGCACCGCCACGGGCTCGAGCCTGAGATCGATTTCGTCTACCTCGCAAGCTATGACGGGAAACGGGTTTCGCGAGGCGAGGTGAGGGTTCTGCGCGACGTGGAAAGCGACATCAAAGGGCGCAACGTCGTCATCGTCGACGACATCTTCGACTCAGGCAGGACGTTGGCCTTCGCCAAGGCGCTCCTCGCGGAAGGGGGCGCCAGGCAAGTGCTCACTTGCGTGCTGGTCGACAAGCAGGTGAAGCGCGCTTCGGCGATCACGCCCGACTTCATCGGGTTCTCCTGCCCGCCGGTGTTCGTGGTCGGCTACGGCATGGATCTCCACAACCGCTACCGCGAGCTTCCCTTTATCGGCGAATTGACCGCGTCCGACTAATAGGACCTGATCAGGCGCTCGAGATAATCGAGCTCGAACATCGGCCGCGACGGATCGCCAAGGCGGCGGCGAACCTCGTCCAGCACTTCACGCGCCCTCTGAATGTCGATCTGGTCGGGAACCTTGACGCTGAGCCCGAGGTCCGGGCGGTTGCTGCGGTCGGGCCGTCCGAGCGGGTCCTTTCCGCTGTTGCCTTGACCTTTGCCGGTCTGGGCCTCGCCGTTTTCCATCATCTGCTCGGCGAGCGACTGAGCGCCCTGGCGCAACTGGTCGAGCGCGCGGCCCTGCTCGTCGGTGGCGCGGTCGAGATTCGATTGGCCAAGCGCGTCCTTGGCATCGCCCATGGCTTCGCCGGCTTCCGGGAACTGCTCGGGCGGGTTCGCGCCTTCGATGCGGAATTGGTCGATCAGGCTTTGCAACGCGTCGCGCAACTCACCCTGGCGCCTGCCGAGATCGTCGAACTTGCCGCCAGGGCGCTGGCCTTGCGCCTTCTCGCCAGGTTGCTGGCCGCGGCCGCCGGATTTCCCTTGCGCGCTTTCGTCGCCGCCAGGACTCTGGCCGTTGTCCGAGCCATCCTCTAGCGGCGTGCCGAACGGCGCCATGAAGATGCCCGGGCCGAACTCCATGGGCTGGCCGGGCGGGCTCACATTGAAGGCGTCGTTCTGCTGGTTGCCGCCCTGCTCGCGCCTCGCCTTGAACGTCTCGTCGAGCAGCTTCTGCTGCTTGGAGACAAGCTCGCTCAGGTCCTTCATCATCTTGCTCATGCGCTGCTGCTTGGCGTTGTCGGTGGAGGTTCCGGCCTGCAGCCGCTCGAGAATGTCCTTGAGCTCGCTCAGCATCTGCTCGGCAAGCTCCTTCGACCCCGACTTGGCGAGCTGCTCGATATTGTTGAGAAGCTTGTCGAGCTCCTGGTCGGAGACGGTCTGCTCGCCGTCTTTCGATTTCTGGTCTGGAGCAGGATTTCCGTTCTTCTGCGCCTGCTCGGCGAGCGCTTGCAGATAGCGCGACAGCGCGCTGCGCAGCTCATCGACCAGGCGATCAAGCTCCTCCGGCGAAGCGTTCCGCTTCAGAGCCTCGCTCAACCGGTCCTGCGCCGCCTTCACGTCGCGCTCGGCTTCGGGAATGTTGCCGTCCTCGATGCGGAGCGCCAAGTCCCAGAGCTGGCTCACCACGCTCGCGACCGACTGAGGCGACTGATCGTTGTCGAGCCGCCAATAAGTGTCGCGCAAGGCGAGATAGACCGAGCTGTCGGGGATCGCCCGCTCGCCGCCGATGGTCAAGGCATCGAGCGCCATGGCGACTTGGCTCGCCGAATCCCGCTCGCGCACGAGCTTCTTGCGCTGCTCGACCACCGCCTTGGCAAGAGGCTTGGTGAATTTGCGCTCGGGCAGGATGAATTCGTAGGGTTGACTCAAGCCGGTCTGCTCCGCCTGATCGCGCGCGGCAAGGGTCATGCGCACTTTGAGGCCGGCCCAGGGATGGGCGGTCAAGTCCTGCGAGGACTTGCCTTCGACCAGCTTGGCATTGACCTTGGGCAATTGCAGCGGCATGAGCGGAGCTTCGAGCAGGGGATCGGCCTCTTGCTTGCCGCCGTCGAGCTCAGGAGCCTGCGCCGCCAGACCTCCGGCTTCTTCGGAATCGGCCAGCGCAAAGCGGGCCTCGGCGCTCGCCACGCCATGATCGTCGGTGGCGCGGAAGCTCAAGCGGAGCGCGCCGCGCGGCGTGGTGGTCGGGTTGCCCATGAGAGCAATCTGCGGCACGCCGTCCTTGATGAGGTCGAAGCGCCATTTGGCGACGGTGTTGCCGCCGACCCGCACATCGACAGCGCCGGGCGAGGCGAGGGGCAGCTTGAATTCCAGGAGCCCCTGGCTGCCGGTGATCTTCGGAATGACCGCGTTCGCCGGAGAGCCGTCCTCAGGCTGCGACACGAGGCTCACGGTTTCGCCGCGTGGCGCAAAGGCGCGCACGATTAGCTCGCTCCGCTCGGGGACCGAAAGTGCGCGGAAGGTTTCATTGCCGGCGCCGACCGACTCGCTGCCGTCGGCAAGAACGATGGGTGCCACTTCGGTATAGACCGGCGGCGTCACCCAGGCGTCGAGGCGCATCAGCGCCGCCGACGTGCGCGCGGCAGGGGTGAAGGCCGCGGTGATGCGATCCCATCGATTGGGACCGGCAGCCAGCAGCGCCACGATGAGCACGAGCAGGAATGCCGAACGGACGGCATAAGGGTCTTTGCGGTCGGTGCGCGGCAAGGGCCAGCTCGGCTTGAGCTTGGCGACCAGGCGGCTCAGCCGCTCGCGATGCGCCGCCCAAAGAAGCGCGGTGTCGGCGCGTGATGTGGTGCCGAGCTTGTCCTCGTAGGAGGAGGCCGGCCGGTGCTTAATATCGGCATGGCGCTCGAGACGCCTGAGCGCCTCGGCCCGCGTCGGCATGGGGAAGCGGATGAGCGGCACGAGCGAGACGAGGAGCGCCACGGCGAAGGCCACGAGCAGGGCGCGGTGCAGAAGAGGCGGCAAGGCGCTCCACAGATCGAACATGGAGAGAATGAGAAAGGCCGCGAGCACGATGAACGGCCAGAGCAGCGCCTCCCATACACGCTCGCCGACGAGGGCAAGCCGGCTCAAGTCCACGCGCCATTCGAAGCGGCGGGCGAGCGACGTGTCCTCCGGGGTGTCCGGGGGCGCTTTCTTTCGGGCAAACCAATCTCGCATCATCTTCATCAGGCTTAGCACAACGCGTAAAGCACGCGGGTAATTTGGGGAGCGATGCGGGCTAAAAGGAGGCCCTATGAGCGCCGCTCGGGCTTGAGCCAATCAGGCAGCCGCTCCGCCGCCAGCATGTCGCCGTAGTGAGGCCGGGGCCGGGTCACGGCATAGCGATCGCCGGCGACCAGCACCTCAGGCACCAGTAGCCGGCTATTATACTGTGAGGCGAGCACGGCGCCATAGGCTCCGGCCGTCATCACGGCAATGAGATCGCCGGAGCGGAGCTCCGGCAGCGCCCGGTCGAGGGCAAGATAATCTCCGGTCTCGCAGACCGGGCCAACCACATCGCTGGTCATCGTCGCTGCGCCGGGCGCTGGCTCTGCCACCGGCCAAATCTCGTGATAGGCCTCATACAACGTCGGCCTGATCAGATCGTTCATCGCCGCATCGACGATGGTGAAGGTCTTGGGCTCTCCGCGCTTCACGTAGAGGACGCGGGAGACGAGGATGCCGGCATTGGCGGCGATCAGGCGCCCAGGCTCGAACAGAAGCTTGCAGCCGAGATCGCCGACAGTCTCCCGCACGAGCTTGCCGTATTCGGCGGGAAGTGGCGGGGCAGGCTCGTCGCTGCGATAGGGCACGCCGAGGCCGCCGCCGAGATTGACGAAGTCGATGGCGAAGCTGTTGGCCCTGAGCTCGTCGACGAGCTCCTTGAGCAGCGCGAAAGCGTTGCGGAAGGGAGCAAGGTCGGTGATCTGGCTGCCGATATGCATATGCACGCCGCGCGGATCGACGCCGGGAAGTGCCGCGGCAAGACGATAAAGCGCAAGCGCCTCGCCGTAGGGAATGCCGAACTTGTTCTCGGCCTTGCCGGTGGCGATCTTGTGATGGGTTTGCGCGTCGACGTCGGGATTGACGCGGAGCGCGATGCGTGCCGAGAGCCCGAGCGAAGATGCCGTCTCGCTCAAAGTACGAAGCTCGGGCTCCGACTCGACGTTGAAGGCGAAGATGCCCTCTTCTAGCGCGAAGGCCATCTCGTGAGCGGTCTTGCCCACGCCGGAGAAGGCGATCTTCTCAGGCAGAACGCCCGCGGCGAGCACGCGGCGAAGCTCTCCCTCCGACACCACATCCATGCCGGCGCCGAGCCTTGCGAGCGTTGCCAGCACGGCGAGATTGGAGTTGGCCTTGACCGAATAGCAGACCTCCGCGTCCAGGCCTTCGAAGGCATCGGCGAACACGCGGTAGTGCCGTTCGAGCGTTGCCGTCGAATAGCAATAGAAGGGCGTGCCGACGGAGTCGGCGAGATCGGCAAGGCTCAGATCCTCGGCGTGCAGGATGCTCCCACCGCCGACTCCTTGCCGGTAAGTGAAATGGTGCATGGAGGCTTAGAAAGCCTTATTGCAGCAGGCGGTCAATCCATAGCGAGCGGGCGGGCGCTTGCGACATCTTGGTGGAGGGATCGGCCTTGGTCTCGGGGTAGGAGGGCTTCGGCCGGTCGAGCGAGCCGCGTTTGCCGCAGGCGCTCAAGCCTACGGACAGGATCAACGCAATAGCCAGGAGGACGCGCAGAGCGCTTCCCATGGTCGTGCCCCTTTGACCTTGGACCTTGTACCGGTCCTTACGTCCTTTTTATCGCGACCGGGGCGCCTTCTTCAAACGCTTTATCCATTTTTTGGCCTCCCGCCGCACATTTCCAGGGGCTGTGCCCCCATAGCTACGCCTGCTTTTGACCGATTTGCTCACATCGAGCACTGAAAATGCGTCTTCAGTGAGTCGTTTATCGACCGATTTCAGGTCCTCAAGCGTGAGTTTGGCCAGGTCGCAGCCCTTGGTGTCGGCAAGCGCCACGATTCGCCCGGTGACGTGATGCGCCTCGCGGAAGGGCAGCCCCGCCTCCCGCACCAGCCAATCGGCAAGGTCGGTGGCCGTGGCGTGGCCGCGGCCGGCAGCCTTCTTCATCGCCCGCGCATCGGGCTCGAGATCGCCGACCATGCCGGCCATGGCGGCAAGCCCGAGCGAAAGCGAGGCGAGCGCGTCGAACACCGGCTCCTTGTCCTCCTGCATGTCCTTGGCATAAGCGAGCGGCAATCCCTTCATCACCATGAGCAGAGCGAAGAAGGCGCCGGCGATGCGGCCGGTCTTGGCGCGCACGAGCTCGGCAGCGTCTGGGTTCCGCTTTTGCGGCATGATCGAGGAGCCGGTGGTGTAGCGGTCCGAGAGCCGGGCGAAGCCGAATTGCGGCGATGTCCACATCACGATCTCTTCGGCAAGACGCGAGAGATGAATGGCGGCGATGGACGCGGCAGCCAAGCTCTCAAGCGCGAAGTCGCGATCTGACACCGCGTCGAGCGAATTGGCCGACGCTCTCGCAAAGCCGAGCGCCTTCGCCGTAGCGTCGCGATCGATGGCGAAGCCCGTGCCGGCGAGCGCCGCAGCGCCCAACGGCGATTCGTTGAGCCTGCCCCTAGCATCGGCGAACCGTCCCCGGTCGCGGCCGAACATCTCGGCATAAGCGAGAAGATGATGGCCGAAGGTGATCGGCTGCGCGGTCTGCAGATGGGTGAAGCCAGGCATCACGGTTGCGGCATGAGCAAGCGCTTTCTCGGCGAGCACGAGCTGCAAACGTGCGAGCAACGCATCGATTGAGTCGATCTCGTCGCGCATATAAAGACGCAAGTCCGTCGCCACCTGATCGTTGCGCGACCGCGCCGTATGCAGCTTGCCGGCGACCGGGCCGATCAGCTCGGCGAGCCTCGACTCAACGTTGAGATGGATGTCCTCGAGCGCACGGGCAAAGTTGAATTTGCCGGCCTCGATCTCGGCCGCGATCTTGTCGAGGCCGCGGGCGATCTCCTCACCCTCTTTCTTGGTAATGATGCCGGCATCGGCGAGCATCGCGGCATGGGCCTTGGACGCAAGAATATCGTGGCGCCAGAGGCGCTTGTCGAAGTCGATGGAGGCGTTTATCTCCTCCATGATCGCGGCGGGGGACGCTAAGAAGCGGCCACCCCACATGGTATTGGTCACGAGCGTCGAGCCCTGTGAATCGAGGTGAACGTGGAAGACGTGAACAGTAGCGCAAAACGCGACCGGGACGCGTCGCCGGCCACCATTCTCATCGCTGCGTCGTTAGCGGCGATTGCCGGGTTCGCCACGGTATATTTGAGTTTTGCCCCTTCTGACAATGGGCGCGTCGCGTCATCGATAAAGCAAGGTGAAGAGGGAGCGGCGGTGCCGGCAGGAGAAAAGGCCGGTCAGGGCCCGCTAGCCGGACTGAACAAGGGCGCCATGGCGGCGTTCCTGGCGAGGCCAAGGCCGCTCGACCTTGGCGAGGTCAGCTTCGTTGACGGCGAAGGCGTGGCGAAATCCTTAAGCGACTGGCGAGGCAAGGTGGTGCTGCTCAACATCTGGGCCACCTGGTGCGTGCCCTGCCGGGAGGAGATGGCCACGCTCGACAAACTTCAGGCCGCGCTCGGCGGCAATGATTTCCAGGTGGTGGCGGTGAATATCGATCGCGGCGGCGCCGATAAGCCGAAGAACTTCCTCGCCGAGACCGGAGCCACGCATCTTTCCCTCTACACCGATCCAACGGGCAAGCTGTTCAGCAAGCTGAAAGCGGTGGGCATGCCGACCACGCTTCTCATCGACCGCGAGGGGCACGAGATCGGGCGCCTGGTCGGTCCGGCCAATTGGGATTCGCCAGATGCGCTCGCTCTGATCAAGGCCGCGATCGCGGCGCCGGCGTCAGCGCCTGCGTAAGGCGAGGTGAGTTCGGCTGACTTGCAGCGGACGACGCGGAAAAAGCTCCGCGCAGTGCAGCTCGATCACACCGGACCGCAAAGCGCTACGCAGCTCTATCTTATCGTCGCGCTGCCTGCGACTCGGTGGTAGCGGCGCACCTGCTTAATCGGCCAACCGCTGGGCGCCTTTGTGCAATGCAATAATTCTTGCTCAGGTATTGTGCAGTGCACCATAACATCCCATATACTCCTTATACGCAACATGCCCTGCGCCAGGCGGGGTCAGAGAGGTGATCAGATGTCTGACGTTCAAAGGTTCAATAATGAGGTTCAGAGAGCGGGCAAGGACGGCTTCGATGCCGTTGTCAGCTCCTTTGGTGAGGCGAACAAGGGGTTCCAGGCTATTGCCGCGGAGATCACCGCTTATTCGAAGAAGTCGTTTGAGGACGGCACGCGTGCTTTCGAACAGCTGCTTGGTGCAAAGTCGTTCGAGCAGGTGATCGAGATCCAGTCTCAGTACGCCAGAATGGCATATGAAGCCTATGTTGCCGAGCTGTCGAAGCTCGGTGAGATGTATGCGGGCCTGACGCGCAACGCCTACAAGCCGGTCGAGCAAGCCGCTGCCAAGGCTGGCGCACCGAATCGACTTCGAAGCGCCTAAGGATCGACGAAAGACCTGAGGTCAGCCTCGGGTCTTCTCATTTCCTGTGTGGATTGCTCGGGCGTGCTCGCTACAACCTTGCTGTAGACAGCACCGCCTCGCTGTGCCTTTGCTGCAACGCACTGAATGGACGTTTTCTCCTATGATTCCTAACATGCGGGGGCTGGCAGACATTCATCTTGATGTGAGGGGCGGCGATATCATCGTCGATCTACCGGGCACCAGTTACACCGTCACCTATCACAAGCCCGCCGTCTCTCCTCAGCTTCTCGCCGCCTACCTACCTGGTCAAAACGATCCTCGGACCGAGCTTACGCAAGCGGAGTTCCTCGCAAGAGCGGGGCGCTTGGCAAACGACAAGGCTCGTGAATTGGATTGGATCGTTTAGAAGAGCAAACGATCTACGCAGCAGACTTCGTAGAAGTGCTGTCGTCCGGACTTTCGGGAACCTCATCAACCAACCAAGCCCAGATTGTCGCGAGTGTATGGTTCTTGCGACAGCGCGGACAAAAGACCGCCGTCTTCGTTCTCGAGAGCCGTTTGTAGTTGGATCTGTCTACTTCAACGCCGGTTGAAACTTCGTGCCCAGTGGTCGGGCACACGAAGACCAACGTCCCCATGTGGTGGCCTCCTCCTGAACTTGGTTACGCCGCTACATCACGCTCAGGTAGGCACCTAGCAGAGGCCTAAGACGATATGAAATCAAGATACTAGACGTGCGGCGCAACAGGTTCATCTTGCAGTGCGGAAAAGGGCGCGCCGACGGAAGTCAGGGTGTCCGCTTGCGGCACATCTGCGACATGCGTGGACTTCGCTGCCCCTGTCGGAACTTCACGCGGAAGCGGACAGCTCGCGGAACGCCGATCCGGCGGCTTTGATGAACGCATAGCCAGGGCGCGCTATTGCGCGAGGTCGACCGAATCCTCGTTCAGGATATAGGTCAGGTGGCAGGTGGAACTGCTCGGCTTGTCGCAAACCGATCCGGCCGTGACCACGGCCAGCAAATGCTGTCCATGGCGCGTTGAAAATTTGTAGCTCTTCACCGCCTCGTCGAAAGCGAGGTTCCAGGCCGCAGATCCGTTCCACAGATAGATCTGCAACACGCAGCCTTCGTCATCGCACATCTGATTGATGCCGCCCTGGCAGCTCATCTTGGAATAGTCGGCGATCCAGTCCTCGCCGCCGTCGCCGTTCACGTCTTTGGTGCTGAGCACGGCGTCGGCATTGGGCTTGCCGTCCAAATCCTTGCAGGACTGCACCGCTTCGGCGACTTCGGCCTCGACATTGTCGGGCGCTTCGGCGGCATAGGCCGCGGCCAAGCCGCTGCCCAAGAGGAGCGCCGCAAGCGCCTTGAGGGCGGCAGATGTCGCAATGCGCTTGGGCAAGGGATGACTCGGGCTCGCTTCGCGCGCTCACGCTATCCCCAACGCGATGCCCCTGCAAAGAGGCTCATCGCCGCGTCGTGAGAGACCTCGAGCCGCGCTCAGTTGGCTGCGGTGCTATTGGATTTGGGCTTGGCTCTGAGGCGGATCGCGGTCCGCTTGCGCGTCGACTTGGCCCTGCCCGGGCCGCAAACGGCGTCGCGCAAATGCGTTGGCCCATCGCTCAATGAGGCCTGCATGGCGAGGCCGTCGATGGTAGTGCCGAACACCGACTTCCAGAAATAGCGCTTGAAGCCGTTCTCCAGGAGATTGGCGGCGCGGTCGGTGCGCGTGGCGAGTGAGGGCTCGCCGAGCACGACGGCGACGAGGCGGCGGCCGTCGCGGGTGGCGGAGGCCACGATGTTGAAGCCAGAATTGCAGATGAAGCCGGTCTTCATGCCGTCGGCACCCTGGAACGAGATCAGCAACCGGTTGTGGGTGCGAATCAGCTTCTTGCCGACCTGAATGCTCGAAAGGGCGAAGATGTCGGCGTATTCCGGGAACTCGACGATGATGGCGCGGGTGAGCTTGGCAAGATCGCGCGCCGTGGTCACCTGACCTTCCTGCGGGAGGCCGTTCACGTTTTCATAGTGGGTGCGGGTCATGCCGAGCCGCGCGGCAGCTTCATTCATGCGCCCAACGAACGCATCTGTGTTGCCGGCAACGGCTTCGGCAAGCATGACCGCGACGTCGTTGGCAGATTGGACGATGAGCACTCTTAACCCGGTATCGACGGTGATCTGTCCGCCCACGGGGAGCCAAAGCTTGCTCGGCGCCTGGGCCGTCGCTTTTTGCGAGCAGGTGATCTTGGTGTCAGGCTTGATTTCCCCCGCCTTCAGCGCCTGGAAGGTGACATAGGCGGTCATCAGCTTGGTCAGCGAGGCCGGGAACCATTGCACGTCAGGGTCTTCGGAATAGAACACCGTGCCATTGATCGGCTCAAACACGAGAGCGGGCCCCGCGCTGGCGACCGATGGAGCGATGAGCAACGCCCCAACGAGTAGGCCAAGGCCGGCACGTTTCAGCATCGATATTTCCCCTCCGCTGTCCGCCGCACCCAAAGGGCGCTCGCCAATACCGCTAAGCAGCCCATCGCCTGAAGCCGGGCCCCCGGCTTGGCGTCCCCCGCGTCCCATTCGGGCCAGCGGCCCTATAGTCAACGGAAATTCGACTGTTCCGTGACGCAGCCGGAAGAGTAACGCCACGATCTCAATTCGCAACCGCGAAATTGCGGGTTTTCAGAGTCCAATCGCGAGAGACAGGGCCCTTGCCGCGCGCTATGCAACGGGTGCACCTCTTTTGGGCAGCAAACGAGGCCGCCAAGCCCATGGATGCTGAGACAAGGCGCCGCCAGCTTGTCGCCGCGATCAACCGGGTCGCTGGCGGCGATCGCGCCGCTCTGCGCCTCGTTTATTCAGAAACCTCGGCGAAGCTTTTCGGCGTCTGTCTCCGTATCTTGGGTGATAGAAGCGAGGCTGAGGACGTGCTGCAGGACGTTTATCTCACGGTGTGGCGGAAGGCGGCGAGCTTCGATGAGGCCGTCGCAAGCCCGATCACGTGGCTCGTGGCCATTGCGCGGAACCGCTCCATCGACCGGCTGCGCTCTAGCGCCGGGTCTCGGGCGCACGCCCCGCTCGACGCTGCCGCCGAAGTTCCCGATGAGGGTTTGAGCGCGCTCGAGCGGCTCGAAATCGGCGAGGATCAGGCGAGGCTCAAGGACTGCTTGCAGGAGCTCGAGGAGCGCCAATCGGCGGCGATCCGCTCGGCGTTCCTCGACGGGTTCACCTATGAAGAGCTTGCGATGAGGAACCGCGTGCCGCTCGGCACCATGAAGAGCTGGATCAGGCGCGGGCTGTTGAAACTCAGAGCGTGTCTTGAACGATGAGCGATGAAGACACCATAGGCGCCGGCGATCGCCAGGATCTGACCGCCGCCGAATATGTGCTCGGCGTGCTCGGAGCCGAGGAGCGCCGCAGAGCTGAGTTCCGCATCGCGAGCGAGCCGCGCTTTGCCGCGGAGGTGGCCTACTGGGAGGCGCGCCTTGGCGGATTAGCGGAACTCGGTGCCTAAAGTCGCCCCGCCGGCTACGGTCTGGGACGGCATCGAGGCGCGGCTGTCGGCGTCACTGAAAGAGCCCACCGAGCGTGGCGGCATCTGGCAAAGCCTCGCCTTCTGGCGCACCTTCGCCATCGCGTCGACTGCGCTTGCCGCCGCCAGCATGGCCGGGCTCGTCTATCTCGCGAACGTGCCTTCGCTTGGGCCGCCGTTGCTGGCACAGCTCAACGCCGAGAGCGGCCAGGCGAGCTTCGTTGCCGCGGTCAACAAGGAAGGCGACACCCTCACCATCGTGCCGGCGGCGCTTCTTACCGGCGATCAGCAGAAGGCCTTCGAATTGTGGCTGATCCCGCCAGGCGACAAGCCGCACTCGCTTGGCCTCATCGATCCTAAGAAGCCCGTTCGCATCACCGTGCCAGAGAGCCTGCTGCCGCAGGTCAATCGCGATGCGGTGCTCGCGGTTTCGCTCGAGCCGCCAGGCGGTTCGCCAACCGGTCAGCCGACCGGCCCGGTGATCGCCAACGGCAAGCTCGCAAGCTTGTAGGGCGACAACCTCTCGGCGGCGTCATACCGGCGTAAGCCGGTGTCCAGTCCTTTTTATGGCGCTTCGCGCGCTGGATTCCGGCTTTCGCCGGAATGACGAATCCCAAGCTCACGACGACATCACAAAAAGTTCAGCGGCCTCCCGGCATCCGCCCAGAAGCGCGCTCCGTAGCTCCCGGCGTCACCCCGATTTCGGGGCCCCCAAATCCAGCTACAGGAGAACTACGATGAAACTTTCGACCTTTGCCTTGTATGCCGTTGCCGCCGCCGCTCTTGCGGTGTCGGCCGCAGCACTTCCCACCGTCGCCAAGGAAATGACCGTGGAAGTCGGTGGCGCCCCGATGTATCCCTCCAAGAACATCATCCAGAACGCGGTCAATTCCAAAGACCACACCACGCTCGTCGCGGCGGTGAAGGCTGCCGGCCTCGTCGACACGCTGCAAGGCCCAGGCCCGTTCACGGTGTTCGCGCCGACCAACGACGCGTTCGCCAAGCTGCCGGCCGGCACGGTCGACACGCTGCTCAAGCCCGAGAACAAGGACGCTCTCGTCGGCGTGCTCACCTATCACGTGGTTCCCGGCCGCTACACCGCCAAGGACATCATGGCGATGATCAAGAAGGACGGCGGCAAGACCACGCTCAAGACCGTCGAAGGCGAGGACCTCACCTTCGAAGCCAAGGACGGCGCTCTGTGGGTGTGGGATTCAAAGGGCGACGCCGCCAAGATCACCATCAAGAACGTGATGCAGTCGAACGGCGTCATCCATGTGATCGACACCGTGCTGATGCATGGCTAACGGCTTTTGCGGATTTGTTCAGCGTAACCCCGCGAAGCCTTAGCAGAGCCCGCCGCACTCCCCCGCGGCGGGCTTCTGCTTGGCGCCTGCGTGCAACCGATCAATTCAGGCCATTTGTGAGGCCGAGCCGCATTTTTGTCGTCTCACAAGCTTAGGCGAGAGCCATGGCGATGCGATTGGATTTCACCAACAAGGACTATTTCCGCGACTCTGCCGCGAGGCTCGAAGCGCTGAGGGCAGCCGGACCGGTGGTCGAGGTCAAGTTTCCGATCGTCGGCAAGGTCTGGGTCACGACGACCTATGAAGCTGCCGGCCGTGTCCTGAAAGACAATCAGACCTTCACTCTGCGCAAGGACGGCGGCGTTGTTCCCGGGTTTCGCTGGTGGATGCCGCGCATCGTCGGCACGCTCGTCAACAATATGCTCACCATGGACGAGCCGGACCACACCCGGTTGCGCGGCATTGTCGACGAAGCCTTCCGCCGCCGCGCCATTCTCGACATGGAGCCGCGCATCCTCGCCATCGCCGACAAGCTCGCAGACGACCTGTTCGCCGAAGGAAGCCCGGCCGATCTCGTCGATCGCTATGCGCGCAGGCTGCCGCTTGCGGTCATCTGCGAATTGCTCGGCCTGCCGCAAACCGACAGGGCGAAATTCATGGCTTGGGCCAACACCGCTGGACGGATCCGCGGCCCGTTCTCTTTCTGGCGGGCGCTGCGGGTGTATGGCGCGATGAGGCCATATCTGGAGGAGCGCTTGCAGATCGCGCGCGAGCATGGCGGCGAGGGGCTGATCGCAGAGCTCGTCCGGGTGGAGAAGGAGGGTGGGCGGATCAGCGGCGAGGAGATGGTGGCCATGGTCTTTCTCCTGCTTGGCGCGGGGTCCGAAACAACCACGCACTGATCAGCGGATCGGTGTTTGAGCTCCTCAAGAACCCCTCATTGCGCGACTGGCTCGAGCAGGACTGGGCCCGCGCCAACCTCGCGGTCGAGGAGTTCTTGCGCTTCGTGTCGCCAGTGCAATTCTCCAAGCCTCGCTATGTGCGCAAGGATTTCAGGCTCGACGGCGTCGAGCTGAAAAAGGGCGACAAGATCATGGTCATGATCGCCGCGGCCAACGCCGACCCCAGGGCCAACGAGGCGCCTGAAAAGCTCGACCTCGAGAGGCACCCGAACCGCCATGTCGCCTTCGGCACTGGCATCCATTTCTGCCTCGGCTTTCAGCTCGCGCGGCTAGAGGGAAAATGCGCGCTCAAGGCCTTGTTCACGCGCTGACCGAAACTTGCGCTTGCAGTCCCTGCCGAGGATATCGGGTGGCGGCCAAATCCCGGCCTGAGGGCGATTGAGAGACTGCCCGTCGTGGCAGGCGGGGCTTGAATTGTCTCGGGCTAATCCGTTTCTCTTATCAAGTAGGGGCGAGGTGGAGGGCCTGGCGGCTCCGGCCTGGCGTTGGGCAGCGATGGAAGGAGACCTGGAGTCCTCATCATAGTGCGTGTGGCCTCGACCCAGGGGAACCATGCAAGCCTCATGGCCTCGGCCCAAAAGGCAAAGGGGTTCCATGCGTCGATGGAGCGGGCAAAGGCCTCGAAGGAAGGCGTTGCCGTCAGATTGATCGAGACCTGCTCCGTCAGACCGTCGGGCGCATGATAATGAACGATCTCGATGTCGAGACCAGGCAGATGCGCGGTCGCCCTTGTTGAGTCAATTTCGCTGCGAGGCATGGTTCCCTGAACGCACAGCGTTCCCTCTCGGTTTCAAGGCCATATCGACACAGCTAGTGACGTCGCCGCGCCCACGTCAAGTGCGGACGCCGATCAGCTTGGTCTTACATGCAGGTGGACTTACCCTGCAAATGCTCGGTGAGCACGTTGCAGCCTGAGGTGATCTCGTCGATCACCCAGCCCTGATCGTCGTGTATGAGCTCGAAGATCACCGTCTCGTCCTTGCCGAAGTTCTTGAACCTTGCCCTCACCACGGCGTGCTCCGCATTGCCTGATACCTGCTCGACCTCGATGTCGGAAAGGTCGAAGTCGTTCCCTTGCACGAACATGTCGAAATCCATGCAGGCATCGCCGTTCGCCTCGGCATGGGCGAAGCACTCGTCCCACAGCTTGGCGGTCCTCGGCGTGTAGCGCGCTTGTGGAGCCTTGGGGTCGTCCGGCGGATAGAACGAGCGGATGTAGGCCGCCGCGCTTTGGTCTTCGGCACGGGCAAGCCCTACCGCTGACTGCATGAGGCCAAAGGCGACGAGTGCGAGCCAACCGCAAACCTTGCGCATACCACTCAAGCCTCAGCGCTTCTCCACCAACACGGCGCGGAAGTCGTTGACGTTGGTGAGCGTCGGGCCGGTGACGAGCAGGTCGCCGATTCCAGCGAAGAACGTCCAGGGATCGTTGTCGGCGAGCATGGCCTTGGCGTTGAGGCCTGCTTTCTCGGCGCGGGCAAGCGTGTCAGGTGTGATGATGGCGCCGGCATTATCCTCAGAGCCGTCGATGCCGTCAGTGTCGCCGGCAAGGCCGTAGATGCCCTTCATGCCGTCGAGCGCGATGGCGAGCGCGAGCAGAAACTCGGTGTTGCGCCCGCCTTTGCCTTTGCCCTTCAGCGTGATCGTGGTCTCGCCGCCTGAGATCAGCACGCAGGGCGGAACGTCAGGCTGGCCGCGCATGGCGCATTGCCGGGCAATGCCGGCGTGGACCAAGGCCACGTCGCGGGATTCGCCTTCGATCGAGTCGCCGAGGATCACGGGCTTGACGCCCGCTTTCCGCGCAACCGCGGCTGCCGCTTCGAGCGAGGCCTGAGGCGTGGCGATCATGATGTTCTCGACGCCCGCAAACCGGGGATCGCCTGGCTTCGGCGTCTCGTCGGCGGTCTTAAGGCGCTTGAGCACGCTCGCCGGCACATCGATCTTGTATTTCTCGATGATGGCGAGCGCGTCTCTGTTGCTTGAGGGATCAGGCACCGTCGGGCCTGATGCGATGATCGAAGGATCGTCGCCGGGAACGTCAGAGATCATCAGCGCCACCACCTTCGCGGGAGATGCGGCGGCGGCGAGCCTGCCGCCTTTGATCGCTGAGAGGTGTTTGCGCACGGCGTTCATCTCGCTGATGGTGGCGCCAGACTTGAGCAGCGCCTTGTTCACCGCCTGCTTGTCTTCGAGGCTCACGCCTTCAGCCGGAAGTGCGAGCAGCGCGGAGCCCCCGCCGGAGATGAGGCAAAGCACGAGGTCGTCCTTGGTCAGCCCCTGGACCAGCTCGAAGATGCGCTTCGCCGCGTCCCGGCCGGCGGCGTCGGGAACAGGGTGGGCGGCCTCGACAACCTCCAGCCGCTCGGTCGGCACGCGGTAGCCGTAGCGGGTCACGACCAGGCCTTCGAGCGGTCCCTCCCAGGCGCCCTCGAGCGCTGATGCCATGGCGCCAGAGGCTTTGCCGGCGCCGATGATGATTGTGCGTCCCTTGGGCCGTGGCGGGAGATGGGCGGGTACGCAGATCGAAGGGAGGGCTGCGTCCACCGCTGCCTGAAACATGGATTTCAGAAGCTCGACCGGCGTCATTCAAGGCCTCCAGGTGGGCGCTCACCTCGCACAGACGATTGCAAGAAGGCAAGCGAATGAATTAGGTTGCCTATTCAAGTTGCAAGGCGTTGTGCCGTAAACCCTGGGGACAGTTGATTTATGTCAGTTCAGCCGCGTGAAAGTGCCAAGAAACCAGGCACGCGCACAACCGATCAGCACCAAAAGCCAAAATCCGACATCGAAATCTCGCAAGCCGCCAAAATGCGGCCGATCGTTGAGATCGCTGCCGAGAAGCTCGACATTCCGCCGGAATTTGTCCTGCCATACGGCCACTACAAGGCGAAGATCTCGCTCGACTATATCGCCTCGCTCGCCGGCCGACCCGACGGCAAGCTGATCCTCGTCACCGCCATCACGCCCACGCCTGCCGGCGAAGGCAAGACCACCACGACCGTCGGTCTTGGCGATGCGCTGAACCATATCGGCAAGAAGGCGGTCGTCTGCGTGCGCGAGCCGAGCCTCGGCCCCTGTTTCGGCGTAAAGGGAGGCGCCGCCGGGGGCGGCTATGCCCAGGTCGTGCCCATGGAGGACATCAATCTCCATTTCACCGGCGACTTCCACGCCATCGGCGCCGCCAACAATCTGCTCGCGGCGCTGGTCGACAATCACGTCTATTGGGGCAACAAGCTCGACATCGACACGCGCCGGGTGACCTGGCGCCGCGCCGTCGACATGAACGACCGGGCGCTGCGCGAAATCGTCACCGCGCTTGGCGGGGCCGCCAACGGCTACCCGCGCGAAGCTGGCTTCGACATCACCGTGGCGAGCGAGGTCATGGCCATCTTCTGCTTGGCTTCCGACCTCGCCGATCTGCAACGCCGGCTCGGGCAGATTCAGGTCGGCCAGACGCGGGACAAGAAACCCGTCACGGCGCGCGACCTCTCAGCTTCCGGCTCAATGGCGGCGCTGCTCAAGGACGCGCTCGCGCCTAACCTGGTGCAGACGCTGGAGAACAACCCAGCCTTCATTCATGGCGGTCCCTTCGCCAATATCGCCCATGGCTGCAATTCGGTGATCGCCACCAAGGCTGCGCTCAAGCTCGCCGATTACGTGGTCACCGAGGCGGGCTTCGGTGCCGATCTCGGCGCCGAGAAGTTCTTCGACATCAAATGCCGGAAAGCGGGGATCAAGCCCGATTGCGTCGTCATCGTCGCCACCATCCGCGCGCTCAAGATGCATGGCGGCGTGGCCAAGGACGACCTGAAGAAGGAGAACGTCGCGGCGCTGGAGAAGGGCTTCGCCAATCTCGAGCGTCACGTCAACAATCTCCGGCGCTACGACGTTCCGGTCATCGTCTCGGTCAACCGGTTCTCGACCGACACCGAGGCCGAGATGGCGCTGCTCAAGCGCCTGTGCGCCACGCTCAACGTCGAATGCGTGCTCGCCGATCATTGGGCGCAAGGCAGCGCAGGCGCCGAAGAGCTCGCCCGCACGGTGGTGCGCACCATCGAGACCACGCCGTCGAAATTCAAGCCGCTCTACCCCGACGACATGTCGCTGTGGGACAAGACGCGGACCATAGCCCAGGAGATCTACGGCGCCTCCGATATCACCGCCGACAAGGTGGTGCGCGACCGCTTCGCCGAGCTGGAAAAGGAAGGCTTCGGCAGGTTCCCGATCTGCGTGGCCAAGACGCAATACAGCTTCACGACCAATCCCGACGCCAAAGGCGCCCCCTCGGGCTTCACCATCCCGATCCGCGAGGTCCGGCTTTCGGCCGGTGCCGAGTTCGTGGTGGTGATCTGCGGTGACATCATGACCATGCCCGGCCTGCCCAAAGTGCCTGCCGCCAACAATATCGAGCTTGCCCCGGACGGGCGCATCACCGGGCTGTTTTAGACAAGCAAGGGGGTTGCCAGGGGCCTAACCGGACGTTACCACCTTCCCGCCCGCCAAGGTTCTCTCAAGGCAAGCCCTACTTTAGGAGGAAACGTAGCCAATGTCGGCAACGCGAAAGCCGGGACGCAACTTCCTGTTCGTTCCCGGCCCGACCAATATTCCGGACCGCGTGCTCAGGGCGATGCATATCGCCATGGAGGATCACCGGTCTTCCGACTTCCCTAAGCTGACCTTGCCGCTTTACGAGCGGCTGAAGAAGATCTTCAAGACCAAAGAGGGCCAGGTCGTCATCTTTCCGTCGAGCGGCACCGGCGCCTGGGAAGCCGCGCTCACCAATACGCTTGCTTCGGGCAACAAAGTTCTCATCGCCCGTTTCGGCCAGTTCAGCCATTTGTGGGGCGAGCTCGCCAAGCGGCACGGTCTCGATGTCATCGTGCAGGACGAGGAGTGGGGCACCGGCGCCAACCCTGAGCGCATCGAAGAGGCGCTGCGCGCCGACAAGGGTCACGAGATCAAGGGCGTGCTCGTGGTGCACAACGAGACCGCCACAGGCGTCACCAGCAATGTCGCCGCAGTCCGCCGCGCCATGGACGCGGCCAAGCATCCGGCGCTGCTTTATGTCGACGGCGTTTCCTCGATCGGAAGCATCGACTTCCGCTTCGACGATTGGGGCGTCGACCTCGCCATCACGGGCTCGCAGAAGGGCCTCATGCTTCCGGCCGGCCTCGGCATCGTCTGCGCCAGCAAAAAGGCTCTGGCGGCGATGAAGGACGGCAATTGCCGGCACGCTTATTTCGACCTCGCCGACCAGATTAAGGCCAATGCCACCGGCTATTTCCCTTACACGCCGGCGCTGCCGATGCTGCATGGCCTGCGCGAGGCGCTCAACATCATCGATGAGGAGGGGCTGGAGAACGTCTTCGCCCGCCATCATCATCTGGCCAGCGGCGCGCGCGCCGCGGTGGAGGCCTGGGGCCTCAAGCTCTGCGCCAAGGAGCCGAAATGGCATTCCGACACGGTGACCGCGATCATGGTGCCGGCCGGCTTCAACGGCGCCGACGTGATCGATGTCGCCTATAGACGCTACAATCTCGCGCTCGGCGCCGGGCTGTCCCAGGTCGCCGGCAAGCTGTTTCGCATCGGTCATCTCGGCGATCTCAATGAGTTGATGCTGCTCGGCGCCATTGCCGGCGCGGAGATGGCGATGCGCGATACGGGCATCGAGGTCGAGCTCGGAAGTGGCGTGGCGGCGGCGCAAGCCGAATTCCGCGACGGCATGCAGGCGAAGATCAAGCAGGTCGCTGCCGAATAGGCTTTCCCGCGCCCGCGGGGGATAGCGGCGCATCAAGCCAGTTTCGCCGACAAGCTTCGCCGGTCCGATCCGCCTCGGGTCACGCTGGCGGGACGGGCGACGCGTTCGTGTTCTGGGTTGCGAGTTTGAGGAAGTGCTTTAGGTCCAAGGGGTCGTTCGGTGCAGCACCAAATCGTGTTCCTCGATCGGGAGTCTGTCGGCGCCAATGTGCGCAAGCCGGAGTTCCCGCACAGCTACAAAGAATATGAGGCGACCTGGACGCCGGAGGAGATCCTCGAGCGGCTGAAGGACGCCACCATCGCCATCATCAACAAGGTGCCTATGCGTGGCGACACGCTGAAGAAGCTGCCGAAGCTCAAGCTGATCGCGGTGGCGGCGACCGGCACCGACGTGGTCGACAAGGCGTTCTGCAAGGAGAACGGCATCACCGTCGTCAATATCCGCAACTACGCCTTCAACACCGTGCCCGAGCACGTGCTGGCGCTCACTTTCGCGCTTCGCCGCAATCTGCTTGCCTATGTCGAGGACGTGCGCGCCGGACGGTGGGGCAAGGTCAACCAGTTCTGTTTCTTCGACCATCCGATCCACGACGTCGCCGGCTCGACGCTCGGCGTGATCGGCTATGGTGCCATCGGCAAGTCGGTGGCCAAGCGCGCCGAGGCGCTCGGCATGCGCATCCTGCCTTACGACGTGTTCCCGCAACCTGGGCTCGTCGATCTCGAGATGATCTACAAAGAGAGCGACGTCATCACGTTGCACACCCCGCTCACGCCCGAGACCAAGAACATGATCGGGGCGAAGGAGCTCAAGATGATGAAGCCCTCCGCCATCCTCATCAACACCGCGCGCGGCGGCCTGGTCGACGAGCAGGCGCTGGCCGATGCGCTGAAGAACGGCATCATCGGCGGCGCAGGCTTCGACGTGCTGACCAAGGAGCCACCGAAAGAGGGCAACGTCCTGCTCGATCCGACGCTGCCCAATTTCATCCTGACGCCGCATGTCGCCTGGGCGAGCCAGGAGGCCATGCAGATCCTCGCCGATCAACTCATCGACAATATCGAGGCGTTCGTGGGCGGGAGCCCGCAGAACGTCGTGGAATGAAGCTGGAAGGCACCACGATGACCAAAATGAAGAAGTTGCTGTTCCTGTTCGACACCGACCCTTACCCAAGTGTGTTCGACACCGTGGTCGCCTATGACGGCGGCGCCGACCGGGTGACGGGCTACGCCAATGTCACGCCGGACAATGTCGGCGCGCTCGTCGACGGCACCATCTTCACGCGCGGCGGCAAGGAGAAGCAGAACACCGCGATCTTCGTCGGCGGCGGCGACATGGGCAAGGGCGAGGCGCTGCTGAAAGCCGTGAAGAAGAAGTTCTTCGGCCCGTTCCGCGTCTCGGTGATGCTCGATTCGAACGGCTCAAACACCACGGCGGCGGCCGGCGTCGCCCTTCTCGCCCAGGCGAAGAAGCTCAAGGGCAAGAAGGCGGTGGTACTCGCCGGCACCGGGCCGGTCGGCATGCGGGCAGCGGCTCTGCTCGGCAAGGAGGGCGCCGACGTCACCATCACCTCGCGCACGCAGAAGAAGAGCGACGACGCGGCCAAGGCGATCGAGGAGAGGTTCGGGGTGAAGGTGAAGGCGATCGAGGCCGCCGACGATGCGACCCGCGCGGCTGCGGTCAAGGACGCCAATGTCGTCTATGCCGCTGGCGCCATCGGGCTCCAGCTCTTGCCGCTCTCGGCCTGGAAGGACAATCCCAACATCGAGATGGTTGCCGACGTGAACGCCCAGCCGCCGCTCGGCATCGAAGGCATCGAGGCGACCGACAAGGGCAAGGACCGCTTCGGCAAGCTCGCCTTCGGCGCGCTCGGCATCGGCGGCCTCAAATTGAAGCTGCATCGCGCCTGCGTCGGCAAGCTGTTCGACTCCTCGGAAGCCGTGTTCGACGCCGAGGAGATCTACGCTCTCGCCAAGGAGATGGCCTGACCGCATGATCAAGCAGAGCGCCATCGACAAATTTCTCGACGACCTTGCGAGCCAGAATGCGACGCCTGGCGGCGGCAGCGTCGCTGCCATCATCGGCGCCATGGGCGCAGCCCTCGTCGCCATGGTGTGCAATCTCACCATCGGCAAGAAGAAATATGCTGACGTTGAAGCCGAGATGCGCGCGCTGCTCGAAAGAGCCGAGGCGTTGCGCCATCGGCTCACCGGCATGATCGAGGACGACGTGAAGGCGTTCGACGCGGTGATGGGCGCTTATGGCATGCCGAAAGAGACCGACGCCGAGAAGGCGTCGCGCAGCGCCGCCATCCAGGAGGCGCTCAAGCTTGCCACCGATGTTCCCTTGCGCTGCTGCCATGCCGCCCGCGAGGTCATCGATCTCGCCGCCGTGGCCTCAGCCAAGGGCAATCTCGGGGTGATCTCCGACGCCGGGGTCGCCGTGCTCGCGGCTTATGCTGCACTGCGAAGTGCCGCGCTAAATGTTCATACCAACGTGAAATTGATCTCTGACAAAGCCTTCGCCGAGGCTAAGCTTAAGGAACTTGAGACGCTCTTGTCCGGCGCTGAAGGCGTGACCGAGGAAGCTTATGAGCTGGTGAAGGGAAAGGTGAGCTGAGGCTCGCCTGCCTTAAGCCGGCCAAAAACCGAAAAAGGGAGGAAGGAAAGTGGACGTCCACGAGTATCAAGCCAAGGAGTTGCTCGCCCAGTTCGGCGTGCCGGTGCCCAAGGGCGCCGTTGCCTTCAGCCCAGACCAGGCGGTCTATGCCGCAACCGAGCTCGGCGGATGGAATTGGGCGGTCAAGGCGCAGATTCATGCCGGCGCCCGCGGCAAGGCCGGCGGCATCAAGCTGTGCAAGACCTATCACGAGGTGCGCGAGGCGGCGGCCGACCTGCTCGGCAAGCGGCTGGTCACGATCCAGACCGGGCCCGAGGGCAAGCCGGTGCAGCGGGTCTATATCGAGGTGGCCGAGCCGTTCGAGCGGGAGATCTATCTCGGCTATGTGCTCGACCGCAAGACCGAGCGTATCCTGGTCATCGCCTCGCAGCGCGGCGGCATGGAGATCGAGGAGATCGCGAGGACCGAGCCTGAAGCCATCCTCCAGGTGGTGGTCGAGCCGGCCGTGGGCCTACAGGCTTTCCAGGCCCGCCAGCTTGCTTTCGCGCTTGGCCTCAACATCAAGCAGGTGCAGCGCGCGGTGACCGCGATCATGAACGCCTATCGCGCGTTCCGCGACCGCGACGCCATCATGCTCGAGATCAATCCTCTGGTGGTGACCAAGGACGATCGCGTGCTCGCGCTCGACGCCAAGATGTCGTTCGACGACAACGCGCTGTTCCGCCGCCACAGCGTCGCCGACATGCACGATCCATCGCAGCAGGACCCGCGCGAGGCGCAGGCCGCCGAGCACAATCTCAATTATATCGGGCTCGACGGAGAGATCGGCTGCATCGTCAATGGCGCGGGCCTCGCCATGGCCACCATGGACATGATCAAGCATGCCGGCGGCAGCCCGGCGAACTTCCTCGATGTGGGCGGCGGCGCTTCGCCTGAGCGCATCGCCACCGCGCTCAAGCTCGTGCTGTCGGACGCCAAGGTGAAGGCGGTGCTGGTCAACATCTTCGCCGGCATCAATCGCTGCGACTGGGTGGCGAAAGGCGTCGTGCAGGCCTGCCAGACGGTCGACGTGAAGGTGCCGCTCGTGGTCCGGCTCGCCGGCACCAATGTCGAGGAGGGCCGCAAGATCCTAGCCGACAGCGGGGTGGAGATGATCACCGCCGAGACTTTGGCGGAGGCCGCAAACAAGGCCGTGGCCGCCTGCAACGCGGCGACGCAAGAACCTGCAAGGGCGAGGGCCTAAAGCGCCCGCCGGGAGTAGACCAATGAGCATTCTTATCGACGAAAAGACACCGATCATCGTCCAGGGCATGACCGGCGACAAAGGCTCCTTCCACACCAAGGAGATGGTGGAGTACGGAACCAACGTCGTGGGCGGGGTGACGCCGGGTAAAGGCGGCAGCAAGCATCAGGGCCTGCCGGTGTTCAATACTGTGAAGGAAGCGGTGGACGCGACCGGGGCCACCACCAGCATCACCTTCGTGGCGCCGGCCTTCTGCGCCGACGCCATCATGGAGGCGGCCGATGCCGGCATCAGGCTGATCTGCTCGATCACCGACGGCATCCCGGCGCAGGACATGATGCGGGTGAAGCGCTATCTCCGCCGCTACCCCAAGGACAAGCGACCGATGATGGTGGGGCCGAACTGCGCCGGCATCATCAGCCCAGCCAAGGCCATGCTCGGCATCATGCCGGGCCATATCTATCTGAAAGGCAAGGTCGGCGTGATCTCGCGCTCCGGCACGCTCGGTTATGAGGCCGCCTCGCAGATGAAGGCGGTCGGCATCGGCATCACCACCTCGGTCGGCATCGGCGGCGATCCGATCAACGGCTCATCCTTCCTCGACCATCTCGTCCTCTTCGAGGAGGACCCGGAGACCGAGGCGGTGCTGCTCATCGGCGAGATCGGCGGTCCGCAGGAGGCCGAGGCCTCGGCCTGGATCAAGGAGAACATGAAGAAACCGGTGGTTGGCTTCGTCGCCGGCCTCACCGCGCCCAAGGGGCGGCGCATGGGCCATGCCGGCGCCATCATCTCGGCGGCAGGGGACAGCGCTGCGGAGAAGGCCGAGATCATGGCATCTTGCGGCCTCACCGTGGCGCCAAACCCGAGCGAGTTCGGATCGACCGTGGCGCGCGTGTTGTCCGGCGGCGCGTCGAGGCCGCAGGCGGTCGTCTGAGCTGACGGCGCGGCGCCACATCGTTTTGGGCGGGGCGATGCGCTCCGCCGGGAGTGCCGGGCCATCATGAAGGACGATGTCAGAAAGCTCGGTGGTGCGGGCGAAGCCTCCGCATCGGCCCTGATCGCGGGCACATCGCCGCGCGAAGCCGCCGGGCTGCTGTTCGGCTTGCTTCTCGACGTGGCGCGCAAGCATCAGCCTGAGATCGAGCCTCTGCTCAAAGGCGGCGCATCCGTTGCCGATTTCACGCCCGAGCTCCTGGCCCGCGCGCTCCAGGCGCAAGGCATCTGGTTCCAGCTCCTCTCCATCGCCGAGCAGAACGCAGCCATGCGCCGCCGCCGCCAGGTCGAGCGCGAGCGCGGCCGCGAAGAATTGCGCGGCACGTTCAGCCATGTGCTGGCCGAGGCGGCGAGGGCCGGCGTCGAGCCTGAGGAGATCCAAAAGCTGATCTCAAGCTTGCGCATCCGCCCGGTGCTCACCGCCCACCCCACCGAGTTGAAGCGCGTCACCGTCTTGGAGAAATACCGCAAGACCTATCTCTTGCTGCGCGAGCTGGAAAATCCGCGCTGGACCGAGCGCGAACGCGCCGCGCTGGTCGATGAACTGCGCGACCAGATCGAGCTTGTGTGGATGACCGGCGAGCTGCATCTGGAGAAGCCGTCGGTCGAGCAGGAGGTGCAGCGCGGGCTCCATTTCTTCGACGAGACTCTGTTCGAGATGGCGCCGAAGATGCTGACCGGGTTTGAGTTGGCGCTGAAGCACGCTTATCCGGACGCGCGCTTTGACGTGCCGCCCTTCTTCCAGTTCGGCTCGTGGATCGGTGGCGACCGCGACGGCAATCCCTTCGTCACCACTTTGGTGACGCGCACCGCGCTCAAGCAGAACGCGCTTGCGAGCCTCAGGCATTACCGGGCGCGGCTCACCGATCTTGCCCGCTATCTGTCCATCACCGAGCGCGCCTCGCCGGTGCCGGAAGGCTTCCACGCCGAGCTTGCCCGCGAGCTGGAGGCGAGCGGCGACGCGGTCGCCATCCGCGCCCGCAATCCCGGCGAGGCCTATCGCCAATACCTCACCGTCGTGCTGCGCAAGCTCGACGCCACCATCGCCCGCACCGAGGGCAATGGCGGAGGCGAGGCGCGCCCCTATTACGCCAATGCCGACGAGCTGATCCTCGATCTCCGCGTGCTGGAGAACGCGCTGGAGGAAGCAAAGCTCGCCTCGATCGCCACCGATCTGGTGCGCCCGGTGCGCTACGCCGTGCAGCTCTTCCGCTTCTCGACCGTGCGCCTCGATCTCCGCGAGAACACCACGCGCACCACAGAGACCTTGCAGGCGTTGTGGCGCGCCACGTCAGGGCAAAGCGGCGGCGAGGCGCCTGACCCCAAGTCTGAGGCGTGGAAGTCCTGGCTGCTTGCCGAGCTTGCCCAGCCGCGCGTGGGCGAACGCGTCCTTGCCGGCCTGTCGCCTGAGGCCGAGGAGACGCTCGCCATGCTGCGCCTCGTGCCGGAGATGCGCGGGCGGCTCGACCGCGAGGCCTTCGGCTCATTCATCCTGTCGATGACCCGCTCGGTCGCCGACGTGCTCGGCGTCTATCTGCTCGCCAAGGAGGCTGGCGTGTTTCTCGACGCCGCAGGCACCGAGATCTGCCCGCTGCCGATCGTGCCTCTGTTCGAGACCATCGACGATCTCCGCGCGGCGCCTTCCATCATGCGCGAGCTGCTCGCCGTCCCGCTCGTCCGCCGCTCGACCAACTGGCAGGGCGGCGTGCAGGAGGTGATGATCGGCTATTCCGATTCGAACAAGGATGGCGGCTTCTTCGCCTCCAACTGGGAGCTCGCCAAGGCGCAGGTGAAGCTGACCAAGGTGAGCGACGAGACCGGCGTGAAGATCGCCTTCTTCCACGGCCGCGGCGGCTCGGTCTCGCGCGGCGGCGCACCGACGGGACGCGCCATCGCCGCCCAGCCCGCAGGCTCGATCCGCGGAAGATTCCGCGTGACCGAGCAGGGCGAGGTGGTGTCCTCCAAATATGCCAATCGCGGCACGGCCTTCTATCAAATGGAGCTGCTCGCCGCGAGCGTGTTCGAGCATGCGCTGAAATCCGAGCGCGAGGACGCGCTGAAGCCGAGGGCAGAGATCGACGACGCCATGGAAGCTTTGTCCGGCGCCTCGCGCGCGGCCTACACCAGACTCATCGGCAATCCCGACCTCGTCACCTATTTCCAGTCGGCGAGCCCGCTGGAAGAAATCTCTCTGCTCAATATCGGTTCGCGGCCGGCGCGCCGCTTCGGCGCCAAGAGCCTCGCCGATCTCCGCGCCATCCCTTGGGTGTTCGCCTGGGCGCAGAACCGCCACATCATCACCGGCTGGTATGGGGTCGGCAGCGCGCTAAAGAATTTCATCGAGGTGCGCGGCGAGGAGGGCGAGGCCATGCTTGCCCGCATGTTCAAGGACTCACGCCTGTTCCGCCTGATCATGGATGAGGTGGAGAAGACGCTGCTCATCGTCGATCTCGCCATCGCGCGCGCCTATTCCGGGCTTGTCGCCGAGGCCCAAGTGCGCGACACGATCTTCCCCATGATCGAGGCTGAATACCGGCTCACGGCGGAGATGGTTCGCAAGGCGAGCGGCGAGGCCGAGATCGGCGCGCGCTTCCCGCGCCATCGCGAGGTGCTGGCCGAGCGGCTCCCCATGATCAACGCGGTCAATCGCGAGCAGGTCGAGCTGTTGCGCCGGTTCCGCGGCGCCTCGACGGAAGCAGAGCGCGAGCGCTACAAGCTTGCTTTATTGCTGTCCATCAATTGCATCGCCGCCGGCCTCGGCGCCACGGGTTAAACTGTAACGAAAGGAAATCGACGACATGAGCTTTACCCTGATCCAACAGGCGACCCCGCGTCTCCACCGTTCAGAGCTTGCCGTGCCGGGGTCCAACCCGTCGCTGTTCGAGAAGGCCGCCAAGGGCCAAGCCGACATCATCTTTCTCGACCTGGAAGACGCCGTGGCCCCCGACGACAAGGAGCAGGCGCGCAAGAACATCATCCAGGGCCTCAACGATCTCGACTGGGGCACCAAGACCATGATGATCCGCATCAACGGCCTCGACACCCATTACGCCTATCGCGACGTGGTGGATGTGGTGGAGAACTGCCCGCGCCTCGACATGATCCTGATCCCCAAGACCGGCGTGCCGCAGGACGTCTACGCCATCGACATGCTGGTCACCCAGATCGAGCAATACAAGAAGCGCGAGAAGAAGATCGGCTTCGAGGTGTTGATCGAGACGGCGCTCGGCATGGCCAATGTCGAGGCGATCGCGCAGGCCTCGAAGCGGCTCGAGGCGATGAGCTTCGGCGTTGCCGACTATGCGGCGTCGACCCGCGCCCGCACCGTCGGCATCGGCGGCCCGCACCCGGACTACGGCGTGCTCACCGACAAGGACGCCGACGGCAAGCGCGCTTATTACTGGAACGACCCCTGGCACTATGCGCTGTCGCGCATGATGGTTGCCTGCCGCGCCTACGGGCTTCGCCCGATCGACGGGCCGTTCGGCGATTTCTCGGACCCCGACGGTTATCTTGCCGCGGCCAAGCGCGCAGCTGTGCTCGGCTTCGAAGGCAAATGGGCAATCCATCCTTCGCAGGTCGAGCTCGCCAACAAGGTGTTCACCCCGTCCGAGGCCGAGGTGACAAAGGCCAAGCGCATCGTTGAGGCGATGAAGCAGGCGGCGAAGGAGGGCAAGGGCGCGGTGTCGCTCGACGGCCGCCTGATCGACCTCGCCTCGATCCGCCAGGCCGAGGCTCTGCTCAACAAGGCGCGCGCCGCCGGGATGGCCTAAGCGTCACTAGACCAAAGTGCAGTTGTCATGCCCGCGAAAGCGGGCATCCAGTAATCACCGGAGTCGCGAGAGTTAAGACCGAGGCGCTTCCACTTGCTCCATGCCTCCCCTTGACGGGGAGGCCGGCGCGCGTTTTCAGCGCGCCGAGTGGGGAGACAAACCCCCCACCCCAGCGTCGCGCATTCTGCGCGCCGCCGGACCTCCCCACGAGGGGGAGGTAAGGAGCGAGCGGCTGCGCCACGGAAATAAGGAGGGAACACATGACCATCAACGGAGGATGCCGCTGCGGCGCGGTGCGCTACAGGATCGAGGCGGAGCCGCTGTTCACCCGGCATTGCTGGTGTCGAGACTGCCAATATATCAGCGCGGGCGCCGGCACGGTGAACGTGTTCTTCCCAAGCGAAGCGGTGAAGGTCGAAGGCGCGCTCGCCGACTATGCGAGCAAGGCCGAGAGCGGCAACCAGATGCACCGGCACTTCTGCGCCGCCTGCGGGACGCCGATTTTCACCCAGTCTGAAGCGCGGCGTCATTATATCGGCGTGCGCGCAGGGAGCCTCGACGATCCGGAGCTCGGCAAGCCGGAGATGGCGATCTGGACCTCGAGCGCGCCCTCCTGGGCCGTCTTCGCGGAGGGCCTCCCGCAAGAGCCGAAGCAACCCGCACCGGTAAAGCCGAAGGGGTGAAGATGGTCCAGGCGGGCATTCAGCATCGTCGCGCGCTGTTCGGCGCAATCCGCGCCTCGGCTCCCGCCTACTTGATCTCCCAGGTGGCCTTGTGGTTGACGATGCGGGCCTCACGGCCGCCGGCCGCGTCGTGCAGGTCCGTCACAGTGTAGGGAATCGTTCCCGTGATGCCTTTGTATTTCCCCGTGCCGCCCATGAAATAGTGGGCCTTGGTGTCGAACGTCGTGAAAATGTTGTCGCCATCTTTATCGGTTTCAACGCAGCTACCGTGGAAGTCGAATGTCTCCCCCACCAAGCTCTGGTGCCCGAGGCAGCGTACCGACATATCATTGAACGGGCCTTCTCCCTTGACGTTGCGGTTGATCCCGGTGACGTCGACGATCGCCCCGCTGCCGGCTCCGCTGTCGATTTTTGCGACAGTGTCGTACACATAATAGGTGTCATATTCTGCCTGGCCGGTCTTCGGAAACTCCGCAGCCGACGCTGGAGCCGCGCAAAACATAAATGCGACTGCCATCGAACCGAGCATCGATTTCATGCCAGTATCCTCCTTGTCGAACCGGCGCCGCGCTGCCATCTTGGGCCGGCGCTGTGCAGGAAGTAGCTTAGGGAAACAATACCACGATATCATTGCGGAGCTGCGGACAGGTTGTTGCCAGGGAGGAAGTCATGTTGCGCAATGTCATATTCGCCGCCGTCGCGGTTCTGATTCTTTCGGCCGCGCCCACACTGGCGGAAACTCAATTCGCCACGCCGGAGGAAGCAAAGGCCCTGCTCGAGAAAGCCGTTGCCGCGGTGAAGCAGGACAAGGCGAAGGCGTTCGAGATGTTTGCCACGGGCGAGGGCGGGTTCAAGTCCAAGGACCTTTACGTTTGGTGCGCCAACGCCTCCGACGGAATCCTGACGGTGCATCCGACCAACAAGGGCAAGGAGCTTCGGGACATCAAAGGCAAGCAGGGCGCTCCGTTCGGCGAAACGATCATGCAGAATGCGGCCGAAGGAACGATCAAAGAGACGACCTATTGGTGGCCGCGCCCCGGCTCGGACGAGGCTCTCGAGAAGACGACCTATTACACAAAGGTCGGCGACCAGGTTTGCGGCGTCGGGTACTATGTGGAGTGAGCGCCGCTCCTCTGACCGGGCATCCCAGATTTCCCCACGTCTCGTACAGAAAAATTTGGGAACCCATCGCGCCTTGAGACGTTTTCCTTGCAGCTGTTCGGGACATCGTTCCGGACGAAAAGAATAATTCGTTGCCAGTTGCGGGGACAACTCAAGGAGAGCCACATGAATCGCTTGTTGATCGGCACGGCAGTAACCGTGTTACTTGGGCTTTCCCCGGCCTTGGCCGCGGATGACTCAAGCGTGCTTCCGACGCAGCCTAGCGTCTCGCAGGAAACCTCGAAGCAGGCGCATCAGCCGTCATCCGGCAGCGCCGACACTTCGGGCGGCGCGGCCGAGCAGAGTTCGGCGCCTCCGTCGTCGGGTGCGGCGAGCGCCACCAAGCCGAGCGAAGGCGCGATGAACCCTGATCAGGGCAGCGCCGACCAATCGGCTGGGGCCAAGGAGCAAAGCTCAGCACCTCCTGGCTCGTCTGCGGCCGACACTGCCAAGCCGAATCCGACCCTCGGTGGCGAAAGCTCCAAGGAGTAGTGGGGCGCGTAGGCTAGCCCAACGCGAGGGGCCGCTCATTTTGAGCGGCCCCTTTGCTTGTGCGCCGCGCCTCAGCCGCCGTAGCGCTCGGTGCGGATCATGGACGGCGCGACGCCCGCTTCGATGGCGCCTTGGGCGGCCGCCTCGACGAACGGATTGCCGCCGCAGATGAAGACATGCTTGGGCGGCTCGGGAAGCCTGTTAACGAGCTCAGCCACCATGGCGGCATCGACGCGCCGGCCGAAGTCTTGCTCACGCCTAGGCTGGTCGCGGGTGAGCGCGAGCGCGAGCTGGAAGCCGTCATTCTTGGCATCGAGCGCGAGCAGCTCGTCGCGGAAGATCACGTCTTCCCAGGTGCGCGAGGAGAACAGCAAGAGCGCCGGCACGCGCGATCCGACAGCCGCGCGGTGGCGCAGCATCGACATCAGCGGCACGATTCCAGAGCCGCCACCAAGCAGGAGCAGCGGGCCGCCGTCTTTCACCTCCCAGACGAAATGCCCGCCGATCGGCCCGCGCAATTCGATGGCGTCGCCGACCTCGGCCACCTCATGGAAGAAGGGCGAGACCTCGCCGTCGTCGAGCCGTTCGATGGCGAGCTCGATCGCCGCCGTCTGCTCAGGCGCCGAGGCGATGGAATAGCTGCGCTCGGCCTGATAGCCGTCAGGCGCCGTCAGCCTGACATCGACATGCTGCCCGGCGCGGAAAGGAAAGGGCGCCGACGGCGCGAGCAGGAAGCTCTTCACCCGCGGCGTATCGGGCATGATCGCGGCGATCTTCGCCTCCTGCCAGCGGAGCTTTGGCTCCGGCGCCTTTGAGGGAACCGCCTCAGTCACCGGTGAAGCGCTGCTCGCGCCAGGGATCGCCATAGATGTGATAGCCGCGGAGCTCCCAGAAGCCGGCCTCGTCGTGTTCGGTGAACTGCAAGCCGCTCACCCATTTCGCCGACTTCCAGAAATAGAGATGCGGCACGAGGAGCCGCGCCGGTCCGCCATGGTCGGGCGGCAAAGGCTTGCCGTCATAGCGGAGCGCGATCATCGCTTTGCCGCCTACGAGATCGGCGACCGGCACGTTGGTGGAATAGCCGTCGAAGGAGTGCGCGAGGATGAACTTGGTCGGCGGCTCCTCGATGCCGGCGGCTTTGAGCACGTCGTCGACCAGCACGCCGTCCCAGGGCGTGTCGAGCTTCGACCATTTGGTGACGCAATGGATGTCGCGGATCTGGTGGGTTTTCGGCAGGGCGTTGAACTCCGCCCAGTTCCATTTGGCGACCGGCTTCGGCCCGACCTTCAGCGTGAAGGACCAATCGCCGAGGCTGATATGCGGCGTGGGGCCAGCCGACAGCACGGGAAAGTCGGCGGTCAGCGACTGCCCAGGCGGCAGCCTCTTGGCGATGTCGGGCGTCTGCTGCCGTCCGGTAAATCCGCGCGTGACCATGTCGCTGGTTCTCCTGGTTACCCGATATTCGTCAAGCCTGTTAACCACAAAAGGCTCTAAGCAGGCTTGAAACTTTCTGCTAGTGTCCGCCCGGTTCACCAGAGTAACAGGGGGGAAATTCAATGTCCTATCGCGCTGCGCTTCTTATTGTCGCCGCTTCGATGCTTGGCTTTGCCGGTGCGGCGCATGCCGAGTCGGTTACCGTCACCAAGGCGGTGCAAGATGCCTGCGCCTGGGAGTACGACAAGTTCTGCAATCAGTATGGACTTGGCAGCGAGCTTCTCGACATCTGCTTCAAGCAGAACGCCCGTAACATGACCAAGGCCTGCGTCGACGCCCTCGTCGCGGCCGGCGACGTCTCGCAGGAATATGTCGATCAGCAGAAGAAGCTGCTCGGCCGCTAGTCGCCGCAATCGCTCCGTCATCGCCGGGCTTGATCCGGCGATTCAATCCATCGGCGCAGCCCCCTGAAGCGGAACGAAATGGATGCCGGGTCAAGCCCGGGCATGACGAGGGGGTATTGGATCGCGGTCGAGTCGCCTTCGCCTCCTGGTTGACGGCGACGGCGTCCGCGCTGTTGCGCTTATGCAAGCAAGCATACTTTCTTTAGCAGGAGGCTGCGCATCTGCGCGGGAATCGCATTAAGCTCCCCCGTTCTCGTTGAGCGCTTGAATGGGGCGGGGGAGGCCATGTTGATGAATTCCTATCGCGTTAAGCTGCTTGTCGCTTTTGCTTCGGCCGCTTGCTTGGCCTGCGCGGCGCAAGGCCAGCCGATCACCAAGGCGGTGCAGGCGGCCTGCAAGGACGACTACAAGCAATATTGCGGCGAATACGGGCTCGAGACCTCGGGTCTCAGGTCGTGCATGGACCGGAACGGGCACAATCTGTCCAAGATTTGCGTGAACGCGCTGGTCAAGGCCGGCGAGGTCAGCCAGTCAGAGGTCGATCGCCGCAAGCGAGCCGCCCGCTAACGCCAGAACTGTCTTGTCATGGCCTGGCTTGATCCCCGGAACATGTCCGGGGACGGCTTCTGTCCGTCCATGTCTTCTGCTCCGAATCTGGACTTTGGGAGAGCTCGCGCGCTCGCCGACGCTCCTTGAGGGCGTAAGTCTCGCCCAGCGGCCGGAGAAATAGGGGCACCCGCTGGAAGGCGGGTGCCCAATATGGCAGGGGGAAGAGATTGGTGGTCATCGGGATCACCATTGCGGCCGATCGGCCGCCTCGTCCTAGCGCTGGCTGAAGGCGTTGGGGAACTGCTCGGCCATTGCGGGCGCGGCAGCGGTGGCGGCGAAGGTGACGACCAAAGCGACGGCGAGGAAAATCTTGTTCATGAGAGGTCTCCTATCTGGGGCGGCCTGTTGACCGAAGGCTCCAACCGGCTGGCCGTTTGTCCGATTGAACAACAGACATGTGGTTGGGGGTGTCCGGTTCTTCCAATAGCCGCCCGCTATCGTTTCGGTGCTTCCGCTGCACGAAGGCGAAAGGCTTCAGGCGTCGCGCCACTTGGCGAAGGTTGCGGCTTGGCCGCGCACGGCGCCGTCCTCATCGATCAGCTGCCACACCACGCCGTCCTCGATAAAGAAGCGGCGGCCGGACTTGGCGATGCGCCAGCCGGAATATCCGGTGGTGAAGCCTTGGCGGGCGACGTCATCGAGAAGTCTTTGGCGCTCCTCGCGATCGACCGGCTCGGCTGAAAGGCGAGAGGGAAGCGAAACGATCTCGTCCCAGCCATATTCGAAGCAAGCTTGCGCCGCCTTGTTGGCATAGATGAAGCGCGGATCGGGATCGGTGTTGTGGGCGAGGACGGGGTGACGCGCCTCGTCATAGAGCCACGCGGCGGAAGGCCGCCGGCCGGGGAGGCCGGGCTCGAAGAACGCTGGCTCAGCCCCCACGGTCCGCCGGTAGCTCGCGACGAGCAGCCCAAAGAAATCGGAATCGTAAGCGAGGATCATGTCGCGCTCAGCCAGCATAGCCTTTGGCCTTTAGTCAATCTTGCGGGCTCAGACGTTGAATTGCCAAGATCGCGCTTCCGGCAGGTGCGAAATGGCGAAAGCAGAAGCAAAGTTCGGGTCGACGCATTATCCTCAACCCGAAACAATTAGGAGAATACGAAAATGTCCAAGCTCGACGCGCGCAAGTCAGGGTCGTTCAAGGTCGGCGGCGAGATCGAGATCCATCGCCTTGGTTTCGGCGCCATGCGCATCACCGGAAAAGGCATTTGGGGTCCGCCGGAAGACAAGCCCGAGGCCATCCGCACGCTGAAGCGCTTGCCTGCGCTCGGCATCGACTTCGTCGATACCGCCGATTCTTACGGGCCCGACGTGTCCGAGCAACTCATCCGCGAGGCGCTCCATCCTTATCGCGGCATTCTGATCGCCACCAAGGCTGGGTTCCAGCGCCCTGGCCCCAGCGTATGGGAGATGGATGGGCGGCCTGAGTGGCTGCGCAAGCAAGCGCTCAAGAGCTGCAAGCAACTCGGGGTGGAGCAGATCGGGCTTTGGCAGCTGCACCGCATCGACCCCAAGGTGCCGCGCGATGAGCAGTTCGGCGCGGTCAAGTCGCTGCTCGATGACGGCATCATCCGTCATGCCGGCTTGAGCGAGGTTTCGGTCGCCGACATCGAGGACGCTTCAAAAATGTTCAAGGTGGCGACGGTGCAGAACCGCTACAACCTCGTCGATCGCGGCGGCGAGGATGTGCTCGATTATTGCGAGGCGAACGGCATCGGTTTCATCCCGTGGTTTCCGCTTGCCGCCGGCGATCTCGCCAAGCCGGGTTCGATCCTCGATGGCATCGCCAAGGCACATGATGCGACCCCCGGCCAAATCGCCCTTGCCTGGGTGCTCAAGCGGAGCCCGGTCATGCTGCCGATCCCCGGCACCTCGAAGGTCGCGCATCTCGAAGAGAATGTCGCCGCGGTGGATATCACCCTGTCGGATCAGGAATTCGCCGCCCTCGACCGGGCGGGCCGCAAGGAATATCGCGCGGCGTAGTCAACCATGTTCGCGCGCCAATGAGGGATTGGTGAGCGAAGTGAGATAGGGTTGCGGCAACCTGCATCTGACCTTGGGGGTTGCCGCCATGCTGCGCGAGGAGCTGATCTTTGTCGGGACCTGCGACATCGCAGGCCATGTGCGCGGCAAGGGATTTCCGGCGCGCGAGCTAGCCGCTCGCAAGAAGCAGGGCATCGGCTGGACCCACACCAATCTGATGCAGAACGCGTTCGGGGTCATTCTCGATACGCCATTCGGCACCGGCGGCGATCTCATGGTGGTGCCGGATATGACCGCCGAGGTGCGCGTCGATTTCGACGACGGCTCGGCGGTCGAGCACTTCTTTCTCGGCGACATCCGCAACACCGACGGTTCCCCTTGGGAATGCTGCCCGCGCGAGTTCCTGCGCCGCGCCATCGCCGCGCTCGTTGCCGCAGCCAAGTTGCACCTCATCGCCGCCTTCGAGCAGGAGTTCGTCTATACCGGGGTGGAGGAGCGTCCCGGCCATGCTTACAGCCTCGGCGCCTGGCGGCGGCAGGGCGAGTTCGGCGAAAGCGTCGTCGCCGCGCTTCGCGCTGCAGGGCTCAAGCCTGACTCCTTCCTGCCGGAATATGGCCCGCGCCAATACGAGCTGACCATCGCCCCGCAACCGGCGCTGAAGGCGGCAGACCAGGCGGTGATCGCCCGCGAGCTCGCGCGCGCCACAGCCTTTCGCCTCGGTCACCGCGTCAGCTTCTCGCCCATGCCGGTGGCCGACGGCACCGGCAGCGGCGTGCACATCCATTTCAGCCTGCATGACGCCTCCGGCGCTCCCGTCACCTATGACGCAAACGGACCGCTGGGCTTGGGTGAAGCCGCCGCGCAATTCTGCTCAGGCGTGCTGCACCATCTGCCGGCGATCACGGCCATCACCGCGCCGTCGCCGGTGTCCTATTTGCGGCTCACGCCGAACCGCTGGGCGCCGACCGTGATCGACATCGTCAAGCAGGACCGGGGCGCAGCACTCCGCGTCTGCCCGGTGTTCGCCGCCACCACGCCAAAGAAGATCGCCAAGGCTTTCAACCTCGAGTTTCGCGTCAGCGACGGCTCGGCGAGCCCCTATATGGCGCTTGGCGCGATGATCTTCGCCGGTGCTGACGGCATCGCGCGGAAGCTCGCTCTGCCGAACTATGACGGCGAAGCGCCGCCTTTGCCGCGATCGCTCGGGCAAGCGCTCGACGGCATGGAGAGTAGCACCGCGATCAAGGAATGGTTCGGCCCGACTTTTCGCGAGGCCTATCTTCGCCACAAGCGCTCCGAGCTTGCCCATGTCGCTGCGCTCGATCCGCCGGACCTCTGCGCCCGTTACGCCGAGGTCTATTGAGCTTCGCGCGTTAGCCGCAACACCTCATCGGTGGTGAGCATGCGGCAATAGCCCTTGAAGCATTGCAGCGCCGCGTCGTGGCGAGCCTCCGTTTCGGCAGCGCAGGCATCGTGCACGCAAGTCATGAAGTAGCCGCGGTCGGCGCCGTCCTTGACCACATGGTCGATGCACTGGTCGGTCAAGAAGCCGACGACGAACACATCCTCGATGCCGATATTGCCGAGCAGATAGTCGAGGTTGGTGGAGTTGAACGGAGAGGAGGAGGTCTTGGGCAGCAGGATCTCGTCCCCTTGCGGTGCGATGTCGTCAAGCACGCGCGCCTCCCATGAGCCCTTGGCGATGTTGAAGCCCGAAAGCTTGTAGTCGAGGCTGCGGTCGCGTCCGTCTTGGGTCAAATTCTCGATCACGGTGTAGATCACTTCGAGGCGCGCGCGCCGGAACGCCTCCAGCAAACGACTTATGTTGGGGATCACGCGCGCCGACGCGAGCGCGTGGAACTCGGGCATAGACTTCGCTTGCGCCGGACCGAAAGTGCCGTTCTGCACGTCGACGATGAGAAGCGCTGCGCGGCCTTTGACGATCGGCCGGTCTCGGGTGAGGGGGTCTCCTGGCATGACCTGCTTTTCCGGCATCTCGGCGTTGGCAGCAAGCCCCGGCGAGGCCCGTGCTAGGCTTTGGCCATGATCAAGACCGGAAATCTTCGAAGCGGCCTGCCTGCTCGGCCCCTGCCTGATGAGGTCGTCGACCTGCTTGTCGAGCACCCGGGCCTCCGCATCGAGCGCATCGTGTCGACCGGTCAGGCGACGCCTGAAGGCCAATGGTACGACCAGGACAGCGACGAGCTCGTGCTTGTGGTGGATGGCACGGCGCGGCTCAGCATCGAGGGGGAAAGCGAGGAACGCGAACTTGGCGAAGGCGACTGGATCCTACTCCCGGCCCATTGCCGGCATCGCGTGACCTGGACGAGAGCAGAGCCGCCGACGGTCTGGCTCGCTATACATTTTCGCTAACGCCGACGTAAACCTGTAAGACGCACCCTGCCGGAGGCGAACCATGTCACTGCTCAATTTGCACTTGGGGGACAATGCAGATGTCAACGATGGCGATTTCGCCAACACAACCTATGTTGGCTTGAGCGTTGCCTTGCCTCTGCGCATGTTAAATCCCAGCAAGCGGAACCAGCTTGTCATCTATACGTCGGCGATCGAAACCCTGGCCGACTGGCAAGCCCATGTGGTAACGCTTGATTTCTTCTTTCTCGGATATCTCAGGGACAAGCCCGGCTCCGCCACAGACCGGCACTTCTTCGACGTGCCCGCCTTCTTCATTGATGGAGCGCCGAGACGCCTCAACATAGCGGTCATCGGACGCGGGCCTGGGCTCGAGGACGACTTCGTTCTGAAGTCGATCGAGGCGTCTGGCTTCGATCTCAAGCTCGGCTGGGCGTGAGGCTAGGGTTGCTCTTCGCCGAGGAAATGCCGGTAGAGCGCCAAAGCGCGATTGAGGTAAGAGGCCTCCGGCACGGCGAGCCGCGAAACGAGGCTGTCTTCGGCCCAGGCGAGGCCATAATAGCCCCAAACCCCTGGCCCTGTGCGCTCAAGAAAGTGCACGGAAGCGAGATCGCCGGGATTGAACAGCGTGACAAGATAGCGGCTGACCGGGCTCGCATTCTCGATCCTGACCACGAAGCGATTTGGTCCGAAGTCCTGCACGCGCATGCGGTAGACGACGTCGCCGCCGGCGCGGTTCTCGCTTTGCGCGAAATAGAGATCGGCGCCGCTTCGCATCTCGGCGAGGGTGAAGTCTGAGCGCGGGCGGTCGACTTTGGGGCCTTCGAGCGCGGTGGCGCTCGTAATCAGGGTTCGCCAGCCGCCTTCGGTCACCGACCAATATTTCAGGCCCTTGAGCGCCGAGACGGCGCCGAAGCGCGCAAGCAGGTCATCGGCGCTTGCCGTGAACGGAAAGCTGCCGGCAATGGCGACCAGAACACCGTCGCCCTTTGCGGTGAAGCCGGTGCAGGCTGGCGGTGTCCAGCTGCCGAGCTCAGCGCTCGTCCACACATGGCTGTTGGGTGGAGCCTCAGGCGCCGCGTAGGCCGGAACCGGCTCAACACCCGCACAAGGCGGCTGCGGCCCCTGCCCGGCGGCGCATGAGCCGGCCGAGCATAGGAGCACGGCGATAGCGAGCAGCGTGCGCAAGGAGAAGAGCGCTCATTCCGATCGGAGAAGCAGGCTAATCCGCGAACGCGGCTACTCCGCGGCGAGCCTCACATATTGGCCGTTGGCCACCGGGCAACGCGCCCACAGCTCCTGTAGAGCTGCGATCAGCGCCGCCATCTGCTCGTCGGTGTGTACCGGCGAGGGCGTGAGCCGCATGCGCTCGGTGCCGCGCGGCACCGTGGGATAGTTGATCGGCTGCACGTAGATTCCGTAATGGTCGAGCAGAGTGTCGGTCACAGCCTTGCAGTGCACCGGATCGCCGACCATCACCGGAACGATGTGGCTCGGATTGTCCATCACCGGCATGCCGGCGTCGATGAGCTGAGTCTTCAGCGTCAGCACGCGCTCCTGCATGCGCATCCGTTCGACATTGCTCACCTTGAGGTGGCGGATGCTGGCGAGCGCGCCGGCGACGATGGCAGGCGCGAGCGAGGTGGTGAAGATGAAGCCTGGGGCATAAGAGCGGATGGCGTCGCAGCAGGCCTTGGTCGCTGCGATGTAGCCGCCCATGACGCCGAAGCCCTTGGCCAGCGTGCCGTTGATGATGTCGATGCGGTGCATCACACCTTCGCGCTCGGCGATGCCGCCGCCACGCGGGCCGTACAGGCCGACGGCATGGACCTCGTCGAGATAGGTGAGCGCGTTGTACTTTTCGGCAAGGTCGGCGATCGCCTCGATCGGGGCGATGTGGCCGTCCATCGAATAGACGCTCTCGAACACGATGATCTTCGGCGTGCCGCGGGGATATTTCTTGAGCTTCTCCTCGAGATGCTCGACGTCGTTGTGGCGGAAGATTTGCTTCTCGCCGCCGCCATGGCGGATGCCCTGGATCATCGAGGCGTGGTTCTTCTCGTCGGAGAAGATCACGAGGCCTGGAATGAGGCGCTGAAGGGTGGAGAGCGTCGCATCGTTGGCGATATAGGCAGAGGTGAAGAGGAGCGCTGCCTCCTTGCCGTGCAGATCGGCGAGCTCGGCTTCGAGCTCGACGTGATAATGGGTGGTGCCGGAGATGTTGCGGGTGCCGCCCGAGCCGGCGCCGACCGTGTCGATCGCTTCATGCATGGCGGCGAGCACCACCTTGTGCTGGCTCATGCCGAGATAGTCGTTGGAGCACCACACCGTCACGTCGCGGGTGCCTTTGCCGGTAAACTGATCGGCGGCAGGGTAGGCCCCGCAGCGGCGCTTCAGCTCGGCAAAGACCCGGTAGCGGCCTTCGCGGTGCAGCGCCTCGAGGTGCTCGCGAAAATAATTGTCGTAGTCCATCATTCTCAACCTGAACTGCTCGGCGACCCGGCTCTTTTGAACCACACCCTTTGGCGAAAATATAGTGGCTCGGTTCCCATCGTTGCCTGCCAAAGCGTCGCGCTCTTGGGTGAAATTGCCCAGAATCCCAGCAAATTGCCCATGTTCAGCGCCTCGGCCGGAAAGAGTGTCCGGTGCCCTATAACCGGGCTTTTCTGAACGTAAGCAAAACGACAATTCGTCATCGTTCGTTCGCGGAGGTTTTAAGGCCGGAAGTGCTGCCGCCCTTTGACCTATCTCAAAGAGCCGGCGAGCCTTTGGTCTCGCTCAAGCCGCCAACTCGGTCATTGACGGCGGCAGGCTTGGGCTTGAGAAGCTGCTGAGCCCCACTCGAACGGACAGACCTTGGCGCGCAACCGGAACAAATCGTCGACGAAAAACAAGGCGCGGCAGACCCCCGCGGCGAAGCAACCAAGCTCACGGCAAGAGACGCCGGGCGAGGAGCCAGCCGCCGGGAGCACTCCGAAACGAACGCTTTGGATTGCGGCCGGCGCCGCCGCCGCTATAGTCCTTGGCGCCGGAGTTCTCTTCGCGCTCTACGGATCGCTCAACGGTCCGCCGAGCGACACTGGCCGTTCGGTACAAGCCCTGAGCTTCGTCGGCAGCGAGACTTGCGCCTCGTGCCACAGCGCCGAAGCAACGCAATGGCACGGATCGCAACACGCGCACGCCATGGCGCATGCCTCTAAGGACACCGTGCTCGGCGACTTCAACGATGCGAGCTTCGACTATTTCGGCGTGCACTCGCGCTTCTTCCGCGACGGCGACAAGTTCATGGTGGAGACCGACGGCCCCGACGGCAAGATCGCGCCGTTCGAAGTGAAATACACCTTCGGGCTTTATCCCTTGCAGCAATATCTCGTCGAGTTTCCCGACGGGCGCATCCAGGCGCTGTCGCTTGCCTGGGACTCGCGCCCCAAGAGCGAAGGCGGCCAGCGCTGGTTTCATCTCTATCACAATGAGGACATAAAGCACGACGACGTGCTGCATTGGACCAAGCTCAATCAGAATTGGAACTTCATGTGCGCCGAGTGCCACTCGACCGGCGTGCGCAAGAATTACGACGCTGCGAAGGACCGCTTCGCCACCACATGGGCCGAGATCAGCGTCGGCTGCGAAGCGTGCCACGGACAGGGCTCGGCGCACGTGGCCTGGGCAAAGGAGCAGAAAAGCTGGTCGCCTTACAAGGACAACGACCCTGACAAGGGATTGCTTGTGCGCTTCGATGAGCGTGCGGGCGTGACCTGGGGGCACGATGCAAAGACCGGCTTTCCCGTGCGAAGCGCTTCGCCTGCGGCGTCGCGCAAGGAGGTCGAGACTTGCGGGCTTTGCCATGCGCGGCGTGGGCAATTCTCCGAAGACTGGGTGCCGGGGCGGCCGCTCTCCGACACCCATCTCGTGGCCGTGCTCTCGCAAGGGCTCTACCAGGCCGACGGGCAGATGCTCGACGAGGTCTATAATTACGGCTCGTTCAAGCAGAGTAGGATGTACGGGGCGGGGGTGACCTGCAGCGACTGCCACGATCCGCACAGCGCCAAGCTGAAATTCTCAGGCGACCAGGTCTGCCTGCAGTGTCACGCCGATACTTACGCAAAGCCTGCGCACAGCCATCACGAGGGGGTCAACCCGGCGCTCACCTGCGTCGCCTGCCATATGCCCGAGCGCACCTTCATGGTGATCGACAAGCGGCACGATCACAGCTTCCGCATTCCTCGCCCTGACCTCACGGACAAGTACGAGACGAGCAACGCCTGCAACGATTGCCATAAGAACAAGAGCGCGGCGTGGGCTGCCACTGCGATCGAAGGCTGGTTCGGGCCTGAGCGCGAAGGTTTGCAGAATTATGCTCAGGCGTTCCACGCGGCGTGGCATGACGAGCCCGGCGCTGCGATCCGGCTCGCGGCCGTCGCCGCCGACACCAACGCTCCCGCCTTCGCCCGCGCCGGCGCGATTGCCGAGCTCGCCGGCCATGTCTCTCCGGAAACTCTCGATGTGGCGCGCGCGGGCCTGTCCGATGCCGACCCCCTGGTGCGCATCGCGGCGCTCGACATGCTGGACAACGTGCCGCCGGACCGGCTCTGGCCGGTGGTTTCGCCGCTGCTCGCCGACCCGGTCCGTGGTGTGCGCATAAAGGCTGTGTCCCTGCTCGCGGGGGTCTCTGACGCTCAACTCTCGGGGACCGATCGCGAGCGGCTCAAGAGCGCGACGCAGGAGTTTCTGGCGGCGCAAGCGTTGAATGCCGATCGGCCGGAGGCGCGAGCTACGCTCGGCGGCTTCTATGCAAGGCAGGGACAGGCGAGCGCGGCGGAGGCTGAGTACAAGGCGGCGCTGCGGCTCAGTCCGGCCTTTGGCCCGGCCGCAGCCAATCTCGCCGACCTCTACCGGCAGCTTGGGCGTGAGGCCGATGCCGAGAGCGTGTTGCGCCAGGCGATCCAAGCCTCGCCAAAGGATGCAGGCCTGCATCACGCGCTCGGCCTCACCCTGGTGCGGCTGAAGCGCCAGGACGAGGCGCTTGCCGAGCTCGCCCGCGCCGCCGAGCTCGAGCCTGATCGCGCGCGCTATCCTTACGTCTATGCCGTGGCGCTCGACGCAAGCGGCCGCCGCGGCGATGCCATCCAGGCTCTCAAGGACAACCTCGCCAGGCATCCAGGGGATCGCGACACGCTGTCGGCGCTCGTCAGCTTCAACCGCGACGCCGGGGATGTCACCGCAGCACTCACCTATGCCGAGCAGCTTGCCAAGATCGAGCCGAATAACGCCGAGCTCAAAACCTTGATCGAGACGCTGCGAACGCAGGGACAAGGGAAGCATCAATGACACGCGTCCCGGCCTTAGCGGTCTGTTTACCGCTTCAACCGTCTCGGCCTGTCGAGCCCCACCGGTGTTCCCATCACCTTGGCCAGATGCAGCAGGTGCAGCTATAACCTTGACGGATACTCACCGAGAGAAGGGCCTGTCACTTCAGGTCGAGACAATCAGGCGAGGGTGACGTCGCAATCATCAGGAGGAACAGCATGGCGGACCAGGCAATTACCAGAGACCAGCTGGCGCAGCTTTTGAACGAGGACCTTTCCCGCGAATATCAGGCGATCATCGCCTACGTGGTCTATTCGCAGGTGCTGAAGGGCGCCGAATACATGAACATCGCCGATCAGCTCGAGCAGCACGCCCATCAAGAGCTGCAGCATGCCCTGATCCTTTCGCGGCAGATCGATTATCTCGGCAAGATGCCGAGCGTCACGCCGAAGCCGGTGAAGGTCTCGGAGAAGCCGCGCGACATGCTGAAATTCGATTTGGATAACGAGAATGAAACCATTGTTAACTACCGCGAGCGAATTCGGCAGTGCGAGGCGCTCGGCGAGTTTGCCATGGCCGAGCAAATCCGGGAAATTCTCGTGCAGGAGCAGGATCACCAGATCGATCTTGCCACCGCGCTCGGCGAGGACGTGCCCGATTTGAGCCGCTTGAAGGCGTCCGGCGCGACCAAGCGAAAGCGCTGATTTCAACGTGGATTGAGGGAGCAGCCGCGGACCCGAAGCCAACCATGGAGAAAATAGCGATGGCCGCACAAGCCACTTGGATGCCGAGCACCGAATACGGCAAAGTTCACAATCGGGCCGAGCTGCCGGAAAGCGTGTTTGCCTTTCCGCGGCAGCGCAAAGAGCCGCTGACCGACGCGAGCCATGTCAAGAATGCCCTTGCCCGCTTCGACCAGGGGGCCGGCGTCGGAGCTGGCACCTCGAATTTGTCAGGCCAGGCTTTCAGCCGGCCAAACTCGCCGAGGCAGCCGCCTTCCCGGTGACGGGAGGCACGATCAGCTCGCGCAAGGCGGCATCGATCTCAGGCGGCACCGAGGTGAAGCGCACAGAATATCGGGAGCTGTGTCCTGGCACGCTCGCCACGACCTTGCCGTAAAGCGTCCCTGGCAATTCTTTGCCGTCTGAGCCCAGCAACCGTATTTTCAAATTGCTGAGAGGGGGCACCGGAGCCTCGAGCCGCGCCTCGGCCCATTTGCGGGCCAACTTGGTGAAGGCTCCCCTGTGGCTTTCACCGCCGACCTGACTCGATTCGACCACCTCATAACGGAGAGGAATTTCCTCGCTGAGGTCGCTGAGCGTCTCGCTCGTCTCGGCCAAAAGCAACTTGTACTTTCCGCCTATCCCTAAGACCTCGGAGAGGGTGATGGGGTGCTCGACCCCCTTTGCCTTCACCTCGATCTGCTGGCCGATCTTGAGGGTGCGCCCGGCCTCCAGCCGAGTGGTCTCGGAGACGAGGATCTGGCCGCCGATGGTGCAGGATTGGATGCGCGAGGTGAGGTTCACCTGACTGCCGACCACGCCGTACTTCATCCGCTCGGCCGAGCCGATATTGCCCACCACCACCTGGCCGGTATGAATGCCGATGCCCATCTCGAGCTCGGGCAGATCCTCTTTTTGGTTCTGCTCGTTGATCGAGGACATGGCGAGCTGCATCGCGACGGCGCAGGCCACCGCGCGCTCGGCATCGTCCTCCTGCCAGACGGGAGCCCCGAACAGAACGAAGATCGCATCGCCGATGAACTCGTCGATGGTGCCCTGATATTGCTTGATGACCGAGACCATGGTGGAGAGATAGCGATTGAGCAATCCCACAACGCGTTCCGGCGGCAACCGCTCAGACAGCGAGGTGAAGCCGCGCAGGTCGGTCATCATCATGGTGATCTTGCGCTTTTCGCCTCCGGTTTGCAGTCCAGTGGGAGATTCGAGCACTGTGGAGACAACCTCGTCGGTCAGATATTTGCCGAAGGTCTCGCGAATGAACTTGTTGCGCAGCTCAACCTGCTCGGCCAAGCGCTGCAGCTCGGCCTCGACGCGTTTGCGGTCGGTAACGTCTGCCCAGGAACCGACGATCTCCCGCGGGTTACCCGCATCGTCACGAGCCACGGTCAAAGTGTCCTGGATCCAGATGTAATGTCCGTCGCGATGGCGGAAGCGGTACTCCAAGGCGCCGCCCCCCTGGCGGATCAGCCCGTCCATCTCGGAGAACACGCGGCCAGCATCGTCGGGATGCAGCCGCTTGACCCAGAACTTCTTGTCGTCGCGCATCTCCCACGGCGCATAGCCCATGATCGAATCCAGATTGTCGCTGACGAATGTGCAGGCGTAATCGCCGGTGACCTGGGTGGTGTAGATGATGGCGGGGCTGGCGCCGACCAGAGTTTCCAGGTCGTTCATCACCGCCATACGTTCGCCGAGCGCCTCTTCAGCCTGTTTGCGTCCTGAGATGTCGGCCCACGACCCAACGATCTCCAAAGGATTGCCCTGCTCGTCCCGCATCACCCTGAAGGTGTCTTGGATCCAGATGTAATGTCCGTCGCGATGACGGAAGCGATATTCGATCGTGCCTCCGCCTTGTTCGATCAGAGGACCCATCTCCCCGAAGACGCGCTTGGCATCTTCTGGGTGCAGACGGACGGTCCAGAAATCCTTGTCCTCGAGCATCTCCCAGGCGGAGAAGCCCATGATGCGGGATACGTTCTCGCTGACGAAGGTGCAGGTGTAGTCACTTGCCTGATTGGTGTAGACGATCGCCGGTGTCACGGTCATGAGGTAGCGCAGCCGCTCGCGCGCGGCCTTCAATTCGGTGGTGCGGTCCTCGACGTGCTTCTCCAACTCGTCATGCGCCCGGCGAAGCTCCTCTTCCTCCTTCTTGCGGGTTCTGAGGTCGGTGGCGAAGCCGACCATGCCGGCCTCCTGGCCGTCCTTGTCGAGGAGCACCGAAGCCGAGATCAGCACCGGAACGCTGTGACCGTCCTTTGTCCTGAGCACGCTCTCAAAACCTGAAGCCGTGCCGCCGCGCTTGCGCATCTCGAGTACAAGCTCTCTCGAGCGATCCTCGTTGTCGTAGAGCTGCGTGGTGGGGCGGCCAACGACCTCGCTGGCGCGATAGCCCAGCAAGGTCTCGGCGCCCTCGTTGAACAGCACGACATTGCCCAGCTTGTCGGTGGCGATGATGGCGTCGGGAGAGCTCTCGATCAGCCTCGTCAGGTAACGCTTGGTCTCCTGGATCTCGGCATTCGCCTCGAGAGCATGCCGTTCTGCTTCCTTGCGCTCGGTAATGTCGGCCCACGCGCCGACGAGCTCGAGAGGATGGCCGGCGTCGTCGTAGACGACCTTGAAGGTGTCCTGGATCCAAATGTAATGCCCGTCGCGGTGCCGGAATCGATATTCGACGGTTCCGCCGCCGCGCCCGATCAAAGGAAGCATCTCGCCGAATGCCCGCGGAGCGTCATCAGGGTGGAGATGATCGGGCCAGCCCTTGGGGTCTGTGGTCATCTCCTGCGGCCCATATCCCATGATGGCGCGCAGATTCTCGCTGACGAAGGTGCAGGCGTAATCGCCTGAGGCCTTGGTGGTGTAGATGATCGCGGGACTGACGGCGAGGAGGTACTGCAGCCGCTGGCGCGTGCCCTTGAGCTCCTTGGCGATCGCCTTGCGCTCGGATTCGAACGCCTCGAGATCCTGGATCCTCTGGCGGAGGCCTACGAGCTCGTCGACCAGCTGCTTCTTGGTCTTCTTGTCGTCTTCGCTGGAGGCTGCGGCCGCCGGTGTTACGCCCGGAGCGGGAACCTCCTGCTTGGGCCTGCCGTTACGACTGTCAGCCTCGTACATGGTCAATGCCTCCTCCAAGGAGGACTACCAACCGCCGAACACGCCGCTCTTGAGAGAGATCAGCTTCGGCGGTCAGACGCGGGGCTATTCGGCTCAAATCAATACGAATACCCGCTCGTCTGATAAACTGTTTACCGCCATAGTTTATTTACAGCTGCGCCAACTGTCCCTGTCCTTGTCGTAGTCTTAGCATGTATCCCACAATCGCACGAGTGGTCTGCGGAAGGGCTGCAACCGACAGTTTTGGGTGGAGGAGAGCCTGACCCACGCGGCGGGATATCCTGAGCGGCCCGACCGCAAGCAGATCAACCTCGCCCTGCAGGGCGGCGGGTCGCATGGCGCCTTTGCCTGGGGCGCTCTCGACCGCATCTTGGAAGACGGGCGCATCGCCATCGAGGGAATCGTGGGAACCAGCGCCGGGGCCATGAATGCGGCAGTCGCGGCCTATGGGCTGACGCTTGGCGGTAACGACGGTGCCCGCCGCGCTTTACGCAGATTCTGGGAGGCGGTGGCCGAGAAGGGCGCCTGGTCCATCATGCAGCCGTCATGGATCGATCAGTTGCGAAGCCGCGGAAGTCTCGACTATTCGCCGGGCTGGATCATTCTGGACACTTTGTCGCGCGTGCTGTCGCCCTATCAGATGAACCCCGGCAACTATCACCCGTTGCGCGACATCTTGCGCGAGCAGATCGACTTCGAGGCGCTGAGTCGATCCGACAAAGTCAAGCTCTTCGTGTGCGCGAGCAACGTCATCACCAACCGGCTGCGTGTGTTCGAGCATGGCGACATCACGCTCGACGCCGTGCTCGCCTCGGCCTGCATTCCGTCGATGTTCCAGGCGGTCGAGATCGATGGCGAATATTTTTGGGACGGCGGCTATATGGGCAACCCGCCGATCTTTCCGATCATCTACAACTGCGCCTCCGCCGACGTGCTGCTCATCATGGTCAACCCCATCCACATCGATCAGGTGCCGCAGACGGCGCAAGCCATCCTCGATCGCATCAACACGCTCAGCTTCAACTCAAGCCTGATGCGCGAGATGCGCGCCATCAATTTCGTCAACCGTCTGGTCGAAAGCGGCTTTGACCGGGATGGCCAGCTCAAGAAGGTGCTGATCCACTGCATCGAGGCGGAAGACGAGATGAGCGCTCTCGGGGTGTCGAGCAAGCTGAACGTCGGACGCGAATTTCTCAATTGGCTGTTCGAGCTCGGCCGCCAGCGTGCCGACGCCTTTCTCTCGGAGCATTTCGACAAGATTGGCAAGGAGTCGTCGACGTCGATCGAGCAGCGCTTTCTCTGACCGGCTGCATCAAACTGTCACGCCCTTGGGGCGCGGCGCGCCGACCCCGGCATAGCGCTTTCGCATACAACGTGAGCGGAGTATTGTTGCCCGGTTCGAGTGGGGGTTCGGTGGCGCCGGCGATGGCAGAGTCCCAAACCGCACAATCCCAGCGCTCTTTGGCGGCTATCCCGTTATTGGCGGGTCTTTCCCCGGCGGGTCTCAAGGACATCGAGCAACGCTGCAGCTGGCGGCGCTATGAGCCTGGCGAGCCGATCGTCGAATATCTCGACCGCTCCGACGACGTGTTCTTCCTCGTCGACGGCGAAGCTCGCGTCATCATCTATTCGCTGACCGGCAAGGTGGTGAGCTTTCACGACCTTTCCCCAGGCGACATGTTCGGCGAGTATCCGGCCATCGACGGCCGCCCGCGCTCGGCAAGCGTCGAGGCGCGAACGAGCTGCCTCGTCGCCTTGATGCCGGCCTCAGCGTTTCTCGATCTCGTGCAAAGCGAGCCCAAGGTCTCGCAGGCGCTGCTCAAGCAGCTCGTGGCCACGATCCGCAGGCTGTCGACCCGGGTCTACGAGTTCAGCGCCCACATCATGGCCATCACCGCCCGCAGGATCTATGCCGAGATGCAGGGCATCCGCGCCAAGGACAGCTATCCCGACGAAGAGGTGAAGGCGTATCTCATTGAAAAGACCTTCCCCAAATCGGCCGAGGAGATGACGCTCAAGCTCTCCAACGTCTCAGCCGCGTTTTACGGGTTGATGCTCGCCCATATCGGCGATCGCTTTGGCTGGCGCGAGGCCGACGCCATTTCCAAGGCCGTGTTCAGGAAGCTCGGCCAACTTAAGACGAGAGAAGCTCTCGAGCTCGGTGTCGACGTGCCGAAGGATTCACGGGCGCCCGCGCTCGTGTTCATCACCGCGGTGCACTCGGCCTCGCCGGAATACAACTTCGAAGTCTTCGAGTACCTCCCCAACGAAACGGTGATCAGGGTGTTCGGCGTCTCGCGATACGATCGCATCGCCAAGAAACTCGACATCGAGCGCTATCTGAGCTGGCCCGAGCTGCTGCCTTTCCTCGAAGGGGTCGCCGAGGAAATGGGCATCAAATGCAAGGTCGAGGGCGAGCTCAAGGAACTCGGCGAGGAAGGCCGATACGACTGCGTCTACCGGATTACGCTGTAATCCTGCGCCCGCGTCCCCCAGTTTCCGCCTATTCGCCTGTCGCCTCGTGAACCATCTCGGCCAGGCGGTCAACGTCCTTGACCAGAAGCGCGCCACGCTTGCGCTCGATAATGCCGATGCGCGACAGGCGATTGAGCTCTCTGGTCACGGCCTCGCGGTGCGTGCTCACCCGGCTTGCAATCTCCACATGAGTTGGCGCAGGCACGATCTGCGCAGCCTTGCCTTGGCGGGTGCCAAGGCTCGCGAGCCGCAACAGCTCGGCTTGGATGCGATTGTTGACGGCTAGCGTGCTGAACTCATAGACGCGGGTGGTGAGCGCGCGGATCTTGGTCACGAGCTGCGGCAGCAGCGCCTGCGCCACCTTCGGCTCGGTCTGCAATAGCTCCTGGAAGGCGGCAGCCGGAATTGAAGCGATGAGGCTGCTTCTCGCCGCTTCCACGCTTGCCGAGCGGGGGCCGCCGTCGATCGCAGGATATTCGCCGAACACCTCGCCGGGACCGAGACTGCGAAAGCTCACCGCTCTGCCGGCCACCGAATAGATGGTGACGCGGACTTCGCCCTCGACGATGAAGAACACGTCGTCGGAAGCATCGAGATAGGAGACGATCGGATCTCCCGGCCGGCAGCGGCGCCAGGTGCAACGCTTCTGCAGGCGCTCGCGAGCCTCGGGGCTGAGCCCGGTAAGGATGGCGATGCCTTCGAGAGACAGTTGAAGCTGCTGAGGCTGCCTGTTCGCTGTCTTGGCCATTGCCGCCGGCCCGTCGCGCCTCCGATCTCGGCGCGAGCCGCACCATACTCCAGTCCGGGCCCGCGAACTTGGCCAAAAAGCAATGCCGGTTCCTTGCAAGGCAGGGGCTTGCAGAGTTCCAGGGAGCTTAAGGCCTTGTGCAACCACCGAGATTGAAGCTATTGGCATGCTCGCGATCTGGTATAGTCCTGCCCCCGCGGATACCGAACCATGCGACTGACCAAACAAACCAGCTACGCCCTCAGGATTCTGATCCATTGCGCGCTCTCCGGCGGCAAGCACGTCAAGGCTGCCGATATCGCGGCCGAGCACGGCATCACCGAATTCAACGTGGCGAAGATCGTGCCGATCCTCGTGCGCGGCGGCTTCATCACCACGAGCCGGGGCCGCACCGGAGGCCTCAAGCTTGCGCGGGCGCCGCAAGAGATCGGCATCGGCGACGTGATCCGCGCGACCGAGGCGACCCATGTCGAGGCCGAATGCGTGGGCGGCACGACGCTCCCCTGCGGCATCAAGCGCGCGGCGCCGATCAACCGCATGCTGGGCGAGGCGGTGGAAGCGTTCATCGAGGTTCTGGACAAGCACACACTGGCCGATCTGATCGTCGCCAGGCCGCGCGAGACTGGCCTCCCCGGCGCCGGAACCTTGCGGCGGGCGCGCGCGGCGAGCACCGCCAGCCATTAGCGGCGAGGCGCCGGGACGCCGGCGCAGCCAATCCTATTTGTTGAGAATGAGCTTTCCGTGCCGGGTGATCCTGAGCACGTAGCGGCAGCCATTATGGCCGATCACCACCTGCCGGTGGCGCCCGAACAAAGTGGACGCGTAAACCACCGGCGCATCAGGTGGAACGGTGTCGCGCCGCGCATTGCCGGCGGGCGGCCATGCGGCGGCCGCGGTGCCGTCGGTATCGCGGTCGGTTCGGTCGCTCATTTGCTGACTCTAATAGTCGGCTTAACTGAGGTCAATCCAGCTTCTGATAGGTGTTGTCGAGATCGTCCTGCACCACGGTCGCTTTTCCCTTGGCGCCGGCCACGATGTCCTGCTGCGGGACCGTGGTTGAGTAGCGCCAACCGGAGGGAAACTTCAGCTTGGCGCCGAGCGCGGGCAGGTCATCATAGGTCAGGGTCTTGTCGACGATCTGCGCGTAGGCCTGCACTGACATAGCGGCTGCCGTCGGGTCCTTCGAGCAGGAACACCGGGCTCCCCGGTTGAAGCGATAGACCGTGTCGCGGTCGATGGTGGTCTCGCGATAAGGCCGGTGCAGCAGATCGAACAGGCCGAGATCGATCGAGGCGCGCTCGGTAAGCCCCATTCCATCGACGTCGATGGTCTTGCCCGAGGCGCTCGCGCCCGAAGCGGTGCTCACGGTCTTTACCGGACCGATCTTCCGCGAAGATGACCCGAGCTACGGCAAAGGCCGCACAGGTGGCCCGTGGAAAATTCCCTTGTCATTCTGGAAGATCGCCGTGCTCCAGAAAACGCCGACCAAAATCGCGGCCGCCGCCTTCATTGTCGGCCAGACGCAGTATGTCCAGGCACTTTATGAGGCCAAGGTCTTCTCCGGGTTGAAGCCCTACACCCTCGATGAAATGCGAAAACGCCAAATCCAGACGACCATCAAAGCAATCGAAGAGGAAACCGGTCTCGATTTTTCGGTGGTGCGTCCGTTCGATGCGCAAGGAACGCTGGAGTCGACCCGACAGACAAGGTGGATCAACGATCTGAACGATATCGTGATCTGATCGAAAGAGTGAGCCCTCGGCTAAAGCCAAAGGGATCCAGATTTGCGGGGTCGTGGGAATGGTGCCCCAGGCCGGACTCGAACCAGCACGCTCTTGCGAGCAACAGATTTTGAGTCTGCCGCGTCTACCAATTCCGCCACTGGGGCTTAGCGCCGATACATGGGGCAAGCTAGAGCCCCGGTCAACCGGGCCGCGCCCGGCGCGGATGGACAAGGGCCGCCTGCCCGGCTAAGCAGGCGGGATGCTACGGGGCCTCTACGACAAGGTGGTCGAGCTTTCCAAGGGCAAGCACGCGCTGACGGCGCTTGCCGCGGTGTCCTTTGCCGAAAGCTCGTTCTTCCCTATTCCGCCGGACGTCGTGCTCGTGCCCATGGCGCTCGCCAATCCGCAGAAAGCGCGGCTCTATGCGCTCGTCTGCACCATCGCCTCGGTGCTTGGCGGCATTCTCGGCTACGCCATCGGCGCGCTGCTCTACGACACGCTCGGCCATTGGCTGATATCGGCCTATGGCTACGGCCAGGGCATCGACGCCTTCCGCGAGGCCTATGCCAAATGGGGCGCCTGGGTGATCCTGATCAAGGGGCTCACCCCAATCCCGTTCAAGATCGTGACTATCGCCTCGGGCTTCGCCGGCTACAACTTTTTCATGTTTGTCGTGCTGTCGTTCATCACCCGCGGCGCGCGCTTCTTCCTCGAGGCCGAGCTGTTGCGCATCTATGGCGAGCCGATCCGCGGCTTCATCGAGAAGCGGCTGACCCTCGTCACCACTGGCTTTGTCGCCGCGGTGGTGGGCGGCTTCCTCATCGCCAAATATGCCTTCTAAAGCCGCGTCGTCCGACAAGCTTGCCGGCCAGTTGATGCTGGTCTGCGCCATCGCCTTCTCGATCGCATTCGTGACGATTCTGCTTGCGCACATCTTCGAGCGGTTCGGCTACGCGCCCTGCCCGCTCTGCCTGCAAGAGCGCTACGCCTATTATTTCGGGGTGCCGGCGACAGTGGTTGCGTTCTTTGCCGCGCGTGCCGAGTCGTTCAGCCTCACCCGCGTCCTGCTGGTGCTGGTCGGCCTCGCCTTCCTCGTCAATGCCGGCGTCGGCGTTTATCACGCAGGCGTCGAATGGAAGTGGTGGGCTGGCCCGACATCGTGCTCAGGCGGGACGGCGGTGGAATGGGGCCAAGGCGGCGTCGCCGGCGCCATCGAGCATCCGCAAGTGGTGAGCTGCAGCGAGGCGTCGTGGCGCATGCTCGGCCTGTCCTTTGCCGGCTGGAACGCGGTGGTCTCAGGCTTGCTCGCCGGCCTCGCCGCTTACGGCGCGACGCTGCGGCGGTAAAACCCCCTCTCCCCAGCGGGGGGAGGGTTGGGGTGAGGGGGCTATTGAGCCTGTAGTCGTGCGAAACCCCGCACCCGCACCTTCGCAAGAGCGCGAAGGTGCGACCTCTCCCCACAGGGGAGAGGTGAAGTAGCGCCATTGCTTGGAAAGACCGTGGCTTACGGCTCGAGCTCGGTATCCCAGTAGAGATAATCGAGCCAGCTCTCATGCAGATAGTTCGGCGGGAACAGCCGCCCGTTGCGGTGGAGCTCGAACACCGTCGGCCGGTAGGGCTTCTGCGCCGGAAACATCTTTGCCTCCGCCGGCAGCTTGCCGCCCTTTTGCAAATTGCAGGGTGCACAGGCGGCGACCACGTTGTCCCAGCGGGTCATGCCGCCGCGCGAGCGCGGCACCAGATGGTCGAAGGTGAGGTCCTCATCGTCGCCGCAATATTGGCAGATGAACCGGTCGCGCAGGAACACGTTGAATTGGGTGAAGGCGGGATAGCGCGCGGGCCTGATATAGGTCTTGAGCGACACGACGCTCGGCAGCTTCATCTCGAAGGAAGGTGAGCGGACGCACCGGTCATATTCGGAGACGATGTTGACGCGGTCGAGGAACACCGCCTTCACCGTGTCTTGCCAGCCCCAGAGGGAGAGTGGGTAGTAGCTCAAGGGCCGGTAGTCGGCGTTGAGCACGAGCGCGGGAAACGAGCCCGGCGAGGCGGAGGCGGTGGCGACGTTCAAGGCGGCGAATCCTTCAAGCTTGCCCGTCGCACTCGGGTCACGCGCGGGCATACTATAGGGACGTGTCAGCTCTGTGAAGGGCCCTAGATGCGGTAGAAATTTCACGTCGAGGGACGAGATCATGGTCGAGCAGAAGACAGGCTTCGGAGGGCGAATCATTCCGGCGTTGCGCTACCGCGATGGGGCGGCAGCCATCGATTGGCTGTGCACCGTCTTTGGCTTTGCGCGGAAGATGGTGGTGCCGGGGGAGGGCGGAAAAATCGCCCATGCGGAGCTCACCCTCGACAACGGCATGATCATGCTCGGCGATGTCGAGACGGAGTACGGACGTTTGGTCGCAGCGCCGGAGAAGGGCGCTCCCGTGACGCAAGGCATCTATGTGGTGGTCGATGACGTCGATGCGCATTACGCCCGGGCCAAGTCGGCCGGCGCCGAGATCGTGATCGACATCAAGACGCAGGACTATGGCGGCCGCGACTACACGGCGCGCGACCTCGAAGGCCATGTCTGGACCTTCGGCACTTACGACCCTTGGGTAAAAGTGCCCTAGATCGCGCGGGAGGCGGCGAAGGCCTGCTTAAGAAAGGCGCCGCCGAGCTTGAGACCGGTCTGGTCGATGCCGTGGCCTATGCCTTGTGCCACGTGCCACTCAACCGGAAGCCCGGCCTGAGCGAGCTGCTCGCGCGCGATCAGCATGGCGTCGACCGGGATCACCTCGTCAGCGTCGCCATGCACGAGCAGGATCGCTGGGCCAGAGCCCGAGCGCTCGGCAAGAGCCTCGGCATTGGCGAGCGCGCCCGAGTAGCCGACGATCGCCGCCGGCGACGGGTTGCGGGTGAGGCCCACGGCAAGCGCCACCATGGTCCCCTGGCTGAATCCGACAAGGCCGAGCGCGCTTGAGGGAAGACGCAAGCGCTCGAGCTCGGCGCTCAAGAACGCATCGAGGAGGGGGCCGGCCTGCGCCACGCCGCGCGTCATCTCCCCTGGATCGCGGAAGGTGAGGTTGAACCACTGACGGCCCATCGGCGTCATGCCGCATGCTTCCGGCGCATGCGGCGAGACGAAGGCGGCATGAGGCAGCAGGCGCGCCCATTCGCGCCCCAATCCGATCAGGTCGTTGCCGTCGGCGCCGTAGCCATGCAGGAACACCACGACCTGCTTCGCAGCTCCGCCAGCTGCGGGAGGCAGTCGTGGTCCGTCGAGAAGTGATGCCATTGCCGTTTTTCGTCCCTGCTTGCGGTGTCCTGACGCAGTTTGCGCGCCGGCGCAAGCACGAGCCAACCGCAGCAAGGGCCATCAGGCGGCCGGCCGGGAGGCTCCCTAGATCTCGCTCATGCCGTTCGGTCGCATAAGTGACGCCCGGCGGCCAGCAAACTCAAGGAGACTCGCAATGAAAAAGATCTTTCTCGCCGTTGCCCTGATCGCCGCCACCGCGGCGCCTGCCATGGCCCAGAACTTCGCAAACGCGTACTGCCAGGTCTGCCAATAGCAGGCTCTCAAAATTCGATTGGCTCGAGTTGCGCCCGCCCTTAAGGGGCGGGTGTTTACTCATGTGCAGTAGGGGAGTCTGCAGCGGTTACGGGCCGACGTTCTCGTCAGGCAGCTCGTCGGCGGAATGGGCGTTGAGCTGGCCGTAATTCTGGATGCCGATGTCTTTCAGCAGGTTGAGCTGGGTCTCGAGATAGTTGATGTGGCCTTCCTCGTCGGCGAGCAGCTCCTCGAAGAGGTCCATGGTCACATAGTCCTCCTCTTTGCGGCAGCAGGCGCGCGCCTCCATGTAGAGGGCGCGGGCGCTGTACTCGGCCTTGAGGTCGCATTCCAGCACTTCCTTGATGTTCTGGCCGATCATCAAGGGGTCGATTTTCTGCAGGTTGGGAAAGCCCTCAAGGAAGATGATGCGGACGACGAGCTTGTCGGCGTGCTGCATCTCTTCGATCAATTCCTCGCGCTCCTTCTTGGCGAGGCGGGTGAAGCCCCAATCGTCGAGCAGCCGATAGTGCAGCCAATATTGATTGACGGCGGTGAGCTCGTGCGTCAGCGCCTTGTTGAGATATTCGATGACGCGCGGATTTCCCTTCATTCTTCTCTCTCCTCTCGACCTTTGATTGCGATCATGACCCGTTGGCGGTTTGTAGTCTAGAGCGATTCTAAAAAAGGAGCCTGCTAAGGTTCTTCCACGCCGAGCCGCTCGCCTGGGCCTGAAGCGCTCAGTCCTTCCTCGTCATAGACGACCATGAGCTTGGAGATGAGCGGCAGGCAGCTGCCGCAAGAGGGGCGCTTGCCGAGAAAACGATAGATGAGGCCGGGCGTCAGCACCACCAGCGGGTCGGCGGTGCGCAGCGCCGTCACCGCGTCGGCGACCTCCTTGGAGGTGATCATGGAACAGGAGCAGACGATCATCTTGCGGCTGGGCTCACGTCAGGTTCCCGTCGCCTAAAGGAGAAGCTGCCGACTTCCGGAGCAGGGCATAGTAGGACCACAGCAACCGTGCGGCGACGCCACGCCAGGGACGCCAGGCTTCGGCAACCTCGTTCATCTGCAAAGGAGACGGCCGCTCGGCAAGCAGAAGCGCATCCTTGACCGCGTGCTGCAGGGCAAGATCGCCCGGAGACCAGGCGTCGGCGCGGGCGAGCGAGAACATAATGTAGATGTCGGCAGTCCAGGGACCGATGCCCTTGAGCGCGGTGAGCTCGGCGTGGATCACCTCTTCAGGCGCGCGGTCGAGGGCAGAAAGCTTGAGCGCGCCCAGGTCAATTGCCTCGGCGACTGTGCGAAGCGTGGCGATCTTGCCGCGCGACAGCCCAGCTTTGCGGAGATCCCGGTCAGGCACCGCCAGCAGGGTCGCGGCATCGAAAGGCTTCACGCGCGCTTCCACGCGGCCCCAAATGGCGCCGGCGCTCGCGATGGAAAGCTGCTGCCCGACGATGACCCGGGCAAGACCCTCGAAGCCCTTTGGCCGTTTGCGCAACGGGGGATCGCCGGCAAGTGCGTGAATCCGCGCAAGATGCGGGCAGGCGCTGGTCAGAGCCGCCACGCCCTCCCGGATATCGGCATCGCTTCCGATCCTTCTCATCTTCTTCTTGTGGGCGCTCCGACCCACAACGCTAGACTTAGCCAAGGCAAATTTAGCCGACTCTTAAAGGGTTTCTGTTTTCACCAAAAACCCCTTGCGGATCAAGAGCGATGCAGGCAGCCGGATGGTGCGGCGGCTTCGATCCGTTTTGGGGACCAGCAACACAAGCTTGCCGCCGATGTTCTGCACTTGCTGGCTGACGCGCAGGGTTAAAGCGGGCAGCCGAATTCGAGTAGGGCGGCAAGTTCGGTCTCGTCGAGGATCACGATACTCTTACGCTTTGGTTTCGGCTTGGTCTGCACGTCCTGGATCGGTGACGTGGCGAGCAGCCTCGCCTTGACGGCACTCTTGAGGATGAGCGCGAGCAGCCGATGGAGGTTGCTCATTGTATGCGGGCCGCCGCACGGAAGGTAAGCGTTATGGCGGAGGCTTAAGCTCATCCACTGCCCTGTTCGAGGCCGCAATGGTGAATGATGAGCACCAAGCAATGAAACGTCTCACGCAGCCTGTCGGCCGCTGCGAGGTCTCTACAGCAAGCTCGAGGTTGTGGACGTCGGCTATGGCAAGACCTCGTGCGTCATTGTCGAGGCTGATCCGCCGGTGGATGAGCGGCCCCTGTCTGATCGAGCCGAAGCCATGCTCAAGATCCTGCGAGAGGATGGGCACTGCTCCTGGCTCAGTGGAACAAGCGAGGCCGCGCCGCCGGCATAGGGACTGACCGGCGCGGAGATCTTCAGGATGCGCGAGCGGAGCTGTTGGGCAAGGGCAGGATCGCTCAACTATCGGATGGCAGATGGGCAGCACGGGCATGATGTACGGCGTACGGTACGCGTACGGCTACGTACGGTACGTACAGGCCAAAAATGTACGCCGTATATGGCCCAAACACTGGGACAAGGCAGATGGCACGACTAAGGCGCCGAAGACGGATCTCCACCACCAAGCGTGTGCGCCAAGGTGTGCTGGGACGCTTTAGCCAACACCTTGCGCACCGCGCACGCGAGCATCTGCGGGCGAAGCCGATGCCGCGAGCCTTGGCCGGCATCGCGGCCGCCGGTCTCACGCGAGGGCTCCTCTACCAGCTCGCGCACCGCCCTGACGACGAGCAGGACCCTGCGGCGCTCTCGACAGCGTCGAGGAAATCGTCGAGCTAGGCCGTGTACTCATAAATCGAGATTGGTGAGCGGCTGTTTGGTCACTGACCGCTTTGCCCCCAAAAGCGGACATTCGTCGGCGCATCGAGCATGTCTGCTTTGTGCCAAACACTGAAGTTGATTGGATAGGATCCAGACCAACCCCGCCCGAATACGGAGTGGATCTAGTTGTCCCGTTTGATCGCCTGCAGATCCTTATCGGGCAATTTCCTCCAGTGTTAGACCGCGTGTTTCGTTGCCCAGGATCCAGACTGCTGCTGCAGCAACGACAAACGACCCGGCACCGAGGGCAAATACACCGGGCTGGCCCAAATAGGGCAGCACAACGCCCACAGCGTAGGGTCCGATCAACGCACCCACCCGGCCGATCGCCGAAGCACATCCGGCACCGGTCGCGCGCGCGCGCGTCGGATAGAGCTCCGGCGTGTAGGCATAGAGAGCAGACCACATTCCAAACAGGAAGAACTGCATGCCGAGGCCGAAAGCGATCAGCTGTGTCAATGATCCCGCATGGCCATAAAGATAGGCGCAGACCGCACTACCAAGCAGCATGAGCACGCAAGTCGGTTTTCGTCCCCACGCTTCGACGAGCCATGCCGCCGTGGCAAAGCCAGGCAGACCAGCCAGCGAGATCAGGAGTGTATAGGTGACCGATTTCGTGACCGTATGGCCGGACGCCTGCAGCAGTGCCCCAAGCCACGTGGTGAGACCGTAGTAGCCCAACAAGGCAAAGAACCAGACCGTCCAGATCATGAGCGTGCGACGTGCAAGATCGGAGCTCCACAGCTCGAAGAGCGGAAAGCTATTTTTGGCACCGTTGGCAAGAGGTAGGATCTGGCTGGTGCGCGGCGACGGTAGCTCCGCGCCGCCTAAGCGCCTTTTCACTTTAGTCTCGATCTCTCCCATCACCTTTTCGGCATCGACTGACCGCCCGCGCTCAGCCAACCAACGCGGTGATTCCGGCACATAACGGCGAATGACGAACACGAAGAGTGCTGGAATGGCCTGCAGCAGGAACACGCCACGCCAGCCCCAATATGGCAAGATCACGAGGCTGAGCAGGCCGGCGGTAATAAAGCCGATGGGCCAAAAGCCCTCTAGAATGGCGGTGTAACGGCCCCGCTGAAGAGCTGGGATTATCTCGCACACGATGGCTAACGCTACCGGGAATTCCATCCCCATGCCAAAGCCTAGGAGCAATCGCGCATAACCGAGCGACTGGGGGTCCGGCGCATAGGAGCACCAGAGGCTGCCGAGGCCCCAAAAGATCACACTGATCTGGAACACAACTTTGCGGCCGAAACGGTCGGCGGCAATGCCAGCTATACTCGCGCCGAAGAACATTCCGATGAAGCTCATGCTGGAGAGCAAACCAGCATCGCGGGTGGAGAGGCCGAATTCCTCTCGAATCGATCCGAGTACGAAGGTGAGCGAGGCAAGATCGACCGAGTTGAATAGCCACGCCGTCGCTACGATCGCGAAAATGCCATGTTGATAGGAGGTCAGCGGCAGTCGCTCCAACCGGGCGACGATGCGGTCGTTGGTACTTGTCAGGCCATTATCAGTTGGGGGATCTCCAGGCGCCCCGATGACGTCTTGCGCTTGCATCGCGAGGCCTCCCAACCGGCCTCACCGGCTTATCGTTTCGCAAAATGAGCGGTCGGCTCTATCCTCTCCAAAAGTACCACGCATAGATTTATTCCCTCACTCCGTTCGCCTCAAAAATGGCGTGATCAGTGCCCTGGACGTTGGCCCCAGCAGGCATGAAGAAGCCCGGTCAGAAACCAGAATGACGGGTCCGCCAGGGGGGCCGTCAGTACCTTGTATCCCTTTTCCTGCGCTGCTGTCAGACTGCCAGCGCTTTGCTCGCATGCGCGGATGCCTTCTAGGGTCTCGCACCACCATCGCGCCCACGAGCTACCGCCACGTACGACCTCAGCATTCGCCTCCTGCCGAATGTTCTCCAAACCGCAACGCTCGAATAGCACCGGCAGCTTGCGTCCAAAGACGGGATCGTACCCCCGAGATGCCCACCAGTCGCCACCTTCCCACACGGCATTGTACTTGGCGTAGAGGGGATGAGAAGGATCTACGGGTGAAACCATACCCCAGTCACCGTCCTCATCGACCAGCCATCCACCTGGTCGCAAACACTCGACCATGCGCTGGATAGCCGCCTCCTGCTTGCCCGCGAGCCAAAACAGCAGCAAACGTGAGCAAACCAGATCGAACGAGCCCGCGCCGAGCGCGTCCAGCGGGTCGTTGAGTATGTTGTGCTGACGCACCTCGAGGTTCGGAAGATTAAGTTGCTTCAGGTAGGTGACATCGATATCTGTCGCCACGACTTCGCCGCTCTCGCCGACCTGTTCCGCTAGCCAGACGGCCATTGACCCCCGGCCTGCCCCGACCTCAAGGCACCGCCAGCCAGGCTGGACCAACTCACGCCGTCGCCGAGAGAGCGGGTCGAAGATGCGTTCCAGGAGAGCCAACCGTTCGTCTTCGGCCTCTTGGCGACCTCTCGCTGCCAGTCGGTAACCCGGGTCGAAATCGAAAGCCTCATCGCTTTGCATTGGATCTGACTGATCGCTTTCGTGTTTCAGTCCCTCTACGGCGCTAGGGCTAGTCCTTATTTCGCAGGCCATTATACCAACATAGCGGTAGAGACCATAGAAGCCGGCTTCGAGGAAATGGTGTAGCGCGGAATCTGGCATGCCACGCGACGTAAGCAGTGGGAGGGAATCCCCGATGTCTGCCTTGGGTCATGGGCAGGCATCGCGTCACGTCCACGTCACGTCCGTTATTCCCCTCAAAGCGGACATTCATCAGCGCGGTTTGCACGTCCGCTTCGTGCCAAAAGTAGACTCCCCCAACAGGTCGTCCTGAGGAAGCGAGCCTGCCGCCACGTCACCATCACCAAACAACCGGGGCCGGACGTCGCCAACGTAGGCAAGAAGTGAATGGCAATCCGAAGCGGGAGCCGAGAGCACTTCACACCGGCCGCGGCTTTGATTCTGAATCCACCGCCACATAGGTGAAGACACCTTCGGTCACCTGTATTTGCTTACCGCTGCGACCACGGCGGGCAAAGGCTTCGACCTTCACTGTTATCGAAGTGCGCCCCACCTTAAGGATTCTCGCATAGCAGCTCACCTCGTCTCCGACGAAGACTGGGCGCTGAAAGCTCATCGCAGTGACTGCGACAGTGGCGACTCGACCATTGGCGCGTCGGACGGCGACGGCGCTGCCGGCGAGATCCATTTGCGACAAAAGCCAGCCGCCAAAAATATCTCCATGCGCATTGGCAAACACAGGCATAGCGATCGCCCGCAGCGCCAGCTCCGATTCCGGCAAAGACTTGGATACCTTTCTAACGACCATTGGAATCCGATCCGATGCCCGAGTGATTGAGCCCTTTCTCGGGTCGCGCACTTGTCTAACGTCGACACTTCTTTATCAAGGCAAGAGACGAGCGCGGACATAGTTCGACGCTCGAGCGATCTCCGCTTACCGCTCTACAACGGACATTCATCGACGCTCACACTACGTCTGCTTTGTGCCAGAAGCCGACATTCGCATCATAACCATACCTCCACGATAGGCGGTTCGTCGTCTGGGAGGCGATTCGACTGAATCAAGCCGGGGTACAAACTCCGCAAAACGTTTCGCACGTCCCTTAGCGACCTTGAGCTAATCGATTCCGATCTCGCGGGCGTACACGAGCCGGGCGAATTCATCCTCGGGTACCCTGGGAGTTTTTTGCAATGTTTGATGAAATTGAGCCGAACGTGTGCCAAGATACAAAATGGCGAGGGGGCTCGCATGTGCGCTTTGATAAGAGTGCTTGCGGCTGCCGTGGCGCTTGCCATGAGCACTGGCACCGCATTCGCCGTAATGGGCAAGACCAATACCGACGTTGCGCTTCGCAGGGCGCCCAACCCACAAGCCGAGCTTATTCTCAATCTTTCCGAAGGCACGCGGGTGAATGTCGGCCACTGCTCGCGAGGCTGGTGTGGTGTAACCTGGAACAAATATGGCGGCTATGTGCGGGAGAGTGCACTCCAATTCCAGAGTCCCCCGATAGCTGGTCCACCCGCAATTCCGGTCTTTCCGCCCTATCCCTACAAAGCGGGCCATTACCCGACGGCAGACGACTACTACGACGTACCGCCCTATGCGGCCACCAACCCGAGCTTCTATCGTTGGCGCCATTTTCTATTGGCGCAGGAGAGAAACCGCTACCGCTACATGCCATACATATTTCGCGGCCCCAGCGGCCATCTGGAAGAGTTCCCGACAGTCAGCAGCTCGGAGATACCCGAGCCGGCGAGCGAAGCGATGTCACCGAAGTCGCCGCCCAATAAGGAGCCCAGTCCGACCGGTCCAGCAGTAAAAGAGGAAGTGCCAAAAGGACCACTCGGTGAACCAGGAGCGAGCCCCCAAGCACCAGCGGTACCCGAACAACCATCCGGCGCACCAGCACCGAATCCCCAAGAGCCAGGGGCACCAGCAGGACCACAGGGTGGACCGAGTCCAGAAGCGCCAGCGGTTCCCTCTGCACCAGGAGCGAGCCCACAAGCCCCAGCGGTACCAGAACAACCATCCGGCACACCAGCACCGAATCCCCAAGAGCCAGCGGCACCAGAAGGACCACCGGGTGCACCAGTACCCAGTCCCCAAGCGCCAAAGACTCTCGGCGTCACCGCGCCCGAACTGCGTGACGTGACGAAGGGTTGGAGTGTCAAGCGCACAATTCTCGGTCAACCTGTTTACAACGAGAAGGATGAACGCGTCGGATCGGTCGATGACATCATCGTCACTGATAAGGCAATTTCATACGGCATTATCAACGCCGGCGGTTTTCTCGGCTTCACGAAGCACAACGTCGAAATCCCGATTTCTCAATTCAAGTTAGTCGATAACAGGTTAGTTCTACCGGGTGCCACGAAGGAGGCTTTAAAGTCTCGTCCTGAGTTACTGGAGGTGACGAAGGGTCGGAGCGTCAAGGGCGCAATTCTTGGTCAAGCTGTTTACAACGAGAAGGATGAACGCGTCGGATCGGTCGAGGACATCATCGTCACTCCAGATAAGGCAATTTCATATGGCATCATCAATGCCGGCGGCTTTCTCGGCTTGACGAAGCACAATGTCGCCGTCCCGGTTTCTCAATTCAAGTTGGTCGATAAAAAGTTAGTTCTGCCCGGTGCCACGAAGGACGCTTTAAAGGCTAGCCCCGAGTTCCAATACCCCCAATAGCGCGACTATTAACGAGTGGCACGAACGGCCACCAACATCAGCGAGCTCGCCTTCGCGGTTGGATTGGCGAGGCGAGTGATGACGACGTTTGCAGCAAGCCTGCATGTCAGCAGTGGGTCAGCGTGATGTTCGCTTAGGGTCATTAGCGGACATAGCATCACGTCCGCCTCATTATTGGTCAGCGTGAGTGGCACGTCCGCTAAGTGCCAATAGCAGACATTGAGCACCAAGCCCAACCGTGCTTCCTGGGAGCAGCGCCAATTTCGGCGCCTCTTTCGTCAATAGCCTCGCAACGCTGTCTGGGCCAAGATGGCGAACTCGCTGTCTGAAGCGCGGACGTGCGATTCGAATGCTTTTGTTCGGTTGAGGTCGTGATTTGGTGATCTTTTGTTGGGGTTGTGGTTTTCTTGATCACGCGGCACTTGGTCGGTGGAGAAGATTAATCGACCAAGCTCAGGAGCTCTTGCCGCGTCAGCGGACTGTCACGGAAGCAGCCCAGCATCCGGCTTGTAACAAGGTCCGTGTCAGGTTTGTGCACCCCGCGCGTGGTCATGCAATGATGGGTTGCTTTTAGAATTACGCCAACACCCTGAGGTTTGAGGACCTCGTCAATCGTATTTGCAATCTGTGCCGTCATTTTTTCCTGAATCTGCAGGCGCTTCGCATACGCATCTACCACCCTGGCGAGCTTACTGATGCCGACTACGCGACCGCTCGGTACATAAGCCACCCAGGCCCTGCCAACAATTGGCGCCAAGTGATGTTCGCAATGGCTCTCAAAACCGATGCCACGAAGAACGATCATTTCGTCATAGCCTTCGATTTCCTCAAAGGTCGTCTTTAAGATCGACGCCGGATCCTGGTTATAGCCGGCAAAAAATTCTCGAAAGGACCGCACGAGGCGAGCTGGGGTGTCGAGCAGCCCAGGACGCTCGGGATTGTCGCCTGCCCATCGGATGATCGTCCTAAAAGCCTCTTCGACGTCGGCCTCGGAGGGTAGGCCGTCATCGACGCGTTTAAAAGCCTTGCTCAATTCCAGCGCATGCACATTCGAACTCATGGAGCCGTTCCTTGTTTTGTTGGTGAGAACTTGCCGCCTTGCTTCGATCAAAGTTAGCCGGCGCTAAGTCGTTTTTCGATCAACCGCACTCTCCGTGGTCTTGTTGTAGTTCAGGCGATTAGATGGGAGCGATCGTGAAAAGGTTCCTCCAGATCGGGGTAATTTTCATACGACGTGATAAAGTCCGACAGCAGCGATCTCGACGCTTGGCTGCGGGAACCCGCAGACGCTCCGCGTCATCTAACATCTGCCTTGAGAGACCGTTGCGGCGCTGTCCCGATCCTCGACGCGGAGTTTGCAACCATGGGACGAAACGCAATCGGTGCACTGGCTATTCTGCTTTGCACCCTCGTGATTGGCGCGGTGGTCTTGCACGAGAGATGCAGGCTCGGAAATAAAAACTGGCAACTATGCGTGTGGATGGGAATCCCGCATGCCGGCGGTCCCTTTCCGCAGCCCTGAACGAAGGAGACACGCTTGGGAGGTCATCTGTCCACGCGAGTTTGCGACCTGCTTGACTGTAGGTATCCTGTCGTCCTGGCGGGCATGGGAGGCGTCGCCCGCTCCGAACTCGTCGCCGCGATTACCAACGCGGGCGGATTCGGATTTCTGGGCATGGTCCGCGAGCCGCCGAGCCTGATCCGTAAAGAAGTTGAGGCCGTTCGCCGCGCCACGTCCCAGCGGTTCGGGGTAAACCTTATCCCCGCCGCGACCGACAGCGAGCTGCTCGAACGTCAGCTTCACACGTGCATTGACCTTGCTGTGCCGGTTGTCGCGCTGTTCTGGGAGCTTGTTCCAGGTGTGGTAGAACGTCTCCGCGACGCAGGAATTCTCGTGGTCTACCAAGTGGGATCGGCGAAGGAGGCTGAAACGGCACAACGCGCGGGCGCGCACATCATGATCGCACAGGGCGTAGAGGCAGGAGGACACGTCCGCGGAACGACTCCGTTGAAACGATTGTTGTCGGAGGTCATTGCCAGCTCCGACGTACCAGTGCTCGCATCCGGCGGCATCGTCGACGGACGCGACCTTGCCGATGCCCTTTCATCCGGTGCTGACGGGGTGGTGATCGGGACCGCCTTTCTGGCATCACCGGAGTTGTTTGCGCACGACTATCACAAGGAGCGGATCGTAACCGCCAGGTCCCAAGAGACGTTTCTTACGGACATGTTTCACATCAATTGGCCGATCGGCGCTCCGGTTCGCGTGCTGCAGAACAGCGCCACGCAGGGTCTACGCGGCGATCCGTTCGGTCCGAAGTCCGTCATCGGTGAGGAGGAAGGCCGCCCAATCTACCTTTTCAGCACCGACTCGCCGTTACGCTCTATGACAGGGGACTTCGAGGCGATGGCGCTCTACGCCGGCCAAGGAGTCGATAGGATCGACGCGATCATCCCCGTAGGCGACCGGCTAAAGGCAATCGTGGCCGAGGCGCAGCGTCTCCTGTCTGCCGGCTGCGAATGACCTCGAAGTAACCCTCACGCTTCAGCTAGAAATTTCGCGAGTACACGCTCGGTTAGCGCGTCGCAATCGCGTCCGGCAAACGGGAATGTGTCACGAAGCGCTTCGTGGATCTCAGGATCGAGTTCCCGTTGCAGGATACGTCGTGAGCGCAGCAGCCGCGTTTTCACTGTGGCTGCCGGAATTTGTAATGCATCCGCTGTCTCCTCAACGCTCAGCCCTTCGATCTCGCGCAGCACAAAGACTGGGCGAAACGCCTCCGGCAAATTCGCGATGGCGCGCTCGAGCAGCTTGGCGATCTGCGTGCGCATAGCCTCAGCCTCAGGGGATTGCGACGCCTGCGATCCAGCCATTAGCCTCTCCCGATAATCGTCGATGTCGATCACCGACTGCGATTGCAAAATAAGTTGCCGCTTCTGTGCCGTCCGCCTGCGCTCAAGGGCTTCGTTGACGACGATCCGCGTCAGCCAGGTGGAAAGGGAAGACCTTCCTTCGAATCGGCCTATGGCGGCGAACGCCTTGAGATAGGCGTCTTGCACCGCGTCCTCCGCTTCGGCGCGATCGCGCAACACACTCCAAGCCGCGCGATGGAGACGCTGATTATTGCGTCGGGTGATTACGCGCACGGCCGAGGAGTCGCGTTGGGTCACGAGCCTTGCAAGCTCGACATCGCTCAAATGCTCATAGTCCAGCGCGAACTCGGCCATGTTGCAATTTCCCTTGTCGTCAATGCAGTTGCTTCGCCAAGGCCTCGGCATGCTGCTGGTGGCTTTCAAACAGCTTCAGACCTTTCTCCAGCAAAGACTTCAGCTCGGCATTCTGCGCATCAGGAATGAGCGTCTTGCTCAAGGCCTCATTGACCGTTTTATGATACGCCACTTCGTTGTCGACATAGGCCTTGTCGAATGCTGCGCCATCGAGACCAGCAAGCTTTTTGCGCTCGGCATCCGCTGCCTGCGTCAGGCTTTGACTTGTTGGATTATCTTCAGGCGTGACGTTTAGCTTTTTGACGAGGGCGAGAGCCTGATCGTTCACGGCAGTATGGTCATTGACCATCCTCTGGGCGAAGGCACGCACATCCTGGTTCTTGCTCTTGTCGAGAGCCTGCGTGCCCGCTTCGATGTCGATTTGGTCCGCCGTGTAGGCAATATGTGCGATCTGGGGGTCTGTAGGCTTGGCCGCCGGCGCGGCCATGGAGTCGGCGGACGCCAACGCCGCCGCGAGACACGCGGCGACTGCAATGGTCCTGTACATGATTTTTCCTTTCGCGTTCGAGCTTCTGCGGACGAGATCCGCGTACAGGCCATTGGATGGCACGAGCGCTTGGGAGGTTCCCGGGCAGTCCAAAAAAATTCCGCTCGCATGGCGAACTATATGATTGTCAGGCAGAGGGTGACTAACCTAACCCGGTTTCAAACGACATTTGACCGACTGAAGCCCGATCGCGAAGCTGCCGGGCTTACCGATCTTGGCCAATTTTGTGCGGCTGACGAAGCTGACGTGATCATCGTCGTCATGGAAGTCGAAGATATTTCCCGTGCAAAAGAATACTAGCATTCTGAGGTCTTGGCTCAGGGTCGCACCGAGGCGAGCATAGTTGGACCTATCGATACGAAATCTGATCAGGTTTGGCTTACAGATGGGTTGGTCAAGGATCGTCTGACAAAGCCAAAGCGTCGGCGCAGGTCGGTCGATTCAGAAGCCGACACTTAGAGGGTTGGCTGAGCAAGCTGATGACGGCGAAAATTCCAGCTGCAAACGTAAAACTGAAAAGGGCATATGAGCCTCCAGCCGCTACAGAGGGCACCCGCATTCTTATCGATAGGCTGTGGCCTCGCGGAATTTCGAAGGAGAAGGCCGCTCTCGATCAATGGATGAAAGAAATCGCGCCAAGCACCAAACTTCGTAAATGGTTTGGGCACGATCCCGCTCGTTGGGACGAATTTCGCCGACGCTATGCCACAGAGGTACATGACAATGCCGCGCTCCTCGATCAATTGCGCTCATTTGCACGAGCTGGTCCGATTACGCTCGTTTACTCGGCGCATGATGAGCTACACAACGATGCAGTCGTGCTGAGAGATTTAGTCCTGGGGCGCAAGACGGCGTAAAGCGTTCGCTATCGCCCCATTGGAGTTGGCACCGGCGTGCTGATAAGCCCGGAAGCATCGAAGCTGGCCGAGGTGCTCAGCTCAGCGGCACGCTGGCTCACATTTTCGAAGTCGCTTGCGCCTATGCCTTCATGGGCAACGACAGCCCATTGCCGGTTATCGAGTATCGAGGTTTGGTGCGTCGTCACCCTAACGATGGGCAAACGGTTCACCGGAACAGATGCTTCAGCCTCGCTTAAGGACCTCGACGTAGCCGGCGGTGACCTCGCCTTTGTGGGCGGCGAAGGCGGCCAGGACTTCGGTCTTCTCACGCTTCGGGACCTTGAAGAAATCCAGGGTCCGTCCGAGCTCCGCTGCGACCTCATCAAATTCTGCTGGGGAGATCCGCAGGTCCCGGTGGGCCTCTTCAAGGCCGAGCGACGTCGCGCCGGGCTTGGTGGCCTTGAACTGGAACGGCCCACCCGAGACGTCGCAGACCCACAGCGTCCGCATAAATTTGAGGCCGGGCAGCCGTCCTAGATTCTTGGTGTGCCATTCCCGCAGCTGCGGGTTCTTGGACTTCTGGCCGACGATCGGGTTTTTCACGACGGCGTCGCTGAAGTGATCCACCACCGCCGCGATGGCGAAGACGCCGCCCAACCGCTCATACAGACTTTTCTCAGGTGTGGTTTGCTTGGCCTGCGCGGACGCGGTATCCGCCCCCGCCAAAGCTATAGGAAAGGCGCTTAGCGCCAGCCCCGCGACCATGTTTCGTCTCGTGATAGAAGTCGAAATGTTCGATGCCATTGCTCATTTCCTCAGTGATGGCGACAGGCTAAGGTCGAGCATGCTTCTGCCGCCAGGTTGCGAAGTACCTGAGCATTTGATGGCACGAGGTCTCTAGAGGTTCCCCCAAAGCGGCAATTAGCACCGCCTTTTGGAGCGGAGTTCAGAATTCCGAATGGCATTTTTGTCAGCGAATTTGCTCTGACCTTTTGGCGTTTGGATCGATTCCGCTTCGGCGCCTAAAGAGTTCGGGATTGGTGTGAGTGCGTTGAGCGCGATGTGTTGCTCAGGCAGTGAGCCTCATCGCTATCGCATAACGCATGTCCGCTTCGGGTCGTGAGCAGACATCGCGTTCCCGTGTCATGTCCGTTATTTCCCTCAAAGCGGACATTCATCAGCGCGGTTGCACGTCCGCTTAGGCGGACATATTAGGCAACGACGGGCCTGCAGGCTTTTTAGGGTCTTGTCGCCAGCACACAGAACGCTTTGCCAGTCTCCGCTACCTGCGCCTTTGTGAAGCCAGCGGCGCTGAGTGTTGCCTCAAATCCGCGGTTCGGCGGTCCTGAATAGGCTCCGGCGTCATTTCTTCCCGATCTTCTCGCCTAGCCTGCGGTGGTGCTCGACGGCTTCGCTGTCGCCGAAGTCCTCTAACTCGAAGATCTGGCGGATTTCGATCTCGCTCTCTTCCTCATGCGGATTGGGGCAGCGCTTGATCCATTCGATCGCCTCTGCCTTCGACTTCACCTGAAGCATCCAGTAGCCGGCGACCAGCTCCTTGGTTTCCGCAAATGGGCCGTCAATGACCGTTCGCTCGGCGCCCGAGAACCGAACGCGTGCGCCCTTCGAGCTCGGCTGCAGCCCGTTGCCATCGAGCATCACACCGGCTTTCACCATCTCCTCGTTGAACTTCGCCATGGCCAAAAGCAGCTCCTCAGAAGGCATCTTGCCGGCTTCGGAGTCCTTGGTCGCCTTGACCATCACCATGAATCGCATCGTCGTTTCTCCTATCGGGTTTGCGGTCGGGAGCCGGACATGAGGCCAGCTCCACTGTCACGTCGAGCTAAGAGCGGTGAAATCGACAGGCGGATAAATTTTTTCTGGCACTAAGTCTGAATTTCCGGCACCCGAAATGACAGCCAAGATGCTCGATCCGCTAGTTGCCGCTGGCAAAATCTGGCCCAGGAGAGGTTGCCATGACAGTTTAAGCAGCTTCACGCGACGGAGCATTCTTCGAGGGAGCCTTCTTGTCGGTCTTGGCGACGAGATCGAGGTGCGGCCTGCGCTCAGAGGAACGCCCCGTGCGAGACCTTCTGCGAATCTCGACGAAGATACCTAAGAGAATGAAGGCAACGGCACTTAGTCCGAGCCAGATACCGCCCACAGTCTCGATGGCATGAACTGCGTCAACTAGGGGCATGAAACATTCCGTCTATTCGGCCCATTCAGACCAGCGAATTGAATGAGGACGCAGAACCCCAGGACCCGATTTCAGAGGTCTCTTATGCAAAAAGCAACGAGCGCTTATCAGCAAAGTTCCGCGTTGCGGGCTTAGAATTCCGGTCAAATCGCTGCGCTCGCCTCAATCACTAGAGGGTGCCGGGCTTTCTCACTCAATCCACCCGAGCTCGCGCGCCTTGTTGTTCGCTGCCTGCCAAGCTGCAGCGAGCAGGGCGTGGTCGTCGGTCTCGGAACGGCGGCGAAGAATGAGTTGCGGCTGGTTGCTGGGCTTGTAGTAGACGGCACAGAGCCCCGCCACCCAGACGACGATATCGCCGTCCTGCACCATGACGGTAACGTGGTCCGACTGCCCCAAGGAGAACGCCCCTTGTGTCCTCAATCGGACCTCTTCAGTCCCCCTGCTGACGAAAGGCCAAGGCTCAGCCTTGTTATGTCGCACAAGCGCAAGCCAGCATCGTTCGGCCTCTTTCCAGTAAGCTTTTATGTCGTCATCCCTGGCGCGGGCAGCTTCCTCCCGACACTTTTCGGCTTGCTGAATACAATATGCAGATGCCACGAGAGTTACTCGATTCCGGCAGGAACACCTTTGTGGCTGCCGACTTCGATTCAACCCGCGATCGGACCGAGTGTTCCTGGTAAATGCGGCGGTGCTGCATGGAGAAGCCGCGGGGCACTAGTCGGGGGGTTCGGGGGGAACCAGTGACGGCGTCACTGGCGCGGTCATCGGATGAAAGAAGGGGCTTGGTCAGCTAACTCCACGTGCCGGCGCAAGCGATCGTCGGTCAGCACCTTGCAACCTTCCAGGAGTTCCCACCGCGGCAAAAGCCGGGCAGTTGGATCTCCGCGTAACTGACCCCAGGGTGCGCCGACTCCGTTCTTGCGCTGTTGCCGGTGCCGAGCCGTGCAGTCCTAACTTTTCGCGAGGTTCCTTGGGTTGCGCCAAGCGCGGCGTGGGGCGGCGCCGCAGATTGCGCGAACGGCCTGGTGACGAATGTCCCTCTAATCCCTATATCAAGCTAAGTGACGGGCGGCCTACCGAAACGGAAGGAACGTCCGAAATGAAAAAGTATCTCATAGCCAGCATCCTCATCGTCGGCTTTGCCGGTTCGGCCTATGCGGTGACCGGCCAATTCGGCAACATGTGTTCCTGGGGTCTCGCCAATCACAAGGACGTGCAAACGGATTGCTCCGTCAATGCGACGATCAAGGGCAACACCTACTGCTTCAGCAGCGCGGACGCCAAGAGCCAATTCATGAAGAATCCGAGCGGCAATCTGACGAAGGCCGAGTCCTTCTATAAGAGTGAGCATAAGGGCTAGACCTGGAGACTCGTCTGTTGAGAACTTAGCCCCCGGGGTTGTTCTCAACCAAAGATCTAACAAGCTCGCGTGATGGGCTTCTGCCCAACTAAGTGCCCGTGTGTCTCAACATGCGGGGCCCCTTCATGGCGAGTGGCGCGCAATGAGAGATCGGGCATGACAGAAGAGCTGAATGGACGGCGAATTGTGGTGCCTGAAACCCGGGAACTTGGCCAACTGGTCCGTATGCTGGAAGAGCGCGGCGCTGAGGCCATTCCCTGTCCAATGATCGCCATCCGCGACGCGCCCGACGCGGAACCTGTAGCTGCCTGGCTACGCTGGTTCGTAAAAGGGACGTGTGACGATCTTGTGTTGATGACCGGTGAAGGTCTTCGACGGCTGCTCGGCCTTGCTCGACGCATCGATCTGGAGCCGGCTTTCCTCGACGCGCTCCGCACGACACGCAAGATCACGCGCGGGCCGAAACCGGTCCGAGCCCTGCGCGAGATCGGTCTGGACGCCGATATTCCTGCGGATGAACCCACCACCGAAGGTATTATAGCAGCGATGAGGCGGCTCGACCTCAGCGGGCGCTCCGTCGGCATTCAGCTCAATCCTGGCAATCCGAATCGGCGGCTAGTGGATTTCATGGAAGCTGTCGGGGCCGTTCCATATCCGGTACTTCCCTATGTCTACGTCTCTGAAGCCGACGATGCGCGGGTGCTGGCTATCATCAACGATATGGCTGCCGGCCAGTTCGACGCGATCGCCTTTACGAGCGCCCCTCAGGTTCGCCGGCTTCGTGATGTAGCGCGTGCTACCGGCCGCGACGCAGACCTGCTTCAAGGCTTCAGGCGCATTGTCGTCGCAGCCGTAGGTCCGATCGTCGCGTCAGAGCTTGAGGCGCTTGGCGTGCAAGTAAACATTACGCCTCCGCGCGGCACGTTCTTCATGAAGCCACTCGTCCGAGAACTCGCGGCTGCCTTCACGAAGGATGGAAAAGCAGACGCGGGTTAACTTCGCTCGGATCCTAAACGATGCGCTGGCCAAGCAACCTCGATCGATGTCCGCTTTGGGTCATTAGCGGACACACCGACAAGTCCGCGTCATGTCCGCTTTACCCCCAATATCGGACGTTGGGCGGCACATCCAAGACAGCATTTGGCTATCGGTTTATGAGTACACGTCCTAATAGTGCTCAATCGTCCTGACCGAGACCGAGAGCATGACAGCCAGGTCAGGCGGCACCAGGGAGACAAGGGGCTGAAAAAAGCCGACAGAGAGGCCGGGGGGACCCCCCGGGGGTCATCGCATGAGGGCGGGACCGCCAGCGGAGTGATCGATCTCTGGCTATTTGGAGAGATGATTCGTGAAACTGATCGAAGAGAAGCCGCACAGGCCTCTTAACGCGGCCGGTCTGAGGCTGTGGCAGGAGATCCTGGAGAGCTACACTCTGGACGATGCCGCCTCGCTGGAGTGCCTGCTGCTGGCATGCGAGACGCTCGACCGCGCCGAGATCCTGAAAGCTGAGATCAAGAAGGACGGTGCGGTGCTGCGCTCCGAGACCAGCCGCATGGTCAGAGACCATCCTGCCATTAAGCACGAACTGGCAAACCGAGCTTTCGTGGCGAAGATGCTGGAGCGATTAGGGCTGATACACGCCGACGTCCGTCGCGGTGTCGGCCGTTCGACCTTGTCCGAGCGAATGTATGCCGACTAAGCGACGGCCGCTGCAGCACGCGCCGCGCATCGGCGAGCTGCGGGTGACAAACCGGATGCTCAGCCTCTACCGCAGCTTTCAGGAGGAGGTGCGGACACATGGCAGGTACACGGTAGCTGCCGCCGAGCTGCACAGTGCCCTCCAGACTGTCCTGCGCCACCTGCCGTGGGAGGACACGGACCTGCACGATTTGCAGTTTCACCAGCTCCACCTGCTCGCCTACCCGGACCCGGAGGCCCGGCCGAAGCGCCGGGATGTGATCGCGCACAATCCGCTGATTGCCGCCTATGAGCGCGAGCGAAAAGTTGGCACCGGAATTGGCACCGAACAGCGAGGGAAGAGGGGGGATAGACGGGGAAATAGAGGTTAGCCTCCTCGCGATAAAGCCGGGAAATGCGGACTTGCAGTGACGCCGAGGCATAGTCGGTGATGGTTCACCTAGAGTTAAAGGGTTTCTGGAATCGTGGCCTGAACGAACGGAAACGGTGGACCGGACCCATGCAACCGCAAGATTTCAGGCCCGACGATCTCTTTGCCCGGATCGAAGGCCTTGTCGAGACTGTCGACGCCGAACGGGGCTTGCGCGAGCGGGCCGAGGCCGCCGACCGGGCCAAGTCCGATCTCCTTGCCGTGGTCAGTCACGAGCTTCGCACCCCGATGGGCGCGGTGATCTCAATGTCGGAGCTTCTGCTCAACGGTCCACTCGATCCGACCCAGCGGCACTACGCAGAGACCTTGCAACAGTCGGCGAAGAGCCTGCTGACCGTGCTGAACGACATCCTCGATTACTCAAAGCTCGAGGCAGGGCGCTTCGAGCTCGACAGCGCGGTGTTCGATCTGCATGAGCTGGTCAGGAGCGTCGGCAGCGAACTACAGGCGCGGACGCGGGAGAAAGGCATCGAAGGCGTCGTCAATGTCGGTCCGAGCTGCCCGCGTTTCGTCGTCGGCGATGCGAGCCGCGTTCGCCAGGTGCTCACCAACCTCATCGACAACGCCGTGAAGTTCACCTCAGCAGGCTCGGTGCGTCTGCATGCCAATGCCGGCGAGGCGGGCGGCAGGCTGAAACTGCGGTTCGACGTCACCGATACAGGCATCGGCTTCGGCGAGTTCCAGAAGCAGCGGCTGTTCCAGCCATACGCCCAGGCCGCGCACAGCGCGAGCCAATTTGGCGGCACCGGGCTCGGCCTTTCCATCGCCAAGCGGCTGATCGAGCTGATGGAGGGCGAGATCGGCTGCGAGAGCGCGCCGGGACAAGGGAGCCTGTTCTGGTTCACGATCCCCGCCGAGCGGGCCGAGAGCGCCCCGTCCAAGGAGACGCAAGCCACCGGCACGCTCACCGGCCATGTTCTCGTGGTGGAGGACAACGCCGTGAACCGGATGCTGATCGGCGCGTATCTGGAGGAGTTCGGGCTCACCTACGACGTCGTCGAGAACGGCGCCCAGGCGCTCAAGCAGCTCGCGGCGAAGGACTACGATCTCGTGCTCATGGACATCATGATGCCTGAGCTCGATGGTGTGGATACCACCAAGCGCATCCGCAAGATGGGCGGAGAGGCGGGCGAGGTGCCGATCGTGGCGCTCACCGCGCACGCCATGAAGGGCGACCGCGAGGACTATCTCGCCGCCGGCATGGACGGCTATGTGTCGAAGCCGATCCGCGGCCGCGAGCTGTTCGGCGCGCTCAAGCCATACCTGTTCGACGATGACGGCGAGGAGGCCGGCATCGTCGTGCGCGAGCCTCTGGTGGCAATCCGCTGAGGGCTTGCCCCGCGCGTTGGCGCCTATAGACCGTCGATCAGCGCGCCCGCGGCGAGGACCAGATAGGCGATCAAGAGCAGCCCAAGGGCGTAGCTCGTGAAGAACGGCAGCGGCACGATCATGCCGATGACCACAAGAATGGCGATGATGGCGGAGACGAGGAAAGTCTCCCTGCGCGGTGCGCTCAGACTGAAGTTCATGAAACCCCCCAAATGACAACGCCTCCGGCTTCCCGACGCCGGCAGGCGATTCTGCCATTCTAGCCGCAACGCCGGGGGAGGGCTACGGAGGCGTACTTGGACCTGAGGTTTATTTGCCGCCGCAGCCCGCGGCATCGCCCATCCGCGCCATCGGCTTACCGTTGATGAACACGCCGGAGGCGCCGGAGACGATCGTGCCGCCGCAGCCGGTCTTGTCGCCTTGGACCGCAGCCGGCTTGCCGTTGATCAACACGTCGGGCGAGCCTTCGATGATGGGTCCGGCGCAGCCGGCGGCGTCGCCGGCGCGGGCCGCCTGCTTGCCCTCGACCATAACGTCGCCGCTGCCTGAGGCGACGGTGCCCGCAGGGCAGGGGTTGGGGCTGTCTTCCGCCAGCGCGGCAAGGGGAGCAAGCGCAAGGAGCGCGACAGAAGGCGCCTTCAGGGACGTCACGAAGTGACTCATAGGCGAACGCGCTCGCGCGCCCGGAGCGGCGGCACGGGGATCGACGTTTCGGCAAGCTCAGCCGCCTTGGCGTCGACCAGCTTCACGATGCCGACCATAATGTCGTTGAGCTGGAAGTCCTTTGGCGTATAGACCGCGGACGCGCCGCATTGCTTCAGCACGTTCACGTCCTCGGCCGGGATGATGCCGCCGACCACGATGGGAACCTCGCCCATCCCTGCCTCGCGCATGCGCTGCGCCACGTCGCGCACCAGCGCCACATGCGAGCCTGAGAGGATGGAGAGGCCGAGCACATGGGCCTTCGCCTCCTTCGCCTGCTCGACGATCTGCGCCGGCGTGAGCCTGATCCCGTCATAGACCACGTCCATGCCGACGTCGGTGGCGCGCACCGAGATCTGCTCGGCGCCGTTCGAGTGCCCGTCGAGCCCAGGCTTGCCGACCACGAAAGTGAGTCTGCGCCCGAGCTTGCCGGAAACCTCGTCGACCAGATGGCGCACCTCTTCGAGCCGCGCCATGTCGGGGTGGCGCTTGGCATGGATGCCGGTCGGCGCGCGATATTCACCGAACACTTCGCGTAAGACCCCACCCCATTCGCCCGTGGTGACGCCAGCTTTGGCGGCGGCGATCGACGGCTCCATGATATTGCGCCCTTCGGCTGCCGCCGATTTCAGATCGACCAGCGCCTGGCGCACCGCCTTGTCGTCGCGCCGCTGCCGCCAGGCTTGCAGCGCCGCGACCTGCTCGATCTCGACCAACTCAGGCACGGTGATGATGCCGTCGGCGGCCGCCGCAAGCGGCGAAGGCTCGGTCTCGGTATAGGCGTTGACGCCGACGAGAACCTGCTCGCCCTTCTCGATGGCTTCGACGCGGGCGGCGTTGGCCGCGATCAGCGTCTCTTTCATGTAGTCGATGGCGGCGACCGCCCCGCCCATCTCCTGGATGCGGGCAAGCTCGGCGCGGGCGTCCTGCTTCAACGCCTCAACCTTCTTCTCGATTTCCTCGGACCCGTCGAAAATGTCGCCGAACTCGAGCAGGTCGGTCTCGTAGGCTACGATCTGCTGAAGCCTGAGCGACCATTGCTGGTCCCAGGGCGTCGGCAGGCCGAGCGCCTCGTTCCAGGCGGGCAACTGCACCGCGCGGGCGCGCGCCTTCTTCGACAGCGTGACGGCGAGCATGGAGAGCAGGATGCGATAGACGTTGTTCTCAGGCTGCTGCTCGGTGAGCCCGAGCGAATTCACCTGCACGCCGTAGCGGAAGCGGCGGAGCGCCGGATCGGTGACGCCGTAGCGCTTCTCGGTGATCTCGTCCCACAGCTCGACGAAGGCGCGCATCTTGCACACTTCGGTGATGAAGCGGACCCCGGCATTGACGAAGAACGAGATGCGGGAAAGCACTTGAGGAAATTCGTCCGCCGACACCTCGCCAGAATTTCTCACCTCGTCGAGCACGGCCTCGGCGGTGGCGAGGGCAAAGGCAAGCTCCTGCGTCGGCGTCGCACCGGCCTCCTGCAAATGATAGGAGCAGACATTGGTCGGGTTCCATTTCGGGATCTCGCGCGCGGCGTAGACGATCACGTCCTTGATCAGCCTGAGTGAGGGCTTGGGCGGAAACACATAGGTGCCGCGCGAAAGGTACTCCTTGATGATGTCGTTCTGCACCGTGCCGGTGAGCCTGCCCCGGTCGACGCCCTGCTCGTCGGCGAGCGCCACATAGAGCGACAACAGCCACGCCGCCGTGGCGTTGATGGTCATCGAGGTGTTCATCTCGGCGAGCGGGATGCCATGCATCAGCGCGCGCATGTCGCCGAGATGAGAGATCGGCACGCCGACCTTGCCAACCTCGCCGCGGGCGAGCGGGTCGTCGGAATCGTACCCGGTCTGCGTCGGCAGATCGAAAGCGACCGAAAGCCCGGTCTGCCCCTTGGCCAGATTCTGCCGGTAGAGTTCGTTCGAGGCCTTCGCCGTCGAATGGCCCGCATAGGTGCGGAACATCCAGGGTTTGTCGCGCTTAGTCTTTCCGCTCATGGATTCGCCGATCGCTGAATTCGCTTGATGCATCGAAGCACGCCAAGAGCTTCGGAGCAATATTCGTGCCTTGCGCTTCGCGTGGCACAGGATGGGTTAAGGGCAGGTATGCGAAAGGCGGCGCCCATCGGACGCCTAGGGGCAAAGCGAAGCGTGCCCACCCTACAGACTGAGCTTGCGAGGCGCTCAGTCTTGATGCGCGAGCACGTCGGGGACGATGGCGCTCACGACGTTGGTCTGGCCGTCGACGATCACGAGGTTCTGCCCCCACACGAAGTAAGAGAAGTCAGGGTCTGAGACTTGGCTGACAAGGTCGTAAGGCGGCGGAAACAGCGCGACGCTGTCGGGGACCGTGCCGCCGACGCTGACATTGACGCTGCTCGTCGGAACAGCTGCGACCGGCGCCCCGTGCTGAGCAAAATACGCGCCGATCATCGTCACCTCGCCTGAGCCGAGGGCGGTGGTCACCACAGGGGACACATCGGGAAGGGTCGGCGCTGCCGGCGACGGGACGGCCGCTGTCGAGGCGGCTGGGCTTGGCGGCGTGGGAGTCGGTGGTAGGTCGGCTTGCCGTTCGGCCGCGAGTTGCTGTTGCAGCAGTATCTGCCCTTGTTCTTGGAGTGCGTCGGACCGCTCCGCCTGCTCTTTGTCCTTTTTGAAGCTGTCGTTCTTGGAGCCGTCGCTGCTCGCCTGCGAACCCTTGGCGTCTTGAGACGAATGTTGGCTGTCGCCTGTCATTTCCGAGTCGAGGGCTTTGAGGCTTGGCCGGTCATCAGCTTGCCTGCCAATGCCGGAGATGATTGGCGGGTTGCCCACGCGGGCAGCGCGGCTCAAGACGTTGTCGGGGGCATCAAGGCCGAAATTGCTGCCGAGCCCAAGCTCATGGCTGCTCAGCCCGAGATGAAGATCGTCGCCGCCGGGAGTGCCGATCCCTTTGGTGAGACTGGGGCCGATGGGCGCGCGGCTGCCGCCGAGGCCGATGGGGCCGTGCCCGCTGCCAAGGCCGTAGCTCATCGCTCCACGTCCAGCGCCTTCACCGCCGATCCCCACGCCCAAGCCGGCGTGGCCAAAACTCCCAGCACCGGCACCCAGGCCGCCATGACTAAGGCCGCCGCCGACGAGGCTGCCGCCAAGGCCTGCATGGCCAAAGCCCCCGCCACCGAGGGACATTCCCCTGCCGCCGCCCATACCGCCGCCGCCAATACCGCCGCCGCCTGCTGCCTCAGCAGGGGCCGAAATCGTCAAGGCGAGGGCAAGCCCCGCCACTGCCGGCAAAAAGAATCTGTGCATCATTGCATTCTCCGCGCCATCCACGCGCCTCGGTGCTCGTGGGAAGGAACGCTGCTTCATTTGGGGAGTTCGAGCTTGGATCGGAGAGCGTCCTCGCCACTTTGTCGCGGATTTGGGCAAGAACGAGCAAAAAACGGCACTGGCGATGGGTCGCCGTTCTTGCTAAGGCTCTGCCCGCGACGGGGATTATGGCTATCGGGGGGTCGCCTAAGGGCCTTTTCACGCATCAAATCCGGCAATTCAGAGTTATATCGGCGGCGACGCAAAAATGTTGCAGTCGCGAGATGGATGATTGACAATTGTCGCAGTGCAAAAAGGCCCGTTAGCGGGGAACCAACGGATGAACGAGATGTCATTGGCAGCGGTGGCGCCCGACCAGGGCACCTTGAAGGACCTTTACCAGATCGGCGAAATCCCGCCGCTCGGACACGTGCCGGCAAGCATGTATGCCTGGGCCATCCGCAAGGAACGGCACGGCGAGCCCGACCAGGCGATGCAGATCGAAGTGCTGCCGACCTGGCCCCTCGATAGCCACGAGGTGCTCGTGCTCGTCATGGCTGCCGGCGTCAATTACAACGGCGTGTGGGCCTCGCTCGGCAAGCCGATGTCGACGCTCGACGTGCACAAGAACCCGTATCATATCGCCGGCTCAGACGCGTCCGGCATCGTGTGGGCCGTCGGCTCAAAGGTGAAGCGGTGGAAGGTGGGCGACGAGGTCGTCATCCACTGCAACCAGGATGACGGCGACGACGAGGAGTGTAACGGCGGCGATCCGATGTTCTCGCCGTCGCAGCGCATCTGGGGCTACGAGACTCCCGACGGCTCCTTTGCTCAATTCGCCCGGGTGCAGGACCGCCAGCTTTTGGAGCGGCCGAAGCATCTCACCTGGGAAGAGGCTGCCTGCTACACGCTCACCCTCGCTACCTCCTATCGCATGCTGTTCGGCCACCGGCCGCACACGCTGAAGCCCGGCCATAACGTGCTCGTGTGGGGCGCCTCAGGTGGCCTCGGCTCGATGGCGGTGCAGCTGATCGCCACCACCGGCGCCAACGCCGTCGGCGTCGTGTCGGACGACGAGAAGCGCGACTTCGTCATGTCGCTCGGCGCCAAGGGCGTGATCAACCGCAACAACTTCAAATGCTGGGGGCAGATGCCGGCGGTCGGCACGCCGGAATACGATGTGTGGCTGAAGGAAACGCGCAATTTCGGCAAGGCGATCTGGGAAATCACCGGCAAGGGCGTCAATGTCGACTGCGTGTTCGAGCATCCCGGCGAGGCGACCTTCCCGGTCTCCTGCTTCGTGGTGAAGCGCGGCGGCATGGTCGTGTTCTGCGCTGGCACCACCGGCTACAACCTCACCATGGATGCGCGCTATGTGTGGATGCATCAGAAGCGCGTGCAAGGCTCGCACTTCGCCCACCTGCTGCAAGCGAGCCAGGCGAACAAGCTCGTGGTCGAGCGCCGCATCGATCCGTGCATGTCGGAAGTGTTCCCCTGGGAGCAGATCCCCAAGGCGCATATGCGGATGATGAAGAACCAACATCGCCCGGGCAATATGGCGGTGCTGGTCTCAGCACCTTGCACCGGCCTTCGCACCTTCGAGGACGTGATCGAAGCCAGCAAGCAGATGCATGGCGGCTGAGCCTCAATCCCTCATGAATTGTCATGCCCGGGCTTGTTCCGGGCATCCACGTCTTCTTGTCATTGCCCGGCTTGACCGGGCAATCTAGTAATCCTGGGCCGTCCTTCGGTGGCCGTGGCTACTAGATTCTCGCCTTCGCGGGAATGACAATAGAAATTCGTGGATGGCCGGGACAAGCCCGGCCATGACCAGCAAGGGCATCGATGCCGTGACAATCGCCAGCGAAACTCTGTCCAAATCTTCTGAGTCCAGCCTTCCCGATCTCATTCCACTTCTAAACTCGGCGGCGGAGGCGGCCAACGGCTTGCGCGACCGCTGCCGCGAGGCCGTCGCCGGCAAGGTCAGCCAGGGCGGCAAAATCGACGGCGACGCGCTCGAGCGCGAGCAGCATGCGGCGCATGGGCTTGCCTGGATCGCCACCTATGCCGAGGCGCTCAACCAGATCGCGAGCTACGCGCGCCGCATGTCCGACGAAGGCCGCTTCGGCGAGATGGAGGCTCTGCTCGCGCAGATCGGCGCCGCCGAATATGCCTCGCAGCTCGCCGGCGGCGTGCCGATGAGCCAGGGCGAGATCGCGCGCACGCATGAGCTCGGTGTGTCCGAGAAGGACCAGACGGCGTTTCTCTCCGCCAATGTCCGCGACCTCATCGCCGCCACTACCCCCGCCACCCGCGCCCGCGCCATCGCGCTGATCCGCGGCTCGCAAGGTGCCGTGTCGTATGGCGATACCGGCCTCGACGAGACGATCACCGCCATGCGCGAGGAGATGCACCGCTTCTCCGAGGCCGAGGTCGTGCCTCATGCGCAGGACTGGCACCTGAAGGACGAGTATGTGCCGATGGAGCTGATCGGCCAGATGGCCGAGCTCGGCGTGTTCGCGCTCACGCTGCCGGAAGAGTATGGCGGGCTCGGCCTCGGCAAGGAGGCCATGTGCGTGGTCTCAGAGGAGCTCAGCCGCGGCTATATCGGCGTCGGCAGTCTCGGCACGCGCTCCGAGATCGCCGAGGAACTGATCCTGAACGACGGCACCGACGCCCAGAAGCAGGAATGGCTGCCGCGGATCGCGAGCGGCGAAGTGCTGCCCACGGCGGTGTTCACCGAGCCGAACACCGGCTCGGACCTCGCCTCGCTCACCACCCGCGCGGTGAAGGATGGCGATGTCTATCGCATCACCGGGCAGAAGACCTGGATCACCCACGCCGCCCGCGCCGACCTCATGACCGTGCTCGCCCGCACCAATCCATCCGAGAAGGGCTATCGCGGGCTTTCGATGTTCTTGGCACCGAAACCGCGCGGCACCGACGACAATCCCTTCCCGGCCGACGGCATGACCGGCGGCGAGATCGAGGTGCTCGGCTATCGCGGCATGAAGGAGTTCGACATCTCCTTCGACGGCTTCGCCGTGCCTGCCGCCAATCTGCTTGGGCAGGTCGAGGGCCAGGGCTTCAAGCAGCTGATGCAGACCTTCGAGGCGGCGCGCATCCAGACCGCTGCGCGCGCCATCGGCGTGGCCCAGGCCGCGCTCGATCTCGGCTTGAGATACGGCACCGAGCGCATCCAGTTCGGCAAGCCGATCGTGAGCTTCCCGCGTGTCGCCGACAAGCTCGTGATGATGGCGGCCGAGATCCTGCTTGCCCGCCAGCTCACGTATTTCGCCGCGCGCGAGAAGGACGCCGGCCGCCGCTGCGATCTCGAAGCCGGCATGGCCAAGCTGCTCGCGGCGCGTGCCGCCTGGGCCGCAGCCGACAACGCACTGCAGATCCACGGCGGCAACGGCTTTGCGCTGGAATATCCGGTCAGCCGCGTGTTGTGCGACGCCCGCATCCTGTCGATCTTCGAGGGCGCCGCCGAGATCCAGGCCCACGTCATCGCCCGGCGCCTGCTCGAAGGCTGAACCCAAGCGCTTAGGTCAGCGTTCAGCTTGTGTCGCTTTGCTCCACCTTCCAAGCAACGCTGCCATGCTATGGTCGTGGCATTGCCAGAAGACGCCATAAATTTTGCAAACTGGAGGAGACGCATGCCTAACGTGAAAGTGGTGGTTGCCGCGCTGGCCGCGCTCGCCCTGGGGACCGGTTCAGCCTACGCCATCGAGGTCAGCAAGAAGATCAACGCGCCGGCAGTGCCGCCAAAGGTCTGGGCCATTGCCGGGGATTTCTGCGCCATCAAGGACTGGCACCCGCTGGTCGCCGATTGCAAACAGACCGAGGAGGGGGGCACCACCTTCCGCACCCTTACGCTCAAGAACGGCGGCACCATCAAGGAGAAGCTGCTTGAGTCCGACGATACCAGCTACAGCTACGAGATCATCGAAAGCCCGCTGCCGGTGAAGAACTACAAGGCGAAGTTTCACGTCGAAGAGGACGAGAGGGACCCGCAGCGCACGACGATCTCCTGGGAAGCGACATTCGACGCGAACGGCGTCTCCGACGACGACGCCAAGAAGAAGATCACCGATATCTTCATGAGCGGCCTCAAGGGCATCAAGCAGAAGGTCCTTCCGCCTGAGGGAAGCGACTCAACCACACATTGACCGTCGACCAGATCCCTGAGCGGTCGATCCTCATCACCGGCTGCTCGTCGGGCATCGGGCTTTGCGCGGCCGAGACCATGAAGGCACGCGGCTGGCGCGTGTTCGCCACCGCGCGAAAGCCTGAAGACATCGCCCGCCTCAAGGATGAGGTCGGGGTCGAGAGCCTCTATCTCGACTATACCGAGCCGGTTTCGATTGAAGCCGCGGCCGAGCAGGCCTGGTCCGATCGCCACCCGCTTCGTCGAGCATGCGATCGAGGCTTACCGGCGAAACGTCGATCTCGACGCCTCGCACCACCGCGACATCTACAAGATCCGTATCGCCCGCATGGAGGAGGGCGGCAAGCAGACCTTCAAGCTCGGGCCCGAGGCCGTGGCCGCGAAGCTCGTGCATGCTTTGGAGAGCAAGCGGCCCAAATTTCGCTACTACGTCACCCTTCCGAGGCTACGCCGTGGCCCTGTTACGCAGGATCCTCCCCGTGGGTGCCCTCGACGCCGTAGCCAGGCGGAACTAGAATTCGGCTCGCGGCGCCGAACGCTTGTCCTGCCAAAGCGTTACAACCCATGAAAAGCCGCCGACCAGGGGTCAGCCATGCATACATTGACGGCCTATATCATTCCGTTTGCCCTTGCGGCCGTCGCCACCGTGCTGTTGCTCGGCCTGTGGAACATGATGCGTGGCGGCAGCCCAAACCTCAGCCAGACCTTGATGCGCTGGCGCGTGGTACTGCAATTTATCGCCCTTTGCCTCGTCATGGCGGCCATCTACTTCTCCGGCAAGTATTGAGTCCGGTGACTGTTCCCTTTCACGAAGGCTTGACCCCCTTTCGCGTCCAGTTAGGCTAGCCGTTACTTCTAGAGGTTGAATCCGCGCGAGCGTGGCGGTGGGCAATGGTCGTTCTCAGCAAGATCTATACGCGCACCGGCGACGACGGGACGACCGCGCTCGGCTCAGGGCGCCGGGTGGCCAAATTCGACCTTCGTGTCGAATGCTACGGCACGCTCGATGAGTCCAACGCCGCAATAGGCCTTGCCAGGCTGCACACGCGATCGGACCAAGCGCTCGATGCCATGCTCGCGCGCATCCAGAACGATCTGTTCGACCTCGGCGCCGAGCTCTGCTACCCGGACGAAAGCAAGGACGCGCGGGGGCGATTGTCGGTGTCGGATGCGCAAGTCGAGCGGCTCGAAAGCGAGATTGACGCGCTGAACCGCGAGCTTCAGCCTTTGCGCTCCTTCGTGCTTCCGGGCGGCACGCAAGCGGCGAGCTTTCTGCACCTTGCGCGCACGATCTCGCGCCGCGCCGAGCGGCTCATGGTGGCGCTTGCGGCGCGGCCGAACGAGCCGGTCGGCGGCAGCGCGCTCCGTTACATCAACCGGCTTTCGGATTTTCTGTTCGTCGCGGCACGCTACGCCAACGATAAGGGCCAATCCGACGTGCTGTGGGTCCCTGGCCAGAACCGGTAGCGAAGCCCCCAAGCGTGTCCCCGTGTTCGTCCCCCTCCATGACACCAATCCGCTAAAGAGCATCGACTATCAGTATGTGACGGTCTCGCTGATCGTCCTCAACATCGCCATCTACCTCATCTTTCAGACCGGCTGGTTCATTCCGCTCGACGAGGAGAATCTCGCCGCCTTCGCCGCCATCCCGGCCGAGCTCATGGGGCACGGACTTGGCGATGAAACCATCCTGTCGCCTTTCCTCGTGCCCGACCGCTTCACCCTCGTCACCTACATGTTCCTGCACGGAAGCTGGATTCACCTCCTCGGCAACATGCTGTTCCTCTGGGTGTTCGGCGACAATGTCGAGGATGCCATGGGCCATCTCCGCTTCGTCATGTTCTATCTGATGTGCGGGATCTTCGCGGCGGTCGTCCATTCCTGGCTCATGCCGGACTCGGAGCTGCCGCTGATCGGCGCAAGCGGTGCGGTGGCCGGCATCATCTCCGCCTATCTGATCTTGCACCCAAACGTGAAGGTCTGGGTGCTCGCGCTGTGGCGCATTCCAATCAAGATCACTGCCTATTGGGCGCTTGGCTTTTGGATTCTCGCGCAATTCGCCAACCTCCTCATCGATACCGAGGAGAGTGTCGCCTGGGGGGCGCATATCGGGGGTTTGGCGGCAGGCGCGATCCTGATCCTGTTCATGCGGCGGCGCGGTGTACCGCTGTTCGACCGCACGCGGGGAGGGGCCTGAGAGCCGCTCGAAAAGCCTAGAAACCATTGACTTGCGCGGTTGCCGGCAGTACCGTCCGGGCCATCTCGCACTTGCGAGATAACGTGCTTCGTGTGCGTTCGGGGGGAAACAAAAGCACGTGCGGGAAAGAATAGCCGCATGAAGATTCTCGTTCCTGTGAAGCGTGTCGTCGACTTCAACGTCAAGGTTCGCGTCAAGTCTGACGGCACCGGGGTCGACCTCGCCAACGTCAAGATGTCGATGAACCCGTTCGACGAGATCGCCGTCGAAGAGGCGGTTCGCATCAAGGAGCGCGGGGAGGCGACCGAGGTGGTCGCCGTGTCGATCGGCTCGGTCAAATCGCAAGACACGCTTCGCACCGCGCTAGCCATGGGCGCCGACCGCGCCATTCTGGTGAAGACCGACGCGCTGGTCGAGCCGCTTGGCGTCGCCAAGGTGCTGAAGCGCGTGGTCGAGAACGAGAAGGCCGACCTCGTCATCATGGGCAAGCAGGCGATCGACGACGACGCCAATCAGTCGGGCCAGATGCTGGCTGGTCTGCTCGGCTGGCCGCAAGGCACCTTCGCCTCGAAGATCGAATTCGCCAACGGCAAAGTGCGCGTGGTGCGCGAGGTCGATGGCGGGCTCGAGACCCTGCTGCTTTCGCGCCCCGCGGTGATCACCACGGACCTCCGGCTCAACGAGCCGCGCTACGCTTCGCTGCCCAACATCATGAAGGCCAAGAAGAAGCCGATCGACGAGACGACGCCAGAGGCGCTCGGCGTCGACATCGCGCCGAGGCTCAAGGTGCTCGGCGTCGCCGAGCCAAAGGGGCGCGAGGCGGGCATCAAGGTCGACAGCGTCGCCGCCCTCATCGAGAAGTTGAAGAACGAGGCGGGAGTTCTCTAAGATGGCGGTCCTGCTTCTCGCCGAGCACGACAACAAGAACTCTGGCCCCGGCGACCGCTAAGGTGCTCGACGCTGCTGCAAAGTTCGGCGGCGAGGTCGATATCCTTATCGCCGGCGAGAATGCCGGGGGCGTTGCCGAAGAAGCGGCCAAGCTTGCCGGTGTGCGCAAGGTGCTGCTCGCCGATGCGCCGCAGCTGAAAGAGCGCCTTGCCGAAGAGACGGGCAATCTGATCGTGCCGCTGATGCAAAATTACGACGTGCTGCTCGCGCCGGCCACCACCATGGGCAAGAACGTCGCTCCGCGCGTGGCGGCTCTGCTCGACGTGGCGCAGATCTCCGACATTATCGAGGTGAAGTCGCCGGACACCTTCGTGCGTCCGGTCTATGCCGGAAACGCGCTCGAGACGGTCAAGACCGGCGACAAGAAGATCGTCGCGACCGTGCGCACTACCGCCTTCGCCTCGGTGGGCGAGGGTGGAAGCGCCGCGGTCGAGGCCGTCACGCCGCCGGCGGCGCTTGGCCTGTCGAGCTTCGAGAAGAGCGAGATCAGCGTGAGCGAGCGGCCGGAGCTGACCGCGGCGCGCATCGTCGTCTCAGGCGGGCGCGGGATGCAATCAGGCGAAAACTTCAAGACGCTGATCGAGCCCCTGGCCGACCGTCTCGGTGCAGCTGTGGGAGCCTCCCGGGCTGCGGTCGATGCCGGCTACATGCCGAACGATCACCAGGTCGGCCAGACCGGTAAGGTGGTGGCGCCCGAGCTTTACATCGCCGTTGGCATTTCCGGCGCCATCCAGCATCTCGCCGGCATGAAGGATTCGAAAGTCATCGTCGCCATCAACAAGGATGCCGAGGCCCCTATCTTCCAAGTCGCCGATTACGGCCTCGTCGGCGATCTGTTCACCGTCCTGCCGGAGCTCGACGCCGAGCTGAAAAAGGCAGGGTACTGATCCAGCGGGTGCATGAGGAATGACCATGGACGAGATAGTTGGCGCGAAGGGAATTCTCACCGAGCCTTCGCCGCAGGAGAATGACATGACGCCCATTCGCAAGATCGGAATCATCGGCAGCGGGCAAATGGGCAACGGCATAGCGCATGTGATCGCGCTCGCAGGCTACGACGTCGTGCTCACCGACCTGACCAAGGAGAAGGTCGACAAGGCGATCGAGCTGATCGACAGGAACCTCACCCGCCAGGTCGCTTCGGGCAAGATTACCGAGGAGGATCGCAAGCAGGCGCTCTCCCGCATCACCTATGCCGAGAACTATCAAGGCTTGTCGGACGCTGACCTGGTGATCGAGGCGGCGACCGAAGACGAGACGGTGAAGCGCAAAATCTTCGTGGCGCTTTGTCCCTTCCTCAAGCCAGAGGCCATCGTCGCCACCAACACCTCGTCGATCTCCATCACCCGGCTCGCCGCCGCCACCGACCGTCCTGAGCGCTTCATCGGCTTGCATTTCATGAACCCGGTGCCGGTGATGGAGCTGGTCGAGATGATCCGCGGCATCGCCACCGAGGACGTGACCTTCGCCAAGGCCCGGGAGTTCGTCGGGACGCTGGGCAAGACCACCGCCGTGTCGGAGGATTTCCCCGCCTTCATGGTCAACCGGATCCTCCTGCCGATGATCAACGAGGCGGTGTACACGCTCTATGAGGGCGTGGGCTCGGTCGATGCCATCGATACGGCGATGCGGCTCGGCGCCCACCATCCCATGGGCCCGCTGCAGCTCGCCGATTTCATCGGCCTCGACACCTGCTTGTCGATCATGCAGGTGCTCTATGAGGGGCTAGCCGATTCCAAATACCGGCCCTGCCCGCTCTTGGTGAAATATGTCGAGGCCGGCTGGCTCGGACGCAAGACCAAGCGCGGCTTCTACGACTATCGCGGCGAAAAGCCGATGCCCACCAGGTAGGGCAAGCGATCGGGGCGACGCCAAAGCGCCTAGCCCGACCGCAAAGCCCTTTTGCGGCGACTACTGCGGCAAGACGACGATCTCGCCTTTCATCGCCGGCTGGTGCGTATAGCACTCGATCTCGATGATGCCCGGTTTCTCCGGCTTGAGGTCGACCGTGTGCATGTTGCCGCGCTCCAGAGAAAACTTCTGGTCGACGCCGTCACCTTCGAGGTGAATGTCGTGCGACATTCCTTGCACCCCAACAAAATGCAGCCTGATCGGCTCGCCTGCTTTGACCACGATCTGCGAGGGCTCGAAGGTGAAGGCGCGGATACGCCACTTGCCCTCGGCGTCCGGCTTGCTCAGGACGAGGCCGCCGCCATCGGGCAACGGTGCCGTGGGAAACGCCTCCGGCTTGTGATCGGCGTCGCCCTTGGTGCTCGTGTTGCCGTCGAGATGTACGGTCTTGATATAGAAGTCTCTGACTTCGTCGCACTGCGCCGGCAGCGCCAATCCGATCAAGGCGGCAAACGGCAGTCCAACATATAGCGCAACCATCTGTTTCATCACTCGCTCCGCGTATTAGTGTGGTGGGTCGGCCAAGAGGCCATACCGGGATAGGACGCTTCGAGGCGCGGTCTTATTCCCGGCTTTCAGCGGGCGAGGCGTTCACATCCGAGAAAATATTTCGCCCGGTTGCGGGAATAAGAACGGGGCTAAAGGCGTCTTAAGCCAGTGGAGCGGAGACCGTGCCTGGACGACCAAAGCGCAGCCAGTTCGAAGACCTGATGCTGCCGCATCTCGACGCGGCCTATAATCTCGCCTGCTGGCTTCTGCGCGACGCCCATGAGGCTGAGGACGCGGTGCAGGACGCCTACCTCAAGGCCTATGAGGCGCTGCCGCAATATCGTGGCGGCAGCAGTGCCGCCTGGCTGTTGAAGATCGTCCGCAACACCTGCCTGACCATGCTCCGCCGGCGGAAGGGGCGCAGCAACGTCATCGTGCTCAGAGACATGCTGAGCGACGACGATCCTCTCCTGCGCAACGCGCTTCGCGACGTGACGAGCGTGCCTGAGCGCCAAGTGATCGCCAAGGCCGAGCAGGAAGCCGTCCGTGCCGCACTGGCCAGCCTTCCGGAGCACTACCGCGAGATCGTCGTGCTCAGGGAGTTCGAGGACATGAGCTATCAGGAGATCGCAGACATCACGCAGCTTCCCATCGGCACCGTCATGTCGCGCCTGTCACGAGCGCGCCGCGCCTTGCGCGAAGCGCTCATAGAGAGTGGTGAAGGAGATGAGCGCAGCAAGCTGTGAAGAGGTCACCGACCTGTTGGAGCCGTTCGCCGACGGCGAGCTCGCGCTCTCGGATCAAGAGGCGGTGGCGCAGCACGTTCGCGGTTGCACGGAATGCCAGCTTCATCTCGAGGAGCTTCGCGTCTTGCGCGGCAAGCTCAAGCGGCTCCCGCCGTATGAAGCACCGGCAGGGCTCGCCAGCCGCATAGCGGAGAAGTTGGCGCTCATCGGCTTGGCCGCCGGCTACTGGATCTTGCTCGGCGCCGTCCAGTCCGACAGCCTGTCGCGCGAGCTTGTAGCCGCTCATGTGCGCTCGCTCATGGCCGCGCAGCCGTTCGATGTCGCCTCTGCCGATCCGCACCGCGTCGGTCCCTGGTTCGCCGGCAAGCTCGACTTTGCGCCGAAGGTGCGCGACCTCGCCGCGCAAGGCTTCCCTCTGGTTGGAGGCCGGGTCGACTATTTCGACGGCCGCAGGGTGGCGGCAATCGTGTTTCGCCGCCGCGACCACGTGATCAACGTGTTCATTAGGCCTCACGCCAGCGGGCCGATGCGCCACGAGGAGCTTCGCCGCAACGGCTACAACATCGAGAGCTGGAGCGACGGCGAATACGATTTCTGGGCGGTGTCGGATCTCAATCGTGACGAGCTCGACGTGCTGACCAAGCTCCTTGGGGCATGACTGGCAAACCAATCTTTGCGCTAGACGTCGGTGTCGCCGGGGAAGGTGCCGTCAGGATGCGGGCACTTCACCTGACGCACATACCAGCCCGGATGATCCTCCTCCCAAGGCGCCGTCTGCATCAAGGACATACGCGAGCAGACATTGGGATTGGACAGGTCGGGATGCTGCGCCGTGCTCTGGCCTTCGGTCTGGTCGTAGATCTGCACGACCTCGTTACGGCAGGACCCATAGTCGAGCTTGATGCCGTCGACGGGGAAGCCGTTCACGTCCAGCGGACCCTGATCAGCGAGGGCGCGGCAAACCACGAAAATGAGGGCGGCTGGGGTCATCAAGGATTTCCCTCAAGAGGGGGATCAGCACTATGACGCGGCCGAAGGCCGACCGCCAGACTTCAGGTCCCGGCAAGCCGTTCATTAATTGGTGATTTTGCAAGGCTGTTTCTTAAGCCGCAGACCACGGCTTTGCCGGCACATGTCCGGCATGGAGAGCGGCCAGGGTCTCGTTGCGGAACGTGCGGAGCAGCAGCTCCTTCGCCTGGATGTCGGCGCGGCCTTGGCAGGCAAAGGCGATCAGCTTCTGCGCGAGCCGGTTGCGCAACGCGCGGCCGCCGGCGACGCCGTCGGCGGCGAGCTCGCTCCATACGTCGTCGATCGTCCGCTCAAGCGTCTCTAGCGCTTCAGGACCGAACCCGCAGCGTCGGGTCGCAGCAGGCGCGGCTTGCCGTTCGTTCCCGGCACCAAGTGCAGTCTTCATTTCGCTTTGGAACATCGCCCTTTATCTCTCAACGACCAGCGATGCTAAACGCACGGCGCCTCGCCGCGGTTCCCACGCACGAAATCGCCTCTCCGCAACGAATTTGCGCAAGTCCGAGACTTTTATTCCGAACGCTTTGCCGGGAACGCGTGGAGGATGGCCGCAAGATTTCGCGCAAGTTCGGTTGAGTTGTTGTCATGCGAGAGGCCAAGGCGCACGAGCACGAGCTCGCGCGACGGGATGACGGCGATGACCTGCTGGTCGTAGCCGAGCATGTAATAGGACTCCTCGAGCATCGGCGGCTCGCCGAGATCCCGTGCCTCGGGAATCTTCAGCCACATATGGGCGCCGTATCTCCCGTCGGGGGCGGCGCTCGCCGGCGTCAGGGTGTAGGCGACCCAACCTTCGGGCAGCAGGCGCCGGCCTTGCCACGTGCCATCCTGCTGGAACAGGAGCCCGAGCCGCGCCCAATCGCGCGCCGAGGCATACATAAAGGACGCGGCGACGATGGTACCGGAGTCGTCCGCCTCGATAACCGCGCTCCGCATGGCGAGTGGCTCGAACAGCCGCTCGCGCGGAAAGCGCAGATAGTCCCGCTCGCTCTGAAACGAATTGCGCAACAGGCGGGAAAGAATGAGCGAGGTGCCCCCGGAATAGTGCCAAACGGTGCCGGGCGGATGAATGAGAGACTTTGAGGCAGCGAAGCCCGCCATGTCGCCTTGCACAAACAGCATCTGGGTGATGTCGCTGCTGAAGTTCGAATAGGCCTCATCGAAAGCAAGCCCGCTCGTCATGCGGAGGAGCTCGTCAAGCGTGATGTCGCGGCGTGGATCATCGCTTCCCTGCCAATCCGGCAGCAGCGCCCTGTCGCCAAGAGCAAGCTTGCCGTCCGCGACGCGCTCCCCCACCAGCGCATTGAGCGCGGCCTTGCTCAAAGACCAACCCAAAAGCGGCATGCCGGCATCGAAGCCAGGCGCGTAGCGCTCAGCCACGATGCGGCCTTGATAGACGACCACCAGCGCACGCGTATGGCGGGGATGGGCCGGATCAGGCTCGGCGAAAGCCGCGTCCATCGCCCTTTCGAGCGCGGGGCCGTCCACACCTTTCGGAAGCGCCTCAAGATCGACGCGTTCCCCTTCTGGCCAAAGCGCGTGGAGGTCGGGCGCCGGAGTTGTGGCGAACAGATTTGCGGTCTCATCGCGAAGCTCGCCCTCGCTCTTGCCGATAACGTGCGTGCAGCCAAACCCTTCTCGGAAAACGGAGATTTGCCGGCCGATACCGAAGGCCGAGGCTGTGACAAGCCGCCTCTCGCGGTCAACGCTCGGCTGAAAGAACCACACGAGCTCGTAGCCAGGACCGCTTAAATCCTCGGCAAGCACGGCGTCGGGGTCACGTTTAGAGATGAATACATCCCCGCACAGCCGTTGGGCGAGGAAGCCGGACCCGAGCACGGCGGTGCGGTAGAGGCCCGGCGCGACTGCCGCGGCGGCGGCGGCGATAGCGACGACGGCGACAAGAATCCAGAACCAGACGCTCGGGCGAGAGGCTGTGCGCATGATTTCGCTCGGGCCGGATTGCACTTAGGTCAGCGAGTTGAGATTCAATTTAGCAGACCGCGTCGGCCGCGACGAGGCATCGGCTTTACCAAGTGTGTTGCGCGCGCCACGGATGTCAAAGAACCGTCACGCGCGAGCATGAGCGCAATAGGAATGCGACCGGATTTGCTCTACCGTCCGAGGCAGTCAGTTCTGCGTACCTGTTCCCGTATCTATGTAGCGTTGAGTGTGTGGCGATGGTGTGCGTCCCAGAGCCCATAGATATATTGCGTTGTGGGCCCGCAGAATGGAGCGAGATCCTGCGACGGGGAGCCCGCGCGTGGAACGCTTGGCGCGACGACTATCCCTGGATCATCCCCGATCTCACCGGCATTGCCCCTTCCGTGATCGAATGCCAGTTGGGCCCGCTCACCGGAGGGCCGGTCAATTTGGCGAACGCGCGGCTGCGCGGGGCAAGGCTCGGCCGCGCCACCCTGTCTGAGGCCAATCTCGAGGGCGCCGATCTGTCTGAGGCCGATTTGACCCATGCGCGTCTCGACCGGGCCAATCTCTCTTACGCCAATCTGCGCAACGCCAATCTCGACAGAGCCGATCTCTCAAGAGCGAGGCTGATGCGAGCCGATTTGAGCGGCGCCAATCTGGGGCAAGCCAAGGGTCTCATGGAAGGTCAGCTGTTCGGCTCGATCGGCAACGGGCTCACGGTGCTGCCGCCGCATGTCGAGCGCCCCGAAACCTGGCCGGACCCTGCCAGCGAAAGTCGCGATGAGCGCCGGGCGCCGGCCGCAAGCGCGACCCAATTGCCGCGCACGCGAAGGCTGATGAGCTGGCTGTAGGGCTGGGCAAGAGTGCGAGTGGTGACCCCGGCAGGATTTGAACCTGCGACCCTCAGATCAGGAATCGGAAGCGCGTACATGTGGCGTTGATGCGGTTTGTGACCCCAACCACACCGCTCAGCTTGCGAATGATTTGCTCAGCTGCGTCACGGTCGGAAGGCGAGTCGACCTGTCCCGAGAGGGTAACGTGTCCCTTCTCAGCCTCCACGTGGATAGAATTGTAACGGGTCTTCCATCGAAGGAGGCTACGAGCCCGGATCGCCAGTTCATCATCGGAGAGAACCCATCCTAAGATCGGTGCCATTTCGATCCGCTTTGAAAACCCTGTGTTGTTCATTGCTAGTCCTCCGTTGGGTACTCGGCTCCGCTTTTACTCAAAGGCAATGCCAGGCACAGAAACCGGGAATGCGGTCTCGCACGCAGCTTCGAAAGGATGCTTGGAAAAATCGTCAGAAGCGCACTGCCGAGGAAGGCCATCGCTATCTGGGTGGCAATCGAACTCGCATCGAGTCCACCGCTACTCATGCTGGCGAATAAGGGCATTGACTGCAGAATTTGCCCTCCGATGCAGTCGGCTATGGCGTCGGCGGCAATTTCATTGAAGTGTTGGCCCAGCGCGGAAACTGCGTTGACGCCGATGACACAGGTGATGACCTGAATGGCCCCAGCAAGTCTCAATTTCTTGAGACGGAGAGCCGCCCTCGTAAGCGAGCGCTTCATGAGACCTCCCGTTGTCCGTCTTTGTCATGGTGACCTTGTTTTTGTGACGGTGTGAGAACGTTACGCGGGAAGAGGGCGCAATCTCTAGTGGACGTGGGTATTGGGTGTCCCACCAAAACGACGGGGCATCCCATACCTTGGTCTAGAAGTCGGGAACAGGCGCTTCAGCGTGCTCGCTTTGGCCAGCGGCCAAACGTCTTGCGATACATGTTCGCTCGAAGGGGGTAATTGATGCGATTCAGCAATCGTATTGCGCGAGAGCGGAATCGATACAGTGGATTAGCTTCTCGTCGCTGAACGGCTTGCGTAGGAAGCCGATCGCCCCGGCACCGAGCGCATGGTCGCGTATCCTCTCATCAGGAAAGGCCGAGACAAAGATGATTGGCGTTCGCCGACCCTCTGCGATCAAGCGCTCCTGAAGCTCAACGCCACTTAGGCCTTCCATTTGCACGTCGAGAATCAGGCAACTGGTATCGTCCGGATTTGAGTTCAGAAACTCCTCGGCCGAAGCAAACGTGCGGGCGGCATAACCGAGAGACCTCACCAGCGCTTTCGTCGACTCGCGAACGGATTCATCATCATCAACAATTGAGATCATTGGAGTTTTCGACAATTCCTGTCACGCGAAGCTGATAGCTGCCGAATGTCTGGCGCTATCAGACTCCTCTGTCCGCTTCTTGATTCGCTACTAAATGCCGATGCTAAGGTGGCGTTTTGGAAGGTCGAAGGAAAGTAGACTTAGGTCTAGGGTGCCGTGGGCTTGGCACGCGACACGCCTAAGAGATCAGCCATCCGGACAAGGTCTGCCAACGACCGGGCTCGCATTTTTCGCATGATGTTGCCGCGGTGCATCTTCACCGTCACGACGCTAATACCCAGCTCCGCCGCAATCTGCTTGTTCAGAAGACCGGAGGTGACGAAGCCCAGGATCTCCTTCTCACGCGCGGTTAGCGACGCGAACTGACTCTTCAGGACGGTCATGTTCTTCTCGTCTTTGCGCCTTGCTCGATCGCGTTCGATTGCAAGGCGAACCGCATCAAGCAGTTCCTGGTCACGACAAGGCTTGGTCAGGAATTCAACGGCCCCCGCCTTCATCGCCTGCACAGTCATTGGAATATCCCCATGGCCAGTCATGAAGATTATGGGCAAATCCGTTCCCGTCATTCCCAATTCGCTCTGGAACTCGAGGCCGCTGAGGCCGGGCAACCGGACATCGAGTACCAAGCAGCAAGCGACGTCCGGATGTTGAATTTGCAGAAAGTCGTCGGCAGACTCGAACAGCTCGACGTGCAAACCGACCGACCCAAAGAGACTTTTTAGGGAGTCGCGCACAGAGGCGTCGTCGTCGATGACGTACACGACAGACTCGACCGTTTGCTTCTTCATGGGGCAGCACTAGGTCCTAGTGCCGGGCAAAATGACTTGGAAGACCGATCCGCGCGGCATTACCCTTGCTACCGTTATACGGCCGCCATGCGATTGGACGATTGACCGGCAAATCGATAGCCCCATCCCCATTCCATCTGTCTTCGTCGTAAAGAAGGCCTCGAAGATCCGCTTTTCGTCCTCCGGCTTGATGCCTGTTCCGGAATCCTCCACCGATATGCGTACCCAGTCAGCGTCATGTTTCTCGGATCGCACACACACTAGGCGCTTCTGGTTCGAGTTGGATGCCGTAGCCTCGGCAGCGTTCATAAGCAGATTGAGAATGACTTGCTGCAGCTGGACGCGATCAGCCGATACAGTCGGCAGATCATCGGCGAGTTCAGAACGAATCGACACTCCGTGACTTTGGAACTGACCTTGGCTTAGCCTCAAGACGTCGCGTATCAGCTCGTTGAGATCGAGCTTGACCCTTTTCCGGTCATCCTTTTTCAGCATCGCGCGAATGCTCTCAATGATGCCGCTGCCGCGCTCGCCATCGTTCACGATGCGTCTTAAGGCTGCTCCCACCTCGTCAATATTAGGCGGCCGGTTATTGAGCCAGCGTAGACCTGCGTTGGCGTTATTGACGACGCCTGCGAGCGGTTGGTTGATCTCATGTGCAATAGAGGCCGCCATCTCTCCCATCGTTGTTAGACGCGAAACCCGCGCGAGCTCGACTTGCATCGCGGCACTTCGCTCCTGATCGGAGATCTCGCGCTCACGCGCCGCGGCGAGTTCTTCCAGCATGGCATTGAAGGCGCCCGCAAGTCGGCCAATCTCGTCCCGACGGTGAAGATTTGCGCGCAGACCATAATCCTTGGTCTCCCTGACCTTGCTTGCGAGCCCTTCGAGTTGACCGAGTGGTCGCACAATTTGCCGGTAGATTACCATGGCAAGTAAGAGGCTGAGACCTGCGACTAAGCCGTTTAGAGCGAGACTTCTGTGCAATTTTCCGAGGAGGTTGGAGAGCCGCTTGTTTAGAAGCCGCTTGAGTTGTTCCTGGCTTACTATCCAGGCATCATTGATGCTCTCCAATGCCTTCCCGTACATGGGAGCGAGCGAGGCAGAACTCGCTTGGCGGTTCAGGGTCATATTCGCACTCCCGAGATAAGCATTCGCGGTCGAGCGCATCGAGCCGATGGCCCCGGCAATGGCCTCCTTCAGCTGGCCATTGGCATCTCCACGGTAGGCGGACGCAGAATCTCGTTCGATCTCCTCGATGGTCGATCGAATCATACCGTTTAAGAGCAAGCGGCGCACACGAAGATCATTGCTTGACGGCGAATCTGTGAGCGAAGCTGCACGCAAAAGCGACTGCAACTCTCCCATTTCTGAAAGCAGCGCAGGCACTCTTTTCACGACGATATTCTGGACGTAGTAGCTGTCGAGATCTGGATCGAGGGCGAGATTGGACTCGTCGCCGATCCGGGCGGCGAGGTCGCGGGCTTTGGCAAGCGCCTCGACAATAAGAGCCCGCTTCTCGCCGTCGGACCCCGCGGATGACAATCTGCGAACTATGGCCGCGAGAGCTCTGTGCAAGATTGGCCGTCTGCAGCGAACCAGGAGCGGTTATTTCACTCGCGGTGAGCGCGTTCAGTGCGCCATCTACCGACGCTTGCGCCTGCGCATCTTGCGTCGCCTTTGAGTCCTCTGCCAGGATGATGGAATACACACCTCGCAGGGATTCCAGGGACTGCACGCCAACAAGCTCTTTGCGGACGAACCCGATCGCGATTTGCTTTTCCTCGATCAGGCTGTATGTCGCCAGTATGATGGAGGCGACGAACATACTGCACAGAAGTAATAGCTTCGTACTCGTGCGCAAATTCTTCAACACGATCCCAACTAGCCCCACAATACCTTCGTCCACTTGAGAACATACCGCGGTCTCTATACTGCGTCCCGACCGATTTGTGTTATTGGGGGTGCCGGAACAGACTGCGGCTGGCTCCCTGACGGGTGAAATCAATCCCGTCTTCGGCGTCGCTGGAGCAACTCGTGTCAGTGTCTGTTGGTAGCAAAAAGCGGAAATTACGCTGACCTCGCTTGACGTCAGCTCCTGACCCATAGAAGAAATTTTCAGCCCGGACCACGATCTCAAAACTAGTTAAGTGCGATGCGGAGGTTCACCCGCTCAGCAAGTTCGAGTGCGTCATCTGCGAGCGCGTCCTCGTCCACGCGATCGAGCAGCTTCGCGGCTTCGACCAACTTCTCGGCGGCCGCGTCTAGAAGTTCCGTTCTCGTCATTCGTTCCAAGGTCTCAGAGGGCGCCTCTGCACACAAATATCGCCTCTCATAACTCGGCCATGCTCGTAGCACGGGGCCGTGGCGGCTCCCTCCCAAAGCAGCGGGCCTTGCCACATCAGCGAGCTATATAGCCAACTCCTCGCGTAAAACTTGTTACAATGTGCCAAAGATTTGTTCCTCCCGGTCCGGACTTCAGAATTGGACCTCGATTAGGGATTGCCGACGCGTGCGCGATTCTAACGGCAATGACCTCGACGCATTTCCGAGTGCGATGGGTATCGTCACTCGGCTTGCCTGCGGGCGTGCGAGACAGGAAGGGGTCGAAGTGGAGTTGTTGTTGCGTAAGGCTGGCCTCACGCATCAGCAGATCGACGACCCTTCCGCCCGCCTTGCCGTTAAAAGTCAGATTAGGTTTCTCGAGCTCGCCGCAACCACACTCAAGGACGAATCTCTCGGATTTCACCTCGCTCAGAAATTCGATCTTCGGATGGGCGGGTTGTTTTATTACGTACTTGCATCGTCTCACACGCTTGATGAGGCTTTGCAGCGAGGAGTGCGCTACAGCGCGATTGTCAATGAAGGTATTACACTGAGGTTGCGTGAGGGAAAGGGCATAAGAATCAATTTCGAATATGCCGGCGTTGCGCGGCATTCAGATCGCCATCAGATCGAGTTCTCGATGGTGACGCTCGTTCGCATATGCCGAGAGTTGACCAACCGCCACGTGCGGCCGAGCCGGGTGAGCTTCGCCCACCGACGCAAGGATAATTCCTCAGAGCTCAGAACTTTCTTCGGCAGCGACGTGACATTCGGCGCAGCGGTGGATGAAGTGGCATTTCCGACGTCAATCAAACAGATGGCGGTGGTCGATGCCGATCCCTACCTCAATGACCTATTGATAGAATATTGCGAGCAAGCACTGAGCGCGCGGTCAACGAAGCGGAGTTCATTCGGATTGAATGTCGAGAACGTCATTGCTCTGCAACTGCCACATGGCAAGGCACGAGTAGGCGAAATCGCCCGCGCGCTGGGCGTAAGCCAGCGGACCCTTGCACGGCGCCTTTCATCAGAGGGGTTGACATTCGCCAGCGTCTTGCAGCGTTTAAAGTCAGATCTTGCTAAACGTCATCTGGCCGACGAAACATTGTCGATTTCTGAGATCGCTTGGTTACTTGGCTACCAGGACGTCAGTGCGTTCACACACGCTTTCAAGCGTTGGACCGGCAGAGCACCCACAGCAATTCGACAAGCATCGCGTTGACGTTTTCGCTGCACGAGCAGTGGGAAATTCGAACAACGATTTGGCACGTCGTACTCTTGTGTAGGCCTGGGCCATTAGCTGCGTGCCACCAACTTGAACCCCGCTCGGCGGCGAGCGATGAGGTGGCGGTTGGTATCCCATCAGCAGGTTACCATTTCGGAGACTCCGGACTGACCCTTCAACACAATTCTTTGGCACATAAAATCAAGCTTTGCGCAGAGATGTTGCCCATGTTCAGGGCTTCTGAAACTGCCGTAAGGCCACACCAATGATCTCAATTGTTGATGACGATGAGTCCGTTCGCGAGTCGACAAAAGCCCTGGTAAGGTCGCTTGGTTATGCTGCCTGCGCGTTTCCTTCTGTCGAGGAATTTCTTTGTTCAAATTTGAATGATACGAGTTGTCTTATTCTCGATGTTCGATTGAAGGGTCTAAGCGGCATCGAGCTGCAGGAGCGACTAATCGGGGAGGGTCGGCGAACCCCGATCATTTTCGTTACAGCTGTTTTGGATGAGAAAATTCGCAATCAGGTGCTCAAGGCCGGGGCGATTGATATTCTGAGCAAGCCGTTTAGCGATAAGAGGCTGGCTAGTTGCCTCGTTTCAGCGCTGAGCAAAGAAGAAGCCCCGTGCGGGGGGCGACGGGGCTTCTCGAAATGGATGCACCGGTTGGGGAGCCGGTACAAACGGGTCACGTCTCGGCTAGACGGGGGCACTACCGGTTAAAGCGACGTTACCCGGAATGATCCTGCCTGGTCTCATTGCAACACACTAGTCCACCTAGGTCTCGGGATAGCTAGACCAAAGTCTATGTCTCAAAACACCGCCCCTTAAGAATGCGGCTCTAGTGCCGACCTAGATCCGGTGCCATTGGTGAAGGACCGGCGACTTTGATGTCCGCTTGTAACAATAAGCGGATGTGCACACCGCCTTGACGAATGTCTGCTTTGAGGGGAAGATCGGACATCACGCGGACGTCGCGCGTTGTCTGCTCATGACCCAAAACAGACATTGCGTGGCCACCAGCGGGGAAGCACTCAGCTGCGATCGCTCGTGGAACGCGTTTGCGAAATCAGAAGGACAACGTAGAAGAGCCAGCTACCAAGGGCCGCGACAGCCGCAGCCACATAGGTCCAAGCGGCAGCTCCCAGGACCTTCTCAACACCAGCGATTTGCTCATCGCCGCGGATGATACCTTGGCTCACCAATAATTTTTGCGCCCTCGAACTGGCATTAAATTCAACCGGCAATGTTAGAAAAGCAAACAAGGAGGACGACCCGAATAGGATGACTCCAGCCCAGGTCAGGTATGAAAGCTGCAACATCAATCCCGCGACAAACAACCAGGGGGCGATCCTTGACGCCAGCTGCACGACCGGCACGATGTAACTCCGTGCCTCCATTGGGAGGTAGTCCTCGGCATCTTGCAGCGCATGTCCTGCTTCATGAGCGGCTATTCCCGCAGCCGCTACACTCGGTGTGAAATATACGTCCTGGCTTAGACGCAAAATCTTCGAGCGAGGATCGTAGTGATCGGTCAACATCCCGGGGGTGGCCTCGACGGACACGGCTTGAAGCCCCCCGGAGTCCAGCAACTTGCGTGCCACCTCGGCGCCGGTGATTCCATCCTTCGTACCTAGCTGGGAATATTTGGCGACATTGGCCTTGATCTGCCACTGCGCATAAGCGCCCAACAACAAGCCAGGAAGCACAAGAAGCCAAAAAAGCGGATCTTCTAGCATTTCGCCAGTCTCGTCGGTTTTGCTATTAGACGCAACGCAGCGGAACCGCGCGCCCAGCCACTTCTCAAAGGTGATGCCTAGGGGTCTCGTTTTAATCAGCACTGTCCGTTGCCGGCACTAAGTGGACGTGCAAACTGAGCTGATGAATGTCCGCTTTGGGGGGAATAACGGACATCACGCGGACGCGCGGCCAAAGCATCGACACAGACGGGCGGTACCGCAGCGTCGAGCGGTCCCTCACAGTCGGTCTTCATCACCGTGCAAGGCAAAAGCCGCTTCACAGTCGATGAGGTAAATGATCTGATGGAGCAGCTAATCGAACGCCAACGCGATGGCGCTCAACTGGTCCTGGTGCGATGACGAAGAAGGAGCTCAACCGCGAGATCAAGGACGCCGCCGCCCCGGCGATTGAAGTGGTCCGCCTTCTGGTCGAGCAGATGCGGCAGCAGGGGCAAAGTGATGCCGAGATCCTCGCTGCACTCGATCGGCTTGAGCGCGACAATCCCGCCAAGGTCGACGCCGACGTGATGGCCGTGGTGATGGGCGAGATACGGAAGTCTATCGTCCTGAAATGACATCCGACTCGCGCCCGGCAGCCTTGTGCTGAATCAGGATGGTTCCTGCGGAATGGGCCTCAATCTTTCCGCGGCTGGAACCTACAAACGCGTAAGCAGCACTCCTCAAAAGTTCGAAGAATAGACCCTTTAATCCGCGCCCAAATTGAGATTAAACTAATGACATGCGGCCGTTTCTCGCCGCGTTGAGGGAAATCGGCAGGATGAGGCGCCTTAGGCTTCTCGCCATCGCTTTTCTCGTCGCGGGTCTTGCTTGCGCCGCGAGCGCGCCCGCTCTCGCCAATATCCTCATCCAGATCGACAAGCCGAGCCAGACCATGACCGTCTCGGTTGATGGGCAACTGCTTTACCGCTGGCCGGTCTCGACCGGAGCTACCGGCTTCTCGACACCTGATGGCTCCTATACGCCCTTCCGCATGGAGGTCATGCACTACTCGCAGGAATGGGACAATGCCGGCATGCCGCATGCGATCTTTTTCACCACGCGGGGCCACAGCATCCATGGCTCAGACCATCCAGGCCTTGGCACGCCCGTCTCCCACGGCTGCGTCCGCCTCTCGCTGACGAACGCCACCACGCTTTACGATCTCGTGACGGCGGAAAGCATGGGGAAAACCACCGTCATCGTGAGAGGCGATGATCCTCCCGGTTATTATACGCCGAGCCAACCGCCGCAGCAGAAGCGCCCCTTTACTCCCTTCGGGGGCCTGTTCCGCTTCTGACCGGCTGCAATCCTTGACTTAATGGCTCGCGAGAGCCGGGATTTCTAGCGAGCATAAACATCGATCGCGCGCCGTCGTGCCTGAATGCTCTCGCAGCGTCGTACAGCTTTTCAGGGCTCCTCCGACGTCGCGCCTCGCATAACAGTCAGCCGAAGCGACATACCTATTCGACAATGTTCAGTCGGTCACGAAAGCACGCACGGGTTTTCGTTGACCTTTATCTAACCAGTTACGCGTGACGCACCAGAACGTGTCTTTCGTACCCGCATTCGCGTTTAGGCACGCCTCTTCCGTTTTGTAGTTTTCCTCCCCGACGCCGAGCACCGGTAAGTTTTTGACCAGTGTTAGATACACGCACACCCATTCCATAGCAGCCGCCCTCTCGCACGTAACAACTTGTGCTTTATCACACCGCCCTTACCTCAGTGACTATGGCACGGCCAAGTCGAGTAACGGACTGGTGAAACCGTGCACACCATATCTGTTATTGGCACTTAGCGGACATTGTGATCGCCGATCTGGATGTCTGCTCATGACCCAAAGCGGACATGCAGGCACTGCGAGCCGGTGCCAGCCACCGGCGAGCAAAAAAGATGCTTCGTTATCGTTGTCGTCTTGCTAATTGCCACCACAGCCCTCGGGATATTGTGGGCCTAGCGAATAGTCGCACGGGGGGTCCATTACGGATCCGGCTTGTACGGTCCGCCTTCCGGGGTCATTACGCAGTTGCCACCAGCGCCGCGGAAATAGCCCCCCGACATCCCTCATTAACTTCCGCTTTTCTGGTTTCCCATTGGTGCCGTGGTCCAAACGCCATGGCCTGTGTCGATGCCATGACAGCCATGACCAGCATTACGACGAAAAGTCTCTTCACTCTTTCCTGCAGACCCCCAAGCGTCTGCTTTGGGTCATTAGCGGACATGGGGCTCGTTAGTACGTTCCCGTACAAAATAAATAGGGGGCGGGGGTAGTGGAAGCCGCTCAAGACCATTAAATTCAAGATATCGCCTGCCGAAGTCCGGGCGCAGGCGGCTGAGAGAGATTGGTGTGCTCTTGCCCTCAAGAGGTAAGAGCCATAGTTTCTACGTCTGCTTTGTGCCAATAGCGGACATCAGTCTCGGCGTAACCCATCAGGTTCGTCGGCTCGCTGCTTGGACTTTGCAGACATAGAAGAAACCCGGCCACGCGCGGAGGACGCGAGCCGGGTTCCTCGGCGGGCTGATCCGGTGGCGGAATGCGACCTTGCCGAGGTTTTCGCCACCGGCTTCGATTTACCCGCGAATTAAGATCGGTGTTCCTGCCTCTCAGTAGCGCCAGCGACGCCCATATCCATAACCACCGTAAACCATAGTTCGGCGGTAGCCATAACCATAGTAGGGCCGGTGGTAGCCATAGTTATAGCCATAACCGTAATAGTTACGGCGATAATGTCGCCGGGCGTATCGGTGGTAGTAGGCAACCTTTTCGACCTGCATGTCCGCGACAGCGGAACGATCCAACGCGAGCGCGGGCATGGCGTGGGCCGAGCCGGAACCCGCAAGTAATCCCGCGCTCAATAGACCGGCAGCAAGCATCATGGGGAAATAACGCATTGAGGTCTCCGTGTTTAGACTTCTTCGGATTTAGCAAGTTTGGGCATTTCATTTAACGCAACGCCCACCCACTGAACGCATCCCTACCGCACACCTGGCGGCGTTTCGACGAGCGGAAGTACGTATGCACTGACCATTGACCATGTGCATACCCGCACCGCATGCCTCGCGGACTTGCGTGATCATGCTATCCGGCTGATGAAGCGGTGCAAGCGGTGTGGCCTGCGCGGATGTTGCGACGGCCAAAGCAAAGATAACGGCGATGAACCTGATCATTTTCTCCTCCTATGTGAACCATCAAGGCTTGAAGCCTGCGTAGTCCAAACGCAACAATCTTTGACTTAGTTCAAGATCATGGTTATCGCGTGCTGAAAAAAAACGTGAAGAGGCGAACATAGTAACGCCAAAAAAAGAGCGTCCGATCAACTGAGCGGACGCCAGAAGCGCTTTTCGCGCGTGTGCCGGGAGGGAAAATACCGGCACATAAAAGACGAATACTCCTACTTCTCTTTAGAAGAAATTCTGGCATCGCGCGTGGGGATAGCACGCATCCGGAAGCCTCCCACCCATAGCTGACGAACCTAAGCGTCAAGAAGGCTCGGTCGAGTGGATACTCAACCGAGCCTTGGCACTTGTAGGAGAGATGGTCGCAGGAAAATAGGCCCCCTCGTTATTTGAGGGGCGGTGCCGGCAACGGCTGCGCAACAACGGCCTGTTGATGATGAAAACAGCCAGCTAGGCCGAGCGCAGTCGAAATGACTATGGCGCAGGCGATAAGGACTCGCATGAGGTCAGCCCCCCTTCGACTTTGATTTGCAGGAGATTAAATATAGGGGCAGCTCAAAGACGAATGGGTGACATTTTAGCCACACCGCGAATATCATCCGAAAGGGGGTGACTACTGATCGCGACACGCGAATGTCCGCTTTGGGTCATTAGCGGACATTAGAGCGTAGATCGGGGGGATGTCCGCTTCACCCTCAAGAGCGGACATGCTCAGCACCGCCATCGATGTCTGCAATGTGCCAGCAACAGACATCAGTGGGGCGGTGGTGGACCAGCTGGCTTATCCGCCGCCCACTTTGAGGCTTGTGTTCCGGTGAAATTAATGTTCGGCCCATTCTGCCCATAAGCGAGAACGGTGCGGCATTGCGGCGGCAGATCAGCGAGGGTTAGGGAAGGCTTGGTAGGCGCAGGGCGCAGGCGATTGCCGTCCTGCCTGACGCAGCTTCTTGAACCAGTCATCGAGTTCAGTGCCGCAGCCATCACCACGAGACACAGGTGACTGGCTCTGGCAGTACGGGTCACCTGCCGGGCAGGCGATGCGCACATGGAAATGGTAGTAGTGCCCCCACCATGGTCTCACCTTGCTAAGCCAGGACCGATCTGTGCCGGCTTGCTCACACAGCACCTGCTTGATGGCGGGGTGCACAAATACTCGCTCGACCTCTGGATAGGACGCAGCACGCTTGATCAGCTTGGTGTGCCAAGGAGTCCAGAGTTTCATATCGACGGTGAACGCGTCTTTGAGCATTGACGTCGCCATCAAGTCTTCCCGCTCTTTGCGCGTGAGGAGACGGTTGGGCATGGGTGTGAGCCAAATATCGGCGTCAAGCCCGATCTGATGGCTCTCATGGCCGGTGATCATTGGCCCTCCTCGAGGCTGCGCCATATCGCCGATGAGAAGACCTGGCCAGCCATCAAGTCTGCGAGCGTCGTTTGCAAATCGCTCTAGGAGGCTGACCAATCTGGGATGCCCCCAATTGCGGTTTCTCGAAAGGCGCATGACTTGCCAGTCCGGACCACTAATGGGGAGTGCCACGGCACCTGAAAGGCACCGCCCGCTGCACGCAATTCAAAGCAAATCCCCCGCGGACCAACTCAATGAGTGTCGGGTGGTGACCTTTCCAATCGTTTAATCAGTCACAGCGCGACGTCGCCTCTGGATCCTCTTGCGGAAGCCGCCGACACCGCGCACCCTGAAATAGGCGCAACTTATGTGGTGCGTCTCGGGTTAGACTGCAGAAGCACCCAAACCACCAGGAAGGTGAGTCATGCGTCATCTATTGTTGTTCAGTGCCATCATCGTTGGTGCTGGCTGGGTTGCCCTCACTCCCGCAATGGCGACTTCCCTAGCCGAACCCGGCCTCAGTGGCACCAAGGTCACCGTTACATCGGTTGAGAAGGTCGGCTACTGGAGGCGCCAGTACCGGCGTTATGGCTATCCTGCACCCTATGCCTATTATCCGCCGGCGTACGGCTACTATCCGCCTCCCGTCGTGTACGCCTACCCGCCAGCCGTTTATGGCTACCAGGCGGCGCCGCCTGCCTATTCTCCGCCAGTGTATGGCGAGGAGGCGCCTCCACCCGCCGCTAGTCCATCTGCAGAGGAGGATTACGGCAACTATCCGCCTGCTGACGGAGACTATCCAGCAGCAGATGGCGAGTACGGCGATTATCCGGCGAATGGATCTTAGCGTCCCCGGCTAAGACTAATGCTGCATAGGGTTCTTTTGACAGCCGTTCTTCTCGTCGCCGCTTGTGACACGGCTTTCGCGAATTGGTGGATCGTCCGCGCTTCCGACGGACCGTGTCTCGTCGTCGACATAGAGCCGACGGGAAAAGACAAGGGCGTTACCAAGATCGGCAAGGACGTCTACCAACACCAGATCAGGCGGAAGCCGATATCAAACGTCTTTATAAAGAACCCAAACCCGCCAATCGGCCTCACACCGAGTGAGAATATCTGCTTTGGGTCATGAGCAGACATCGCGTCACGCCCGCGTCATGTCCGTTCTTTCCCTCAAAGCCGACAGTCGATCAGTGCGGGTGGGATGTCTGCTAAGTGCCAACAGCGGACGTCAGACGGGGTCTCCCTGATTTTCGGCAAGTCGATCCAGAGTTGTCTTCATTATTTGGAGGGCTGCATCCATTGCCGCTTGCTGATTGCTGGCAACCTCCTCAGGCAGGAAGTCAGCAATCCACACCACGCGCGTAGCACCCTCCTCGGCGAAGGCTTGGAGTGAGGCGTTGTAGTGTGTGAAGGGTCCACCTTCTGCAGACCAGACAACTCGCCGGGCGTTGTCGTCCACCGTGATGATCGGTTCTCGCAACACCATACCGTTGCCAAATGTGACAATCCGCGCCCCAGGCTCAACGCGCGTATCGGTTACGAATCCAGGTACCAGTCGGGTGTGTAGAGCACCGATATCCCTGATGGCAGACCAGACATCTTCGATTGCCGCTTTGGTCAAAATCTTCTTGCAAATCGAACCCATTCTTTTCCCGGTCCGCTTGTGATGGAAGGTCAGCCGCGCCGTGCCGCCTCGATCGCGGCGACATCGATCTTCGTCATGTCCATCATCGCATCAAACGCGCGCTTTGCTTCATCGCCGCCAGCCGCCAGCGCCTCGGTCAGCACGCGCGGCGTGATTTGCCAGGAAACGCCCCACTTGTCTTTGCACCAGCCGCATTGGCTCTCCTGGCCGCCATTGCCGACGATGGCGTTCCAGTAGCGGTCGGTTTCTTGTTGATCGTCAGTGGCGATCTGGAACGAGAAGGCTTCGTTATGCTTGAACGCAGGACCGCCGTTGAGGCCGATACAGGGGACGCCGGCGACTGTGAAATCGACCGTCAGCACATCGCCCTCCTTGCCGGACGGGTAGTCACTTGGTGCACGATGGACGGCACCCACCGCGCTGCTGGGAAAGGTCTCGGCGTAGAAGCGGGCAGCAGCCTCGGCGTCCTTGTCGTACCATAGGCAAATCGTGTTCTTGGCCATTGGTTGTCCTTTCGCTTCCTTTTGCATCATTTGGCGGACCCCGACTGTGTAGGCTCGGCGAGGATCGTATTGATTTGAAAACAAATAAGGGCAGCGCGATGGGTTATGTCTGCTTTGGGTCATTAGCGGCCATAGAGGTGGTCCGCTTTGTGCCAATAGCGGACGTTGGCTCTCTAACGATTGATGGTCCGCATGCCGGGTTCGGAATAGCGTGAGCCGGCGGCCGCTCCGGGAGGTAAAAGTGTGTCTATTTCGGCGAGTTCTTCTGCGGTGAGGCGAACATCAAGAGCACCGACATTTTCCTCCAAGTATCCCCGGCGCTTCGTTCCAGGAATAGGAACGATGTCCTTTCCTTGGGCCAGTAGCCACGCCAGAGCAAGTTGAGCCGGTGTACAGCCCTTATTGGCTGAAAGGGCACTAATTGTCTTCGTTAGCTCGACATTCCGAGGGAAATTGTCCTGTTCAAAGCGGGGCATGGTGCGGCGCCAGTCGTTGTCGGAAAGCTCATTGAGGCTCGTGATCTTGGCGGTCAGGAATCCACGGCCCAAGGGGCTGTACGCGACGAATCCAATCCCAAGCTCACGCACCGTATCCAGCAGCTCACCTTCGGGGTCGCGCGTCCAGAGGGAATACTCCGTCTGAAGCGCAGCGATGGGATACACCTTTTGCGCCTGTCGAATAGTGTCAGGCGCGGCTTCCGATAAGCCAAGGTAGCGGACCTTCCCCGCCTCGACGAGGCCGGCCATAGCACCAACTGTCTCTGCTATCGGAGTATTAGGATCTACACGGTGCTGATAGTAGAGGTCGATCACATCGACCTGCAGCCGACTTAACGATGCCTCACAAGACGAGCGCACATAATCCGGCTTTCCATTAACACCGACAAATGTGCCGTCTGACTTCCGGACGTTGCCGAACTTAGTCGCGAGCACAACCCTGTCGCGTCGATCCTTGATTGCTTTCCCAACCAGTTCCTCATTTTGACCCAACCCATAAATATCCGCGGTGTCGAGAAATGTGACACCGAGCTCAATGGCGCGGTGGATAGTGGCGATTGATTCGACTTCATCGCCTCCACCGTAAAAATCGCTCATGCCCATGCAGCCAAGCCCAAGGGCCGACACGGAAAGTCCAGATCTGCCCAGCTCACGCGTCCGCATTCTCAACTCCATAACGCATGCTATTGCATCCCCATCGCCCAAATACTAGCCGCGACAGCAGCGAGCTCCGATAGATTGACGCCCCACAGCGAGCGATGAAAGTCGTGACATCGGTGCGGCGCTCGGTAACGCGCGGAGGTAGCTGACGTCCGCTTAGTGCCATTAGCTGACATTCGTGCGATGGCTGACATTATTAGTGATCAATTTCGATGCCCCTTCTCCAAGGACGGCGTCACTGGCCTTGCAGGCGCTTCACGAATGACACGGCATACGATGGAGATCGGAACAGCAGCACCGGATCGTCGGTCGGTGCGATGCCGTCGCTCATCACCAGTGGATCGTAATTGATGTTCTTGCATTCGGCGCCCTCTTGCGGCGTTGCACCCGTGAAGGTCAGCGTGCCGGCCTTGAACTCCTTGCGGCCGGCAGGCCAAAGCACCGTCGGGTCGGTTTCCGGATCACCCGGCTCGCCGACCGTCACCCACATATCCCACTTCACCGGCCCTTGCTTAGCGCGATCGATCAGGGCTTTCTCCAGAAAGTCGCGGGGCATGGACGTAAGCTCGACGTCGGTGAGTTCTTTCTCACCGTCCTCTGGGTTGAAACGCCATTTCACCAAGGTCGTCTTGTTGTTCTTGTCGATGAACTTGAAGGTATGGATGCCGAAGAAGGCGCTGTTCGCGTAGCTCGGCGGCGGATTGTGGTCGGCGTAGAACTTAGTCATTCCGGCACTCTCGGGGTGGGTCGCGGCGAAGGCCTTAAGTGCGGCGGGGTCGGGTTTGCCCGTCGCCGGGCCGGGCTTCGACGCCAGCAAGTTGTCGAGAAACGTCTTCGGCACGGCGGCGAGGAACATCGGCGCGTTGATCATGGTCATATGCTGCTTGCCGCCGTCGGCGAACCTGAACTCGAGACCCATCCCGCGCGGTCCCTTCCCGGCGTCGGGTGCATTGGGGTCGCCCCCGCCGAGTGAGAAGCGTGCAACGACGGGGATGGTCGCGCCCGAGAAGAGCGCCGAGCGCGAATAGGACGTTGCCTCCGACAAGCCGACGAAACTTCCAGTAGCGCACATTCCCTTGGCGTGGTTCTTGCGCAAGCCTGGATGAGAGCCGAAGACACTTTCGAGCGCCGATATTAACGCCTCGGGACTCGTTTGCTCAAAAGGCTCGGCGAGCAGTGTGGAGGCGGTGAGTATAGCGGCGGCGGTCACGGTCAAGGCTGCGCAGCCAACGCGGGAAGCGCCCCCCGCCAGGGCTATTTTGTTTCCATTCTTGCTCATCTCCATCCCCTCTTGGTCTTGCGGGCTGGCGGATTGATGTTGGTATAGCCGCTTAATAGAGGCGAAGGAAATGTCAGAATACCGTTCCTCAGTATGCGATCAGCCACCATCCTTTGGGTGTCGTCGAAGCCGAGGGATGATGCGAGGCCCGCTCAAGTTCCCAGCATTGCCTCCAACTCACGCATGATCGCCCCGAGCGGTGGCCGGTTGCTCTGCTTCGCCATCCTTGCCCATCACCCGTTCTTTACCGCACCCCCGTCGCACTGCCCGGTTCGCTCACACTCGCACGCGCGGCCCTTCTGGGGTTTCCACTGCGCGGAATACTCGTTGTGGCCAAATGGGCCCTTACGGCGGGTTTCCACAAAAAACCTTTATTTATCAGGTGGCTGCCAGCCCGATTGGGAATCGGACCAAGATAAGACCTTGGCTGCGAGGTTGATGGCCTTAGCCGATTTAGGGATACGAGACCCTCAAGAGCTGAGAAGCAGAACCCTAAAGACCTTGCCGCTCGGACGCGCCCACTACGGCCCGAGTTTACTCTTGAGTCGGGGACACACGACTCATTGATCAAAGAATAGGATAGACTTGGTTCAGTGCTTGGTCACTGCCTCCACGGCACTGGCGAGGGTGTGACGAAAGACCGGCTTTGATAGGACGGGTGCCCCTGGGACCTGCTCGTGTATGCGCTCGACGGTATCTTCGTCAGTTTGCGCCGTTACAAACACGATTGGCACCTCGCACACTTCTCGAAGCCACCGGGCAATTTCAATGCCTTCGCGGCCTCCTTCGAGATAAACATCGACGAGGGCAACATCGGGCTGATCATTCATAGCAAGTGAGCGCGCTTTGCGAGCACTTGGGGCCAGGGCGCAAACCTCGAAGCCAAGCTTGAACATCGTTGCTTCAAGGTCGAGGGCGATTAAGAACTCGTCCTCGATGATCAGGACGCGGCGACCGTGCGGAGACGGAAGTTGGGTCATTCTCACTCCTGCAGCAGTGCCCAAGAGACCAACGTGCGTGGAGCGATTTTGTTCGGAACCGTACAAAATAATAGGAAACAGTTCATCTGGAACAGGTCCGCTTTGGGTCATCAGCGGACATTTGCGAGCAAACTAGGGATGTCCGCTTTACCCCTGAAAGCTGACATGCTGAACGTCAGCACGACGTCCGTTAAGCGCCAATAGCCGACATCGGCAAGCGAATCGGCCTCCGTGATTTGGAGGTCGATCAGCGCACGGTGGCGACGTGCCGAGCGTAGATCCAACCCTTCTCCGAAGTCGTGGGGTCGGTCACCTGCACCCAACGATTTTTGCGCCCTATCACTCGGAGTTTGGCGTCCTTTGCCACCACGCCGATAGCTGGCGCTGAGCGTGTAGGTCTTGTCCGAAGATTGACGGAGGTCAACGTGATCCAGTTCGCATCATCCTTCGCGGTTGGTGCGGGACGCCTCGATGGTAATGGGACAGGATCTTCCGGCGGCGTCGTTGCGGGTCTGAGTTCGCGAGAGTCCCCTCAGCACCCCCTTCCTCAAGCCCTTGGGTACGCTGCTCTGAGACTTGCGCCTGTGTTGGCTCAGTTTCGATATTAGAGGCAGAGATGTTTGCCGCGGAATTGGTCGGCGTCTTGAGGATCGTCGCCGCGTCCGCAAGGATAGCGCCATCGGTCGCGACGAGCTGGATAATGAGCTTGGCCTCGCCACTCGCGTTACTGGGCAGAACGAGATGCAAATCGCCTATCTCGTCGGGCTTTAAGTTCCATTCCGTCTCGTCATAGGGCCGTCCAGACGACAACTTGCTGCCTTGTGGCAGTCCTCTTATGGCGATGATGCTGCGGGCAGGCACTCCATCAGTACCGTCGAGCGCAATTGGGAAAGTTATGTCCCCGCCAGCGGTTGCTTCCAGCATGGCAGGCGATGAGAGGACTGGGGAGGGAACCGCGGATTGGGCCGCCGGTCCGGAGCTTTCGTTTGGCGGATGCGTCGCGGGCGACCAGGTCGCATTGATAGCGCCGAGCCAGAAAATTGCTCCGAGGGTCAGGTTTGGAATAAGCGCGACAAAGATGAGACCCGCGACTAGCGTGCGTATCCCAGACAAAAAGGCGAGGAACGGGGTCAGCAGCCGCTGGTCAGCAAAATGCTCTGGTATCCATGCTTCTGTCGGCTTCTCGTCCGTGTGGAAGTGGTTTTTCGTATCCACCCTGACCTGTGTGACGGAGCAAATTGCCTCCGCCTTCAAGGATCGAGTGGCTCTTGATGAGACAATGTTGTTAGCAGGACCCAGCTTGAGTTGAGCCAGACCTTTCGGCGCCGGCCATTCGATTGCTGTGCTGACGTTCCCTTGCAATCGCCCTCGACCCAGTCGTGACCTTGCCGTTGGTGCGAGGTGCCGCCGAAGGTTAGGCAGAGAACCGAGTGCCGGGATTCGCATCCCTTGGTGCCTCCTCGTGTCAGTGACGCTGATTACCGGAAGAAATTGCCTGCCTATGGCAACGCGACAATAGTCACGCAACTCTGCAGCGACGCAGCCAGCAGCGTGCCCAAGGTTCAAAATTGACCGCGGACCGCGCGAGAAACGACCGGTAGTTCCGTTGTCCATACTACGCACACATTGGATCAAGGAACGTCGGCTATGCGCTGTTAAAGCGTGTTTACTTGCCACTCACTCAGACGCACTTGCAATCCGGGCAAGGCGTCAGACTGGGATGCAATCACATGGGGGGCCGCAATTGGTGGCAGAACTGCCACACTGCCTGAAAAAGCAGCAGGCGACGGTCCAGCCCGAGAGATCGCTAATTGCTCACTCGCGCAATTGCTGGTGTCTCACGGAGCGCATAATCTTGGATCATCCTTGGTCGCCCAAGAGGAGGCGCGATGCGACAGTGGGACTTGGCTCCTTCATTTTTGGCAATAGCGGCCGCTGCTTTCGTGACCCTATCTGCCCAGGCTACGCCTCTGCCTGTCCCGCCGAAAACCTACTCATCGGTTGAAAAGATTGGCTGTCGTGGCCCAGGTGCCTATTGCCCCGCGGGCCGGCACTGGGTTTGTGATCTCTATCGATGCCGGTGTGCCCCGTGCGCTTATGGGGGGCCGCGTCCTTATTGGGGTCGGGCCCGTATGCCCCCAGGCGGAGGTCCGAGCGTTTCGGGCGCTCCTCGTGCCACGGCCATGCACTACGTCGTGCTCGATGAGGCAGGCCATTGCACCGTGGTTGATTCCAAGCCGAGCGCCGGCTCTAACCTCAAAATCGTTGGCGATCAGGGCGGCTACACCTCATTGGAAGCCGCAAATAAAGCGTTGAAGGACCCTAAGGCTGAGTGCAAAGACGTGGTTGGGACAGAAGCAGATACCAAGTTCAAAGCCGCTCAAGCAAAAGCACGGCGCGACGGAGTCGAGACGCTCACCCAAAAAGACATCGAGGGCCTAAGTCTCGAACAGATCAAGCAACTCAGGGGGTACTAAAGTCACTCCCTGACCGACGCCAGTTGCACAATTGCCGCTCTTCGCATCCCAAAGCATGTCCCGTCAGCACGCGGTCACCGGCGTCCTTCGTCTTCGGCTCAATCACCGTGGTCTCGCCGGTCTCCAGGTCCGGCTTGCCGAGAAAGCTGCCGGCAAGCGACACGTAGTAGATGTCGGCCCGAAGGCGTGCCGGTGATCCCGTAAGGACCGACGCCCTTGGGGGCATCCCAGACATCCATTTTTCCGGTCGCGGGATCAAGCCGGCCATAGACCCATCCCTGGATGAGGGCAAAATAGGCGGGATAAAGCGATACCGGCTGTTACCCTGTGCGTTACCCTGAGGTTTAAGACCTATACGCTAAACGGCGTAAATGTTGGTGACCCCGGCAGGATTTGAACCTGCGACCCTCAGATTAGGAATCTGATGCTCTATCCTACTGAGCTACGGGGTCCCTGATCGCGCGCCGGCGATTGCCGCAAACGGACATATAGGCGTATCCGCGGTGCGATGCGCGTGCAAGCGCGCGCGGGACGCCGCGGTCGCCGCGATTGTCTTGTGCAAAAACCTGCCCTCGACGAATCCATCGTGACTCCAATCAGGTTGCCGAACAAAATAGGAACATAATCGAGTGAAGGGGGCTTCCGATGTTCCATCTCCGGCATGTCACTCTTGGGTCTCTTCTCGCCGCAACCAGCCTCTCTTTCGCACTCCCCTCCGCTTCGGCCTTCGCTTGCGAACTCTCCGAGCCGCAGAAAGGCACGGTCGCCGAGGTCAAGGATGGCGAGACGCTTGCCCTCACCGACGGCACGGTGGTGCGGCTCGTCAACGCCAAGGCGCCGACGGCACCAATTGCCGCGCGCGACGACCGTCCCTGACCGATGGTCAACGAGGCGAAGGAGGCTCTATCGAAGCTTGCCTCAGGCGCCGAGGTCGAGCTTCGCTACGGAGGCACCCGCACCGACCGCCACGGCTACGCGCTCGCGCAAGTCTATGTGGTGAAGGGCGGCGAACGCATCTGGCTGCAGGGCGATCTGGTCGGCAGGGGGCTCGCCCGGGTTTATTCCTTCCCCGACAACCATGCTTGCGTGAGCGAGCTGCTTGTCCGCGAGGCAGAGGCCAGGTCAAAGGGCGAGGGCATTTGGGGGTCTTGGGCCTACCGCGTGCTCGCCGCCGACAATGTCGAGCGCCTCGGGCGGCTCACCCGCAGCTACCAGCTGGTCGAAGGCGTGGTGGCGCAGGTCGGCAAATCTTCGGGGCGCATCTATCTCAACTTCGACAAGGATTGGCGGAAGGATTTCACCGTGCTGATCGAGCGCAAGGACGGCGACGCCTTCAAGGCCGCCGGTATCGATCCAAAGGCGCTTGCCGGAAAGAAACTCAGGGTTCGCGGGTGGATCGAGTGGCAGAACGGGCCGATGATCCACGTGACCCATGTCGAGCAGATCGAGCTGTTGCCTGATGGCGGAGGCTCGCCGCGGCAAGCTCCCGAGGCTCCGGCGGCTGGGCTCGCGCTCTAAGCTCCAAAACGTTTAGGCCCGGCACGGGCCGGGCCTAACGATTCAGATCTCGACGCTGGCTTTAGGCCGCGCGGGTGCGCGCATCGGCTTCCGCCGCGAGCTTCGCGTGCCGCGCCGTCTTGGCGAGCACGTCGTCGATCTTGGCGACGGCGCTTGCCTCATCCATGCGCTCGACGGCGGCGATCTCCCGCGCCATGCGGTCGAGCGCGGCTTCGTAAAGCTGCCGCTCGGAATAAGACTGCTCGGGCTGGGCCTCGGACCGGTACAGATCGCGCACCACCTCGGCGATGGCGACAAGGTTGCCGGAATTGATCTTGGCCTCGTATTCCTGCGCCCGGCGCGACCACATGGTGCGCTTGACGCGAGCTTTGCCTTTCAGCGTGCCGAGCGCCTTCTTGACGATCTTGTCCTCGGACAGCTTGCGCATGCCGACGGTCTCGAGCTTGCCGGTCGGCACCCTGAGCGTCATCTTGTCTTTCTCGAAGTTGATGACGAACAGCTCAAGAGTTGCGCCGGCAATCTCTTGCTCTTCGATGCTCACAATGCGGCCGACCCCGTGGGCGGGATAGACAATATACTCGTTGGTACGAAAACCGTGTCTCTGCTGTGGCTTCTTCTTCTCGGGCATTACTCTCGTCTCACTTTGTTAATTAATGGAACCGGCGCGCCGCCCTGCCGATCTTTCCGCCGCGTCCATTACGAAACCTTAGATCGTAGTCCTCTCAGCCTCTTGCAAGGCTTGGATCCGAGGCTTGTCTTGGCAGCGAGCACAAAAATGAGCGTCGATCAGGAACCCCCGATCGCGTAACCTCCCTCAAGACGGAAAAAAAGCGTACCCGCAACTAGGGACGCCTCTCTTGGTGCTCACTGGCGGCAATCCGCGCCATTTCAACACCAATATAACACAATCTTAGTAAATCCGAAAGTCATGCGGTGCCGCAGCACGCCCCGTTTTGCACCGCAACATGCGACATTTTGACAGTAAGGTGAATAATTTGAGAGCCGCCGGCCGCTAGTCCCCTTCGCCGGGGTTGGTGCTGAAATATTTGCTGAATTTGTCGGGCTCGCTGACAAAGGCGTCGGCGTCAGGGGGTGCCGCCTTCTTGGTCGTGATGTTCGGCCACTTTTCCGAATATTCGCGGTTGAGGTCGAGCCAGCGGTCCAGCGAAGGCTCGGTGTCGGGTTTGATGGCGTCGACCGGGCATTCAGGCTCGCACACCCCGCAATCGATGCATTCATCGGGATGGATCACGAGCATGTTCTCGCCCTCGTAGAAGCAGTCCACCGGGCAGACTTCAACGCAGTCGGTGTATTTGCACTTGATGCAGACTTCAGTGACGACGTACGTCATCGATCCCACTTCGCTTAGAACCAAAGCACAAGCTTCAGCCCTCGTTCCGGCCGCCTCGCTCCCGTTAACTTGGGTGCCGATGAGGGGCTTTGCCTATCCCAATCGCGGCACCAGTACAAGGCAAGCAATTGTTTTCGTTGGGCCCAAGCGTGGGCCTCGGATCCTCCGCTCCTCAAGCATTGCCGGACTTGATTGCCTCGAGGCGCCTGCGGTCGCGCTTGGTTGGCCGCTTGCCGTGATGGACCTCGATCAGCGTGTCCCCTGAAGCCGAACGAGGCGCCTCAGGCGTCAAATCCTCGTAAAGCGAGCGGGCAATCGTCGCCGGTCCGCGCCGCTCGGCCTCCCCCATGACCCGCACCACGAAGAGGCGCCCGGCGCCCACGCCGGTCCCGGTCACCACGTCGCCAAGGCGCACATGGCGGCTTACTTTCGGCGCACGCTCGCCATTGACCCTGACCTTGCCACCCTCGATCAGCTTAGCGGCAAGCGATCGCGTCTTAACGAGCCGCGCGCACCACAGCCATTTGTCGAGCCGCTGACCTTCCATTTGATCGCGTCAGTTACCCTCAGGGCGCCTCGCGGCAAGATTGCGGCGAAGCTCGGCGAGCACGGCAAAAGGCGAAGAGTTCGGACGGGCGCGGGCGCGCCTTGCGCTCAAGTCCCGGCCGCTGCTCGCGCTGGCGCGGCGCTTGTGCTTGCCGGGCGCCCCGGCGCGGTTTGCCTTTTGCCTGGTGGGTTTCAGGTTTCCGCGCGTCGTTTCGCTTGCCTGGACGCCAGACCTCGTCGAAGGCGAGGTCTGGCTGAGTTGCGGTCTCGTTCGCCGGAGCCGGCACTTCAGAGCCATTGCCGTCAGGCGCCGGCTCGATGGCGCGCACCTCCGCCGGCTCGAGCGTCCGCCGTTCGCGCCGGAAACCGAGCGCCTTTAGGATCGAGGCGAAATCCTCGCCTGAGCAGCCGACCACGCTCATCAGCTCAGGCGCCGCGCGAAAGCCGCCGTCGCCGATGGCGCCCGAAGGCGCGGGCTCGCCTCCCTCGGTCGGCCTCCACGACACGCGGGCGCGGATGAGGTCCGACAGCCGCTCCAGCATGTCGATGCGGATCGCGCGGCCGCCGGCAATCTGGAAGCCTGCCGCGTGCCAATAGGGCTCCGGCACGCTGGGATCGGCCTCGACCGAGGTGAGCCCTTGCTGAGGCCTGGGCGGCAGAGCCTCGGCGTCGATGCCGTAGTTCCGGCCGGCATGGAGCGCCCACAGCAGCAACAAGAGATCGGCGGCGGCGGGCTTGAGCAGCGCCGGGATGTAGATGTTGAAGGCACCGAAGCGCACGCCGTATTTGCGCAAGCCGGCGCGGGCGGTTTGGTCGAGCGCCTTGACCTCTCCCGCGACCGCGTCGCGGCGAAGCACGCCGAGCGTCTCGACCACGCGGAAGGCGAGGCCGCGGGCGAGCCCTGAGAGATCCGAAGCTTCGTTCAGCGCCACGAGCGGCGCGAGCTTGGCGTTGAGCTGGGCGGAGAGCCAAGCCTCGATGCGGCGCAAGACCTGCTCGCGCTCGATGGCACCAAGATGCTCATCGGTCAAAAGCTGGATCTTCGGCTTGAGAGGCCCGTCGCCGCGCTCGAGCCGCGCGATCTCCGATGAGCGCCAGGCGATGCGGCCGTTCGGCTTGAGCACGATGTCTGCATCGCTCGCCGCTGAGAGGGCGGCAGCGCGGGCGCCGAGCTCATGCGCCAGCACTTTGACGGCGGCGTGGCGGGCGGCGCGTCCGTGAATGCCGTCGCTGCTCGTGTCAGGCGTGAAGCGGAATCCGTCGAGGCTGCCGACAAAATGATCCTCGACAATGACGCGGCCGTCGGCGCCGATCTCAGCCACGAGCTCTTCCTTGTCGCGCAAGCGCCGCATCAACACGCTCGTCCGCTTATCGACGAAGCGATGCGTCAGCCGCTCATGCAGCGCGTCGGACAGCATGTCCTCGATCGCCCTGGTGCGGCCCTGCCAATGCTCAGGATCATCGAGCCACGGTGCGCGGTGGGAGACGAAGGTCCAGGTGCGAATCTGCGCGAGCCGATTGGACAGCGTGTCGAGGTCGCCGTCGGTGCGGTCGGCGAGGGCCACCTGGCGGGCGAACCAATCGGCGGGAATCCGGCCGGCGTCGCTCATCACGAAGCGATAGAGCGTGCCGACGAGCTCGGCGTGGCTTGCCGCTGAGATCTTCCGGTAGTCCGGGATCTGGCACATCTCCCAGAGAAGCGCCACGCCGGCACGGCCGGAAGCGAGCTCGCGCACGCCGGCGTCATGGCTGACATTCTCGAGCGCAATCACATCGTCGACCATGCGCGAGCGGATGAGCCGCGGATGGTCCGGCGTCTCGCGCAAGCTTTCCTTGAGG
>CAWGVA010000037.1:0-32734 GCA_963825835.1 uncultured Alphaproteobacteria bacterium | reverse complement strand
GATCGGCACCAACGGCGGCGAATATGGCATCCGTGGCTTCGTCCGGGCCTATGACGCCAAGACCGGCAAGCTCATCTGGAACTTCGACACGACGGCCGAGAAATCCGTCGGCGTGTGGGCGACACACGACGCCACCGGCCACGACATGCATCGCGATATCGAGGCTGAGAAGGCGCAGCTCGCCAAGACCGGCGACCCCTACAAGACGGTCGGCGGCGGCGTGTGGCAGAATGGCGGTCGATCTCAAGCTGAACCGCATCTTCTTCGTGGTCGGCACCCTTCGCCAGACCTCGACGGCTCCATTAGGCCCGGCGACAATCTCTATACCGACTTGCTGGTATCGGTCGATCTCGACACCGGCAAATATGTCTGCCACTTCCAGTTCATCCCGCACGACGTGTGGGATCTCGACGCGGTGAGCCCGACGGTCCTGGTCGATGCGAAGGACAAGGATGGAAACGTCGTTCCCGCCGTCATCCACGGCAACAAGATCGGAAACGTCTTCGTCAACAGCCGCAAGGATTGCAGCCTCATCCGCTTCTCCGAGCCGATGGTGTCGCAGGAAGGCATGTGGACGTTGCCGACCGCTGAAGGTGCCCGCATGCTGCCAGGCGCCAATGGCGGCGTCGAATGGTCGCCGATGGCGGTCAACCCTGAGCTTGGCCTGACCTACGCCGTCAACCTGCATCAGCCGATGACCTATCAGGTCCAGAGCTCGCCCTATCCTGGCGGCAAGCTCTGGCTCGGCGGCGCCTTCAAGGTGATCGCCGACCGAGGAGTCGTTCGGCAACGTCACCGCCGTCGACTACAACACCGGCAAGATCGCCTGGCAGAAAAAGACGCCGCTGCCCATGATGGGTGGCGCGCTGACCACTGCCGGCGGCCTCATGTTCACCGGTGAAGGCGATGGCTGGTTCCGCGCCTACGATGCGAAGAGCGGCGACGTCCTGTGGTCGTTCTTCGCGGGCGCCGGCGTCAATGCGCCGCCGGCCTCCTACTCCGTCGACGGCAAGCAATACATCGTCGTCGGCGCGGGCGGAAACACCCAGATCGACTTCAAGCGCGGTAACAACATCATCGCGTTCACCGTCGACTGATCGCGCATCTGGTACGTGACAACCGGACGCATCTAGAAGTTGAGAGGGACGGGGCCAAATCAGGGCTCCGTCCCTTTTTTTATGCCTGGAACACTTGGACAAGGTTGCCGGTTATGCCCGCCATGCGAGCGAAGTTTATTCATGCTGTTGCGCTGCTGTTGCCGTTGGCCGTGAGCACGAGCGCTTTCGCCGCCGATCCGATCGAGGCGAAGGCCAAGGTTTGCACCACCTGCCACGGCGAGAACGGCGTTCCTCAGCTGAAGACGACGCCGGTGATCTGGGGCCAGAACGCCGGCTACATGTTCCTCCAGCTGCGCGACTTCCAGTCGGGCGCGCGCAAGAATGAATTGATGTCGCCGATCGCCGCGACGCTCTCGCGTGACGACCTGCTGCCGCTCGCTGAATATTTCTCCAAGCTCAAATGGCCCAATCTCGCTCAGCCTGAAGCGCCCCAGGACGTCGCCGGCAAAGCTCAGGCCGCGATTTCCTCGGTGGGATGCATCGGCTGCCACCTCGATCACTTCCAAGGCGACGGCACCACCGCCCGCCTCGCCGGCCAGCAGCATGACTATCTCCTTAAGACGATGACTGACTTCCGCTCCCGAACCCGCGCCAACAATCCAGGCATGTCAGATCTCATGAACGCGACGTCGCCAGATGCAATTGCCGCGCTCGCGCAATATCTGGCCGGGATGCAGATCGACCAATATCTCGCCGGACAAGGCCACTAGCGTTCAGTGCGTCGCCGCGAGCTTCTCGCGCAGAGCGGTGAGCGAGGTGAGGTCTGCCGCACTCTTCCCCTGCTTGTCGCGAAGGCTCTTGTCAGCGCCGCGCGCAAGCAGGAGATCGACGGCAACGGCATGGTTGAGCTCGGCGGCGATCATCAGCGGGGTACGGCCGCGATTGTCCTGATCGTCGATATGGGCGCCGCGGTCGAGCAACAAAGTGATGACCTTGTTCATGTCGTCGACGCCGGCTTCGTCAGAATATCCCGCCGCCCACATCAGCACGGTCAAGTCGTTGCCATAGCGGGCATTGACGTCGACGCCATGATCGAGCAACAGGCGCACGATGTCCGGAAAGCCCCGGCCTGCCGCGTAAGTGATCGCCGCCTTCTCGGTGCTATCGAGCGCATTGGGATCGGCTCCCTTCTCGATCAACAATTCCACGATCGGCTCGCTGCCCATATAGGCCGCTGCTGAGAGCGGCGCGATGCCGCTGCGCCCGGGAAGCCGCACATCGGCGCCGTGCGCCACCAATAGCTGGACGATCGGCAGGCGCCCGGCCTCGGCAGCTTGATAGAGGGCCGTCGAGCCGTCGATGGCGCGTGCATTGATCGCTGCGCCGCGATCGAGGAACAGGGTAACAATTTCGGCTTGCCCGGACGCGGCGGCACGACCCAAGGGCTCGATGCCGAGCCGATCTCTCGCCTCGAGCGAGGCGCCTTGCTCAAGGAGACGCTTGGCGAGGTCTGGACAGCCCTTGTCGGCGGCGGAGAACAGGGTTGCGTTGACCTCGATCGTCGTGGCGGCTTTCTCGATCTGCTCGTAACGCTGCTCGAGCGAACGGCAAACCTTCTGGTTGGCGAGCGCGCCTCCAACGAAGCTTGAGAGGAGAGAGACTGTCAGAACTGCAACCTGAAGAGACGGACGCGCAACCAGAGACAGGGTCAATTCACTGTTCCTCAAGTGGTGAAGCTGGGCGAGACGGCGCTTAACGGCCGAGGACCTTATCGCATCCTCTGATCGCCGGACAGGGGGGCTAAGGCTGCACCGCGGTGATCTGGTATAACCGCTCCTTCCACTGGCCGTCCTGCCGCACCATGATGGCGGTGACGAAGACAGGGGACGGCACCGGCTTGCCCTGGTAGGTGCCGTCGAGCCGCGCCGTGAAGGTTCGCATGGCGGCGTCAGGGCCGAGCACATCAACTTTCACGGCGCCGACGATAGTCTGCTCGTATTTGAGCTCAGGCAAAGATGCGATCTGCTCGGCCCCCGTTTGCGGAGCGCCGTAGTAAGACGACACGGCAATGTGGTCCGCCGTCATCATGCGGCTGATCTCATCGGCGCTTTGGCGCTCGAAGGCATCGTCGAGCGCGGCGGCGGCGGCGTTGACGGCGGCGATGGTCTCAGCCTCGCCGGCGCGGGCCTTGCGGCAAGCCGACGGCAAGACAGAGAACGAGGACAAGCAGGGCTGTTGTTCGCAAGGCTACACTCCACTGAGGTTGAGGTTAAATTCGGCACTCATCGCTGAGTCCGCCGGCATCGGCGCCGCGGTGACGCTCTTGCGGTCTCCGCCAACCGGCAACAGCACGATGTCAAGCTCGGCGCGGCACGCCTCGAAGCGCTGAAGCACGTCAGCCCGATCGCGTCCCCCAAGGGAGACGATGCCGTAGCGGAAGCTCGTCCCGTCCTGAAACTCGTCGGAAAGTTTCCGTCCCGCCGTGGCGTGGATCTCCAGCCTGACATCGGGATAGAGATACTCAAGTTCCGCGAGCTTGTCCTCGGAAGGAAGTGCTGCCACCACGTAATCCTCGAAGGTGCGCAGCACGCAGCTCGCCGCGAATGGGTATCGGCCCTCGCGGCGCTTTGGCGAAGGCCGCACTCCGGTGCCGATATCAAGAAGAACCTCATAGGCATTGGTGCCGTCGACCTTCTCGTAGAGATCGGCGAATTGCGAAGCCATGCGCGGGTTGATCTCGATAATGGCGATGCGGTCTTGGCGTGCGTCGTACATCATCTCGATATTGAACAGCCCGTTGTCGAAGCCGAGCCCTCCCATCAGCCGCCGCGCCATCTCTGCCATGCGCTCCTGAACCCCGTCGGGCAACGCCGATGGATATTCGAAGCGCGAGAAGGCGAGCGTGCCGGGGAAAAAGATCGAATTGGTCACGCCTAGAATGTCCACTTCCCCGCCAAAGGCATAGCCCTCGACCGTCACCTGATGGCCCTTGAGCAGCCCTTCGACGATGAGGCGCGTGGTGCCAATCTCGACGCCCACCTCGCGTTTGAGCAGCCGCTCCAGCGGCAGGAAGAAATCGTCCAGAGAGATCCACCTGCTCTTGACCTCGTCAAGTTCGGCCTCGCACTCGATCCTTTGCGCGCCGATGGAGAAGAACGATTTCATCGGCTTGACGAAAACCGGAAACGCGATCCCGTCGGGAAGCGAGGCCGCTGCGGCGACGTCGATCGGCCAGAAGGGAGGGATCGCTTCGGGAAGGATGCTGGCTTGCGCCAGGCGCGACAGATATTTGTGCTGGCAGATGAGGCTGACCTTCGGGTCCGGACCGGGCAGCCCCAACGTCTTGGCAAGGACCGAAGCGAGCGCGGATCCTGGATAGTCGTCGGTGCTGACGATCGCCGCGATATCGCGGCCCGCGAGCGCGGCGCCGATGCGCGCGATCTCGGCAATTGGATCGGCGACGCCGTCGAGACCCTCAGCCCTACCGTCGATCAGCTCCTCTAGGCTGGTGCTGGCATAGTCATGGAACAGATAGCGGAGGCCGGGACGGGCAAGCCTGGGCAGCTCCCGATGATCGCGGAAGGTCGAGCAGACCACGAGAACATCGCGCGCCGCGCCGGCACGCCTAAGAGGGTTCGCAACCGCCCAGGGACGCTGCTCCGCGATATCTTGCACCGATGCGCCTCTGAAGCGGGGGTGGTCAGCCTGGCCCTTCCTAAGGCCTTCCATCTAGCCTTGCAATTGGTGCCGATGCTGGTCCAGGTTCGCCCCCGAGGTTTGGCGCGAGGCTCAAGGAGGGATCATGCCGCTGCATTACGGTAAAATTTTCGGGATTATTGCGCTCCTGACCGTCCTGGCATTTGTTCTGTGGCAGCTGTGGATCGCGTTCTTCGCCGGCGAAGCCTTCGATGAGAAGGTGGCGCCACCGCACGCCGAGGCGCCTCTCGTAGAGATGGCGCGCGCTTAACAAAGGCGTTGCCGTGGGATCGAGGATCATGGTGTTCGGCGGAGGCGGCCAGGTTGGATGCCATCTGATCGAGATGGCCTCCGCGACCGGTCATGACCTGGTCGGCCTGACGCACGAAGAGGTCGATATTTGCGACGCTGGCGCGGTCGCCGCGGCAATCGCCGGACATTCGCCGACATGCATCGTCAACGCCGCGGCCTACACCGCCGTCGACAAGGCCGAGAGCGATGCGATGCGCTCCTTTGCCGTCAACCGCGACGGCGCTTCGGTGGTCGCGGAAGCCGCGGCCAAAGTCAAGATCCCGCTCATTCATCTCTCGACCGACTACGTGTTCGACGGTTCGGCCCACGTCCCCTACCAGGAAGACGACAAGGTCAATCCGCAAGGAAGCTATGCAACAAGCAAGGAGGCGGGCGAGCGCGCGGTGAGAAGCGCCAATGACCGGCATCTCATTCTGCGTACCGCCTGGGTCTATGGCCCGTTCGGAACGAATTTCGTCAAGACCATGCTCAGGCTTGGCGCCGAGCGCGAGGAACTTCGCGTCGTCGACGATCAGACCGGCCGTCCCACCTCGACCGAAGATCTCGCGGGACGCAATCCTGACCCTGGTGGACAGCGTCGAGAAGCCCGGCTTTTCCGGCTGGGGCACCTATCACTATGTCGGCGCCGACACGGTCACCTGGTACGGCTTCGCCACCATGATTTTCGCGGAGGCGGCAAGGTTCGGGCGCAAAGTCCCGCAAGTCGCCCCGATCGCGACCGCCGACTTTCCCACGCCTGCGCCGAGGCCCGCTTACTCGGTGCTCGAGACGGCAAAGCTCGAACGCACCTTCGGTATCAAGCCTCGGCCGCTCCGCGCCAGTCTCGTCGCGACGCTCGAGCGGCTTTTCGGAGAGGGGAAAGCGGCATGAAAGGCATCATCCTGGCTGGCGGCTCAGGCTCGCGGCTCTATCCCATCACCATCGCCACCAGCAAGCAGCTGATGGCCGTCTACAACAAGCCGCTGATCTACTATCCGCTCTCGGTGCTGATGCTCGCCGGCATCCGCGACGTGCTGATCGTGTCGACGCCGGAGGACCAGGACCGCTTCGTGCGTCTCCTTGGCGACGGCAGCCGCATCGGCATGAGCTTCTCCTATGCGGCGCAGCCGAAGCCCGAGGGCCTCGCCCAGGCCTTCATCATCGGCCGCGAGTTCGTCGGCAACGGCCGCTGCGCCCTCGTCCTCGGCGACAACATGTTCTACGGCACCGGCTTGACCCCGATGCTGCAGCGCGCCATGGCGCGAGCCTCCGGCTGCACCGTGTTCGCCTATCTGGTGAACGATCCTGAGCGCTATGGCGTCGTCGAGTTCGACGATGCCGGCAAACCGGTGGGTATCGTGGAAAAGCCGATCTCTCCGAAATCCCATTGGGCGGTGACCGGTCTCTATTTCTACGACAACCGCGTGCTCGACATCGCCGCAAACCTCAAGCCGTCGCCGCGCGGCGAGCTCGAGATCACCGACGTCAATCTCGCTTATCTCGCGCTTGGCGAGTTAGCCTGCGAGCGCATGGGCCGCGGCTTCGCCTGGCTCGACACCGGCACGCCCGACTCCATTCTCGATGCCGCCGAGTTCGTGCGCACCATCGAGCAGCGCCAAGGCTGGATGATCGCCTGCATCGAGGAGATCACCTATCGCGGCGGCTTCATCGACGCCGAGCAGCTGTTGCGGATCGCGGCGTCCTTGAAGAACACCTATTACGGGCGGTATCTCGAAGCGGTCGCCCAAGAGGCGCGCCACCAATATTGAGGTGGGGGCAATGGAGTATCGCGAGCTTGGCCGCAGCGGCGTCATGGTGAGCGCCATCTGCCTCGGCACCATGACCTTTGGCGAGCAGAACACGGAAGCCGACGGCCACGCGCAGATGGACTATGCGCTCGATCGCGGCATCACCATGTTCGACGCCGCCGAAATCTATCCCGTTCCGCCCAAGCCCGAGACTCAAGGGCGCACCGAAGCGATCATCGGCAGCTGGCTTTCCTCGCGAAAGGCCCGCGACAAGGTCATGCTGGCGACCAAGGTGATCGGCCGCACCAAGATGAACTGGCTGCGCAAGGACGGCTCTCCCGGGCGGCAAAGCCGCGCCCAGCTCATCGAGGCGCTCCACGGGAGCCTCAAGAGGCTCAACACCGATCATATCGATCTCTACCAGCTTCACTGGCCTGACCGGCCGATGCGCATCTTCGAAGGCCTCGACTATGTGCATAAGGAGGGCGAAAGCCATTCGATCGAGGACATCCTCGGCGTGCTCGGCGACTTCGTGAATCAAGGCAAGGTCAGGTTCGTCGGCCTGTCCAACGAGACGCCATGGGGGGTGATGAGCTTTCTCAAGACGGCCGAGAACCTTTCGCTCCCGCGCATCGTCTCGATCCAGAACGCCTACAACCTCGTCAATCGCTCCTTCGAGACCGGGCTCGCCGAGATCTTCTATCGCGAGCAGGTGAGCCTGCTTGCCTATTCGCCGCTCGGCCAGGGCTACCTCACCGGCAAATATGAGGGGGGCGCGCTTCCTGAAGGCTCACGCAAGAGGTTGTTCGACCGCCTGGGCCGCTACGAGATGGGCAATGGCCCCCGCGCCATCTCGGCCTATGTTGCCTTGGCGCAGTCCCATGGCCTCGACCCTGCGCAAATGGCGCTTGCCTTCACCGCCTCGCGGCCTTTCGTCACGTCAACCATCATTGGCGCGACGACTCTCGGCCAGTTAAAAACCGATATTGAGGGTTGCCTGCTCAGATTGTCCGACGCAGTAATCCAAGATATCGAGCAACTTCACCTCACCTATCCCAATCCCTGCCCGTAAGCCTTCGCCGAGGAACCGCGGAATGCCGAGGCTGTTTTCCGGAATCGAGATACCAGCTGCCGTGGCGCGCCGGCTGACCCTCGTGCGGGCGGGCCTCAACGGCGCGCGCTGGATCGATCCCGAGAACTACCATGTGACGCTGCGCTTCCTCGGCGACGTCGACGGCACCACGGCGCGCGACTTCGCACACGGCCTGGGAGATATCGCCGCCCCACCCTTCGAGCTCAGGCTCAATATGCTTGGCAGTTTTGGCGGCAGGAAGCCCCGGGCGATCTTCGCCAGCATCGCCCCGTGCAACGCGCTCGAATCGTTGCAACGCGCCCATGAGCGCGCGGCGCGCGCGGCCGGCCTGCCGCCAGAGCCGCGCAATTATACGCCCCACGTCACCGTGGCGCGCTTGAGAGGCACGAGCTCTGAATCCGTCGCCACCTATCTTGAGCGCCAAGGCGGGTTCTCGAGCGAGCCCTTCGAGGTGACCCGCTTCGTGCTGTTCTCCTCGCGCGCTTCCGTCGGCGGCGGCCCCTATGTGGTTGAAGCCGCCTACCCGCTCGCCGTCTAGGCGCCGCGTTTCGCCCGCACCTTTTCCTTGCCGGTGAGCGAGGCAAGCAGGCCGCGCGAGGCAGCCTCGATCAGGTCGAGCACGTGATCGAAGCCCTCGGCGCCGCCGAAGAAGGGATCGGGCACATCCTTTGTCCCCACATGAGGCGCGAAATCGAGGAAGGGACGGATCTTGCCGCGCGCTTCATGCGGGGCGCGGGCCTTGAGCTCGGCAAGGTTGGAGCCGTCCATGGCAAGCACAAGGTCGAACCGGTCGAAATCCTCATACATCACTTGCCTTGCCGACTGGCTGGAGATGTCAACGCCACGGGACCGCGCCGCCTTCTGGGCGCGATGGTCCGGGGCTTGGCCGATATGCCAATCGCCAAGACCCGCCGAATCGATCTCGAAGCGGTCGATCAGCCCCTCCTCCTCGGCCACGCGGCGGAACACGCCTTCGGCCATCGGCGAGCGGCAGATATTACCGAGGCAGACAAAGAGGATGCGGGTGGGGGCCATGGCCGGCTGCTTCGCATGAGGACGCCGCCGTGACAAGGGCGCCGATGGCCCTATGCAGCGCCCATGAGTCTGGCTTCTTGCGAAGGCGCCACGCCCATCTTATGTCATTGGGGAGGTTTGGCTTCTTCGTACCTGGCGAGGACACCACCATGATGGCTTTCGACAATGCGAGCGATCTCCGCAATGCGGCTCTCGGCAGGGAGATTTCCTTGCGCAAATTCGCCGAGTGGGAGAAGCGTGCGCGCACCGATTTCTGGTCGAAGCTGAGGCGCTTCGCGGGCCAAGTGCCGTTCGTCGAGGACATCGTCGCCGGCTATTACTGCGCGCTCGACCCGGCCACGCCGATGCGCGTCCGCGGCATGCTGCTCGCGGCCATCGCCTATTTCATCCTGCCCTTCGATTTCCTTCCCGACGTCATCGCCGGGCTCGGCTTTGCCGACGACGCAGCCCTGTTCACGGCGGTGCTCGCGCTCGTCTCGGCCCACATCACGCCAACCCACCGCGCCGCCGCCGCCCGCGCCCTCGACAAAGAGCTGCCGAAGACCACGTAGCGTTTGAAACGCTAGAGCTGCGGGCTGACGATAACCTTGCCGGTGACCTTGCGTCCCTCGATGAGGCCGAGGGCCTTGGCCGTCTCAGCCAGCGGGAAGATGCCGTGGATATGCGGCACGATCTTCTGCTCTCGGCACCATTCGAGCAGCTCGACCATGTTGGCCCGGTGCCGATCCGGATGGCGCGCCACGAAGCCGCTCAGCAACACGCCGACGACGGAGCAGCCTTTGAGCATCACGATGTTGAGCGGAAAGCGTGGAATCTCGCCGGCGGCGAAGCCGACCACGAGATAGCGTCCCTCCCACGCCATGGCCCGTAATGCTGGCTCGGCGTGGGGGCCACCGACGCAATCGTAGAGCACATCGACGCCGGTTCCTCCCGTCAGCTCCTTGAGCCTGAGCTTCAGATCTTCCGTCTGATAGTCGATGCCCTCCGCAGCGCCATGCGCCTTGGCCACGGCAAGCTTGTCGGCGGAGGAGGCGACGGCGATGACGCGCCCGCCCATGAGCTTGGCAATCTCCACGGCCGCAAGTCCAGCACCGCCGGCGGCGCCGAGCACCGCGACCGTCTCGCCGGGCTTCAGCCGCCCGCGATCCTTGAGCCCGAAGAGCGCCGTGCCGTAGGTCACCGGAATCCCGGCAGCGGCCTCATCGCTGACCCCATCGGGAATCGGAACGGCGTTGTTCGCTTTGATCGTCACTTTCTCGCGGCAGCCATTGCCCCCGATCGAGGCGAGCACCCTTTGCCCCTGGGCGAGGCCTGAAACGCCGGGCCCCAAGGCCTCAACAGTCCCCGCCACCTCCCCGCCGGGCGAATGGGGCAGCGTCGGGGTCACCTGATAACGGTTGCGCAACTGAAGCGTATCGAAGAAGTTGAGGCCGACCGCCGCCACGCGGATGATGATCTCCCCCCCTGCTGGCGTCGGATCCGGGACCTCTTCGATGCGAAGCTTCTCCGGTCCGCCGAACTCGCTGAACTGCGCCACGCGCATGCCTGTTTCCTTGCCTTCGCTCGCCTGCCCCGCCAAGCCGCCGCTTATGGCATAAACGCGCCGTGAAATCCCCGCCAGCAAGCCCGCGCGGTTTTTTCGCCATCGGCATCGAGGGCGTCTCGAAGGCCGTCAATCTCGGCAATCTGCTTCGCTCGGCCCACGCCTTCGGCGCAAGCTTCGCCTTCACCATCGGCGCCGATCCGCGCGTCATGGACACCATCGCCGACACCTCGAGGGCCTCCTCGCACATTCCCCTCTATCATTGGCAAAGCGTCGAGGAGCTTCGCCTGCCGCGCGGCTGCAGGCTGGTCGGCATCGAGCTTCTCGACGAGGCGGTCGAGCTGCCGGCCTTCCCCCACCCGTTGCAGGCAGCCTACGTGCTCGGGCCGGAACGAGGCGTGCTCAGCGCCGGCGTGACCGCCCGCTGCCATCATCTCGTCCGCATTCCGACCGCCTTCTCGCTCAATGTCGCCACGGCCGGCGCCATCGTCATGTACGATCGGTTGCGCAGCCTCGGCCGCTTCGCCAGCCGGCCGGTGGCAGGCGGAAGCCTCCCTGAGCCGGTCACCGAGCACGTGCAAGGCGGTCCGCGCCGCCGAAAGAGGCTGATTTGACGCCCTCTCCTGGCCAAGGGAGGCTCAAATATGTATGCTTTCCTCCGCTCACGACGAATTGGGACGGGGAAATGCGCCGAGCCGTTCGAGCTCTCTGCCTTATCGCCGCGCTAGGCTGCACCCCAGCCTGGGCGGACAACGCAATGCTCCTGGAAAAATTCAAGGAGTGGTCGGCCTATGCCGCCTCCGGCACGCCGAAGGTCTGCTTCGCCGTTTCCCAGCCGAAGCAGATGACCCCCAAGAAGATCAAGCGCGGGCCTGTCTACTTCTATATCTCGCGCTGGCCCGCCGACAACGTCACCAACGAGGTGAGCGTCAAGATGGGCTATCCCTTCGGCGACGGCGCCAAGGCCACCCTCACCGTGGGCACCGCCAAATTCGACCTATTCACCAAGGACGAGGGCGCTTTCGTCGAGAAGACCGACGCCGAGACCAAATTGGTCGAGGCTATGAAAAAAGCCAGCACCATGAAGATCGACGGCAAGTCTGCCCGCGGCACCGCCACCAGCGACGTCTACTCGCTTGACGGCCTGAGCGACGCGCTCGCCCGCATTGCCAAGGAATGCTCGAGTTAACGCCGCGCTAGTGGCGTCACCCTCCCGTCATTGATTGCGGCAATGAACAGGGCTAGCGTCGCCTTTCATGCGGCGCCGTTCAAATGGGAGGACTCCATGAAGCTTGCTTACGCTGCGGTCGCCGCAGCACTTCTCGCCGCGAGCCCGGTCAAGGCTCAGGTGGTCGATCTATCGACCATCACCTGCGCCGACTTTTCGGCGCGTCCCGCCGACCAGATGGCCAACATCATGTTCTGGCTCGAAGGCTACTATACCGAGGACGATGACCCGACCACGATCGACTTCGCCGAGTTCAAATCCACGCTCGAAAAGCTCCTGGTCTATTGCTCGAACAATCCCACGGTCGGGGTGCTGACCGCCGCCGACGAAGTCATGGGTAACAGCGACGGCGACGGCAACTGAACCTTCCAGCACCCATCGGGATCTCTGGGTTTTTCGCCGCTGGCGCCCTTGGCAAGGCGCCAGCCTTGCATGATATGACGGGGAGACCGGGCGATTGCCCCCGGTCGACCCGATAGACCATGTCCGCACTGATCCTTGCCGATAACCTCGCGCCGCCGCAGGCGGATCGCCGCGAGACCCTGATCGGGGAGAGCCGCGAAGGCCTTGCCGCGCGCCTCGAACAGCTTGGCGTGCCCGAGCGCCAGTCGCGCATGCGCGTGGGCCAGTTGTGGAACTGGCTCTATGTGCAGGGCGCGACCGACTTTGCCCGTATGACCAACATCGCCAAGGAGTTCCGCGCCGAGCTCGATTCGAGCTTCACCCTCGCCAGGCCCGAGATCGTCACCGAGCAAGTGTCGTCCGACGGCACGCGCAAATGGCTGCTTCGCCTCAACGACGGGAAGGAAGTCGAGACCGTCTACATCCCTGAAGAGGACCGCGGCACGCTGTGCATTTCGAGCCAGGTCGGCTGCACGCTCACCTGCAGCTTCTGCCACACCGGCACGCAGAGGCTCGTGCGCAATCTGAACCCGTCGGAGATTGTCGGCCAGATCATGGTGGCGCGCGACCGCCTCGGCGATTGGCCCGGTGCCGTCGCCGAAGATCCGCGCGGCATTCCTGACACCGAGCGGAAGATCACCAATGTCGTGCTCATGGGCATGGGCGAGCCGTTGTACAATTTCGACAACGTACGCGACGCCATGGCCATCGCCGCCGATGGCGAGGGTCTCTCCGTCTCCAAGCGCCGCATCACGCTGTCCACCTCCGGCGTCGTGCCTGAGATTCCGCGCTGGGGCGAGGAGGCCAGCACTATGCTCGCCATTTCGCTGCATGCCGTGCGCGATGAGCTTCGCGACACGCTCGTGCCCATCAACAAGAAATGGCCGATCAAGGATCTGCTCGACGCAGCCCGCGCCTATCCGGGCCTTTCCAACGCCAAGCGCATCACCTTCGAATATGTGATGCTGAAGGGCGTCAACGACTCCCTCGCCGAGGCCAAGGAGCTGGTGCGGCTCCTCGCCAAGATCCCTGCCAAAATCAATCTGATCCCATTCAATCCCTGGCCTGGCGCGCCATACGAATGCTCCGACTGGGAGAGAATCGAAAAATTCGGCGAGGTGGTCAACCGCGCAGGCTACGCGAGCCCGGTGCGTTCTCCGCGCGGCCGCGACATCATGGCCGCCTGCGGCCAGCTGAAGAGCGCGAGCGTCAAGCAACGCGCGAGCGAGCGGGTGCCGACTGCCTGATGAGGCAGCTCAGAGCAGCGTCCCTCGCAGAAAAACCAGCGCAATGCTGAAATAGATCACGAGCCCCGTGACATCGACCAGCGTCGCCACGAAGGGCGCCGACGCGCTCGCGGGATCGAAGCCCATCCGCTTCAGGATGAAGGGCAGCATCGATCCGGCAAGCGAGCCGAAGGTGACGATGCCGACCAGCGCCGCGCCGACGGTGCAGGCGACGAGAATCCAGTGCTCGCCATAGTCGAAAATCCCCAGATTCTGCCAGAGCGCGATGCGGATCATGCCGATGACACCGAGAATGCTGCCGAGCATCACGCCCGTGGGCAATTCGCGCAGCGCCACGCGCCACCAATCGCGCAAGCGTACCTCCTGCAGCGCCACGGCGCGGATAATGAGCGAGGTCGCCTGCGAACCTGAGTTGCCGCCCGAGCTCATGATGAGGGGGATGAAGAGGGTGAGAACGACGGCCTTTTCCAGCTCCGACTCGAAATGCCGCATTGCGCTTGCGGTCAACATCTCGCCAAGAAAGAGCGCGCACAGCCAGCCGGCCCGCTTCCGAATCATTTCCAGGAAGCCGATCTCCATGTAAGGAGCCTCCAAGGCCTCCACGCCGCCGAATTTCTGCAAACGTCCTCGGTGCTTTCCTCGATCATCGCGTCGATGACGTCATCGACGGTCACGATCCCCAGCACCTGACCCTTCTTGTCGACGACCGGCACAGCGAGAAGGTCATATTTGGAGATGAGACGGGCGACGTCCTCGCGATCGGCCAACGGCGATACGGTTAGCGGCCGGCGCGGCGGGCAGATGGAAAGCACCTGCTGCTGCGGTTCGCCGGTGATCAGCCGGCGGAGCGAGATTGCCCTTACCAGCGCCTTCGTCTTCGGGTCGAGCACGTAGATCGCATAGACCGTCTCCCGGGTGCTCTCTACCCGGCGGACATATTGCAACGTCTCGCCAACAGTCCACGTCGAAGGCACGCCGACAAACTCGGTCGTCATGATGCTTCCCGCCGTGTTCTCGGGATAAGAGAGGAGCTGATTGAGGGACTCCCTCGTTTCGACGTCCAACTTGGCGAGAAGCTGGTCGCGGGACGGCGCTTCGAGGTGCCGGAATATTTCGGCTCGCCGATCGGCGGAAATGGCCTTGAGGAGCTCGATGGCCCGCGTCACCGGTTGCGCCACGAGCAACTCGGCAGCGTGCTCGAGCCCACTCTCGTCGAGGACTTCAGCGGCCCGCTCCAGGGGCATCGCCAAGAGCACCGCCGAAGCGGTTTCAGGCGGCACGGCGTTCAGCCGCTCGACGATGTCGGCAACGTGCTCGTTGGCAACGCCGCCGCGAAAGCGGCAGGTATCGAGGGTCTCAGTCGCGTTTGTGATGTCGTTCATGGCTCACCTCTGCCCGACAGCCGTCAGGCCCGGTGAGCCGATTCGGTGAGGATCAGGCCACGCCAGGCACTAACGGCAGCGGTAATCGACTATGGCTGTCACTTGACATTCGATTTCGATCCAATGAATCGCTGCGCTTAGATCGCACTCTTCGATGATCGAAGGTGGTATCGCCGGGCAAACCTGTCAACGCTGTGTGCCCAGATGCGGCACTGCCGCGCACCCCAAGGGGCACCCGGAGTGTGACTAGCCTTTGGATGAGGGCTGTGCCCAGGCGAGCGCCGCTTCAAGCCGATCGTTGCCCCAGAACAGCTCGTCGCCGATGGTAAAGGACGGCGCGCCGAACAGCCCGCGCGATGCAGCCTCCTCGGTCTGCCGTCTCAGCGCATCCTTGTTCTCAGGCGTGTTGGCGGCGGCGAAGGCAGCCTTCGCATCGACGCCGAGCGCATCGAGGATCGGAACGAGCGTTGCGTCCTCGCTGATGTCTTTCTGCTCGGCGTAGTTCGCGGCGAACACGGCGCGCGTAAAGGAAGGCGTCCAGCGCGCGCTCTCGCCGGCAAGCGCAAGACGCGCCGCCTTCAGCCCGTTCTGCGGAAACTTCGCCGGAGGCAGCTTGAGCGGAATCCCTTCCGCTTCGCAAATCCGCGTCAGGTCGCGCCACATATAGCGGCCCTTGGCGGCGAAGATGTTGAACGGCGAATCGTTCCAGCCGAGCGTCTGGAAGATCGGCCCGAGCAGGAAGGGCCGCCAGCGCAACTCCACCCCCGCTTGCGCCGCCAGCTTCTCGATGCGCATGACCGCTGGATAGGAATAGGTGCTGCCGAACTCGTACCAAAACTCGATGGCTGCCATGGCCGGACTCTGGGCAAAGCGAAGCGTGCCCACCATCGTGACCCGTGGGCAATGGCTTTGCCATTGCCCACCCTACGGCCCTACGTCTTATAGTGCAGGCTCACGCAGCGCGAGACCTTGTCGCACGAGCCGAGCCATGATCACCCGCACCATCCTCCACGCCCTGTGGGCGGCGATCGTGTTCGTCTTCGCCGTGACGGTGGCGCTCGGCGTGTTGTTCATGCTTGGCGCGGCCTGGGTCGGCGATGAGCTTCGCGCCGCCGCACCTCACGACCCGATGCTCCGCCATGGCGCGGCATCGGTGTTCGGCATGGTGCTGTTCGTCGGCACCGTGACGCCGGCGCTCACCGTTCTGCCGGCAGCTATCGCGGCAATCGCCGGCGAGGCGCTCCGCATCCGCTCGTGGATGTATTACGTGCTTGCCGGCGGCGCGGCGATGGCCGCGATCCCTATTCTCGCCTCGCCGCGGGGCGATCAGCTCCCCGCCATTCCAGCCGGCCAGTACATGACCATCTTCGCCGCTGCCGGCTTCGTCGGCGGCTTTGTTTATTGGCTGCTGGCTGGGCGGAACGCTTGAGGAGCGCGGGCTAGTCCTTCGCGCGCCATCGATCGCCGACCTTCTCGTATTTCTGCTTCACCGCCGCCCAAGCCACCTTGTGGGCGACCTCTTCCTGCGATTCGTTTCCGCGCCGCTTGGAGGCGTCCTGGTATTCTTCCCAAGCGCTGTTGAACGCCTCGCGATAGATGTCTTGCGCGTGGGGAGGCAGATTGTCCTTCACGCCTGGGGGCAGCTCGGCATCGGTTCGGTAGGGCATGGCTCGCTCCTTCAACTCCCTGGGTTGTCGGAAAAACGAGCGGAGCGCGATGCAGGTTCCGCGGAAAACCAGGTGGGACCGGTCCCCTTTTGTGTGGGGCCGGTCCCTGAGACGCAAAACTTCACTCGTCCTGGAGATGTGACCTCTCCGGGTCACGAGAATCACGATCGGCGATTTGCCTTAACAACCGGTAAGCGACATCCCCGCGCCGACCTCTTGCTCTTGCGCAGCCGCCCCTCCTGCCTATAGTCCCGGCGCAATTGTCTTTGCCGGGCGCGTCACCCCAAGAGGCTCAACTTCATGGCCACCGCCGTCAAAAAGGTGGTGCTCGCTTATTCCGGCGGGCTCGACACCTCGATCATCCTGAAATGGCTGCAGGAGACCTATGCTTGCGAGGTCGTCACCTTCACCGCCGATCTCGGCCAGGGCGAGGAGCTCGCGCCTGCCCGGAATAAGGCTGAGATGCTCGGCATCAAGGAGATCTTCGTCGAGGATCTCCGCGAGGAGTTCGTGCGCGATTTCGTGTTCCCCATGTTCCGGGCGAACGCGCTCTACGAGGGCGTCTATCTGCTCGGCACCTCCATCGCGAGGCCCCTGATCGCCAAGCGGCAGATCGAGATCGCCAAAGCGACCGGCGCCGACGCCGTTGCCCATGGCGCGACGGGCAAGGGCAACGACCAGGTGCGCTTCGAGCTCACTTATTATGCGCTCAACCCCGACATCAAGGTGATCGCGCCCTGGCGGGAGTGGGACTTCAAGTCGCGGAGCGACCTCATCGAGTTCGCCGAGAAGCACCAGATTCCGGTGGCACGCGACAAGCGCGGCGAGGCGCCGTTCTCGGTCGATGCCAATCTGCTGCACTCCTCCTCTGAAGGAAAGGTGCTGGAAGATCCGTCTCAGGAGCCGCCGCCTTACGTCTATCAGCGTACCATCGCCCCCGAGGACGCGCCGGACAAGGCGACGACCGTCACCATCGGCTTTGCCAAGGGCGATCCGATCTCGATCGACGGCAAGAAATTGTCGCCTGCCTCGCTGCTCACCAGGCTGAACGAGCTTGGCCGCGACAACGGTATTGGCCGCATCGATCTCGTCGAGAACCGTTTTGTCGGCATGAAGTCGCGCGGCGTTTACGAGACGCCCGGCGGCACCATCCTGCTTGCCGCGCACCGCGCCATGGAGTTGCTCACCCTCGACCGCGAGGCGATGCATCTCAAAGATTCGCTGATGCCGCGCTACGCCGAGCTGATCTATTACGGCTTCTGGTTCTCTCCGGAGCGGGAGATGCTGCAGGCGCTGATCGACAAGAGCCAGGAGCACGTCGAGGGCGAAGTGACGCTCAAGCTCTATAAGGGTAACGTCAGCGTCATCGGCCGCTTGAGCCCGAAATCGCTCTATGCCAGCAAGATCGTCACCTTCGAGGACGACGCCGGCGCCTACGACCAGAAGGACGCCGAGGGCTTCATCAAGCTCAACGCGCTGCGGCTGCGCCTCCTCGGCAAGCGCAACAAATAGGGTGCGGCATGTGGCCTGACACGCGGCTGCTCGAACTGTTCGGCATCGAGCTTCCCATCGTGCAGGCGCCGATGGCGAACGCGACCGCCGTCGACATGGCCGTGGCCGTCGCCAATGCCGGCGGTCTCGGCTCGTTTCCTTGCGCCGCCCTCACCGACGACAAGGTGGCTGAAGGTGTTGCCGCGATCAGGTCGCGCACCAACCGGCCGATCAATCTCAACTTCTTCTGCCACAAGGCTGCTCCGCCGGACGAAGCGCGCGACGCCGCTTGGCTCAAGCGCCTCGCGCCCTATTACGCCGGGCTTGGCGCCGAGATGCCCAAGCTTCCACTGAAAGCCTCCATCGTGCCGTTCACCGCCGCGACCTGTGCGGTGGTCGAACAATTGGCGCCAGCCGTGGTGAGCTTCCATTTCGGGCTGCCGGATGCAGCGCTTGTCGCGCGCGTCAAAAGAGCGGGCTGCAAAATCATCAGCTCGGCCACGTCCCTGCGTGAAGCGCAATTTCTCGCCGCGGGCGGCGTCGACGCCATCATCGCGCAAGGCGCCGAGGCCGGCGGTCATCGCGGCATGTTCATCGAGAGCGACGTCGCCGCTCAGATCGGCACGCTGGCGCTGGTGCATGAGATCGTGAACGCAGTGCGCGTGCCGGTGATCGCGGCAGGGGGCATCGTCGACGGGCGGGGCACCGCGGCAGCGTTTGCGCTCGGCGCCGCCGGCGTTCAGATCGGCACCGCCTATCTCAACTGTCCCGAGGCCACGATCTCTCCCGTGCACCGTGCGGCGCTGGCCGAGCCAGACCGGCAGACCGTCATCACCAATGTGCTGAGCGGACGCCCCGCGCGCTCGATCCTCACGCGCTTCGTGCGCGAGCAAGGCCCCCTCAACGAGGCCATCCCCAATTATCCGCTGGCCACGCCCGCGCTCCTGCCGCTCCGCGCCAAGGCGGAAGCCAAAGGCTCAGGCGATTTCTCGTTGCTATGGGCCGGTCAGTCCCGCGCGCCCAGCCGCAACCTTGGGGCCGGCGTGCTGACGAAGGCGCTTGCCGATGAGGGCCTTGCCGAGTTGCGGCGTTTGGCGTCGCGCTGAGAGGTCTTCAAGCCACGGCGAGTGGGGCCGGCTGCGCAACCGCCGCAGGCGCGGCGGTTTCAGGAAACTCAAGACGCGGCAGCTCGCACAATCCCCCGCCGAGATACAAATGATGCCAGAGCTGCGTGGCGACCACGCCGCCAAGCCCGAGGCTTGTGAACGTTCCGAGCTTTCCTTCCCCCTTCGCCAAGGCCTCGCAGTCGCGCCTGACCGCGCCGGCGTCGAAATAGCCGGTGCGCGCGAGCGACTGAGGGCTGATCAAATCGCGCACGAAGCTCGGCGGGTGGGCGAGGAAGCTCTCGGCGAGGGGCGCGCGGAACATGGCCTTGCGCCGCTGGGCGATCTCCGCCGGCAGGATGCGGGCGGCGGCCTGCCGCAACAGATATTTGTCCTGGGTGAAGCCATGCAGCTTCCAGCGCGGATGAATGCGCGAGGCAAACGCGATCACGTCTTCATCGAGAAACGGGTAGCGGGTCTCGACGCTGTTGGCCATGGCCACGCGATCGCCCTTCTGCGTCATCAGCAGCCCGGCGAGGAGCACCTTGTAGCCGAGATAGAGCGAGCGGTTCAGCGGATGCCAGCGGCGCAGGCGTGGCAGGTCGAGCACCAGATCCTGATAGGCGACGAAATCGCCGAGCCGCTCTTTGAGGCCCTGGCTGTAATAACGGGTGCGCGACGTCGCCACGAGATTGTAGAGGATGGACTGGGCGTGCGGACCGGCGATCATGTCGTCGATGCGCGCAAGCTCGCCGAAGCTCAAGGTTGGCGTCGCAAATTTCCGCGCGATACGGCTGATACCGGTGCTCGGCCTGAAGCTGTCGCCGATGTCGAGCGTGCGCGCCGCCTCCCTGATCTTGAACCACACATAACCGGCAAAGCCCTCGTCGGCACCTTCACCGGTGAGCACCGCCTTGAACCCTTGCGCATGCACCTCGCGAGAGAGCGCGAGCAGCGCCGCGCAGGACGTGTCGAGCACCGGCGTCTCGGCGGCCCCGATCAGCGCCGCGTAGGTCTCGGCGATGACGTTCGGGCCTGCCTCGACCATGGTTGCGGCGCCGCCGACGGCACGCGCCGTGACCGTGGCATTGGCTTCCTCGTCGAGCTGTGGGTGAGGGACCTTGATCGTGAAGCTCGGAATTGGCGTCCCGCGGACCTTGGCAGCGGTGGCGAGCACATAGGCTGAATCGACGCCGCCGGAGAGATAGCCGACCACGGGCACGTCGGCCCTGAGCCTGACCTCGACCGCGCGGCGGAACGTCTCTTCGAACTCATCGATCAGGGCTGTCGGGTCGGAAGCATCGTCTTCATCGCCCCAATCGGGGAAGTCGAGATCGAAATAGCGCCGCTCGACAGGCTCGGCGGCACGGCCGTCGCGGTTGAAGGCGATTCTCAGATAGTGCCCAGGCAGAATCGATTGCACGCCTTCGAACATGGTGCGGCGGGAGCCGAGGGCAAAGAACGTGAACAGGTGATCGAGGCCGCGGACGTCGGCCACCGCCGGCACGGCTCCGGAGGCGAGCAGCGCCTTGATCTCTGAGCCGAAATAAACGAAGTCGCCCTGGCGCGACCAATGGAGCGGGCAGATGCCGACCCGATCGCGCGCGAGGATCACCACCCGCTTGGCGAAATCGAACAGCGCGAAGGCAAACTGGCCCTTCAAATGCGGGAACAGATCCTCGCCGTGCTCCTCATAGAGATGCACGATCAGCTCGCAATCGCTGCCGGTGCGGAACTGATGACCCCGCGCCTGAAGCTCGGCCTTGCGCTCCGGATAGTCGAACAGCTCGCCGTTGCACAGCACGGCGAGCGTGCGGTCCTCGTTGAAGATCGGCTGCTGGCCGTTGCTCAAGCCTACGATGCTGAGCCGCTGCGAGGCGGCGCCGATCCCTGGGGCGAACAGGGTGCCGGCTTCGTCGGGGCCGCGATGGGTGAGCGCCGCGCCCATGCGCGCAACTTGCGCCCGATCCGGCTCCCGTCGACCTTTAAGGTCGATTACACCTGCCAAGCCGCACATTTTACCTCGCTAAAGATGATCCCTGGTTGGGCTTGAGGCACCCTTGTTAAGATTTGACCGTTCCCGCTGGGGCTTTTCTATGGCCACTCAAGGTCCCCCATTCAAGCTGTTTTCGCGGTCCGTGCGGCAATTGCGCAAGAACGAGGCAGACTGCCAATTGACGCAAAGTCCCGCCGCCCATTGCACGTTCGTCACATGCGCTCTATATCGCTGTCATATGAACCGCGGGCCCTTCAGGCCCGCGTTCGACATTCGGACCCCCTTATGCAGCTCCGCAATATCGCCATCATCGCCCATGTCGACCATGGGAAGACCACCCTTGTCGACCGGCTGCTCCAGCAATCGGGCGCCTTTCGCGAGAACCAGCGCGTGGCGGAGCGCGCCATGGATTCGAACGACCTCGAGCGCGAGCGCGGCATCACCATCCTCGCCAAGGTGACCTCGGTCGTTTGGTCCGGCACGCGCATCAATATCGTCGACACGCCAGGCCACGCCGATTTCGGCGGCGAGGTCGAGCGCATCCTCAACATGGTTGACGGCGCGCTCGTGCTGGTCGACGCCGCCGAGGGCCCTCTGCCGCAGACCAAATTCGTTGTGTCGAAGGCGCTCAAGATGGGGCTCAAGCCCATCGTCTTGATCAACAAGGTCGATCGCCCCGATGCGCGTCCGCACGAGGTCGTGAACGAGGTGTTCGACCTGTTCGCCACGCTCGATGCGACAGACGAGCAGCTCGACTTTCCGATCCTCTACGGCTCGGCCAAGGAAGGCTGGATGGCGGCGAGCCCCGAGGGCCCGAAGGAGGCGCGCATGCAGCCTCTGTTCGATCTCGTGCTCAGCCATGTGGCACCGCCGCACGTCGAGGACGGCCCCTTCCGCCTGCTCGGCACCATTCTCGAAGCCAATCCCTATCTCGGACGCGTGGTCACCGGCCGCATCACCTCGGGCACCGTCGCGCCGAACCAAATGGTCAAGGTGCTCGACCATGACGGCAGGCTGATCGAGCAGGGCCGCGTCTCCAAGGTGCTCGCCTTTCGCGGCCTTGACCGGGTAGGGCTCAACGAGGCTTCCGCCGGCGACATCGTCTCTATCGCCGGTCTCCCCGACGCCACGGTGTCGCACACCATCTGCGCTCCCGAGGTCACCGAGCCTCTTCCCGCCCAGCCGATCGATCCGCCGACGCTGTCCATGACCTTCCGCGTCAACGATTCGCCTCTTGCCGGCACCGAAGGCGACAAGGTGACGAGTCGCATGATCCGCGACCGCCTGTTGCGCGAGGCCGAGGGCAACGTCGCTCTGCGCGTCACTGAATCCGAGGAGCGCGACTCCATGGAGGTCGCCGGCCGCGGCGAGTTGCAGCTCGGCATTCTGATCGAGACCATGCGGCGCGAAGGCTTCGAGCTCAGCGTGTCGCGGCCGAAGGTGCTGTTCCGCCGCGACGAGAGCGGCGGCCTGCTCGAGCCGATCGAAGAGGTGGTCATCGATCTCGACGCCGAGCATTCCGGCATCGTGGTGCAGAAGCTCTCCGAGCGCCGGGCCGAGCTTGTGGAGATGCGTCCCTCAGGTGGCGGGCGCCAGCGGCTCGTGTTCTACGTGCCGACCCGCGGGCTGATCGGCTATCAGGGCGAGCTCCTCACCGACACGCGCGGCACCGGCATCATGAACCGCCTGTTCCACGCCTACGCCCCCTACAAGGGCGAGATCCAAGGGCGGCGGAACGGTGTCCTCATCTCCACCGAGGCCGGCGAAGCTGTTGCTTACGCTCTGTGGAACCTCGAGGACCGCGGGCCGATGATGATCGACCCTGGCGTGCGCGTTTATGCCGGCATGATCGTCGGCGAGCACACCCGCGATAACGACCTCGAGGTCAATGTGCTCAAGGGCAAGAAGCTCACCAATATCCGCACCACCTCCAAAGACGAGGCGGTCCGCCTCACCCCTCCCATCCGCATGACCCTCGAGCGCGCGCTCGCCTATATCCAGGACGACGAGCTCGTCGAAGTGACGCCGAAATCCATCAGATTGCGCAAGCGGCACCTCGATTCCAATGATCGCAAGAAAGCAGAGCGGGCAAAAGTGGCAATGGAGCTTGCCTAAATCTCCTGATTATTCTGCCACTGTTCCTAATAGTATTCAGATTATTTCCAAACAAGCCGTATTGATATCCATCAAATATCTGAAACTATTGCTGGGTAGTTTATCCTCATAAGTAACCCGACGCTGGAGGACTTTCCCATGATGAAAGCTTTTGCCACCGCTCTCGTGCTCGCCCTCGGCTGCACCGCCGCCCTCGCCGAGGATGACGACGACAAGGTGCCCGAGGCCGACACGGCCCAAGGTGACGGCCGCTCTCGCCGATCTCGGCTGCAAGGACCCCGAGGGGGTCAAGAAGGAGGAAGAGGGCATCTACGAGATCGACGATGCCAAGTGCAAGATGGGCACGATGGACATCAAGCTCGACAAGGACTTCTCGGTCATTCTTATTTCGCGCTATTAGACACGCCACTCCACCCGCGCAACGCGGGCGCCGAACCACCGCGACTTGAGTGGGACCACCCAAGGGCGGGCCGGATCTCCGGCCCGTTTTTTCTCTACTCTCGTGTCTCGTGCCGAGCGCGGCGCGAGCGGCGTCAAGCGCTCAATTGTGCGCAGTTGCGCATTCTCCCCTGCACATCGGCTCGCGTCTACGCTACGCTTGCTGCATGGAGACCGACGTCGTGCATGTCAGGCCGGCAAGACCGAAGGATGCGTCTGCCTTGGCCGAGGTCTATGCCGAAGCTTGGCGCGGAGCCTATCGCGGGATCATCCCGCATCTCTCGCTTGAACGCATGGTCGCCCGCAGAGGCGAGCGCTGGTGGAAGGCAGCGCTTGCCGAGCGCCGTCCGCTGCTCGTGCTCGATTTCGACGGTGCCGCGTCCGGCTACGTCACCTATGGCCGCTGCCGCTCGGGACGCGCGCCGTTTCAGGGGGAGATCTTCGAGCTCTACCTCCATCCCGTCTATCAGGGCCTCGGTCTCGGCGAGAAGCTGTTCGAGCGGGCACGCCAGCGGTTGTTCGATCTTCGCCTCAGGGGGTTGATGGTCTGGGCGCTGACCGACAATGACAGCGCTTGCGCCTTTTATCTCAGCCTCGGCGGCAAGCCGGTGGCGGAAGGCGCCGAGCGGTTCGGCGATATCTCGTTGCGCAAGGTTGCCTTCGCCTGGAGCTGAGCCTAGTCGGCGTTCAGGCCTTCGCCGACGGTCGCGATAACGGCCGCAACTTCGCGCCGCACATCCATCTCTTCGTCTTCCATACGCATCTTGTAGGCGAGCACGGTCCACCACAGCGCCGTCATGATCGTTGCGAGCGCAAGCGCGCCGAAGGCCAGCGGCAGGACGAAGGTCTCGACGAGCGTCACCGCATAATTCGGGTGGCGCAGGTAACGATATGGTCCGCGCGCCACCACCGGCGCTCCAGGCAGCGTGAAGATGCGGTGGGTCCAAAAGGGCCCGAGCGTGAAGATGACCCAATAACGCACGAGCTGGAGCGCGAGGTAGTAGACGATGAGCGGCCAGAGAATTGGCGCGTCGGCCGGAACCAGAAGGAACAGCGACGCGATCCAGGCAAGATGCGTCGCTGCCACCACCGGATAAAAGCCGCGCCCAACCTCGTGCGCGCCGAGGGCGATCAGCGCCTTCGTGTTGCGCGCCGAGTAAAGCTCTTCCAGGCCGCGCTGAGCGAGCAGCAGAAGCGCCGCTATCTGCGGAGCGCCGATGAGGTCGAGGACGGCCACGCGCCACTCAGAGCTCGACCGCGAGGAAATAGGCCGAGAATCCGGGCCCGAAGGCGGCCATCAGATGCGGACCGCTCGCGCCTGCCTTGAGCGCCTGGTCGAGGGTGAAGAGAGCGGTTGGCGAGGACATGTTGCCGAAGTCGCGTAACACCGACCATGAATAGGCAAGATCGTCGCGCCGGAGCTCGAGCAGGCTCTGCACCGTCTTGAGCACCTTGGCGCCGCCGGGGTGAAACAGAAAGCCGTTGAACTCGCCGAGGCTCATGCCGCTCGCATCGAGAAACGCCTGCACGGCGGGCTTGAGATTCCGGCGCAAGAGCAGCGGCAGGTCTGGGCTTAGCCCCACGCCGAATCCGTCATGCCTGATGTCCCAGCCCATGATGTGCTCGGTGTCGCGCCAGAAATGATCGCGCGTGGCGATGATCCGCCCGCGCCCGCCGGATGCTTGCCGCGTGCCCTTGGTGTTGCGCAAGACCACGCCCGCGGCACCGTCGCCGAACAGCGCCGCCGACACGAACATGGCCATGCTCGGATCGTTGACGCGAAGGCAGAGGCTGCAAAGATCGACGGTGAGGAACAGCACATGCGCGCCCGGCATCGCTTGCGCGTAGCGTGCGGATCGCGCGAGCCCGGCAACGCCGCCGCCGCAACCGAGCCCGAACACCGGCAACCTCTCGACCGATGCCGGCAGATCGAGCCGGTTCATCAGCTTGGCGTCGAGGCTCGGTACAGAGAGGCCAGTGATGGTGTTGACGACGATGGCGCCGATGTCCTTGAACTCGATGTCGGCGGCACAGACGGCGCCTCGCGCCACCTCTTCAAGCAGGTCGAGAGCCTGGTGCACAAAGATTTCGGTCCGTTCCTCCCAGCCATGCTCCCGCTCGTACCACTCGGCGGGCTGGCACGTGTAGCGCATCTCGATCCCGGTGTTGCGGAAGAGAGCTTCGTAGTCGGCAAGGCCGGGGAAGAGGTGCTTCGCGCGCCGCGCCGCGTCCGCTTGTGGAAGCGCATGCTCCGGCACCGCGGTGGCGACGCCCGCAATCTCGACATCGAAGTCCACCTTCAGGCGGCGGGAAGCGCGAATCGCGCGCGTTGTCTTCAGCATCATGAATTCCCCGGTGGGCGAGCCTCTCAGGTAGGGATTTTGAACCCTCGAACAACGCGCGAACCAGCGGTTGCGCGTCGCAGGGACGTCAATTCTTCGTGTGGTTTCGGCAACGCGGGCAAAATTGCAGCAATCGCTCGCCACCTTGCCTCCCGCAAAATGCCGCAAAGCTCTTTGCCAGAGAGTAACCGCGCCAGCCGATGTGGCTTGTGACAAGCGAAGTCACGGCCTAGAAGGTCGATGGCGCGCGGGCGACGAAAGGAACCCGCGCGTCAACCGTCTAGGCCCTTTTCGTGGTTCTTTGGCCATGTCCGAGATGAAGCTCGCTGTGCTTGGCGCCGCAGGCCGCATGGGGCAGACACTTGCCCGGGCCATTGCCGCGACGGAAGGCTGCGTGCTCGCCGCCGGCATCGAGGCCAAGGGCTCGCCCGCGGTCGGCCGCGATTTGGGCGAGGTGGCAGGGCTCGGGACCCTCGGCATCCCCATCACCGACGATCCTCTGCCGGTCTTCGCCGAGGTTCATGGCGTCCTCGATTTCACCACGCCGAAGGCCACGGTCGCTTTCGCCGGGCTCGCCGCTCAAGCGCGCATCGTCGATGTCATCGGCACGACCGGGCTCTCGGCTGATGATCAGGCCAAGATCGAGGCAGCTGCTCGGCACGCGGCGATCGTCAAGGCCGGCAATATGAGTCTCGGCGTCAATCTTCTGGCCGGTCTCACGGAAAGAGTGGCGCGCACGCTCGGGCCCGAATTCGACATCGAGATCCTCGAGCTGCACCACCGCCACAAGCGCGACGCGCCGTCCGGCACTGCGCTTCTGCTTGGCCAGGCCGCCGCTTCAGGCCGCAACATTGCGCTGAAGGACCACAGCGCCCGCGCCCGCGACGGCGATGTGGGCCCGCGCCGCGAAGGCGACATCGGCTTTGCCGCCTTGCGCGGCGGCGACGTGGTCGGCGAGCACAAGGTGATTTTCGCCGGCCCCGGCGAGCGCATCGAGCTTGCCCATATCGCCACCGACCGCGGAATTTTCGCTCAAGGCGCGATCAGAGCGGCGCTGTGGGCGCGCGGACAAGGCCCGGGGCTTTACTCCATGCAGGACGTCATCGGTCTTTGACCCTTGCGCCGGTAAATCTTGCGGCGGAAAGCGGTTTTTGGTTCATCACTTGGCAAAATATGGGAGCTACCCCTAAAGTCCCGCTTCTTCCGCCGGAAAGGGCCGAAACTGAGCCCGGAATCGAGGGTAAGGAGCTTTATTGCGACCTTCCTCCACATCGAAAGCAGGAGCCGTGAGGGCGGCGAGCAAGCGCGGTGCAGGCATGTCGCTCGGTCAAGGCGAAGAAGTCCCTGCCATGAAGAACGTGCTCGTTCTCGTCCGTCACGGCGAGAGCGAGTGGAACCGGCTCAACATGTTCACCGGCTGGCAGGACGTCGACCTGACCGAGGAAGGCGTGGCCGAGGCCCATCGCGCCGGCGCCATGCTTAAGGCCGAGGGCGCCCATGTCGACCTCGCCTTCACCAGCCTGCTCAAGCGGGCGCAGAACACGCTCAAGATCATCCTGAGCGAGCTCGACCAGGACAAGCTGCCCATCGTGTTCGACGCGGCGCTCAACGAGCGTCACTACGGCGACCTCGTGGGGCTGAACAAGGACGAGGCGCGAGAGCGCTGGGGGGAGGAGCAGGTGCATCTCTGGCAGCGCTCCTACGACATCGCTCCTCCCGGCGGAGAGAGCCTCAAAGACACCGCGGCGCGCGTGCTTCCCTTCTACACCAAGCGCATTGCCCCCGAGCTCCAGGCCGGCAAGAGCGTGATCCTGGTCGGCCACGGCAATTCCTTGCGCTCGCTCGTCATGCAGCTCGACCGCCTGAGCCCGGAGCAGGTGAAGGAACTCACCATCAGCACCGGCATGCCGCTGATCTACCGCCTCAGGCCCGACGGCACGGTGGCCGAGAAGCGCGACCTCGCCGCTTGAGTGCCTACGCCGGATCCGGAGCCTTGTTGGCGGAGAGCGCCGTCGACAGCGCCTGCGCGAAATCCTCGCGCTCGGGATCGGTGAGGAAGGTGGCGAAGACGAGACGCTTGCCGTGGCTCGCGATCGACAACTCGCTCGAGCGGCCGGTGCGATCTTCGAGATTGAGCCGCACCCAATAGGGATTGAAGCTCCAGACTTGCGCCTTGCCCGAGGGCTGCACCCGCGTCACGGTCAGCGCGGTTTGCGTGAGGTCCACGGTCTCGTAGAGACGGGCCGCCCGGTAATTGAGCTTGAAGGCGATGTAGATGAGGGCGACGTCGAGCCCCATGAAACCGACGACCGGCCAGGCGCCGATGAGATAGAACAGGAGACCGGTGCTGAAGCTGACGATGCAAACCGCCCCCATCAGCACCGCGAATCCCTTTGGCCCGAGCGACCGGTGCGGCGTCAGAATGGCGGCGAAGCTCGTTTCTGCTTGTGGGCTCGCGGAGAGCTCTGTCATAGCTCGTCTCGTCCGTCTTGAGCTCTATTGGTAATCACGGGAACATGGGGGTTCAACCGAAAACCGGCAAGCGCAAGCCCGCCAAGACAAAGCGGCGCGGGAAGGTCGGCAAGGCCCCAGGCTCGCGGCTGACGCCGGCCGAGGTCGAGGACATTTTCCGCCGCTTCGAAGCGCTCGACCCCAACCCCAAGACCGAGCTTCGCTACGCCGATCCCTTCACCCTTCTCGTCGCCGTGGTGCTGTCGGCGCAAGCGACCGACTCCTCGGTGAACAAGGCGACGCCTGATCTGTTCAAGGCTGCCGACACGCCGGAGAAGCTGATCAAGCTCGGCGAGGCGAAGCTCACCGACAAGATCAAGACCATCGGGCTTTATCGCGGCAAGGCCAGGAACCTGATCGCGCTGTCGCGCAAGCTCATCGATGAGTTTCATGGCACGGTTCCCGGCACGCGCGAAGAGCTGGTGACCCTCCCCGGCGTCGGCCGCAAGACCGCCAATGTCGTGCTCAACGTCGCCTTCGGCCAGCCGACCATCGCCGTCGACACCCACCTCTTCCGCGTGGCGAACCGCACCGGACTTGCTCCCGGCAAGACGCCGCTCGAGGTCGAGCTCACCCTCGATCGAGTGGTGCCCGAACGCTACAAGCACAATTGCCATCACTGGCTGATCCTGCACGGCCGCTATGTGTGCAAGGCGCGCAAGCCCGAATGCTGGCGTTGCCTGATCAACGACATCTGCCTCTACGAGCCGAAGACGCCTGCGCCTGCGCCAAGCTGACGCGCACAAATCTTGCATATCGGCTATTCTGCAAGGACGCATCCGACCGGAGAGTACCGATGAGTGCACAACGAAACCCGATGGCCATGGCCTCGATCCTCGATAGCTGTGACGGCGCCCCGCGGCGGGAATTTGCCCCAGGCACCATCCTCATTTCCGAGGGAGAAACGTCGGGGCGGCTTTATGTGCTCGCCGAAGGCACCGTCGAGGTGCTGAGAGGCGACACCCCGGTCGCCGTCATCGCCGGGGCCGGCTCAATCTTCGGCGAAATGTCCGTGTTGCTGAACCGTCCCCATACCGCGACGGTCAGGGCCGCCACGCCGGTCGGCGCCTTCGTGTTCGACGACGCCGAACGCTTTCTCAAGTCTCATCCGGAGATCGCATTCTTTCTCGGGCGATTGCTTGCCGAGCGGCTCAACGCCGCCACCACCTATCTCGTCGACCTCAAGCGTCAGTTCGAGGGTCATGGCAGTCATCTCGGCATGGTCGGCGAAGTGCTCGAGACGCTGATCCACCAGCAGCACGAGGAATTCACGCCTGGCCCGGAAGAGAAGGCTGATCCGCGGCTTTGAGCCAGTCGGGGATCGCTTCAAGCCGCGGCACCGGGCGCTCGAGCGGCTCTCCCAAGCGAATGAACTGATTGCCCGCCGAGGAAAACCACAGCGCCTCGCCTTCATCGGTATCGATGATGATGTGCGTCGGCGGGGCGCCGAATTGCTGCCCGGCATTGAACACCCAGGTGTTGCCGATGCGGTCGACCCATGAGCCGTCCTTCACGAACGGCGACTGATGCACGTGGCCGCAGAACACGATGTCTGGCTGGTACTCTCCGATCCACTGCGCAAGCTCGGTGTCGCCGAAATAGCGGGCACCGCCCCAGCTGATCGGCGACTTGTCGGGCGGCGCGTGATGGATCCAAATCCACTGCTTGCGCGGCTGCCGCGCGGCCTCGGCGAGTTGCGCCGCGATGCCGGCGCGCGTGATCGGCCCATCCCACCACGGGCAGATGGTGAACAGCGTGTCGTCGACAATGAACGATTCGCCGTCGGAGGACACGCCTTCGGTCTGCCCCCCGCCGAGCCATTTGGCGATCTTCTCGCCGGTCTCGTTCGGCGCATCGAGATCGTGGTTGCCTGAGCAGGTCACGAGCCTGGTGAGCGCGCGCAAGCGGCTGAAATATTTCCGCACCACCACGCTCTGCGCCCGCCGGTCGACGATCGAGGCGAGCTCGAGATGGTCGCCGGCCAGAACCACCACATCGAAATCCGCGGCGATCTCCAGCACCCAGTCGAATTGGGGGAGCGAGTAGTGCAGATCGGCTACCGCCAGCAGACGCATCGAGTTGCTGTCCTCAAAATGCGCAATCCGCGCGGGAGGGTTATGCGCTACCTTTGGCGGGATGCCCAGAGGGTCGACGCATGCTGTCTCTTAAAATATAGACGCTGAGGAGAAATACCCAGAGCGGGAAGACCAGGAAACTCCAGCTAAAATAATAGCTGCCGAACAGAAGAAGCAGCGACAGCGCATATCCCAGTAGCGCCAGCCAGCGCGGCGCAATCCCTGTGTAGATAGCAACCGTCGACGTCGTGATCATGAAAACGCTCGCCATCTTGATCATGTACACGTTCACCAAGCTGTAAGCGGCAGCCCGAGCGAAGTGAAATGTTGCCGAACCGATGAGTTGCTCAGGCTGCAGGGCAAATCCGACCAGAATGGCGCCCACTATTGCCGCCGCCGTGAACAACATGGCGAGAAACAAAAGCCCGCTGCCGAAGAACACTGTCGCGAAAAATTGGTCTTCCTGCGCGCCGAGACGATCACGCAACACACCGATGAACCACAAGAAGGCGATCCCGGCAAAGGGCATCAAATTCAGAGCAAGCGCGACGGAGCCCGAATTGCTGTGGAGCCATGCGCCGGGCTCCTGAGGATCGGCGGGGATCGATGTGCGCAGCAGCCAGAAGACAGCGATCAGCAGAACGGAGAACAACATCCCCGCAATCGCCGCTGCCCTTGGCGTTTTCAGATTTTCCCGAGTAAGCGGTCCCGTCTGCATCTGCTTCTGCGGCGCCGACGACATCGACCGCGGCCCGTTTAGTTAGCCGCAATGGCGGCAGCCGTGTCGATCATCAGCTGTTGGCTGGTGATGATGAAGGCCGTGCTCGGCCTGTCGAGATCCTGAATCAAGAGTATCACGGCGCAGATGAGAAAGATCATCACGTACGCCGGCAGCCGCGCGGATCGTACCCCCAGTCCGCCGGCATAGCCGGAAAAGCCCCTGCAACCATGGCGACCCCATAAAGCAGGAGAATAACGATATTCGGCACGCGGTCACGCACCGCCGTCAGCCGCTTTTCCTGGTCGTCGATCAACTCGTTCAGCGACTGGATAACAGAGGCCGGTGGGCACGATCCCGCTATCCTTCGCGGCCATCGCCATTGCCTGTTGCCAAAGCTGCTGTTGAATTTGGTTGGAGTTGGTAACCGCAGCATCGAACTCCGCGGGGGGCTCGGGACACGCTGGGTGATGTCGAGTTCGAATCTGCACGTACTCCCGCAACAATTTCAGCGTTTCCGTGTTGTGCGGTTCCGGCAGCAGGCGCGCACGCAGCGCTGTCGTGCCAATGGCATTCGCTTCCTGCAACACCGCATCGCGCCTGCCTTCAAATCGCGACAATGCCATGGCGAAGCGAAGGTGAAGGCGATCATCAGCGCCAACAGTCCGAGGCAGGCGCCTTGCAAGGTCAGCACGTCGTCGCCTTGATCGCCGGCGCGAAAGCCAAGCCAGCGTCCCACCTCCGTGGCAGCCAGGATCACAATAAGGCTGACGAGGAAAATCGGCCCCAGCTGGTAGTCGTTCAACTCGGTTGACATCGCTCCACCGGTCCCAACAACTTATGATCACGTCGGATTGGCTGCCGGTACAACCGAAATCGCAGAGCGTTGCGCTGAGCCAGTGTCAGGCGTGAGAATTGGGAGGAGGAGGAGAAGCGTTCATGAAACGGAACATCGTTGTTACGCTTGGATTTTCGGCTGCCCTTGCCGTGACCTCGGCTGCTCCGGCCCAAGTCATGCTCGATCTTAACAAGGTGACTTGCGACCAATTCATCAAATACAAAGTAGCCGACCCGAAGCTCATAACCGTTTGGCTTAGCGGCTATTTCCACGGCAAGCGTGGAGACACGATGGTCGACACGCAAAGGCTGAATGCAGATGCCGATGCGGTCGAGAAGTACTGCTTCAAGAATCCTGAGGCGCCGCTGATGCCGTCGGTCGAAGCCGTCATTGGACCGCGCAACTAGATCGCTTGGTTCCGATGGCGCGCCTTTAATGCTATGCTTTCAAAAGCAATTTGATCCTCGTTAAGGCCACCCAAGGCAGTTGAGTCGATGTTGAGTTGGGTTTTCTAAGCCAGGTCCCCTGCGCCTCGCCTCACACCGCCGCGTTTCAGGAGGACCGCTTCGTGTCGAAGGACAACGTTCGCCGCTTCACTTTATCCTTTGTCTGGTTCGCCAAGTGGGTGCTCGCGCCGCTCATCTTGGGCGCCCTGGTCATCGCTGGCGGTGTCGCCCTTTACCAGCAACGCATCGATTTCGACACCTTCCTCAACTA
>CAWGVA010000036.1:0-34464 GCA_963825835.1 uncultured Alphaproteobacteria bacterium | reverse complement strand
TTGGTGACCCCGGCAGGATTTGAACCTGCGACCCTCAGATTAGGAATCTGATGCTCTATCCTACTGAGCTACGGGGTCCCTGATCGCGCCAGCGCGATTGCCGCGACAGATATATAGGCGTATCCGCGGTGCGCTGCGCGCGCAAGCACGCGTGGGACGCCGCGGTCGATGCGATTGTCCTGTGCAAAAACCTGCCCTCGACGAATCCATCTTGACTCCAATCAGGTTGCCGAACAAAATAGGAACATAATCGAGTTGAGGGGGCTTCCGATGTTCCATCTCCGGCATGTCACTCTTGGGTCTCTTCTCGCCGCAACCAGCCTCTCTTTCGCTCTCCCTCCCGCTTCGGCCTTCGCCTGCGAACTCTCCGAGCCGCAGAAAGGCACGGTGGCCGAGGTCAAGGATGGCGAGACGCTTGCCCTCACCGACGGCACGGTGGTGCGGCTCGTCAACGCCAAGGCGCCGACGGCACCGATCGCCGCGCAGGACGACCGTCCCTGGCCGATGGTCAACGAGGCGAAGGAGGCCCTATCGAAGCTTGCTTCAGGCGCCGAGGTCGAGCTTCGCTATGGCGGCACCCGCACCGATCGCCACGGCTACGCGCTCGCGCAAGTCTATGTGGTGAAGGGCGGCGAACGCATCTGGCTGCAAGGCGAGCTTGTCGGCAAGGGGCTCGCCCGGGTCTATTCCTTCCCCGACAACCATGCTTGCGTGAGCGAGCTGCTTGCCCGCGAGGCAGAGGCCAGGACAAAGGGCGAGGGGATTTGGGGGTCTTGGGCCTACCGCGTGCTCGCCGCCGACAATGTCGAGCGCCTCGGGCGCCTCACCCGCAGCTACCAGCTGGTCGAAGGCGTGGTGGCGCAAGTCGGCGAATCTTCGGGACGCATCTATCTCAACTTCGACAAGGATTGGCGGAAGGATTTCACCGTGCTGATCGAGCGCAAGGACGGCGACGCCTTCAAGGCCGCCGGTATCGATCCAAAGGCGCTTGCCGGAAAGAAGCTCAGGGTTCGCGGGTGGATCGAGTGGCAGAACGGGCCGATGATCCACGTGACCCATGTCGAGCAGATCGAGCTATTGCCTGATGGCGGAGGCTCGCCGCGGCAAGCTCCCGAGGCTCCGGCGGCTGGGCTCGCGCTCTAAGCTCCAAAACGTTTAGGCCCGGCACGGGCCGGGCCTAACGATTTCAGTTCTCGACGCTGGCTTTAGGCCGCGCGGGTGCGCGCGTCGGCTTCCGCCGCGAGCTTCGCGTGCCGCGCTGTCTTGGCGAGCACGTCGTCGATCTTGGCGACGGCGCTTGCCTCATCCATGCGCTCGACGGCGGCGATCTCCCGCGCCATGCGATCGAGCGCAGCTTCGTAAAGCTGCCGCTCGGAATAAGACTGCTCGGGCTGGGCCTCGGACCGGTACAGGTCGCGCACCACCTCGGCGATGGCGACAAGGTTGCCGGAATTGATCTTGGCCTCGTATTCCTGCGCCCGGCGCGACCACATGGTGCGCTTGACGCGGGCTTTGCCTTTCAGCGTGCCGAGCGCCTTCTTGACGATCTTGTCCTCTGACAGCTTGCGCATGCCGACGGTCTCGAGCTTGCCGGTCGGCACCCTGAGCGTCATCTTGTCTTTCTCGAAGTTGATGACGAACAGCTCAAGAGTTGCGCCGGCAATCTCTTGCTCTTCGATGCTCACAATGCGGCCGACCCCGTGGGCGGGATAGACAATATACTCGTTGGTACGAAAACCGTGTCTCTGCTGTGGCTTCTTCTTCTCGGGCATTACTCTCGTCTCACTTTGTTAATTAATGGAACCGGCGCGCCGCCCTGCCGATCTTTCCGCCGCGTCCATTACGAAACCTTAGATCGTAGTCCTCTCAGCCTCTTGCAAGGCTTGGATCCGAGGCTTGTCTTGGCAGCGAGCACAAAAATGAACGTCGATCAGGAACCCCCGATCGCGTAACCTCCCTCAAGACGGAAAAAAAGCGTACCCGCAACTAGGGACGCCTCTCTTGGTGCTCACTGGCGGCAATCCGCGCCATTTCAACACCAATATAACACAATCTTAGTAAATCCGAAAGTCATGCGGTGCCGCAGCACGCCCCGTTTTGCACCGCAACATGCGACATTTTGACAGTAAGGTGAATAATTTGAGAGCCGCCGGCCGCTAGTCCCCCTCGCCGGGGTTGGTGCTGAAATATTTGCTGAATTTGTCGGGCTCGCTGACAAAGGCGTCGGCGTCAGGGGGTGCCGCCTTCTTGGTCGTGATGTTCGGCCACTTTTCCGAATATTCGCGGTTGAGGTCGAGCCAGCGGTCCAGCGAAGGCTCGGTGTCGGGCTTGATGGCGTCGACCGGGCATTCAGGCTCGCACACCCCGCAATCGATGCATTCATCGGGATGGATCACGAGCATGTTCTCGCCCTCGTAGAAGCAGTCCACCGGGCAGACTTCAACGCAGTCGGTGTATTTGCACTTGATGCAGACTTCAGTGACGACGTACGTCATCGATCCCACTTCGCTTAGAACCAAAGCACAAGCTTCAGCCCTCGTTCCGGCCGCCTCGCTCCCGTTAACTTGGGTGCCGATGAGGGGCTTTGCCTATCCCAATCGCGGCACCAGTACAAGGCAAGCAATTGTTTTCGTTGGGCCCAAGCGTGGGCCTCGGATCCTCCGCTCCTCAAGCATTGCCGGACTTGATTGCCTCGAGGCGCCTGCGGTCGCGCTTGGTTGGCCGCTTGCCGTGATGGACCTCGATCAGCGTGTCCCCTGAAGCCGAACGAGGCGCCTCAGGCGTCAAATCCTCGTAAAGCGAGCGGGCAATCGTCGCCGGTCCGCGCCGCTCGGCCTCCCCCATGACCCGCACCACGAAGAGGCGCCCGGCGCCCACGCCGGTCCCGGTCACCACGTCGCCAAGGCGCACATGGCGGCTTACTTTCGGCGCACGCTCGCCATTGACCCTGACCTTGCCACCCTCGATCAGCTTAGCGGCAAGCGATCGCGTCTTAACGAGCCGCGCGCACCACAGCCATTTGTCGAGCCGCTGACCTTCCATTTGATCGCGTCAGTTACCCTCAGGGCGCCTCGCGGCAAGATTGCGGCGAAGCTCGGCGAGCACGGCAAAAGGCGAAGAGTCGGACGGGCGCGGGCGCGCCTTGCGCTCAAGTCCCGGCCGCTGCTCGCGCTGGCGCGGCGCTTGTGCTTGCCGGGCGCCCCGGCGCGGTTTGCCTTTTGCCTGGTGGGTTTCAGGTTTCCGCGCGTCGTTTCGCTTGCCTGGACGCCAGACCTCGTCGAAGGCGAGGTCTGGCTGAGTTGCGGTCTCGTTCGCCGGAGCCGGCACTTCAGAGCCATTGCCGTCAGGCGCCGGCTCGATGGCGCGCACCTCCGCCGGCTCGAGCGTCCGCCGTTCGCGCCGGAAACCGAGCGCCTTTAGGATCGAGGCGAAATCCTCGCCTGAGCAGCCGACCACGCTCATCAGCTCAGGCGCCGCGCGAAAGCCGCCGTCGCCGATGGCGCCCGAAGGCGCGGGCTCGCCTCCCTCGGTCGGCCTCCACGACACGCGGGCGCGGATGAGGTCCGACAGCCGCTCCAGCATGTCGATGCGGATCGCGCGGCCGCCGGCAATCTGGAAGCCTGCCGCGTGCCAATAGGGCTCCGGCACGCTGGGATCGGCCTCGACCGAGGTGAGCCCTTGCTGAGGCCTGGGCGGCAGAGCCTCGGCGTCGATGCCGTAGTTCCGGCCGGCATGGAGCGCCCACAGCAGCAACAAGAGATCGGCGGCGGCGGGCTTGAGCAGCGCCGGGATGTAGATGTTGAAGGCACCGAAGCGCACGCCGTATTTGCGCAAGCCGGCGCGGGCGGTTTGGTCGAGCGCCTTGACCTCTCCCGCGACCGCGTCGCGGCGAAGCACGCCGAGCGTCTCGACCACGCGGAAGGCGAGGCCGCGGGCGAGCCCTGAGAGATCCGAAGCTTCGTTCAGCGCCACGAGCGGCGCGAGCTTGGCGTTGAGCTGGGCGGAGAGCCAAGCCTCGATGCGGCGCAAGACCTGCTCGCGCTCGATGGCACCAAGATGCTCATCGGTCAAAAGCTGGATCTTCGGCTTGAGAGGCCCGTCGCCGCGCTCGAGCCGCGCGATCTCCGATGAGCGCCAGGCGATGCGGCCGTTCGGCTTGAGCACGATGTCTGCATCGCTCGCCGCTGAGAGGGCGGCAGCGCGGGCGCCGAGCTCATGCGCCAGCACTTTGACGGCGGCGTGGCGGGCGGCGCGTCCGTGAATGCCGTCGCTGCTCGTGTCAGGCGTGAAGCGGAATCCGTCGAGGCTGCCGACAAAATGATCCTCGACAATGACGCGGCCGTCGGCGCCGATCTCAGCCACGAGCTCTTCCTTGTCGCGCAAGCGCCGCATCAACACGCTCGTCCGCTTATCGACGAAGCGATGCGTCAGCCGCTCATGCAGCGCGTCGGACAGCATGTCCTCGATCGCCCTGGTGCGGCCCTGCCAATGCTCAGGATCATCGAGCCACGGTGCGCGGTGGGAGACGAAGGTCCAGGTGCGAATCTGCGCGAGCCGATTGGACAGCGTGTCGAGGTCGCCGTCGGTGCGGTCGGCGAGGGCCACCTGGCGGGCGAACCAATCGGCGGGAATCCGGCCGGCGTCGCTCATCACGAAGCGATAGAGCGTGCCGACGAGCTCGGCGTGGCTTGCCGCTGAGATCTTCCGGTAGTCCGGGATCTGGCACATCTCCCAGAGAAGCGCCACGCCGGCACGGCCGGAAGCGAGCTCGCGCACGCCGGCGTCATGGCTGACATTCTCGAGCGCAATCACATCGTCGACCATGCGCGAGCGGATGAGCCGCGGATGGTCCGGCGTCTCGCGCAAGCTTTCCTTGAGGCTTTCGATCGAGCCGAAATCGAGCTTGCGATTGCGCCATTGCAGCATGCCGACCTGATCGAAGGCATGGTTCTCCAGCCGATCGATCAGCTCTGATTCAAAGGGCTGGACCTGGCCGGTCACGCCGAAGGTGCCGTCATTCATGTGACGTCCGGCGCGGCCGGCGATCTGGCCGAGCTCGGCCGGTGTCAAATCGCGATGCGCTTGACCGTCGAATTTGCGTAAAGACGCGAAGGCCACATGGTCGAGATCGAGATTGAGGCCCATGCCGATGGCGTCGGTGGCCACCAGGAAATCGACGTCGCCGTTCTGGTAGAGGGCGACTTGGGAATTGCGCGTGCGCGGGGAGAGCGCGCCGAGCACCACGGCGGCGCCGCCGCGCTGCCGCCGCACCAGCTCGGCGATGGCGTAGACGTCTTGTGCGGAGAAAGCGACGATGGCGGCGCGGCGCGGCAGCCGCGTGATCTTCTTGTCGCCGGCGTAAGTGAGCGTGGAGAGGCGCGGCCGCGAGACGATATTGGCGCCGGGAAGCAATTCGCGGATGGCATCGCGCATGGTGGCGGCGCCGAGCAGCAGCGTCTCGCTGAAGCCGCGGGCATGAAACAGGCGATCGGTGAAGACGTGGCCACGCTCGCCGTCGGCAGCGAGCTGAATCTCGTCGACGGCGACGAAGTCGGCCTCGAGATCGAGCGGCATCGCCTCGACGGTGCACACATAATGGCGCGGCGAGGGCGGCTTGATCTTCTCTTCGCCGGTGATCAGCGCAACTTTGGCGGGGCCGATGCGCGCGACGATCTTGTCGTAGACCTCGCGGGCGAGCAGACGGAGCGGCAGACCGATGATGCCGACGTCGTGGGCGAGCAGGCGCTCGATGGCGAGGTGGGTCTTGCCGGTGTTGGTCGGCCCAAGCACCGCCGTTACGCCTCGGCCGCGCATTGCTCCGGAACTTGAGGGAAGTCGGCTCATGCTGTTAGACCCTAAGACCTACTGATAGCGTATTGGGACGAGCACGCCAGGCCTGGAACGAGGGGGGAACGAATCTCGTCCGAATCGCTAACTCGGGCCATTCGGATTTCGTTCTTCACCGGCGGCACCAGATCGAGCTCACTCTGTCAAAGGTCATCGCCCAATGCGTCTTCACGACCGTGAATCAACCAGTTGACGCGGAGGCCTTACGTGAGGCTCAGCGCCCCAGGGGAACAAAGGGAACGGAACACGGACGAATCAGGAGACCGTTAATTTTCGCCATCTGTTCGCTACTACATATTGGGATTAGAGGCCTTGCCGTTAACCCTTGGCAGGCCGGCAAATGAGGGGTTAATCCTCGAGGCTGGCGCGCTTTGCGCCTCTCTGGACATTGAATGAGGTCGAGGTGGCCGAGCCGTAGCCCACAAGGGTCGGCAGCACGATGCGGTAGGGGACGTACATCTCGGTGCCGGGGAGCGAGACCAGCCAGACTTCGATCTCGTTCGTCTCCGACATCAGTTTGATGCCGGGATTGTCGGGCCGGTAGCCGGAGATCGGAATGAACTTCACGCGGCACACGGCGGCAAACCCCGAATAGCCCGTCGACGAATTCTTTTGCAGCTTCACCGTGCGCTTAGGCTCGAGGATGAGGTTGAAACGTGCCTCGCCGTCGAACACCGGAATGGTCTGATCGCACACCTTCGGGTCGCCATTCGGATTGCCGGAGCGCGTATAGAGAAACGCCGCCGTCATTGGATCGAGCACGCCTTCGAGCTGCTCCTTGGTGATGGGGATGACGTGCGGGTTGAACCGCTTCTTCGGTATGCGCGAAATTTGCGTGACGGCGCCACCGTCGAAGGTCATGCGAAGCTGCTGGCTCTTGTCTCCGCCCTCGAAGTTGAGGCTGTACATCGCGGGCTCGGGGCCGGTCCCTCCGAATCTGCCCTTGCTCGCCGTGGTGCCGTGCCACTCGAAGATCAGGCCTTGCAGGACCGAGAATCGGCCTTCGCCGCGCATCTCGTAGTCGGTGCCGCGGAACACCGTGGTCAGCTGGAAGTTCCCGAGATTGAAGCCGGCGAGGTCGACGCGGTAGACCGCGGTGATGCGGTTCGCCGACCCCATGCTGATCTCGGCAAAGGCGGAATCGCCCGACGGGGCGCCGCCCAGCCCGCAGGTGAGGACTGCGACAGCCGCAAGGCTCAACATATGTCGCGCTATTGGCATGGCCCCAACCCTCAAGATGGCGGTGCCGAAAGGTAGGCGCCCCCAGCCAAATTTCGGATTATTCGCAGAATTCGTCAATTCTGAGGTTGAGATACCCGGTGGTCATCGCCTTGACCGCAGGCAATGAGGCCCGTATACCTCCCCCGAATTTCGCGAGAACGCTCGACTTCTTGGCTTGCCGTTCCGCATCACCCAGCTTCCTAGCACGTCTAGAGACAAGGACTAAGTACGATGGCCCGTCGTTGCGAGCTGACCGGCAAAGCGGTGCTCACCGGCAATAATGTCAGCCATGCCAAGCGCAGAACCAAGCGCCGTTTCCTGCCAAATCTGTGCAATGTCACCCTACAGAGCGAGGCGCTGAAGAAGCGTGTGCGTCTCACCGTCAGTGCGGCGGCGTTACGTTCGGTCGAGCATCGCGGCGGGCTCGACGCTTATCTGCTCAAGGCCGGCGATGAGGAATTGTCGCTGAAAGCGCGGCGCCTCAAGCGCGACATCGCCAAGGTTCAAAGCGCGGCTGCCCCCGCCAACTAGCGCGAACTGGGCTCGGCCAGCACCGGCTTGCCGTCGGGCAGCGCGAATTGCATCAGAAGCGTCCGCTGCAGCGCGCTGAAATTGTCGTCGGAGATCAGCGTGAGGACGGTCTCGCCAGAGGCCCCTCGGTGCACGGCGATCCCCTCCATATTGTCGATGTTCAGACTGTCACTGGCCTCGAGCAGGACTTCACCAGAGATGAGCGCTCCGGGCTTCAAGTCCTTCGCGCCGATGCGGCGGATGCGCATCTTCACCCCCTCGCTGTAGCGAAAGCGGCGCTCGAGCACGAGAATGCCGCCGTCCGGCAGCGCCGCGGCGTCGGTAATGTCGAAGCCGCCGACGTTCTTGAGGGCTATCGCGCCCGGTGTCGGCCCGCCGATCAGCCAGCCGCGGAGATTGCCGTTCTTGTCCGGCAGGCGCTCGGAGAACAGAACCGTGGTGCCCTTGAGCCGGCCTACGCGGATCGGCACGATCGCTTCGATGCCGCGGTTTGCGCTCATGCGCTTGGTCTCGGCGGGAAGAGTAAGCCCGCCGTCAGGCGGCCCGAAGCGGTCGGAGGTGAAAGGATAGCGCAGGACGCGATGGTTGCGCTCGAAGGCGACGTAAGCCGTGCCCTTCGACGTGTCGCCGTCGATGAGCGCCAAGCCTTCCGAGTCCCGCTGAGCGTCGCCGGCAAGCGGCTTCCCGTCGCGGCCGAGGATTGGGCCGATGCTCGCACCGCTCAGGCCTTTGAGCTTCCGCCCGTCATAGTCGATATTGGCCCTGAGCCAGGTGCCGGCATCGGAGATGGCGAGCAGAGACTTGCCGGAAGGGCCAATGATGAGCGCCGAGTAGCCGCCGAAGAAGGGCGACTTGGCGTAAAGATTGATCCCGCCGCGCCAGACGAGCTTGCCGAATTGCTTGCGATCCGGATCGTCGCGGTCGAAGTCGATGGGAATGGCGGTGATGGCCAGACGCTCGACGCGGGGTAGCACGCTCGCCGGCTTGTCGGCGAAGGCCGGTGCTACGATGAGAAACGCCGAAATGGCGAGCATCGCCGCGGCGGTGTTGCGCCAGAGCTTCACCGGGGAAAACGCCACGGCGCCCCGCTAGTTCAGCTTGCGGCGCTTGGCGCGCGCCGCACCTGGGGCCGCGCGGTAGAATTGGCGCCAGGCAATATCCTCGTCGAACAGCTCGGCGAGCTTGTCGGTCATGACGCCGGCGAGCTCCTCGGCGTCGGTCACCGTCACGGCACGCCGGTAATAGCGGGTGACGTCATGGCCGATGCCGATGGCGACGAGCTCGACGGAGGAGCGGGTCTCGATCTCCTCGATGACCTGGCGGAGATGGCGCTCGAGATAAGAGCCTGAATTGACCGAGAGCGTGGAATCGTCGACCGGCGCGCCGTCGGAGATCATCATCAGGATGCGCCGCTGCTCGGGCCTCGCCAAGAGCCGCTGATGCGCCCAGGCAAGCGCCTCGCCGTCGATGTTCTCCTTGAGCAGGCCTTCGCGCATCATCAGCCCAAGATTGCGCCGCGACCGCCGCCAAGGCGCGTCGGCAGATTTGTAGACGATGTGGCGGAGATCGTTGAGCCTGCCGGGGAAGGCTGGCTTGCCGGCATTGAGCCACTGCTCGCGGGCATGCCCGCCCTTCCAGGCGCGGGTGGTGAAGCCGAGAATCTCCACCTTCACCCCGCAACGCTCGAGCGTGCGGGCGAGAATATCGGCCGAGCAGGCGGCGACCATGATCGGACGGCCGCGCATCGATCCTGAATTGTCGAGCAGCAGCGTCACCACGGTGTCGCGGAACTGAGTTTCGCGCTCCTGCTTGAAGGAAAGCGGGTGCATGGGGTCGACGATCACGCGCGCGAGCCGCGCGGCGTCGATCTGCCCTTCGTCGAGGTCGAAGTCCCAGCCGCGGTTTTGCTGCGCGAGCAGGCGCCGCTGCAAGCGGTTGGCGAGCCGCGCCACGGCGCCATGCAGCGCCTGGAGCTGCTTGTCGAGAAAGGCGCGCAAGCGCTCGAGCTCGTCAGCGTCGCAGAGCTCCTCGGCGCCGACGATCTCGTCATGGGCGCGGGTGAACACCTTGTAGCCGAAGGCCTCCGGGTTATCGAGCACCGAGAGGTTGGGACGCCAGGGCTCGGGCCGCCGCTGCGCGTCGGGCATGTCCGACTCGCGATCGAACTGGTCGGCCGCGCCTTCCTCGCGCTCGTCGAGGGTCTCATCGTTCAGTGAGTCCTGGTCGGCCTGGGCGTCGGAGGCGAACTCGGCCTGCTGGCGTCCGCCGGCGTCTTCGGTGTCAGCCTCCGCCGCGGAGGGCTCCGGCTCGCCCTCTTTCCCCTCCTGGCCTTCCTCGCCAGTCTGGTCGAGCTGATCGGCAAGGTTCAAAGCGGCAAGTAGGTCGCGGGCCAGGCGGCCGAAGGCATCCTGGTCGGAGACCGTGTCGGGCATGCGATCGAGCACCGCGCGGGCGCGGCTCTCGATCCACGGGCGCCAAAGATTGGCGATGGCGCGGGCCTTGCTTGGCGGAGCGAGCCCGGTCAGCCGCTCGCGCACGAGAAGGGCGAGAGCCTCCGGCAGCGGCGCCTCGGAGCGGTCCGTCGATTCGTTGATCCGGCTCCGCTCGTAGCGCTGCTCGAGCCGCGCCGTGAGATTGGCCGAGACGCCTTCCATGCGCTGGGCGCCGATGGCCTCGACTCTTGCCTGCTCGATCGCCTCGAATACCGCGCGCGCTTCGCCGCCCGGCGGCGCGAGCTTGGCATGCAGGCCGGGATCGTGGCAGGCGACGGCAAGGGCCGCGGCGTCGGCGTGGCCGCGGATCACCGCGATCTCGTTCCTGGTCGGCACCCGAGAAGGTTCAGGCAGCCGCGCGGTCTTGCCGTACAGCCCAGGCGGCTCGTTCGAGAAGATCACCTCCACCGTGCCGTCGGCGGCGATTGAGCGGGTGGCAAGCGTTAGCGCACGCTTGAACGGGTCAAGCGGCGCCTCTTTGCGCTTGCTCAAGGACATCGTCAGCTCAAGGCCACGTTGGCGGTCGACTGGGGCAGATCCTCGCCGAAGCAGCGCTGATAGAACTCGGCGATAAGGCCGCGCTCGAGCTCATCGCATTTGTTGAGGAAGCTCAGCGCAAAGGCGGTGCCGACGTCGTTGAAGATCTCGGCGTTCTCGGCCCAGGTGATCACCGTGCGCGGGCTCATCACCGTCGACAAGTCGCCGTTCATGAAGGCATTGCGGGTGAGCTCGGCCACGCGCACCATATTGCCGACGATCTTGCGGCCGGCGTCGGTGTTCCAGCTCTTGGCCTTGGCCAGCACGATGTTCACCTCGTCGTCATGCGGCAGATAATTGAGGGTGACGACGATCGACCAACGGTCCATCTGGCCCTGATTGATCTGCTGCGTGCCGTGATAGAGGCCGCTCGTGTCGCCAAGGCCGATGGTGTTGGTGGTCGAGAACAGGCGGAAGGCCGGATGCGGCCTGATCACCTTGGACTGGTCGAGCAAGGTGAGCTTGCCCGAGACTTCGAGCACCCGCTGGATCACGAACATCACATCGGGCCGGCCGGCGTCGTATTCATCAAAGCAGAGCGCGGTGTTGGACTGCAGCGCGTAAGGCAGGATGCCCTCGCGGAACTCGGTCACCTGCTGCCCGTCGCGGATGACGATGGCGTCCTTGCCGACGAGGTCGATGCGGCTCACATGGCTGTCGAGATTGATGCGCATGCACGGCCAGTTGAGCCGCGCCGCCACCTGCTCGATATGGGTGGATTTGCCGGTGCCGTGATAGCCCTGGATCATCACCCGGCGGTTGTGCTTGAAGCCGGCCAGGATGGCGAGCGTCACCTCGCGGTTGAACAGGTAATCCGGGTCGACATCCGGCACGTGCTCGTCGACCTGCGAATAAGCGGGCACTTCGAGATTGGTGTCGATGCCGAAAACCTGACGCACCGAAACTGACATATCCGGCAGGCCGGCGCCGTGGGTAGAAGCTGCAAAGGTCATGAGATTTAAGAGCCTGTCGATCGCATGCTAGATGGGGCCCGCCTTAGCGTGAGCCCTGACAATGCGGGGTGAGGGCCAAGCCGCTCAAGCTAGCCCCGCCTGCCGCAGATAATTATAGGCTTGGATCACTTCGCGCAACTTGTCCTCTGAGCGCCGGTCGCCGCCATTGCGGTCCGGATGGTGGCGTTTGACCAGATCTTTGAAGCGCGCCTTGACCTCGGCCTTGGTGGCGGTGTCCTCGAGGTTGAGCTGGCGCAGGCATTTGCGCTCGGCCCTGCGCAGGACCCGGGGCGGTTCGCCGGCGGTGCTCGGCGCAGGCTCGGCTTTGGCGCCAAATACCGCGAGCGGGTCATAGGTGGCAAAGCGATAGGCAAAGCCGTTGCGGCGCTCGCCGTTCCGGGTGGCGCGATTGCGCGCCCAGGAATTCACCCCGACGAACCAGGTCGGGCGGTGGCCGATGGTGTCGTCCTTTTGGTGCTGGGCCACGTCCTCGTCCGGCATGCCGGCGAAGTAATTGTAAGACTTGTTATATTGGCGGACGTGCTCAAGGCAGTAGCGGTGATACTCGCCCTCCTTGCCGCGGCCCTTGGGCGCGGGGTAGAGACCTGGCTCTCTGCAACCTTGCCATTCGCAAGTCGGGCAAGCGTCGCGCACGAGCTTGGCCGCGTCGGGCTTGAAGCGGAGGCGGTCGAAGAATTTCGAGTCGAGTTTCATTACGGCAATTATGGGTAGTCGTCCTCTCAAGGGCAAGCGCGGCCCGCTCTCTCCTACGAACCGCGCCGCCAAGCCGGCTCGTCCTGAGGCCGAATGCCGCTCCGATTGGAGCAGCCATTGTTGAATAAAGCATGTCAGAAGCCCGTCCGGGCAGGGGCAGCAGAGGGGAGCGGGGGATAAACATGCGGGCCCGCATGTCTTGGGCGACCATCTCTCGTCCGACCATGTCTTGGGCGACCATCGTTGCCCTTTTGCTCGCGGCGATCTCGGTGGTGGTGACGCTCAGCCTGATCGACTACCCGCTCGGCGTGGCGTGGGACGAGGTCGTCAAGCTTGTCGGCGTCACCAAGGGACGCTACGCCTACTACCATCCCCTGTTGATGATCGATTTGGCGCAAGGCGCAGCACTCGTGGTGCAGCCGCCCGATCAGCCATCCTTGGCCCATCTGGTCCGCGTGCTTGGCGCTTTGGCCGGCGGCGTCATGGTGTTCGCCACCTTCAACCTGGCGCGGCTCGTGCTCCCCGACCTGCCGGCCTTGGCGGCGGCGGCGGCAAGCGCGGTGGCGCCGCTCTTCGTCGTGCATGCCCGTCTGTTCAAAGAGGATATTTTCGTCGCGGCCTTCCTCGTGCTCGCGCTCGCCGCGCTGATCAGGCTGCTGCAGGAGCCGGCGCCGCATCGCGCCATCCTGCTCGGCCTCCTCGTCGGACTTGCCGCCGGCTCGAAATCAGACTACCAGCGGAACGGCCGCAGAATCCTTGGGCTACGCATGCGCCCAACCAAGGACACGGCCGATATCGTGGTCACGGCGAATTTGGCTTACGATCGCTTCGAGTTCTATGCGGCGCGGAAAGGCACAGTTCAGCAGACAGTGCGGCCTATTACCGGCAGCTTTTCATGCGGCCTTATCTTGAGGTGTCGAATGGACGGCCGACCTTGGCCTACATCAATCCGGTGGTGCGGATTGTTGCCATGGACGGATCGGTGGAGAGGCTAGAGAAGATCGCCGCGGATATTCATGCCGCAGCCCCGGGCTTGACGGTGCGGCTGATCGATCAGGCGCCGCCCAGCAATGAATGACGAGAGGATCAGGTTCGCATGCGTGTCGAAGAGACGATCAGGGAAAAGTTGCGTGGCGCCTTCGCTCCAGCGGAGATCGAGGTGGTGAACGATTCGCACCACCACGCCGGCCATCGCTCCTCTCCCGGAACCGGAGAGAGCCATTTCAGCGTCACCGTGGTCTCGGCGGCCTTTGCCGGCAAATCGCGGCTTGAGCGTCACCGCATGGTCAATGCGGCGCTGGCCGAGGAGCTCGCCGGCCGCGTGCACGCGCTTGCAGTCTCCGCGCTCACGCCGGAAGAGCGGGCCAAGGCGTCATAAGCTCAAGAGGCTTTGCTCTGCGCGCGTTTCGCCTTGCGGGCGGCGGTAAGCGGCGTCACCTGAAGCGAGGTAATGCGGTTCTTTTGCCGGCGCAGCACCTCGAACAGGAAGCCGTGAAAATTGAAGCGCTGCCCCTGATAGGGGATGGCCTGCGCCTCGTGAATGACGAGGCCGGCGATGGTGGTGGCCTCTTCGTCGGGAATGTTCCAATCCATCATGCGGTTCACGTCGCGGATCGGCACCGTGCCGTCCACGATCAGAGACCCGTCGGGCTGCACCCGCGCGGCGATCGAGGCGATGTCGGTCTCGTCGGTGATGTCGCCGACGATCTCCTCGATGATGTCCTCGAGCGTGACCAGGCCCATAACTTCGCCGTACTCGTCGACCACGATGGCGAAATGCGCCTTGCGCTTGAGGAAGGCGTTGAGCTGATCCTTGAGCGAGGTCGAGTTGGGCACGAACCAGGGCGGCGTCGCCAACGACATGATGTCGAGCTTGCCGAGATCGCCGCCAGCCTCGCGCAGCGCCCTGAGCAAGGTCTTGGCGTGAAGGATGCCGACGATCTCCTCGCGTTCGCCGCGCCACAGCGGCACCCTGGTATGCGAGCTTTTCAGCGCCGCGTCCACGACCTGCTCGGTGGGCAGATCGACGTCGATCGCGTCCATCGTGGTCCGGTGCACCATGATGTCCGAGACGGTGAGCTCGCGAAGATCGAGCACGCCGCCGAGCATGTCGCGGTCGAGCTTCACCACGCCGCCTTCCTTGTGGTGCAGGTTGATGGCGCCTCTGATTTCCTCGTGCGCCGAGAGCACGTCGACATCGTCGCTGATATTGGCGCCGAATAGCCGCAAAGTGTGGCGCACCAGGAACTGCATGGCGGCAGTTATCGGTGCGAACACCTTGACCACGAAATTGATGAGCGGCGCGACCGCAAGCGCCATGCGGTCGGCGTTGACGATGGCGTAAGTCTTAGGCAGCACCTCGGCGAACAACACCACCAGCACTGTCATCACCGCCGTGGCGTAGGCGACGCCGACCTCGCCGAACAACGACAACAACAGACTGGTGGCCAGTGCCGAAGCGGCGATGTTGGCGAGGTTGTACACGAGCAGAATGGCGCCGATCAGTCTTTCCCGAGATGCCAGCAGACGGGTGACGATGCGCGCACGCCTGTTGCCGGCTTCGTCGAGCCTGTGCATGCGAGCGCGCGAGGCAGCGGTCAGCGCCGTCTCGGAACCGGAGAAGAAGGCCGAGGCGATCAGCAAACCGAGAATTGCGCCAAGCGTGATGCCCAAGCCCATGATCATCGGCGGTTGCACTCCCGCGCAAGGAACGCGCTCAAAGCCTCCATGGGCACGTCGCGCTCCACATAGGCCTGTCCAATGCCGCGCACCAGAACGAGCGCGAGCTTGCCGCCCTTCACCTTCTTGTCCTGGGCCATGAGCTTGAGCAGCTGTTCAGGCGCCGGCGGGATGCCGGGGATATTGGCGATGCGGTCGGGTAGACCGACCTCGGCGAGATGCCGCTCGACGCGGGCCACGTCGTCGGCAGGGCAGAGGCCCTGCTCGGCGGAGAAGGTGAAGGCAAGCCGCATGCCGATGGCGATGGCTTCGCCGTGGAGGAGGCGGTCGGAGTAGCCGGCGAAGGCCTCAAGGGCATGGCCGAAAGTATGGCCGAGGTTGAGCAGCGCGCGGGTGCCGCTCTCCTCGCGCTCGTCGGCCTCAACGATCGCAGCCTTGGCGCGGACGCTCGTGGCAATGGCAGAGGCGCGTGGCCCTCCCTCGCCGGAAAAGATTTGCGGCCAGGTCTGCTCCAGCCAAGTGAAGAACGGCGCGTCGCCAAGGAGCCCGTATTTCATCACCTCGGCGTAGCCGGCACGAAACTCGCGGGGGGCGAGCGTCGCCAGCACGGAAATATCGGCGAGCACCCGGCTCGGTTGGTGGAAGCTGCCGATCAAATTCTTGCCTTGGGGCGTGTCGATGCCGGTCTTGCCGCCGACCGAGGAGTCGACCTGGGCGAGCAGCGTCGTCGGCATCTGCACGAGGCGGACGCCGCGCCGGAGGATGCTTGCGGCAAAGCCGGCAAGGTCGCCGACCACGCCGCCGCCGAGCGCGATCACCATGTCGCCGCGCTCAACGCCGAGCTTGAGCAGGCGCTCGCACACTTCCGCGAGCACGGGGAAGCTCTTGCTCTGCTCGCCTGGCGCCACCACCACATCGCCAAGGAACAGCCCGCCAAGGCTCGCCTTCAGCCGCGGAAGATAGAGTGCCGCCACGTTGGCGTCGCTCACCACGGCTGAGCGCGCGCCGGGAAGCGCTGCGGCAATGCGCGGCCCAGCCTCATCGAGCAGCCGCTCGCCGATGACGATGTCGTAGCTTCGCGCGCCAAGCCCCACCCTGACGGTGGTCTCTTTTGCCTCGGTCGCCAAAGCGGCCAGTCGGTCTCGCATCCTTCACACCTTGCCGCGGGTCTTTGCGGCCGCCGCCTCGGCCTCCTTGTCGAGCCAGCGCGCGAGCGCCTCAACGACGTCGCCAACGATCAAATCATGGGCCACGTCCCGGCTCTCCACGGTGATATCGGCCTCGGCGTAGATGGGATAGCGCTTTTCCATGAGCTCGCGCATCACCTTGTCGGGGTCGTCGGAGGCGAGAAGCGGCCGGTTGTCCCGCCGCCGCACGCGATGGAGCAGCACCGGAAGCTCGGCCTTGAGCCAGATCGAGACGCCGCGTGCCTTGATATTGGCCCTGGTGCGGGCGTCCATATAGGCGCCGCCGCCGGTGGCGAGGACCTGCGGCCCGGCCTGTAGCAGGCGGGCGATAACCCTCGATTCACCCTGACGAAAATAAGGCTCGCCGTGCTCGGCGAAGATCTCGCTCACGGTTTGGCCTGCGGCGGTTTCGATCTCGTTGTCGGCGTCGGTGAAGGGGAGTTCGAGCCGATTGGCAAGCCGGCGGCCCACCGCCGTCTTGCCGGCTCCCATCAGGCCGATCAGCACGATGCTCCTTGCTGCAAGGGCCTCGCGGATCCATGCCAGGCGCTCGGGCTTCAGTTCTTTCTTGCGCTCAGCCAGTCGAAGGTCATCCATTCGTCAAGACGGCGCTCCGAGCTTGCCGCCCGGCGCGATCCGTGGCCGCACGGTTCCACGATTTTCTCGTGCTGACAACGGCCTTTCGAATCGTCCATCATAGCGCGGGCCGCGTGGGCGCCTTGCGGTCGGGGTCATAATAAGGCCCCCTTCGAGGCTACAAGAGCGCCCCAAGGTCTAGCGGAGAACGATAAGAACACTAAAGGACACGAGCGCCTCGATGCCGACACTCTTCCGATTGTTGATGGTCTTGGGGGTGATCGCCGGTGTCGTCACTGGGAGCCTCTATGTGCTCGCCGAATATTTCCAGCCTGAGCCGAAGGAAATCTCCAAGTCCTTGCGTAACGTCAAGGTGCGGACCGAGTAGCAGTCTCCTCGCCGGCCTCGCCATCACGATTGCCGCCGTCCTCAGCGGATGGGAATCGGTCGTCTGCAGCGAAGCCTTGGCGCAGGTCGAGCGGCGCCAGCTCCCGGTGCTGCAAGGCGAAGCTCCGCCGCAAGGCGACGAAGGTCCGCGCGGGCCGTCGGCACCGCCTGCCGGAGATTGGAATTCGCAGCGACAAGGCGAAGCTCCGCCGCAAGTCGACGAAGCCCCGACTGGGCCGTCAGCTCTGCCTCCCAAAAATTGGAATTCGTTCGTTCATCCCCCTGCGCCGCCGTCGAGTGTTGCTGAATCGCGCGGGGAAAGCGCGCTTCCGCCCGACCTTTGGCGAGGGCTCGATGCCGGCGCCATGCAGAGCCTGCTTGCCCAGGTTCCGATACCGTCATCCTCGCCGGCGCTTGCGAGCCTGCTCGCCCGTGCTCTCGCCACGAGCCCCGAAGGCTCGGGCCGCGAGACGGAGGTGAAGATCGCGGCGCTTGAGCGCGCCGGGCGGGTCAACGAGCTGATCGAGATGCTTGGCGAGGCCAACGAGTCGGAGGCGCTCGCAGCCTACGCCTTGGCGCTGCTCGCCGCAGGCCGCAACGATGAGGCTTGTGCGGTGCAGCTCGGCGTTGGCCAGGCCGATGGCGTCGCTCAAGCGCGCAAGCTTCCTGATCCCGGCCTATTGCGCCGCCGCGAGCGGCGACAACGAAGCCGCCCGTAACGCGCTCGACGTCGCCCGCAACAATGGCGTGGACGTCGGGTTTGCATCGCGCGCCATCGCCGGGCAGGGCGGGCGCGGGCCTCTGACAAAAAGCGTCGACGTGCTCGACTATCTTTTCTTGAAGCTCGGCCAGTCGGCCAATCGGGCTGACATCGCCGCCAAGGCCGGTCCGGAGCTTCTCTTTCTTTTGGCGCGCGACGATGAAGCTTCGCCAGAGCTTCGCGTCGCCGCGGCGGAGCGCGCAGCCTCGCTCAACATCATCGATGGCACGACGCTTGCGACCGTCTACCGCGACGAGGCACCTCGCCTTCCCAAATCGGCGCAATCGCCTGCGGCTTTGCGGGCGAAGCTGTTTGCCTCTCTTGAAGCACAGACTTCGGAGAAGATCCGCGCCGAGTTCGATCGACGCTTTGCTCGCGAGCGGCAAGGACGCGAGGATCGAGATTCCGATGGCGCAAGCCATGGCGCAATCAAGCCAGGGACGCGATATGCAAGCCGCAAGTTTCGCCGAGACGGACGTGCGCGTGGCGGCGCTTGCCGGCGACGACCAAACCGCCTGGGATTTGACCGAGCAGGCCGGCGACCGGGTGCGCAGCTGGCAATTGCTGTTGGCGACGACGGATCCCTTGAGCGAGCGGGCGCGGAGTGCGCTCGACGGAGGCGTGGACATCGCGCTCAAAGCCGGGCTGCCAGGCCTCTTGCTGCAACGGCTGGTCACCGCGCTCGACGCGCTTGGCGAGGAGGTGCCGATCCCGCTCTGGGACCTTGCCGCCAAAACCCCTCAGCCCGACGACGGCTACTTGCCGCCGACCGGTCTGCTCAGCACGTTGAAGGAGGCGGCGGACGCCGGCGACACCGGCCGCACCATTCTGCTTGCCGCCGCGGTGTTCGGTCCTGACGGTCCGCAAGGCGCCCATTTGATTGCGCTCGGCGATGGCTTGCGGGCGTTGAAGCGCGTCGGGCTCGATGCGGAAGCGCGGCGTCTCGCCTTTGAGGCGCTCTACGCCCATTGGCCTTCGCGCGGAAAGGCCTGAGACATTGGGCACGAAAGGCCGATCCGAAAGAAGCGACGAGTCTGAGCTCGCGCTGTTCCTCGACATGCTCATGGCCGAGCGCGGCGCCGCCGCGAAGACCATCGAGGCCTACACAAGCGACCTGAGCGAGTTTCTCGCCTTCCTTTCAACCAAGCGGAAGACCGCGCGCGACGCTTCGGCCGACAATGTGCGCGCCTATCTTGCCCAGCTCAGCCGCAAGGGGCTCGCCCCCACCTCGCGGGCGCGCAAGCTCTCAGCCATGCGCCAGTTCTTCCGCTTCCTCTTGGCGGAAGGCATCCGCGCCGACGATCCCTGCTCGGCGATCGACAGCCCGAAGCTCGGACGCCCGTTGCCGAAGCTCCTCTCCCTTGCCGAGGTCGAGAGCCTGCTCGAGACGGCGGCGCAAGGGGTTGAGCAGGCAGGCGAAGGCGTGGCCAAGCGGCGGGCGCTCCGCCTCTACGCGTTGCTCGAGACGCTTTACGCCACGGGCTTGCGCGTCTCGGAGCTGATTGGGCTGCCCCGCGGGGTGCTCGTCAGCGACGACCAGGTGATGACCATCAAAGGCAAGGGCGGACGCGAGCGTCTCGTGCCGCTCAACGACTCTGCCCGTAAGGCGGTTGCCGACCATCTTGCGGCGCTCGCCGCCGACGAGGCACAAGGCCGCGCGCGGTCGCCTTGGCTGTTTCCCTCAGGCGGAGGCGGGCAGCATCTGACCCGGCAGCGCTTCGGCCAGGAGCTGAAGGCGCTTGCCATCGCCGTGGGCATCGAGCCGTCGCGCGTCTCGCCGCATGTTCTGCGTCATGCCTTTGCCAGTCATTTGCTGGAGCGGGGAGCGGATTTGCGCACGGTGCAGCAGCTCTTGGGCCATGCCGATATCTCGACCACGCAGATCTACACCCACGTCATCGAGGAGCGGCTGCGGCGCCTTGTCGAGCAACATCACCCCTTGGCTCAGGTACATTTAACCAAACGGAGCTAGTCTCGCCCAAAGTCGGAGGCAGGGGTTGCCGGTTGACACGGTTTCGCCCCAAGGCCACTTAAAAGCACGTACCCGCCGCCATTCAGCGCGGCAGCCCGTCGAGGACGGGTCCCATGGGCCACCTTTAGCCAAATGCGCACTTATCTCGATTTCGAAAAGCCCATTGCCGAGCTTGAAAGCAAGGTCGCCGAGCTCAAAGCGCTCGCCGCCGACCAGCACTCCATGTCCATCGAGGAGGAGCTTGCCAAGCTCGAAGCCAAGGCGCGCGAAGCTCTGGAGGAGACCTATTCGGAGCTGACCCCCTGGCAGAAGACGCAAGTCGCCCGCCACCCGGAGCGGCCGCACTTCCGCCACTACATCGACGGGCTCGTTCAGGATTTCACCCCGCTCGCCGGCGACCGCTTCTACGCTGAGGACCAGGCGATCATCGGCGGGATAGGACGCCTCAAGGGACGCTCGGCCATGATCATCGGGCACGAGAAAGGCTCCGACACCGAAGGCCGGATCAAGCACAATTTCGGCATGGCGAGGCCGGAGGGCTACCGCAAGGCCCACCGGCTCATGGAGACGGCCGACCGATTCGCGATTCCGGTGGTGAGCCTGGTCGACACGGCAGGGGCCTATCCAGGCATCGGCGCCGAGGAGCGAGGGCAGGCAGAGGCCATCGCCCGCTGCACCGATACCTGCCTCTCCCTTGGCGTGCCCATCGTCTCGGTGATCATCGGCGAGGGCGGCTCGGGCGGGGCCGTGGCCATCGCCACCGCCAACCGCGTCTATATGCTCGAGCATGCGATCTACACGGTCGCCTCGCCTGAGGCCGCCGCCTCGATCCTGTGGCGGGATTCAAGCCGGGCGGTCGATGCCGCAACCAACATGAAGATCACCGCCCAGGACCTGCTCAGGCTCGGGGTCATCGACGGCATCATCTCCGAGCCCATCGGGGGCGCCCACCGGGACGGGAAGGAAGTGGTCGAGGCAACCGGGGATCGAATTGGCCAGGCTTTGGCCGAATTTGACGCCATGACGCCTGAGGCCATTCGCAAGGCGAGGCGGGAGAAATTCCTGGGCATCGGCCGTTTAAGTTGAGGATTTTGCCCAGAAAAAAGCCATTTTTGATTCACACTGTGACTTTGCTCCCGCTATAATGCAGGGGCAGTTTGGGGGTTGTGGAAGTTCAGGCGCCCAGGGGGGATCTTTGGCGCTAACTTCGATTTAACCCGCCTGAGTATGAACTTGGACGAGGTGCGCAAGGGGCACTGCGTATGCTTCGCCTAGGCTGGATCAACGCCGTCATCGCGGCCTGCGTGCTGACGTCAGTCATCGCGCTCGGCGGCTGCGGCCAATTTTCGCCACCCTATCTCAAGCCGCTCTCGGCACAGACGCAGGCCCTTCTCGCCCAGAAAGGCATGACCGCGGAATCGCCGATCCTCGTGCGCATCTTCAAGTCCGAGTCCGAGCTCGAAATCTGGAAGTCGAAGGACGACGGCCGCTTCTATCACTTCAAGACCTATCCGATCTGCGACTGGTCGGGCACGCTCGGTCCCAAGGTCAACCAAGGCGACCGGCAGACGCCGGAAGGCTTCTATCTCGTCTCCGCGCCGCAGATGAATCCGAAGAGCAAATACTACCTCTCCTTCAACCTCGGCTTCCCCAATGCCTATGACCGTTCCAACGGCCGCACCGGCGCCGACATCATGGTGCATGGCGACTGCAAGTCGGCGGGCTGTTACGCCATGACCGACGGCGTGGTCGAGGAGATCTACATCCTCGCGCGCGAGGCGCTCGCCGGCGGGCAGCAATCGTTTCAGGTGCAAGCCTTTCCGTTCCGCATGACCAAGGCAAACATGGAGAAGCACAAAGACGACAAGTGGTTTGGCTTCTGGCAGAACCTGAAAGAGGGTTACGACTCTTTCGAGATCAGCCACCTGCCGCCAAAGGTCGATGTGTGCGACAAGCATTATCTGATCAACGCGGCATTCGTGGGCGGGGCGACGCCAAATCCGGTTGGAGCCTGCCCGGCATACCAAAAGCTTCCGGTGCAGAGGGCCCCGCGCGAACGTTTGCAGGAGGCCTCGGTCAAGCCGCAAGCACGCACCGCCGATGCCGGCTTCCTTGGGCGGCCGCTCGGCAGCTGGTTCGGTTTGACCTTCGGGCCGCCAAAGGCTCCCGTCTATTCAGCCTTTACGCTTGGGCCGGCAACGCCGGCGACCCCTGTGCCCACGCCAACCAAGGCGGTGAAGACGAAGCAAAAGGCCGCCGCGGCGCCAACGGTCACGGCGCAGCAATAATTACCGCCACGCGTTCGCCTCTCTTTCCCGCATGATGGGGCCATGCTGCGGCAAGCTCTTGCACTGCTCATCATTATCGCGCTTTCCGGCGCGGGCTATTTGCTGCTCACGTCCGACGGCAGGCAATTGCTCGACCGCGCGTCGATTGCCTATACGCGCTGGCAGAACCATTCCTATTACCAGAGCGGACTGCCTCTCCCCGGCACGCCCGACCTCGCCAAGTTCGACGACCGGTTGAGGGCGCAAGGGCTCGCGCCCGGCGCGCCGGTGTTCCTGCGCATCTTCAAGCTCGAATCGGAGCTCGAGATCTGGATGCAGAAGGACGGACGCTATCGGCTGTTTGCCACCTATCCCATCTGCCTGTGGTCGGGGCGGCTCGGCCCCAAGCTCGCCGAAGGCGATCGCCAAGCGCCCGAGGGTTTCTATGCCGTGACCAAGGACGAGCTCAATCCGAACAGCCGCTGGCACCGCTCGTTCAGTCTCGGCTTTCCCAATGAATTCGACCGCGCGCTCGGCCGCACCGGCTCGTTCATCATGGTGCATGGCGGCTGCCAGTCGATCGGCTGCTTCGCCATGACCAACACCGTCGTCGACGAGATCTGGCGGCTGGTCACGGCGGCGCTCGATGAAGGTCAGCCGGCGTTCAACGTCCAGGTGTTCCCCTTCCGCATGACCGAGAAGAACCTGGCGGCACGCAAGGCGGACAAATGGAGCGGGTTCTGGGCGGACCTGAAGAAGGGCTACGATTCCTTCGAGCGCACCAAGCTGCCGCCAGTGGTAAGTGTCTGCGACGGCCGCTATGTGATCGCCGATGCCGCGCCTGGCGCCGCTCCTCCAAGCACGGCCGAGTGCGCGGCGACGGCGTCGCGCGAGCCCTGAGCGAAGTCCCGCCGTCGAGCCTAGTTATAGGCGCCGTGGCAGTGCTTGTATTTCTTGCCTGAGCCGCACGGGCAGGACGCGTTGCGCTGAACCTTGCCCCAGGTCGAGGGATCGGCGGGGTTCGGGCTCGCCGCGGCAGCGGCGGCGGCAGTCGCCTTTCGCGCTCGCGCCGGAGCGGCATTGCCGCGGGGCGCTGCGGCAGGCCCGGCGCTTGCGGCCTCCAGCGCGAATTCGTCTTCGCCGGTGGTCGGATCGAAGTGGTGGGCCTCCATGGGAGGAAGCTCGGCATCGAGCGGCGGAACGTCTTCCTGCCTCGTGAGCTCGACATGCATGAGCTGGCCGGTCACCGCCTCGCGCAAGCGCGCGAGCATGTGCTCGAACAGCGTGAAGCTCTCGCTCTTATATTCGTTCAGCGGGTCGCGCTGGCCGTAGCCGCGCAAGCCGATGACCTGGCGCAAATGCTCGAGCGTGACGAGATGCTCGCGCCAGAGGTGATCCAAGGTCTGCAGCAGCACCGCCTTCTCGATCTGCCGCATGATCTGCGGCCCGAAATTGGCGGCCTTCTTGGCGGCCTTCTCGTCGGCCGCGCGCACCAGGCGCTCATGCAGCTCCTCCTCGCCGATGCCCTCTTCCTTGGCCCAGTCGGCGACCGGAAGGTCGAGGTCGAAGACGCCCTGCATGTCCTCTTTCATGCCGGCCGTGTCCCATTGCTCGGCGAAGGACTTCTCCGGAATGTGCTTGGCGATGAGGTCGTCGACCACCTGATGACGCATGTCGCCGATCATCTCGCCGATATCTGCATCGCTCATCAGCTCGCGGCGCTGCTCGAAGATCGCCTTGCGCTGATCGTTCATCACGTTGTCGTATTTCAACAGGTTCTTGCGGATGTCGAAGTTGCGCGCCTCGACCTTGCCTTGCGCCTTCTCCAGCGCCTTGTTGATCCAGGGATGGATGATGGCCTCGTCCTCCTTCAGGCCGAGGGCCTGCAGCATGCCGTCCATGCGCTGGGAGCCGAAGATGCGCATGAGGTCGTCTTCGAGCGACAGGAAGAAACGCGAGCGACCTGGGTCGCCCTGGCGGCCTGAGCGGCCACGGAGCTGATTGTCGATGCGCCGGCTCTCATGGCGCTCGGTGCCGACGACGTAAAGTCCGCCGGCTTCGAGCGCCTTGGCTTTCTTCTTGGCGACGTCGGCCTTGATGGCGTCGCGCTTGGCGGCGATCTGCTCGGGCGTCGGCTCCTTGCCCTTATCCTTCTCTTCCGTCATCCAGTCCTCAAGCAGCATGTCCGGGTTGCCGCCGAGCTGAATGTCGGTGCCGCGGCCGGCCATGTTGGTGGCGATGGTCACGGCGCCGGGCACGCCGGCCTGGGCGATGATATGCGCTTCCTGCTCGTGATAACGGGCGTTGAGCACCTGGTGCGGGACCTTGTCCTTCTTCAGGAGCTCCGAGAGGATTTCCGATTTCTCGATCGAGGTGGTGCCGACCAGCATCGGCTGGCCGCGCTTCTGCGCATCCTTGATCAGAGTGATGATGGCCCGGTATTTCTCCTGCGCCGTGCGATAGACCTCGTCGTCCTCGTCTTCGCGGATCATGTCCATGTTGGTCGGCACCTCGACCACGTCGAGGCCGTAAATGTCCAACAGCTCGTCGGCCTCGGTGACGGCGGTGCCGGTCATGCCGGCGAGTTTCTGGTAAAGCCGGAAATAATTCTGGAAGGTGATCGAGGCGAGCGTCTGGTTCTCGGGCTGGATGGTCACATGCTCCTTGGCCTCGAGCGCCTGATGCAGACCTTCCGAATAGCGGCGGCCCTGCATCATGCGGCCGGTGAACTCGTCGATGATGATCACCTCGTCGTTCTTGACGATGTAGTCGCGGTCGCGCTGGAACAGGGTATGGGCGCGCAGCGCCTGCTGCACGTGGTGCACCACGCTCACATTGTCGATGTCGTAGAGCGAGTCGCCCTTGAGCAGCTCCGCCTCGGTCAGCATCTGCTCGACGTGCTCGTTGCCGGCTTCGGTCAGGGTGACGACGCGCTGCTTCTCGTCGAGCTCGTAATCGGTCTTCTCGAGCTTGGGGATGAACTTATCGATGGTGTTGTAGAGCTCGGAGCGGTCGTCGAGCGGACCGGAAATGATCAGCGGCGTGCGCGCCTCGTCGATCAGGATCGAGTCGACCTCGTCGACGATGGCGTAGTAGTGGCCGCGCTGCACCATCTCGGCGGTCGAGTATTTCATGTTGTCGCGGAGATAGTCGAAGCCGAACTCGTTGTTGGTGCCGTAGGTGACGTCGGCGGCGTATTCCACCCGGCGCTGGTCGTCGTTGAGCTCGTGAACGATGACGCCGACGGCGAGGCCCAAGAACTTGTAGATGGCGCCCATCCAGGCGGCGTCGCGCTTGGCGAGGTAGTCGTTGACGGTCACGACATGCACGCCGCGGCCGGTCAGCGCGTTGAGATAGACGGGCAGCGTCGCCACCAGCGTCTTGCCTTCGCCGGTCTTCATCTCGGCGACGCGGCCCTCATGCAGCACCATGCCGCCCATGAGCTGCACGTCGAAATGACGCTGGCCGATGGTGCGCTTGGCGGCTTCGCGCACCGTGGCAAAGGCCTCCGGAATCAAATCTTCGAGAGGAGTTCCGTTCTTGACGCGCGCGCGGAAGTCGTCGGTGCGGGCGCGCAAGGCCTCGTCGGACAGCGCTGCGACTTCAGGCTCGAGCTTGTTGATGGCGGCGACGAGCGGCGGGTATTTCTTCAGCTTGCGGTCGTTGGACGAGCCGAACACCTTGCTGGCCAAGGTACCGAAGGAAAGCATTGGACGTTAGCCTCTCATCGCAGGAGCTGGTTCAGAGGTGACTTCAGCCTTGCCGGGCGAAAGCACCTGAAGCGTCGAAGCGTCATGCTCCCGTTCCCTGCCGGCCCCGCATAAAACCGGCGGAAAGCGACCAAAAAATGCCAGGGAACAGCCGCCCGTGAGACATAAGAGGGGCGCCTAGGCTTGTCAACGCGACGCGGGAGGGGCGTCGAACGATGCAAAGTTCGATACTGCTCACCCCCCTCCCTATCCCTCCCCCTCAAGGGGGGAGGGGAGAGCAAGAAGCGAGTCCACGGCCTTTGCGTTAGGCAGACTGCTTCGTCGCCGCGGGCTGGCTCTGGCCGATTTCGTCGAGATGTTTCTGCAGCGACAGCTTGCTCAATTTGTCGAGGGGCAGGCTCACGAGGATGCTGATGCGCTGATAAAGCATGCGGTAAGCGTCGGCGAAGGCGAGCGCATGCTCGGCCTCCGTTCCTTGCGCCTTGGCCGGATCCGGCAAGCCCCAATGGGCGGTCATCGGCTGGCCGGGCCAGATGGGGCAGGCCTCCTTGGCGGCGTCGTCGCAAACGGTGAACACGAAATCGAGCTTCGGCGCGTCAGGGTTTGTGAACTCGTCCCAGGATTTCGAGCGCAGTCTCGAAACGTCGAAGTTCGATTTGCGCAGCACGGTCAAGGTATGGGGATTGACGGCTCCCTTGGGGTGGCTGCCGGCACTGTAGCCCTTGAATTTGCCCATACCGAGCCGGTTCAGGATCGCCTCGGCCATGATCGAGCGCGCCGAGTTTCCGGTGCAGAGAAATAGAACGTTCAGGGGCTCATTGCTGCTTACGACTTGCATGGGGTGACTCCTCCTCGTCACGCTGGACAACAACCGGCCTCCGCCGAAGCGATGAGGCAGCCGCAAAGCTCCGCCTTGCCGCCACAGCAGTCCTCCACCAGGAAGGACAGGAGGCCACGGGTTCCTTCAAGATCGACGAAATAGATGATCGATCGCCCCTCTTTGCGCGAGGCAACGAGATGGGCGCGGGCCAGTGCGGCGATGTGGAAGGAGAGCGTGTTCTGCGGCAGCTCGAGCCGCCGCGCGATATCGCCCGCCGCCATGCCGTCCGGTCCGCACTGCACGAGGAGACGAAAGATCTTGAGCCTGCTCTCTTGCGCCAAAGCACCGAAAGCACCGATCGCGGTCGATATTTCCATGCATCCAATGTTATAGAAATATCGCTCTCACGTCAACGCCTTTGGCAGGCGATTTCGACGACAGACGCCGGAGAATCGCCGCTTGGCAGCGACGCGGCCCGGGTCTATGAAGGCGCCCGGGGAAACGGCCGAACCCACCCGCCGCTCGCTCTCAGGCGCTGATCAGGCGGGCACAAGAAGAGGATCTCACTCCGTGAAAGCTTGGCGCTCGTTGCTGCTTGTCGCAGCCTTTGTTGCTTGCGTTCCGTTCACCGCTTCAGCTGACGATGTCGTCGTCGCCCAGATCAACGGCGTCGACATCAAGCAATCGGACCTCGATTTCGCGGCCTCCGAAGTGGGCGCCCAGCTCGCTAATTTTCCGCCCGCGGATCGCCGCCGCATGCTCCTGCAATTCGTCATGGAGAACGAGCTGATGGCCGAGGCCGCGGCGAAGGCCGGGCTCGACAGCGGTCAGAGTTTCGAGGACCGGCTCAAATATCACCGGCGCCGCGCCTTGCGGGACGCGTATTTCGACAAGAGCGTGCGCAATGCCGTGCCCGACGAAGAGGCGAAGAAGGTCTACGACGCCAAGGTCGCAGGCATGAAGCCTGAGGAGGAAATTCACGCCCGCCACATCCTGGTCGCCACCGAGGCCGAGGCCAAAGAGGTGAAGGAGCGGCTAAAGAAGGGCGAGGATTTCGCCACGGTGGCCAAGGAGAAGTCGAAAGATCCGAGCGCCGAAGGCGGCGATCTCGGTTTCTTCAGCCGCGGCCAGATGCTGAAGCCGTTCGAGGACGCGGCCTTTGCCTTGAAGGAAGGCGAGATCTCCGATCCGGTGCAAACGCAGTTCGGCTGGCACATCATCAAGGTCGAGGAGAAGAGGACCCGCCCGCTACCGACCTTCGATCAGGTGAAGGACACTATCATCAGCCAGCTTTCGGCGCAGAAGGCCAAGCAGACGATCAAGGAGCTGCACGACGCCGCCAAGATCGAGATCGTCGATCCTGAGATCAAGAAGTCGATGCAGGATGCCGCGGTCAGAGGCGAGGGCCAGCCGGAGGACGAGCCGGACGCGGGCGGAAACGTCGAAGACAATCACTGAGGGATCGCCCGGATCTCCGGCCGCGAGGCTTTGATGGGCAAGGTCTCGCCATTCGCACCGAAAGTGCTGCCGCATCTCCCCGCCATTGACGGGGTGCGCTTCGCCAGTTGCGCGGCGGGCATCCGATATCCAGGCCGTACCGATCTCCTGCTCGCGCTGTTCGAGCCGGGCACCACGGTTGCCGGTGTGCTCACCAAGTCGAAGACCGCGTCGGCGCCGGTCGAGTGGTGCCGCTCAAGGCTCGAGCACGGCATGGCAAGAGCGCTCGTGGTCAATTCCGGCAACGCCAACGCCTTCACCGGCAGACGCGGGCGCGACGCGGTGAAGCTCACGGCGGAAGCGGCAGCAGCCGCCGCCGGTTGTCTCGAAGCGGACGTGTATGTCGCCTCGACCGGGGTGATCGGCGAGCCGCTCGATCCGTCCAAATTCACGAGCCTGCTCGCCGGGCTTGCCGAAGATGCCGGTCCGGAAAGGATCACCGAAGCCGCCCGCGCCATCATGACCACGGACACTTACCCGAAGCTTGCCACGCGCCAGGCCGAGATCGAGGGCGTGCCGGTGACGATCAACGGCATCGCCAAGGGCGCCGGCATGATTGCGCCGGACATGGCGACCATGCTCGCCTTCCTGTTCACCGATGCCGCCGTCGAGCCTCGTCCTTTGCATGAGATCCTTAGCCCCGCCGTGGACGCGACCTTCAACGCCATCACCATCGACGGCGACACCTCGACCAGCGATACGCTGCTCCTGTTCGCCACCGGCACCGCGGCGTCACGCGGGGCGCCGCATATCGGCCTGCCGCACGATCCGCGGCTTGCGGGCTTCCGCGCCGCGCTCACCGAGGTGCTTCTCGATCTTGCGCACCAGGTGGTGAAAGACGGCGAGGGGGCGACCAAGTTCGTCACGGTGCGGGTCACCGGCGCCGACACTGCGCAGGCGGCGCGAAGAATCGCGTTCGCCATCGCCAATTCGCCGCTGGTGAAGACGGCGATTGCCGGCGAAGACCCCAATTGGGGCCGCGTCGTCATGGCCGTCGGCAAGGCCGGCGAAGCCGCCGACCGCGACAGCCTTGCCATCTGGCTTGGCGATATTCAGGTCGCCAAGGAGGGCGAGGTGGCGCCCTCCTACAGCGAGGCGCTCGGCGCCGCCTATATGAAGCGCGACGAGATCGCCATCACCGTCGATGTCGGCGTGGGCGATGCATCCTCGACCGTGTGGACCTGCGATCTTACCGCCGACTACATCGCCATCAATGCCGATTACCGGTCGTGACCCGCCATGGAAGGCCGCACGCTTCCACTCGTGCTGGTCGCGGCCTGCGTGCTGCTTGACGGCGACGGCTGCATCCTGATCGCCAAGAGGCCGCAAGGTAGATCGCTTGCCGGGCTTTGGGAGTTCCCCGGAGGCAAGGTCGAGCCGGGAGAGTCGCCCGAGCATGCCCTCATTCGCGAGCTCGCCGAGGAGCTCGGCATCGATATCGCGGCAGCCGATCTTGCGCCGCTCACCTTCGCAAGCCACGACTATCCGGACTTCCACCTGCTAATGCCGCTCTTCCTCTGCCGGCGCTGGTTGGGAACGGTCGCGCCGCATGAAGGCCAGGAGCTTCGTTGGGTGAAGCCCGCCGAGCTTGCTTCCTACGCCATGCCGCCGGCTGATGAGCCGTTGAAGACGCTGCTGCCGGCGCTGCTAAAATGAGTCCTAATCCTCGCGAAAGCTCAAGCAGGGCAGGGGCAGTCGGTCTTGTTGTCGGCTTCGTCCCGTTTGTGGGCCCTGGGAGACTTGATCTTGCGAAATATACTGCCGTCGGGCTTCGGTGACGCCGTCGGGAAGGAACGAGCCTATGTCTCGTGGCGCGTCTACGGGCACGGTCTCGTAGGAGTCCTTGCGCGCGATGTCGCCGAAACGGTAGGGCGAGTTGTGAATCACCAAGAGCCCGCCTGGCCGCAATAGGGTCTCGAGGAAGAGCGCGCGCTCTTCGAAGATCTCGAATGGGATAATGGCCGGCGCTGCGCAGCACGGCCATGCAGAAGATCGCGTCGAACCCGCCCAATCCGCTCAAGATGCGGTCGCTGGCATAGACGAAGCGGATTCGATCGCTGCGGTGCTTTCTCGCCTGCAGCAGGATCACCGGATTAATGTCGGCGCCGACGATCTCGGCCTTCGGAAAATACTCGGCGAGCGTGACGCATTCCTCTCCGGTCGAGCACCCGAAAGAGAGAATGCGGCGCGCGTCGGGTGCGGGGGCGGCGAAAACCTCAGGGTAGCGATTGAGCGCGGTGCGGTTCGGCCCCTGATGGCAACCGGGATGCAGCAACGAGGCCGCCTTCGCGAACTTGCCCCGCTTAAGATAATCAAAGACGCTTTTTCGGCCCATACTGCACCGGAAAATGCTGTGACTTAGTCTAACCTCGGCAGGTTCAGTGGCGTTATTAAGGCTCGCGCTTTCGCCACAGGCAGCCGTCAGGCTCGACTTCGGTGACGCCGTCGGGAAGAAACACGCCTTTGTCGTGTTGTGCGGCGACTGGGATTCGGTCGTAGGACCCACGGTGCACCGTGTCACTGAAGCGATACATCGAATTGTGGATGACCAATAAGCCCCCGGGCTTAACGAGCGACTCGAGAAACAGCGCGCGCTCCTCAAAAAGCGCAAAGGGGTAGTTGCCGAGACGCTGTTGCTTCTTCGGGGCGCGAAGCACCGCCATGCAGAACACCACGTCGAACGGGGCGAGCCTGGTTAAAGTGCGGTCGCTGGAATAGACGAAGCGGATTCGGTCGCTTTGCTTCTTCCAGGCCTTCACCAGGCTCAGCATTGAGCTCAGCGCCGATGATCTCTGATTTCGGGAAATACTCGGCGAGCGAGACGCATTCCTCTCCGGTCGAGCAGCCGAAAGAGAGAATGCGGCGCGCGTCAGGTGCGGCCGCGGCAGCTGCGGCGAAAATTTCCGGATAGCGATTAGGCGCGGTCCAATCCACCAGCTGGTGGCTGCCCTGGGGTGAGCGCCGCGACAACCTTCGCGTAGTTGCCCCGCCTCAGATTACGAAGAACCCCCTTTGCACGCATGGCGCGGACCCTAGCATCTGTTCTCTCCGCGTCAACGGGCCCGAAAGCCGCGTCAGCGAGGCTTGCTCTTTGGCCGTGCGGCCGCCGGGAAGGAGGCCTTGTCGCCGGCGGAATGTTCGGTGGTGTGAAGCGCGTCGGCGAGACGCCGCGCCGCACTCCCAGGCGCGAGAGGCTTTTGCTGGCTTTCGTGCGGGGCCCAGCCCATCAAATAGACGATCTCGAAGCTCGCAGCGATTCTGCCGTCGGCCGTGCCGTAACGGGCGACGTAAATTTCCTCCGCGCGTTCGAGCGTGCCGCGCGGCAGTGGCGCCTTCCGCCGCGCCGCCATGACGTTGCCGCCGCCGAGCGCCCTGATCTCGCGCATCAGCGCGCGTGGGCTTGGATAGGTCACGGTGAGAAGCTCAGCGTCGGTCACCGGAAGCGCGAAGCCAGCGCGCTGGAGAAGCGCGCCGTACTCGCGCACATCGGCGAAGGGCGCGACGCGGGGGCTTGCCCCGCCATGCAGCTCGGCTTCGGCCTCGATCAGCACCTGGCGAAGCTCCTGCAATGACCGGCCGCCAAGGGCCGCGCCCATGAACAGCCCGTCGGGGCGAAGACTCCGTCGAATCTGGATGAGCGCGCCGGGGAGATCGTTGACGCGGTGAAGCGCAAGGCCCGAGACCACGAGGCTGAGGCTCATCTCCTTGAACGGCAGCATCTCCTCGTCGCAGGCGACGGCAGGACGCGGGCAACGTGCCGCGAGCCCAGGCACGCTTTCGGCATAGATCATCTCGCCGACCGAGGGGAGAGCCGCCACGGCGCGGCCGAGTAGGCCATGATAGGCGCCAAGGTCGAGCGCCAGCGGAAAGTCGCGCAAGATCGCCCCGATGCGCTCGGCAATCTCGGCCGCGACATGGGAGAGCAGAAACTCATGCTCTGCCGTCTCGCCGGCGAAGCGCGCGCGGCGGCGGCGCAACAGGCTGCGGTCGAAAAGCTCTTGATCCTCACTCATCGCGCATGCGCGCCCCTTTTATCGGCACCGTCCGCGCTCTATCATGCCTGCCATGGCGATCGACGGGGCGGAGATCACCTCAAGAGTTCTTGCCGAGCGGCCTAGAATCTTTTCGGCGGCGGAGGCTCTCCGCGGCGCGCTCAACCTTGGCGCCGATCTCCTCCTCCCGCCGGTCTGCATCTCCTGCCGCAAGCGCGCCGGCGCCCACGGGCTCTTGTGCGGCGACTGCTGGGCCAGAATCGATTTCATCGTTCCTCCGCTCTGCTCAAGGCTCGGCGTGCCTCTGCCTTACGATACCGGCGAGCCTTCACTTTCGGCCGGGGCAATCGCCGATCCGCCAGTTTACGACCGGGCGTGGGCTTCGGCGCGCTATTCCTCGACCATGCGCGACCTGATCCAGAGCTTCAAATATGGGGTCGCCATGAGGGCGTGCCGCTGTTCGGGCGATGGATGGCGGCGGCCGGCGCCGAATTGCTCGCCGGCGCCGACGTGATCGTGCCGGTTCCGCTCTACCGCTCGAGGCTGTGGTCGCGGCGCTTCAACCAGTCGGCGATGCTCGCCCAGGAGGTCGGCAAACTGGCCGGCGTGCCCGTCGACTGCTTCCTGCTCGCCAGGGTCAAGCGTACCCAAGCCCAAGTTGGGCTCACGGCGGCGCAGCGGCGCAAGAACGTGGCCGGGGCGTTCCGGTTGACGGCGGCGAAGGGAGCGTTGCGGGAGAAGCGCATCGTCGTGGTCGACGACGTGATCACCACAGGCGCCACAGCCGAGGCTTGCGCCAGGGTGCTGAAGCGGGCAGGTGCGGCGCGGGTCGATATCCTCGCACTCGCCAGGGCCGTGGAACCTTCGGCACTCCTGCTATAGGCTGGAATTTCCTTGCTGCGCCGCTTACTCACCGCAGCAAAACCAGGCCGAACGGCCGAAGCAGCGGAACTTCGATGACGAGAGTTGTCCTCTACACCACGCCCTATTGCGGCTATTGCCGCGCCGCCAAGCATCTTCTTGGCAAGAAGGAAGTGACCTTCACCGAGATCGACGTGAGCGAAGATATGGAGCGGCGCCGGGAGATGATCGAGCGCGCCTTTGGCCGTCGCACGGTGCCGCAGATCTTCATCAACGACACCCATGTCGGCGGTTATGACGAGCTTGCCGAGCTCGAGCGGGCAGAGAAGCTCGATGCGCTGCTCGCCGAGGTGGCCCCAGTCTCTGCTCTCGTCTCCGTTCCGGGGGAATGATCTTGGCCGCGGCGAACACATTCCGCGCAGGCCTGGTTCAATTGAGATCGGGCCGCGCCATCGCGCGGAACATGGAGATGGCCGAGGCGCTGATCCGCCGCGCCGCGGCGGAAGGTGCGGTTTACGTGCAGACGCCCGAGAACACGTCGATCATGGAGCTTGAGACCGATCGGCTTCTGTCCGCGATCGACACCGAGGAGAAGTCCGAGCCGCTTCGGCAGCTTCAGGCGCTCGCCAAGGAGCTTGGCATTTGGCTGCATGTCGGCTCGCTCGCCATGAAGCTTCCGTCCGGCAAGGTCGCCAACCGCTCCTACCTCATCACCCCGCAAGGCGAGATCGCCGCGCGCTACGACAAGCTGCATATGTTCGACGTCGATCTTGCCGGCGGCGAAAGCTACCGCGAGTCGCGCAATTTCGACCCGGGCAACAAAGCGGTGCTTGCCGACCTGCCCTGGGGGAGGCTCGGCTTGAGCATCTGCTACGACCTTCGCTTTCCCGCGCTTTACCGGGCGCTCGCATCTGCCGGCGCCGATATCATCGCCGTGCCTGCCGCCTTTACCAAGCAGACCGGCGAGGCGCATTGGCGGGTGCTGTTGCGCGCCCGCGCCATCGAGACCGGCGCCTACGTCCTCGCCGCAGCCCAAGGCGGGTTGCATGAGAATGGCCGCAGCACCTACGGCCACAGCATGATCGTATCACCTTGGGGTGAAGTGCTGGCAGAAGCCGGGGAGGACCCCCAGATTCTCCTTGCCGATATCGATCTTGGCCTCTCAGCCGAAACCCGGGCGAAGATTCCTTCGCTCAAGCATGGCCGCGAGTTCGAGGTTGAGATCGGGGGGGCGAAGTTGCCGCCCAAGAGAGAAGGCGTCATGATCCGCTACGCATTGATATGCGAGGAAGGACATGGGTTCGAGGCGTGGTTCGGCTCGGCCGACACCTATGACGAGCAGGCCGAAGCACACGCTATTCTTTGCCCGGCTTGCGGCAGTGCGCAGGTGAACAAGGCGCCGATGGCGCCCTATGTGGCGAAGCGGCGCGCAGAGACACCCATGCCGGCGCCGGGGGAGCA
>CAWGVA010000035.1:0-35294 GCA_963825835.1 uncultured Alphaproteobacteria bacterium | reverse complement strand
CGCCTGCAAGGGCATGGCGTTTCGCGTGGCCGCCGGTGCCGAGGAGGAGACGCTCGCCTATTTGCGCGAGCGCGAGCAGGTCACCGACGTCTATGTCGAGGCGGTGCGGCCGATACGTTTGCTCGACGGCTCAGGCCGCGTGCTGAAGGCGCTGACCTATCTCGTCGACCGCACCCATTCCCAATATGCGGGCGACCTTCCGCTCGAGGCGCAGATCCGCATCGTCAAAGCCGGCAAGGGGCAGGCCGGCGGCAATGTGGAATATGTGATGAAGACGCTCAGGCATCTCGACGAATCCGGCGTGCACGATCCTCTGCTCGCGAGCATCGCCGCGCATCTGAGCGAGCCGCTGGACTAGCTCAAGCCGCGTCGGTGGCGAATTGCAGCTCGGCGAGCCTCGCATAGATGCCGCCATTGCCGAGCAGGCTCTGATGCGTGCCCTCTTCCACCAATCGCCCCTGGTCGAGAACGAGGATGCGGTCGGCGCGGGTTACCGTGGCGAGACGATGGGCGATAACGAGCGTGGTGCGCCCCTGCATGATCGCATCGAGCGCCCGCTGCACCAGCGTCTCGCTCTCCGAATCGAGCGCGCTCGTCGCCTCATCGAGGAGCAGGATGGGCGCGTCGCGCAACACCGCGCGGGCAATGGCGATGCGCTGGCGCTGTCCTGCGGAAAGCGTGACACCCCCCTCCCCCAGCATGGTGTCGTAACCTTGCGGAAGTGCGGCGATGAAGTCATGGGCGAAGGCCGCACGCGCCGCCTTCTCGATCTCGGCCCGGCTCGCTTCGCCGACGCCATAGCCGATATTGGCAGCGACCGTATCGGCGAACAGCGCAGGCTCCTGCGGCACGATGGCGAAGCGCGAGCGAAGCGCGTGGAGATCGGCCTGGCTGACGGGCACGCCGTCCACGCTCACCGTACCCTTTTGCGGATCGTAGAAGCGGAGCAGAAGCGCAAAGATCGTGGTCTTGCCAGCACCTGAAGGGCCGACGATGGCCACGCGCTCACCCTTCTTCGCCCCGAACGACACGCCGGCGAGCGCGCTGATCGCCGGCCGCGATGGGTAGTGGAACGTGATGTCGCGGAAGGCAATTTCGCCGCGCGGCGGCTCCGGCAGCGGAACCGGCTGCGATGGCGATTTGATCGCAGACTGCACCGCGAGCAGCTCGCCGAGCCGCTCCGCAGAGCCTGCCGCCTGATTGATCTCGCCCCAGACTTCGCTGAGCTCGCCGGTCGCGGCAGCGGCAAACACGGCGTAGAGCACGAACTGCCCGAGCCTGCCGCCGGTCATGGTGCCGGCGAGCACGTCCTGGGCGCCGTACCACAGAATGCCGACGACGGATGCAAAGACGAGGAAGATGGCAAGCGCGGTGAGCCCGGCGCGGGCTTTGGTGCGAGCCTTTGCTGCCCCGAAGGCGCGCTCGACGGCACCGGCAAATCTCGTGGCTGCTGCCCGCTCATGGGTGAAGGCCTGCAGCACCCTCACCTGGGTCAAGCTTTCGCTCGCATAGGCGGAAGCGTGGGCGAGGCTGTCTTGCGCCTCGCGCGAGAGGGAACGCACCGCGCGGCCATAGGCGACGAGTGGCAGCACGATGATCGGAATGGCGATCAGCACGAGCAACGACAGTTTCGGGCTGGTGACGATCATCATGGCCACGGCGCCAACCAGGATCACGAGGTTGCGCAAGGCTTGGCTGATCGTGGTGCTCGCCGCCGCCTTGATTTGCGTGGTGTCGGCGGTCAGCCGCGACATCACCTCGCCCGAATGCGCCGTCTCGTAGAAGGCTGGGCTCAAGCCGGTGAGGTGTCTGAAGATGTCAGCGCGGATATCGGCGACGACGCGTTCGCCGAGCCAGTTCACGCAATAGAAGCGGGCGGCGCTTGCCAAGGCGAGGATGAAGCCGACGCCGAGCAGGGTTGCGAAATATTTGTCGACCAGCCCAGGCTCGACCCCGCTGAAGCCGACATCGATCATGCGCCGCACGGCAAGCGGCACGGCGAGCGTTGCCGCGGCCGAGACGATGAGGGCGGCAAGCGCTGCCGCGATCATGCCCCGGTAGCGCAGGACATAGGGTTTGAGCGCTAGCAGCGGACGGAGCGACGCACGCGCGACCTTGACCTCGCCCGCCGCTTCTGACGCAGGAAAGGGGTCCAGGTCCGGGCCGTCGGGCTTTGCGGTCACGGGCGGGGGTATCCTCATTCTCGGAGGGGAATGTACGGAAGGAGGGCGGGGAGCGAAAGATCAAAGGCCCGCGCCCTTCCGGCGCAGCCTTGTGCGCGTGGCAAACTTCCGTTATAGGCTCGCCCTCAACGTAAACAGCTCGATTTCCAAGGCAAAACGCCATGAAAAAGGACATTCACCCCGAGTATCACCGCATCAAAGTGGTGATGACCGACGGCACCGAGTTCGTCACCTATTCGACCTACGGGGCGGAAGGCGAGACGCTGAAGCTCGACATCGATTCAAAGACGCACCCGGCCTGGACCGGCGGCGGCCAGCATCTCATCGACCGCGGCGGGCGGCTCACCCGCTTCAAGCGGAAATACGAAGGCTTCCTCAAATAGACCGCTAGTCGGTGTCGGTGCCGAAGGCCGCGCGCAGCCGCGATAGCTGCGTGCTCAAAGGGTGATTGGCATCCTCTGAAGGCGCCTGCTCCAGCCCAAGCATCTGGTCGAGCCGCACGATGCGTTCCTGTAGCTTGACGCTTTCGGTGATCAGCTCCCTCAGCCGAGGCGGAAGGGCGCTGAAATCCCGGGTCGGCTGATCGCTTCCCTTGCCTGGAAGCTTGATCTTGCGCTGCTCCTCGAGTGCCTGCTCGAGCGTCAGCTCGCCCTCGCTTACCGCGCGCCTGATCAGAAGCCAGGAGGCGAGCTGCATGAGCCGCGTGGTCAGCCGCATGCTCTCGGTGGCATAGGCGAGCGAATGCGGCGGCTGCAGCTTGCGCGCCTCCTTTCGCCCGTCGCCGTCGAGATAGGTGGCGGCCGCCTCGACGAGCGCCATGCCCTCGCGAAAGACGGTTTTGAACTGGTCTGATTGCGCAAATTTCGCGCCGAATGAAACGGTGACACCGTCACCGCGCCTAGACTTCCCCGCCATCGGCTACTCCCTCTACGCCTGTGCCCACGGCTATGCGCCAAGCGGCAAACTCGCCCGCTCGTCGAAAGACACGTTAGACCAGCGATTGGGGCAAAAAAAGAGCCGCCATGCGGCGGCTCAGGAAGTTAACAGGGAGGCGTCAAACAGAGTGGACAGGCCACTCACATCCAGAGGACTGGATGGCTGAAAACCTAGCCCAAACCTCCTAATAGCGAGTTAACGCTAAGCTCCGATTTACCTAAAGAAAGGGAGTTAGCAAGAATGGTTAACGCTTGAAGGCCGCGGCTGCGGCGCTCAGCGACGATTGTTTTGCCGTGCGCGTAGCTTCCACCCGGGCAATCTCGGCCTTCAGCGTCTCGACGAGCTCGGCGAGCTCGCCCAAGGAGAGTTTGCTCAAGTCCTGGCCGAGCTCGTAAGCCTTCTTTTTCTTCGGTTCGAGATCCTCGAGATCCATCGCTCTTTCCTTTGCCGCCGAAGCATCCTAGCACCAGTGCCGCGACGAGAAGAGGGACAGATCGATGCTGCCTGAGACCATGACCGTCATCGAAGCGAAAGCCCACGGCGGACCGGAGGTGCTCGTGCCGGGGACACGCCCCTTGCCGGTCCCCGCTGCCGGCGAGGTGCTGATCGCGGTCAAGGCCGCCGGCGTCAATCGTCCCGACGTGCTTCAGCGCCTGGGCCTCTATCCTCCGCCGAACGGCGCCTCCGATCTTCTCGGGCTGGAAGTCGCAGGGCACGTCGTGGCCTGCGGGCCTGGCGCGACACGATACAGAGAAGGCGATGCCGTTTGCGCGCTGACCAATGGCGGCGGCTACGCCGAGTATTGCGTTGCGCCGGAAAGCGCGACATTGCCGGTGCCCGGCGGCCTCTCGCTGGTCGAGGCAGCGGCTCTGCCCGAGACCGTGTTCACCGTGTGGCACAATGTGTTCGAGCGCGGCGGCTTGCAGCCTGGCGAATGGCTGCTCGTGCATGGCGGCGCGAGCGGCATCGGCACCACCGCGATACAAATGGGCAAGCTCTTCGGCGCCAACGTGCTGGTGACCGCAGGCAGCGCCGAGAAGGTGCGGGCCTGCGAGGAGCTCGGTGCCGACCGCGCCATCAACTATCGCAGCGAGGATTTCGTCGAGGTGGTGAAGGAGGCGACCCAACGCCATGGCGCCGATGTCATTCTCGACATGGTCGGCGGCGACTATATCGAGCGGGACCTGCGCGCTGCGGCGCTTGACGGGCGCATCGTGCAGATCGCCTTCCTCAAGACCTCGAAGGTCGAGATCGATCTGATGCGTCTGATGATGCGGCGCCTGACGCTGACCGGCTCGACCTTGCGCGCCCAGAGTGCCGAGGCCAAGGCGCGCATCGCCCGCGCCGTCGAGGAGAAGATCTGGCCGCTGATCGCGGACGGCAAGTTCAAGCCGGTGATCAACTCGACCTTCGCGCTCACCGACGCTTCCGCCGCGCATGCCCGCATCGACGACCCCGATCACATCGGCAAGATCGTGCTGGTGGTGGAAAGCTAAGGGCCTGGCAGGAGCCGCGATCCAGCGTCATTCCGGCGAAGGCCTGAATCGAGCCCGCGCGAAGCGCCAAGAAAAACGTGGGCGCCGGCATGGAAGCATTTGCCTAGAGAAGCGGCAGACCCTATATAGAGGCCGTTCCCCTTCATGTGAATCTGGCTCGCTCTCGTGGCCTTTAGGGGTCGAGAGACCGGCCTTTTCTTACAGGTATCGCAAGACCTATGGACCGTACCCCGCTCATGCCCAAGGCGACCGCCGTTTGGCTGGTCGACAACACCTCGCTCACCTTCGAGCAGATTGCCGAGTTCTGCGGCCTGCATGTGCTCGAAGTGAAGGGCATCGCCGACGGCGACGTCGCCCACGGCATCAAGGGCATGGATCCCATCTCCTCCGGCCAGCTCACCCGCGACGAGATCGCGAAGGCCGAGAAGGACAGCTCCTATCGCCTGAAGCTCGCCGAGCCCAAGGTCGAGGTGCCGGAGGTCAAGACCAAGCGCGGGCCCCGCTACACGCCGGTGTCGCGCCGTCAGGATCGGCCGAACGCCATTCTCTGGCTGCTGAAGAACCACCCCGAGCTCAAGGACTCCCAGATCATGCGGCTCGTCGGCACCACCAAGCCGACCATCATCGCCATCCGCGAGCGGTCGCATTGGAACTCCGGCAGCCTCGTGGCTCAGGACCCGGTGGCGCTCGAGCCTCTGCTCGCAGATCGACCTCGACGCCGAGGTGAAGAAAGCGGCAGCCAGGCTCGCCCGCGAACGGCATGAAGTCGAAGCAGTCGAGCCTCCGAGAGCCGGCACCCTCATCCCGGCCGAGGAGACCATTGCCGCGGCACCCTCTCCCGCGCCTGAGCCGTCGATGGCGACCGCTCTCGCCCAGGAGGCACGCGAGGCCATGGCCGCACCGGAAGAGGAGGAAGACGTTCCCGACGTCGATTCGGTGTTCGCCAAGCTGAAAGATCTCAAGCGCGAGCCGCAGGGCTAGTCACCCGTCCCTCGTCTCGCCACCGGCCGGGTCTTGATCAGGATCAAGGCCCGGGCGCCCCGCATCCCCGACCTTTGCGCCTCCGATGCAATGACGAGGTGCACCATGAGCACAGGGGAAATTCTCTATTTGGCGTTGGTCGTGTTCGCTGGGGCGGCTTTCGCGGTGACCCTCGCCTACTATTCGAGGGGCTGAAATCTCATCCCTCCTCCACGAGGGGAATTGATTGAAGGGCTTGAGCTTCGCTAGGGTGCAACGAGGAAACGTACCCAAGGCGGGCCATGACGAGCCTCTACGACACCGATCTCGGCAAGAACGCCGCAAACTACCAGCCGCTGACGCCGCTTGTATTTCTCGAGCGGTCAGCGAGCACGTTTCCCGATCATCCGGCCATCATCCACGGCAAGCGGCGCTATTCCTATGCCGAGTTTTACGCCCGCTCGCGGAGGCTTGCCTCTGCGCTTGCCGCAAGCGGCATCGGCAAGGACGACACCGTTTCGGTGATGCTCGCCAACACCCCGGCGATGCTCGAGGCCCACTACGGCGTGCCCATGACGGGCGCCGTGCTGCACTCCATCAACACCCGACTCGATCCGCCAATCATCGCATTCATGCTCGATCACGCCGACGCCAAGCTGCTCATTGTCGACACCGAGTTTGCGCCAGCGATTAAGGAGGCGCTCGCGCTGACAAGCGTGCAGCCGCTCGTCGTCAATTACCGCGACCTTGAATGCGGGGTCGAAGGGATGCGCATCGGCGATCTCGACTACGAGGATTTCATCGGCGGTGGCGACCCGGACTATGCCTGGGAGATGCCGAGCGATGAGTGGAACGCCATCTCGCTCAACTATACGAGCGGCACCACCGGCAATCCGAAGGGCGTCGTCTACCACCATCGCGGTGCGGCGCTGATGTGCTACGCCAATACCATCGCCACCGGCATGGGTCCGCATGCGGTGTATCTGTGGACACTGCCGATGTTCCACTGCAACGGCTGGTGCTTTCCGTGGTCGCTGCCGGTGGTTGCCGGCACCCATGTCTGCCTCCGCTCGGTGCGGGCGAAGCCGATGTATGACGCGATCGCCGATCACAAGGTGACGCATCTCTCCGGCGCCCCCTTCGTCATGTCGGCCCTGCTCAACGCCACGGAGGAAGAGAGGCGGAATTTCAATCATCGCGTGGCCTTCAACCATGCAGCAGCCCCGCCCCCCGAGGCCGTGCTCGGCGCCATGGCTGAAGCGGGCTTCGAGCTCACCCATCTTTACGGGCTCACCGAGACCTATGGACCTGCGACCATCAATGAGTGGCACGAGGAATGGGACACGCTGGCGCCCGACGAGCGCCTGTCGAAGCGGGCGCGGCAAGGCGTGCGCTACGTGGCGCTCGAAGGCCTCGACGTGATGGACCCCGAAACCATGCAGCAGGTCCCTCCTGACGGTGAGACGCTCGGCGAGGTCATGTTCCGCGGCAATATCGTGATGAAGGGATACCTCAAGAACAAGAAGGCGACCGAGGACGCCTTTGCCGGCGGCTGGTTCCATTCCGGCGATCTCGGCGTGCTTCACCCTGACGGCTATATCCAGCTTAAGGACCGCTCCAAGGACATCATCATCTCCGGCGGCGAGAACATCTCCTCCATCGAGGTCGAGGACGTGCTCTACAAGCACCCTGCCGTCGCCGCCGCAGCCGTGGTGGCAAAGCCCGACGCCAAATGGGGCGAGACGCCTTGCGCCTTCATCGAGAAGCGCCCTGGAGCCGAGGTGACCGAGGCCGAGATCATCGACTACTGCAAAAAGAAGCTCGCCCGCTTCAAATGCCCGAGCCGGGTGGTGTTCACCGAGCTGCCGAAAACCTCGACGGGCAAGATTCAAAAGTTCAAGCTGCGCGACATGGCAAAGACCGCGTGAGACTCTTGCCGGCGCCGATGGCACAATGTCGATTGGAGTTAGCAAGGAGCCTTGGTGAGACATGGCCAGCCGCGGCCTGAAATTCGTGAACATCCAGGAACATTCCGACGCGCGCGGAAACATGCGCATCGTCGAGGTTGACGGTGGCTTGCCCTTCGTGCCGGTGCGGAGCTTCATCATCTCAGATGTGCCGACCGGCAAGACCCGCGCCGGTCACGCCGTCTCCTGCGACGAGCTGCTCATCGTGGCGCAAGGCTCCTGCCTGATCACGGCGAGGACCGCCGCAGGTCTCGAGGAGCACCGCCTCACCCCTGCCACCGGTGCGGTGCATCTCGGACCCGGCACCTGGCTGATGCTGAGCGAGTTCGAGCCTGGCACGATCCTCGTCACCTACGCCTCGGAGCGATACGCTGAGACGCGGTTCTTCGAGGACTATGTCGAAATGGATCGCTGACCGGGAGCCGGCGCTTTCCTCCTCTCTTTGCTTGTGGTCAAGCCGCCCCTCTCCCTTGCGGGCCATGCACGCGCGTTTCACAATGAGGCGGGCGGTCGGCGCCATATCGGAGTGGGGGCTTGGACGCGGCGCTCGCAGACAAATTCAATCTGATCGCGAGCTACGTTGCGCTTGCCATCGAGTGCGGCGCGGTGTTCGTCGTCGCCTTCGGCGCGTTGCAGGCCATGGCCGCCTTGCTGAAGGCGATCGCGAACGGCCAAGCGACGGGGTTGGAAGGACGCCAAATCTGGCTCCGATTCGCCACCTGGATCTTGCTCGGGCTCGAATTTGCGCTTGCCGCCGATATCTTGCGCACGGCGGTGGCGCCGACCTGGGACGACATCTCAAAGCTCGCCGTCATCGCCACCATCCGCACCATGCTCAACTACTTTTTGGCCAAGGACATCATGGCCTTCGACAAGAGCCAGAAAGCTGGCTCGGAAGGGGGCGCAGCCTAGGCAAAACCGGCTCGAATCCGCAAATTAAGGCGCTGTTAATCAGTTGGACGCTCAGGCGAATATGTGGTTCAGTCCCCTGACGTGACGTGCGGGCGCAAGGACCGAAGACGCTGGAATTGCGTCGGGTCGCGCGGGTTTCGGGGGTTCAAAGTCAAGGCTGGCGGAGTTTCTTCCGCCGTAATGGCCGGCTGGATCGCGGGGGCCTGACCCCATCCACCCCGAAACGTGGGCGCCCTCAAACTGGGGCCGATGAATGCTGAGCAAAGCACGGGGCAAGCGCTTTCAGCTGATCCTCATCAAGCCGTCGCATTACGACGCCGACGGTTATGTCGTGCAATGGCTCCGCTCGACGATGCCGTCGAACTCGCTCGCCGCCGTCTATAGCCTCGCCCTCGGCGCGGCGACGCGCCAAGTCCTGGGGCCGGACCTTCCCATCGACGTCGTGGCAATCGATGAGACCAACACCAGGGTGCGTCCGCGCGATATCGTCAAACGCATCGCCAGCAACGGCGGCCTCGGACTGATCGGATTCGTTGGTGTGCAATCAAACGAGTTTCCCCGCACGCTCGACCTGGCACGCCGCTTCCGCGCCGCCGGCCTCCAGGTGATGATCGGCGGCTTCCACGTCTCTGGCTGCCTTGCCATGCTGAAAGAGACGCAAGTCGACATCAAGGTCGCGCAAGAGCTTGGCGTCTCCATCTTCGCCGGCGAGGCCGAGGAAGGCTTTGACGAGGTTCTGCAGGACGCTGCGAAGGGCGCGCTGAAGCCGCTCTATAACCATATGAAGAAGGAGCTACCCGGCATCGGCAACGTGCCGTTCCCGCCCTTCCTTCCCGTCGATTTCGTCAACCGCACGGTCGGCAATGTCACGAGCTTCGACGCCGGCCGCGGCTGCCCCTTCCAATGCTCGTTCTGCACCATCATCAATGTGCAGGGGCGCAAGTCACGCTATCGCTCGCCGGACTCGATCGAGCAGATCCTGCGCATGAATTGGGCGCAAGGGGTGAAGCGCTTCTTCATCACCGACGACAATTTCGCCCGCAACAAGGATTGGGAAGCGATCTACGACCGGATCATCAAGTTGCGCGAAGAGGACGGCATGGACGTCCGCTTCATGATCCAGGTCGACACGCTGTGTCACAAGATCCCGAACTTCATCGAGAAATCGCGCCGCGCCGGCGTCACCCGCGTGTTCATCGGGCTGGAGAACATCAATCCGGCGAATCTGATCGCCGCCAAGAAGCGGCAGAACAAGATCACCGAGTACCGCAAGATGCTGCTCGAATGGAAACGGGTCGGCATAATGACCTTCGCCGGCTACATCCTGGGCTTCGAGAACGACACGCCCGAGTCGATCCGCCACGATCTCGAGATCATCAAGAAAGAGCTGCCGCTCGACGCACTCGAATTTTTCGTGCTGACGCCGCTGCCGGGCTCCGAGGATCACAAGATCCTGTACGAGAAGAATGTCTGGATGGACCCGGACATGAACAAATACGAGCTCGAGCACGTGGTCACGGCTCACGCCAAGATGACACGCGAGGAGTGGCAGTCGGCTTACCACTCGGCCTGGGACGTGTTCTATACCGACGAGCATCTCGAGACGATCATGCGGCGCGCACACGCGACCGGCATCAATATCCGCTCGCTCATGCCGGTGCTGATGTGGTTCTCGAGCGCGATGAAAATCGAGAACCTGCACCCGCTGCAATGGGGCATCTTCCGCGTCAAACACCGCAAGGACCGCCGCCCCGGCTTCCCCATCGAGTCGGCGCTGTCGTTCTACGCGAACTATGCCGCGGAGACATCCAGGAAGGCCACGAAGCTCGCGCGGCGCTGGCTGCATCTGAAGAGCATCGTCGCCAAGATCGAGGCCGACCCGAATTCCAAGCTCTATCAGGACGAGGCCCTGGTTCCAGTGACCGAGGAAGACGCCGAGCATATGGAGCTTTACACCCAGAGCGAGACGGTGCGCGCGGCCGTAAAGCACGAGCGTCGCGTGGCCGGGCATCTTCACACGAACGGTCAGGCCGGCAATGGCCACGCCGCCAATGGGCAGAACGGCAATGGGCTAAGCGATGCCGAGACCCACGCCGGTCACCATCACGATGCCGGCCACCACGATCACCACCACGAGCCACGGCCAGGCATCATCCCGCCAGCGGCATAAGCCTCACTCGGTCATGCCCGCGAACGCGGGCATCCAGTATTCACAGGTCTTGCAATCCTATTGAAGGCGGTGGGTTACTGGATCGCCCGGTCGAGCCGGGCGATGACAAGATCCTGGAAGCCGCAGCTTCTACCACCCGCCGAGCGCCCGGCGAAAGAAATCGCCGACTGGACCAGCTGGCCTGCGCCATGGCGGTGGGGGCTGGCCGTATGGATAGCCTTCCTCGGCATAGCGAGGGTCGAACGGGCGCTGATACGCGCCGTATGCCGGACGCCCGTCCGGCCCTTGAGGACCGTTCGAGCCAGGGCCTTCCGCGATGGCCGAGGATTCGACCCAGCCCGCCGCGCCGCTATTGGCATCCTGCACCTGAACCCATCCTGGTTGGCGCGAGATCACCCGCACCTGCCAGCCTGAGGGAAGCGCGTAAATCAGCGGCGCCTGCATCGAGGGCTCTGAACGCATGTCGGCGGTGCCGGCGACCACATGGGCCCATTGGTCTTGCTCGTTCTGTCCTTCGCCCGCGTCCGGACCTAAAGCATCTTGCTGCTGCACGCCGTCAGGCGTCGGCGCGCTATCAGGCGAGGATGTGTCAGGCTCAGGCTGGTCCTCGGACGGATCATCTGTTTCGGCGGACCGCTGCTCGGAATTCGGCGCAGGATTGAGCGCGGCGGTTTCGGGCGCGGCGGGCTTCGCCGGGCTTGGGCCAGAAGCTGGCTTTTTCGGCTCGATGGCGGCGGTCTTCTGCGGCTCGGCCGCAGGCTTGGCAGGCTTGGTGTCGGCCGATGCGACGCTGTCCTTTTGACACTTCGCATCGCTCGCCGCGGCGACCGTTGCTGTCTTGGCCTTGTCTGGGGCGCTTGAGCCGCCGCCGAGCACGGCGTGGGCAAGAAATACGGTGCTGCCGGCATAGAGCACGGCGCCAACCAGCCACAGCGTCAAGATCAGCCTATTCTGCATGCTGAGACCTCCGCGCAGGCCTCTCCGGCCGGCCTTGATTCGGTCGTTCCAGTTAAGCAGGAATGCCCGAAACAGACGTTAATTGACATGCCAAAATGGCAACACCGTGGGGACGAAATGCCCAAGAAAGCGGCTGTGACACGCCTGCGCAAGCCTTAGATCCGAAGCCTTGAGCGATGCCGGTCAGCGCCGCCTATAAGTCCTTCATCCAAGATCTGCTTGCGGATTTCGGTCCGGTCAGCATCCGCCGCATGTTTAGCGGGGCCGGCGTCTATGCCGACGGGGTGATGTTCGCGATCCTCGCAGACGACACCCTCTATCTCAAAGCCGACGAGGTTTCGGCGCGCGACTTCGCCGCCGAGGGGAAAGGCCCCTTCACCTATCGTCCGAAAGGCCGTGGCCCGGTCGCTCTGTCCTATTGGGAGGTTCCCGAGCGGCTGCTCGACGACCCTGAAGAGCTTGTGACCTGGGCGAGACGGGCGCACGCGATCGCGCTTGCCGCCAAGGCCGAGAAGCGCTGACTCTACTGCGCCTGAATGCTCTGCAGATATTCGATGATCGCCTCGACGTCGTGCGGGCCGAACACGAAGATCGGCATGTCGGGGTGCCCCGAGACGATGCCTTCGGCGAGCGATTCGGCGAGGTCCTCGATCGGATAATTCTTAGCTAGGGTGCGGAACGGCGGCGCTTCCTTGTGAGGGCTGTCGCCCTCTTTGCCGATCGCGTGGCAGCGCGAGCAGTTCTCCCTGACCAGAACTTCGCCCTTGTCGATGAGGGTCTTTTCGGCGGCATTGGCCGAGACGGCGCCCGCAACGAGGAGAGCTGCGCTCGCCGCTATCCCGAACCTGACTGCGAAGCTCCGCGACGGCACCAAGGGCCTCTCATCTCATGTGAGCTTCGATGATTAGCGCGCTCCCGCGGCGCCCTCATTGACCTTGGTCAAATCGGCGCTCGCGTACCCGCGAAAAAGCGTGCTCTCCGCGCAGGCGCCTGTGCGGGAGACCGGCACGATGATTGCTTGCTACTTCGGGTCCCTCGTTAGGCGGAGCTCGTTCCCGCCTAATGGCTCATCTGATGCTTGAGCCGCTCGATTTCGTCCTTGAGACGCAGCTTCTGGCGTTTCAGCTCGGTGATTTTGAGATCGTCGGCCGTCGGCCGGCTCATCTCTTCCTCGATTTTCCGATCCAGTTGACGATGCTTTTCAGACAACTCCACAAGATGTGCGTCGAGCGCCATATTCAGACCTCCGACTCAGTTGGTCCAGGGCTGGTTATTGTGACAAATCGGAGACGTTTTGTCTAATGTCCACACCCGTGTCAGGGCGTCGCCCTGGCCCACTTCGGGCCCGGGCGCCAGGCAGTGCAGCGCCGTGCCAGAAGCCTTGCGCGGCCTGAGATTCGCCGTGATACTTTGCTTGTCCCCTCAAGGCACAACGAGGAGCTGGGGCGTCCATGGAGAGCGAGGAGATTCGCGAGCTCCGGGCGACGTTGCTCAAGCTCAAGCAAGAGCACCGCGATCTCGACAGCGCGATCAACGCGCTCGAGGAATCGGGACGTGCTGATCAGCTTCAGCTCAAGCGGCTGAAAAAGAAGAAGCTGTTCCTCAAGGACGAGATCGCCCGCATCGAGGATCAGCTCCTGCCCGACATCATCGCCTAGCTTCGAGCTTGCGCTTCTCGCGGGAGAGAACCAGAAGCCCAAGCGTGCCGCCGATGAGCTCGACCGCCATGTAGAAGAGGAGGATGGGGCTTGGCATGCCGTCGACGATGAGGCTGAGGATGCGGCCGGCGGCCAGCGAGTAAGCGAAGAACACGGCCCAGATCACCGCCACATGCCGCCACTCCGGCGTGAAGGCGGCGATGATGCAGAAGGTCACCATGCCGAGATAGAGGCCCATAAGAGCCCTGAAGATGTGGGTCTGATCGGTGCCTTCCACGGTGAAGTTCATGAACTTCGGGATGGTCACTGCCGGATCGACGCCATAGCTCAGCGCGACCGGAAAGAGGAACACCCCTGCGACCAATAGGAAGAGCTTCATCATGTCGTGTTCCCCGGGAGAAGCTGGCCTCGGCGGATCTATCCGCCCATGGTAAGCCGTCGGCCTTTGCCGCCGAAGGCCCAATCTCCTTGCCAACCCTCGCGCAACCCTATAAATCCCCCGCTTTTCCGCGAAGCCCAGCTGTCTTCCGAGAAATGAGCGCCCTCTGAGAAACGAGCGTGAGATGAGCGATGAGAGGCCTGGCGTCGGCATCATCATGGGCAGCAAGTCCGACTGGCCGACGCTGAAGGCCGCGGCCGAGGTGCTCGATGCTCTGCGCGTGCCCTACGAAACCCGCGTCGTCTCCGCCCACCGCACTCCCAAGCGGCTTTACGACTATGCCACGAGCGCGCGGGAGCGAGGCTTGAAGGTGATCATCGCCGGCGCCGGAGGTGCTGCCCACCTGCCCGGCATGACCGCCTCGATGACCGAGCTGCCCGTCCTTGGCGTGCCGATCGAGAGCCGGGCGCTCAAAGGTCTCGACAGCCTGCTCTCCATCGCCCAGATGCCTGCCGGCGTTCCGGTGGGGACGCTTGCCATCGGTGCTGCCGGGGCCGCCAATGCCGGCCTGTTGGCGGCGCAGATTCTCGCCCTCTCCGATCATGCGCTCGCCACCCGGGTCATGGCCTGGCGCGCGGCGCAAACTGATGGCGTAGCCGAGGCCCCTGAGGATAATGCCTGAAGCCCTGCCTCCGGGAAGCATCATCGGCATCCTGGGCGGCGGCCAGCTCGGCCGCATGCTGTCGCTCGCCGCGGCGCGGCTCGGGCTCAAGACGCATATCTATTCCGACGAACCGGACGTGCCGGCCTTCGACGTGTCGGCGTTCTCGACGGTCGGCTCTTTCGCCGACGAGGCGGCGCTCAGCGAGTTTGCCTCAGGCGTCGACGTGGTCACCTGCGAGTTCGAGAACGTGCCGGCGCGCGCGCTCGAGATCGCGGGGAAGAAGGCACCCGTCCATCCCCCGGCCAAAGCCTTTGCCGTGGCCCAGGACCGTCTCGTAGAGAAAGACTTCATGCGCAAGCTCGGCATTCAAGTTGCCGACTACGCCGACGTGCATGACGAGCAGAGCCTGCGCGATGCGCTAACCCACGTGCAGCTGCCGGCCATCCTAAAGACGCGGCGCTTCGGCTATGACGGCAAAGGACAGGCGCTGGTCCGCAACGAGGCGGAAGCCTTGGCGGCTCTGACAGAGCTGCGCGGGCAACCCGCCCTCATCGAACGCCTGGTCGCCTTCGAGCGCGAGATCTCCGTCCTTGTCGTGCGCGGCGAGGACGGCACGCTCAAATTCTACGATCCGGTCGAGAACGTGCACCAGAACGGCATCCTTGCCGTGAGCCGCGTGCCGGCCCGCATCAACGCCGATTGCGCCGAGGAGGCGCGGCGGATCGCGGGCAAGGTCGCCGAGGCGCTCGGCCATGTCGGCGTCTTGTGCGTGGAGATGTTCCAGCGCGAAGAGGCTCCGCGCCTTCTCGTCAACGAGATCGCGCCACGGGTGCACAATTCAGGTCATTGGACCATCGACGCCTGCCTCGTCAGCCAATTTGAGAACCACATCAGGGCGATAGCAGGCTGGCCGCTCGGCGGCACTGAACGCCACAGCGACGCTGTGATGACCAATCTTATCGGCGCCGACGTCGAGCGCTGGCGTGAGTTGGCGGCCGAGGAGGGCGTGGCGGTGCATCTCTACGGCAAGGCCGAGGCGAGGCCCGGCCGCAAGATGGGCCACACCACGAGGCTCCTGCCAAAGAGTTCATGACACGGCATCGCTGGACAATCGGCGGCTCTTTTGTTAGAGCAGTCGTGGATTCGGAACCTTTGGTCCCGGCCAGGGTTGGCTTTTGCCAGTCCCAGATTTCCTCAACCCTCTGAAACGGAGAGTGACGCGCGTGCAGGTCGTCGTTCGCGATAACAATGTGGATCAGGCCCTCAGGGCGCTGAAGAAAAAGATGCAGCGCGAAGGCATCTTCCGCGAGATGAAGCTCCGCAATTACTACGAAAAGCCGTCCGAGAAGCGCGCTCGCGAGAAGGCCGAGGCCATTCGCCGGGCCCGCAAGCTCGCCCGCAAGAAGGCTCAGCGCGAAGGCCTCGTTTCGGCCAAGCCGCGTACGCCCCGCGCTCCGGCGCGCTAGGGCACCTTCCAAACCTCCAACGATCGTCATGGCTCGCGCATAAATAGTCATGCCCGGCGAACGCCGGGCATGACGAATTGTATTGAATGGAGTTCTGGCTGGCTACGACGCCAACGCCACCTGCTCGACGTAAACCGGCCGAACGACCGCAGGACGCAGCACCGGCTCGCGCGTGTCGAGGAACGCCGTGACCTTCGTCCACGCCCCGTGGTCGAACAGATCGTTGTGATCGCCGCGACGGAGGATGGCGAGGGTCTTTGGCTCGTTGGCCGCGGCATAGACCTGGCGCGCTTGCGTCACCGGGATCATGGAATCCCGCGCGCCATGCACGATGAGCAGAGGCACCTTGACGGAGCCGATGCGGTCGATGGTGCGGTACTGGTCGGTCATGACCAGTCCAAGCGGCAGGAACCACCAGACTTGGCGGCCGACATCGACCACCGAGGTAAAAGGCGCTTCCAGCACCAGGGCCTTCACCGGGCGGAGAAGAGCAAGCCGGGTGGCGACGCCGGTGCCGAGCGATTCACCATAGGCCACGATATTGCGGGGTGAGACGTCAAGCTCCTCTTCCAGATAAGCGTGGGCGGCGACGGCATCGGCGATGTTGTTGGCCTCGGTCGGCCAGCCACCTGAGCCGCCGAAGCGGCGGTAGTTGAGCATGAACACGCCATAGCCGCTCGCTGCGATCGCCTCGATCTTGCGCGCGCGATTGGCGGCCGAACCGCTATTGCCGGTGAAATAAAGGAGCGTGGGCTTGCCGCGCCGCGCCGGCAGATACCAGGCAATGAGCGTGACGCCGCCTCTGCCCTCGAAGGTGATCTCTTCCACCTCGGCGAGGCCGACATCCTTGGGCGCGTAGCGCTTCTTATCGGGCATGTAGAGAAAGTAGCGATGAAGCACCCAGGCGCCGAAACAGATCAGCGCGTAGGTGCCGAGAAGTGAGAGGAAGAGATTCAACATGACGCGATCAAAGCCTTTCTATCAATTCCTGCAAGAGATGTGCTCTTTTTATGGTTTCCTCTCTGAACCCAACTTGAACATGGCGTTCAGCAATACGATGACAACGGCTCATCACTCACGACAGTGAGCCCCGCTATCCCCAATTTTCGATGGAGTCAGAACGCCAAGCCGTCCGGCCGATGCGCAAGACCGGCTAAGTGCTGCCAGCTGCGCTGTTTTTTCTGCGCGCCGGCCTGGCTTGGCGAGACGCGCGTCAGTTGACTCAAGCTACGCACGATAGAGTTTCGCTCCTATCGAAGCCCCATGCTCCTAGTGCCGGGGGTCATCCCGTTGCCGGGGTCAAACACACGGTCAATACGGCCAGGGCGTGACCTCAATCCGGCAAAAAAGGGAATAAATCAAAGAGGTTAAGGAGTTCCGTCACTTTTGCCGGGAGCACCTGGAGCGTCCTACAGCGCCTTGGCGATCTCTTCGGTCATCTTTTTCGCGTCGCCAAGCGCCATCATGGTGTTGTCGCGGTAAAACAGCGGGTTGTCGATGCCGGCATAACCTGACGCCAGAGACCGCTTGTTGAAGATGACGGTGCCCGCCTTCCACACCTGCAAAACCGGCATGCCGTAGATCGGCGATGAAGGATCGTCCTCGGCTGCCGGGTTGGTCACGTCATTGGCGCCGATCACGTAAGCCACGTCGGTTTGTGCGAACTCGCTGTTGATATCCTCAAGCTCGAACACCTCGTCGTAGGGCACGTTGGCTTCGGCGAGCAGCACGTTCATATGCCCCGGCATGCGGCCAGCTACAGGATGGATGGCATATTTGACCTCGACCCCGGCGGCCTTCAGCTTGTCAGCCATCTCGCGCAACGCATGCTGGGCTTGCGCCACCGCCATGCCGTAGCCCGGCACGATGATCACCTTGCTCGCATTCTTCATCAGGTACGCGGCATCCTCGGCCGAGCCGAGCTTCACCGGCCTCTGCTCGGCTCCAGCCGCCGGCCCCGCCACCTCCCCGCCGAACCCGCCCAAGATCACATTGAGGAAGGAGCGGTTCATCCCCTTGCACATGATGTAGGAGAGAATCGCGCCCGAGGACCCAACCAGCGCGCCGGTGACGATCAGCGCCGTGTTGCCGAGCGTGAAGCCGATGCCGGCCGCCGCCCATCCCGAATAGGAGTTGAGCATGGAGATGACAACCGGCATGTCGGCGCCGCCGATCGGAACGATGATCAGCACGCCGAGCAGGTAGGACAGGAGCGCGATCGCCCAGAAATAGAAGGCCGTCTGCTCGCGGTAGAACATCACGATGCAGAACACGAGCAGGAGCGCGAGCGTAATGTTGATGACATGGCGCGCCGGCAACAGGATCGGCTTGCCCGACATGCGCCCGGAAAGCTTGAGGAAGGCGATCACCGAGCCTGAGAAGGTGATGGCGCCGATCGCCGCGCCCAACGACATCTCGATCAGGCTCGCTTTGTGGATTTCGCCTGGCGTGCCGATACCGAAGGCCTCGGGCGCATAGAACGCGGCGGCGGCAACCAGCACCGCCGCCATGCCGACCAGCGAATGGAAGGCTGCGACCAGCTCAGGCATCGCCGTCATCGGAATGCGGCGGGCTACCACGGCACCACTGCCGCCGCCAATGGCGATGCCCGCGATGATCATCGCCCAGGTGAGCGGCGTCTCAGGCCTTGCCACGGCAAGAGTGGTGAGCACGGCAATCGCCATGCCGACCATGCCGAGATAATTGCCCCGGCGCGAAGTCTCGGGCGAGGACAGCCCTCTCAGCGCCAGGATGAACAGGACGCCGGCGACGAGATAGAGCAGCGCGACGAGGTCTGGGCTCATTTCTTTTTCTTCTGATACATGGCGAGCATGCGCTGGGTGACGAGGAAGCCGCCGAAGATGTTGACGCTCGCCATGATGAGCGCGGCGAAACCGAGCAGCTTCGCCGTCCAGCCGCCGGAGGCCGCGGCCTCAGCAGCCTCGACCGCCACGGCAAGCAGCGCGCCGACCACGATCACCGAGGAGATGGCGTTGGTCACCGACATCAGCGGGGTGTGCAGAGCCGGCGTCACGCTCCACACCACATAATAGCCGACGAAGATGGCGAGCACGAAGATGGAGAAGCGGAACACGAAATCATGACTCTCTGCGCCGGGCGCCGCTTGCGCGTAAGCGCTGCCCCCAACCAGACATTCGGCGAGCAGCGCGCCCACCAAGACGGCCAAGGCGAGCCATGCAGATCCTCGTCTCATGTCTTGCCTCCCTTTGGCGCCGCGCCGGCGCGTTCAGCGATCATCGCATTCACGATGGCGCCGTCCTTGGCGATCAGCGTGCCTTTGACCAGCTCGTCGTCCCAATTGACGGCAAGCGCCCCGGTTTTCTTGTCGACCATCGGCTCGATGAAGGCGACGAGATTGCGGGCATAGAGGCTCGACGCATTCACCGGAATCGCGCCAGGCAGATTGAGCTTGCCCATGATGCGCACGCCGTTGTGCTCCACCACCTCCCCTGCCCTGGCGAGCTCGGCATTGCCGCCGCGCTCAACGGCAAGATCGACGACGATCGAGCCCGGCTTCATGCTCTCGATCATGGCCTTGGAGAGGAGCTTTGGCGCCGGGCGCCCAGGGATCAGCGCCGTGGTGATGACGATGTCTTGCGTCTTGACGTGCTCGGCCACGAGCGCCGCCTGCTTCTTCTTGTATTCGTCCGACATCTCCTTGGCGTAGCCGGCCGCAGTCTCTGCCTGCTTGAATTCCTCGTCCTCGACCGCGATGAATTTGGCGCCGAGCGAGGCCACCTGCTCCTTGACCGCAGGCCGCACGTCGGTGGCGGTGACGATGGCGCCGAGCCGCCGCGCCGTGGCGATGGCTTGCAGGCCGGCGACGCCGACGCCCATGACGAACACTCGCGCCGCGGGCACGGTGCCGGCGGCGGTCATCATCATCGGCAGTGCCCGCTCGAAGAGGGCCGCGGCATCGACCACGGCCTTGTAGCCGGCAAGATTGGCCTGGCTCGACAGCACGTCCATGCTCTGCGCCCGGCTGATGCGCGGCATCAGCTCCATGGCGAACAGCGAGGCGCCGGTCTTGGCCAGCGCCTGCAAGCCGTCGGCATCGGAATAAGGATCGAGCATGGCGATCAGCATGGCGCCTTGCTTCATCGACTTGACGAGATCGAGCGGCGGCCGGCGCACGGTGAGCACGATATCGGCGTCCTTGACCGCGTCGGCGTCGGTGCCGACGATCTCGGCGCCGGCGTCTTTGTACTCTTGGTCGGAGAAATGCGAGCGAAGCCCGGCGCCGGAGCGGATCAGCATCTTTGCCCCAAGCTTGACGAGCTTCTTCGCGGTCTCGGGGCTCAACCCGATGCGCGGCTCGTCAGGGCCTTCGGCGGGCACGCCAATGGTGATCATCTTGGCTCCGTCAGCGGACTCGCCGTGTCAAATGGTCAGCGGCGGGATTGCCGCCTTTTGGGGGAGGTCTGAGCCCGGTCAGACCACGAACACGGCCATCAGCGCCATGAGGATGGCAACGCCGACGATGATGCAAAGCGCAAGCTTGAGAAACAGTCTGTAGGTCTTTTGATGCTCTGTGTAGTCCATCGCCGGATGGCATTCGGCTGGGTCGATATGCATTCCGCTCCCCTTATGCTGTTCGAGGCCTTTATTCCGCTTGCCGATACCATAAAGGCAGTGGCGCGGGCAATCCGGGGCGTCACTAAACCGATGCCTCCGGCAGGGGTACCCCAGCCACTACGAAGGCTTCCTTCTGCCGGCGCGCCACGTCGCCGAGATCGACGCCGGCGATGGTGTCATCGAACAGGCGATGGAAGTTCAGCTCGGCATTGAGGTGCAGGAATACGCCGCCAAGGCCGATTGCCGCACGGTCCATGAACACGAACTCGCGTGGCACCTTGACCGGCCCCTTGTCGCGCAAGCCCTGATGCACCTTGAAGGCCTCGCGCCGCCCATACATGCCGATATTTCGGTCCTCGGCGATGGTGCGCACGCGATCCTCGAGCATGGGGCCATAGATGAAGTTCGCCCAGATATTGAGGATGTCGATCAGCTCGTTGGAGAGGCCGGCGAAGCCCCAGGTCTCGTAGGCGTGCACCACGAGGGAGCGATCGTTGTTGAGTAGCCCGCGATAAAGGTCGATCACGCCTTGGATGAATTTCGGCGCGAACGTGCGCATGCAGCCATAGTCGAGCAGATTGATGCCTGCCGCCTTTCCCGCCTCGTCCTCGAACACCGTGTAATTGCCGAGATGCGGGTCGCCGTGGATCACGCCGTAATGGCTGAACGGATACCACCAGGCGCGAAACATGGCGCGGGCGATTTGGTTCCGCTCCTCGAGCGGCCTGTCCGTGTAGTCGAGGAGACGCCGCCCCTCGAGCCAGGTCATGGTGAGCAGCCTCTGCGTGGAAAGCTCGGGCAGGACCTCAGGCACGCGAATCAAAGGATCGCCGGCAAAGATCATTGCATAGAGGCGCATATGGCCGGCCTCGAGAGCGTAGTCGAGCTCTTCGCGCAAGCGCGCCGCGATCTCCTCCTTCATCTCTGAGGTCTCGATCGCCGGCCTGAGTTGCCGATGGATGATGAACAACAAAGCGAGCTGCTTGAGATCGGCCTCCACCGCCGACTGCATGTCGGGATATTGCAGCTTCGCGGCCAAGGACCGCCCGTCATGGGCGCGCGCCCGGTGCACTTGCCCGAGCGATGCCGACGCCGCTGCCTCACGTTCGAAGCTCGCAAAGCGGCTTTCCCAATCAGGCCCCAACTCAGCCGCCATGCGCCGACGCACGAAGGGCCATCCCATGGGCGGCGCCTGGCTCTGAAGCTGACCGAGCTCGGCAGCGTACTCAGCCGGCAACGCCTCAGGGATGGTGGCGAGGAGCTGCGCCACCTTCATGATCGGGCCTTTGAGCCCGCCAAGCGCCGCGGCAAGAGCCGAGGCCTCGCGGTCGCGGTCTGGATCGAGCCCAAGCAGGCGGGTGCTGGCGATGCGGGCCGCGACACCGCCGACGTTGGCGCCGACGCGCCCGTAGCGTTGCACGCGGGCGGTCAGGCGATTGCGTTCTTTGTCGGAGGTCATTGATCCCAAAGGTAAGGCGGGCTGAGGAAATTGCCAGGGTGTTAGCGTCACCTTGACATTGACGAAATTGTCAATTGCTGACGCGGCTTATGGCGTCCATGCTGACGTGCGGGAGGACTGAACCATGACGATGCGCATCCTGCTCCTTTTGTCTCTGATGGTTTTCGGCGTAGCGCCTGCGAGCGCCGCCGACACGGCCGCCTCAATCGAGGTGTGGAAATCGGCGACCTGCGAATGTTGTGGCGCCTGGGTCAAGCATCTTGAGGCCAACGGCTTCACCGTGAAAGTGAACGCGGCGGAGCCAAGCGCGCTCGCTTCGCTGAAGCGGCAAGCCGGCATCGGCGACAAGCTCGCCTCCTGTCACACCGCTATGATCGACGGCTATGTCATCGAAGGCCATGTGCCGGGGACCGATATCAAGCGCCTTGTCGCCGAGCACCCTGACGCCATCGGCCTCGCCGTCCCCGGCATGCCTGCCGGCTCTCCCGGCATGGAGCAGGGCGCCGAGTTCGAGCCCTACGACGTGCTGCTGATCAAGAAGGACGGCACCACTGAAACCTTCGCCAGCCACTGAGCGCGTCAGGAACAAAATCGAGCAGCGGCTAGGACACCTTGTCCATCGCCTCGAGCTCGTCGATCAGGCCTTCGACGACCTTGAGCCCCATAGACCAGAATTTGGCATCGGTGGCGTCGAGGCCGAAGGGCGCGAGCAGCTCCTTGTGGTGCTTGGTGCCGCCGGCCGCGAGCATGTCGAGATAGCGGTCGGCGAAGCCCTTGTCGGCCTTCTCGTAGACCGCATAGAGCGAGTTCACCAGGCAATCGCCGAAGGCATAGGCATAGACGTAGAACGGCGAATGGATGAAGTGCGGGATGTAGACCCAGAAATTTTCGTAGCCGGTCTTGAAATCGATGGCCGGCCCTAGGCTCTCGCTTTGCACCTCGAGCCAAATCTCGCCGAGCCGCTCAGCCGTCAGCTCGCCTTCGCGCCGCTCCGTGTGCACCTTGCGCTCGAAACTGTAGAACGCGATCTGGCGCACCACCGTGTTGATCATGTCCTCGACCTTTGAGGCGAGCAGCGCCTTCCTCTCGCGCTTGCTCGGCGCGCGCTCGAGCAGCGCGCGGAAGGTCAGCATCTCGCCGAACACGCTCGCCGTCTCGGCGAGTGTCAAAGGCGTCGGCGCCATCAACGGGCCTTGCGCGTTGGCGAGCACCTGATGCACGCCGTGACCGAGCTCGTGCGCGAGCGTCATCACGTCCCGCGGCTTGCCTTGATAATTGAGCAGGATGTAGGGGTGCGCGCTCGGCACCGTGGGATGCGAGAAAGCGCCGGGAGACTTGCCCTCGCGCACCGGCGCATCGATCCAACGCTTGGCGAAGAACTCGTTCGCCACCGCCGCCATGCGCGGCGAGAAATCGCCATAGGCCTTGAGCACGGTCTTTTGCGCGTCGTCCCAGCCGATGCTCTGCGTCGGCTCCTCGGGCAACGGTGCGTTGCGGTCCCAATAAGCGAGCCGCTTCCTGCCGAGCCATTTGGCTTTCAACGCATAGTAGCGGTGGGAGAGGCGCGGATAAGCCTGGCGTACTGCCGCGACCAGTGCGTCGACCACCTCCTTCTCCACCCGGTTGGCGAGGTGACGGCTATCGGCGACATCGGCGAAACCGCGCCAGCGGTCCGAGATCTCCTTGTCCTTGGCGAGCGTGTTGGTGACCAGCGTGAACAGCCGCACATTGTCCTTGAAGACGCGCGCAAGCGCCTCGGCAGCCTGCCGCCGCTTCGTCTCGTCCTGGTCTAGCAGGCGATTGAGGGTGGGCTCGAGGCTCAGCTTCTCGCCATCGACGTCGAATCTTAGCGCGGTCATGGTCTCGCTGAACAGCCTGTTCCAGGCGCCGCGCCCGGTCACCGCCTTTTCATGGAACAGCTGCTCTATCCTGTCCTCGAGCTGATAGGGCTTCTCTTTGCGCAGGTCCTCAAGCCAAGGCCGGTAGTGCCCAAGCGCGGGATCCGCCATGGCAGATTCCAGCACCTTGTCGTCGAGCCTGTTCAACTCGAGTGGGAAGAACAGCAGCTTGGATGAGATGGTGGTGATCTTCTCCTGGATGTCGCCGAAGAATTTCTGCCGCGCCGGGTCTGACGTATCGGCGGCGTAGAGCAGGCTCGCATAGGAGACGATGCGGCCCATGAGGTCGCTCAACCCCTCGTATTCGCGCACGGCCCTGGCAAGCGCCTTGCCCCCCTTGCCTCCATCGGCGAGCGCGGCGAGCTTGCCGGCATAGTTCGCCTGCATCGCCTCGGCGGCGCGTTCGGACGCTTCAAGATCGGCTTTGAGCGCCGCCGCATCGGGGGCGCTGTAGAGATCCTTGAGGTTCCACTCCGGAAGTGCCCCGAGCTTCTCCTTGGGGCGCCCGGGCCTACTTGCAGTCTTGGCCTTGCCGCGAGCCGAGGTCGCAGGCGCGTGAACCGCCAGCCATTGAAGGGATTTATGCTGCATTGGTGTTTTCGTCCCGTCCTTCGAGGTGCCCGCGCGTCCGATCTAACCTGCTCTTAAGGCGAATTTGCGAGACGGCCAAGGGCGAGCCTCACCAAAATCGAACTGCTATAAAGCGCTTGTTTACCGTTTCGCCGCACAATTTTGGAACGGGAGCGCATCGCAACAACGCACAGTAAGGGCGCGAGCGAGGGGATCTGCTCCGAGGGGTTCCAGCGTAACGTAGTGAGTTTTGCGTCATGCCCAAACGTGTCCTGGTCGTCGGCGACGACCCTGCTCAGCGCCGTATTCTCGAAGAGACCATCAAGCGCTTCGGCTATGCCGTTGCGCAGGCCGAAAGCGGCGACAAGGCGATTGCCGCGCTGAAAGCGGACGCCTTGGGCGACATCTCCCTCATCCTGCTCGACCTCGTTATGCGGGGAACCGACGGCATGGCGGTGCTTTCGGCCATGCGGTCGTTGCCGCGGAAATACCCGACCATCGTGCAGACGGCGGGCGGCAGCATCGATGCGGCCATCGCCGCCATGCGGGCCGGCGCCGTCGATTTCGTGGTCAAGCCGGTGAGCCCCGAGCGGCTCGAAGTGTCCATCAAGAACGCTCTGAAGATCGATGCGCTTGAGGGCGAGATCAGCAGGATGAAGACCTCCGCCCGCGGCGAGCTTGGCTTTGCCGGTCTGGTCGCCGGGAGCGAAATGATGGCGAGGGTCGTCGATCTCGGGCGGCGGGCGGCGAAATTGTCAATTCCGGTGCTGATCGAAGGCGAGAGCGGCGTCGGTAAGGAGCTCGTCGCCCGTGCCATCCACGGCGGGAGCGACCGCGCCGGCAAGCCTTTCATCGCCGTTAATTGCCGCACCATTCCCGAACATGTGGTGGAGACCGTCCTGTTTGGCTCCTTCGCCAGCGAGTCCCAGCGGCAAACAGGAAAATTCTTCGAGGCCGATCAAGGCACTCTGTTTCTCGACGAGATCGGCGAGCTGCCGCATGAGGCGCAAATCAAGCTGCTCCGCGCGCTGCAGGACGGCGCCATCGGCGTCAAATATCCGGTCAAGGTCGATGTCCGCCTGATTGCCTCGACCAACCGGAACCTGATCACTCTCGTACAGGAAGGGCGCTTCCGCGAGGATCTCTATTACCGCCTCAACGTCTTCCCCATCTGGGTGCCGCCGTTGCGCGACCGCCTCGACGACGTGCCGGAGCTCGTGCGCCATTTCATCGCCCGCTTCGCCGCCGAGGAGGGAAAGCGCGTCGACGGCATCGAGCCGGAGGCGCTCGCCATGCTCAAGCGGTACAGCTGGCCTGGCAACATCCGCCAGCTGGAAAACGCCGTGTTCCGCGCGGTGGTTCTTGCCGACCAGCCTCTACTCGGCGTGAGCGAGTTCCCGCAGATCGCAGCCCATGTGCAAGGCTATCGCGTGACCGTGCCGCCGGCTCCCGCCCCGAAAGCCCCCGCGCCCCGCATCGAGGGGCCTGTGATGCTCGGCCAGTCGTCCACAGCGCCGGCCACGATCCATCTGCCGTTGGCCAACGGCCGCGATGCCGTGGGCATTCCCGCCTTGAGCGAGGAAGGTGACATCCGCTCGCTCGAGGCGGTCGAGGCGGACATGATCAGGCTCGCTTTCGGACGTTACCGCGGGCGCATGACGGAAATTGCCAAGAGACTCGGCATCGGCCGCTCCACGCTTTACCGGAAGATGCGCGAGATTGGGTTGGAAGCGAGAGCGCATTAGCTCAGCGCGACAAGGGCTTGGCACGAAAGCCACACTCACAAAAAAAGCGGTGCAGGCGACGGCTTATAGTGCAGCGCGGTGTGGCCAAAAGCGGGGTCCTCACGTTAGGTTCGGATTTCTGCCGAATCGTGGGGCACGATCGGCTGGAGGGGGAGCATTGATGAGGCTATTTTCCTGTATCGCGTTCGCCTTGTTTTTGGCCGCGCCGCTCACGGCCTATTCCGCAGAGCCCGAATCCCCGGATGCCTTGATCGGTCAAACTGACGCCGTCCGCGCCGCCATCCAGGAGCGGCTCTCCGCCAAGTTCACCAATGCCAGCGAGGCAAGGAAGAGCGAGCAAGGCGCCCTCGTCGAATATTATTCGATCGCCGAAAACCGTCTCCTCTGGGTCGACGACCATGGCCTCAACGACCGGGCCAAGTCGGTGATGGAGGAGATCGGCAAGGCCGACGAATACGGCCTGCGTCCTGCCGACTATCCGCTGCCCAAGGCGGGGGAGGAGAACCCCGACGTCAAATGGCTCGCCGATGCCGAGATCAAGATCAGTTTCGCCGTGCTCGGTTACGCCCGCGACGCGCGCGGCGGCCGCATCGATCCTCAGAGAATCAGCCCCAATCTCGATCCGGATCTCATCCTGCCCGATCCGCTCGAGGTGATCGAATCGATCGCCTTTCGCTCAGACCCCGCTTCCTACTTGCGGAGCTTCCAGCCCGACCAGCCCCAGTTCGAAGCCCTACGCCAAGCCTTGATCGTCGCTCGCGGCGGGAATCCTGACAAGGACATCGTGCGCATCCCCGACGGCCCGACGCTTGAGCTCGGCGTCGACCATGAGCAGGTGGCTCTGCTCCGCAAGCGTCTCAACATCCCGGTCGAGGACGGCGGCAAGGAGACGATGTTCGACGCCTCGGTGCACGCGGCCGTGCAGCGCTTCCAGGAAGAGCGTGGCATGCTGCCTGACGGGGCGGTGGGCGCCGGCACGCGACGGCTCCTCAACCAGCCGCACCATCAAGCCGCGAGCCCCGGGCAAGTGAGACTGATCCTGCTCAACATGGAGCGCTGGAGGTGGCTGCCCCACGACCTCGGCTCGTTCTACGTGAACGTCAACATTCCCGAATTCGTGGTGCGCGTGATGGGTGATGGCAAGCCCGTGCACACCGCGCGCGTGGTGGTCGGCAAGCCCGACAAGCAGACGCCGATCCTCTCCAAAGAGATGCAGGAGATCGTGTTCAATCCCTATTGGAACGTGCCGAACTCGATCAAGACCGAGGAGATCAGGCCGTTCCTCCGCGAGGAAGGCGGCTGGTTCGGCGGGGGAGGCTGGAACACCGCCGTTCTCGAGCGGCACAATCTGCGCGTCAATATCGGCGGCCGCGAGGTCGATCCCGCCAGGATCGATTGGAACAATGTCGATATCCGCAGCCTCAACATCTATCAGCCGCCGGGGCCCGACAACGTGCTCGGCAACGTCAAGTTCGTATTTCCCAACAAGCACGACGTGTACATGCACGACACGACCCAGAAGAGCCTGTTCGCCAAGACGGTGCGCGCCGAGAGCCATGGCTGCATGCGGGTGCAGAACCCGGATCAGCTTGCGCTGGCCTTGCTGAAGGAAGATCAAGGCTGGTCGGCCGGACGCGTCGCCTCGGCAATTCAAGGCGGCCCGGACCAGCATATTGCGCTCAAGGAGAAGATCCCGGTCTACATCACCTATTTCACCCTTCGGGTGAACGATGACGGCTCGATCTCGACCTTCGGCGACATTTACGGGCACGACTCCCGCATGGCCGCGGCGCTCAGGCTTTAGAATCCGCCAAATTCCGCATTAGGGTAACGTTAACGCTGCCTGTTGATTTCGGGCAGGAAGGGTGTTTTTGCCTTTTTTTTCCCCATTTAAGCAAATACTGTTGGTTAGCAAGTCAGTGCCAAAGGCATGACTGCTACGGGGGCTCGAACCAGACGGGTGGTTCGAGTCAAAAGCCGGCCGCTCAAGGCCGGTTAGAGGGAAAGGCTGCGAAGCGCGGGGATGTCAGTCCGGGGGACCCTTGCACGTCGCGCCATGTTTGGCGCGGGGCTAGCTGTGACGCTGGCTGGAACTTTGTTCTGGCCAGCCGGCTTCCAGGACGCGAGTGCGTCTGGCGAGACCCGCACGCTTTCAATGTTCAACATCCACACCAAGGAAGCGATCACCGTCACCTTCAAGAAGGACGGCCGCTACGACCAAGATGCGTTGAAGCAGCTCAACCATTTCATGCGCGACTGGCGCAAGGATCAGCAGCGCGACATGGATCCTGAGCTCGTCGACCTGATCTGGACCCTGCACCAGCAACTCGGGTCTCAGGTGCCGGTCAAGCTCATCTGCGGCTACCGCACCGCGAGCACCAATAAGTCGTTGCGGCGCAAAGGCGGCGGCCAGGCGAAGGCGAGCCAACACATCCTCGGCAAGGCTGCCGATATCGTATTCCCCGACGTTGCGGTGAAGACTCTGCGCAACTCGGCGCTCATTCAGGAATGGGGCGGCGTCGGTTACTACCCGACCTCAGGCGTCCCCTTCGTCCATGTCGACACTGGCCGCGTTCGCATGTGGCCGCGCATTCCGCGGCTCGAGCTCGCAGCGCTCTTCCCAAAGGGCCAAACCAAATACCTGCCGCTCGACGGCAAGCCGATCACTCAGGCCGATTACAGATTGGCCATGGCCAAGGGCCTGCCCGGACGTAACACGCTGCTCGCCTCTGTGAGCCCAACGCCGAAGCCTGAAGCCGAGCCCGCCACCCAGGCTGCCGTCCAGCCCGTGGTCCAGCCGATTATCCAGACGGCGTTCCATCCCGAGGCGGCGTTCCGTCGCGAGCCGGCGTTGCACGCTGAGCCGGAACCGCCGCAGGCGATCTTCGCCTCCTACGTTCCTGACACTCAGGCCGCCGCTCCGGCGGTTACGAGCCCGCTTCCCGAGCAAGCCGCGCCGCTCCCTGAGCACAAACACTTCGTCTACGCCAATGCCGGCGGCGGCCTCCCACTGCCGAAACCGGCTCTCGGCGAGCACAGCCTCCCGGTCTACCGGAGCGCCGAGGTGGTCGGCGCGCCAGAGGTCGACGAGGATCATCCGGAAGAGACGAGCTATGTTCCGTTCGCGATCGCGGGTCTCATGAGCAACACCTCGATCACCTACAATCACCTGGTCGCTCACCTCACCCATCCCGAGCAGAAAGACCTCTCCTATCTGTTCGAGAACATGGACCGGCCGCTCGCCGCCACCTTCCGCAAGAGCTCCGGCTATCAGGGGCTTGCCGCGGCGCAGACCTTTAGCGGGCGCGCGGTGCGCAGCGTCTATGCCGAGCTAGCGCCGCCGGCTCCGACCCGCGTGGCGCAGGTCGATCGCTAGACCGGACGCTTCCTCCAAATCCTTGGCTTAAGATTAGGCGGCCTCCGCCTCGGCCATGCCGAGCGCGTGGAGATAGGTGACAAGCACCGCCTCCTCCTCTTTCCGCTTGTTCTCATCCTGCTTGCGGATGCGAACCACGGCGCGCAGCGCCTTCACGTCGAAGCCGTTGCCCTTGGCCTCGGCGTAGACCTCGCGGAGGTCGGCGGCAAGCGCCGCCTTCTCCTCCTCGAGCCGCTCGATGCGGGCGACGAAGGCACGAAGCTGGTCTTTGGTTGAGTTCTGGAGCTGCACGGGCGACCTCTGATTCGTTTGATGATTGATCTGCCGCGGAGCTTAGGCGGCAGCCCTGTTACAGGGCAACGCGCGGTTCAATCTTATCCAGCTTATCCAGAGCCTTGGCACCCGCCGTCGGTGTGCGAGCCATAGCGCTCGATGGCGTGCAGGCTCGGCGCAAGATCGCGGGTGCCGAGCACCTTGCGCACCACTTCGGCCAGACGCTCGCCCCATTCGGCCTGCCCTTCGGGTCCAAGGATCAGATCTTGCCGGACCTCGATCAGCGCGTGCGCGAGCCCCCGCAGCGTGCCGTGCTGGTAGAGCGTGTCGCCTTTGAGCTGACCGCTATAGGGCACGTTGTCGCCCACGGTGATGTCCGGGATCGCCTCAAGCTCGCGTAAGAGCGCGCCAGCCAATCTCGGGTCCTTGTCCCACAACACGGCCACGTGCCAGGGCCGCGGCACGCTCTTCCAGGCTTGGGTGAAACTGTGAATGGCGAGCAGCACCGGCGGCTTCCCCGCGGCGACGCCTTCGTCGATGGAGGCCTCGATGGCCTGGTGATACGGCGCGTAGAAGCGCTCGATGCGCGCCTCGATCTCAGCGTCATCCACGGCGGCATTGCCGGGCACGATGCGCCCGTCGGAAAGCTGCATCACCAGCGTCGGGTCGTCGCGCCCGCGATTGGGATCGATCAGCAACCGCGAATAGCGCGTGAACAGCGCCGGCGCCCCGAGCGCCCGGGCCAAATGCTCGGCCACGGCGGCAGCGCCGATGTCGTAGGCGATATGCCGGGCAAGATCTTCGGGGGCGAGGCCGAGGGTGCCGTAGGAAGGAGGAATCAGATTCGCGGCGTGGTCGCAGAGAATGAGCACGCCACTTTTCCAATCCCCCTCGATGCGCCGAAAGGGCGGCGCCTCCTTTTGCTCCCGCCGCAGCCGACTAAGCCGCTGCTCCACCGTCATCCTCTTCTTGTGCTTGACACGAATCCTGGGTCTTATCTCGGCTTCGCTCGCTGTTCCAAGCGGAAAGGCGCGTGCGGGGTCAAGGTTGTGACGCAATTACCCAGGATTGTCGGCGCTGGCTTTTGCGTCCGCAAAATGACCTTATAATTGATAGCTCTAGTCAGACAAACGCAACCAATTCGATGCTACCTTTCGGCGATTTCAACCATGGTTGATGGCCCTGAGACAGTGACGCTCGCCACCTCGGATAGCCGGGCGGTTTCCACCGCCGCGCCGCTTCCGTGGGCGCGGCGCGTGGTTTGTCTGCTTGCCGCCGCCGCCGCCATCGGCCTCATCCCGGCGCCCGCCCACGCCGATCTCAAATTGTGCAACACCACCTCGAGCCGGGTCGGCGTCGCCATCGGCTATCGCGACGTCGAGGGTTGGGCCACCGAAGGCTGGTGGAACGTCGCCTCGCATACCTGCGAGACCCTGTTGAAGGGTGTACTTATTGCCCGGTTCTATTACATCCACGCCATCGACTATGATCGCGGCGGGGAATGGGGCGGCACGCTGTACATGTGCACTGACGACAAGGCGTTCACCATTCGTGACGTGAAGGAATGCGTGAAGCGCGGTTACAAGAAGACTGGTTTCTTTGAGGTCGATACCGGCGAGGAGCGCGATTGGACCGTTCGCCTCACCGATCCTGAAGGCGAAGCGAAGAGTCAATGAGGCGTAATCGCCGAGTTAAGATCGTCGCCACCCTCGGTCCTGCCTCCAACAACGAAAAGACGATCCGCGCGCTGTTCGAAGCCGGCGCCGACGTTTTCCGCATCAACATGAGCCATGCGACCCCCGACGCTTTGCGCCATTCGCACGCCATCATCCGCAAGATCGAAGCGGAATTCTCCCGCCCGATCGGCATCCTCATCGACCTGCAAGGGCCGAAGCTGCGCATCGGCAAGTTCGAATCGGGCGCCATCCGTCTCACCGAAGGTGACATTGTCAGTTTCGTCCGCCGCGAGTCCGTTGGCGGGCTGGGACGCGTGCACCTGCCGCATCCGGAAATCTTCCAGGCGGTGCAGCCGGGCCATGCTCTTCTGCTCGATGACGGCAAGTTGCGCTTGCGGGTGGTCGAGGCGAGCGACGTGCGCATCGACGCCGAGGTGCTGACCAGCGGAACGCTGGGAAGCCGCAAGGGCATCAGCCTCCCCGACACGGTCATCCCGCTGGAAGCCATGACCGACAAGGACCGCGTCGATCTAGAAGATGCGCTCACCGTCGGCGTCGACTGGGTCGCATTGTCCTTCGTGCAGCGCGCCAAGGACATTGCCGAGGCGCGCAAGCTGATACGCGGTCGTGCCGCCGTCATGGCCAAGATCGAGAAGCCTTCGGCGCTTGCCGAGCTCGCGGAGATCATCGAGCTCGCCGACGGCATCATGGTGGCGCGCGGCGATCTCGGCGTCGAGATGCCGGTCGAGAAGGTCCCTGGGCTACAGAAGCAGATCACCCGCGCCGCGCGCAACGCCGGCAAGCCGGTGGTGGTCGCCACTCAAATGCTGGAATTGATGATCCTGTCGCCGGCGCCCACCCGCGCCGAGGTGTCCGATGTCGCCACCGCCGTGTTCGACGGGGCCGACGCGGTGATGCTCTCGGCTGAATTGGCGGTCGGCAAATACCCGGTCGACGCCGTGGCCACCATGGACCGGGTCGCCATCGAAGTTGAGCGCGATCCCCTCTACGAGAGGATCATTCACGCCCAGCGCATCGATCCGGAGGCGACCGGCGCCGACGCCATTTCGGCCGCCGCGCGCACCGTCACCGAGACGCTCAATCTCGCGGCGATCATCTGCTACACGGCCTCTGGTGCCACGAGCATCCGCGCCGCCCGCGAGCGGCCGCCGCAGCCGATCATTGCGCTGACCCCAATTCCCGCCACGGGCCGCAAGCTCGCGATCGTCTGGGGCCTGCACTGCGTGCTGACCGGCGATCCCAAGGACTTGGACGACATGGTGGCGAAGGCTTGCCGCATCGCCTACCAGGAAGGCTTCGCCCTCCCCGGTCAGCGGGTGATCATCTCCGCCGGCGTGCCGCTCGGTACCCCCGGCGCCACCAACATGCTGCGCATTGCCTTTGTCGGCGAGGAAAACCCGGGAGCGCAGTAGCGTTCCTAGCTCGACGGAGCGGGCCTAGATGTCCCGGCCTTCAACGTCGTGGGAGAGTTGCTCCTCGGCCCGCCGCGCCTGCTCGAGAAAGGGATTGACCACGAGCGCCTTGCGATAGGCGTCGAGCGCCCCGCGCTGATCGCCGGTCTGCTGCAAGAGGGCGCCAAGATCGCGCAACGCCTTATAGTGGTTGGGGTCGATGGCAATCGCGCGCTTGAGATCGGCGAGCGCCTGCTCGGTATCGTTCTGCATCAAATGCACGATGCCGCGCTGATGCCAGGCCTCGGCGTTCTCCGGGTCGAGCTCGGTCACGGCGTCGAGCACCTGCATGGCAAGGTCGAGATCGGCGGCGAGCACGAAAGCATCGACGCGGGTCATGAGCAGGTCGACGGTATCGCTGCCCGAGCGGCGCCACGTCTCCTCGATCGCCTCGGCGATCGGCTCGGCGTCCTTGGCGCTGCGAGCGCCGCTCAGTTGCGTGTAGAGCTCCTTCAGCATCTCGGCGCGCACCGCGGGATCGCCGAGCGGAACGTTGCCGAGAATATCGGACCGGTCCTGCTTGTTGGGCGTGGAAGAGGGCGGAGGGCCGGTCAAGTCCTTGCCGCTTGGCGGCTGGCCCCCTTCTTCCGAATCGCCGCCGTCGGGGAGCCTGTCGCTCCGGGGCGCATCGCCAATGCCCGGCTCGAGCTCTTCGTCCGCGGCCCGCGCCGGAAGTGCGGAGGAGGCTGACAACGCGAGGCAGCAAAACAGGAGCAGAGCCGCAAGGGCGGCTGTCCGATAGGGTCGTTCGATCATGGCCAGAAGCTAGGACAGCGGGGAAGCGCCGTCAAAGACATAGGATTGTTCGCGGCTCGCGAGGACCCTAGCCCTGCCGCGCCTTGTAACGGCGGTTGGTCTTGTTGATGACGTAAAGCCGTCCGCGCCGGCGCACCACGCGGTTGTTACGATGGCGCTTGCGCAAGGCCCTGAGCGAATTCTTGATCTTCATGCGAAGCACCTAGAGCAACGGTGGAGGAGATTGGCCGCCTGAGGCGAAGCCCTGGCCGAGCCGGTGCGGACCATAGTCAAGGCCGCCACGCCCTGTCAACGCTCCAGAAGCGCGCCGCGACGGCGCGGCGTTCTCTAGCCTTCCGGTTACGCCGCGCTGCGCCGCTTCTTCGGCTGGCAGGGCTCGACCTCGACAGTGACGTGGCTGAGGCCGGCGATCCCGCGGAGCCGCTCCTTGTAGGCGGCGGGCGCCTGCGGCCGGTCGCTGACGATGGTGACGATGGCAGCGCGGTGCCCAGGGCCGATCTGCCAAAAATGCAGGTCGGAGACGCGGTCCCCGTCGACCTCCAGGCGCTCGCGAATGAAGCCTTGCGTGCGTCCGTCGGGAACCACATCGAGTAACACCTTGCCGGCATCGCGGATCAGCCCGTACGACCAGCTCGCGATCACGCAGGCACCGACAAGGCCGACGACCGCGTCGATCCATGGCCATCCGAACCAAAGCGCGACAATGAGGCCGCCGATGGCCATGACCGAGGTCAGCGCGTCGGCAAGGACGTGCAAATAGGCTGCCCGAAGATTGTGGTCCCTGTGGTGGTGACCCTGCGCATGAGCCACACCTTCATCGTGATGGTGCGCATGCTTTTCGCGGAGCAGCCAGGCGCAAATGAGATTGACCGCGAGCCCAACGACCGCGATGGAAATCGCCTGGGCGTAGGCTATGGGCACCGGCTGCGCCAATCGCATCGTCTCATAGGCGATCAGCAACGCGATCATGCCGAGCGCGATGGCGCTCGCGAAGGCGGCAAGGTCGCCGAGTTTCCCGGTGCCAAAGGCGAAGCGCGCATCATGTTTGTGGTGGCGCGCGTATTGATAGGCGAGAGCGGCAATGGTGAGCGCCGCTGCGTGCGTCGACATATGCCAGCCATCGGCGAGGAGCGCCATCGAGCCGAACACGATGCCGCCGACGATTTCGGCGACCATCATGGTTGCGGTCAGCCCTACGACGAGCCAGGTGCGCCGTTCGTTGCGGGCATGACCGGCACGAGGAAGACGTGCTCATGGGCCCAAGGGTCGAGAGAGCGAGAATTCATCGCCTATCCTTATGCCGGCATCGTGCGGCTGAACAGCCGGCGTACAGGGCTCGGCGCCGTCGCCACGCAGCGGAAAACGACGCTGTTGCCCACGGCTGATTTGAGCAAGAACTTCTGCCCGTTCGCATGGCAGAACTGGCGGCCTTGTCGACGACGGCGCTGAGCGTCTTATTCGCGTCGGTGGCGATGCCGCTCGTTCGGCTGACGCCGACGCTGTACGTCCCGGCCTCGACCTCCTGCACGTTGCCGACAGAGGCCTTGGCGCGTCCTCCCAAAAAGGCTGCTACGCCGGCCGCGCAGGCGAGCATGAACAGCCATCTCATATCGTGCGGCATGACGCAGCTAACCGGATGTGACCCCCCGCCTTTATGCCACGTCTTGAGCGCCGCCCTGAAGAGACCGTGGCTGACACGGGCGGCGTCATAAGGCCGCAAAAAAA
>CAWGVA010000034.1:0-14458 GCA_963825835.1 uncultured Alphaproteobacteria bacterium | reverse complement strand
GGCACAATGCCACCCGGCTCGATGGTGAGCTTGCGCATGCGGAAGTTTAGGCCGTCGATGTTGAACGGCGCCTTGGAGACATCGATCGAGGCGATGACGGTATCGGTCACGCCAACCGGCTTGAGATCGACAGCCTCGCGGGCGTTGCGCGCCTCTCCTGGTCGGCGGGGCATCCACCGGCCCAGGCGGGCAACCGAAACGCGGAAGCGCCTGCGACGACAGCGGCAAGAAGAAGGCCGCGGCCAAGTCGTGAATTGCTGGTGAAAGGTAACATGTCCGTTCTCTCCTTTGTCTGTTGCTTCGGCCGGGAACAAACGGCTGCGGCGATACAAAGGAAGATCAGGCCGAAGCCGTCTTTAACGGAAATGCCGGTTGGCTTTGAACTCGATAGCCGAACGCTATTCCCTGCGGGTTTCTGCAACGGATCAATAGCGAACAGGTATTGGGCAAGAGCGGGGGTGGGCATTACCTAACGCTCATTCCAATCGAGCCACGTGGCCAGCCGGTCGGACCTTTCGAACCCCAGGGCCACCCAGATAGGAGAGACCCCTATGAAGAAGCTTCTGATCGCTGTCGCCCTGGTCGTGTCGTTCGCCGCCCCCGCCATGGCCATTAACTTCCCCAACGTCTACGCCGCGCATCTCGGCCGCTAGGGCGACCGAGCGCCTCTCAATGCTCAAGTGGTCATCCCCTGACCACCTCCCTCCCAAGCCTTAAGGGCACTCGCTGAAAGCCAGAGCGGGTGCCCGTTTTTTTTGGCTCACAATTCTTACGCAACGTGCACCTGCATGGCGAATAGGCGAACCATAGCCAGAAGGTATTGGGAACCGGCCGCGCCTCTCTCTAGCCTTTGATGGTCCAGGCCGGGTGATTGGCTCGCCGGTTCGGACGTTCTTTCGACTTACGGCCGCCCCATTCTAGAGAGAAACTCAATACGCAAATATTGATCGCCGCGGCTTTGACCGCTGTCTTCGTCTCCCCCGCCCTCGCCGAGCAGTTCTATGTGGTGTTCGACCCTGCGAGCCACAAATGCGAAGCGATGCACGAAATCCCCGAGGGGAAGAAGTCGATGGGCGCCTATGGGTCCATGGAAGAGGCCACGAAGGCCATGCACGGCGTGAAAGAGTGCGGCTGGTCCAAACGCCGGTTGCGGGCGCTGCGGAAGGCGGCGCCCGTTCTATTTGGCCTCGATTGACGCCATGCAAGAGACGGCTGAGACCAGTCCCTTACAGCTTCTCTTCATCGATTTGCGCGTGGGCCTTGCGCGATCAGCCATCCAGGCGGCACTCCTCCTCAACGGCGGGGCCAGCGTGGCCCTTCTCCTGCTCTTGGCTACCCTGTTGCCTCCAGCACCTGGCGGCCTCCCGGTGAATTTGGTGCTGCTAAAATGCGCATTCGCCATTTTTGGCCTGGGCTTGTTCCTCGCCGGCATGAATTCGTGAACGCCTATGTGGCGCAAGGAGCGATCGCAACGGCCGCTCAAGCGCATTCGGCAACACCATGCGACGATTCGGCTTAAACCTGATCGTTACCTAGCTTGTTCTGTTCCTCGCCTGGATTGCCCTTGTGGTTCTCGCGATTTGACCTTGATCCGTAGTCGTCTTGACGTTCGTGAGGGCCTCGAACTTTCCGGATTTGTGTGTCGTGGCAGACTTGCGGCGTAGAGCCGCCCTGCGGTAGCAATTCTGTGTCATTGGGGACGTAAACTCGGAGCCCAGGGAGAAGCTCGATCCATGACTTTGCGTTCAGCTATTGGGCGGCTTGCGGTCATCGCCATTGCCGCGGTTGTTTATTGTGGTTCCCAGGTCTCAGTCTTACGCGGACCCGAGTTCCTTCGACACTCTGCTAGGGTCTTGGGGCGGCACCGGCGAGATCCGCCTCGACAAGGGGCGCAAGGAGCGCCTCAAGTGCAATGCCTATTACGCCGGGGGCGGTTCAGACCTCGGATTGGCCATTCGCTGCCAGAGCGACAATTACATGAGAGATCAGGAGCAAGCTCAGCTATAGCGGCGGCCGCCTTTCAGGCAACTGGGAGGAGCGCACCTTCAATGCTTCGGGAACCGCCGCCGGAACCCCCACTCCCAGCAAGCTCTCGCTTGCGATAAGGGGGGTGGCATCGCCGCCAGCATGCTCGTGAATTACACCAAGGCGAGCCAGAACGTGAACATCTCGGTGCAAGGCGTTGCGTTGCAGGGCGTGCGCATCGCGTTAGGCCGGAGTTGACCCGCCATCATCTTTCCCGGCATTAAATCTGCCCTTGCCTTGGCAAGGGACGAGTCTCTATGGCGTAAACCGGTCGACCGTGAGGCGGAGGTGCCCATGGCGAGCGACGGCTGGTTTACTGACAGCCAAGTTTGAAGACGGCAGGCTCGAGCTTGCCGCCGGCAGCTCCTGGACCGCGCCTCATGCGGCGGAGCTCGAAACCCTGGTCGACCGTGTCGCCGCCGACGTGGGCCGTGCCAAGGCGGTTTCCATCGATATGCACGGGGTGCGCGAATTCGACACATTCGGCGCTTGGCTGCTGGAGCGGCTCGCGCGGCAATGGCGAAGCGCCGGAGCTTCCCCCGCCGTGGTCGGCATGCCGGAGCACGACCGGACCCTGCTCAAGGAGATGAGCGGGGTGAACCTCGAGCCGGTCGCTCCGCCGGCGGAGCCAAACCCCATCGTCTCGGCTCTCGCCGCTTTGGGGAGCGGGTTGACGGGCTTCGGGCGCGACCTCGGCACCTTCGCCAATATGCTCGGCGCCATCGGCGTTGCCGCGGTTCGCGTGCTCGCCCGCCCGCGCGACTTTCGCTTCACCTCGGCGGTCAATCAGCTCGATCGCGTCTGCTGGCAGGCCGTCCCCATCATCCTGCTCATCACCTTTCTAATCGGCGCCATCATTGCGCAGCAGGGCATCTTCCACTTCCGCAAATTCGGCGCCGAGATGTACGCCGTCGACCTCGTCGGCATTCTCATCCTGCGCGAGGTCGGCGTGCTGATCGTCGCCATCATGGTGGCCGGCCGCTCCGGCAGCTCCTACACCGCCGAGCTCGGCTCGATGATGATGCGAGAGGAAGTCGATGCCTTGCGCACCATGGGTTTCGATCCCGTCGAGGTGCTGATCCTGCCCCGCGTGCTCGTGCTCATCATCGCTCTCCCGGTGCTCACCTTCCTTGGATCGATGGCCGCGCTTTACGGCGGCGGTGTCGTTGCTTGGCTCTACGGCGGCATGAGTTCGGAGATCTATATTTCGCGGCTCGAAGACGCGATCTCGCTCACCCATTTCAAGGTTGGCATGGTCAAGGCTCCGTTCATGGGACTGGTGATCCGGGTGGTGGCCTGCGCCGAAGGGCTGCTGGTCAAGGGCAGCGCCAAGTCGCTCGGATTGCAGACCACGGCGTCGGTGGTGAAGTCGATCTTCCTCGTGATCGTGCTCGACGGCCTGTTCGCCATCTTCTTTGCTTCGATCGGGATGTGACGGAGGCAACGTGAAGGATAAGCCGGTCATCTCGATCAAGGACCTCGTCGTCGGCTTCGGCGACCAGACCGTGCTCGACCATCTATCGCTCGACGTGCGCAAGGGCGAGATCCTCGGCGTGGTTGGGAAGTCGGGCGGCGGCAAGTCGGTGCTGCTGCGCACCATCATCGGCCTTCTGCCCAAGTGGCACGGCAAGATCGAGGTGCTCGGCGTCGATCTCGACACGGCAAGCGAGCAACAGCGGCGTGCGCTCGAGCGCCGCTGGGGCGTGCTGTTCCAGCAGGGAGCGTTGTTCTCCTCGCTCACCGTGCGCCAGAACGTGCAGTTCCCCATGCGCGAGAATCTCGAAATCTCGCAACGGCTGATGGACGAGATGGCGCTTGCCAAGCTCGATATGGTTGGGCTCACGCCTGTCGATGCCGACAAATACCCGGCGGAGTTGTCGGGCGGCATGACCAAACGCGCAGCACTTGCCCGCGCGCTCGCGCTTGACCCCGAAATCGTTTTTCTGGATGAGCCGACGTCGGGACTCGATCCGATCGCGGCAGGAGATTTCGACGCGCTGATCAAGACGCTGCAAGGAACGCTCGGTCTCACCGTGTACATGAACACCCACGACCTCGAGAGCCTGTACACTGTGTGCGACCGCATCGCCGCGCTCGCCGACGGCCGCATTGTTGCCTTGGGACCGATGGAGACCATGCTCGAATGCACGCATCCCTGGGTGCAGACCTATTTTCAAGGGAAGCGTGGCGGAATGCTCACGAAACGAATTGGCCAGCTGGTGGATTGAGGCTCGAACATGGAAACCCGTGCCCGCTACGCACTGATTGGCGCCTTCATGCTCGCCGTGATCGCGGCGAGCTTCGCCTTTGTCTATTGGCTGGAGAACAAGGGCGGATTTGGCCAACGCGCCTATTACCAGCTACGCTTTGACAGCTCGGTGTCGGGGCTTCAGGAGGGCTCGGCGGTACTGTTTAACGGCTTTCGCGTGGGCGAGGTGACAGGGCTTACGCTCGATCCTGAACATCCCGATCAGGTGGTCGCCACGGTCGGCGTGGTGGACGGCACGCCGGTGCGCAGCGACACCAAGGTTGGGATCGAGTCGCAAGGCTTGACCGGCGGCGCGGCGGTGACGCTCACCGGTGGCGACGCTTCAAGTCCGCCGGTCTCCGCCGAGAATGGGGAGCTGCCGGTGCTCGGCGCTGAGCCTGGTGCCGGGCAGGACTGGCAGTCGCTTGGCCGCGAGGCGCTGCGCAAGCTCAATAACATTCTCTCCGACAATGCCGACAATCTGCACAGCGCCATCGCCAACTTCAACACCTTCACCGACGTGCTGGCGAAGAACTCCGATCGTATCGAGGGTCTCCTCGCCGGGCTCGAGAAGCTGACGGGAGGAGGCTCGTCAAAAACGACCGCGCCGACTTACGACGTCAACGCAGTGAAAGACATTTCCAAGCCTACAGAAATGCCGTCCTGGCAGCTCGTGGTGCCTGAGCCCACGGCGCTGCTCGCGCTGAACTCGGACAAGATCAAGGTGCGTCCTGCCGAAGGTGCGGAGAGCACCGACATTTCGGATGCGAGATGGTCCGACAATATCCCGATCCTGATTCAGGAGAAGTTCATCCAGAGCTTCGAGAACGCCGGCTATTCGCAAGCGGTGAGCCGGCCGCGGGACGGGTTCGAAGCGGCCTATCAGCTTCTGCTCGACGTGAGGAGCTTCTCGCTCGTCACCGGCGCGGAGCCTCATGGCGAGCTCGAATTCGAGGCGAAGATCCTCGGACCAGGCGGCAAGATCATCGCGGCGAAGTCGTTCCACACGACGGCGCCGGCGACAGGCACCGATGCTGCTGCTGCGGCGGCGGCGTTGAACCAGGCCTTTGCCGAGGCAGCAAAGGAGCTCGTGCCGTGGACCGTCGACGCCGTCAATAGCGCTCCACCCGAGCCTGCTCCGCCGCCCGCAGGCCAGGCCGAGCCGCAAACCGAGCCGCAAGGCGAACCTCCGGCGCCATCGCCACCGACTTAGTCTCCCTCTCGCCGCTGTCTCATCGTAATGGGCCGGCATCGCGCGGTGCGGGTTTGCGTTGTTTTGTGACAGTTCCATGGCAATTTCCGCAAGATTGAGCTTCTTCAGACATGATAGTTTCAGCGCCTTCTGGCTCACTTGGCGCGGTGCGTAAGAGTTGCGGTTATGGCGGACAGTGATAAGGCCAAAGGTGAGCCACGAGAGTTCGAGCTTAAACTTGAATTCGATCCCGCCGATCTTGCCGCTATCGAAGCCCATCCTCTGCTTGCCGGAATAAGGCTCGACCGGCAGACCCTGGTCTCGGTCTATTACGACACTGACACCGTTGCCTTGCACGAGGCGGGTCTTTGCCTGCGCGTGCGCAATACTGGCAAAGGCTATGTGCAGACCGTCAAGAGCATGAACGGCATGGCCGAGCTGTTCGACCGCCCGGAATGGGAGCGGGAGGTCAGCGGTCCTCGGCCTGATCTCAAACTCGCCGCCGGCACGCCGCTCGAGCCGCTGTTGAAAGACGGCATGGGCGAGCGCTTGCGGCCGCTGTTTCAGACCAGCATCGAACGAGGCGTCTATCATGTCGCAAGCGGCGGGTCCGATATTGAAGTTGCCGTCGATCGCGGCGCCATCGAGACGGCACAGCGTCAGGCTCCCGTGCATGAGGTCGAGCTCGAGCTGATGAGAGGCGATCCGGCCGAGCTCTTTCGCCTCGCGCGCAGCCTCGCCGCGAGCGTCCCATTGCGGCTCGCGGTGAAGACGAAAGCTGAGCGCGGCTACGAGCTCGCCGGGAATGCCGCGCCTGGCGCCGAGAAGGCTGGGCGTCTCGATCTCGACCGCAAGCTCTCCTGCCAGGAGGCCTTCCGGGCCGTCGCGCAAAACTGCCTGCGGCAGATCATCGTCAATGAGCCCGGCGTGTGCGCGGGCGATGCCCAATCCTTGCACCAAATGCGCATCGGCCTCAGGCGGCTGCGCGCCGCCATTGTGGCCTTCGAGAAGATCGCTGCCGATGCACAGCAGGACAGGATCAGGGACGAGTTGAAATGGATCACGAACGAGCTCGGACCGGCTCGTGATCTCGACGTCTTCGAAGCCGACATCTTGCAGCCAATGAGCAAGACTCGTGGCGACGATGCGCGCCTGGCCGAGGCTCGTCGCGCCTTCACCACCGCCCGTGCCAAAGCCTACGGGGCGGCGGCCCAATCGGTCCGCTCCGACCGGTTTCGCAACGCGCTGCTCGATGTCGCCGAGTGGATCGAGGCGGGATCGTGGACGCGCGACCCTGACTTGCGCGAGCGCCGCGAGGAGGCGATCGCCGAGCATGCCGCCGAATTGCTCTCTCGCGGACGAAAACGGATCCGCGAGAAGGGTGCAGATTTGCGCGCGCTCGATATCAAAAGGCGCCACAAGTTGCGCATCAGGGCGAAGAATTTGCGCTACGCGGTCGAGTTCTTCGCCGGCGTCTTTCCCGGCGAGGAGAACGCCAAGCGGCGCGAGGCGGCATTGGCCGAGCTGAAGGAGCTGCAGGATCAGCTCGGCGCGCTGAACGATCTTGCGCAGCGCGAGGCGCTCGCCGCCAATGGCGACGACCTCGGGGAACATGCGCAAGGGTTGTTGAGGCCGAAAGAGGCCGACGTGGATCAGCTGCTCGACCGCGCCCAAAAGGCGCATGCAGACTTCGCCAAGGTGAAATCCTTCTGGAAATAGCCCACATTTCCGGAAGCGGAGTGGCGCATGAGCCCGCAACGATGTCTGAGACTTTGCCCTGGAACCTGCCGCTGCCCCGCTTGCTCGCCGAGCTCGGGTCGACGCCTGAGGGCTTGAGCGCCAGAGAGGTCGAGCGGCGTCTCGCCAAATACGGTCCGAACGACGCGCTCCTCCATCGCCGCCGGCCGCTGTGGCGCCAAATTCTCGATCGCTTCGCCAACCCTCTGATCCTCATTCTCCTGTTCGCAAGCGGCCTCTCGGCCTGGACCGGCGAGGTGACGAGCTTCGCCCTCATCGTCGGCATCATCCTGTTGAGCGTGGTGCTCGACGTGGTCCAGCAGGCGAGGGCGGAGATACGGTCGACGCCTTGCGCCGGTCGGTGGGGCTCAAGGCCGAGGTGCTCCGCGACGGCAAGGTTGTGGAGGTCGCCGTCGACCGGCTGGTGCCGGGGGACGTGGTCGAGCTCAGGGCCGGCGACATCGTGCCAGGCGATTGCAGGCTTCTTGTCGCCCGAGACACGCCGGGCGCCGGGCAAAGCGGCATGAGACCGCGCGAGGGAGCGCCGATAACAGGCGGCGCCACACGCTCCTTGTCGCGCCTCGCCTCGAGCCAGGCCACCCAAGCCGGCCACCACGAGCCGTCGCCGGGGGCGGCATAGCCGATGGCGTGCACCTTGCGGGCAGGCAGGATGGCATTGACGGCATCGAGCGCCGCCATGACGCCTTCGGTGCGGTAGGCATCGAAGGTGATGTCGCGATCTTCGGTGGTGGGATTGCGCCATGAGACCATGAACACGGTGAAGCCGCGCTCGACCAGATAGCGCACCGCGAATTATGCGGGCTGAGATCAAGCACTTAATATTTCATGATCCAGGCGGGGACGTTCAGCACCGGCTCGGCCACGACGCGCTCCGTCGCGGGCTTGTACTGAATGAGCTCCATCAGATCGTTGCGGAACACGACCTCGCCCGGCGTCACGGCGAGGTCCTTGCCGACCTCGAGCCCGTCAGTTGGCTCAGGCTGCATGAGATAACGCCTTGGAGTGAAGCGGCAATTCAGCCCAGTCCTTGACCTCGATCAATGGGACGGAGCGGACCCCGGCTTCGGTATCTCCCTGATCACGTCGGTCGCCTTCTTGTCGGTGCGAAGCCCGAGGAAGACCGGATGGCGCATCTCGCCTTTGGTGGTCCATTCGGTGAACTTCACCTCGCCCACAAGCTTGGGCTTGACCCAGGTGGTGTTCGCCTCGTCGGGAACCTTTTCGGCGATGGGCTTCGTCTTGGCGATGAGCGGCACCATCAGCGCGTGCAGGGATTTGAGCGACTCGCGGTCGAAGCCGGTTCCGGCGCGGCCGACATAGCGCCAGGCATCGCTCTCGCGCACGGCAAGCACGAGCGAGCCGAAATATGCCCGCGACCGCCGCGGCGCGGTGAAGCCGACAATGACCACCTCCTGGCCAAGCGAGGCTTTGACCTTCAGCCATTCCCGCGTCCGCTGGCCTGAGTAGTAATGACCGCGGGAGAATTTCGCCATGACGCCTTCTTCGCCGGCGCGGGAAGCGCGCTTGAAGGCGGCAATGCCCTTGTCCCACACATGGGCGCTGTAGTGCAGCAGGGGGTCACGCGGCAGAATCTTCTCCAGCAATTCTTTCCGCTCGATCAGCGGATGATCGCGCAGATCCTGGTCGTCGAAATAAATGAGGTCGAACGCGCAGTAGCGCAGCCGCACCTTCTCGCGCTCGGCATTCTGCAGAAGCTGGAAGCGCGAGCGGCCGCGTGCGTCAAGCGCGACAAGCTCGCCGTCGATGACCGCGAAGCGGTGAAGCCCGCGCAAGGCGGCGCAGACCGAGGGATATTTTCTCGACAGGTCGATCAGGTTCCGCGAATAAAGGGCAACCGAGCCGTCCTTGATTTCGGCCATCAGGCGGAAGCCGTCCCATTTCGTCTCGAAGATCCAGTCAGGATCGTCGAACGGCTTGTCGGTCAAGGTGGCGAGCATAGGACGCAGATCTGGCTTCATGGGAGGGTGCTTCCATGCCAAAGGGTGAAAGCGTTAAACTTGTCGTAGGGTGGGCAACGGCTTTCGCCGTTTGCCCCCGTGGACGTAATGGTGGGCACGCTTCGTTTTGCCCACCGTACGCCAAAAAGGGGAGAGAAACGTGAATCTTGCCGAGCTCAACAGAGTTGCCAACGCCCTGGTGGCGCCCGGAAAGGGCGTGCTCGCCGCGGACGAATCCGCGGGCACGGTGAAGAAGCGCTTCGACGTGATCGGGGTCGAGTGCACCGAGGACAATCGTCGAGACTATCGGGAGCTGCTGTTCCGCTCCAAGGGCATGGCCAATATCTCCGGCGTGATCCTGTTCGACGAAACCATCCGGCAGAAAGCCAAGGACGGAACACCTCTGGTCAAAATCATCGAAGCCGCGGGCACGCTCCCCGGCATCAAGGTGGACAAGGGGGTTAAGCCTCTCCCGTTCTGCCCGGGTGAGGTGATCACAGAGGGGCTCGATGGTCTCGGCGAGAGGCTCGCCGAGTATCGGGGCCTTGGGGCGAAATTCGCCAAATGGCGCGCGGTCATCGATATCGGCGCCGGCATCCCGAGCTATGCCTGCATCAACGCCAATGCGCACGCGCTCGCCCGCTACGCGGCTCTCTGCCAGAGCGAGGACATCGTGCCGATCGTCGAGCCGGAAGTTCTGATGGACGGCGACCATGACATCGACCGCTGCGCTGAGGTCACCGAGTTCGCACTGAAGGCTCTCTATGAGCAGCTCTACTATGCTCGGGTGAAGCTCGAAGGCACGGTGCTCAAACCCAATATGGTGGTGCCTGGCAAGAAGTCGGCGAAACAGGCCTCGGTCGCCGAAGTGGCGGAGAAGACGATCCGAGTGCTCAAGGAATGCGTGCCGGCGGCGGTGCCTGGAATTGCGTTCCTGTCTGGTGGGCAGTCAGACGTCGATGCGACGGCAAGGCTAGACGCCATGAACAAGATCGGCGGGCTTCCCTGGAAGGTGAGCTTCTCCTATAGCCGGGCGCTGCAGGCTGCGCCGCAAAAGGCCTGGTCGGGGCGGCTTGAGAACGTTCCGGCGGCGCAAGCGGCTTTCGCGCACCGGGCGCGCATGAACGGGCTCGCCTCGCTCGGCCAGTGGAAGCCGGAGCTGGAGCAAGCCGCCGCCTGACCCCGGCAGGTCAGGGATGGTGGGCTGAGACGGACTTCGCCACCTCGCCGGTAATGTCGCGCGGGAGCGCGTGCGAGACGTCGCCGAGGCTCACCATGCCAACCACCTGCATCGCCTCGTCGAGCACCGGCAGCCGTCTGATCTGCCTTCCTTCCATGAGGCGGACGGCATCCTCGACGTCCTCGTTGTCGCGGCAATAGACCACGCCGGACGTCATCACGTCCTTGGCCTTGACCTTCGACATGGCCTCGTTGCCGGCGACGCAGCGGATGGTGATGTCGCGGTCGGTGATCATGCCGACAAGATTGCCGTTGGCGGCGACCGGAATGGCGCCGACATCGAGCTCGCGCATTTTCTTGGCGACGGCGTCGATTGCGGTGTCGGGCGAAACGCATGTGACGCCCTTATGCATCATGTCTCTCACTTTCATCGCGAACTCCTCTTCACGCGGTGGAGTACAAACAAAAAACTAGGATGCGCGGGATTTGACGTCGCCTCTGAGCTTCCGCGCATGATCTTCGAGCTGGCGCACCGCGGCATCGAAGGCGTCGCGGATGGCGACATAGACGTCCTCATGCGCCTGGTTCTTCGGGCCTTCCTGATTCACATGCACGTCGTTGCCCGGCATGCCGATGTCGATGCGGACCTTGTAGAGCTTGCCCTTGTGGTGATGGCGATGCGGCGCCTCGATGGTGACGTCGCAGCTCACGATGCGCTCGAAGAAGCGGTCGAGCTTGGCTGCTTTCTCGCGGACGACCGCTTCGATGGCAGGCGAGGGGTCCATGTTCCGAAAGCTGATCTGCAAGGGTATCTGCATGTTGTTCTCCTTTTCGATACTCAAACCAATGTCCCCCGCGGTCACGAGCCAGTCTCGATCTCGTTGATCACGTCGTCCACACCGAAAACATACCAGCCGTCCCATCCAGGCTCTTGACGAGGGTCAACAAGAAAGAGAGCAAGGAGGGAAAGAAACGGAGTATTATTGGCCCCGAGCAACGCTATTGGCCACGATAAGATTGCCGAAAAGTCCAAAGGAACGAAGGATCAAGAAGGGTTAGGAGCGCGGCATCGAGCTCACCTTTCTCGGCACCCGCGGCGAGATCAAGATCAGGTCTCGCCGCCATTCCCGCCACAGCGCTTTGCTGGTGCGCCTGGGCAATGCGCGCGTGATGATCGATTGCGGCGCTGATTGGCTCGATCATCAGAAACGAGTCAATCCGACCGCCATCGTAATCACCCACGCCCATGCCGATCACGCCGCGGGACTTGCCAAGGGCGCGGCCTGTCCGGTGCATGCTACCGAGGAAACCTGGGCGCTGCTGCAGCGCTATCCCGTCCCGCACCGCAAGCACATCTGTCACCGCGAACCGTTCTCCATCGATACGGTGAGCTTCGAGGCCTTTCCGGTCGAGCACTCGCTGCTCGCTCCCGCCGTCGGCTACCGCGTCACCTCCGGCCGTGTCGCCTTCTTCTACGTTCCGGATCTCGCTTCCATCCGTGAGCGCCATGAGGCGCTGAGCGGCGTCGCGCTCTATATCGGCGATGGCGCCACCGTCGTCCGATCGATGGTGCGCCGGCGCGACCACAGCGAGATCGGGCATGCGCCGATCGCCAAACAGCTGCGCTGGTGTCAGGAGGAGGGGGTCGCCCGCGCCATCTTCACCCATTGCGGCAGCGAGATCGTGCGCAGCGACGCCCGCGTGGTCGGCGCGCGCGTCCGCAAGCTTGGTCACGAGCATGGCGTCGATGCGCGTGTCGCCGACGACGGTCTCACGCTAACCCTTGATCATGGCATTGCCATTTCTTGACCTGGCTCAATGTGAAGGTTCTGCGACGATCCTATTTGAGCTGATAGAAGGTCCTTTCGGTCGCCAGGCCCAAGGCAGAGGAGATCAGCATGAACCAGCACGTTTTCGGGGCCGAGCGGCGGTCCGAGCCATCGCCAGGCGAAACGCAGCCTCCTGAGTTCGATGCCATGACTTGGGGCGCCGAGCAGGCGCTCAAGGCAATGATCGAGTACCAGGTCGAGTCGCTGCGTTTCCTCGCCAGGCGGACGTACTGCAACCTCGAGTTCTTGAGGCACCTGCGCCACTGCGCGGGTTGGCAGGACATGGCACAAGTCCAGCAGTCCTGGTTCAAGGAGTGCGTCGGCGACTATGGCGAGGAATTGGCCCGCCTTGCCGGAACAGGCTTCCAGCTCGCCCGAAGCGACTTCGCGCCGCTGCAAGGGCTGATGTATCGCCGGGCGCGCGGCGGCAAGGGCCAGTGACGGCGCCGGCCGACCGGTGGTGCCGCCTCCCTTACGCTTCTGCCTTATCGTGGCAAGGCTGAGGAGATTCTTGGCAGACGCGCCGGAAGCTAGCTCTTTCCCAGAGGCGGAGAGCGGGGTGCTCGCTTCGGACTCCGGTCCGGCGGCGCTACGGCGGATGGGAACAAGCGGCGGGACGTAAACTCCAGCCGCGTTTCGCCACGCGCCGCAACGTATTGAAAAGCCGGTGGTGTTCAATATCCCCAGAGTATCCACAGCAGGCGCCGGCGTTGGCTCTGAGGACGATGGTTGTCCTGGATTGAGGGGCCGGTCCGCTAAGGTCGCTCCTTGGCAATCGCGATCAGTCTTTTGCCCAGAGCCGCCTTCGATTCGATCGCGCCAATGTCGCCGCCGCGTCCGACGCTGCGGCTCGCCTCTCGGCACAAAAAACGACGGCAAAACGGATGAATTCCACTGCCGCCGAAATGCGCCAGCGTTGCTTCAATAATAGGCAACGCCTCTCGGCCGCGCGTCTCGCCGCGTCCGCCATTGGAGCGTTGCAACGGACGCGGCCGGTCGGTAGCCTCCTTTGCGGTCGTTCTCGCCAATATATTGATTCTATTCCGTTTTTTTGGGCACCCGAGGAGAGTCGAGAGCAGCAATTTGACGGCGAAAACTCGTGGCGGAAATGTCACAAGACTTTTGAAAACGTCCGCGCCTGCTCGGTTAGCAATTTACCTTCCAAAAGGAATCCGTATTAGTACACGTAGAACTCTCTTATCGGGGGGGTTCTGTCACGATGCTCGTGATGGAGCTCTACCGGGTGACGCCGGGAGGCTAATCCGGACCGAGAGTTTGGATTAGGCAATTTATCAGGGAAGGTGGAGATGGACATGTTTGGGGGACTGACAAAAACATCCAGCCGCATCGCCATCGCAGCCGCGCTTGGAATGACGCTTGGCGGTTTCGCCATGAGCGCCACGCCCGCCAAGGCCGCGGATCTCGGTGGTGACTGCTGCGCGGATCTCGAAGAGAGGGTCGCGGAGCTCGAAGCGACGACCGTCCGCAAGGGCAACAAGAAGGTCTCTGTGACCTTGTCCGGTTGGGTGGTCAAGCTCGGGTCCTGGTGGGACGACGGCCACGAGACAAACTTCTACGTGGGTGACAAGGACACCACCCTGTCGAGCCACTTCCAAATGTCGGGCAGTGCAGTAATCGCTCCCGGCTGGTCCGGCGGCTACACGATCGCGGTCGAAACCGCGGGCACCAGCTGCTCGGTTGGCTTTGTCGAGAACCAGTTCAACGACAACGCCTGCTTATTCGGCGACATCAATACGCTCCTCTCCTACATGTGGTTGAAGAGCGACAGATGGGGCACGATCAACTGGGGTCAGCTCAGCCAGGCGACGGATAACGTGGCCCTGCTTCCTGACCTGTCCGGTACCGTCATCGAATCAAATGCTGTGGTGTTCGACGGCGCCGGCATGTTCATTCGGCCGAACGGCGCCAAGACTCCAACGACATGAACGCTGGCATCAAGTGGGCGCAAGTGCTCACTTGTAACACTAATGGCGGTGGTCTCGGGGCGACTGCAACGGCTACCCGCAGAACGCCTTCCGCTACGACACACCGACTTGGTGGGGCTTCAGCGTGTCGACGTCATACGGCGAAGACGACATGTGGGATGTCGCCGTCAAATACGCTGCCGACTGGAACAGTGTGAAGTTCTCGGCGGCAGCTGGCTACACCCAGCTGACCGACGAAGGCTGTTCGGCACCTGGCGCCTTCCATGGCGGCCGGACCTGCAGCAACGTCGCAGTGGTTGGTGGCGGCGGCGCGCCGTTCCAGA
>CAWGVA010000033.1:0-109819 GCA_963825835.1 uncultured Alphaproteobacteria bacterium | reverse complement strand
ATCATCAGCGGGCGGTTGTGCGCAAGGCTCCACAGAGGTTCTTCGGGATTACCTTTGTGCGCAGCTGCTCTGCCCCCATGCGCCCGTTCGGCATCGACTTCGCCGGCGCGAATCATCGCGAAGTGCCAGCAGAGTCGGCACGCACAGAGCGACCGTCACGAAGAACACCGCACGGTTCGAAACGAGATAGCCGATCGTCCCCATGCCCAGCGCCGCAAATCCGGCGCCGAGGGAGGCAAATCTGGCATTGCGGCCGAACCTGTTGCCGAGGGCGGCATGGCCGACCAGGCCAAGGCTGATCGCGCCGATCGCCGGCCCGAGATGCAACTTGCTGCCGAATGTAGCACCTTGGCCGCCAACACCACGGCAAACACCGGCCACGCTGCGAACATGAACGCGCTCGCGGCAAGCGCTATCACGGCGACCGCGGCCGCCGCGCGCTCCGGCGTGCCGCGTCGTCCAAAGCGCCTCCCGGCACCTGCCGATTAGGGCAACGGCCCGCCGACCGTCAGAACAAGCCCGACATCGCCTTGCGTCCATTTCTCAGCGTTCAAACAGACCGCCATCAGGGCCGAGCCCACCTGGCGTCGGCGAGAAGACACGAACCAGTCCAAGCCATGCAAGCTATTGCGCGAAGGCGAGGGCGGTGCGCGGCCGAGAGCGACGAGTTGCATCCTCCGGTCGGGACGGCTTTGATGCGCCTCGTCCGCTTCAGCCCTCGCCCGGCCCGATCGTCGATCGCCCGGCTCTGGTCGGGCGGCGGGCAAAATTAGTGCTCAGGAGCTGGAGTTTCCGGGTGGGGTTGTACGTCGCCGAAGCCGAGCACCACCAGAGGTTCGCCTGGTCTGTATCGGGGGCCAGCCTTACCTGGTCGTGGTTCAGCTCCAGGATGATGTGGTCCATCGGTCCGCTGGTTGGAAAGCGCAACGCGCTCCAATCGATGGCGATCGTGCGGCTGCCGACGCCGAGGAATCCACCGAAGTCGATGACGGCTGCCCGAACCTCGCCGGTGCGCTTCACGATCACATCGACAACGCGTCCCATGTCTTCATTGGCAGCGCTGTATACATTCTTGCCGAGAATGCCCTCAGCGTCGCGATCGTCGATGACCGTGGCAGGAGTCCCATCTTCGGTGTTTTCGTGTGACGCATCTTTGCGAGCCGACACGGGAGGCGTTTGCTGCGCGGGCTGAGCTTGCTGCTCCGTCGCCGTCGCCGCCGGAACCTGGGTGTCTTGATGCTGGGCGTCTTGATGCGGGGTGTCTTGGGCGGCTTGAGCCGCCGCTTGGGAAAGACGCCAACCCGCAGCGCAAGCCGACGTCTCAGGAAGCGCAAAAAGAACTGTCCAAATGATCGCAACAGTTCGGACGAAGCAATTCATGCGACCCTCGATGGCGGTCTTCTTGGTGTCGATCAATTGAAACACCAAAGGAGGCGGCAAAGTTCATTGCTTTTTTTTAACGGAGCCTTTTTTGCCTTGGCGCGTTGAGGTCGCAGGGGGAAGACGCCGCCTTAACACCAGGGAAGACACACTATGAGGATCGCACAGATTGCTCCCCCGATCGAAAGTGTGCCGCCGACGTGCTACGGAGGCACCGAGCGCGTCGTGTCATATTTAACCGAGGAGCTGGTCAAACAGGGTCATCAGCTCACGCTCTTTGCCAGCGGCGACTCGCTGACCTCGGCCGAGCTCGTGCCGTGTACCAAGACGGCGCTTCGTCTTACGCCCACGGTCCGCGATTTCATCCCCTATTATATGCTGATGCTCGATAAGGTTCGCGAGCGCGCCGACGAGTTCGACATTCTCCATTTTCACATCGACCAGTTTCATTTTCCGATCTTTCGACCGATGGCGCAGCGGACACTCACCACGCTGCATGGCCGGCAGGATCTGCCCGACCTGCAGGCGCTTTATCGCGGCTTCACCGACATGCCTCTGGTCTCGATCTCCAACGCCCAGAGGCGACCATGTGCCGCGGCCAACTTTGCAGCGACGGTCTATCATGGGATCCCAAAGGAGCTTCATGCAGCCAACGTCGATCGGCGTGGAAGCTACCTCGCATTTCTTGGGCGAATTTGTCCGGAAAAGCGCGTCGATCACGCGATTGCCATCGCGCGAGCTGCTGGAGTTACTCTCAAGATCGCGGCCAAGGTTGACAAGGTCGACGAGGACTATTTTCGAGAGGCCATTATGCCGCTGCTGAACGGCCCCGGCGTCGAATTCATCGGCGAGATCAACGAGTACGCAAAAACGAAGTTTCTCGGCGACGCTCTTGGTCTGCTCTTTCCGATCGACTGGCCGGAGCCTTTCGGACTTGCGTTAATCGAAGCCATGGCCTGTGGAACGCCGGTGCTCGCATTCAGGCGCGGCTCCGTGCCGGAGATCGTCGATGAGGGCGTAACCGGCTATATTGTGGACACACCTGAAGAAGCGATCGCGGTGCTGCCGGAGGTGTTGTCGCTCGATCGCCGCGCCGTGCGGCAGCGCTTCGAAGAGCGTTTCTCGGCCGAGCGCATGGCGCGCGACTACCTCAAGGTCTATCATTCCTTGCTCCGCACGCCGGCACGCAGCGATGTCGAGGGTCGTGAGCTCGAAACGCCACGCCGCCCGGGCCGAATGAATGGCAATGGCAAGGGTTTCTATGCTGATTGATTAGGGGATGCCGACTGTGGCGCTCGTCGGCGAGACCATCGCAGAAGAAGCCCTGTTCTCCGTGCAGGCGACGGGCCCTTCGACCCGTCAGAGGCGGACCCTCAAGCATGGTGACAGTTTCGCCGTGCTCGACAGCCACGGCGATATGGGAGCCGTCGCCGACGTCGCCGACGGGCTCTTTCATTGCGATACACGTTTCCTGTCGCGCCTTGAATTGCGCCTGAACGGAACAGCCCCGCTTCTGCTGGGGTCGAATGTCAGCGACGACAATTCGACTCTGAACGTCGACCTGACCAATCCGGATATCCTCATCGGCGAACGCTTGCTCTGCAAGAAGGACACGCTCCACATCGTTCGGACCTTGTTCGTCTGGCGCGGCAGATTTTATCAGCGCCTAGGCGTGCGCAATCATGGCGAGGAGGAGATCAATTTCGAGCTCTCGTTCATTTTTGCCAGCGATTTCGCCGACATCTTCGAGGTGCGCGGACTTGAGCGAGAGCGTCACGGCACCACTTCGATCGGGTTGAAAAGCCCCGGCAAAGTGGTCCTGAGATATGCGGGCCTGGACGACAAGATACGGCAAACCTCGATCGGCCTTGATCCGGATCCGACCCTGCTCGGACCAAACGTGGCCTTGTACCGATTGAGCCTGGCGCCGAAGGCGCGGACTTCGATCTTTGTCGAGGTTTGTTGCGACCAGCCCAAGGAGACCAAGCCGCTTGCCTTTTTCCATGCGATGTTCGCGGCCAAGCGCGATTTGAAGCACGCAACCTACCGGGCGGCGTCGGTTCAAACTTCGAACGACATATTCAACGAGGTGCTGTGCCGGTCGGTCGCCGATCTGTACATGCTCATGACGGACACACCGGAGGGGCCCTATCCCTACGCCGGGATCCCCTGGTATTCCACGACGTTTGGACGCGACGGTCTGATCACTGCCTTGGAGACGTTGTGGATCGACCCGAGCATCGCGCGTGGTGTCCTGCGCCGGCTGGCTGCATACCAGGCAATTTCGCCCGATCCTTTCGCAGATTCACAACCCGGAAAAATTCTCCATGAAATGCGCGGCGGCGAATCGGCCGCTCTGCATGAGGTGCCGTTCGGACTTTACTACGGTAGCGTCGACTCAACCCCGCTCTTTGTCCTGCTCGCCGGTCTTTACGCCGAACGCACCGGCGACGACGTCCTGCTTGTGGAATTGTGGCCCGCGATCGAAGCCGCGTTGAATTGGATCGATGGGCCCGCGGATATGGATCAGGATGGCTTCGCCGAATATTACTGCGTGACGGAAAAAGGTCTCGCCAATCAAGGTTGGAAGGATTCGCTCGATGCGGTCTTTCATGCCGATGGCCGGCTTGCCGAGGGACCGATCGCTCTTGCGGAAGTGCAGGGATACATCTACGCCGCCAAATTGCTCGCCGCCAAGGCTGCAAGACGGCTTGGATGGGAGCGCAAAGCGCTCGATCTCGAAAACCAGGCGCAACAACTGGCGGCGCGATTTGAATCCGCGTTCTGGTGTCCGGAGCTCGAGACCTATGCGCTTGCTCTCGACGGTGCAAAGAGGCCGTGTCGCGTGCGAACCTCGAATGCCGGGCAGCTACTGTTCACCGGCATCGTCAAGCCTGAGCATGCGGTGAGGATTGCGCAAGGATTGCTCGGACCAGAATTTTTTTCCGGTTGGGGTATCCGCACGGTGTCGAGCACCGAGCAGCGATACAATCCGATGTCCTACCACAACGGTTCGATCTGGCCGCACGACAATGCCCTCATTGCCTTGGGGTTTGCGCGATACGGACACAAGCGCGCAATCGACAAGGTGTTCAGGGGCCTGTTTGAAGCCGCGACCTATATGGATCTGCGCCGTCTTCCAGAACTGTTCTGCGGCTTTCAGCGCCGGCAAGGGCGAGGTCCGACGCTCTACCCGGTTGCCTGTTCACCGCAAGCCTGGGCGAGCGGCGCGCCGCTCCTCATGCTGCAAGCGTCCTTGGGACTGGAGTTCGATCCCGTGCAGGATGAGATCAGATTTCGGGATCCGCACCTGCCGTCCTTTCTCGAGTCAGTGTCGTTCCACAATTTGCGGCTCGGCGAATCCCGCCTAGACATCATGGCTCATCGCCAGTCTGGCAACGTCTCGATTGAGATCGTGCGGGCGGAGGGATCAAGCCGTGTAACGGTCATTCCAGGAAACGCTACCAGCGACCTTTGAAGCGCCCAAACCGTCGGGGCCGATCCGTCGAGGTCAAACCTCGCGGCGATGCGCCACTTTCGGGGCTACCCCGCCCGGTCTACGTCGGTTCCCTTCGTGTTGGCCTTTATACGCTAATAAGACGGTTCTGATTGAAATTGCGACTAACGAACCTGCCACGCATGTCCGCTTTGGGTCATTGGCGGACAATTTTCCCTGTAGCAAGCTATCCTCACGAGGATGTCGGCTTTGGGCAGCCCCCGCTTCTCGACAAGCTGGCACGACGTGGCAAAAGTCACCGCAATGTCGGCACTTGAGAAAAGAGCCGGAGCTTGCGCCCGGCTCTTTGTCGGAGTGAGTGCGGGTTACCGTGGTCTCCGCTTTTCACCGGAGTGAAGTAGAGCGGCCACCCCGCACGACAGCTATGGATTAGCACCTTAAGGAAAGGACTTCTGTGACTTATGCCACAGTGAGGTTGGCAGCTTGGCGATGTTGCTCGCTATGCGGCGTGCCTCGTCCTGGGTTAGCACCTTAGCCATGTGGGCGTCGTTTGGATTTTCGCGTGAGTAGACATACGCGAGCGACTGACCGTTGGCGTCGCCGACTTTAAAGCCACCGGGAATCTTCTCGATGTTCCAGGGGCGGGAATCGACGCATGGCTATTATTCCATACGGCAAAATTTGTTATGCTACGAGGTAGGGCCTAGACCTGACCTCACGGGGGGCGGGAATGAAGGCTACCACGCACATAGTTCTCATGGCGGCTTGCCTGATGCTGCACGGCTCCAGCCATGGCGGTGGATTGCACGGTCATCCGAGCGGCTTGCGTAGAACGCTGCCAAACTCTCGCGCCCGCCCAGCCCGCGGGCCTCGCCGATCATTTTTTCTTACAAGTGATTACCGGGTAGCGCGGGCTGCATTCGATGAAGAGAGAAGCCCGGCCCACGCAGGATGGGGGGTGCCGGGCTTCCAACTCCTACTCACGGTCGTGGCCACAAAGGGCTCTTGGCAGAGAGGGCTGCCATTTCCAACCGCTTAGAACAGAAACACCCAGACGGAGCTGCGGTTCCTTGATGTCGAAGACCTAAACGACGCAGGCGGTCTTTAAGAACGCGGCTAGGATCCCCGCGCACGGAACGAAAACGGCTAGTCCTCCGCCTCACACTATCCACCCGAGCTCGCGGGCCTTGTCGTTCGCTGCCTGCCAGGAGCGAGCGAGCAGGGCATGATCATCAGTCAGGGTGCGGGACCGCAGGACCAATTGCGGATGATCGGATGGCTTGTAGTAGACGGCGCGGAAATCGCCGCTTGTGACTACAAGCTCGCCATCTCTCTCTTGCACCTGAAAGCCTGGCCACGCCACGGCCCGAGGACTCCGCACTGACAAAATGAAGCCCCGGCAGATTTGCACCGGGGCTGAATGTTTAGGGGCTGACACTTGCCGAATGTCAGTACACGTCCCTAGCATAATCATGGACTAAAGCTGTGACTTACTTGCAACGCCGACGAGAGAAAAGGTTGACAGCGGCAAGATGCGCTCTTGCACAAGTAGTTCGCCGGGCCGAAGCCGACGCCTCTTGCTATAATGCGTTGTATGACAGAAGGCGTCAGCTACTGCTTTGAATGCAAGCGTCCACTTGTTGAGATCGACAACCGGGGCCACCGCCTTCAGGGATGCCTGACGTGCAACATCTGGTGGTCGCTTAGCGAGGCCGCCGCGCCAGGAGCGTAACCCGGTTGATGCGACGGCCTCTGAGGCAGGCAACGCCTGCCGGAGCGTGAGCCGTGTAAGTTTCGTGTTCTCCAGGCATCACAGCCACCCGACCAAGATGCCGGCAATGTAGGCAATTGCGATCACCACTGCGGTGACGATGGCTTGATCGAAAAGCCCGACGGAAGCGCGAGGGTTTTCGTGCCGAGCGCTCTTCGATTGTGTGAGGATTGGGTGCGATGACATGGAGTTTCCCTCCTCCCTGTTGTTGCGGCCTCCTGCTTCCGAAGTATATCGATTTCAACCGACGGCAAAAAAGCCAGAAAGTGGGTCTGAGACAACGGGTAGGCTGGCGCTAAAAAAGTTGGCACCCGAATTGGCACCGGACAACTAGGGACGAGCAGGGAAAGAGAGTGAACCCGGCGCTTGCCCCTCGCGTTACAATCGCGGAAAACAGGGCAAAGCGTGACGAGCGGGGATAGGGTGATATGCCGGTCGCAACGGTAATCGTTTTCTGTCAAAAAGCGAGGCGCTTAGCCTGCTTGCGCACAGGCCGGATGCGCCGTGGGAAGTTGTCAGGGCACAACGGAGGAAAGAAGCGATGCGTCCCATCATGCGGTTGATCCTCGGGCTCGGCGCTCTCGCCGTGATCCTGCTCGGGGTCGCTTTCGTTCTTCCCCAGGATGTCACTATTGCGCGCTCGGTGGTGATCAACGCGCCCGAGTCCGCGGTCTTCCCCTATCTCAACAATATGCACGGCTTCGCCGATTGGTCGCCATGGGCGGCGCGTGATCCGCAACTCACCGTGGCCTATTCAGGTCCGGAGCAAGGCAAGGGCGCGAAGGTTGAGTGGACGAGCAGCAAGCCGTCCGTGGGCACCGGCAGCATGGAAATCGTCGAGAGCAGCCCAAACCGGCATATCGATCTTGCCGTGAACTTCAACGGCTTGGATGGAACGAGCTACTACGAGGTCGTGCCCTCGGGCTCTGGCAGCAAGGTGACGTGGGGCTTCGGTTACAAGTCGGGCACGAGCCCGCTCAAGCGCTGGAAGGGATTGCTGCTCGATCGCTATGTCGGGGCCGAATACCGCGATGCTCTCGCCAAGCTGAAGGACAAGATCGAAACCGAGCGGAAGCCGATGGCGCTGCCGCCTCCCACCGCAACGCTCGGCGTGCCGGAGCAGCCTGGTGCGGTCCCCGGTGCGCCAACGCAAGACGGGACTGCTGCCCCAGTGCCGGGAGCACCGGCGGCTGAAGCCGGCGCGGCGCAGCCGCAAGCAGCGCCCACGGCAACCGATCCGGCCACGACACAGGGGGTGACACCGCCGCCTCCACCGGCGGCACAGCCCGCGCCATCGCCGTCCAAGAAGCGGCCAAAGCGTCCGTAATCAGTGGCGGTTAGAGCTTCCTCTGCTCGGTTCCGATCCCGTTCCCCTGGATCGCTTCGATCATCAGGTGGATGGCACCGGGAATTGACGATTCGAGAGGAGAGCAGTTGGGCGATGGAGTAGTGGCCAGTGGCGGCGCGCCCGGCTCCCAGAGCCGGTCGTCTCGGTCTTGCTCAGAGAAAACCTCCTCGCCGTCGACCCTGACAGCATCGGCGTCCTCGGCGATCCCGGCATCGTCGGACGCCAAATGCGGATCGCGTGCGTCGATCCCGACCGGCTGGGGTGCAGGCTCGGAAATCTGTTCGGAAGTCTTGGCGTCGTCGCAATGAATGGCCGCGCTAAGGCCAAGCCGCGGCACCACGGAGTTAACGGCGGGAGTGGCTTGGTCCCAAGGCCATGGCTTCGCTTGAGGCTCGCCGGCAAGTGCGTGCGTCCAGGCCGCTTGGCGCAACGACTGGGCAAGGCCTGTCTTCGCTTTTTGGTACAGGCTCTCCTCTCCCGGCAGCAGGCCGAGCGTGGCGACCAGGGCGACCGCCAATCCAATCTTCCAACCCGGCGCTTGGCGCAGGAAGTGGAGGAGGAGCTGTACCGGCCCCCGTTCCGGCATCAGATCCCCCTCCTAATCCGCCGCGGGGAGGTAGAGTCGCGGCGGTGGCAACGCCACCATGCAAGCGTCACCACGCAAAGACTCGCAAGAAGCACCTCGAACATAGTCGGCCCCCCCTCACGGGCTGCGAGCAGACCCGGCAGGCCAACTTGAAATGCGAGGAGAGCGGAGAAAAGAAAAAGTGTCGGAAGGAGCGAGGTCGATAGCGGCATCCGCTCGTTCAAGTGCGGAGCCTGGCGTTGAACGGTCATTGCCTTGGCCTTTGATGATCCTCCGGCACAGAGCAAAGCGAACCATCTCATTTGGGCGCATGCTTAACCGGATTGTGGCTATCCACGGCAAACGCGCCCCAACTATGGCGCAATTGAGGACGCGACAGCCTCAGCGAATGTGGGGAACCTCCCCCCAGTTCTGCAAGTTAGCCGCTCATCACGATTGGAGAAATGCCGGCCGGAGCAACGTGCTCCGCGCGGACGAACACTTAGCCCAAGGGAGCCCCCACTCATGACCAAAATGAAATCGCTCGAGGATCTTTTCATCAACCTTCTCAAGGATATGTACTACGCCGAGAAACAGATTCTGAAGGCGCTGCCGAAGATGGCTAAGCAGGCCGATTCTTCAGAATTGCGGCGGGCCTTCGAACATCACCTCAAGGAGACCGAAGGACAGGTGGAGCGCCTCGAGCAGGTGTTCGCCCTATGCGACACCAAAGCCGCCGGCAAAACCTGCCCCGCCATCAAAGGAATCCTCGAAGAGGGCGCCGAGGACATGAAGGAAGCCGCCGATGCGGATGTCCTCGATGCGGGCATGATTGCCGACGCGCAGGCCGTTGAGCATTACGAGATCGCTCGTTATGGCACGCTGATCGCTTGGGCGAACCAGCTCGGCATGAGAGAAGCGGCGACGCTGCTCAACCAGACGCTCGAGCAGGAATACAACGCCGACCGCACTCTGACCGAGCTTGCGGAGAGCAGCCTGAACCGGCAGGCCGCTGCCTAAACTGGAGGCATTCGCTCACAAAGATTTCCCAGACGGCGCGGGTCTCCCCCGCGCCGTCTTGCATTTCCGCCTTAAGTCTTGCACGGAGCGGGGGTCAGCGCTTAGGGTGCGGCCGCTTCCGGCCACCCAGTTTTTGCGGCCCTTCATTTAGCTTCAGGAGAACGGCATGGGTCTGATTGCCCACGCGCTTGAGAGGATAAAACCCTCGCCCACCATGGCGATTACGAGCAAGGCGCGCGAGATGAAGGCCGCCGGCTTCGACGTCATTGGTCTTGGCGCGGGCGAGCCTGACTTCGATACCCCGGATAACGTCAAGCAGGCGGCCATCGCCGCCATAGAGCGCGGCGAAACCAAATACACGGCGGTCGACGGCATCCCCGAGCTGAAGCGGGCCATCGCCTCAAAGTTCGAGCGGGAGAATGACCTCACCTACAAGCCCGCCGAGATCACCGTCGGCAGCGGCGGCAAGCAAGTGCTCTACAACGCGCTGCTAGCCACCCTCAATCCGGGCGACGAGGTGATCGTGCCGTCGCCCTATTGGGTGAGCTACCCCGACATCGTGCTGCTTGCCGGGGCAACGCCGGTGGTGGTCGAGACCAAGCTCGAGGATGGTTTCAAGCTGAGCCCCAAGGCGCTCGCAGCTTCGATCACGCTGCGCACGAAGTGGTTCATCTTCAATTCGCCGTCGAACCCGACCGGCGCCGCTTATACGCGCGAGGAGATCAAGGCGCTCACAGACGTGCTGCTCAAGCACGAGAATGTCTGGGTGCTGTCCGACGATATCTATGAGCATCTCGTCTATGACGGCTTCGCTTTCTCCACGCCGGCACAGGTCGAGCCCAAGCTCAGGGGACGGACGCTCACCATGAACGGCGTCTCCAAGGCCTATTCCATGACCGGCTGGCGTATCGGCTATGCCGGAGGGCCCGAGCCGTTGATCAAGGCGATCGCCACGTTGCAATCGCAGTCGACGTCAAATCCCTGCTCGATCAGCCAGTGGGCTTCGGTCGAAGCTTTGGAAGGTCCGCAGGATTTCCTCAAGCGCTGGGTCGCCTCCTTCCAGGATCGCCGGGATCTCGTCGTCTCGATGCTCAATCAAGCAAAAGGGATCAGTTGCCCGACGCCGGAAGGAGCCTTCTACGTCTATCCGTCTTGCGCCGGCGTCATCGGCCGGACGTCGCGAGACGGCAAGAAGATCGAGACCGATGAGGATTTTGCCACCGCGCTGCTTCAGGAGGAGGGCGTCGCCGTGGTGCATGGCGCGGCGTTCGGGCTTTCGCCCTTCTTCCGCATCTCCTATGCGACCGGCATCGAGGCGCTGGAAGAGGCCTGCCGCCGCATTCAGCGCTTTTGCGCGAACGTGACCTGAGCGGGAGATCAGGCATGGGGACGCCGATGAAGCTCAGCACGGGCAATCAGATCAACGGCAAGATCATGGAGATCCGCAAAGGAGCGGTGACAGCCATCGTCTATGTCGCCATCGCCGGCGATACCATGCTCGAAGCCAGCGTCACCATCGCCTCCTTGGAGACCCTTGGTCTGTACGAGGGCAAGAGCGTGATCTTGATGGTGAACCCCGGCGATATCATCATCGGTTGCGAATAGGCTGCCGGCCAGGCCGCCTTGCCTTCGAACTGCCGCGTTGCCTCGGTGCGACAGCGCGGCAAGGGAGTGATCGTCACGACCGGATCGCCGCCGCCGTTACGCATCCTCGTGCTTCCTGACGGACGTCGCGTCGCTTGCGCCGAATATGGCGATATAGGCGGCCTGCCGGTGCTTGCGCTGCACGGGACACCGGGCTCGCGCCTGATGTTTGCCCTCGCGGATAGAGCGGCGCGGGACAGGGGCATCCGTTTGATCGCGCCGGAGCGCCCCGGCTACGGACTGTCGGACTATCGACGCTCCGAGACTCTCGCCCAAATCGCCGAGGATCTGAGCGCCGTGGCCGACGACTATGGTCTCGGCCGCTTCGCCGTCATCGGCGTCTCAGGTGGCGGACCCTACGCGGTGGCGGCAGCCGCAGCCATGCCGGACCGCATCAGTCTCCTGGCGTTGGTCGCGCCGATCGGCGAGGTGGCGGATGGCCAGCTTCGTCTCTCCAGATTTCAGAGGCTTCTGTTCAGGCGGCTCGCGCGCAGGCCGTGGGCAACTCGGCCCTTCTTTCACAGGCTGCGCTCGATGGTGTTCAAGTCGCCGGACAGTGCCTATCGGTGGTTGATGCGGCGGGTCCGCGCGCCCGATCGGGAGTTGTTGGCGCGATCCAGCGTAAGGATAAGCCTACAGGCGGCCATGGGCGAAGGTCTGCGACCTGGCGTGGAGGGGGTGGCACAGGATCTCCGGCTCTATTGCTCGCCCTGGCGCTTGCGGTTTGCCGATATCGACGTGCCGACCATCCTTTGGCAAGGCAGTGACGATCCGGTCGTGCCGCCGGAGGCTGCCTATGCCTTGGCGCGGGCGCTCCCCAATTGCCGGTTGGATGTCATCCCCGGCGCCGGGCACTATTGGGTGTTCTCCCGGTTCGGGCTGATCCTCGATGCGGTCGCTGCTGTGCTGCGCGCCGACGCGGCAGAGCGTGGCGAAACGCCCGCGGAGCCGATTGCATGACGCCGGAATTCACCCACTGCGCCCTGCACGTGCGCGACCTCGATCAGTCGATCGCCTTCTATCAAAGCTATTGCGGGCTCGGCATCGTCAAGGAGCACGGGCAGGGCGACGCGCGCACCGTGTGGATGGCGCAGGGAGATGATGACCGGTTCGTGCTCGTGCTGCTTGGCGGAGGACCTGATCGTTCGCAGGGCAAGGACGACATGACGCATTACGGCTTTGCCGTTCCTTCTCGCGCCGATGTGGATGCCATTGCCGAGCGCGGGCGGCGGGAGGGGCGGCTATTTTGGGAACCGCAGGAGTTCCCGCCACCGACCGGCTATCTTTGCGCGGTCAAAGACCCGAGCGGCTACATCATCGAGTTCTCTTTCGGGCAGCCCCTCGGGCAGAACCGCTAAACCTCAGCGGGCGCTCTTGCCGGAGGGATGCGGCGTTCTGGCGCTGGAACACGAAGGACCGAAGCGCGTAAATCCGCGTGGCCGGGGGTGAGGAAGGAATCGCGCTAACCCTTACGGTGCGGACCCCCATGCTTGGCAAGCCCATCTTCTTCGACCCCACAGGCAAACGCGCGCGCCTGCTGCAGGCCTTGGCGTGGGCCGCCGGCACCGTCAGCGCCGTCATTTTCGTGTTGTTTACGGCGATCCTTTTGGTCGTGAATCGGCCAGACGATACGAGCTTCGACCAGCAGCTCTCCGCCCATAGCTCGATCCGCTGTGCCTGGGCGCCGACCTGCTCGCCGGCGCATGCCGTTGCCGACAGCAATGCCGCCGATCCCGAATTGCTGAAGACCGCCTACAAGCTCGCGTCAGACTTGCGCGAGCGGGAGAGGGGCCTGCGCACGCGCCATCCGCAAGCTGAGGTCGTCGATCGCCATCCTATTCCGGCACCGCTCAGGGGGTCGAAAGACCGCTCCTTGAGCATCGGCTTCTACGTCAACTGGGACGACAACAGCTACCCGGCGCTGAAGCGGGCGCTTCCCCATCTCGATTGGGTGGTCCCGAGCTGGCTGAGCCTCGAAGGACCAGCTCTCGAGCTGAAGGCCGATGTCGATGATCGGGTGTTGAAGCTGATTCAGGAGACGAAGCCCGACACGCCGGTCCTTCCCATGATCCAGAATGCGGTTGAGGGCAAATGGGACGGAGCCGGCCTCGCGCGGCTGCTTGCCGATCCGACAGCGCGCGCGGCGCGCATCGACGAGATTGTCTCCTTTCTCGAGACCAACAAGTTTCAAGGGTTGACCATCGACTTCGAGGAGGTTCCGGCCAAATCACAGAATGACTTGCAAGACTTTCTGCGCGAACTGTCGAGCGCGTTTGCCGCACACGGCCTCGTCATGGTGCTCGCCGTTCCCTTCGATGACGACAGCTGGCCTTACGTCACCTATGCGAAGATTGCCGACTACATGCTGCTGATGGGCTACGACCAGCACTGGGATCAAAGTAAGCCCGGAAGCATCGCCGGCGAAGATTGGTTCGAGAACACACTCGACAAGCGCATGCAGGAGCTCGATCCCGACCGCACCATCCTTGCCATCGGCGGCTACGGTTACGATTGGGTCAAGGGACACCAGACCCAGGAGCTGACGTTTGAAGAGGCCGTGCTTTCGGCAAAGGATTCCGAAGCCAAGATCGAGTTCGATCCCAAGACGGCAAATCCACATTTCTCCTTTATCGAGGACGACGGGAACCGTCACGACGTGTGGTTCCTCGATGGCGTGACCGCTTTCAATGAGGTCGAGGCCGGCGACGCCTATCGCATGGCCGGCTATGCGCTGTGGCGGGTCGGCTCGGAGGATCCATCGGTCTGGTCGGTGCTCGGTCAGACTTACGGGGCGCCGCCTCCAGATGACTTACGCGAGATCGGCACCAGCCAGGACATCGATTTTGAGGGCCGCGGCGAGGTGCTGCATGTGCGCGAAGAGCCCGCCCCGGGAACGCGAACCTTCGACATCGACCACGACACAGGTCAGATCGTCGACGAGACCTACAAGGCGGTACCGACCCCTTTCGTGATTGAGCGAACCGGCACCACGCCGAGGAAGCTCGCGCTCACTTTTGACGACGGCCCAGACCCGGACTGGACGCCGAAGATCCTCGACATCCTGAAGGCGAAGGGCGTCCATGCGAGCTTCTTCGTCATCGGCGAAAACGCGGAAACCAATCCCGATCTCGTGCGGCGCATCCTCGCCGAAGGCCACGATGTCGGCAATCACACCTTTACTCACCCAAACCTTGGGGAGCTGCCCGATAGCCTGGTGACGCTCGAGATCAACGCCAATCAGCGGTTGATCGAGGCGCTGACCGGGCGGTCGATGCGGCTGTTCCGCGCCCCCTTCCTCGGTGACGCTGAGCCCACCACGAGCGACGAGATCGTGCCGATCGAGATCGCCCAGTCGATGGGCTATGTGACCGTGGGCCTGCAAGTCGATCCGAATGACTGGCTGAGGCCCCCGGCTGACACCATCGTCGATCGCGTGATCGAGCAGGTGAGCGACCCCAACCCTGACAGCAGGGGCCACATCATCTTGCTGCACGATTCGGGCGGCGACCGATCGCAAACGGTCGCGGCATTGCCGAAGCTGATCGATAGTCTCAGGGCCAAGGGCTATGATTTCGTGCCGGTGTCGGAGCTCGCCGGGCTCACGCGCGACCAGGCCATGCCGCCTTTGCCGCCGCGCTCATACGCCCAGCTCATCAGCCTGCCGGTATTCATGACGCTGAGCTGGCTTGGCAGTCTTCTCACTGTGGTATTCGTCCTCGCTATCGGCCTCGGCGTCGTCCGCGTCCTGTTCCTGAGCGGGGTGGCGCTCGGCAATCGGCGGGCCGAAGCACGCCGGTTGCCTCCGCCGCTCCCGCAACATCCGCCGCTGCAGACGGTGCTCATCCCGGCACATAATGAAAGCAAGGTCATCGCCGGCGCCGTCCACCACATCCTGGCGAGCGACTATCCGAATTTGGAGGTCATCGTCATCGACGACGGCTCGACCGACGACACCTCCGAGCAGATCAGGGCGCATTACGCCGAAGATCCCCGCGTCAAGCTGTTTACCATCGCCAATGGCGGCAAGGCGGCGGCGCTCAATTTCGGCCTGAGGCACGCGCGCGGGCAAGTCGTCGTCGCGCTCGACGCCGACACCCATTTCGAGAAGGATGCGATCTCAAAGCTCGTGCGCTGGTTCGGCGACCCTGCGGTCGGTGCCGTGGCCGGCAATGCCAAGGTTGGCAACCGCATCAACATGATCACGCGCTGGCAGGCGCTTGAATATGTCACCAGTCAGAACCTCGAGCGCCGGGCGCTTGCCGCGCTTGGTTGCATCACGGTGGTTCCCGGCGCCATCGGTGCCTGGAAACGGGAGGCGCTCGAGCGTTTGGGCGGCTTCCCGCTCGATACGCTCGCCGAGGACCAGGACCTGACGATGGCGATGCTGACCTCTGGTTACACGGTGCTCTACGACAGCTCTGCCATTGGCTGGACCGAAGCGCCCGATACGGTAAGGGCCCTCATCAAGCAGCGCTTCCGCTGGGCGTATGGCACGCTGCAATGTCTGTGGAAGTACCGCAGGGTTACGCTCAGGCCGCGCTACGGCGCGCTCGGTCTTTTTGCCGTCCCGCAAACCTGGCTGTTCCAGTTCCTGCTCACCTCGATCGCCCCTCTCGTGGACCTGGCGCTGATCTGGCGGCTCATCTCCGTCAGCCTGCAGATGCTGCAACATCAGGATCAATACGACCCCGACTCCTTGAGGAAGGTCTTGATCTACTATCTCGTGTTCCTGCTGATCGACCTCGGTAGCGCCACCCTCGCTCTCATGATGGAGCGGCGCGAAAAATGGAGGTTGGCGCCGTTGCTGTTGCTGCAGCGATTCGGATACCGGCAGCTCATGTATTGGGTGGTGCTGAAGGCGCTCTTTACCGCGGCGATTGGGCCGCTCGTCGGTTGGGGCAAGCTCGAGCGCAAAGCGACGGTCGGCGCGCAAGCCTAGGTCTTCCAAATAGCCTGAGGATGAGACCCGACCTGGCTCGACTTCGGTCGATGCCTACAGCTTGTCGTAGAGCAGACAGCAACAGTCCTTCAATCCGTCTTGGCGCATTTTGCAGGCGAGCTTTTCCTCGGTCCCCGCGCATGCTTGAGGGGGGGCATCAGCGGCGAGCCCGTTACTGCAGGTCGCGGTGTAGTGAACGCAGTTGCCGCCGAGCAGCTCTGAATTCTTCGGGCAGTGGCAGTTCGGCGGCGTGCCCACCATACCGTGCTCGCAGCCCATATTAGTCGCCTCGGACGCTCCCTCTGGCGGCTCGCAATACCCACCTGATGCGTTCGGAGCGGCGAGAACCCTGTAGCCGGGAGGGCACGAATGCTCGCCTGGCTGAACAACCTCCTGGGCCGGGCCATTCGCACCTGGCGGAGGGGGTGCCGTGCCCTGCAAGGTGCCATCCGTCGAGCCTTGCGGCGCCTCTTCGGGCCTCGATGTCTCGTTCGGAGAGGCGTTCTTGCCATGTGTGGCGCCTCCCTGAGTTGCCCTGCATTGAAATTTTCCATCGAACATCCCGCAGGAAAAGATCGCCGCTGCTCTGTCGCCGCCGAGGGCGAGAGGCAGCACGGCCAATAGGGAAGAGGCCAAAACAAGGATGCAAAGCCAGCGCATGGAAACTCCACTCGATGAAGCCGAGAGCATAATGGCATAGGAACCCGAGCAGAACAGCCGCGTGAGCGCCTCCAGCCGGTCGGTCCGCTCGCGACGACCGGCCCGCTTAGACTTCAGTGAACCAAATTGGGCCTCTTGCCAGAGGGCGCATCCCTTGACACGATAGGTTCACAAGACGGCGCGGGACGATCGTCGGGCCTTCCCGCGGAAAAGACCATGGGAGGAGAGTATGGGCCAAGCGCAGGGCCAACCAGCCCGCAGCGCCCGCTGCATCGCACTGGTTGGCCCCTATCTCAGTGGTAAGACGACACTTCTCGAAGCCATCCTTGCCCGCACCGGCGCCATCGGCAGGCAGGGCACCATGGCGGCCAAGAACACCGTCGGCGACGCCTCGCAAGAAGCCAGGCATCACGGCATGAGCGTCGAGCTCAACGTGGCCACCGTCGATTTCCTCGGCGACAGCTACACCTTCCTCGATTGCCCGGGCTCGATCGAATTTCAGGCCGACGCCGCCAACGCGCTCGCGGCTTGCGACGCCGCCATCGTGGTGTGCGAGCCAGACGAAAAGAAGGTTCCGGCGCTTCAGCTGATCCTCAAGCAGCTCGAGGATCGCGGCATTCCCCATTTCCTGTTCGTCAACAAGATCGACAAGGCCGAGGCGCGAATCCGCGACGTCGTGCCCATGCTGCAGCCGGCCTCGACCAAGCCGCTCGTGCTGCGCCAGGTGCCGATCTGGGAGAACGACATCGTCACCGGCTTCATCGATCTCGCTCTCGAGCGTGCTTTTGTCTATCGCGAGCATGCGCCGAGCGAAGTGGTCAGCATTCCCGAGGCGCTCGCCGACGGCGAGAAGCAGGCGCGGTTCTCCATGCTGGAGAAGCTCGCCGACTATGACGACGAGTTGATGGAGCAGCTGCTTGAGGACGTGCCGCCGCCTCGCGACAAGGTGTTCGACGACCTTTCCAAGGAGCTGCGCGACGGGGTCATCTGTCCGGTGCTGATGGGCTCGGCGGAGAACGGCAACGGCATCCTGCGCCTGTTGAAGGCGCTGAGGCACGAATCCCCTTTTGTCGGAGCCACAGCCAAGCGCCTTAAAGTCGAAGGCGCGCCCTCTTGTGCCTATATCCTCAAAACCTTCCATACCGCGCATGGCGGCAAGCTCTCGCTCGCTCGCGTGCTCACCGGCAGCTTCACCGACGGCACCACGGTGCAGGGCGGCGCCGACGATGAGCGCATCTCCGGACTCTTCACCTTGATGGGCCAGGAGCCGACGAAGCGCGGCGAGGCAAAGGCCGGCGATACCGTCGCCTTCGGCCGCCTCGACAGCGTGAAGACCGGAGACACGCTCGTCGCCGAGAAGGCGAAACCGCTGAAGCTCGAGACCGTGCCGCCAAGCCAGCCGGTGTTCGGCCTCGCCATCGCCGCCAAGGAGAAGAAAGACGAGGTGAAGCTCACCGCGGCCATCGCCAAGATCATCGAGGAGGATCCCTCGATCTCGCTCACCCACAGCCAGGACATGGGCGAGATGGTGCTATGGGGGCAGGGGGAGATGCACCTCCGGGTGGCGCTCGAGAAACTCACCAGCAAATACGGCATCGACGCTTCGACCAGGCCGCGCCAGATCCCCTACAAGGAGACCATCCGCAAATCGACCGAGGTGCGCGGCCGTCACAAGAAGCAGTCCGGCGGCCACGGCCAGTTCGGCGATGTGGTGGTGACCATCGGCCCGCGACCGCGAGGGAGCGGCTTCGAGTTCAGCGACGAGATCACCGGTGGCGTGGTGCCGAAGAACTACATCCCGTCGGTCGAGATCGGCGTGCGTGATTATCTTCACTCAGGCCCGCTCGGGTTCAACGTGGTCGATGTCGGCGTCTGTCTGATCGACGGCTCCTATCATTCGGTCGATTCCTCCGATATGGCCTTTCGCCAGGCCGGGCGCATCGCCATGAGCGAAGGCTTGCCGCAATGCTCCCCCGTGCTGCTCGAGCCGATCATGGCGGTCGAGATTGCGGTGCCCTCCGAGGCGACGGCCAAGATCAACGGCATCATCTCGTCGCGGCGCGGGCAGATCCTCGGTTTCGATACGCGGCCGGGATGGCCGGGATGGGACCTGGTGCAGGCGCAGATCCCGGAGGCCGAGATTCAGAACCTGATCGTGGAGCTCAGATCGGCGACCGCGGGCGTCGGTACCTTCACCGCCAAATTCGACCATCTCGCCGAGCTGACCGGCAAAATCGCCGACCAGGTGCTCGCCTCACGCGCGGCCAAGGCAGCGTAAACCGAGCCTCGGCGGACTTGCCGCCGGGCTTCCAGCCCGCTAGACGATATGCCGAATATTTGTGCGCCGACCATTAGACCTTCGTGAGGGTTCCCAAAATGACGATTTATCCGCAGCTTGACATCCCCGAGACGCTTGCCGCCGGCCCAGGGCCGGGGAACACCGATCCTCGTGTGCTGGAGCGCTTCGCCAAGACCGGCGTCGCCGATCACATGCAGAAGGACGTTCTCCGCGGCATGCTCGAAGCCAAGGAGATGTTGCGCGAGCTGTGGGGGACCAAGAACGTCTATACCTACGGCGTCGCCGGCACGGGCTTTTCGGGGCTCGACTGCGTGCTGTCGCTCATCCTGCCCGGCGACAAGGTCGTGGCCTTTCCCAATGGCACCTTCTCCGGCATCGACACGCTGACCATCCGGATGAAAGCGTCGACCGCCGAGGAGCTTGCGGCGGATTCACTTAATCCGAAGCCGAAAAGCGTGGTGGTGATCGACACGCCACACGGCCAGTCGGTGAGCGGCGAGACGGTCGACAAGGCGCTCGCCCAGCACAAGCCGATGTGGGCGTTCATGGCCCATTGGGAGACTGGATCGGGCCGCATCAACGACCTTAAAGGCTTCAGCGACGCCTGCCTCAAGCACGGCGTGATGGGCATCGTCGACGCGGTGTCGAGCCTCGGCGTCGCCGACTTCAATATCGACGACTATCCGGGCGTGGTTGCCTGGGCGTCGTGTCCGCAGAAGGGCGTGCTGTCGCTGCCGCTCACCTATGCGCCGGTCAGTTTCACCGACAAGGCCATCGAGATGGTGCGGAAGCGCGGCTGCCGCACCTATGTCCACCACCCGGTCCTCGACGCACGCCATTGGGGCATCATCGACGGCAAGGACACCCCGACGCCGGCCTATCACCAGACCCATTCCTGCTATGCGGTGGCGGCGTTCCACGAGGCGCTTCGCATCATCCTCGGCTATGGCCGGCGCCGCAAAGCGTCAGACTACGCCTATCACGAGAAGGCGCTCCGCCAGGCGGTGGAGGCCATGGGCTGCGATGTCACCTCCAACATGACGAGCCTTATCGTGCTCAACCTTCCGGGCAAGCTCAAGGGCAAGGAGAAGGAGCTGGTGCAGGGCGCCAGGGCGCAAGGTTTCGGCATTTGGCCGACGCTATCCGAGCCGGTGCAGGTGCGCATCGGCATCCTCAACCAGCTGAGCCCTGAGCAGATCGCCGAGATCGCCGGCCGCTTTGCCGACGCCATGCTTGCCATGGGCGCCGATTTCGACAAGCAGAAGGTGATGAACGGGCTCAAGTCCTACTACGCCAAGGCCGCGTAAAGCGCGCTGACGCAATGCAAAAAGGCGAGGGGCTTCGGCACCTCGCCTTTTTCTTTGCCTAAAGTCGCCGGATTTGCGGCGCAGGAGTGATTGACCGAGATGCGGCCAGGGGGAGCTTCGACATGAACGCATTGCGCGCCCTATTCCTGATGTCATTTGCACTGCTTGCGCTCGCAGCGGCACCGCAAACCGCCAACGCTGCCTCGGCCACTCAGATCAACGCCGACGCCAATGCAACGCTGACGAGCTTCGTCGGCCAAAATCCGTCCGCGCGCGAGCTTGGCCGGAAGGCTGCGGGCGTTCTGGTGTTTCCCTCGGTGATCAAGGCAGGCCTCGGCATTGGCGGGGAATATGGAGAAGGGGTTCTCATCATCAGGGGAGAGCCCGCAGGCTATTACAACATCATCTCGGCCTCTTTCGGCTTCCAGCTCGGAGTCCAGTCCAGGTCGGTGATCATCATGTTCATGACCGAAGAGGCGCTCGCCGGATTTCGCAATGCCTATGGTTGGAAGGTCGGCGTCGATGGATCAATCGTGGTTGTAACGGTCGGCGCCGGCGGTGCCATCGATACCGATACCCTTACCAGCCCGGTCATTGCCTTCATCTTCGATGCCCAGGGGCTGATGTACAATTTGAGCCTCGAGGGCTCGAAGATCAGCCGCATCGAGCGCTGATCCCCGCTACTGGACGTGCAGCGAGTTTGCCACGCACTCCGCGCGGCCCCGTTTCAGGGTTGAGGCGGGCGACCAAGGAAGTCGAAGGAATATTCGCGATCGAGGAGATGAACCACGCGCGGACGCTCGCGCGGGACATCGCTCTCCTTGCAGGCTCGCTCGGGAATCTGGTGCAGATGTACGTCGCGGGCCGAGTGGTGGCGTAGAATTTCGAGTGCCCGCTGTTCACAGTCGGCGTCGCGCGTTCTGACCCACAGCAAAAGGCCGCCGTGTTGCAGATGCTGATCGAGATGCTTTGCATGTTCGTGGCCGATAAACCGTGCCAGTGCCGCCCCGATCAGGCCGCCGGCGCCGCCAGCAAGCGCCGCCGCTGCAAAAACGCCGAGCAGCGTGCCTCCAGAGGCCGCTACTGCAAGGCTGCCGAACATGGCGGGTACATAGAAGCCAGCGCCGATGACGGCGCCCTCAGCGTTGCCGATGGTTTCATTGGGGATATAGGCGATGCGCGGAGCCTCAGGATCGTCCTCGAACTCGGCGGTTGACGCGTAGGTCGGCCCGAGCTTCGACGCAATTGTATCCTCTTGAGCGAGCACGTTGATGTCGGCATGGTCGAAGCCAGCCAACAGCAGTTCGTCGATGGCCGCTTGGAAGGTTTTAACATCGTGGAAGACCGCAACGGCTTCCGTCATGTTTGAACTGTAGGCCGCTTCTGGCATGGGACACCTCCAATCAGCGCAGTTGCGGATTGACCGATTGTCGGGGTGGCCCAGGGCGACCGTGGGTTGCGGCGCGTCGGCACCCCGCTCGTGCTTTGAATGATAGCACGGAACGGACCACTCTGGTTCCGCGTTTGCGGAGGAGGCGGCCAGCTTTGCGTCGTCTTCCTGGGGGAACATCTTCGTGTCCGGTGCCAGCGACAGTCTCGATCCTATTGAACTCGCTCAAGGAGAGATCTCCCGGTCGAAAGACGTTGTCGCGTCGGTAACCAAGGACCTCGATCAATATGATCGGTGGCTCAAGGATTTCGTCGCTTCGGAGCAGCGCAATCGGGCGCGGCATGCAAGCTGGGTCAAGCGCCAGGAAGCAAAAGAGCGGCGCCGGCTTGCGCGGCAACGCATGGTGCGGTCGGCCAAATGGGGCGCGTTGTCCGTCGCCGTCTTCGTTCGCTCGGCCTGGTTGTCGTTCCGGAACGGGCTCGCTTACCTCGGCCACCTGATTTGGAAGAGCGCCGCGTGGATCGCGCTCTCCGCTTACGCCCTCTCGGCGTGGCTGCTCAAACAGCTTTCGATCGGCGTCTCCTGGATATCGGCCAGGACGCGGGCGGTAGTGCTCGCATCGCTCAGAGCAGTTTCGGCCAGCTCCTTGTGGATCGCCGCCAGGGCGAAGGCGTTGACAGTCGCGTCGGCTCGGCTGCTTGCGGCGAGTTATGCCTGGATGAGCGCCAAAGCGGGCGCTCTCACGCGTGCAGCTCTGCGGGCTGTCTCCATCAGTTTCTCATGGATTGCGGCCAGGGTGCGAGAAGCTGCGCTCGCTTCGTTCAACTTGCTCTCGCTCGGCTCGTCTTGGCTCGCTGCCAGAGGGCGCGCGCTGGCAATTGTGTCGGCTGGCGCGGCTACCGCGTCATTCGCCTGGACCCGTGCCAAGTCTCGCGCATTGGCCCGCGCGTTGCTCACGGCAGCGGCGCACGCCACTTCCTGGCTCGCCGTCAGGTCGACCGCTCTGACGAACGGAGCCCGCGAATCATCGGCCATTGGTGCCGCTTGGACCGCGGCCAAGATACGCGCCCTCGCGCAAATATCGTCCAAGGCGGCATTGAGTGGCTTTTCTTGGACGCGGGCGAAGGGGCGCACATTTACGCTTGCGTCGCGACATGCGGCGGCGTCCGGTTCGGCTTGGACGGCCGCCAAGACGCGCACGATCGCCCACACTTCGTCGGAGATGGCATCAAGAGGTATTTCCTCGGCGCGGGCTAGAGGCCACGCGCTGGCTCTCGTAACTCGTGATGCGGCGGCGGTCGGCTCCGCGTGGACCGCAGCAAAGACGCGCAGGATGGCCCACGCTTCGTCGGAGGCGGCATTGAGCGGCTTCTCTTGGACGCGGGCCAAAGGCCAAGCGCTGGCGCTCGCATCTCGAGATGCTGCAATGGCCGGGTCCGCAGGGACCGCGGCGAAGGCGCGGACCTTCGCGCAAGCCTCCTCAAAGGCGGCATCAATCAGCCTTTCTTGGGCGCATGGCCAAGGCCATGTCGCGGCTACAGCAACGCACGATGCGGCGACGGTTGGATCGGCTTGGACCGCCGAAAAGGCTCGCAAACTTGGGCTAGCCTCGTTCAGCGCTGCTTCAAGCGGCAGGTCCTGGGTTCGCGTTAAGGCAAACGACCTCGCGCACCAGCTTCATCACGCCCGCTTGACGGCTTCGCCCTGGGTGCGGGCCAAGGCCGATGAGGCGGCGGTCCGGTTGCAAAGGCTGAAGACCGTCGCCACAGAGGTGGCGCACCGCCAAAGCGAGCAGGCGTCCCTCATAGCGCTGAGGCTGAGCGCGCAGGCCAAGGGCGAGCTCGATGCGCTGAGGCGCGCGGCGCACGCGGGCGAGCTGACCCCGCCGGCATGGCGCAAATTCATGGCCACGGGCTTCAAGCTGAAGCAGGAGCCAAGAGAGACAATTGAAGGCCCCAAGCCACAGGCGGAACTCGACGGCCTGCAAAATGGCGCGCGGGTTTCGTCAAACGCCTTGATCTGCGTCGAGCCTTGGCGGTGCCGGCTGCCGGTGGTGCAGACAGAGAGCCCCAGCGGCAGGTTTGCGCCGCAAGGCTGAAAAGCTTCGCGCAACGTGACAGCGTCGGGCTCCAAGCCCTAGAGTCTCACGCATGAAAGTGCGCGAGCATTCGGTCGGCATCCTCCTGGCCGGAGGCAAATCGAGCCGTATGGGTGGCGGCGATAAATGCCTGCTGCCTCTTGCCGGCAGACCGATCCTGGCCCATGTCATCGAACGCCTCAAACCTCAGGTCGCCGAGCTGATCATCAGCGCCAACGGCGAGCCGACACGCTTCTCGGACTTCGGCTTGCCGGTTGTCGAAGATCGGCTCGGGGGCTATGTAGGGCCTCTTGCCGGCATTCTTGCCGGACTTGAATGGGCGGCGCACCAATCGGCCTCAAAGCCGCTTCGCGATCACAGCCGCAAGCGACACGCCCTTCCTTCCCGCCGATCTCGTCGACCGGCTTTGCTCGGCGAGCGGCGAGGGCGCGCCGAACCTCGCCGTGGCCCGGTCGGCAGACGGGCTACACCCGGTGTTCGGTCTGTGGCCTATGACGCTTGCTCCCGATCTTGAAGCCTCGCTGATGAGCGGCGAGCGCAAAGTCAGCGATTGGGTCAGACAGCATCAGGCAAGAGAAGTCATGTTTCCGCCGCTGGAAATCGGCAGCCGGACGATCGATCCCTTTTTCAATATCAACCGGGCGGACGATCTGGCTGCGGCCGAAGCGTTTCTCCAGGCAAGCGCCGTCTGATCCGCGAGTCCGGATCGGACTCAACACGATGTCTGGATTGACGCTTCGGCCGCTAGGTTCAGATGCGGAACACGGCGCCGGCAACCGACCTTGGGCGTTCGCGGACCGCGCCGCCGTCATTGCCTGATTTTACGATCCATTCTCCGCCGGCGGTCCGTCCGGTGATCATTCCGACGTGATGGGACCACACCACAACCGCGCCGACGCGTGGGCCGGTCGGGCGGCCCCAATGCCGCCAATTGGCGGCAAGGTTGAGCACTGGACCGCCGCCTTTTTGCGTGCGCATCCACCAGCCGCACCAGCGCGCGGGACGTCCGCCCGCACCGCTCCTTGCGGTGTGCGTGCCATAGGAGCGGCTCGCATGCTGACTGTGATGGCTTGTGCCAGATCCGCTTCGAGCATAGTGCGCCCCGTAATGGCTGCTGCGCCTTGCATATGCAGAACGCGACGTTCGGTAGTAGTGGTGGCTGAGCGAATAGTTCGCACCCGTCCAACCTTGATAGTTGGGTCGTGCTTCACCCTCGGTAGTCAGAGCCGTCACAGCAAAAATACTCGCGACGGCGAAAAGAAACGCCTTCATTACACACCCTCGTGCTGTTTTTTGGGAAGGCGTCATCCTCAAAAATAATGAGGCAAAACAAGGAAATAGCTGGGGCCATATCGGGTCCACGCCGCCTCATTCCTGACGCGGTTCAAAATGCCGAGGACCGTGCGATCGCGGCGATGAGAGAAGGAAGGAAAGCTTTGTGAGCGCCGACTACTCGGCGGCCTGGTGCAGCGGCTCGATGCCTGCGAGATATTTCTCGGCTTCCAATGCCGCCATGCAGCCCATGCCTGCGGCGGTGACCGCTTGGCGATAGACGTCGTCGGCCACGTCACCGGCGGCGTAGACACCGGGAATGTTGGTCGCGGTCGAGTACGGCGCCGTCTTGATGTAACCGTTAGGCTTCATCTCGATCTGGCCTTTGAACAGCTCGGTCTGCGGCTCATGGCCGATGGCGATGAAGATGCCGTCGACCGGGATGGCGAAGGTCTCGCCGGTGAGCGTGCTCTTGAGACGAGCGCCGTTCACGCCGAGGGGATCGTCGGTGCCAAGCACCTCGTCGAGCTCGGTGTGCCACATCACGTCGATCTTCGGGTTGGCGAACAGGCGCTCTTGCAAGATCTTCTCGGCGCGGAGAACGCCGCGGCGATGCACCAATATGACCTGGCTCGCGATATTGGCGAGGTAGATGGACTCCTCCACCGCGGTGTTGCCGCCGCCGACCACCAGCACAGTCTTGTTGCGGAAGAAGAAGCCGTCGCAGGTGGCGCAGGCCGATACGCCGAAGCCCTTGAACTTGTTCTCCGAGGGCAGGCCTAACCAGCGAGCCTGCGCGCCGGTGGCAATGACGACGCTGTCGGCGGTGTATTCCGTGCCGCTGTCGCCCTTCATCCAGAAGGGCTCGCGGGTGAGGTCGACCGCATCGATGTGGTCGGCAATAATCTCGGTGCCGACATGCACGGCTTGCGCCCGCATCTGGTCCATCAACCAAGGCCCTTGGATCACGTCGGCGAAGCCCGGATAGTTCTCGACGTCGGTGGTGGTGGTCATCTGGCCGCCGGCCTGGATGCCCTCGATGAGGAGCGGTTTCAGCATGGCGCGGGCGGCGTAAATGCCTGCCGTGTAGCCGGCAGGGCCCGAGCCGATGATGATCATCTTGGCGTGGCGCTTCATGGGTTGCCCTGGGGTACGAATTGGAGCCAACAGGTAAGCTCAATGGCCGCGTTTCGCAACCCGCGGGCCGTCATGGCCGAGTTTACGCAAGGGTTTCAAGGCCAAGCGCGCGGCGGATGGCTTGCGCCACGATCTCGGTGTCGTTAATCGGGGCGTAGGACCACGATTCGATCTTGCCGGCGAAGGGGCGGGTGGCGCCGCGCTCGCGCATCAGCTCATGAAAGCGGCCGAGCCGCGACGAGCTGCCTTTGAGGCGCTGCACATAGACCGGCTTACCGGTGCCCGCCGCCTCGGTGACCATGTTGACCGAATCCTCGGTGGTCACGATGGCATCGGCCGTGGCGAGGAAGGCGAAATAGGGATTTTCTCCGGTGCCGTCCCAGACGAAGTGGGGGACGCTGCCAATTGGCGCGATAAGCGCACGAAGCGCCTCTGGCGAGGTCCGCCGGGACGGCGTGACGAGCAGCGATCCGCCTCGGTCACGCGCGGCCTCGGCCAGCGACGCGCCGAAGGAGGCGGCGAGATCCGGCGGGAAGCTGAAGGCCGCGCTGTCGCCGCCGAGCAGCACCGCGATGCGCGGGCGGGGCAGATGATCGATCTTCGCGGCGAAGCTCTGCGCCGCCTCCGCGAGGCGCTTTGGCGTGACGCTATGCACGGCGCCGAAGGTGTTGATCACGTTCTTGCCGGCATAGCCGTCATGGAGCGGCGCCGCGATCAGGTCGAAGCGCTGCTTTGGCACTTTGGGGTTCTGGATGTGCAGGGCGAAAGCCTTGGCCACGCTCTTGAGCGCCAGCGCTATGGGAACGCTGCGCCGGCCGATCGAGATGATGAGGCGCGGCCAGGGCGGCGCGAGAGGCTCGTTGGAGGACACAAAATCCAGCAGGCGCCGCGGCGGCACGTAAATCTGCAGCCGCGCCGGCACGAGGCGCATTGCGCCTTTAACCCGCACCCGCTTCAGGCTGTAGGGAAAGCCGACCGCTTCGGCGACCGCGATGCCTTGCGCTTCCATGCCGACCGAGCCATCGGTGACGATCCAAGTGCCGTTTTCAGGCCCAGAGCCTGCGTTTCTGGAATTTCCGGAATGTTGAAGGCTCAATTTCTTTTCGATTCTTTTCGCAATTGGACCTAAAATTGCGCGATAAGGAGCGCCATCTTTTCAGCCTTGAGCGCTGCCGCTTCTAACGCGGCCGCGAGGCCATCGTCCAGGGAGCATGCCCATGCGCCAAGCGCGCCTCGATCAAACCGACCGGCGCATCCTGAGTGAGCTGCAGGCCGATGGCCGCATCACCAATGTCGAGCTTGCCCGCAAGGTGGGCATTTCGGCGCCGCCCTGTCTGCGCCGGGTTCGCGCGCTCGAGGAGGCTGGATTCATCCGCGGCTATGCGGCGCTGCTCGACGACCGCGCGCTCGGCTTCGACGTCACGGCCTTCGCCATGGTCGGGCTGCACAGCCAGGCAGAGGCCGATCTTGTCGCCTTCGAGCAGCGCGTGCGCGGCTCCCCCATCGTACGCGATTGCTACATGCTTTCCGGCGAGATCGACTTCATGCTGAAATGCGTGGCGCCCGATCTCACCGCGTTCCAGGAGTTCATCATTCATGAGCTCACCGCCGCGCCGAATGTCGCGAGCGTCAAAACCTCTCTTGTTATCCGCGCCTCGAAACACGATCCTGGCGTGCCCATCGAGATCGTGTCGGCGACCGAGCGGCCCGCACGCGCCGGCGAACGGGCGCGGACTTAAGCCTTTATTCCAAGTGTCACCATCAAGAGCCAAGCCGTGCAGGACAATCCCATTCTGGTTGAAGTGACGCGCGGCGGGCTAGTGGAGAGCTGCCACCGCGGCGCCGTCGCCATCGCCGATGCTGACGGGCGCGTTCTGCTTGGGCTCGGTGACATCGAACGCCCGGTCTATCCGCGCTCGGCCGTCAAGGCCTTGCAGGCCATCCCGCTGATCGAAAGCGGCGCCGCCGAGGCCTTCGGCCTTAGGCAGGCGGAGCTCGCCATCGCTTGCGCTTCGCATAGCGGCGATGAGACTCATATCGGCGCAGTGCGCACGCTGCTCGCCAAGGCTGGGCTCGACGAGTCGCTGCTTGCCTGCGGCGCGCATTGGCCGATCGGCGACCGGGCGTCGCGCGAGTTAAGCCGCTTGGGCAAGAGTCCAATGCCGATCCATAACAATTGCTCAGGCAAACATGCCGGAATGCTGGCGACCGCAGTTCACCTCGGTCTCGATCCAAGGGGCTATGAGCGACCCGAGCACCCCGTGCAGCAAGAGATCAGGCGAGTCATTTCAGAGATTTGCGACGTTACGTTGGAGCAGGATGAGATCGGCATCGACGGCTGCTCGGTGCCGACCTTTGCTCTGCCGCTTGCCGCCGTGGCCACTGGCTTCGCCAGGCTTGCCAGCGGCAGAGGGCTTGAGGTCACGCAAGCTGAGGCGGCACGGCGGCTCATGGAGGCTTGCTTTGCCGCGCCAGACCTCGTTGCTGGCGAGGGCCGCTTCGACACCATCGTCATGCGTGGGCTCCCCGGCACCGCCTTCGCCAAGGGCGGTGCGGAGGGAGTCCATTGCGCCGCATTGCCGGCGCTCGGGATCGGGGTTGCCGTCAAGGTCGACGACGGCACCAAGCGGGGCGCCGAGATGGCGCTTGCCGTTCTGCTCGCCAAGCTCGTGCCTGGGGCCGAATCCGTCCTTGCCGGCCAACTCGCAGGAGAGATGCGCACTTGGCGCGGCGCGAAGGTGGGCACGGTTGGCCCGTCACCTGCGCTCAAGGCCGCGGTCCGCGCGTTGCCCCGCCAAAGCGCTGCCGCTACTGCCGCTGCGCCACGTTGATCGGTTAGGGCAGGGCCCTCAGGCTAATGCGCCGGCGTAGACGGCAAGGTCAGGCCCGATCGGGGCGGGGCCCCGCATGGCACGAATCGCGCCGTTTTGAGCATTTGAAATCACGTTGCCGGCAAGCCGCGCGGTCATGACGATCTCGGCCGGGATGCCGATGCCGATGTGAGCGTTGCGGATATGATTGTCCGTGATGCTTACATCGCGCAGATCGCGACCCACAAGGATGCCGAAACCCGGAGCGTTTTCCACGCTGTTGCCCCTCACCACGGCGTCGGCGTCGATGGAAATTCCGATACCGTGGAAAAGAGCAACTTTGCGGAAGAACAGGTCGCGGACGAGGTTGCCTTGGACGAGGGCGCGACCGCAGCCTTGTGCGACGTTGGTCACGGCGATGCCGGTCGCAGCCTTGTCGACGATGTTGCCGGTGATGGCCACATCCTCACAGCGCGAGACGAGGATGCCGCTCGAACCTGAGCGCAGGAAGCGGCAATTCGAGAGCTGAAGCCGCGCGACCATGGTGGCTGCAAGCAGCGCGCCGTCCACGCCCATGTCCTTTCCGTCGCCGTCGAGCACGAGGCTCTCGAGACGAATGTCCCTCGCTTGCTCGATGCCGATCAACCCGCCGCCGTCGCGGCAGCGGACAATCGATTGGCCCGGCACGCCGGTGAGATGCGTGCCAGATCTCAGCTCAAGCCGCCGTGTCGAATAGATCCCTGGCGGAAGAAACAGGGGAAGTCCCGAGCAGGCGGCGGCGTCAACGGCCTCCTGTAGCATTTCCGTCTGGTCGGTCGCGCCGCCTGACGGCACCACACCGAAAGTGCGGGTCTGGGCGAAGCTCGGGCCGGCCGCAAAAGCAATGCCAAGCCCGATGCCGGCAAGGATGACCTCTCGGCGGGTAGCGGTCATGATCTCCTGTTCAGCGCGTCATCGGCTCTGCGACGCGCATACCGGGGCCGATTTCGCCGCCAGAGGTCTCGGCTCCGTCGCGATCCAGCGCGAAGGCCAGAAGGTAGCGCATGATCAGCTCGGCGCCACGCAACAGCTCAGCCTCGCTCAGGGGGCCGCCTTGGCTGGGCCCAGGCGGGAGATGCACAAAACAGACGTCGTACGCCCCGTTCTGCCCGCGCGCCCAGTGAAGCGAGAGATAATAGAGATAGTTGCAGAGATAGGTTCCCGCCGAGCGCGAAGCGACCGCCGGGAGGCCTCGCGCCCGCAAATGCTTGGCGAGTTGCGAAGCGGGAATTGCCGTGTCCAGGCGGCGGTCGGAGTGATCCAGGATCGTGCGCCTGTCGAGAACGGCGCCGCGCGCATCCTCCCGGAGGTCGATCAGATTGTGCGCCGCGCGCTCAATGCGGAACCCTTGCGCGCGCTTATGCAGGCCGAGATGCAGGGTCAGGCGCGGCCGATGCTGCTGAACCAAGCCTGGCCCAAGCCTCGCAACCTCCGCCCACTCGGTGGGCAGCACTTCGGCATGAAGATCGCATCCGAGTTGAGAGGATTGGCGGTCTCCCGCGAGCTCCTCCACAAGCCAGGCCGAGGAATTCTCGGCGGCGCCGGGAAACGGGCCGAACCCCGTGAGGAGGACGCGCGGGCGAGCCATGATATCGGGCTTAACCCGGCTCCAGCGTCGAAGGGAAGCAAATTTCGAGGGGCGCGCGGCTAGCCTTCGCCGATGCCGGCGAGGCGCCCGAGCTTCTCCGCCGCCGCCGTCGGCGTCATCTCGCCACTGCGCACCTTTTTTTCCATCTCGGTCCAGCGGCGGCCGACCTCCTTGCTGCCCTTGAAGGCTGCGAGCAACCTTTGCTCGAAGATCTCGCGCATCCAGGCCACCGCCTGTTCGGCGCGGCGCGCAACAAGTCCACCGGATTTCTCAAGCGCGGCATGCCGCTCCTCGACCTTGGTCCACAACGCGTCGAGCCCGGTATTGTCCCTTGCCGAGACGGTCAGCACTTCCGGCGACCAGTTCGGATTGCCTGCGGCAAGGATGTGCAGCGCGGTGCGGTACTCCATTGCGGCGCGATTGGCCCGCTCGACTTGATCGCCGTCAGCCTTGTTGACGGCAATGACGTCGGCAAGCTCGAGCAGCCCGCGCTTGATGCCTTGCAGCTCGTCGCCGGCCCCGGGAATTCCCACCACCACGAACACATCGACCATGTTGGAGACCGCGGTCTCCGATTGCCCGACACCGACGGTCTCAACCAGAACCACGTCGTAACCGGCCGCCTCGGCAAGAGCGATGGTCTCGCGCGTCGTCTTGGTCACGCCGCCGAGGCTGTCGCCGGCGGGGGAGGGGCGGATGAAGGCGCCTTGCTCCGAGGCGAGGCGCCCCATGCGCGTCTTGTCGCCGAGGATCGATCCGCCGCTCCGGGTCGAGGTGGGGTCGACGGCGAGAACGGCGACCTTCTTGCCGAGGGCCACTAGGTTAAGCCCGAGCTGATCGATGAGCGTTGATTTGCCGGCCCCTGGCACGCCGCTGATGCCGACGCGGATGGCCTTTCCTGTGCGGGGCAGGAGGAGCTCAAGCAGGCGTTGGGCGCGGACCTGGTCCTCGGGCTTGGCGCTTTCGATCAGGGTGATGGCGCGGCCGAGAGCCACACGGTCTCCGCCGACGATCGCCTTGGCGTCGTCGTCCAGGTCGCTGCGGGAGGCGTGCTTCGCGCTCATGGCATGCGGCGTTAAGCGGAAACAGGCGGAAGCGCAAGATGGATGTGGATTTCCCGCAGAGATCAAAGTCAACGGCGCAGCACGCCGATCACCTTGCTCGCGAAGCCCAAGCGTTCGGCCATCACCGTGACTACATAGCTGAGCAGCGCCTGGTGCAGCGGGCGGTTCTCGGATTTGAGGCGCTCGTAAGCCTCGAAGCTGAGGGCGTAGAGCACGCTGTCCAGCTCGGCCTGAATGGTGGCGCTGCGCACTTGCCGGGTAATGAGCCCCATCTCGCCGATCGTGGTGTGCGGCCCGAGGCTGCGCACGCGCACCGAGCGTCCGTCGTCGAACTTGACCATGATGCCGACGCGTCCTTCGAGAATGAAATGCATGCAGTCGGCGGGGTCGCCTTGCGAGGCGATAATGTCGTTTTGGCGCACTTCGAGCCGCTGGCAACACGCGGTGAGCTGCTCGGCGAGGTCGGCACTGCCGAGCGCCTGCGTGAACCATTCGCGTAAACTTCGTCCTTGTGCATCCTTCGCCCAATGAGCGGCAATGACCTCTTTTTCGCAGGTCTCCAAGGCGTGGTCGAGATCGTCAGCCAGGATGACGCCGCCAGAAACGAACTCGCGATTCCGGAACGCTGTGCTGAGCTCCGGCGACAAATTCACCAGCACGAGACGTGCGCCGATATCGTCGGCGGCGCGCTTGATCTGAGTGAAGCTATGCATGGCGGAGGAATCGATGCCGGTAACCAGGCGAAGGTCGAACAAGAGGAAGCGGGTATCGGGCCATTGCGCAAACAGCTCCTTGACCTGCTGGTAGAGGCGATTGGCCGAGCCGAAGAAAAGATAGCTCTGCAGACTCATGCCTTGGATCTCGCGGCCGTGGTCGGCAAGAATCCTCAGTTCCTCAGGTCCGCGGTCGAGCGAGGAACGGTATTCGGAGCCGTCGAAGCTGAATTTAATGGCGTTCACCCGGCTCGCGCTGACGGCGAAGGTGGCGCAGCCGATGATCACGCCGATCAGTACGCCGGCGATAAAGCCGATTTGGATGATGAGCAGGGCAATGGCAAGCAGCGACGCATATTCGAGCGGCGAAATGCGACGCGCCGAGTCGATGAGCCAGCCATAGATCAATTGAGTGCCGAGATAGAGCAGGAGCCCTCCCAGCACGTATCGCGGCACATAGGCGAGAAAGCCGGGATCGGCCGTGAGCACCAAAGCCGAGATGGCCGCCACGACCATGCCGCACAAGCGACCACGGCCGCCAGCGGCATAGTTCACCGTGGTCCGGCTCAGCGAAATGCAGCTGACATAACCGCCGAACGCGGCGGCTCCCAGATTGGCGACGCCGAGCGTCGTCAGCTCACGCTGCAGGTCCGCTTCCCGGCGGGTAACAAACTCGATGCCCGTGGTGTTGAGCAGCATGGTGATAGCCGTGACGAACATGACGGCGAGAATATCGCCGCTCAGCGCCGGCAGCGCCCGCCAAGGAAACATGCGGAGATCGGTCAGGTCCCAGGTCCGCGTCAGCCCCACCGCCGCCGGGGCCTTGAACATCCAGCCGTCGACCCGGGCCTCGGCAAGCGTGACGCCGGTTAGGGTAAAGACAAGATGGGCCACGGCAATTCCGGCGAGCAGGATGCCCGGCAACACGAAGGGGCTGCGCGTGCGGCGCAAGGCGAGGTAAAGCGCGAGCGCCACGGCGCCGCCGGCAGCGAGCTTTGCCAGCGTGTGGGGCTCGATAAGGGCTTCCAACGCGGCAAAGCTTAACGGGTGGTCGGTGATCACACGCACGGCGCCGCTGATCATCAGCCAGCCGGTCGCGCCGAGAAATCCTCCGATCACGGGGTAGGGGACAAAACGGATGGCGGCGCCCGCGCGCGCGAGGCCGAGCCCGCACAGCAGAAGGCCGGTCAAGGCCGTCACGATGGCCAAGACAATCATAACCGGAGCGAGCAGGTCATCGGGCGCTCCTTCGCTCATGAGCCGCTCGATGAGCGCCCCCACCAGCGATGCCGTGACCGCGGCAGTGGCGCCGTCAGGCCCGGCGATGGCGAAGGGAAGAGAGCTGCGCACCGCGACGATGGCGGCGCTGATCGTCGTGGTTACAAAGGTTGCGGCGATGCCATAGGCGATCCAAGGCGTCAGCGGCGGGGCGAAGATCAGCGCGGCAAAAGACAGGCCGTAGGCCACCGACATGATGCTGGTGACAAGGCCGGCAAAGACGTCCTTGGAGAGTGTCGCGAAGCGGCCGGCTACCGGGCTTTTGTCGGCTCCGGCTGCATCAGTGACGGACATGCCAGCGAACCCTTCCAAGTCTCGACGCTCATCGTCTTAGCGCTGTTATGGCGTGATTCAGCGGGCGACGCATAGATTCGTGACATGACAGTTTTCTGACTATGAATGAGCATCGACGTGAATTGCCGTCTGGCCGCTATTCTGCGGCCTGCTGCGACTTTGAGTCAGCCTTTGCGCCGAGCTTCTGCAAGAGGTCGATTGCCGCATCGGCGATGGGGGTGCCGGGGCCGAAGATGGCCTTGGCACCGGCCTCATAAAGTGCCGGGTAGTCCTGCGGCGGGATGACGCCGCCGACCACCACCATGATGTCGCCCCGGCCAAGAGCTTCGAGTGCCTCGCGCAAGGCAGGCACGAGCGTCAGATGGCCTGCGGCAAGCGACGACACGCCGACGATATGCACGTCATTCTCCACGGCCTGGCGGGCGGCTTCCTCAGGCGTCTGGAACAGCGGTCCGATATCGACGTCGAAGCCGAGATCGGCGAAGGCGGATGCGATGACCTTCTGCCCGCGATCGTGGCCGTCCTGGCCCATCTTGGCGACCAGGATGCGCGGCCGCCTTCCGTGCTCGTGCTCGAAAGAGTCGATCAACGCTTTGACGCGGGTCAGGCTTCCATCCATGCGACCCATCTCCGCCTTGTAGACGCCGGTCACCGCCGAAACCTCGGCACGGTGGCGGCCATAGACCTTCTCCAGTGCGTAGGAGATCTCGCCGACGGTCGCCTTGGCCCTGGCGGCACGAACGGCGCCTTCGAGAAGGTTGCCTTTGCCTGTCTTGGCGCATTCGGTGAGCGCGTCAAGAGCCGACTGCACCTCTGCCTCGTTGCGCTCGGCTTTGAGCCGCTCGAGCTTGTCGAGCTGCTGGCGGCGGACGGAGCGATTGTCGACCTTGAGGATGGCGATGTCGGCGTCACTGTCCTGCCGATATTTGTTCACCCCGACGATGGTCTGGCGGCCTGAGTCGATGCGGCCTTGGGTTGCCGTCGCCGCCTGCTCGATCATGCGCTTGGGAATGCCGGCTTCGATGGCCTTGGCCATGCCGCCGAACTTCTCGACTTCCTCGATGTGCTTCAGCGCGCGGGCGGCAAGGTCGTGGGTCAGCCGCTCGACATAGAAGCTGCCGCCCCAGGGATCGATGATGCGGTTAGTGCCGGACTCGACTTGCAGCATGAGCTGGGTGTTGCGGGCGATGCGGGCGGAGAAGTCCGTCGGCAAGGCCAAGGCTTCATCCAAAGCATTGGTGTGCAGGGACTGGGTATGGCCTTGGGTCGCTGCCATGGCCTCGACGCAAGTACGCACCACGTTGTTGAACACGTCTTGGGCGGCGAGGCTCCAGCCGCTTGTCTGGCAGTGGGTGCGGAGCGCGAGCGAGCGCGGGTCTTTCGGCTTGAACTCCTCGGCCATGAGCTTGGCCCAGAGCAGCCGGCCGGCGCGCATCTTGGCGATCTCCATGAAGAAATTCATGCCGATCGCCCAGAAGAAGGAGAGGCGGGGCGCGAAACTATCCACGTCCATGCCGGCTTTGACACCGGCGCGCACATATTCGATGCCATCGGCGAGCGTGTAGCCGAGCTCGAGGTCTGCGGTCGCTCCCGCCTCCTGCATGTGATAGCCGGAGATCGAGATCGAGTTGAACTTCGGCATCTTCTTCGAGGTGTAGGCGAAGATGTCGGAGACAATGCGCATCGAGGGTGCTGGCGGATAGATGTAAGTGTTCCGCACCATGAACTCTTTCAGGATGTCGTTCTGAATGGTGCCGGACAGCTCCTCTGGCGGCACGCCTTGCTCTTCGCCCGCGACGATGAAGAGCGCGAGAACCGGGAGCACCGCGCCGTTCATGGTCATCGACACGGAGACCTTGTCGAGCGGGATGTGGTCGAACAGGGTGCGCATGTCGTAGATCGAGTCGATGGCGACGCCTGCCATGCCGACATCGCCGGTGACGCGCGGATGGTCGGAGTCGTAGCCGCGATGGGTGGCAAGGTCGAAAGCGATGGACACGCCTTGCTGGCCGGCGGCGAGGTTGCGGCGATAGAAGGCGTTCGAGTCCTCTGCCGTCGAGAAGCCGGAATATTGGCGGATGGTCCATGGCCGCTGCACATACATGGTGGGGTAGGGGCCGCGGAGATAAGGTGCAACGCCCGGCATCCCGTCGAGAAAGTCGAGGCGCGCGATATCCTCAGGCCCATAGACCGGCTTCACGGCGATGCCTTCCGGCGTCTGCCAAGGCGCGGCCCCGCTCGGCCTTGTCGAGGCGCCGTTGCCGGTGTCGAAGGCGATGTCAGCGAAGGCGGGGATGCGGGTCATGCGCCCAGTCTCTCATATGCATTCTGCAATAGCCCAAGCGTATCACAGCCTTGATAAAGGAATGTTCCAATCCCGGCGCCTTCCCAGGCCTTCTCATGATCTCCTGGCTTGCCTGCCAGATAAATATGGCTTGCGCCGGCCGCGGCCAGCGCCTTGGCCGAACCGACAGCCTCGCCCGCGTAGACCTTGTCCGAAGAGCAGAGGCAGGCGAGCTTGGCGTCAGACTCTTTGAATCGTTTCATCAGAGTGTCGCCGCTTCCTTCCACCGCCTCGATGCCGCCTGCCTCGAACAGGCTCCTGGCGAAACTCGCGCGCGCCGTGAAGTCGGAGGGGCGTCCAAGGCAAGCGAGGAACACCTTGGGCCGTTCCCCGGTGCGGGCGAGGTAGGCGTCGCTCCGGTCGCGCAAGTGCTCGAAGGGCTCGGTGAGCCGGAAGCGGGCAAGCGGCGGGATGGGTTCACCCGGCGGCATGCCGGTTGCGGGTGCTTTGGCCGCGCCGAGCACGGCCACGGGCTCTTCGGCAAGATCGGGAAAGTCGCTCGTGCCGATCACCGAGTCCTTCCGGCTTGCGACATTGGCCTCGCGTTCCGCCCGAACCTTGGCAACGGCCCTCTGGATCAACCCGGCTTTCAGCGCCGCGAAGGAACCGCCGGCGCGCTCGATCTCCTGAAACAAGTCCCAAGCCTTCTCGCAGAGCTGCTCGGTGAGATATTCGATGGCGCCTGAGCCCGCGGCGGGATCGGCGACGCGATGCAAATTGGCTTCCTCGATGAGGATGGTCTGCGTGTTGCGGGCGATGCGCCGCGCGAAGGGATCGGGGACGCCAAGCGCCGCGCTGAACGGCAGCACCGTGACCGCATCGGCGCTGCCGACAGCAGCGGCAAGGGCGGCGATGGTGCCGCGCACGATGTTCCCATGCGGATCGCGCTTGGTCATCATGCGCCAGGCGGTCTCCGCGGTGACGCAGGCCCGCGAAGGCTCAAGCCCGCACGCCTCTTCGACGCGCGCCCAAAGGTTCCGGATCGCCCGAAACTTGGCGATGGTCAGGAACTGGTCCTGGTCGGCGGCAAGGCGGAAGAAGATGAAGCGGCGCGCATCCTCGAGGGACATGCCATGAGCCTCGAGCGCGCGGAGATAAGTGACGGCATTGGCAAGCGCGAAGGCAAGCTCCTGCGCTTCCGATCCTCCGGCCGCGTGGACTGGTCGCCCGTCGCCGACGCAGAAAGGACCAGTGAAACCTTGCGACACAAGATTCGAGATGAGGCCGGTCACCTCCGGCGCGAGCTCGCTCCAAGGCTTGTGCGCCACGCCCCGCGTGGCCATGGCGCCGAACGGATCGAAGCCGAAGCGGATGTTGACCGAGCCTGGCGCAAACCCTCTCGCCTTCACGTAGTTCGCGACGAGCACTGCCGCTTGCCGCGAGGGCGGACCGAAATCGAGCTCGATGGGAACGCCCCAATCGAGATGAACGCCCTTGAGCACCGCCTCGATCGCCGCTTCTGTCGCCGGAAGGGCATAGCCGTAATCGCCGACGGCTCCCTCGAACACGAGCACGATACCTCTCGCGGCGTTGTTCAGATCGTCGAGGATCTGCGTGTTGGCGGTTTCGGCATCGGGCAGATCGACGCGCTGCATCACCGCCCATGCCTCGCCGGGCTCGCGGCCGGAAATGACGTTCCCGTCTTTCGGGCGCGCATAAAGCGGCTCGATGCCGATCCCGTCGTAGCTGGTCGTGCCGAGCGAGGAGAGCGGCGCGCCCTTCAGCGCCTCCTTGACCAGCGCCTGCCAGTCAGCCTCGCTGCTCAAGGGAAAGTCGCGCGCCAAGGAAATTTCAGCCATTGTCGTCCTAGGTTTAGCCCCTTTAGTCTCCTCCTAGCACGAAGCCAAAGGCGCAACAAAGCGTGCGAGGCCTGAGACATAAAGGCCGCGACGCCGTCTTTGCGGATGTCTCCGGCCTCGCTACAGTGCCGGCAGGAGTTGAGGGAGGAGAGCCATGGCCAAGCGCAAGGCGGTGCCAGCGCAAGACGCAGCAGATGGCGGAGCTGCTCAGGAATTGCCCGCCGACAGCGTCTATCTGGGCAAGAGCGTCAAGCCTGAGTTCATTTACCTGCGCCTCGCCAACCGCCATGGCCTGATCACCGGCGCCACCGGCACGGGCAAGACGGTTACGCTGCAGGGGCTGGCCGAGGGCTTTTCCGACCAGGGCGTTCCAGTGTTCTGCGCCGATGTGAAAAGCGATTTGTCCGGTCTTGCCGAGGCCGGCGAAGCCAAACCGTGGGTCGAGGCCCGCGACAAGGAGATCGGCTACAAGAACGAATTCAAAGGCTACCCCGTGATCTTCTGGGACCTGTTCGGCGAGCAGGGACACCCGATCCGATCGACGATCTCCGAGATGGGGCCGCTGCTGCTGTCGCGTCTGATGAATTTGAGCGAGGCGCAAGAAGGCGTGCTGAACATCGCCTTCAAGATCGCTGGCGACGAGAATATGCCGCTCGTCGATCTCAAGGACCTGCAAGCGCTGCTCGAGAATCTGGCGGCGCGGGCCGACACGCTCACCACGAAATACGGCAACATCACCAAAGCGTCGGTCGGCTCGATCCAACGCTCGCTGCTGGTGCTGGAGCAGCAAGGCGGTGCGCATTTCTTCGGCGAGCCCGCTCTCGATATCAAGGACCTCATGCGCACCACGCGGGATGGCCGCGGTTATATCAGCATCCTCGCCGCGCAGACGCTGATGAACTCGCCGCAACTCTACGCCACCTTCCTGCTGTTCCTGCTGTCGGAGCTGTTTGCGAAATTGCCTGAAGTGGGCGACCCTGACAGGCCAAAGCTCGTCTTCTTCTTCGACGAGGCGCATCTCCTGTTCAAGGATGCGCCGAAGGCGCTGTTGCAAAAAGTCGAGCAGGTGGTGCGGCTGATCAGGTCGAAGGGCGTCGGCGTCTATTTTGTCACGCAGAATCCTCTCGATGTCCCGGACACGGTGTCGAGCCAGCTCGGCAACCGCGTGCAACACGCCCTGCGCGCGTTCACGCCGCTGGAGCAGAAGGCGGTGAAGGCGGCGGCGACCACCTTTCGCGCCAACCCTGCCTTCGATACCGAGAAGGCGATCATGGAACTCGGCGTCGGCGAGGCCTTGGTTTCCACCCTCGATGACAAGGGCCAACCTACGATCGTGCAGCGCACGCTGATCCATCCGCCAAACTCGCGCGTCGGTCCGGTGACCGATGCCGAGCGCAAGGCGATCATCGCGGAAAGCCCTGTCGCCGGCGTATATGACAAGCGCATCGAGCGGGAGTCGGCCTCCGAGATTCTTGAGAAGCGCGCCGAGGACGAGGCGGCCAGCCAGGACTCCAAGCCCGATGTGCAAAAATCGGGGACCACGAAGGACGACAGCGGAGGCGGCATGTTCGGTTGGATTCTCGGCACCGGGTCGCGGCGGCTCACGACCGGCCAGAAGGTCGCCCGGGAGGTGACGCGCCGCACCGGTAACGAGATCGGCGCGGCCCTCGGCAAGAGCATCGGCGGCAAGACCGGTGAGTTGCTCGGGCGCTCGGTGTTCCGGAGCATTATCGGCGGCTTCCTCAAGCGCTAAGGGCGGCATCGGAATTCGTTGATAAATCAGAGCTGTCCGCTGGCGCGTACAGCAAAGTTTGCAGTGTCGGCTTGGCGGCCTCAACGATAGAATTGACAACAAGATCGAGCTAGGTAGGGACGTTCCGGTGAAAAGATCGGCGTTGCTGGTAGAGGCGTAACTCGGGGGGATGTTGATGGTGAAGGCGTACCTTCGTGGAGCGGCGGCATTTGCTGCGATGCTCGCGGTCATGGGCGGCTCGGTCGAAGCGGCGCCATGCGGCAACAACAGCGCGGGCTTTGAGAATTGGAAGCAGGTCTTCGCTCAGGAAGCCGCAGCCCGCGGCATCAAGCCCAAAGCAATTTCTGCATTGATGACCACGACCTATTCGACCGGCACCATCAGGGCCGACCGGGGCCAGAAGAGCTTCAAACTGTCGCTCGATGCCTTCATGGCAAAGCGCGGGGCGGCGGGGATCGTCTCCAAGGGACGATCGCTCAAGGCGGCCAACGCCGCACTCTTCGCCAATATCGAGAAGCGCTACGGCGTGCCGCCCGGGCCTCTGCTCGCCATCTGGGGAATGGAGACCGGCTTCGGCAACTTCACCGGAAATGCAAACACGCTGTCGGCGGTGGCGACGCTCGCCTATGACTGCCGGCGGCCCGAATATTTCACCGAGCAGCTTTATGCTGCCTTGACGCTCATCGATCGCGGCACGCTCAGCGCGTCTACGCGCGGCGCCATGCACGGCGAGGTCGGGCAGACGCAATTTCTGCCCAAGAACATCCTGCTCTACGGCACGGACGGCGAAGGCAATGGCGGCGTGAATCTCAACGCCAAAGCCGATGCGCTTGCCTCCACTGCCAATTTCCTGAAAGGCCACGGCTGGGTGCGCGGCGCCGGTTATCAGCCTGGCCAGCCCAACTTTGCCGCGATTCAGGGATGGAACGCCGCAGGCGTGTATCAGCAGGCGATTGCAATCATCGGTAAACGCATCGATGGATAGCAAGGTCGCAAGCGGCGTCATGCCGGTTATCGCGGCCACGCAAGCCTATGAGCGCTGGCTGCATAAGCACGTCGTCGTGGTCGAATCCGACCTCAAGCTGAAACATCAATATATGAAGGACTCGCTCTTCGCGTTTCTGCGGGCGACCTTCTATCGCTGGGCGGCGCTCTGGCAGGAGACCTGTCCGGAACTGGCGGACGCGCCTCGCCTGCTCGCGGTCGGCGATCTCCATGTGGAGAACTTCGGCACGTGGCGGGATACCGAGGGCAGGCTCATTTGGGGCGTCAACGATTTCGATGAAGTCGCCCGCATGCCCTATGCCATCGATCTCGTGCGGCTGGTCACCAGCGCCATGTTCGCCAAGCGAGAGAACGGCCTCTCCATCGACGACAGCGCCGCGGCGACGGCCGCGCTCCAGGGCTATTCCGAGTCGCTTGCTTCCGGCGGCAAGGCATTTGTCCTCGAAGAGAATCACCCTGACTTGCGCGCGATGGCCCTTGGGGCAGAACGCGATCCGGTCAAGTATTGGGGAAAGCTCGTCAGCCTTGCGAGTGCCGAGCCGCCCAAACGCGTCCAGCGGCTGCTGAATGCATGGCTGCCGGACGGAGCGGCGGAGACCCTGTTCTACTCACGCATCGCCGGGGTGGGGAGCTTGGGGCGTCCGCGCTATGTCGGAATTGCCCAGTGCAATGGCGGCTTGGCCGCGCGCGAGGCGAAGGCGTGGCTGCCTTCCGCCTGGGGTTGGGCAAACGGCCGGCCGAAGGACCATGCCTTTGCCGTGCGCCTGCTCAAGCGCTCGGTGCGGGACCGCGATCCCTTTTATCTCCTCAAGGACGGGTGGGTGATCCGCCGGCTTGGGCCTCATTGCGGGAGAATCGAGCTTTCCCAATTCCCCAAGCACCGCGACGAAAAGGCGATCCTCAAGGCCATGGGCCAGGAAACCGCCAACCTGCATCTCGCCACCTCGGATCAGTGCGCCAAGGTGCTGCGCGATCTCGGCGAGAGGAAGCCTGATTGGCTGTACCAAGCAGCGTCTGCCATGGCGGAAGCGACCGAGCAGGACTGGAAGAACTTCCGCTCGGCAAGCGAAGGGGCTTAGCGCGAGGTGCAGCGAAGCCCGCAGAACACGCCGTGGAAGCCCATCGCCATCGTTCTTGCCATTCTGCTGGTTGTGGTCATGATCTGCGCCGCGTTGGTCGTGGCCGGCGTGATGGATCTCGGATTTTCGCTCTTTTGATTGGTCGCGTCCGGAACCGGTTTTCCTCTCCCCGCGTTTGGCTCGCAGCAACAACGAACGACAAGGGGAAACCACAATGAGGGAACGACCCGTTCACGTCGCATGCGCGGCCGCCACGGCCAATGGATTCGCTATGCCTTACAGGCCCTCCGCGCCCTCGGTTCATGCGGACGAGAAGCATGACGAGCGCCTGACGTTGGTGCCGAGTGGCCCAGCGGAAAGCAGCCTAACTGAAATGGCGAAACTCTCGCGGCGCGAAAACTAGCAACGCCGCATCGTCACGTTTTCGGTCGACCGCATGCCGATGGCGCGCGCAGCTCCCGAGGATAGGTCGAGGGTAAGGCCCGAGACAAAGGGTCCGCGATCGTTCACGCGGACCGCGACCGTCTTTCCGGTCTTAGGATTGCCGACCACGAGACAGGTGCCAAGCGGGAGGGTCTTATGCGCTGCGGTCAGCCCGTCTGGATTGAACACTTCACCTGATGCGGTGCGATGACCGCGAAGCTCGTTGCCGTACCAAGCGGCGCGGACCTGCTGATCGGCGTAAGCGAAGCTCGGAAGCAACACCAGGCTGGTGATGACAAACGCGATGCGGTTCATTGAGTGTCCCCTTCTTGATCGTTGGCACGTGGCCTTGGGGTGAAGGCATCGCGTCCGATCATGTTCTTTTGTCGAAGGGGAGCGGGCTTTCGTGTGGCAGCGTTAACATCGGCAGAAACCCGGCGAATTGACGGACAAAATATGGTCTGGGCGCGAGGAGCCGCGGCGCTGTAAGGTCCGCGCCCATGCTTACCATCGATGGCATCACGCTGCGTCTTGGTGGCCACCTCGTTCTCGATCGTGCGTCGGCCTCGCTTCCGCCGAAAGCCCGCGTCGGTTTGGTCGGTCGCAACGGCGCCGGCAAGTCGAGCCTGTTGAAGCTGATCGCCGGCATCCATGAGCCCGACGATGGCTCGATCGAAACGCCGTCGGGCCTGCGCATCGGCTACGTCGCGCAGGAAGCGCCGGGAGGAAAGGGCACGCCCTTCGACACCGTGCTCGCTGCTGCGACCGAGCGGTCGCGCCTACTCGACGAGGTCGAGCATGCAACCGATCCGCATCGCATCGGCGAGATCCATGACAGGTTGAACGCCATCGATGCGCATGGCGCTCCGGCGCGGGCCGCGCGCATTCTCGCAGGTCTCGGCTTCGACGAGGAGGCGCAGCATCGCCCGCTCGATACATTCTCCGGTGGATGGCGCATGCGAGTGGCGCTTGCGGCGCTGCTGTTCTCCGAGCCTGACCTGCTGCTGCTCGACGAGCCGTCCAACCATCTCGATCTCGAGGCGGCGCTGTGGCTCGAAACCTTCCTCAAATCCTATCGGGCAAGCCTCATCGTGGTGAGCCACGAGCGCGATTTGCTGAACAGTGTTGCCGAGTACATCCTGCACCTCAGTCGAGGCAGGCTATCGCTCTATCCCGGCAATTATGATTCCTTCGCACGGCAGCGGCGCGAGCGTGAGGCGCAAACTGAAGCCGCGCGCGCCGCGCAGGAAGCGAAAGCCAAGAAGCTGCAAGCCTATGTCGATCGCTGGCGCTACAAGGCGCACACCGCGCGCCAGGCACAGAGCCGGTTGAAGGCGCTCGCCAAATTGCAGCCGATCGACGCCGTGACGGACGACCCCTCCGTGGTTTTCGATTTTCCGAGCCCCAAGGAATTGCGGCCGCCGCTGATCGTGCTCGACGATGCTGCAGCCGGCTACGCGGCGAACGTGCCGGTGCTGTCGCGCCTCGATATGCGCATCGATCCTGACGACCGCATCGCATTGGTCGGCCGCAACGGCAACGGCAAGACCACGCTCGCGCGTCTTCTCGCCGGTCAGCTCAAGCCGATGGGCGGTACGCTCGTGGCGAGCAGCAAGTTGCGCGTCGGCTATTTCGCCCAGCATCAGATCGAGGAGCTGATCGCCGACGAGACGCCGCTCCAGCATATGGAGCGCCTCTTGCCGGAGGCGAAACCGGGGGAGGTGCGCGCACAGCTCGGCCGCTTCGGATTTTCCGGCGACAAAGCGAATCTCGCGGTGCGCCAGCTCTCAGGCGGCGAGCGGGCACGGCTGTCGCTCGCGCTGATCACGCAGGACGCGCCGCATATCCTGATCCTTGACGAGCCCACCAATCATCTCGACGTCGAGGCGCGCGAGGCGCTGGTCGAGGCCTTGGCCGGCTTCGGCGGCGCCGTCATCGTGGTCAGCCATGACCGCCATCTCCTCGGGCTGATCGCCGACCGGCTCGTTCTGGTTGATGGCGGAACGGCGAAGGACTTCGCCGGAAGCCTCGAGGATTATCGCGCATTGGTGCTCAAGTCCGGCAATTCGAGAGCGGATGGCGACGGTAATGGACGCGCCAAGCGCGGCAACCGCAAGGACGAGCGGCGTTCAGCGGCCGAGCTGCGCGAGAGCAGCAAGATTTTGCGCAAGCAAGTCGCCGAGGCCGAGGCCGAGATGAAGCGGCTTTCCCAGGAGCGCGGTGAAATCGACGAAATGTTGGCGCGGCCCAACGCCAATGGCTCCTCGGTCGCCGAGCTGATGAAGGCGCGCGCCGACATCGAGAGCCGTATCGCGAGAGCCGAGCAAAGCTGGCTCGAGGCAAGCGAAGCCGTGGAGCGTGCCTCTCGCACCATCGCGCAGTAGTTTGCGTCGCCGGAAATTCTCCTATGAAACAGCAGGGCCTGACGGCAGGGCTCGACCGTTCTTGCGCAAAGGTGAGCGACGGCGCTTCGGCGTCTTGCGTACCGGCGATTTCGGCTGAGCCTCGGCCGCTTGGGCAAGCAGCTCGCCAAGGAAGACCTCGATCTCCGGCGGAATTGACGTGAAGCAGATCGAAAAATCCGAGCCCGCTCCCGGAACCGATCCGACGACCTTGCCGTAAAGAGTGCCTTGAACGCTCTCCCCCTCTTTGCCAGTGAAATACAATTCGAGATTGCTGAAGATATCGACGGGGCTTTCCAGTCGCGCTTCCGCGCCTTTGCGCGACAACTTCGTCAGAACCCCACTGCAAAGTTCTCCGCCGGTTTGGTTCGAACTCGATAACCATGTAGGTGAGCGGAACCTCGTCGACCAGCGGAACGTGGTCCTCCGCAATGTCCGGCAGATAGAGCTGATGCGGCCTGCCGATCCCCAAGACCTCCGAAACGGTGATGGGATATTCGATCCCCTTTGCCTTGACCTCCATTTGCCTTCCCAACTTGAGAATTGGTCCCACCTCGCGCCGGGTCGCTTCTGAAATTAGGGTTTGGCCGCCGGTCGTGCAGGATTGGATGCGCGAGGTCAGATTGACCTGACTTCCCACCACGCCGTACTTCGTCCGCTCCGCTGAACCGATATTCCCAACGACCACTTGGCCGGTGTGGATACCGATGCCCATTTCGATCTCGGGCAGACCGTCCTGCCTGTTCTGCTCATTCACCGACGCCATGGCCAGCTGCATCGCTATCCCGCAGGCGACCGCGCGCTGTGCATCGTCCTCTTGCCAGATCGGAGCGCCAAAGAGGACAAAGATTGCATCGCCGATGAACTCATCGATCGTGCCCTGATACTGCTTGATGACCGAGACCATGGTGGTGAGGTAGCGATTGAGCAGGGTGACGACCCGTTCCGGCGGCAAACGCTCCGACAGCGAGGTGAAGCCGCGGAGGTCGGCCATCAGCATCGTGATCTTGCGCTTTTCCCCTCCCATTCGCAGTCCCGTGGGAGATTCAAGAACAGTGGCAACGACCTCATCTGTCAGATATCGGCCGAAGGTCTCGCAAATGAATCGGTTGTGCTTCTCAACCTTCTCGGCGAGCTTCTTGAGGTCGCTCTCGGTTCGCTTGCGATCGGAGATGTCCGCCCAGGAACCGACGATGTCCTTCGGCCTGCCTTCCTTGTCGGGTACGACCGTGAAGCTGTCCTGCACCCAGACATAGTGGCCCCGCCGGTGCCGAAAGCGGTACTCGACGGTCCCGCCTCCTTGGGTGATCAGCCGTTTGACCTCCTTGAAGACGCGCTCGGCATCCTCAGAATGGACATGCTTGGCCCAGAAGACCGGATTGTCGCGCATCTCCCACGGCAGATACCCCATGATCGGCGTCAAATTCTCACTCACGAACCGGCAGGCATAGCCGTCCTGAGATTGCGTGGTCGTGTAGATGACCGATGGACTGGCAGCGACGAGCGTCTGTAGGTCCTTCATGATGGCCATGCGCTCGCCAAGAGCCTGCTCCGCCTGCTTGTGGTAGGAAATGTCCGCCCAGGAGCCAACAATCTCCAGCGGACGGCCGCTCTCGCCGCGGATGACCCTGAAGGTGTCTTGGATCCAGATATAGTTTCCGGCTCTGTTGCGGAACCGATACTCGAGATTCCCACCGCCTCGCTCGATGAGTGGAGCCATTTCGGCTGCGACTCGCGGGGCATCCTCCGGGTGCAAACGCGAAAACCAAAACCCCGCATCCTCGAGCATCTCCCAGGGAGAGAAGCCCATGATCGGGTCCACATTCTCGCTGACGAAGGTGCAGGCGTATTCGCCCGAAGCCTGCGTCGTGTAGATGATCCCCGGCGTGACGGTCAGAAGATACTGGAACCGCTCTCGCGCCGTGTTCAGTTCGGTGGTGCGTTCCTCCACCCGCTTTTCCAGTTCGTCGTACGCTTGTTGGAGCGCCTCTTGCTCCCGCTTGCGTTCGCGCATGTCGGTGGCAAAGCCGACCGTTCCAACTTCACGACCCTCTTCGTCGTGGAGCATGGAAGTCGAGATCAAGACAGGAATGCTGCTACCGTCTTTGTCCTTTACCAGGCAGTCGAAGCCTGAAACGGTGCCACCGCGCTTGCGCATCTCGCGCAAGATTTCCTTGGCGGCTGCCTCGCTCCCGTAGACCACAGTCACGGGCTGCCCGATAAGGTCTTTGGCTTGATAGCCCAGCAGCTTCTCGGCGCCCTCGTTCACCAGTACGATCTTACCTTCCTTGTCGGTGGAGATGATGGCGTCCGTGGAACTCTCGATCAGGCGGGCAAGGTATCGTTTCGCCTCAAGAGCAGCCTGCTCGGCGTGTTTGCCGTCGGTAATGTCGGCCCAGGCGCCGACGAGCTCCAACGGACGTCCGGCATCGTCATAGACAACCCTGAACGTGTCGAGGATCCAAATGTAGCCGCCCTCTCGGCGGCGGAAGCGGTATTCCAGGGTCCCTTTGCCGCGTTCTACGAGACGTGGACATTCGTCGAGAATTCGCCGGGCGTCTTCAGGATGGAGGTGGTCGGGCCAACACTTGGGATCGGTTGTCATCTGCTCCGGCGTATAGCCCATGATCGCCTGGAGATTCTCGCTGACATAGGTGCAGGCAAAATCACCGGAAGCCTTGGTCGTGTAGATGATCGCGGGGCTGACAGCGAGCAGGTGTTGTAGGCGCTGCCGGGTGCTTTTTAGTTCCCGCTCGATGGCATCGCGGTCGCTCTCGATTTCCTCCAGGGCATAGACCCGCTCGCGCAGCTCTTGGATCAGCTGGTCTTTGGATTTCGGTTCCATGGGGCGGACTTGAGGGTTGTATCGAGAGGTTATTCTATTTTTGCGCCTTTTCTTTGCAACTCAAAGACGTTTTCCGGTGCCCCAGAGCCCCAGGATAAGGTGCTCCCAGCAATCATCGGGCAATCCAGGGCCTTCTCGAAGGCCTCCACGAGCTCTTGGTAACTATAGGCGGTGATGTAGAAGCCATTGTTCTCTTCGGCGAGGCACTTTGTGTCGAGAACGCTCGACTCGCCCACCCATGAGTAATTCTCGGTACGGTAGCTGATGACGTGGACGGTCAGCTCAGCCGCGGCCGCATGCAGTTGCTTGCCGAGATCGCAGGGCGACCGGCCACAGGTCTCCTCGCCGTCGGTCAGCAGAACGATCACCCCTGGCTTCTTGCGATAGTCGAGCACGTCCGCCGCCTCCTCGACGGCCGAGGTGAGAGGCGTGCGCCCGGCAGGCGTCAAGCCATCAACCTCCCGCATGATGCGTTCGGCGGCGTTCGGCGTCGGCTCGAATTTGAGCTGGACGTTGCATTGGTTGTAAGCGCCAGGGCCATAGGTGATGAGACCAACGCGGCGAAGCCGTGTCACGCGTGGCAGGACCGTGGCAAGCGCGTGCCGCGCCTCGTCGATGCGCGGTTTGATGGTGGCGATGCCCTGGCTCACGTTGCCGGCCATAGAGCCTGACGCATCGAACACGATCATCGCGTCTTCGGAGCAAGGCGAGGGCGTGGCGTCAGCCGCACGGGCCGGACCGGCGAGGACGAGGGGGGCGACCAAAGCCGTGGCTGCGGCAAACTTTAGAACCTGTGCGCAAGACGCCGAGGACATGGCGGACCTCATTTCGTATCAGCGCCTGGTCGAGCTGAGGGATTATCGCCGATCGATCGGCCGTCCTCTGTGGTATTTCGCACATTTTCTCAGGTTCACAGTCCGAGCTCGCTCAAGCCGGGATGATCCGCCGGGCGGGAAGCCGAGCGATCCCATTTGAACAGACGGTCTGCTTCGCCGATCGGCAGATCGTTGATCGAGGCGAAGCGGCGGCGCATCAGGCCGTGTCCGTCGAACTCCCAGTTCTCGTTGCCGTAGGCGCGAAACCAGTTTCCTGAATTGTCGTGGAACTCATAGGCGAAACGCACGGCGATGCGATCGCCGGCGAACACCCACAATTCTTTGATCAGGCGGTAGTCGAGCTCGCGCCGCCACTTCCTCGTGAGGAAGGCGACGATCTCCGCCCGCCCCTTGAGGAACTCGGCTCGGTTTCGCCAATAGCTGTCAGCGGTGTAGGCGAGCGAGACACGTTCCGGATCGCAGCTGTTCCAGGCATTCTCAGCCGCCCGAACCTTCTCTATTGCGCTCTCGCGGGTGAAGGGCGGTAGCGGCGGCCGGTCTTCGCTCATGCTTTTCCTCCAGGGTGCGCTCTCGGCATTAAGTAGGATCCGGTCAACCTGTAGCAGGCTTCGATGCGCGGTGTGCTTGATACTGGGCGACGACCCAACGCATCACCGGCCGATCGCGCCAGCGTTCGCGGTCGGCAAGGAGAGCCGCAGGGATGGACATCTCGCGATATGTCGGCATCTCGTGGGGTCGGGCAAAAAAGGCCAAGAGACTGGCCACGGTGATGTCGGCTCGGCTGAAGCGGTCGCCTGAGAGATAGCGGCGGTTGTCGGCGAGCGTGCTGTCCAGCCAGTCAAGCTCCGATTCCAGAATTGAGCGGCTCTCTGCCGCAGCGTCAGGTGTGATGTCATGCATGCGCATCATGATGCGCCGGCTCAGAGGCCACATCGCATTTGCTGCAAGTCTGTGCGGGCCTGACGCTTTGCCAAAGAGTGAGGGTTTGGCCAACTCCGGAAATCGCGGAAGCAGCTCGGCATAGACCAGCCGCCGCACGTGAGCACCGATGACGCTGTCGGCACGCTGCTCGATCTGTCGTGCGTCTGCCACAGTGAGCCGTCGAGCTGGATCCCGCGTTTGTCGATCTGCCCAATCGATGATGGCGCCGCTTCCTTGGATGACCGTCCGGCCGTCCAGCAGGATCGGCAGGCTGGTCTGTTTTGCGCCGCAGCTTTTGGCCAAAATTATATGGACGCCCGGCGGCCAATTGATCTCCTCATAAGCAATGCCGTGCCAGTCGAGCGCCCATCGAGCTTTCTCGCAATAATGCGAAATTTCGAAGGTGACGAATGTTCGTTGTGACTGGCTCATCAGTTCTCCATCGTTCAAGTGCCCGCATTCTTGTGACTTCACCGAAACAGCGGATGACCTCTGGCGCGCTGATCGGCGATAACCTTCGCGGTGTGGTCGTAAGCGCGTTCGGCAAGCTCGGCGTGGCGGTGCCAGTCCATTACGCTCACATCGTCAGGCAGCGGCGGGGTGATCAGCAGGTCATCGCTCTCGAGCGCATCGGACAGGCGCTCGCGCCTGACCATGAGGCTGCGCAGGAGCACGGTCGCGACGCCCGGGGCGCTGGGGAGCCGCCTGCGCGCGAACGGGTTCAGCATCTGCCGCAAGATCTGCCCGCGCGAAGGAAGCGCCGCGTAGTCTACGGTGTCGCCGCGCATCTCGTCCGGCTTTAGCCCGATTACCACGTTCGGCCCGCTCTTCAGCCCGCGCATGGATTTTACCGGAACGTTGTCGAGCAGCGAGCCGTCGACGAGGACGCGGCCGTCCTCGCAATAGACGGGAGGCAGAAGTCCTGGGATCGAGCTCGTCGCACGCACCGCCTTCCACACAAGTCCGCGCGTAATGAGGAAGAGGGAGTTGCTGGCGAGACAGGTGGAGACGGCGAAATAACCGTTCCACAGATCCTCGATCTCGGCGTCGCCGTAATGGGTCTTGAGCGCGCGGTCGAAGACGGTGTGATCGAGCAGGCTGTAGCGCGGCCAGGTCAGTCGCTTGAGCGCGCGCGCCTCCAGAAAAATCGCGGCGGTGCGGGCGCTGACCTCGTCAGGGCTCGCGCCCATGGCGAAGGCCGCGGCCATGGCGCCGCCGCCGCTCGTGCCGCCGAACACGTCGAAGCCGATATTCGCCTCGAGGAACGCCTTGTAGACTCCGACATGGGCGGCGCACAGCGCGCCTCCGCCGCAAGCGACGAAGCCTCTCGCGTTACCGCTGACGAAGCGGGCAAGCCGGTCATATCCGGCACTATCGTCGGCGACGAGGTGGTGATGCATGGCGACGGCCCTCGCGTCGAGCCAGCGCGACGTGCCGGAGACCGGCTTTCGGGCGGTATGGAGCAGCACGAGCCTGCGGGCTGAGACCGGATGAATGTCCAAGGCGAAGCGCTCGAGCGGGCTCGGCTCGGGCGCTCCTTCAGTCGCATCGCCGACGATGAGAAGCTGGTCGGCCTGACGAATGATCTTGGCGCTGAACGGCGTCAGCTCGGCGTCGGCGAAATAGAGCACGTAGTGATAACGAAACTCCTGCCGGTTGAACCAGCTCGTCACGGCTTCTGAAGTCGAGGTCGACATTTCCCGAAAGCGCCGCGGCAAGGGTCGCCGAATCTACGGTTGCGATTTGGCCGAAGCAGGAGAGGGCGAGCGCGAGCCGCTTGCGAAAAGCATTCGGCACGGCGAAGCCGCCCGCGCCGATGACGGCAAGCGTGCGGGGATGGGTCAGGCTCTGCTCGTCGCCGGCCAGCGTGTCGGCGAGGCGCCTGGCAAGCGTCACGGCGATCGGCTTCAGGATGATTGGATGCCGCTCGGCGAAGGCCGCGAACTCTCTCTTAGGAAGCTTGAGCACGATCGAGTCGCGTAGCGCCGTGACGGTGGCGGTGCGGATGCCGTCGGCGAAGAAGCCGATCTCGCCGATGGGCGAGCCGCTCCCCACCTCGGCGATACGGCGCCCGTCGACATTGACGGCGAAGCGGCCCGAGGCGACGAGATAGAGCGCATCAGCCGCATCGCCCTGGCGCATGAGAACCTCGCCGCGGGAGACGGCTTGGGTGATGAGTAGCCGCTCGAGCTCGGCAAGGTGCTCCGCCGGCAGGTCGCGGAAGGCTTCGACCAACGCCAGCGAGGTTGCCCGAGAGGCATCTCCTGCCTTCGAAGACTCTCCGTTGCGCAACGGCAGGCCCTCGCTTACCGACTGGTGGCCTCCGGCGAGAATAGCGCGAAAGCGAGACGGACCGTGAGCGGCATGCAGAAAATGACAGCCGGGGATCGCTGCGACGGGTAAGCTCAGGTCACAATCCCGTCACTTGACCGTGAGATTTCAGGCCCATAACGTGGAACTGAGCATGAGCACCCGCCGGCCCATTCTGATCGCTCTTATCGCGCTGGCGGTAGCCCTGCTGCCCGTGGCGGGAGGTATGGCGGTCGCCACGCCGCACGCTGCTTTCACGGCGCCGCAAGCCGACTGTTGCCCGAATGGCAAGCCCTGCGAAAAGAAGACGAATGGCTGCGGCTCGGTCGCGGGCTGCGTGCTCAAGTGCTTTAACCTTACCGGCGCAGTGGCGGCACCGTTTGCAGCTTCAGTGACGCCATCGACCTTGGAGAAACCCGCGCTCGTCACGCAGGCCTTCCGCTTTCCAACGCAGAACCCGCCTCTACCGCCTCCTCGCGTCTAACTCCTCACTGAGGATGCGCCGCTTTGCGGGACCGCCCGCGAGTGCGTGTCACTGTGCGTGCGCTGAGCCGCAAGCCGGCTCGGCAGACCATCATGCATGAGGACGTTTGGGAGACGCAACATGAGGCGTCTAGGCAGTTTGATCAGCCTGGCTCTGAGCGCGAGCCTGATTGTGGCGTTCACCTACTGGTATGGCGGCCTGCAAGCCAGGACGCCAGCCTCAGAACCCACGGCCGTTGTGACCGCAAGCGTGGAGCAAATCACCACGCCGAAGTCGGGGCGAAAGATTCTGTACTACCGCAACCCCATGGGCGCGCCCGACACGTCGCCGGTGCCGAAGAAAGACCCCATGGGGATGGACTACATCCCCGTCTACGCGGACGAGCGGGATGACCCCGGCACTGTCAAGGTAAGCCTCGACAAGGTCCAGCGCATCGGCGTGAGAACTGAGAAGGCCAAGTCACGCTCCATCGTACAGGAGGTGCGCGCCGTCGGCAGGGTAGAGCACGACGAAGCTCTCCTGACAATCGTCGCGCTCCGTACCGATGGCTTCATCGAAGATTTGTTCGTCAACAAGACCGGCCAGCACGTCAAAGAGGGCGAGCCGCTATTCCGGCTCTACAGCTCGCAGATCCAATTGGCGCAGTCGGACCTGATCGTCGCAGTGCGCGCGGATGGCCGCAGGATCGGTCCGGAAGCGGACAAGACCCTCGAAGGCGCCATGCTGAGGCTGCGGAACCTCGGCGTCCCACAAAGCCGCATCGACGAGGTGCGCAAGACCGGTACCAATCCCCGCACCATCGACTGGCCTTCGCCTGCGACCGGCGACATCATCGAGAAGAAAGTCATCAACGGCCAGCGCGTCATGGCGGGGGACGAGCTTTATCGTATCGCCGACCATTCGCGTGTCTGGGTCATTGCCGACGTCGCCGAGGCCGATATCGGTTCGATCAAGGTCGGCACCCCGGTCACCGTGACCTTGCGAGCCGATCCAAGTCAACCGGTGCAAGGCTCAGTGACCTTCATCTATCCGGAGCTCAAGCCGGAGACGCGCACCGTGCCCGTGCGCATCGAGCTTCCCAACCCTGAGCAGCGGCTTAAGGACCTCGATGTATGCCGACGTGGTCTTTCAGGCCGGCGGCGAGGAAGGGGCCGTCACCGCGGTTCCGGACAATGCCGTCATCGACAGCGGCACGAGACAGGTGGTGCTGGTGGCAAAGGGCGACGGCCGCTTCGAGCCCCGCGCGGTGAAGCTCGGCCGTCGCGGCGAAGGCTACGTCGAGATTACCGAAGGTCTGAAGCCGGACGAGGAGGTCGTGACCTCGGCCAACTTTCTGATCGACGCCGAGAGCAATCTGAAAGCCGCGCTGCAAACCTTCAGCCAGCAGGAGACGCAGCCATGATCGCGGCGCTCATTCGCTGGTCGGCCCGCAACGTGTTTCTCGTTGGTCTGGTGACGATCTTTGTCACGCTCGCCGGCATCTACGCGGTGTCGAAGGTGCCGCTCGATGCGATCCCCGACCTCTCGGACGTTCAGGTGATCGTCTACACCGAATATCCCGGCCAGGCGCCGCAAGTCGTGGAGGACCAGGTCACCTATCCCCTGACCACGGCGATGCTGACCGTGCCGAAATCGCGTGTGGTGCGCGGCTTCTCCTTCTTCGGCGTCTCCTTCGTCTATGTGATCTTCGAGGACGGCACCGATCTCTACTGGGCGCGCTCGCGCGTGCTCGAAAATCTGAGCTCGGCGGCGCGGCGCCTGCCGTCCGGCGTGACGCCAAGTCTCGGACCAGACGCGACCGGCGTGGGGTGGGTCTACCAATATGTGGTGCGCGGCGCACAGATGAATCTTGCCGAGCTCCGCACCGTCCAAGACTGGTTCATCCGATTTGGACTGGCCAAGGCTGAAGGCGTTGCCGAGGTCGCGAGTGTCGGCGGCTTCGTCAAGCAGTATAGCGTCGTCATCGATCCACGCCGCCTGCAGGCGCTCGGCATTCCGCTCTCGAAAATCCGCGATGCGATCCGCGACAGCAACATGGACGTCGGAGGCCGCACGGTCGAGGTCTCCGAGACCGAGTATCTCGGTGCGCGGACGCGGCTACATCAAGAGCCTCTCCGACCTCGAGCAAATCGTCGTCAAATCCGACAAGGGCGTTCCGGTGTTGCTCAAGGACGTCGCCCGCGTGGAGCTTACTCCAGATGAGCGGCGTGGCATCACCGAGCTGAACGGCGAGGGCGAGGTCGTCTCCGGCATCGCGCTTGCAGCGCTTCGGCGAGAATGCGCTTTCGGTCATCCAGCATGTGAAGGATCGGCTCGCCGAGATTACGCCGAGCCTGCCTAAGGGCGTCACCGTCGAAGCAGTGTACGACCGCTCGGCTCTGATCAACCGCGCCATCGATACCTTGAAGCGGACCTTGTTCGAGGAAAGCGCCATCGTGGCGCTGGTCTGCGTCATTTTCCTGTTGCACGCCCGCAGCGCGCTGGTCGCCATCATCACGCTGCCGCTTGGCGTTCTGATCGCCTATATCTGCATGTGGCTGCTCGGGCTTGAGCTCCAACATCATGAGCCTCGGCGGGATCGCCATCGCCATCGGCGCCATGGTCGATGCCGCCATCGTCATGATCGAGAACGCGCATAAGCGGCTGGAGCGCGCGCCGCCCGGCAAATCGCGGACCGAAGTGCTGATCGAGGCGGCGGTCGAGGTCGGACCGGCGCTCTTCTTCAGCCTGCTCATCATCACCGTGTCCTTCCTGCCGATCTTCACGCTGGAGGCGCAGGAGGGACGGCTGTTCAAGCCGCTCGCCTACACCAAGACCTTCGCCATGGCGGCGGCGGCGCTGCTCTCGGTGCTGCTAGTACCGGCGCTGATGACGCTGTTCGTGCGCGGCCGCATCATGCCCGAGCACAAGAATCCGGTGAACCGGTTCCTGATTTGGATCTATCGGCCGGTGATCCAGCTCGCGCTCAAGTCCAAGGGAGCCACGATCCTCATTGCGCTCGTCATCATGCTGGCGAGTCTGTGGCCTGCCTCCAAGCTCGGCACCGAGTTCATGCCGATCTCTCAACGAAGGCACGCTGTTCTACATGCCGGTGACGCTGCCGGGGATCTCCGTCACCAAGGCCGCTGAGCTTCTACAGACCCAGGACAAGATCATCAAATCCTTCCCCGAGGTCGAATCCGTCTGGGGCAAGGCGGGACGTGCCGCGACCGCCACCGACCCGGCCCCGACCGAAATGGTCGAGACGGTCATCAATCTGAAGCCGGAGAGCGAGTGGCGCCCTGGCATGACCGTGGACAAGCTCACCGCCGAGATGGACAAATCGCTGCAATTCCCAGGCGTGTCCAATGCCTGGACCATGCCGATCAAGGCGCGCATCGACATGCTGTCCACCGGCATCCGCACGCCGGTGGGCGTCAAGGTGCTCGGCAAGGATCTGGCCGAGATCGACAAGATCGCGCGGCAGATCGAGGCGGCGATCAGAACCGTGCCGGGAACCTCGAGCGCCTATGCCGAGCGGGCCATCGCCGGCTATTACTTGAACGTCGATCCAGACCGGGCGCAGCTTGCCCGCTACGGATTGATGGTCGGCGATGTGCAGAACGTGATCGCCATGGCGCTCGGCGCCGAGCCGGTGACCACGACCGTTGAAGGGCGCGAGCGTTATACCGTCAGCATCCGCTATCCGCGCGACTATCGCAGCGATCCGGAGGCCATTGCCGATCAGGTGCTCATCCCACTGGCCGACGGAGGCACGGTGCCGCTCCGCCAGGTCGCGAAGGTTAGTCTTGCCCAAGGTCCGTCGAGCATTCGCACCGAAAACGCGCAGCTTGCCACCTACATCTATGTCGATCTCCGCGACCGCGACATCGGCAGCTATGTCGCCGATGCGCAGAAAGCCGTCGCTGCCCAAGTGACGTTCCCGCCGGGCTATTACGCCATCTGGAGCGGGCAGTTCGAGTATCTCGAACGTGCCAAGGCACGGCTCAAGATCGTCGTGCCCGTGACCCTGCTGATCATCTTTCTGCTGCTTTATCTGAATTTCCGGCGCATCACCGAGACGCTGATCGTCATGCTGTCGGTGCCCTTCGCGCTGGTCGGCGGCTTCTGGCTGATGTGGTGGCTCGGCTTCAATCTCTCGGTGGCGGTTGCCGTCGGCTTCATCGCCCTTGCCGGCGTCGCGGCCGAGACCGGCGTGGTGATGCTGATCTATCTCGACAGCGCGCATGAAGGAGCTGAAGGAGAAGCGGGAGGAAGAAGGCCGGCCCTTCACCCGCGACGACCTCTACGCCGCCATCATGTCAGGCGCGGTCGAGCGCGTGCGTCCCAAGATGATGACGGTCGCCGCCATCATGGCGGGCCTGTTGCCGATCATGTGGAGCCACGGCACCGGCGCGGAGGTGATGCAGCGCATCGCCGTGCCCATGATCGGCGGCATGGTGTCCTCGACCCTGCTGACGCTGATCGTCATTCCGGCGATCTACGCCGTGGTCAAAGGCTTTTCCTTGCGCTCGCCGCGTCGGAGGAAGGTCATAGCGGAAGCAGTTACAGAAGCTGTTTGAGACAGGAGAGTTAGCCATGTCTATCGAGACAATTACACGCAGGAGGATTTTCGCATTGTCTAACCGCGGTTCCGACGCTGCTGGCATGCGGATCGCTGCTGATGAGGCACGCAAGCGCCGAAGCAGCAAACGATCAGGCTGCACTGAAAAAGCGGTTCGAGTTCCTCAGCCAAAACACAAACGTGGAGTGCTCGGCCAAATTTGAGGCGTCGATTGCCACCATGTCCCCCGACGCGAGGCTTCAGGGTTCCTGTTGCGCGCCGATGGATGAGGCCCGTTACCGTCAGCAGATTGACGGTCTTCGCAACTACTCCGAGATTGCCGAGGTACCGCCCGATCCTTACGACATTTCGGCGCCCTTGGCACACAAGCTCATGGGCTATTACGACCTAGTCCTCAACAAGGAGGAGCAGGCTGCCTACGATTACGCGATGGAGCACTCCGATATGCAGGGTCCATGCTGCTGCAAGTGCTGGCGATGGAAGGTGTATGGCGGCTTGGGCAAGTACCTAATCCGCACGCGTCATTACACCGGCCAACAAGCTACGTCGACCTTTGGAATGTCGGCCAAGGCTGCGGCGGGGCCGACTGACACCAAGATGCACTAGCTCCTTCCCGCTCGTCGCCCGTTTGATCTAGCTCAAGGCAACGGGTCGAGGGCAGCCTACCTTGCTTTAGATTCCCTACTCCGGGGCGTGCGCTCTGAGGTTAGTATTGTCTACACATCGAAAAATATCACGGCGAACTTGGCTCAAAGGAATGGCAGTGTTCTCCGCTGCCGCCGGGATACCGCTGATGTTGGCGTCCACTGCTGCCGAAGCCAAAGCCGGCAAGGCGGCTGTGCACTACCGGGACTACCCAAGTGGAATGCGCATGTGCCACATGTGCAAGTTCTACATCGCGGCAGGCGGTGGGCGCTCCGGGATGGGTTGCATGGGCGGCTCCATGGGGATGATGGGAACCGGAGCCTGCCAACTCGTCGAAGGCAGGTCAGCCCAATGGGTTATTGCGACCTGTATGTTCCTGCGTGAGCCAGCCGTGATGCAGAACATGATGGACGGCGGCACGATGTGGGGCGTGGGCCTCGGCGGCCTAATCGCCCTGATCATCCTCGTCCTGGTAATTGCTGCGCTCGTCAAATACGTTTTCTTTAGATAGCGATTTGCCGAGGCACCGAGCGGGGATAAAGCGGGGGTGAGCGGCGCCATTTTGCAAATACGAAGGGGGCGGCTCTCGCCGGGGCCGCCCGCTGCAAATCCTGTTAGATCCTGTTAAACCCTGTCAAATCCTGGCAATCGCCGCGCTATTGCGGCGCCAGCGCAAACATCTCCTCGACGTGGTCCCAGTTGATGAGATTGTCGAACCAGGCTTCGAGATATTTCGGCCGGAGATTGCGGTAGTCGATGTAATAAGAATGCTCCCACACGTCGCAGCCAAGCAACGGCCAGCCGCCGTGGACCAGAGGGTTCTCGCCGTTCGGGGTCTTGGTGACCTCAAGCTTACCATCTTTCAGCGCGAGCCAGCACCAGCCTGATCCGAACTGGGTCTTGCCGGCCTCGATGAAGGCCTCGCGGAACTTGTCGAAGCCGCCGAGGTCGCGGTCGATCAGGGCAAGCACCGAGCCAGGCACTTTCTTGCCGCCGCCGCCCTTCTTCATCCAGGGCCAGAACTGATTGTGGTTGAAGTCTTGGGCGGCGTTGTTGAACACGCCCTGGTTCTTGCCGTAGCTCGCCTTGACGATCTCCTCGAGACTCTTGCCCTCGAAACCTGAGCCCGGGAGCAGCTTGTTCAGCATGTCGACATAGGCCTGGTGATGTTTGTCATGGTGATAGTGAAGCGTTTCGGCCGACATATACGGCTCGAGCGCATCGTAGGAATAAGGGAGTGTCATGAGTTCGAAGGCCACGGCGGTTCTCCGGAGGTTTCGTGGAGAAAGTCGGCGGCAAGCTAAAGGTTCCCGCAAGCCCGCGCAAGCAAGATGGGTTGGTGGAGAGGTGGGCGCGGAGCCCCTGAACTCCGCGCCCGGTGCCGAGGAAGGTTCACTTCATCAGTTACAGGGATCTGACGCTTCGGACTGTGGAGGAGCGCGGCTGAACCGCGCATGAACCGGGCTTGCAGGATCGGTTCAGGTAAGTCGACCGGCTGAGATTTACTTCACGAGGCCAAGCAGCTCCTTGAACTCCGGCGTGCCGGCTTTGCCCAACCACTCGAACACGACCATCTCGCTGTTCACAACATCAACGCCAGTCTTGAGCAGGCGCGCGAGCGCAAGGCGCCGGCTCGACTTGGCGCGCGAGTCAACGGCGTCGGCGACCACGAAAGCCTCGAAGCCCTGGTCCTCAAGATCGATCGCCGTTTGGGTGACGCAAACATGGGCTTCGATGCCGCCAATCACCACTTGTCCGCGGCCTCTCCGCCTGAGCTCATGCAGACGCTCGCGCAAAAGGTCGTTCTTCGCGCAGGAGAACTCGACTTTGTCCATGACCGAGCCGGAATTGCCGAGGGCTTCGCGCAGCGGCGAGACCGTTGGGCCAATGCCATGCGGGTATTGCTCGGAGACCGTCACCGGAATGTCGAGGGCTCTCGCGGCACGCACAAGACGGATGCAACGCTCGACGACGCGCTCAGGGTCCGACATCGCCGGCAGGAGCTTCTCCTGAACGTCGATGATGAGCAGCTGTGACTTGTCGCGGGAAAGCAGCATTTGAACTCACGCGCTGAGGCTAAGGTCGAGCCACTCTGGCACAGGTCAAGCGGGGCCGCCTAGGCCTGCGATCTTCAAGGCGAAGGCATAAGCCAGCGCCACCTCCTTCAACCGCTCGAAGCGGCCGGAAGCGCCGGCGTGCCCGGCGTCCATGTTGGTGCGCAAAAGCAAAAGACGGTCGCCGGTCTTGAACTCGCGCAGCTTGGCCACCCACTTCGCCGGCTCCCAATAGGTGACGCGCGGATCGGTGAGGCCGGCGAGCGCCAGAATATGAGGATAGGGTTGCGCCTTGACATTGTCGTAAGGCGAATAGGCGGCGATGGTGCGATAGGCTTCGGCGCTCTCGATCGGGTTGCCCCACTCGGGCCATTCCGGCGGGGTGAGCGGCAGGCTCGCATCGAGCATGGTGGTGAGCACGTCGACGAACGGCACTTCGGCGATGACGCCGAGGAACAAATCGGGCGCCATGTTGGCGATGGCGCCCATCAGCATGCCGCCGGCACTTCCGCCCTGGGCGACGATGCGACCGCGTGAGGTAAATCCCTGGCGCGCTAGATAGTCGCCGGCGGCGATGAAATCGGTGAAGCTGTTGACCTTCTTCTCGCGCTTGCCGTCCTTGTACCAGCGATAGCCCTTGTCCTTGCCGCCGCGCACGTGGGCGATGGCGTAGACGAAGCCGCGGTCGACGAGACTAAGCGCGTTGGTCGAGAAGGACGCAGGGATCGACATGCCGTAGGCGCCGTAGCCGTAAAGCAGAAGCGGTGCTGTGCCGTCGAGTGGCGTTCCCTTGCGGTAGAGCAGCGAGACCGGAACCGTCTCGCCGTCCTTAGCCGGCGCCATCACCCGGCGCGTGATGTAATTGGCGGGATCGTGACCGCTCGGGATCTCTTGCGTCTTGCGCAAGGCACACTCGCGCGTCTCCATGTCGTAGTCGAACACCTGCGCCGGCGTCGTCATCGACGAATAGGTAAAGCGCAGCGTGCGCGTGTCATATTCGAAGCCAGGCGAGATGCCGAGCGCGTAGGCTTCCTCGGCGAAGGCGATCTCGTGCTCGGTGCCATCGGCGAAGCGGCGGATGATGATGCGCGGCAGCCCCTCTTCGCGCTCAAGCCGCACGAGATAGTCCTTGAAGGCCACGATCTCGAGAATGAGACGGCCCGGACGATGGGGCTCGATCTCCCGCCAATGCTCGCGACCAGGATTGTCGGCAGGGGCTTCAACGATGCGGTAGTCTTCGGCGCCATCAGAATTGGTGAGGATGATCAGCCGGTCGCCGTGATGCTCGACGGAATAGTCATGCTCAGGCTCGCGCGGACTGACGAGGCGTGGCGCCGACGATGGATTTTCAGCATCGATCAGACTCACCTCGGCGGTCTCGTGATCGTGCACGCTGAGCAATAGGAGTTGCCGGTCCTGGGTCGCGCCGAGACCCAGAAAGTAGCCGGGGTCACGCTGCTCATAGATGAGCGCATCTGGTCCGCTTGAGCCTATTGCGTGGCGCAAGGCCTTGCGGGGGCGGTGCTCGTCGTCGAGCCAGACATAGAGCAGGGTGCGGCTGCCTGACGCCCATTCGAAGCTGCCGTTGTTGTCGACGATCCGGTTATCGATAATGGCGCCGGTCTCCGCCTCGATGATTTGGACCGCGTAGAACTCCGAGCCTTTGGTGTCGACGGCATAGGCGATGAGCTTGTGGTCGGGGCTATGCGCGACATTGGCGATGCGGAAATAGGTGTGGTCCTTGGCAAGCGCGTTGCCGTCGACCAGGACCTGCTCCTCACCGCCATCCCGCTTCACTCGACAGAACAGCGGGTGCTGCCCGCCGGTGACGAAGCGCGTGTAGTAGGAAAACGTCCCGTCGGGCGCGGGAACCGAGGAATCATCTTCCTTGATGCGGCCCTTCATCTCGGCAAAGAAGCGCTGTTGCAGCGCCTCGGTGTCGGCCATGATGTCTGAAGTGTAAGCGTTCTCGGCTTCGAGCTGGGCACGGATGTCGGAGGCGAGCGCCTTCGGATCGCGCATGACGGCCTGCCAATTGGAGGCACGCAGCCAAGCGTAGTCGTCGACGCGAGCGATGCCGTGCTGGATCGAGGTGAGCGGCCGGCGAGGGGCGCGGGGAGGAGTTATCCCCGCGGGCGACTTGGCATCCATAAGAGCTTGGCATCCATAAGAGGAAGTCTACCTGGGCTCGTTGCCGGAGGCATCGTCAGCGTCGTGCTTCAAGGCAACGCCGTTGATGCAATAGCGCAAGCCGGTGGGATTGGGCCCGTCGGGAAAGACGTGCCCGAGATGAGCTTCGCAATTGGCGCAGCGCACCTCGGTGCGGTGCATGAAAAGCGAGCGATCTTCATGCTCGCTCACTGCGCCGCCTTCGGCCGGGGCATAAAAGCTCGGCCAGCCAGTGCCGGAATTGTATTTGGTTTCAGCGCTGAACAGGGGGGCGCCGCAGCAGACGCAGCGATACATGCCCTCGCTCTTCTCCTTAGAATAGGGGTGACTGAAAGCGCGCTCGGTTCCATGCTGGCGCGTTACCCGATACTCCTCCGGCGTGAGTGTTTTGCGCCACTCTTCATCTGATTTGACGACGTTGCCGGGTTTCTCCATCTCTGCTTCCAGGGTTTTGCGCATGGCAGGGAACTCTTCCTTTTTTCTTGTGTTGGATCACCTGCAATATAGTCGTCGGAATGCATTTCGGTGAGGGGAGCGACAGGTACTCACGTAGGCTTGATTCAGATCCCCGCTTGAGTAGATAGAATGCGCGTGAGGATGAGAAATTTTCCAGTGATTGTAGAGCTCTTGAATTAGACTTAAACAGCGAACGCGAAGCAAGGAGGGCTGTTGCAAGTCGCGTATTCGTTCAACGTATTTATTCGGCCCGCAGTCTTCATGGTCATTGATGATTGCGTACTTGTAAAAAGGTGCTATATACCCAATCGCGTGTGTACCTAGATGCGGGACACATTTTCTAGTTGCGAAAACAACGCAACTTCCCGTCACAAGATCGGCATAATCTGATGCGTGTAGTATCCTTGTGACTCGGGAGATGACAACAATTTGTACACAGTTGCCGCGCTTGTTGGGAGCGGGAACTGTGCTTGATCCAAGGAGGTCTTAATGGAACAAAACCTGGAGAAGAACGAGCTCGTCGAGCTCACGGCCGAGATCGTGTCTGCTTATGTCAGCAACAACCCGGTCGTCGCTTCTGACCTTCCCGGTGTGATCCACAACGTGTTCGACGCCTTGAGTAGAGCGTCGGCAGCCTCCGGCCTGCCCGCGCGGGAAGAGCTTCGGCCTGCCGTGCCGGTGAAAAGGTCAGTCACCCCCGAGTATATCATCTGTCTCGAGGACGGTAAGAAGTTCAAGTCGCTGAAGCGCCATTTGCGGACTCACTACGATCTTTCGCCGGAGGAATACCGGGAGAAGTGGGGCTTGCCGCACGACTATCCCATGGTCGCACCCAACTATGCCGCTGCCCGCTCCGATCTTGCCAAGCGCATGGGTCTAGGCCAGCGCCGCAGATAACCGGACGAATCACTTTCAGGTAGCGCGGTGAAGCTGTCGCCGCGCTTTCCCTTCGTTAACCGAGGGGGCTCCATCCAAATCGAGTGGCGCCCGTAACACGCGACCACAAGCTATTGCGACTCCTCAAGAATTTTGTTTTGGTCTTGCTTCGAGCGCGCAAACTCCACATAGTCATGGTTAACACGACGATTTGGTGAGCCCGTCCAAGGGCTTATGAGGGGGAGACCGATGCTGTCAGAACGGGCTTTTCGGGCTCAGTTGGTGACGCAAGGTCAGCGCGAACTCTACGATTATTGGCTGCAAACCGCGGGTTCCCGCAGCATGCCGGCCCGCTCCGACATCAATCCTTTCAGCGTCCCCAAGCTTCTTCCTTGCGTTGGGCTTATCGACCTGACCGAAGGTTTGGGCGAGGCGCGGTTCAGACTGGCCGGCACGCGGCTCCGTGATGTTTACGGTGAGGAGATCACCGGCAAGCGGATCGACCGGGTGTTTGCCGGTGCTTGCGCTGACTATTGGCACGACATCCACGCCCGGGTGGCGGAGGAGGGTTCGCCGCTGCACGGCGTGGTCCGCGGGCCTGCGCGAGGGCGCGACCATATCGTGTTGTTCTGGTTGCGGTTGCCGCTTTCGCAGGATGGCATGAAGGTCGATCGGATCCTCTGCTACGACACGGCCGCCGCCCCTATCGAGCCGGCTCGCCAGGGCGACGAGCGAGCTTTGCATCCTCGTTCGGCGCCTCAACGGCAGATGTGGACTGCGCGGCGGCGGGCACAGTGCGCCTGAGCCGCAATTTCGCGCGGCGCATCAACCCAAGTTCAGCCTTGTAGGCCGTCATCAGGCCAAGGTGGCGATTGAGCTCATAGCTCCAATGACCCGCAAGGGCGCGCCGCCGCTCGGCGCGGAGAGCCCGCCGGAGCTTCGACAGGATCAGCAAACTCCCTTCAGGGCTTTGGTCCGCAAGCGCATGCGGCCAAAGCGCGATCAGGCGCGGCAAGTCGCGCGCCCTGAGATAGCGGCCAGATCCGGCATCGACCATCGTGCCGAAGATGCGGGATGAGTCCGGACTAGGCTCAGATCCGGCCTCCTCGTTCGCATCAAAACGCTTCCTCACTTCCATTGCCGCCTCCTTTTGCTTGCGCGCCAAAGCATGCGCGCGAGGCGGAGGGGTGAGGATTGGGTGGGGACAGATAGCGCCCGCGCCGAGGTCTTTCGCCGCTGCGATTGCATTTCGACGCCTTCGGGCTTGCGACTTATCCCCGCTCCAGCCGGCACCCTCTAGAGTGTGATAGGTATTTAATCCTATTTTTAGGGAGAAGCGGCGATGGATGCGGTGCGAACCATCGGGGAATGTGATGCGTTTCAAGTTCAGCGGGCTGGGCTCAGGGTGGGACGTCGCGGGTCAGGTGGGCGATCGAATCGGCAGTCGCCGCCGTGTTCGAGGTTGCTGTCGAGGATCTGCGCGGCAACCATCTCGAGCGGGCGGTTTCCTGTCTCCTCGACGCGCTGTCGATGCGCCACGGGCGTGGGTGAGGGGATGAGCAGGAACCCTGGCGACGAAGCGGCGGGAGCGCGGCGCTTGCTTGCGCGCTTGGCTGAAGAGGGAAGCGCGCTTCGCCAAGTGAGAGTCGGTTATCTGCTGGCCATCCGATCAGCGGCGTCTGGGCAAGGACCGCGCGTGCCGAAGCGACTCGTCGAATTTTGCTTGCGGCAAGACTGGCTCGAACAAAGTGGAGGCGATCTTGTCTTGTCGCAAGCGGGACGCGCACGGCTTCGACGCTCGCAAACTGAGGGCGATCCGATTCGCGGGCAGCATCAGCTAAGGGCGGTGACGCTCAAGGAGATCGACGGCACAAGGCGGCCGATGCTTGTCAACGAAGCTGAGAGCCCGCTCGGCTGGCTCAAGAGCCGAAAGAGCCGGAGCCGAGAGAAGCCATGACTGGCCGCAACGTGCCGGCAAGGTCGTGCTGCAGCTCGGCCTCACGCGTCTTGCCAGGCACTACGGGCTTGATGTCCCGAGCGATCTGCCTCGGCGACGGAAGGGTATTCGCCATTGGGGAAGCGAGGACTACCGGCCGACGTTGGATTCTTGGCGCGGCTCAGGTGATCAGTGAACCGTGGGCGCCTTCTCGATTGCCTCACGGGCGTCTTTGCGGATCCTTTCGACCATGGCGAGCAGACCGTTTGAGCGCTGCGGCGTCAGATGCTCCTTGAGATGCAGGCGGCCGAGCACTGCGTTTGCATCGATGTCGAGGATGGCATCGGCGGTCTTGCCCGAATAGAGGGCGAACAGGATGGCGATCAGCCCACGCACGATGTGGGCGTCACTGTCGCCGACAAAGCTCAGGCGTGGGACTCGGTGATTCGGACTGACAGTGGTGGCGAGCCACACCTGACTCACGCAGCCCTGCACTTTGTTGGTGGCGTTCCGCTCAGTCTCGGGCAAGGGCGGCAATCTCCGGCCGAGCTCGATCACGTAGCGATAGCGGTCCTCCCAGTCCTCGAGAAGATCGAAATCAGCAACGATCTCGTCGAAGTTTGCGGGTGGCTGAGCGTCGTTCGCCGGCGCTGGTCGTGTGGTCTCCATGATTGGAATATAGGTGGAATCGCCAAGGTCTGCGAGGAGCAGCTTACGAAACTGACGCGCGCGTCCGGTGGGAAAGGGCAGGGAACCACCTTTCGCGCGCCCCTCGGCAGGTGGGGCCGGCCGAAACCCGACTGGATCAGGAGCTTAAGTCCCGGCTGGGTGCGGCCCGCTCCAGGCCGGCAGAAGATCGACCGGGTTCAGCGTGTTTTGCGAGTTTGTGGCCTCGACGCTCGCGGGCTCGACGGTCACTGGGGCCTGGGCCCAAGACTCGACCGCTGCCTCGGCCACGGCGGCCTGGTCGAGGCTCGACTGCTTGCCGGCCTCTTCGGCGGTGGCGGGTGCGGTGTCGTCGGCGCTTGGCGGTTGGAGAGTGTCCATGTCGGCGGCGCCAGCGGAGGTTCCGCCATCGCCGGAGGCAAACCCGGTCTTTCCCTTGACGAAGCTCATCAGCATCTCGGCCCCGAACCTGGCCTTATGCATGAAGACGGCAAAGGCATCCTTGCCAGTAGCGCAAACGCTCGGATTCCGCTCACAGAAACCGCTCACGTCCTTCACGGCGGCCTGCGCCGTTCCGTACACCTCGCTCTGCTGCTGCTCATTCGTCGGCAGCATGAGAACGAGGATGACGAGCCAAAAGACGGTTCGAATGAGAAACATTGAAGTGCCCCTTTCAATCCCAGCTGGCGGGCGGTCCCGGCAGCTCCCTTCCCTTGAGGTGGCGGCACTATAACGTCGAGGCAATAACCGACTTTCACTACTCAGCATCAATTTCGCTCAGAAAATCTCTTTAAGTTTAAGAGATGTCTAAAGAGGGCCGTTGTCGTTAAGCCGCCGACAACAGGTCTTAAGTGCGGGAAAGATTGAATAAAGATTGCCTAAGGACTTTCCCCGCGCTGCTGGAATGATGCAGCGTCATGCTCCCACGCAGCTCGATCCGTTTTAAGGTTCCTTAAGCGGCCCCCGGAATAATCAAGACCAACGACAATCGGGGACGAAGCGGCAATTGGCCCGCTCCAAAATGCGCTTATTGGTCGGTAAGGGTGTGCGCAAGTTGGGCGCCTATTTCGACTTGCTTGTGCACGCGTCTGTGCGCGACGACGTCATCGGGGCGGCGCGGCAACGCTCCTTCATCGCGGCGCAACTGCTGGCAGGGCTGCTCGCGCTCTGCGTCTTGCCGGTCTATCTCGCGCTGACCAGCAAGCCGACCGCGCTCGACGCCGTCGCCTTTTTCTGGTTCCTGTCGCCGATCGGCATTGCCGTCTTCCTGTCGCATACCGGAAAGATAGGCGCCGCCCATCTCATCTCGGCGGCGAATTTCACCGGCCTCATCACCTTCTCGGCTTGGCTCACCGGCGGTCTCGCCTCCTTCCTCGTTCCCTGGATGGTGGTGGTTCCGTTGGAGGCCGCGCTGTCGAATGACCGGCGCGTGGTTGCCTGGGCGGCCGGGCTCGCGTCCCTCGGTCTCATCATGCTCGCAGCAGGGGGGGCACTTGGCTTGGTGCCCCCTGAACCACTGCTCCCGGTGTCGGCCAATCTGCTTGGCCTTTTTGGCGCCATGGCCGCCGTCATCTACGCCGCTGGTCTCGCCATCGCCATACAAGCGGTTCATCGGCGATCAGAAGATGCGCTCCGCGTCGGCGAGGAGCGCTACCGGCTGCTCGCCGAGAACGCGAGCGACATGATCACCCGTCATGACGAACGCGGCCGCGTGCTGTTTGCCTCGCATGCATCGCAGCAAGTGCTGGGAGAGCCACCGGCCGAGCTCATCGGAGATGGGCTGTTCGAGCGCGTCCATATCGCCGACCGCCCGGCTTATCTCACGGCGCTTTCACAATGCAGCGCCAGCGGAGGCCCCATTACGGTCGAGTTCAGACTGCGCCAGCAGGCTCCGTCCGGAGAGCGATATAGTTGGGTCGAGATGCGCTGCCGGCCTCTGCGAACGCCGCGTGGGGGCGCGGTCGCCGGCGTGCTTGCCGGCACGAGAGACATCTCCGAGCGCAAGGCGCAAGAAGACGAGCTGTTGCGGGCGCGCGACGAGGCTGAGAGCGCGAGCCGCGCCAAGACGCAATTCCTGGCCAGCATGAGTCACGAGCTCCGAACGCCGCTCAACGCCGTCATCGGTTTCTCCGAGATCCTCGATCGAGAGCTGTTCGGCACTTTGGGGGAGCAACGCTACCGGGACTATGCGCGCATGATCCATGAAAGCGGCGAGCACCTGCTCCACGTCGTCAACGACATTCTCGACATGTCGAAGATCGAGGCCGGCAAGTTCAAGCTCCTCAAGGAACCATTCGACGTTAGCTCGCTGGTCAGCTCCTGCGCCGACGTCATGCGGCATGAGGCAGAGGCAAAGCAGCTGACATTGATCGCCGAGGTGCCGTCAGGCCTACCGGAGCTCGTTGCCGACAAACGTGCCTGCAAGCAGATGCTGCTCAACGTGATCTCGAACGCGATCAAGTTCACCGATGCGGGAGGGGTGGTGCGTATCTCGGCACGGGAAGCTGACGGCATGATCGAACTGATCGTCGCCGACAATGGCATCGGCATTTCCGAGCACGACCTGCCGAAGCTCGGCCATCCCTTCGTTCAGGCGGACAACGCCTATAATCGCAGCCATGACGGCGCCGGCCTCGGCCTGTCGGTCGTGCAGGGGCTTGCCCGCCTGCACGAGGGCAGGCTCGAGATGGCAAGCAAGCTCAGCCAAGGCACGACGGCCACCATCGTGTTGCCGGTGAAGCTCCCGCAAGGCGAACGAGACAAGCGACCCCCGCAAGATCCCGCAGTGACGGCCGCGTGACCGTCGTCCCCTTCGCGGGCCGGTGGCCCGTTTATTAACTCTTTAGCTTCCATAGCGAAGATTGCATCTGAGGGACTCTCGGGGGACTCTCGATAACCTATTGATTCGGCCCTGAGCGATGAGCGTCGTGGCGACACGCCTTATTTTTCTGGCCTTTCTCGGCCTGACCGGGTTCATCACCTATAACGCGCTCTATTTGCAGGAGCAGCGTAACGGCGCCCTGTTGCCTACGGCTGGGGCGTCACGGATACCGTTGCCGGACGGCCCAATCCATGTCGCCAACCCTGCAGCGCCTGCGCCGAAGCCGGTAGCGGTCACCACCGATCTGCCGCCGCTGCGGGGGCAGGCGGCGCCTCAACAGCTCGTAACCGCAGTCCAGCGCGAGCTTGCGGCGCGCGGCTATCCAAGCGGACCTGTCAGCGGCAAACTGAGCGAGGCGACGCGAAGGGCGATTGCCGCCTTTGAGAAGGACCATGGGCTCGCCATCACCGGCTCGCCCTCAGATGAGCTCCTGCGCCGCATTCTGCTCGGCGAAGCCGCGGCGCCGGCTGCGAGCACCGGATCGGTCGGTGCCACGAATGTGGCCCCGCGCGCCAAACCAAACCCCACGGCGAGCAGCGATTCGACAATCAAGCAGGTGCAGCAAATCCTCGCCGATCTCGGCTATGCACCTGGCCCGATCGATGGAACACTGGGCGATGAAACCGAGCGCGCCGTCAGCGCCTTTCAGCGCGACCGGAAGATCGCGCAGAACGGACGCATCACGCCGGAGCTGCTGCGGGAAATCAAACGTGTGACGGGACGCGACCTTTCGGCAACAGCCTCGCGCCCATGAGCGGGAGCGTTGGCACCGGATGCGCATCAAAAGCGAAATCTGGGTGAAGGCCTATTTACGCCGGTGTCAGGTCCAGGGCCTGTCCGCGGTCGTCGTTCGCCGTGGCGACGAGCACGCCGGCGCCATCTATATTTGCCTCAACCGGCTCGACGGTACGGTCAAGCTTTACGGTCCCGCTCCGGCGGGCCTGGAAGGCGGAGAATCGGAGCGGCGGTGGGTGAGTTGCTTTGCCAACAGCCCCATCAGCGAAGGCGAGGCCTCAACCTATCTCGCCCGCCAGGTAAAGTTTGACGCCGACATCTGGATCGTCGAAGTCGAAGACAAGGCCGGTCGCCATTTTCTTGGCGATGCGGTCGCGGAGGAGTAAGCTGATTCGGCGGATTTAGGAGTTCGTTAACCTTACCTGCGTCTTAATGCGGACAGTCGCGAGCAGCGCCAGTGTCGTTTGGGACGGCGTTCGGTAGGGACGGGGAGACCGAGAATGGCGACCATTCTGGAATTTCGTCGAGCAGCGGGACCCACATCGCGGGACACCGAGCTCAGGGACGGCGTTCCCGGTCAGATCATCATCTTCCCTGGTGTGCGCATCGAGCGCCAGGTCTATGAGGGCAACCCCGGAACGGCCAGCACGTCGCGCAAACGAGCACAGCGCGGGCGGAAGAAACAGCGCTAGATCCGATCCGCTTTCCATGGCTCGCCACAGCGGCGAGATCAAACTCTCACTTCTTCAGCTGACTACACACGGTGGCCTTCAGCACATCTTCGGCGCTCGCAATGCGGCTCGGGCCGGCAAGCGGGGCGCGAATCATGGCGATGCCTTCTCGCGCCGGAGACTTGATGACGAACAATTCGTCGGCGTCCTCAGGAGCATCGACGCCTGCTTCCGCCACCGTTTGATCGGCGAGCGCAATGACCAGGTCGAGCTGCGCGCTTCTCATGTCGGCGCCGGGCACGGTATAGAAATTATCGCCTTCTGGCGTGTACAAGGCGATCATCCACAAATCGCTTGACACCGACCCTTTGAGCCGCACCGGACCTCCCGCAAGATCGAAGCGGCAGAAGGCATAGCGAACATCAGGCGCCATCATCGGCATGACTTCGTTTCCCGGGCTGAGCGGCGGGATCTGAATCATCGTGTTGGCCTGCCCGAGCGGCACCAGCCTTGCCCATGCATTTTTGGGTGCAAGCCCAGGAAGCGCCAGGACCGCGGCAATATGGATGAGGCCTGCGAGCACGAGGCAAAGGAGAATGTAGAGCAGCGGGACTCTCAGTTGCATGCCTTGCGCTCGATTTTGGGAAGACGATCGCTGGGAATCTGTCCGATGCCCGAGGAGTTGATCTCGCGTGGACTATAGATGCGCAACATCAGTACGAGCTTCTTCCCGGGCGCGGTTCCGGTCGGCAGCCAGTTTTCGGGACGTGCGTTGCTTGCCAGGTTGACGTGGTAGGTGCCGTCGCTGCGGCGGATCGCCTCTTCGCTGTTGAAGCTGTAGCGCTGGGATGGGTTCTCGATCAGCGATCCGTGGTCGTCATAGACGGCAAGCGACCACCAGCGCGCGTTGAGCGCGGAGCCCTCGATCAGATATTCGCAGTCAGAGGTCAGGTGGTATCCCTGACTGTCGGTGCTCGCGGTGAAGTAGCGTGCCGTCGTCGAGGTGAGAGGGAGCCTGCCGCTCCTGGCGAGATGCGCTTTGGTGTAAAGATCGGCGTTGGGGTTGCCCTCGCTCAACCAGCTCGACCAAGGTCCAGCCCGCTGGGTGGTGAGAAACGAACCCTCCTCGATCATGTAGCGCGCCGAGCTGATGCCGAGCACGAGAGCGACGGCGAAGACGGCGATGAGTTGAACGAGCGTGCGCAACGAGGAGTACGCCGCGGCGGAAGCCGACCTGAAGGTAGCGTTGGAAGCGGAGGGGCTGGCGAGTTGGTCGAGCAAGCGCGCACCTTCGAGATAAAACGAGCTCGCCACTGGGTTATGGGGGGAGCGGGGTGCCGGTTTGGCTTCCGGTCGCTACCGGACCTGGTGCCGCCTGTTGGCTCGCGCCTTCGGGTGGGCTTGCGCCCGGCGTGGCCGACGCCACGCTCGATTGGCTGGCGGCTGCCGGATTGGCAGGCTCAGCCGCCGGAGCCTCGGCCCGGTTCTGCGGCCGCGTGTCGCTCGGCTGAAGCGCCGGCGCCTCTTTGAGCATGGTCCCGAGCTTTTCGAGGACTTGGCGCGTCATGCTCGACATGTCCTTGACGCTCTCCGGCGTGGGAGGCGCGATGACCTCGGTGTCGGTTGCCGCCGCGGTTTGCAGCTTCGCCAGGCGCTCCTGCTCGGCGACTTGGACCGGGTGCAGCGGAATGCCGGGAATTTGCGGAATGTTGTCGGTGTCGTGAGCGAGCACCATGAAATTGTGCCAAGTCTGAGCGGGGAAGCTGCCGCCGGTGACCCGCGCCATGGGGGTGAAGTCGTCATTGCCGAGCCAAACGCCGGCGACGTATTGGCCGGTAAAGCCTACGAACCAGGCGTCACGATAGGCGGTGCTCGTCCCGGTCTTGCCAACGTTGTAGGTGTAGTCAAGCTGCGTTGCCTTGCCGGTTCCATAGGTGACCACGCCCTGCAGCATGGTGTTCAGGGCTTCTATCGGCTTTGAGTCGAAGATCCGCTTGCGCGCAGGTTCGTCGCGCTCATGCGAGTAAAGCAGCTCTCCTTGCAGTGTGTGGATCTCCTCGATGCCATAAGCATGAGTCTCGATCCCGTCGCTGGCGAAGACCGCAAAGTTGGCGGTGTGTTCGAGCGGGGTCATGCCCTGGTCGCCAAGCGCCACCGAGCAGGTCTTCTTCAGGTGGGTGACGCCGAGCTTGACCATGTTCGCCATGACTTTCTCACGACCGACGTCGAGGGAGACCTTCACGGCGATGGTGTTGATCGACTTTGCCAGAGCGTCCTTGAGCATCATGCGGCCGCCGCCGCCACCGGAATAGTTCTTGGGCGACCAGCGTCCGCACACGGCGCCAAAGCCGCTGACCACCGTGTTCGGCGTGTAGCCGTTCTCGAGCGCGGTCAGATAGACGTAAGGCTTGAAGGAGGAGCCGGGCTGACGGTAGGCGTGGGTCGCGCGATTGAACTGGCTCTCGCCATAGTCCTTGCCGCCGACGATCGCCCGCACAGCCCCGTCAGGCTCCATGACCACCATCGCACCCTGGTCGAAGGAGCGGGCCTTGCCATACTGCGCGATAGTTTGCTGGACCGACTGCTCGGCCATCTTCTGCAGGCCGATATCGACCGTGGTGCGGGCGGCGAGGATGTGCTCCTTGCGGTTCAGCATGATCCGCTGCACCTCCTCGAAAGCCCAATCGAGGAACCAGTCGGGGCTGTAATAGTCGCCGCGCTCGACGATCTTGGCGGGGTTCATGCGGGCGCCATAGACCTGACCTTCGGTCAGGTAGCCCGCCTCCACCATGTTGGTCAGCACCTCGTTGGCGCGGGCACGCGATGCAGCCATGTCGATATGGGGAGCATAGCGCGTCGGGGCCTTGAACATGCCGGCGAGCATAGCCGCCTCGGCGAGGGTCACATCGCGGACCGACTTGCCGAAATAAAATCGAGCCGCGGCCTCCACGCCATAGGAACCGCCGCCAAGATAGGCGCGGTCGAAATAGAGCTTGAGGATCTCGCGCTTGGTGTAGTGATTCTCGAGATAGACGGCGATGAAGGCCTCTTTGATCTTGCGGCTCAACGCCCGCTCAGGGGAAAGGAACATGTTCTTGGCGAGCTGCTGAGTGAGCGAGCTGCCGCCCTGCACCACCGCGTCGGCGCGGGCGTTCTCGGCAAGGGCGCGAATGGTGCCCATGACGTCGACGCCGAAATGTTCGAAGAAGCGCCTATCCTCGGTGGCGAGGGTCGCCTTGATCAAGAAGTCGGGGAGCTCGTCGAGCGGCACCGAGTTGTCGCGGAGCAGACCGCGCTTGCCGATCTCGTTGCCGAATCGGTCATAGAAGGTGACGCTGTACTCGTCGGACAAGTTCATCTTGCCCTGGGCGAGGTCGAAAGCGGGGATGGCGAAGGCAAGCACTACGAGCAGGCCGCCGACGCTAAGCGTCAGGCCCTCGCAGGCGAGGTCGTTGAGGATGCGGACGAGCCCACGCGCCTCAAAGCGCCCGAAAAAGGTGGAATAGGCGCTCCACCAGTCCTTGAAGCCAATCCAAGCGCGATAAAGGCCCGAATCGATGCTCGAATTGATCGCGAGCCAATCAATAAGCTTGCGCCGGCTATTGCCTTGTAGGAAGTCCCGCACTTTGCCCCGACCTTTGGCGCCTCCGCGCCGGAAGTCGGCCTCTTATGCCCAACTGCCGCCCGAATGGGCAACCGGTTGAGTAAACTACACCCTGATTGAGGCGTTTTGTAGAGATTTGGCAGGGACCTAGGGGTGACGGGCGGTCGCGGGGCGTTAGCCAGCCCGACGCCAGGTAAGGCCATTGGCGTGCGTGTCGCCGAGGGGCAAAACGGCCAGCATCCGCCTGACCGCCGAGGCCGGGATGGTAATCACGCCGGAGGCCTGGTCCCAGTCGCCGCTGCCGTCGCTGGCGCCGAGGTTCGGAGCAAGCACCTTGGCGCTCGCGTCGTCTTGCATGAGGAAGCCCACCGAGACGCAAAGATGGGGACGCCGCGGCTCGATCGCTTCCAGCCACTGCCAGCCGGGCACGGGCTGGCCTGAGTCGAGCCACTCGATCAGCACGAGGGGAGGAGAGGGGTCGGCATCCATGGTCGGCCTCAAATCGGTTCGCTTGGCCACAAGCGCGGCGATACTGCCCACAGAAATGCTCAAGAAGCCTCTGCCGCTTGGCGCAAATTTTCGGAAAAGTCCCGCCGCGGCGTTAATCGGGGAGGCTAGCGCCCGGTTCAATTCTCAACCGTGAAGCCCTTGTTCTTCATGCAGTTGACGTAGTCCCGGTCGACCGCGCCGGGGCGCAAGCGGGTCACGATAGCGAGCACCGATTTGATGCCCTTCTCGCGCGTGCTCTCCTTGCAGGCGGTCGATGCCTGCTCGAGCGCGGTGGGGTCGGGCTTCGCGGGCGTCGGGGTGGCTGTGGTGAAGGTGTGGGACGGCGGACCGGCAAGGCTGCATGCGGACAGTGCGAACCCCAGCGCGCAAATCGCGCTGAATCGAGCTATCAATTTCCCCGCCACGGCAACCTTACTACCAGAGGAGCGGCACGAAGCGGTAGCGGACACGCTCGGAATAATCCTCATAGCCTTCGAGCTCGGCCTTGAGCATGCGCTCTTCCATCGTGGCGCGGACGCCGAGCACCAGCATGAAGAGCGGCACGGCCAGCAGCCCCCACCAGGAGCCGAGCAGAAGCGGTACGCCGGCGCCGATCAGGATGACGCTCGAATACATCGGATGGCGCACATAGGCGTAAGGGCCGGTGGTCACCACCTTGTGCCCTCGTTCCTTCTGCACCTTCACCACCGGCGCGGCGTAGCTGTTCTCCTTCAGCACCTGCCAAGAAAGCCGGATGCCGAGACAGAGCAGGACCGCTCCGAGGATCTGCAACGACACCGGCACGCTCGACCAGCCGAGCCGCCGATCGAGACCCATGAGCACGTACCAGCCGAGCCAAAGCGGCAGGAAGGTGCCCATCAGGAGCTTGTCCTGGGGCAACTGCTCCCGCTGGAAGGGCGGCCGCATGCGCTCCTTGAGCAGCTCGGGGTCGTGGCGGCCGAGCCAGGCGAAGCCCCAAAAACTCGCGACCGCCATGATGCCGAGGAACACCCAGGCGCCAGGCCAGCGCACCGTGCCGGCCGGCACGAACAACAGCAGCGCGAAGGCGCCGAGCCAAAGGAGGGCGCGGAAGCTGCGCCGCGCGGGCTTGCCTTCGGCTGTTTCAGGGGGAGCGGCTGTCATGTTGCTCCTTATAGTGCTGGAGATAGGGGTGAATGTGCGGCGAAGTTTCACGTTGGCGTGAGCGCGGCAGGCGCCGCTCGTAAAGCTCACGCCTCGGCCTTAGCATCGGCCCACCTTGCGCCTGGCTTGAGGCAGAATTCGGAAGGAGCTTTTCACATGCGAACGCGCTTCGGTTTCTTCGTCGGTTTGGCTGCTTCCTGCGCCGCTTGGGCGCTTCCCACGGCGCCGGCGCTTGCCGCCGATTGCAGTCAGGGAAGCGCGGACGAGCAAATCGCCTGCCTCAATCGCGCGGTCGGCGAGCTTGCCTCAAAGGTCGAGGCGCTGACCAAGGATGCGCTCAAATGGAACGACCGCATCGCGCTGATCAACGAGGACATGCGCATCTATCCGCGCTGCCTCGAGAACCCCGGCCCGAACACGCCCAACATCACCGATGTGTTCGCCAATTCCTGCGCCAAGATCCCGGCGCAGACCTGGATGATCTCCAAGCCCTATCACTGACGGCGGCCAGCCTTCGGCGAGCCATAAGGGTTAAGCGCGGGCTATCAGAATAGCCCCGCCTTAACCTTAACCAGTCGAGCCGAATCATCTGGTGCGGCGATGCAAGCGGGGCCATCCTTTGTCGCGGTGGTCACCTGCGATCACCCCTTTGGTAGGGAGTCCCGGTCGATATCTCGGCCGGGGTTTCTCTTGTCCGGCTCGTTGGTCAGACGCCAGGGACGCGCGCTTGTGCCGTCGCAGGCCTCTCGTCAGGTTCGAGGCGGTGACGCCAGGCCGACGGTGGCACCCCCACCATCTTCTTAAAGGCACGGCTGAAGGCCGCTTCGGAGCCGTAGCCCGTCTCGGCGGCAATCCTTGCAATATTGGCGGTGCCGCCGGTGAGCAACCCCGATGCAATTTGCATCCGCCATTTGGCGAGATATTGCATCGGCGGCATGCCGACGAGGTCGACAAAACGCTCCGCCAGAACCGAGCGCGACAGGCCCACGTCCTTGGCCAGATCCTCGATCGTCCAGTTGCGCGCCGGCTTTGCGTGCATCAGCGACAACGACTTGCCGACGAAGGGATCGCGCAAGCCGGCGAGCCATCCCGCTTGCTCGGGCGGCAGAGCTTCCAGATGCCGGCGAACCACCTCGATGAACATCAGCTCGCTCAGTTTGGCGAGGACGCTTTCGCCGCCGGCGCGCTTGTCGGCCGATTCCATCATCGCCACGCGGATGAACTGGCCAAGCCAGCCTTGATCGCCGCCTTGCGGGACGCCGGTCTTGATGATCGGCGGCAAATTGTCGAGGAGGGGATTGAACGGTTGAGCATCGCAGGCGAGGAAACCGCAGACGAACCTGGCGGAGGTCGGCCCGTCACCGCCAATGTTGAAGAAGAACGGCAATTGGCTGCCGGGCACGGCGTCATGGGGGCTTGGTGCGCCGGGGTCGGCGCGCATGCCCGGACTGCTCGACAGGACATGCTGATCGCCCTTGGTGAAGACGATGACCTCACCGGCTTCGATCGCGATCGGCTCTTCGCCGATGAGGTTGGTGAAGCAGCGGCCTTCGGTGATCACGTGATAGGCGATCAAATGCCCTGCGCCGGGCAGGATCTTCGGCAGGATCTTTTCGCGCGGCGGCTGCTCGGCGACCCACGGGGCCGTGGCGACGACGTCAAAGAACGTTGCACCGGTGAGCCGGACCGTTCTCAGCACATCGGAAAGCGCGTCGGCACTCATCAGCATTCTCTCCGCCGGACGTCCGGTCCACCCGGACGCGCTGCTAGATGCCCCCAATCCCGGACGCGGTGTCAAGGATTGCGGACGCCCGATCATTCGCACCCGCCCCGACAATGCCCAGATACCGGACCTGACGCGGCGGCGCCGCGAGCCGAGAAGATCGGCCATTTACACAGCAAAGGGAACATCACAGTGCACAAAGGAGAATGCTTCTGCGGCGCGGTTCGGGTCGAGGTGACCGGCGAGCCGGAGGCGATGGGTTACTGCCATTGCAGTTCGTGCCGGTCCTGGTCCGCCTCGCCGGTGAATGCCTTCACGCTGTGGAAGCCAGAAGCGGTGAAGGTCCCCGCAGGCGCCGAGCACCTCGCCACCTTTCAGAAGACTCCGCGAAGCGAAAGGCAATACTGTGCCAAATGTGGTGGCCACCTCATGACCAACCACCCGTATCTCGGCCTCGTCGACATTTACGCCGCGACCCTGCCGACACTCAAATTCTCGCCCGCAGTGCACGTGAACTACGCCGAGACGGTGCTTCCGATGCGCGACGGCCTACCCAAGTTCAAGGACTTTCCCGCTGAGTTCGGCGGCTCCGGGGAAACCATCCCGGATTAGCCATCAGACCTAACAAGGAATAAGACCCCATGAACGTTCAAACCACATCAGCCCCCATCGCGCTTGCGCCGCTCAAGAGCGGCCAGCAGGACGACCGGAGCCTCGGGACAAGCAAGACCGACAACGCCATTCCAATCGAAGCTTGGAACACCGTGTTGTTCGAAAAATTCTGCCGCTTTCGCCATATCATGAGCCTCGGTCTGGCTGGTCACAGTGACGAGCTGTTCCGGCGGAAGTCCTTTCCGGCAGGTGCGCGCGTGCTCGATATCGGTTTTGGCTTTGGCGACACGACCCGGCTCATCGCGGCACAGGTAGCCCCCAACGGCGAGGCCGTAGGTGTCGATGGCGCACAAAATTTCACAGACTTGGCAACACGCGAAGCTGCCGAAGCAGGACTAAACAACGCTTCGTTCTTTAGCGCCGATGCGCAAGGCGACGATCTTCGCGGCCCATACGATTACGCTTTCTCGCGATTCGGCACGATGTTTTTCTATTTGCCGGGAGTTGCGCTACGCAACATCCGGCGTGCGCTCGCGCCAGGCGGCGAGTTGACGATGATCGTGTGGCGCAAGCGCGAAGACAATCCGTGGGTGCACGAGGCCGAGCGTCGGGTGAAGCAGATTGTCCCCGTGGTCCCCCTTGAAGAGACCGACCAGGTGCATTGCGGCCCAGGCCCGTTCTCAATGTCCGGCCCGGACATGGTCAGCGACATGCTACGCAGCGCCGGCTACGAGCACATCGCTTTTGCCCGCTACGACACCGACATTTGCATCGGCCGTAACTTGGACGAAGCGGTTGAGTTTGCCTTGGCGCTCGGCCCGGCGGGAGAGGTCATCCGCCTTGCAGGCGAAGCAGGCGAACGGCTCAGAGGGCAGGTTATCGCCGCGCTGCGCGAGACCCTTTCTCCCTATCAGCGCGCCGATGGTATTTGGGCGGGCTCAAGCACCTGGTTTGTGACCGCGAGAAATCCTGCGCGCTGACAATCCCGGACGCGGCGTCAAACCTTGCAGACGCCCGATCATGGCAACCGCAGCCGAGCGCACCAAATAACCGCCATACGATGGCCTCGCGCGGGTGCTGACACTCAAAGGGGCGCTCACCGGAAAAGCAATCATCATCCGTCATCCATAAAGAAGAGGAACTCAACGATGAACATCCAAACACCGTCCGGCGCCATCGATCTCGCCGCCGTCAAGGGACGCCAGCAGATCGCCTGGGGCTCAGGCGACTACGCCATCATCGGCACCACGTTGCAGATCGTGGGCGAGAGTCTGTGCGAGGCTGTCGATCTCCGCAGCAACCAGCACGTCCTCGATGTCGCTGCCGGCAACGGCAACGCCACGCTCGCCGCGGCCCGCCGCTTCGCTGATGTCGTGTCGACGGATTATGTCGGCGCGCTGCTCGAGCGCGGACGCGAGCGGGCCAAAGCCGACCGCCTGCCGGTCACCTTCCAGGAGGCCGACGCTGAAGCTCTTCCCTTTGCGGATCAGAGCTTCGATGTCGTGCTTTCCACCTTCGGCGTCATGTTCACGCCCAATCAGCAGCAGGCCGCAAATGAACTCGCGCGCGTCTGCCGCCGGGGAGGCAAGATCGGCCTCGCCAATTGGACGCCCGAGGGATTTGTCGGCCAGTTGTTCAAGACCATCGGCAAATACGTACCGCCGGCACCCGGCATGAAGTCGCCGTCACTGTGGGGCACACGCGCGCATCTCGATACCCTGTTCGGTTCGAAGGGGTCCGTCGCGGCGGAGAGCAAGAATTTCGTCTTCCGCTACAAATCGCGTGAGCATTGGCTCGAGATTTTCCGCGGCTATTACGGTCCGGTGCTGAAGGCGTTCGCGGCGATCGAGCCTGAGGCGCGGGATGCGCTCGAAGCCGATATCTACGCCCTCCTCGACGCATTCAACGTCGCCCGTGACGGCACGCTGGTTCTCCCCAGCGAGTATCTCGAAGTGGTGATCACCAAGCGCTGATCCGACAGCAAAGCAACTGACCCGACCCAAAGGCCCCTAGGAGGTTTGGGTCGGGCAGGATCGCGCCTCAGTTCGATTTGCGAGGCACCTCGCTTGGCTGCGGCTCGTTCCGCTCCTCGATCGCTTGCGCCAGATACCACTCAGCCATTTTGAGATGCTGCTTAATCACCTCAGGGTGGGCAGCCTCATGCGCGCGCTCGACGAACTTCTTCGCTTCGATGAGATAGTCCATCCACACCTCCTGCGTGCCAGCCCCTTGGTCATATGGGGAGGGACGGGGGCGCGGGGAACCGACTCCGGGACAGGAATTTATTCCTTGACAGCGTCGCGTCCCGGGTCTGCCGGAGCGAGCCTCGGCGCTGTTGGTTTCTCCTTAGAGGCGCCGCCTTCAGAGCCAGCGCTTTTGTCATGTCGCCGGCATTGTGCGGCAGCCTCGCCGTGGCGGGCGCGCGTCCTTCCATGCTAGGTGTCTAACCCTCGCTTGACGGGGGGATGGACCCGATGTCGAAGATCGCCTCGATCTTTCGCTCTACCTTGTGCCTCGCCACGGTGCTGACGGTGGCGCTGCCTGTTAGCCAAGCGGCCGCGCTCGAATGCGCCGACAAGGAGATCTCGGCGCGAGGCCCGACTTTTACGCCGTCGCCTGAGACGTCGATGGAAGCCGCCAAGACGGAATGGCTCAAGAAGGCCACGGAGATCTTCAGCGACGCCACGATGGAGACGGCGAAGGATCCCAAGATCATGTGCGCGAGCCAGGGGCTGTACAGCAACTGCACCATCACTGCCGTGCCGTGCGGCGCGACGCCGGCCAAGCCCAAAGCGAACTGACGCTCCGACTCCTCACCCTCGCCCGCGAGGGGAGAGTGAAACGCGACGAGGCCTTAGCAAATTACCGATGAGAACCAAACGGCTCTTCCCGACTGGGAGAGCGCCAAGCACGACTTTGTCCGTGGCGACTGGTCGCAAAGGCGCATCGCGCTGGCGCACGGCGTCAGCGAGCGGGGGCTTGCCGCGCGTGCCGCGCGCTCCGCCACTGACCATTTCATTTCCCCGTGCGACACTTCTTAAGAAGGAGGCGTGAATGCTGCATCTTGCCTGGCTTCTCACCGGCGGTTTTGCCAAGGGATACCGTACCCAGATCCTTGGGCTCACCACGGCGATTTCGACCATCGCGTTATGGGCCGTCGGCGATACGACGCTTACCGACCTCATTGCCAAATTGCCGGTGATCTTCGGCGGGCTGGGCCTTGCCGCGCTCGGTGCCAAGGTTAACGATGCAAGCCGGCCCGCACCGCAAACCGCCAAATCGAGCAAGGCGAAATGACCCGTTGCAGACCCGTTCATGGGAGGTTCATGCAGGTTCCAATAGCGTTGCCAGATCAATGACGAGCAGCGGAACCTGAAAACCATGCGCCGGGTCATCAAAGAGGCGGCTGTCGCGGCCGTCGTCGGCCTCTTGTTGACGGCAGCCGGCCAAGCCGCCGAACAAAACTGCTTGCCCTGGGCATCGGCGGCACCGGTGATCGCGAAAAATTCCCTGCTGCCGGCCAATATTATTTACCAGATGGTGCAATCGCGCACGGGCGGACAGATCATTCATGCGAGCCTTTGCGATCAGGATGGCCGGTTTTTCTATAAACTCGTCGTGCTCGGGGCCAAGGGCGACGTCACCAACGTCACCGTTGACGCTCTGACCGGCCAGCCTTAGGAGGAACTGGGGCGCGACAAGCGCTTCGGGAGGGTATGAGGATGCGGCTTCTCGTCGTGGAAGACGATCCAGACCTCAACCGGCAGCTCGTATCGGCGCTGAGCGATGCGGGCTATGCGGTCGATACCGCCTTCGACGGGGAGGAGGGGCATTTCCTCGGCGATACCGAGCCTTACGACGCCGTGGTGCTTGACCTCGGCCTTCCCAAGAAAGACGGTTTGAGCGTGCTCGAGCAGTGGCGGCGCGACGACCGCAAGATGCCGGTGCTCATCCTGACGGCACGTGAGCGGTGGAGCGACAAGGTTGCCGGCATGGACGCCGGCGCCGACGATTATGTGGCCAAGCCCTTCCACATGGAGGAAGTTCTGGCGCGCTTGCGGGCGCTGCTCAGGCGCTCGGCGGGGCACGCCAGGAACGAGCTCGAATGCGGTCGCCTTCGCCTCGACACCAAATCGGCGAGGGTGACGGTCGACGGGCAGGCGGTGAAGCTCACCTCCCACGAATATCGCGTACTCGCTTATCTGATGCTGCATCGTGCCCGCGTGGTCTCCCGGACCGAGCTGGTCGAGCATCTCTATGAGCAGGACTTCGACCGCGATTCGAACACGGTCGAGGTCTTCATCGGACGCCTGCGCAAGAAGCTTCCAGTGGATATCATCAAGACCGTCCGGGGGCTCGGCTACCGCCTCGCGAACGAGAGCGATGAGGCCTAATTCTCTCGCCTTCCGTCTCTTCGCATCCGCGGCAGCGTGGACGCTTGTCGTCTTGCCGGTGACCGCATTTCTCCTCCTCTCCCTTTATCGCCACGCGGTCGAGCGCAGCTTCGATGCGCGTCTCAACGTCTATCTCACCAGCCTCGTCGCCTCGACCACGGCGGAGGGCGCCAGCACCCCGAAGGCTCCGGCCAATCTCGGCGAGCCGGTCTTCGCCATTCCGTTCTCAGGCTGGTATTGGCAGATCAAGCCGCTCGAAGGCGCCGCGGAGCGGCCGCTCTTCGTCTCCGACTCCTTGCTCGACCAGCAGCTCAAGCTGCCAAGCCAAGAGGGCGTCGCCGCCGACCAGCACCTGGCACGACGGGCCTACGCGCGGGGCCCCCAAGATCAGCGCTTGCGGGTCGTCGAGCGCGAGATCAGGCCGGCCGGCGCGCAATCGGCACCCTATTCCTATGCGGTCGCTGGCGATGCCGCAGAAATCGACAAGGATCTCGCCGAATTCCGCATGATGCTGATCGCGGCGCTCGGGGTGCTTGGGCTTGGCCTCGTGGTGGCAACGTTGTTCCAGGTCCGGTTCGGGCTCTCGCCGTTGCGCGCGATCCGGCACGACCTCGCGGCGATCCGCTCCGGCGAGGCGGAACGACTGGAGGGCGAGCTCCCCACCGAGATCCAGCCGCTGCAGCAGGAGCTCAATGCCCTGATCCAATCTAACCGGGAGATCGTCGACCGGGCGCGCACCCATGTCGGCAATCTCGCCCACGCCCTCAAAACTCCGCTCAGCGTCATCACCAACGAAGCGCGTGAAAGGGACGATCCGCTCGCGAGCAAAGTGATCGAGCAGGCTGAGCTGATGCGCATCCAGATCACCCACCATCTCGACCGGGCGCGCGTCGCCGCCCGCGCTGGCGCCATCGGCGACACCACCGATGTCGACGGTGTGCTCAAAGGCTTGAAACGGGCGCTCGACCGCATCCATGGGAGCCGGGCGCTGGAGCTCACAGTGGAGTCCAGTCCCGGGCTCAAGTTTCAGGGCGAGAAACAGGACTTCGAGGAGATGGTGGGGAACCTCCTGGACAATGCCTGCAAATGGGCCAAGTGCCACGTCTGGGTCAGGGCCGGACGATGCGACGGTGCCGGCAATTTCGAGGTCCTGGTGGATGACGATGGCCCGGGGCTTACCGGGCCGGACCGGGCCAAGGCGGTCAAGCGAGGGCAGCGTCTCGATGAGACGAAGCCAGGATCGGGACTTGGGCTCTCCATCGTCGCCGACCTCGCCCATCTCTATAAAGGGCGCTTCGAGCTTGAGCCGTCACCGCAAGGCGGCTTGCGCGCCCGCCTCAACCTGCCCGCGGCCTAACCCCCTCAAAAATCACCGTTTGTTAAGCGTCTTCTGTGACAATTCGACTCAAACCATGCGTCCTTGTCCGGCGCAAGGCTGGGGTTGTCCCTTCAGGACAAAAGTCGATGGGAACAACGTTCTTGCGCGCGGCGTCCGTGGTGACGCTCGCTTTGGTGCCGATTCTGGTCGGGGCTTGCGGGTCGTACCAAGGCGGCGGTTTCCTTCTCGGAGCATTTTCGAGCCCCGTCAGCCGTACTCCAGCCGCGAGTGCCCGCGTCCTTGTCTCCACGCCTGGAAATGGCGCCGTGCTCGGCGGCATCGGCAATAGCTCAATCGGCCGGCAGATGAGCACGAACGAGCGCGGAATTGCCGCTGACGCCGAGTTTCGAGCCCTCGAATATGGCCGCTCCGGCGCCGCGGTCGCCTGGGCCTATCCGGCGCTGCACCATCGCGGGTCGATCGTACCAGGGCGTCCATATAAGAGGGCTGACCAGTATTGCCGCGTCTATACCCACACCATCAATCGCGGCGGCTCGCCTGAGATCTTGAAGGGCGTCGCCTGCCGCGAGGACAACGGTACCTGGCGCGGCGTCAGCTGACGCCTCTGAAATCGCCTGCTTTCTCTCCCCGCCTTCGGCGCCAGGCCCAAGACTCGCTCCATTGCGCCGATTTCATCTTCTCCCTCCCTCCTGAAACTTCCCCCCTTAACGCCATTGCCCTATGGCTTAGCCTCCCTGACAAGGAGGACCCGCCCTAGGTGTTGCTCTGGCTGATCTTTGCCGTTTTGACGGCTGCCGCGCTCTATGTCGTGCTGCGCCCGCTCATGGGCGGAAACGCAAGCGAGGAGTCGCGCGCGGCCTTCAACGCTACCGTCTATCACGATCAGCTCGGCGAGGTTGAAAGCGACCGCGAGCGCGGCCTGATCGGGGAGGGTGATGCCGAGGCCGCCCGCGTAGAAATCGCCCGCCGGCTGCTCGCCACCGATGCGGAAAAGCCGGGCGCCAAACTCTCCCCAAGCCACTCTCCGACCAGATATTTAGCGGTGGGGCTCGCGGTGGCTCTGCCGGTCGCTGCGCTCAGTCTCTACTTCGTCTACGGCTCTCCGCGCCTTCCTGATCAACCCCTCATCGCCCGTTTGCAGGATCCCGCAAGCGACAAGAATCTCGAAGTGCTGGTCGCGCGCGTTGAGGCGCGGCTCCGCGAGCATCCCGAGGAGGGGGAGGGGTGGGAGGTGATCGCTCCCGTCTATATGGGCTGGGGGCGCTACGCCGATGCGGCCGAAGCCTATCGTCAGACCATCCGGCTCCTCGGGGAGTCGCCGAAGCGCCTGGCAAATTACGGCGAAGCGCTCGTGCTCGCCAACAATGGCGTGGTCTCCGAAGATGCGCGCAAGGCGCTCGAGCGGGCGGTCGCGCTCGACCCGAATCTCATCGAGCCACGTCTCGTGCTCGTCATCGCTAAGGAGCAGGACGGTCAGTTCGCCGCGGCGGCGGAGGCTTGGCGAGCGCTGCTGGCGAAAGCCCCGGCCGATGCGCCTTGGCGGAAATTGGTGGAGCAGCGCCTCGCCGAGGATGAGGCCAAGCTCGCCGGCAAGCCGGTCCCCGCCAAGCCGGAAGGAGGTCCGGGAGAAGGGGCGCCTGGGCCGAGCCCCGACGATGTGGCCGCGGCGCAGAAAATGAATCCCGCCGACCGCCAAGCCATGATCGAGACCATGGTACAAAGGCTTGATGACCGGCTGACGCAAAAGGGCGACGATCTTGCCGGTTGGCTCAAGCTGGTCAGAGCCTATACCGTGCTCGACCGGAAGGATGATGCCTTGAAGGCGCTCGGGCGGGCGAAGACGCAATTCAGCGGGAACGCCGAAGCGCTGCAGCAGCTTGATGCTTTGGCGGCGGAGCTTGGCTTGAAGTCGTGACCTGGAGTTCTGTGGAATGACCCGCAAGCAACGCAGAGCCATTCTGATCGGCACCTGCCTTGGCGTGCTTGCGCTCGCCGTGGGTCTGGTGCTCATGGCGCTGCGCGACTCGATCGTGTTCTTCTATACGCCGAGCGAGGTGGCGGAGAAGCACTTGGACACCGGTCAGCGGTTCAGGCTTGGCGGACTGGTCGAGAACGGGAGTCTCAAGCGCGGCGAGGGCACCACGATCAGCTTCGTCGTTACTGACAAGCGCGCGACGCTGCCGGTGACCTATACTGGCGTGCTCCCCGACCTTTTCCGTGAGGGCCAGGGAGTCGTGGCCGAAGGCATGCTGACATCGGAAGGCGTGTTTCACGCCGACAGCGTGCTCGCCAAGCACGACGAGAAATACATGCCTCCTGAGGTCGCCAAGAAGCTGAAAGAGCAGGGCGTCTGGCGCGGCGATGAGCAAGCCGGCACACCGCAGGGCTCAGGGAAGGTCAACTAGGCCATGATCGCAGAGACCGGCCATTACGCACTGATCCTCGCGCTCGCGCTGGCGATCGTGCAGACAGTGCTTCCGCTGTGGGGGACGAGGACCCGCGACCCGCAACTCATGGCCGTCGCCGCGCCCGCTGCACAGATGCAGTTCGTGCTGATCGCGATCGCGTTCTCGGCCCTGATGACGGCGTATGTCACCTCCGACTTCTCGCTGCAGAACGTCTGGGCCAACTCCCACTCGGCGAAGCCGCTCATCTACAAGATCGCGGGCGTGTGGGGGAATCACGAAGGCTCGATGGTGCTCTGGGTGCTGATCCTCGCCTTGTTCGGCGCCGCGGTCGCGACCTTTGGCACGAACCTGCCGCGCGAGCTGCAAGCGAATGTGCTCGCCGTGCAAGGGTCGATCGCCGCGGCCTTTCTCCTCTTCATCATCACCACGTCAAATCCCTTCATCAGGCTCGATCCTGCGCCGCTCGACGGGCAAGGCCTCAACCCCGTGCTGCAGGACCCGGCTCTCGCCTTCCACCCGCCGTTCCTCTACACGGGCTATGTCGGCTTCTCGATGGCTTTCTCGTTCGCCGTCGCCGCCTTGATCGACGGGCGCATCGACGCCGCCTGGGCGCGCTGGGTGAGGCCATGGACGCTTGCCGCCTGGATGTGCCTCACGCTCGGCATCGCCATGGGCTCGTGGTGGGCCTATTACGAGCTCGGCTGGGGCGGCTTCTGGTTCTGGGACCCGGTGGAGAACGCCTCCTTCATGCCGTGGCTCGCGGGCACCGCGCTGCTCCATTCGGCGCTCGTCATGGAGAAGCGCGACGCACTGAAGGTTTGGACCATCCTGCTTGCCATCATCACCTTCTCTTTGAGCTTGATGGGCACCTTCCTCGTCCGCTCCGGCGTGCTCACCTCGGTGCACTCCTTTGCCGTCGATCCCGCCCGCGGCATCTTCATCCTCGCCATCATGGGCATCTTCATCGGCGGAGCGCTGACGCTGTTCGCCATCCGGGCGCCGCTGTTATCGCAAGGCGGCCTGTTTGCGCCGATCAGCCGAGAAGGGAGCCTTGTCCTCAACAATCTGCTGCTCGTCACGGCTTGCGCTGCCGTGTTCGTCGGCACGCTCTATCCGCTCGCGCTTGAGTCGCTGACCGGCGAGAAGATTTCGGTTGGCGGGCCATTCTTCAATTACACCTTCGTGCCGCTTATCGTGCCGTTGCTGATCGCGGTTCCGTTTGGGCCGATGCTCGCGTGGAAGAGGGGAGACATCGTCGCCGCCGGCCAACGCCTCATGGCCGCGGCGATCTTGGCGCTCGTCGTCGCCGTGGCGGTGCTTGCCTGGCAGCAGCGCGGACCCTGGCTTGCGCCCTTCGGCATCGGGCTTGGGATTTGGCTGATCGGCGGCGCGCTGTCGGAGATCGCCTTCAGGGTGAAGCTGTTCGATGGCTCCCTGACCGATGCCGCACGCCGTCTCGGCAATTTGCCACGTTCGGCCTTCGGCACGGCGTTTGCCCATGCCGGGCTCGGCATCGTGGTGATCGGCATCGTCGCGACCACGGCGTGGCGGAGTGAAAGCATCCTCGCGATGACGCCGAAGGAGTCCGCCGACATCGCCGGATACCAATTGACCTTCGAGGGCGTGGCGCCGCGCGAGGGGCCGAATTATCGCGAGCGCGTCGGCCTGTTCAAGGTTGCGCGAGGCGGGCAGGCGGTGACGACGCTTGAACCTTCCAAGCGCGAATTCACCGTGGAGCGAAGCAGCACCACCGAGGCCGGCATTCATGACAGCTGGCGCGGCGACCTTTACGTCGTCCTTGGCGATCCCCTGAAGGACGGAGCCTACAGCGTCAGGATCTATTTCAATCCACTGGTGCGCCTGATCTGGCTCGGCGCCGTGGCGATGTTTATCGGCGGCGGCTTGTCGCTGTCAGACCGGCGCTTGAGGATCGGGGCGCCAAAGCGGGCAAAGGCCATGGGCCAGGGCCTCGCCCCCGCCGAATAGAGCGATGCCGTCACCCTGCTCTTCACCGCGTCTGCTTCGCCACGGCCCTATCTTTTTTGCCGCCTTCCTTTCATTCTTCGTGAGCTTGGGGACGCTCCCGGCGAAAGCGGTGGAGCCCGACGAGGTTCTGCAAGACCAGGCACTCGAGGCGAGAGCCCGCCACATCTCCGAAGGCTTGCGCTGCCTCGTCTGCCAGAACCAGTCGATCGAAGATTCGGCTGCCCCGCTCGCCAAGGATCTTCGCCTCTTGGTGCGGGAGCGGCTCAAGGCCGGCGACACCGACCAGCAGATCGAGGATTTCGTAGTTGCCCGTTATGGCGAATTCGTGCTGCTCAAGCCGCGCTTCGAACCTCACACCCTCATACTGTGGTTTGCCACGCCGGTGGTCTTCATCGTCGCGCTGCTGATCGTCGTTTTGGCCTATCGGCGGCGCTCCGCTGCCGCACAGCTCCCGCCGTTGAGCAAGGCAGAGGAACGGCGGCTCAAGCGCTTGCTTGAAGATCGCTGATTGCCGAGAGCCAATCGGCCCACCATATCTCGGCCTGGGGCCGGCGGCTGAGCCTGGCCCTGAGCCTCCGGCAAAACGCCAACCTTACCGAAATTTAATTCCCTCGAAACGGCGGCGTAATTGCCGGACCCCTATATTTTCTGCTTAGAGGCCTCGTTCGATGAGGATGCGGGGCTCCTTTAGCGGATTCTTTCTATCGTGGGAGAGGTGACCTTATGACTTATTCTGACCAGAGCTCCGTGACCAAAGAGGGCTCGCGGAAGTTTACGCGTGGGCCGTTGGCGGTAACGGCTGCCGCGCTGATAGCGGTTGGCGCCTTGGGGCTCGCGCTCGGCCAAGACATGCGCTTCGCCTCAGCCGAGCCGGCGCAGACCACCCAGGTTCCTCCGCCGCAAACGGTGCAGACTCCCGTATGGAGCCGCACCTTTGAGCTTTGCCGACCTCGTGCAGAAGGTGAGCCCGGCGGTCGTCAGCATCAACGTCAAGGGCGACGCCAAGGTCGCCGAGAACGACCTGCAGATTCCTGGGCTACCCGACCTGCCCGAGGACAACCCGCTCTACGATTTCTTCAAGCAGTTCCGCCAGGGCCAACCCGGCCAGGGCGGCCACCCGGCACGTCCGCATCCGACGCTCGCGCAAGGCTCAGGCTTCTTCATTTCGCCTGACGGGTACCTCGTCACCAACAACCATGTGGTCGAGGATGCCGAGGATATCTCCGTGACGCTCGAGAACGGCGACAAATATCCAGCCACGCTGGTCGGCGCCGACGCGCGGACGGACGTCGCTTTGCTCAAGGTCAAGGCCCCGCAGCAGTTCCCTTACGTGAAGTTTTCCCAAAAGGATCCGCGCGTGGGTGACTGGGTGCTCGCGGTCGGCAATCCGTTCGGCCTCGGCGGAACGGTGACCGCAGGCATCATCTCAGCCCATAACCGCGACATCGGATCGGGCCCGTATGACTATCTGCAGATCGACGCTGCGGTGAATCGCGGCAATTCCGGCGGCCCGTCCTTCAATCTGGACGGCGAGGTCATCGGCATGAACACCGCGATCTTCTCCCCCTCCGGCGGCAATGTCGGCATCGCCTTCGCCGTGCCGGCTGCGCTCGTCAAGGAGGTGGTCGGTCAACTGCAAGAGCATGGCACCGTCGACCGCGGCTGGCTCGGCGTTGTCATCCAGAATGTGAGCGACGACATCGCCGACTCGATCGGCCTGCCTGAGGCCAAGGGCGCCATGGTCACCAAGGTGGCCGAGGACGGCCCTGCCGCCAAGCAGGATGTCAAGGCCGGCGATGTGATCGTCGAAGTCAATGGCGACAAGATCGACGACTCTCGTGACCTTGCCCGCAAGATCGCCGAGCTCCATCCCAACACCGACGTGAAGCTCGCCATCGTTCGCTACGGCAAGGAGCACCAGGTGAACATGAAGCTTGGCACGTTCCCGAGCGGCAAGAAGCTTGCCGCGCTCGAGGACGACAAGCCCGCCGATAGCGGCAGCGAGCAGCTGGACAATCTCGGCCTGTCGCTGGCTCCTGCCGTCAAGGTGCCAGGCGCCGGCGAGGATGGCGTGGTGATCACCGACGTCGATCCAAACAGCGACGCTGCCGATAAGGGCCTCAAGGCCGGCGACATCATTCTTCAGGTTGCCGGCGAGACGGTGTCCCAGCCGGGAGACGTCGCCAAGGGCGTCAAGAAGGCAATGGACAACGCCAAGGACAAGGACAAGGTCAACGTCCTGGTTCAGGTCAAAACCGGCGACCAGACGCGCTTCATTGCGCTTTCCCTGAAGAAGGCTAAGGTTTAACGGCCTTCTACGCCGGAGGGCGGCGCGGCTCCCCCCGCCGCGCCGCCCACCCTCGTTATCCCTTCGCGAGGAAGCCATGACCTCGCTCGTGAGTGAAATAGACCCCGCCGCTAGGAGATCTCCAACCATGCGCGTGCTGGTGATCGAGGACGATCAGGAGACGGCAAGCTTCCTGCGGCGTGCTCTGAAAGAGCAGGGCCACGTCGCCGAATACGCGGCGGACGGCCAGACCGGGCTCGAGCTCGCGCGAGCCAACGCCTATGACGTGCTCATCGTCGACCGGATGCTGCCGAAATGCGACGGATTGACCGTGATCGGCTCGCTCCGCGCCGAGGAGGTCAGAACGCCTGCGTTAATCTTAAGCGCGCTTGGCGAGGTCGATGACCGGGTCAAGGGCCTGCGCGCCGGCGGCGACGACTATCTCACCAAGCCTTATGCCTTCAGCGAGCTGCTCGCCCGCATCGAGGCGCTCGCCAGGCGCACCTCGCCGGAGGAGGGAAGCACGCGCTTCGTGGTCGGCGATCTCGTGCTCGACCGTCTCTCGCACAAGGTGACGCGCGCCGGCGAACCGATTATGTTGCAGCCGCGCGAGTTTCGCTTGCTGGAATATCTCATGAAGCATGCGGGCCAGGTGGTGACCCGCACCATGTTGCTCGAGAACGTATGGGACTATCACTTCGATCCGCAGACCAACGTCATCGACGTTCATGTCTCGCGGCTTCGCTCGAAGATCGACAAGAACTTTGCGACGCCGCTGCTGCACACCGTCCGCGGCGCCGGCTACACCATCCGTGACAGCGCTCACTAAGCTTTTCCGCACCACGACCTTTCGTCTGTCGCTGACCTATCTTGCGCTGTTCGGCGCGGCGGCGGTCGTGGCCATTTTCTATATCTATTGGAACACCACCGTGCTGCTGACCAGGCAGCTGCACGAAACCATCGACGCCGAGATCAAAGGCCTCGCCGAGCAATACACCGATGGCGGACTGACCCAGCTCGTGCGCACCGTGGCCGACCGCAGCCAGACGCCGGGCAACAGCCTCTATTTCGTCGCCGACGCGACCGGGCGCCGCGTCGCGGGCAATCTCACCAGTATCTCTCAGGAACTTCTCGACAGTATCGGACCGGTCGAATTCGAATATAGCCGGCCGGCGGAAGGCGGCATCGAAACGAGGCTCGCCTTTGCCAATGTGTTTAGGCTGCCCGGAGGCTACCGTCTCATCGTCGGCCGCGACATTGAGGACCGGCGCGAGCTCGCGCGCGTGATCCGCTCGGCCATGCTGTGGGGACTTGGCGTGATGGCGCTGTTCGGCATCGGCGGTGGCTATTTGGTCAGCCGCAACCTGCTCGCCAGGATCGATGCGGTCGCCGCCACCACGCGCACCATAATGGAAGGCGATCTCACCGGGCGGCTGCCGGTGAACGGCTCGGGCGACGAGCTCGACCGCCTGTCGGAGAGCCTCAACCTCATGCTGGCGCGGATCGAGCAGCTCATGGCTGGATTGCGCGAGGTCTCCGACAATATCGCACACGATCTCAAGACGCCGCTCAACCGCTTGCGCAACCGCGTCGAAGCGGCGTTGCATGAACCTTATGGCGAGCCCGCCTATCGCGAAGCGCTGGAGCATACGATTGAGGAGGCCGACGGGCTGATCAAGACTTTCAACGCATTGTTGTCGATTGCGAGGCTCGAGGCTGGCGCCGGCGGCGACAACAAAGAGAGCCTCGACGTTGCGGCACTCGTCCGCGACGTGGCGGAACTTTACGAGCCGGTGGCGGAGGAGCGCGGCATTGTGCTGAAAGCCGAGCCGGTCGAGCCGGTGTTCGTGCGCGCCGATCGTCAATTGCTCGGCCAGGCCATTGCCAATCTCATCGACAATGCGATCAAATACGGTGCGCCTGACCGAGCCCAAGGCGGCAACGGATCGGAGCCGGAAGTGAGCGTGACCACCGAGGCGAGGGGACCCATGGCGGAAATCGTCGTCACCGATCGCGGGCCTGGCGTGCCGAGCTCAGACCGCGAGCGCGTGCTTGGACGCTTCGTCAGGCTCGAGGCAAGCCGGTCCGAGCCGGGGAGCGGCTTGGGCCTCAGCCTCGTCTCTGCGGTGGCGCGACTGCATGGGGGCGTGGTGAGGCTCGAAGACAACCGCCCCGGGCTCAAGGTGGTGCTGTCCTTGCCGGCGGAGGGCCAGGCTCTGCTCAACGGAGCCGCGCATCAGGGGCCTGGAGCCGAGTTAAGGCCGGCGTGACGGCGTTCTTTAAGCGCATCGCCGAGCGTCCGGCGATTTATGACGCGGCGCGCGGCGCTGACATCCTCGACACATTGACGAAGGCGCTTGGCGCAGACGAGAGCTTGGCCCCCGCCGCCGCGCTCTTGCGGGACGACCCCAAGGTGCGCGACCTGCTCACGGGCGCCCTGTCGGGGGCGGCTTATCTCGCCGCGCTCGCCCAGCGCGATCCGGGGCTTCTGGCCGACTGCCTATTGCGCGATCCCGACCTCCATCTCGAAGAGGCTGGCGCCGAGCTCAGCGCCGCGGCCGAAGCGGCGAAATCGCCGAAGGAGATCATGGCCGCGCTCCGGCGCTACAAGCGGCGGATCGCGCTCCTCGTGGGACTTGCCGATCTTGGCGGGGTCTGGCCGACGGAAGAGACGCTGCGCGCCATGAGCATCGCCGCCGACAAGGCGGTCGATCATGCGGTCAAGTTTCTCTTCCGCCGGGCACGCACAGCCGGCCAGATCGTCGGCCCTTCGCCCGCGGCGCCACGCGGCTATTTCGTCATTGCCATGGGCAAGCTCGGCGGCCACGAGCTCAATTATTCCAGCGACATCGACATCATCGTCTTCTACGACGCGGACCAGGCTGGGCTCGCGCCGGATATCGAGCCGTCGGACTTCTTCGTGCGACTGACGCGCGAGCTCGTTCGTCTCCTGCAGGAGCATACCGGCGACGGGTATGTGTTCCGCACCGATTTGCGCCTGCGCCCCGACCCGGGCGCAACCCAAGTGGCGCTCTCGACCGATGCAGGCCTTACCTATTACGAGAGCTTCGGCCAGAATTGGGAGCGCGCCGCCCTGATCAAGGCGCGTGTCATTGCCGGCGACATCGAAGCCGGCGAGGAGTTTCTGCGCCAGCTCGCACCCTTCATCTGGCGCAAATATCTCGACTTCGCGGCGATCGCCGACATCCACGCCATGAAGCGGCGGGTGCACGCCCATAAGGGCCACGGGACCATTGCCGTCGCAGGCCACGACATCAAGCTCGGGCGCGGCGGCATCCGCGACATCGAGTTCTTCGCCCAGACCCAGCAGCTCATCGCCGGCGGCCGTCATCCGGAGCTCCGCTTGTGCGGCACCATCGAAACTTTGAACGAGTTGGCGAGAGGCGGCTGGATCGAGCCGAAGACGGCTGAGGATCTCACCGAAGCTTACCTTTTCTTGCGCCGGGTCGAGAACCGGCTGCAGATGATCGGCGACCAGCAGACCCACGTTCTGCCTGACGAGCCGGAAGAGCTGCGCCGGGCGGCGGCGCTTTCCGGCTTTGCCGACGCGGATGCCTTCGCCGAGGCTCTTCTCGGAGAGCTCGCCACGGTCGAGACGCATTACGGCGCGCTCTTCGAAAAGCTGCCGCCGCTGCCGGAAACCGCGCCGAGTATTGTGCTGCCGAGCGACGAAGGCGATCCTGCGGCACTTGCCGCGCTGGAAAAGCTCGGTTTCCGCAATCCGCAACAGGCCATCGCTGCGGTTCGTGCCTGGCAGTCAGGCCGCTACCCCGCCACGCGGAGCGAGCGTGCCCGCGAGCGCCTCTCGGAATTCCTCCCCTCGCTGCTCGACGCCTTCGGACGCACCGCCGAGCCCGACTTGGCACTCGCCACCTTCGACAAGGTGATGGCGGAGATGCCTGCGGGCGTGCAGCTCTTCTCCCTCCTCGCCGCCAATCCGAGCCTGTTGCGTCTGGTCGCCGACATCATGGGGACGGCACCGCGGCTTGCGGCCTTCCTCGGCCGCCGTCCGCGCCTGCTCGATGCCGTGCTCGATCCAGGGTTCTTCGGCGCGGTGCCCACACCAGCGAAGCTCAAGGAGCTCGTGATCTGGGCGCTCGAACAAGCGTACGACTACCAAGACGCGCTCGACCGTTCGCGGATCGTCGGTCGCGAGCAAGGCTTCCTCATCGGCGTGCGGGTGATCTCTGGAACGATCACCGCGCCGCAGGCCGGAGCGGCCTATGCCACGCTTGCCGAGACTTCTGATCTCGACTCTGGCGGCGCGCGTCGAGGCCGAGCTCGAGCACCAGCATGGCCGCGTTCCGGGAGGACAGGCCGCGGTGATCGCAATGGGAAAGCTTGGCGGCCGCGAGATGACCGCGGCCTCCGATCTCGATCTCATCACCGTATATGACTTCGAGGGCAAGTCCGGGCAGTCGCAAGGGCCGAAGGGCTTGCCAGGCAGTCAGTACTACACGCGCTTCACGCAACGGCTGATCGCGGCGCTTTCGGCGCAAACGGCGGAAGGCTCGCTATATCAAGTCGATATGCGGCTCAGGCCCTCGGGCAGTCAGGGGCCGGTGGCGACCAAGCTCGCAAGTTTCATCGACTACCAGCAGAACTCAGCCTGGACCTGGGAGCATCTCGCGCTCACCCGCGCGGGGGTCGTCTCCGGGCCGCCGGAGCTTCGGCAAGCCATCGAACGCACCATAGCGGAGGTGCTGCGCCGGAAGCGGGATCGGGCGAAAGTCGCCGCAGACGTTCGCGTCATGCGCGACAAGATCGAAGAGGAGAAGGGGACGCGCGATATCTGGGACCTGAAGCATGTGCGCGGCGGGCTGATCGATATCGAGTTCCTCACTCAGTTCCTGCAAGTGGTCAGCGCGCACAAGCATCCCGAGGTGCTCGATAAGAATATCGTGGGCGCGCTCCACAAGCTCTTGCAAGCGGGAGTGATCACCCTTGCGCAGGCCGAGGTTTTGGTCCCAGCCGCGACGCTCTACCAGGGGCTGACCCAATGCTTGCGGCTCTGTCTCGACAAGCCCTTCGTTCCGGACGAGGCGCCGCGCGCGTTGAAGGATTTGCTGGCGCGGGCCTCTGACATGCCCGACTTCGCCACGCTCGAGGGCATGCTCAAGGACACGCTCGGCGCCGTGCACGAGCTTTACAACGAGATCGTTGCTTGATGTGTGAGACCGGGACTAGGCGCTTGCCGCCTCGTCCTCTTCCTCTTCGGTCACCGCCTTGATGGGCAGTGTACAGGTGACGGTGGTGCCTTGGCCCTCGCGGCTCTTGATCTGCAGACTGCCGCCATGCAGCTCGATCAGCGCGCGAGAGATGGCAAGGCCAAGCCCGCTGCCCTGATGGCTCTTGGAGAACTGGTTCTCGACCTGCTCGAAGGGGCGGCCAAGCTTCCTGATATCGGCCTCGGGGATGCCGATGCCGGTATCTTTGATGGCGATGCGCACGAGGCCGCGAGTGCGCGACAGATGCACGTCGACGCTGCCGCCGTCGCGGGTGAACTTCACCGCATTGGACAAGAGATTGAGAAAAACCTGCTTCAGCGCCCGGCGGTCGGCTTCGATCATCAGCCGCGACGGCCCGTGGCGGGAGAGGTTGATATCGCGCTCGCCGGAGGCCTGCCCAACCACCTTCATGCTGTCCTCGACGATGTCGGCCACGTCGACGTCGTCGATGTCGAGCGCCATGCGGCCGGCCTCGATCTTGGACATGTCGAGGATGTCGTTGATGACCTCGAGCAGATAGGTGCCGCTGCCATGGATGTCGCGGGCATATTCCTGATATTTGGGATGGCCGAGAGGGCCGAACAGACCTTGCTCCATCACCTCCGAGAACCCGATTACGGCGTTGAGAGGGGTGCGCAGCTCGTGGCTGATATTGGCGAGGAACTCGGATTTGGCGCGGTTGGCGGCCTCGGCGCGGTTCTTCTCAACCGCGTATTTTTCCGCAAGGTCGACAAGCTGCTGCTTCTGCTGCTCGAGCTCGCGGCGCGATAGCCTGAGCTCGGTGACGCTTGCCCGGAGCTGCTGCTCGCTGTCGGCGAGGCGCTGCTGGCTCTCTTTGAGCACGGTGATGTCGGTGCCCACGCTGACATAGCCGCCGTCCCTGGTGCGGCGCTCGTTGATGTGCAGCCAGCGGCCGTCTTCGAGCTGCGCCTCATAGGTGCACGAATCTTCACCGTCGCCATCCACCTTGATGCGTTTGCGAATGACCGGATCTGCAGCAGAGGCAATGACCGCTTCGTAGGTGGTGCCGGGCCTGATCGCCGCGTCGGGCAGCCCGTGGAACTGTTGATACTTGCTGTTGCACATCAGCAAGCGGTTTTGGTTGTCCCACAGCACGAAGGCTTCCGAGATGGTCTCCACCGCGTCGCGTAGCCGCGCATTGGCATCAGGCGATACGGAATGGTCCTGCTGCTCGATGGCGGCGATCGCCGTGAGGTAAGGCTCTCCCGTGTCCTTGTCGCGGGTCACGTGTCCGCGCAGCCGCATGGCGAGCCAATGGCCGTCGGTATGGCGCATGCGGAAGCTCTGATCGAAATGCGTTTTGCCGTCGCGCAAATGGCGATCGACGATGGCGCGGAGATCGTCGTCGGGGTGGAGCGACTGCGCGATGGTGCGGAAGGCCACGGTCTCGTCGACCGGCATCCGGCCAAGCGCCCGGTACATCGGCGCCGACCAATGGATGTGTCCGCGCGCCAAATTCCATCGCCACACGGGGCAAGCCGACAAAGCTTCAGTGAGGTGACCGGAAGCAACATCGTCCTCTTTGCGCGTCTCGGCAGGGGCGAGATACCAGACGCCGCCGCCAAGGAGCGCAAGCACGAGACCGGTGCAGATGAGGAGAGTGATTTCGAGGCTTGCGTCGCGCCGCCAGCTGGCAAGGGCCGCATGCACGGGCTGGATGAAGGCGATTTGCGCGTTCTTGTCCGGCAGGTCGCGCACCGTGACGAAGGCGTCAGTGCCGTCGGTGAGGGCCATGCGCAAGACCCCGGCGTCGGCGCCGAAGGTGGTGAGCGGTTGCTGCGGTCCGAGGATGGCGAGCAAGCTCGCGGTCTCGGTGGTCATTAGCGGCGCCCGCGCCTGGATGTCGCCGTCGTCGTTGGCGAGAAGCGCGGTGCGCTCATCCTGGGTCGCGCCCTTGGGCAGGCTTGCGGCAAGCGCGCTTTGCCAATTGCTGTCAGGCTTCAGCGACTCGTCTTTGAGACGCACCGCGGTCAAGTCGGCCATCAGCGCCAGACGCTCTTCCGCGAGCGCGAATGCCGACTGCCTCGACTGAAGGGTCTGAGAGACGAGGCCGATAGCGGCAAGCGAAGCGAAGATGGCAATGAGAACCGGAACCGTGCGCCGTAGCAGCTCGGCTCTGGGCAGATGGCTGCCAACGCTCTCGCGGATCCCCTGCCAAATCGGCACCGCGATCGCGAATAGTGGCTGCTGCGCGGAATTAATCCGCGACATTCGGTCCCCCTTAATGGGTGGTTCCCCTGCTCGAGCCGGAGAACTGCCGCATCTCCGAATCGCTCCCTATTGAAGGAGTCGGAGTTCCTGACTGTCCAAGGAAAAATTGTGGAAAATTAGTTAATAACTGATTGACGTATTATCGAATCAGTCGGCGCCCAGGGTTTTTGTGACAATTTCGTAGCTGTCTGTGGACAATTGGCTCGATGCGAGCTGCCGCAAAGAGCTCTTGGCCAGGGCCTGGCGGCGGGGCTCCAGCGTACGCCAGCTTTCGAAGGCGCCGAGCAGCCGCGCCGCCATATGCGGATTGAAGCGGTCGATCTGCAACGCCGAGCTCGCCAGGAACTCGTAGCCAGCTCCATCGGCCCGGTTGAAGCCGGTCGGATTGCCGTTGGCGAAGCTGCCGATCAGCGCGCGGACGCGGTTGGGGTTCTTCAGTGAGAATTTCGGGTGGGAGAGCAGCGCCTGCACGGTCTCGACTGAATCGGGCCGCGTCGCTCTTGCCTGCACGGCGAACCATTTGTCGAGGACGAGAGGCTCGTCCTGCCACCTTGCATAGAAATCGTCGAGTACCTCGTCGCGCATGCGCAGATGCGAGAGGGTCGACAGCGCGGCGATGGCGTCGGTCATGTTCGACGCCTCGCGGTAGTGGCGGAGGCCGCGTTCGATCTCGGCCGGTTCACCGGTGCCGACGAGCAGATCGAGGATGGCGCTGCGCAGCGCACGTTTGCCGGCGCTCTCGGCCTCTGGCGAGAACGGCCCGTTTGCGGCGGAGCTGTCATAGATTTCCGCCAAGGTCGCTTTGATCTTGCGCCCGATGGTGGCGCGAAGCGTCTCGTAGGCCTTGCGCACTGCGTCGGGATCGACGTTGCGGGCAAGCTCGCGGGCGATGTCGGACTCGCTCGGCAATTTGAGGAACTCGGCGCGATAGGCGGCGGAGAGCGAAGCCTCGGAGGCGGTGGTGCCGAGGGCCTGGGCAAGCCTGATGGCCTCTCTTCCCGCGACCGGCTCCTCGTTGCCGCTGTCACGCGTTGCCGCGGTCAAGAGGTTCGTGGCGTAGCTCTGCGCCGCCTGCCAGCGGTTGAACGGATCGGAGTCGTGCATCATCAGGAACTCGATCTGGTCCGGATTGAGGCTGATGTTGAGACGCACGGGCGCGGAGAAGTCGCGAAGCAGCGATGGGGTGGGTGCCGCAGGAATCTCGGCGAAGGTGAAGGTCTGCTCGCGGCCGGTGACCTCGATCAGGCCGTCGCTGAGAGGCGTGCCGCCGGCAAGCTTGAGCGGCAGGTCGTCGCCGTTGCTGCCGAGCAATCCAAGCTTGAGCGGGATCGGCATCGGCTCTTTGCGGGCCTGACCTGGCGTGGGCGGCACGACCTGATTGACGGACAACCGTGCCTGCTTCGACCGCGCGTCGTAGTCGAGCGAGCAGGCGAGCTCCGGCGTGCCCGCTTGATTGTACCAGAGCATGAATTGGGAGAGGTCGCGTCCGGAAGTGTCGGCCATGGCGGCGACGAAATCTTCGACCGTCGCCGCGTCTCCGTCATGGCGCTCGAAGTAAAGGTCGAGGCCTTTGCGAAATCCCTCGCGGCCGAGCAGGGTCTGCAGCATGCGGCAAAGCTCGGCGCCCTTCTCGTAGACTGTCGCCGTATAGAAGTTGTTGATCTCGATATAGGAGGCGGGCCGCACCGGGTGGGCGAGGGGGCCTGCGTCCTCGGGGAACTGGCGGTTCTTGAGCGCACGCACGTCGAGGATGCGCTTGACCGGCCCAGATCTCATGTCGGCGGTGAACTCCTGATCGCGGAACACGGTCAGCCCCTCTTTGAGGCAGAGCTGAAACCAGTCGCGGCAGGTGACGCGGTCGCCGGTCCAGTTATGAAAATATTCGTGGGCGATGACGCCTTCGATGGCGCCGTAATCGGCGTCGCTCGCGGTGTCGGGCCGCGCCAGCACGAGCTTGTCGTTGAAGATGTTGAGGCCCTTGTTCTCCATCGCCCCCATGTTGAAGTCGCTGACCGCGACGATGTTGAACACGTCGAGATCGTATTCGCGGCCGAAGCGCTCCTCGTCCCAGCGCATGGCGCGCTTCAGCGACTGCATGGCCCAGCCGCAGCGATCTTCCTTGCCGGGCTCGACATAGATATTGAGCGCCACGTCGCGGCCTGAGGCGGTGGTGAAGCGGCTTGGCACCTGCGCAAGATTGCCGCCGACGAGGGCAAACAAATATGACGGCTTCGGGTGTGGGTCGTGCCAGATCGCGAAATGCTTAACCGTGCCGGGCACCTTGCCGGCAGAGACCGGATTGCCGTTGGAGAGCAGCACCGGCGCCGTCTCGGTGTCGGCCTCGATGCGGACGGTGTAAATTGCGAGCACGTCAGGCCGGTCGAGAAAGAAAGTGATGCGGCGAAAGCCTTCCGGCTCGCACTGGGTGCAATAGGTGCCGCGCGAGCGATAGAGGCCAGACAGCGCCGTGTTCGCCTCTGGATCGCACAAGGTCACGGTCTCGACGGTGAAGGGCCGGTCCGGCACGCTCAAGATGGTCAGAGATTTCTCGTCGAGCCGATAGTCGTCGAGCCCGAGCGGCTTGCCGTCAAGCGCAAGGCTCTGCAACACGAGCCCTTCGCCGTCGAGCGCGAGCGGCCGGCCGGCAGCATCTGCCTTCGGATTGGGCCGCAAACGAAGCTTGGACTTGACCCTGGTCGCCTTCGGATCGAGCGCAAAGTCGAGCTCGACCGTGTCCACCAGATAATTTGGCGGAGCATAGTCCTTGAGCAGCTTCGGTTGCCGGGTCGATTGATCCATATTGCGCCACCGTCCTTATCCTGCCGCTCTTAGAGGGTCAGGAGGGCAATGCCAAGGCAGAGTTCGGGGGCGCTTTGCCGCGCGGGATGACGCGGGGCTCTCATTGCCTTATGACCCGTGCCGATGCAGCGCGAATCTCCACCCCAACCCGATCTTTCCCTGATTCTTTTCAAGCCCTCAGGCCGGTCGGTTCTCATTTTGAGTCCGCTTGTGGTGGCCGCGGTCGGGCTCGCCCTCTATCTCCGTTACGACATCATTCAGAACACGCCGATCGGGCTTGCTTGCGAGGCTGGCGAACAGAGCCTGACCTGCTTGGTGAGACTCGCCGCGATCCATCTTTTCGTGCGGAGCATCTTCGGTTGGACGGCGGTCGTTGCCGCGCTGCTCCAACTCTGGCGTCCGAATGTCGTGACCTTCGGCATCGGGCTCATCTCAGCGTCCTTCGGGCTCGTCCTCTACAACACGCGTCTCTCGGCGCTGGCCGTGGCGTTGCTCGTGCTCAGCCTGGCGCGGGCGCGGTCCGGAGCGCGGTAAGCGCGAGCAAGACGAGCAGGGCTCCGAACCACAGCGCCTGCCAATTGGCGATCCCCTCATTGAACATCACGAACAGCGCCGAGCCGGTGAGCAGACCAGCACCGACTCGTTCGGCCATGCCGGGCTCGGGGCGTACGGGCGCTGGCGCCTTCGCCCAGGTCACAATGGCAAGCGCCACCACCGGTCCGGTCAGCAGTGCGAGCTGGAAGTCCTTGTAGCGGGGATCGAACACGAGCCCGAGCGCCACATGGATGGCGGCCACGATCGTCGCCGCGAACAGAATGGCGAGCAGCAGGCTCCAAGCGTCGGCCTGCCGGCGAAGCGGCGGGTTGAGCGCCACGGCGAGGCTGCCAAGCGGCGCGCTTCGCGCCACAGCACCGGCGGCAACCGTCGGCACGAGCAGCGAGAGCGCGATCATCCCCGCCGAGCGCAGGCGGTCGCCAGGCTCCGGCGGCTCCATCGGTAGCCCAAGCGCCGCCCAGCCGAACACCAGTCCGGCGCTGAGCGCGATCGCCGCGATGGCGAGGTCGCGTCCCCAGTCGTCTTGTCCAGCATCCTCCTTTCGGCGCGAAAGCCACGCAGTGGCGAAAACGAGAAGTGCCGCACCGATGCCAAGCGCCGCCTCGATCCGCCATTTGGGGTGGTTCGAGACCGGCTCACCCCAGCGAAACTTCAGCTCCCGCGCGCGATCGTCGAACAGGCCCCAATAACCGCCGACGGTGCCTTCCAGCAACCGCTTCCAAGGTTGGTCGAAGGCCTCGATAAGATTGACCTTCCAGTTCTCGGCGCGTCCGGCCTCCACCACGCCGCTCAGCACCAGCGCTTGATTGGCCGGAGAGGGGAGCGCGCCGTCGCGCATACGGCCCTCGCTGGGCCAGCCCACCTCGCCGATCCAGATCTCCTTCCCGGCAAAAATCTCCGCGACCTTCTCCCGTATCTCGCGCACATGCGCGACGGCCTCCGTCGCCGCGACCGGCTCGTCCTCCCAATAGGGCAGGATGTGGATGGTGACGAAATCGACGGCAGGAGCGAGCTCTGGCGCCTTGAGCCAGAACTCCCAAACGTCGGCATAGGTGACGGGCAGGCCCGAGCGGCGACGCACCTCCTCGAGATAGGTCTTGATACGGTCGGCGCCGAGTTCGCCGCGGAGCAGCGTTTCATTGCCGACGATGAAGGCTTCGATCACGCCGGGGTGGCGGCGGGCGAGCTGCAATGCCGCCTCGATCTCCCGCCGATTGTCGGCGAGGTTGCGTCCGATCCAGATGCCTTGCAGCACCTTCAAGCCGAGCTTGTCGGCGACCCTCGTGATCTTGCCCTGCGCGCGCGCCGACGAATAGGTGCGGATGCAGGAGGTGACTTGGGCGAGCTGCTTCAGGTCGCTTTCGATCTGCTCGTCGGCAATGCGTAGTGGCTGGTCGAAGGGCGCTTGGCTGCCGTGGAACGGAGCGTAGGACAGGCAGTTTAGCTTCTGGCCTTCGGCGAGCGGCGAGGCGGGGACGGGGCTCGGCCGCCCCATCGCGTACCAGAAGAGCCCAATGGCAGAGGCCACGAGGGCGAAGAGGAGGATGGGGCGGGTCATGGCAGGGTCACAGGATTGCCGGCGATGCGACATAAACAACTTTGTGCGGCGCGTTAAACCAAATGCTCTGGTTTGTGCGGGTGCGAAGTGATATTGAAGGAACTGCCGTTAGACCGCCAAATTTTGCCTCTCTAATGTGCAAATTGATCATCGCGTCGGCCGTCGGGCACCTGAACATGCGATTTGCTTTTTGTTCCGCCGCTCTGTTAGCAGGCGGCCTTTTATTAGCGTCTTTCACCGTCGCCTCAGCGCAGAGTCAAGGGGTCGAGCAGAAGCCACCGGAGCAGGGGGAGCGGAAGCCTCCTGACCAGGCAAAGGGCGAACAAAAGCCCGAAGACCAGAAGTCTGCCGAGCAGCAGGCAGAGGAACGGATCAAGCAAGAGATCGAGGAGTATCGGGAAGCAGCCGCGCGGCTGTCGCTCTCCGCCGGGTCTGCCGAGTGCGTGTGGACCGGGCGCAGGATCACGAGCCTCTTGTGGCGCGACGATGTCGATACGGCCCGGCGCTATCTCGACCTCTACGATCGTTTCGGCTGCTCGGCCGAGCATCTGAAACTGACCTTTCGCTGCGTCATTCGTCAGGGACCGATCGATCCAAAGGCCGCGGACCGGCTTGCTGCGCGGGTTCACGACTGCTGGCTTGATCCGGATGGAACAACCACCGCCGCGAGCCGAACGACCAACGGCGCTGCGGCCAAGAGCGGAACTATTCCGAACTAACAAGAGTTTATCAGGGGACTTCCGGCCTTATGCCGTCTGTTGGCGGCCAGGGCCAAGCTATGCCGGATCAGGCTGAAAGACTCCCAGAAATGCGCAGTGTTGGTGTCGTCCTTGTGGTCGCGCTCGCGACCGTCCTGCATGGGGCGGGCTGGTTCTTCGTGCACGAGCGGGTTTCGCCGCCGAACGTGGTCGGGCAGCTCGCCAGCGTCTCGTTCTCGCCCATCGCAGCCGGCCACGACGGCGAGAAGGACGTGACGAGCGAGGAGCAGATCAGGTCGGACCTCGCCGTGATCGCGCCTTACACCCGCGCCATCCGCACCTATAGCGTCAGCAATGGGCTCGAGGCGGTGCCGGAGCTAGCCTCCGAATTCGGATTGCATGTGACCCTCGGCGCCTGGATCGATGATGGCGAAGAGGAGAACGAGAGAGAGATCGAGACCGCGATCGAGCTCAGCAAACACCATCGCAACATCGACAGCATCATCGTCGGCAACGAAACGCTCTATCGCAACTCCGTGCTCCATCGCGGGCCTGGCGTTCAGGATCTGATCGCCAAGATCCAGCGGGTGAAACGCCAAGTTTCGGTGCCAGTCACCACGGCCGAGGTGTGGAACATCTGGCTTGAGCATCCCGAGCTCGTTTCTGCCGTCGATTACCTCGCCGTCCATATTCTGCCCTACTGGGAGGGGCTGCCGAGCTCGGTCGCCGTCGATCACGCGATCAAGATCTATCAGCGGCTGCGCCAGGCCTATCCCGGCAAGCGCATTGTGATCGCGGAGTTTGGCTGGCCGAGCGCCGGTCTCAATCGCCTTGCCGCGGTGCCCGATCCGGTGGCGCAGGCGGATATCATCCGTGATTTCGTCGCCCGCGCCGACGCTATGGGCATCGACTACTCGATCGTTGAGGCGTTCGACCAGCCATGGAAGACCTTTGAAGGCAGTGTCGGCGCCTATTGGGGCATCTTCGACACCGACCGTGGGCCGAAATTCGCCCTTGCCGGATCGGTCGAGACGCCAAATTGGGTGCTGAAAACTGTAGCGGCGTTAGCCATCGGGCTCTTGCTTTGCATCCCGATCTTCGCCAGCCCCGGCGTGACGCCCATCCAGGCCGCTGTGTTCGCCGGCACGGCACACGCCATCGGCGCCTGGGGCTCGAGCGTCTTCGACTATTGGGCGACGCATTACTTCGTGCTTGGCTCGCTGATCGCCATGATCGTCGGCGCGACGCTCCTCGTGCCGCTCGTCGCTATCATGAAGCAACGCCTCGATGAGCTTGCCGAGATCATCTTTGGCGGTGGTCCGAAGCGCCTATTGGCCCCCGGCCACGTCGTTCCGGACCGGCGCCCCTTCGTGTCGATCCATATTCCGGCCTACCGCGAGCCGCCGGAGATGTTGTTGCAGACGCTGGATAGCGTGGCCAAGCTCGACTGGCCCAATTTCGAATGCATCGTGGTCATCAATAACACGCCAGAAGCGAACCTGTGGCGGCCGATCGAGGAGCACTGCGAGCTGCTTGGGCCACGCTTCAAATTTGTGCGCGAGGACCAACTCAGGGGCTTCAAAGCCGGCGCACTCAGGCTCGCGCTCGACCATACGTCGCCTGAAGCCGAGATCATCGGCGTGCTCGACGCCGATTACGTGGTTCATCCGGACTGGCTTAAGGATCTTGTCCCGGCCTTCGCCACTCCGAGCGTCGGCCTCGTGCAGGCGCCGCAGGATCACCGCGACGGCGACCGGAGCGTGGTGCACGCGGTGATGAACCGCGAATATGCCGGCTTCTTCGATATCGGCATGGTGCAACGGAACGAGGTCAACGCCATCGTCTCGCACGGCACCATGTGCCTCGTACGCCGCAGCGCTCTCGTCGATGCCGGCGGCTGGTCGAGCGACACCATCGTCGAGGATGCCGATCTCGGGCTAACTCTGCTCGCGCGCGGATGGTGGACTCACTACACGCGCCGGCGCTATGGCTGGGGTCTGCTGCCGTCGGACTTCGCCGCCTACAAGCGGCAGCGCCACCGCTGGGCCTATGGCGGCGTGCAGCTCATCAAGAAACATTGGCGCGCCTTCATCCCGGGACGGAGCCACATCACCACGCAGCAGCGGACGGAGTTTCTGTTTGGCTGGCTCACCTGGCTCGGCGCCGAGAGCCTTGGCGTCGCGATTGCAATTCTCAATCTGATCTGGATGCCGCTCGTCGTCTTTCTCGGCATTGCCGTGCCGCAGGCGGTGCTGACCATTCCCGTGCTCGCCGCCTTCTCGGTCATGCTTCTGCATTTCATGGTGCTCTACCGGACGCGGGTCCGGGCGCCGACGTTCGCATCGCTCGGCGCCGCCTTCTCGGCCATGGCCCTGCAGCTGACGGTCGCCCGCGCCGTGGCGGATGGACTGTTCAAGGACGGCGTGCCGTTCCTGCGCACGGCCAAAGGCTGTGCCGGGTGCGCCACCCAGCGCTTCCCAGCTCTATGGGAGGGCGTGCTTGGGACGTTGCTGATCCTTGGCTCGCTCGGCCTTTATCTCACCAACTACCAGCAGGTGACCGAGATCTCGATCTTCAGCGCGGTCCTGCTGGTGCAGAGCCTGCCCTTCCTCGCTGCCGTGGCGGTGACCCTGTTCGAGCGCTCCTCGCTCAACGACTTCGCCACCTGGCGCAAGCTCGCGGCAGCACTTGCCACCTACCGTCCGCGCCTGCCGCGCGGGCGCCAGCCCACGGCGGGACCGCCGGCGAGCGGCGATATCGGCATCCTTCCCTAGGCAAACAGGACCTTTCTAGTCGCTTGTGGGCGGCTTTCCCGTAGCGCTTTTCCTGCTCTCCGCCCTTTGGCATAGTGCCTGCCGCCGCATCACCGGCCGGGTTCAAGCCCGCGGCATTGGGGGAGGGATCTATGACGTCTGCAAATCTGTTGATCGTGATTCTCGTTGGCGCTGTCGTCGGCGCGCTTGTCGGGTTGGCGCTCGGCGGCGCGCTCACCGGATTTTATCTCGCGGTGGTCGCCGGCTTCCTCGCAACAGTGATCGCCGGCGTCGCCCGCAACGAGATCATGAAACGTGCGGGCGCCGGCCCCGACGATTCGAAGATTCCCAATCTCGTGCTGATCTATTCGGCGGTCGCCTCGCTTGGCGGCAGCTCCTTGGCCGACGAGGTCGTGCGGATCAGTGGAATCGATTCAGCGGTTTGGCTCGGCATGCTCGCCGGCCTCTTCTCCTGCATTCTGCTCGCGATGCTGCTGATCACCTATTACATGAACCCGGAGACGGGGCGGCCTTGGAAAAAGCGCTGACGCGCAACCTGACGCTTCGCCAATCGAGTTCGACTTTCTAGGCCCTGGGGATCAGTCGCGCCCGTCGACGCGCACTCTTATTCCGGCCATGTCGGGGTTGGCCTCGAAATAGGCTTTGAGCGCCGCAAAAAGGTCTGGGTGCTCTTTCTCGTCGATGGTGAACTTGTCGTTCTTGCCGGTCTTCTTGCCGGAGACCTTGATCACCGTGGGTTTGTCCGCCATTGGGATGCTCCTTGTACCTTCTGAAAGCTAGTCGAGTTCCACGTTCCGCAAGCGGAGCGCGTTGCTCACCACCGAGACCGACGACAAGCTCATGGCCGCCGCCGCGATCATCGGCGACAGCAGCATGCCGAAGGCTGGATAGAGCACGCCCGCCGCGATCGGCACGCCAAGCGCGTTATAGACGAAGGCGAAGACCAGATTCTGCTTGATGTTCTTCATGGTGGCACGGGCGAGGTTGATGGCGCGCACGATGCCGCGGAGGTCGCCTTTGAGTAGGGTGAGGCCCGCGCTTTCCATGGCCACGTCGGCGCCGGTGCCCATGGCGATGCCGACATCGGCCTTGGCCAGGGCAGGCGCGTCGTTGATGCCGTCGCCGGCCATGGCTACGACCCGGCCCTGGCGCTGCAGCTCGGCGATCAGGTCGAGCTTCTCCTCCGGGCGGAGGCCGGCACGGACTTCGTCGATGCCGAGTTCTCCGGCCACGGCCTTGGCGGTGGTGGGGTTGTCGCCGGTGGCCATGACGATCTTCAATCCGAGCGCATGAAGCTTGCCGATCGCCTCTGCGGCGCCAGGCTTGATCGGATCGGCGACCGCGACCAGGCCCGCAAGCTTGCCGCCGTCGGCGAGCAGCATCACCGTCTCGCCCTTCTGTCGCCGGCGCTCAGCAGCATCGCTCAACGGCGCAACATCGACGCCGGCGGCTTGCATCAACCGGGCATTGCCAAGGGCTACGGCGCGGCCGTCGACGATTCCCTTCACGCCCTGGCCGGTGACGGCCTCGAAGCCCTGCACTTTGGGCGGCGTCAATCCTTTCGCCTCGGCGCCGCGCAGGATCGCATCGGCGAGGGGATGCTCGCTGCCGGCCTCGAGCGAAGCGGCGATCCGCAAGACCTCTTCCTGTTCGAAACCTGGCGCCGCTTCCACGCCGGTGAGCGTCGGCTTGCCCAGCGTCAGCGTGCCGGTCTTGTCGACCACGATTGTATCGACCGACGCGAGACGCTCGAGCGCCGCGGCGTTGCGCACCAGCACGCCGGCTTGCGCCCCACGTCCGGTCGCCACCATGATCGAAATCGGTGTGGCGAGCCCGAGCGCGCAAGGGCAGGCGATGATCAGCACGCTCACCGCCGCAACCAAGGCGTATGCGAGCGAAGGCGGCGGGCCCAGGAACAGCCAGGCAAAGAAGGCGATCACGGCGACGAGGATCACCGCCGGCACGAAATAGCCGGCCACGGTATCGGCAAGCGCCTGGATGGGGGCGCGCGAGCGCTGCGCCGAGGCGACCATCTCGACCACCTGGGCCAGCGTGGTCTCGGCTCCGGTGCGATCGACGCGCATGTCGAAGCTGCCGGTGCCGTTGAGCGTGCCGCCGGTGACGCGCTCGCCGGCGACTTTCTCGACCGGCACGGGCTCGCCGGTCAGCATCGATTCATCGACCGAGCTTCTGCCCTCGATCACGGTGCCGTCGATCGGCACCTTGTCGCCCGGGCGCACCCGCAGCACGTCGCCGACCCTGACCTCAGCGAGCGGCACGGTCTCGGTCTTGCCGCTCTTGTCCACCCGCAGCGCGGTCTTCGGCGCAAGGTCGAGGAGGGCGCGGATGGCCCCGCCGGTGCGCTCACGGGCGCGAAGCTCGAGCACTTGCCCGACGAGCACCAGCGCAACGATGACGGCGGCGGCCTCGTAATAGACCGGAACCAGTCCGTGGGCGTCGGCCATCGTGGCGGGGAACAGGCCGGGGGCCACCGTGGCGACGACGCTGTAGAGGAACGCAGCACCTGTGCCCATGGCGATCAGCGTGAACATATTGAGCCGGCGCCACCGCAGCGAATCCCAGCCGCGCATGAAGAACGGCCAGCCGCAATACAGCACCGCAGGGATAGCGATGAAGAGCTGCAGCCACTGCTTGGCGCTTGCCGAGAGGAAGGGGAGGAGGTCGATGCCGAACACATGGTTGCCCATGTCGAGCGCAAGCAGCGCGAACGACAGGGGCACGGCGACTTTGAGCCGCCGGGTAAAGTCGATCAGCTCCGGCTTGTCGGTGATCTCTGGCGGCACGCCCATGGGCTCGAGCGCCATGCCGCAGATCGGACAATGGCCGGGGCCTTCTTTCACGATCTCAGGATGCATCGGGCACGTGTAGAGCGTGCCCTTGGGCAGCGGCTTTGGCGCGTCCTGCTTGGTGAGATAGCGCTCAGGCTCGGCCGCGAACTTCCCGCGGCAGCCTTCCGAGCAGAAATAATAATTGTGGCCGGCATGCTTCGCGCTCGGGCCACGCGCGCCGATATCGACCTTCATCCCGCACACGGGATCGGTCGCCATCTTCGCGTCGCTTTCGGTCAACTCGGCAGTGTCGTGGTGCATCGCAGGTGGGCTCTTCCTAGGCGGGAACTCGATAGTGTAATGGATTTGGCGGCTGTCGCGCCTCTCATCAATTGGGTGAATAGTCCATGAAGCACCGTGGCTGGATGGTTGGGATCGCTTTGGTTGCCGCGTTGGCAGCAGGAGTTGGGGCCGGCTATGTCATCTGGGGCTGGCCGACCAATTGGTATGCGCGCAACGTCACCAACCTTCCGGCGAGCCCTGAGAACGACATCATCCGCTACGGCCATTCCCTGATCGTCGAGACCCCTAAGCAAATCGGTAAGACCGCCGCCGATCCGCAGAAGCGCTATGCCGGCAACGATCTTGCTTGCAAGAACTGTCATCTCGACGCGGGGCTCAGGCCGTTCGCAGCTCCCTTCGTCTCGACCTTCGCCACCTTTCCCATGCTGGTAGACGATCAGGTGATCACGCTCAAAGAGCGGATCAATGGCTGCATGCTGCGCAGCATGAACGGCAAGGCGTTGCCAAAGGATAGCCCTGAGATGGAGGCTCTGATCGCCTATATCAAGTTTCTAGGGCACGGGACGCCGCAAGGCGTGCGCATCGCCGGCATGGGCTTGTTCCCGCTCCCCGATCCGCCTTTGGCGGCGGACGGCGGGCGTGGCGAGAAGGTCTATGCCGATCTCTGCGCAAGCTGCCACAAGGATGACGGGCAGGGGGAGCGCAACCAACCGCCGCAGCTTGGCTATTCGATCCCGCCACTTTGGGGCGACGACAGCTTCAATGCGTCGGCGGGCATGGCCAAGCTCGCTTATGCCGCGGCCTATATCCGCGCCAACATGCCCTTCGGCGTGCGCTATCTCGATCCGGTGCTCTCCGAGCAGCAGGCCTGGGATGTCGCGGCCTTCATGATTTCCATGCCGAGGCCGCCGGCACCGCCGGGAGCAGGGTCGGAACTGCGCTAGCGGCCG
>CAWGVA010000032.1:0-91228 GCA_963825835.1 uncultured Alphaproteobacteria bacterium | reverse complement strand
GCGCCTCGGCGCCATCGGCAATCCCCGTTACCGCGGATATGTCGAGGACATCCATCAGAGCGGACTTTATGCGCTGAGCCTGCTCAACGACCTGCTCGACATTTCCAAGATCGATGCCGGCAAGATCGATCTCGACTTCACCGCGGTCGATCTGCCGGAGCTGGTCGAGGCTTGCGTCAACAGTCTGCAACCTCTTGCCAAGCGCGAGCGCATCCTGCTCCGGACGTCGCTAGCGCCCAATCTTCCGGCGGTGATCGCCGACCGGCGGCGGCTCAAGCAGATCCTGCTCAACCTCCTCTCCAACGCCATCAAGTTCACCAATGCCGGCGGCCAAGTGATCGTCTCGGCGAGAGTGATCGACGGCGGAGACTTGAGATTGCGCGTGCACGATACCGGGGTGGGCATGACCGAGGACGAGATCGCCGCCGCCATGCAGCCCTTCCACCAGCTCGACACGGCGCCACGCAAACAGGCCGGAACCGGCCTTGGGCTCCCCGTCACCAAGGCGCTCGTGGAGGCGAACAGGGCGCGGCTCGTGATCGCGAGCGAGCGCGGGGCTGGAACCTCGGCGGATGTGATCTTTGCCAAGGACCGCTTGGCCGCGCCGTAACGCTTCCCTGCGGCAGCGGCCACATTTCATCTCTCAAGCGCGCGAAGACTGCATTCATCGCAAGAGCTATTGGCGTTAGCTTGCAGAAATTGCATATATGCACTCGGCTTATATTGTTCAGCTCCTGTTTTTACTTGAACTATGAAGCTTAGAAGGCTTCTAAATTGAAGAAAACCATGACTTTATCGTTGACTTGTGGCCGGCTCACGCCTTAAGCGGAAATGTGCCTTTTTGAGTCATGAAGGCCGGAATCCGATACCGAGGCCTTGACCCTCGGGCCATTGGAGAGGTGAGCATGCAAATTTTCTCAGTGCGGCGCGTCCTGCCGGCGCTTCTTGCCGTCGTCCTTGTCTTTGCCTTCAGCCATGCTGCCGAGGCCGGCGATACGCAGGAAGTGAACGTCTACTCCTACCGCCAGCCTTACCTCATCGACCCGCTGTTCAAGAAATTCACCGAGGAGACCGGCATCAAGGTCAACGTGATCTTCGCCGAGAAGGGCTTGATCGAACGCATGGCGGCGGAAGGGCGCAACAGCCCCGCCGATCTTTTGCTCACCGTCGATGTCGGCAATCTGATGCAGGCGAAGGAAGCAGGTGTCGGCCAAGTGGTCCACTCGGAGGCCCTGGAGAAGGAGATCCCTGCGGCCTATCGCGACAGCGAAGGAATCTGGTGGGGCCTCACCCGCCGCGCTCGCGTCGTCTATGCCTCGAAGGATCGGGTGAAGCTCGACGCCATCACCTATGAGGACCTCGCCGATCCGAAATGGCGCGGCAAGATCTGCATCCGCTCGGGCCAGCACGTCTACAACGTGGCGCTCATCGCCTCGATGATCGCAGCTCACGGCGAGGCGGAAACCGAGACATGGCTGAAAGGCCTCAAGGCCAATCTCGCGCGCAAGCCCGCCGGCGACGACCGCATGCAGGTCAAGGGCGTCTATTCCGGCGAATGCGATCTCGCCGTCGGCAACACCTATTACATGGGCGCGATGCTCAAGAACGACAAAGAGCCCGAGCAGAAGGAATGGGCGAACTCGGTCAACATGCTGTTCCCCAATACCAATGACCGCGGCACGCACGTGAACATCTCAGGCGCGGTGCTCGCCAAGAATGCCCCGAACAAGGACAACGCGCTCAAGCTCATGGAATTCCTGGCCTCGGACGAGGGCCAAGCGATGTACGCCGACGTCAACAACGAATACCCGGTGAAGGAGGGCGTGCCCTGGTCGCCGCTGGTCCAGTCCTGGGGGCCCTTCAAGGCCGATCCGATCTCACTCAACGAGATTGCCGCCTTGCGCAAGAAAGCAAGCGAGCTCGTCGACAAGGTCGGCTTCGATGACGGTCCGAGCTCATGAGGGGGATTTTTCGATGAGCATCCACAACAAGATCGACAAGATAGGACGGGTGCAGGTACCGCCGCCGCGCAAGACTGGGGCGGAGTGGCTGGTCGGGGTCGGCTTCCGCTGTTGGCTCGCGGGCTACGACACCGGCGACATCGCATGCTGGGAGACCGGGTGGAATGCCTATGCTCGCGTGCTCGGCGCTGAACGGGCGAAGCGGGCGGTGACCGAGCTTGCCTGCTGGGTGAGAGCCGTGCGGACCTCGGCCTCGCGCAAGATTGAATATTACCCGTTCGGCTGCGCCGGCTTCTGCCGCGACGAGTGCATGGCGATTTCGCTGATCGCCGCCTCGCAGCACCATCGCTGCCCGGCGATGCGCGCTTGCGCGCTGGCGCTGACCGGATCGAGCCTGGTCGAGCCGGTCATCGACGCCGCCAACGCCTTTGCCGATGCCCTGCAGGAGGCCGACCAGCTGCTCTCGCCTGAGGCCGTCGCCGCGCTCGCCGCACCGTTGGACGGGGCAGGCCGCGATTGCCGCACGCTGCGCAACTGAGCGGATCGCGTCCAAACTTTATGCGTCGCCATATCGCGCGATTGCGCGACAGCGGCAATTTCGCCTGGTCGGTGGCGGCCTCTCTCATCTCGCTGATCGCCATTGCCCCGGTGCTCGCCATCTTCGTGCTGGCACTGCAGTCGAGCGGCGATACTTGGCCGCATCTCATTGCCAACGTTCTGCCAGGCGCGTTACGCCGCACGCTCGAGCTGATGGCCGGCGTCGGCGCGCTCACCCTCCTGATTGGCACCGGCACGGCATGGCTCGTCACCATGTACCGCTTCCCGGGGCGAAGCCTGTTCCAGTGGCTGCTGCTCCTGCCTCTCGCCATCCCGACCTACATCATCGCGTTTTGCTATCTCGAGCTGTTCGACTATTCCGGCGCGCTGCAGACCCTGTTGCGTGAGCTGTTCGGCTGGCACAGCGCCAAGGACTACTGGTTTCCCGACATCAGGAGCGTGGGCGGCGCCATCTTCGTGATGAGCATGGTGCTCTATCCTTATGTCTACATCACCGCGCGGGCGAGCTTTCTCGCGCAGTCGGTTTGCGTGCTCGAGGTGAGCCGCACGCTCGGCCGGAGCGCCGCGGCAACCTTCTTCGAGGTGGCGCTGCCGCTGGCGAGACCCGCGCTTGCCGCGGGCGTAGCGCTCGCGTTGATGGAAACTTTGAACGACATCGGCGCGGTGGAATTCTTCGGCGTGCGCACCCTCACCGTCGCCGTCTACGACACCTGGCTCGACCGCAACAGTTTGGCGGGCGCGGCGCAGATCGCCTGCATCATGCTCGCCTTCGTCTTCGCCGTTCTGGTGATCGAGCGCGCCATGCGGGCCAATCGGCGCTACCACCACACCACCGGTCGCTATCGCCATCTCCCCGAGGACAAGCTGCCCGGCGCAGCTGGAGTGCTTGCTGCCGCGGCTTGCGCGCTCCCGGTGCTGTTCGGGTTCCTGTTGCCGGCCTCGGTGCTGGTCCGCGACGCGCTTGCCCATATCGCCGCAGGCCTCGCGCCGGAGTTCTGGGACGCAGTCTTGCACAGCCTGACGCTGTCAGCCTCTGCCGCTTGCCTTGCCGTCACCTTCGCCGTGATCCTCGGCTATGCGCGCCGGCAGACGAGATCGAAGCTGATCCACACTTTGAGCATCATCCCGGCCATCAGCTACGCCGTTCCCGGCACCGTTCTCGCCATCGGGCTTTTGATCCCGCTTGCCCGGCTCGACAACAGCGTTGACGCCATGATGCGATCGCTGTTCGGCATGACGACTGGTCTCCTGCTCTCGGGCAGCGCCTTTGCCATGGTGCTCGCCTACGCCATCCGCTTCCTCGCAGTGTCCCTGGGTGCGGTCGAGGCCGGCCTCAGCAAGATCTCGCGCAATACCGATGCCGCGGCGCGGACGCTTGGCGCCACGATCAGCGAAACCTTGTGGCGGGTGCATCTGCCGCTGCTCCGCCCGGCGCTCGGCGCCGCGGCCCTCCTCGTCTTCGTCGACTCGATGAAGGAGCTTCCGGCCACGCTGCTGCTCCGTCCCTTCAACTTCGATACGCTTGCCACCCAGGTATTCACCCTTGCCTCGCTCTACCGCTACGAGGAAGCCGGACTGTCGGCGCTCACCATCGTGGTTGTCAGTCTCGCCCCGGTTCTCCTTTTGCATGGAATCATTGTCGCAGGACGCCCTGGGGCCTTGAGCAGCCGCCGGGCAGCGGCCTCGGGCGCCGGGACGGGAGCGGCTGAGGGGCTTTCCATCGCCCAATAAATCGCGGGCGGCGGGCTCGCTATCTCCGCCCAATCGGGCTAAAACCTCCTGGGGCTCGGGCGGCATAGAACTGGTCGCGCTTCTCCTTCTGGGGCAGCAAGAAAACGGGTGGATTTAACGGCATGAAGCCTAGCCAGCTGCCATGGAAATGGCTTCTCGTCGGCCTGCTCGCGGTTCTCGTTTTCGCCATCGCCCTCATTCCCTGGCTGATCGGCGACACATCCCGCTTTGGGGATCGGGTCGCCTCGGAGCTGTCGGCGTGGACAGGAGGCGAAGTCAAATTCATTGGGCCCGTGCGCGTGCGCTTCCTGCCCGACGTCTCGGTGCGCGGTCAGCTTGAGGTGCAGGACAGCACCAAGCTTCCGGCGGTGCAAACGCTGACCGTCAGGGAAGCCAAAGTCTCGCTCGACCTGGTCGATCTCCTGCGCAGCCGTATCACCATCGATGCGCTCCGCCTGCTCAAGCCGCGCGTCACCTTGCGCGATACGTCGCTGGCCGGTGCTTCGGCGGCAACGCCTGCACAGGACCTGTTCACCAGCCTGCTTGGCGGAGCGCCGGTGCGGGTATTGCATGTGCGCAACGGCAGGATCACGCTGCCTGCGGATCGCAGCGGCGCCATCAAGGACATCTACGCCCATATCGACGCCGGCAAGGACACCGGGGCCGTCTCCGGTTTTGGCTCCTTCGCCTACAAGGACACGACGGTGCGCTACTCGCTGAAAAGCGGATCGCCCATTGCGAGCGGTGGGGTGGAGAGTTTTCCTCTCGCGCTCATGCTCTCCTCCAAGCCCCTCCGCGTAAGATTGAACGGCACGGCGTCCTATGCGGGCGACTTCAAGCTCGACGGCGACATGCAGGCCGAGATCGACGACGGGCGCAAGTTTCTCAACTGGCTCGGCGTCAGGCTGCCGCCCGGCGACAGCTTAAAGGGCTTCTCGGCGTCAGGCGGTTTCCATCTTGCCGGACCGGCGCTCACCTTTGACGACGGAACCTTCACGCTCGACGGCAACAAGGCCGTAGGCCTGCTTGCGCTCAGCGCGAGAGGGTTGCGGCCGCGCGTTGAAGGCACGCTCGCCTTTGACCGGCTGATGCTCGATCCCTATCTCGGCAAAGCCAGTTCGAGCGATGGCGGGGCACCGCCCTCCACGGAGTCGACGGCTTCCTTCCCCTTCAATCGGCCGCTACTGCAATTTATCGATGCTGACTTACGCATCTCGGCTGCTGCCATCGACGCCGGCGCGCTCAAGCTCGGACGGGGCGGGTTCACCGTCAGCGCCAAGCAAGGTGTGGTGGCAAGCGAGGTCGGCGAGCTCGAACTGTGCGGCGGCTCAGCCGACGGCCGGCTTGACGCCGATCTCGCTCGGCCGAGCAAGCAGGTGAACCTCGTCGCCAATCTGGACGACGTTGCCATCGACACCTGTCTCCAGCCGCTTGGCCTTGCGGCCCCGATCAGCGGCACCGCCAGCCTCAAGACCGAGCTCGCCGCCGAAGGTAGCGATCCCACGCAATTCACCGGCTCCCTCGCCGGAACCCTCAAGCTTAAAGCGAAAGACGGCGCGGTGCCGGTCGACTTTGCCCGACTTCGGGCGGGGCCGACGCCGCTCAACGACGACGGTTGGAGCCACGACAATGCCACTCCGTTCGATCAACTCGATGCCGATTGCCGTCTCGGCACAGGCCATATCTGGTGCCAGTCCTTGAGCATGCGCACGCCGCAGGGAACGATTGCCGGAGCCGGCGACGTCGATGTGACGAAGCGGACGCTCGATTGGAGTCTCACGGTGGCGAACCCCATTGGACCGGCAGGGGCTTCGCAATTGACCCAAGCGGAGGCGCCAAAGGTCTCGATCCGCGGATCGCTGTTGCAGCCCATCATCCGCAGAGCGGATCGTCCGACGCTGGGCGACGGCAGCCTGCCGACGGGCTCGACGGGACTGCAGGTCTTGCCGCATTGACCTTGGCGAGTGATTTTGACCGAACACCGATGAAGAGCGTCATGCCAGCCAATTGCCGTCTCTATGCGGTGGCGCTTGCCGCAGCCTGGTTTGCGCTCGCCTCGCCTGGCGCCAGCGCGCAAGACGCGCCAGCCACGGAGGCAAAGCCAAGCGGCGCCACTCTCTCCATCGCCACCTGGGGCGGGGCCTATGGCCAGTCGCAGGAGATCGCGTATTTCCAGCCGTTCACGCAAAAGACCGGCGTCAAGATCAAGACCGAGACCTATGACGGCACGCTTGCCGCGATCAAAGACAAGATCGGCGCCAGCTCCTCGCCCTTCGACATTGTCGACCTATCGCAGGGCGCCCTCGATGCGCTCTGCCGCGACGGACTGCTCGAACAGATCGACAGTTCGGCACTGACCTCAGGCCCCGGCGGTCAGAGCGTAAGCGACGATTTTCTCTCCGGCGGCATCACCTCTTGCGGCATCGCCAGCGTCGCCTGGTCGACGGCAATCGCCTTCGACCGCCAGGCCTTCACCAAGGCACAGCCCGGGAAGATCGCCGACCTCCTCGACATCCAGCGCTTCCCGGGAAAGCGGGCGCTGCCCAATGGCCCGCGCTACACGCTCGAGCTTGCGCTGCTCGCCGACGGCGTCGATCCCGCCGACATCTACACCCAGCTCGCGACGCCGGAGGGCGTCGACCGCGCCTTCAAGGCTCTCGACAAGATCAAGGCGCAGATCCTGTGGTGGGACAAGGCGGAGGACTCCGTCTCCATGCTGATGCGGCGCAAGGCGTCGATGGCGGCCGGCTATAGCGGCCGCATCTTCCGCGCCGCGGTCGGCGCCCGCCAGCGCATCGACGTCGTGTGGGACGGCCAGGTCTACGACCTCGATCTGTGGGCGATCCCGAAAGCTGCCACCAACAAGGACGAGGCCAAACGCTTCATCGCCTTTGCCACCGAGCCGGCCCAGATGGCGGCGCAAGCGTCGCTGATCGCCTATGGACCGATGCGCAAATCGGCAATCGCGCTCGTCGGCAAGCATCCTTCGCTCGACATCGACATGAAGGGCTATCTGCCGACTGCACCCGACAATTTCCGGAAAGCCCTCCGCTTTGACGAGGCGTGGTGGAACGAGCATGGCGAGGAGCTTGCCACCCGGTTCCAAACGTGGCGCGATCAGCCGGTGGTCACTGATGCAAAGGCCGCACCCCCGGAGGGAAAGCCTTCCGCCGCGGACGCGAAATCCAAAGGGACGGAGGCAAAACCTTCGACCGCCGAGGAAAAGTCCAAGCAAGGGGATGCGAAGGCAGCGACCGCCGACGAAAAGCCCAAGCCAGCGGACGCGAAGCCCTCGACGCCGGAGGCGCAAACCGGCTCCGTGCCTGGCGCGGCGCCGAAGCCGGCCCCGGTCCAGCGACGGTAAAATTGTCCCCTGGCATAGGGGCTTGTGCTGTCACCTAACTGCCACAAAGCGCAGGGGCCCAGCCGGCCTGTCCCGCTGTTCGCCGGTGACGGGCGGGAGCCCCCTCGAACACATGCCGCTTCGCACGCGTGCTCGCGCGTGGGTGCCTATGCATCTGACGCGATGATAAAATCCTGATCGCTTGCCCTGCGGCCCGATCACGTTTGGCGCATCGCTCGCAGCGAAGGCGGGGAATGACCGCAGCGCACGCCCTGAATTTCGACGTGGAACGCCATTCAGAACATCGACAAGAAAATGCTGGAGAGTGTGAACTCCCGTTTGCTTTGCCGTCGTCGTTGCGTCATCCTTCTTGTTCCGAGAGATTCTCGCTTGGGCATTCCGGCAGGCTCTCTGGCACAGAATGCACAACCAAGGTGGGCGCGTCGCCCGCTTGACCGTAGATCCGGTCAGCCCTCGGCGAAACGCCACGCCGATGAGGACAGCACTGCCGGGGCGGGGCCGGCAGTGCACCCAGTTCTTCTCAGAAGGCGCGATAGACGCCGAGCGACACATAGCCGTTAAAAACGCAATTCCGTGCTCGTCGGGGGCTGGTCGGCCGCCCGCAGAAGACCTTCACGGGACCCTCTACAAAAATCAAAGCTGCCAGTGCTGCGAATCACACGCGAAATACCTTCGTGAGAATAGGATCGACGTCGACGTTGTCGCTGTCCCCAACTTCGCGCAGATAAGCACCCAAGCTGGCGTGCCGTCGGCCCTCCAGGGCTGCCATATGATCAAGCTCGATGGCTATGTGTTCGAGGGCCACATTACTAGCGAGATCATAAAGAGGTTCTTGGCAGAAAAACCAAAGGACGTAGTTGGTCTGAGCCTTCCTGGTATGCCATCCGGCGTACCTGGAATGGAGGGCGAGGGAACAGGATCGCATAAGGTTTACGCCATCAACAAGAATGGGGCTACCGCGACGTACGCAACTCAATAGCAACGGCCTTCACGCTTCAGCACCTCCAGCCTAGGCTGCGTGGTAGCAGTCCACTACCGACCTTTCGGTCTCTAGTGCATCCTTGTATCAGTAGCACCGCCGCAACCTTGGCCGACGTTCCAGAGGTCGGTTAGTTGCTGACCAGTGTAGTGGCGGGTGCGGATGAGATATTTGCCCAAGCCGCCATACACCTTCCAGCGCCAGCACTTGCAGCAACATGGACCCTGCATGTCGGAGTTCTGCATCGCGTAGTCGTACGCCGCCCGCTCGTCTTTGTTCAAGGTGAGCGTGTAGTAGCCCATTAGCCTGTACGCCAACTGTGCCGGGATATCGTATGGATCGGGTGGGACCTCTGCGATGTCAGAGTACTTCTTGAGGCCTTCAATCTGCTGATGGTAGCGCGCCTCGTCCATCGGAGCGCAACAGGAACCTTGCAGTCGTCCCTCAGGCCCCATACTGCCAATTAACTTCTCGAACTGCACCGAACACTCTACGTTGAGGTAGTGCTCGCTCGAAAGGCCAACCCGTCTGCCGCGTACCCGAACCTCGAATCTACCGCCTCTTCAAATCGCTCAACCGCGACAAATCAAATCACGCGACAAATCGCCCAACCACGGTGCCCCCTGAGGGCGTACTGCGGGAGGGGTCTGCATGTGGTCGTGGGCCGAGCTTGACGGCAGGGATTTCTCGCCACTAACCGCGCAGCCATCTCAATGGCGCCAACAGCCATCCAGGAGGAATTCCAATGAAAACCGGGACCGCTCCGATTTTAATCTTTGCCACGTTTTCGATTGTCGGCTTCGTAGCCCTTCCCGTCTCGGCGGCGAAATCACCTGCAATGGAAGCGTGCAGCAAGCAGTGGGATGACATGAAATCCGCTGGCAAGACCGGAGGTAAGACGTGGCCGAGCTTTTGGAGCGATTGCAGTAAGGACTTTGCCGCTAAGAACACCACCGAAGCCGCCGCGCCTGAGAAACCTGCCAAGGCCGAGAAGGCAACGCCGAAGAAGGCAGTTACAAGCGTTCGGAACGAGGACGACAACGGTAGCTCGGCGCAACAGAAAAAGGATTGCGACGCTCGTTGGGATGCGAACAAGACAAAAACTGGCGCCCATGGATGGCACGACTATTTCCAATTTATGTCCAGGTGCATTTGATCCCCAACTTTGGATGCACCGTCGCGCAACCGCTCGTGCTGCACTCGCCGCGTTTTGGAAGTCGGTGACAAGCTCACAGCCCTGTCGAAAATCGAGAAGGATCAACAGCGATGCCAGACCTCACAATTGATGGTTTTGTGGACGATGTAGCGAGACGATCAAACATTGATCCCGCAGCCGCCGAAACCGCGGTTGGCACCATTCTGTCTGTCATTCAGCAGGAGGCGAATCCTTCAACTGTGACGCAAGTCTTCGATCACTTACCAGGTGCCGCGGATCTCGCGCAGAAACATGTGGTGGTGGCGGGATCTGGGACTGGTATGGGCGGCGCCTTGAGCAGTTTAGCGGGTAAGGTGATTGGCGCAGACGCGGGGGTCATGGTTGCGGCAGTCGCTCAAATCGAACAAACCGGGCTGACGTTGGAGCAGATCAAAAACATAGGCGGCGGTCTTCTGTCCTATATCAAGGATGTCGATCCTGCTCTCGCGAAAGAGATTGGCGATACGGTCCCGGGGCTGCGCGAACATCTCGCCTAATGGCCGCAACCGCGCCTTGGCGCACTTAGGAAAGGGCTGCGTAGGCTGCAGCCTACGTCCGCGAGGACCCTAAGACAGCAGCGGCCCAGGGCGTGCGCTGGGCGCTGATTGTCTCCGCCCTCTTCGGCCTCGTGGCCTCCGCGAGGACAACGTAAGCTAGGCGGCACGTGCTGAAGTCCAAAGGCTATGAAGATGATTTGAGTGAGCAATCGGAGATTGCCGTGACAACGATCCAATGTCCGCTTTTGGCACTAAGCAGACCAGTTCCTCGCTGCTGTAATGTCGGTTTTTGACCCAAAGCGAGGCACCTAACGATGGGGCCCCTCAGCCTCATCCGCTAACGACGGCGACCCGAGGCCCTAAACTCTTGGCTCTCTGAAAGCGCGCCACCTCGTTACAAAACGCCCGAAGAGGAAGCTGTCTCATCTGCATTTCGCTCCAGTCGGCGTTGGCGAACGTCAAAACCCTCGAGCTTGTGCAACTGCGAGCGGAGGCCCATGTATAGGGCACTCCGACAAAATGCGCCCACGTTGAGCGACGGCAAGACTCCGAGCCGCAACCGGAGTAGCCGTACCCGACTTGCTTATTCAATCTCGAAAGGAACCCGCTCTGAAAGTTTTCGTTCGTGACAATAATGTCGATCAGGCACTGAGGGTCTTGAAAAAGAAGCTCCAACGCGAAGGCCTTTTCCGTGAATTGAAGCGCCGGAAAGCCTACGAAAAGCCATCCGAGAGACGAGCGCGGGAGAAAGGCGAGGCAATTCGCAGGGGAAGAAAGGCCGCGCGCAAGCTCGCTGAACGCGAAGGTCTGATCGCAAAACCGCGCATAAAGCGGCCCGTTTTGGGGCGGAGATAATTCCCGCCGCGTTGGTGTCGGGAGACGGTGATACTCATCCTTCGCTTTCCAAGCGATTCCGCCGTCTCATGCGCCAAACCCAAGAGTCTTGGGCGTGGTCGTCCAATCCGTAATACGCGCGAAGGGCTGACACCTTCACCGGTTCCACACCAAAATACGAGGCGATCTGGTTATCCGACCAACCGAGATCGATCAGGCTCACAAGTTTTCCAGCACTGATGGGCCAGGGCCTGAGGCGAACGCGGGACCGCAGCGAAAGGGTCTCAGCGTAGTGACGCCTGGACGAATAGTTCATGATGGTGTCGCTCCTGGAAGGACGCGCCAGATTGCGCGCCAGACAATGATGCGATTGCCTAACCGAGTTCTGTGTCATTCAGCACACGCGGGGACGAAACGGACGATTTGACACCCGTGTCAAAGTGTCCCGCGAAAACCCAACAATGGGACAGGAACATGTTTGTCGGTCACTACGGGGTCGCGTTCGCTGCCAAACCCGTCGGAAAGCATGTACCGCTTTGGGTTTGGTTCATCGCTGTGCAATGGCTCGACGTGATCTGGTCGATCCTTGTGCTCATGGGGATCGAGAAGTTGCACATTGTTCCCGGCTTCACCGAAGCAAATGCGCTCGATCTCTACTACATGCCTTACACGCACAGCTTGCCCGGATCGATTGTTCTCTCGCTCATCTTTGGGGGCATTGTTGCGGTGTTCACGAACGGAAATCGTTGGGCAACGATCTTGCTCGTTGCGGCCGCGTCATTTTCGCATTGGGTTCTCGATCTTGTCGTGCACACGCCCGATTTGCCGCTCTACGACAATGCGGCCAAGGTCGGCTTCGGACTATGGCGGCACGTTGCCTTGAGTTTTCCGCTAGAGCTGATTGTTCTCGGCTTTGGCGCTTGGCTTTATGCGCGCATGACCACATTCGCCAGTGCCAAAGGTCGGTATGTGTTTTGGGGCTTTGTGGTCTTGCTAGCGACGCTCCAGATTTATGCGAACTTCGGTCCACCTCCCTCTTCGCCTGACGCGATGGCAGTCACCGCGCTGGCTTTTTATGGGGTGCTGGCCTTGTTGGCCGCATGGGTCGAGCGGAGCGCGACCGTCTCGACCGAGGCTCCGCTCGGCCATCGCCGCACCAAAAAGAAGCGAGCCAGCTAGACATTTCTGGAGGTCGGCTTCTGGCACATAGCGGACGTGCCACTCGCGCTGACGAATGTCCGCTTTGAGGGGAATAACGGACATGACGCGGACTTGTCAGTATGTCCGCTTATGACCCAAAGCGGACATGGCCTATCGCGTCAGCTCCTATGCACCACGCCCGCGCTCGCTCGTCGCAATTTTCACCGCGAGCATGAAGGATCGCGCTAGCTCCAATCAGGTGAGTTGAGGAGAAGAACCGCGGCAAGCCATGACGACGCACCGAACCACACGCAGAATTTACAACGTTCGTCATCTGGTCGTTGATGCGCGTCCAGTGATATTCTTTCAAAACGCGAGCCGTTGTTTCATGATTAGAGCACAGGCATGAAGCCGCTCAATGCGGGGACGAACCAATGAAATCCATAGTCCTTAGGTCATTCAAAAAAGCGCATGTCATTGGCATGCTTGTCCTTGCGGTTGGCTTGCTTGCAACTCCGGTGCTGATGCCAGGTGATGGCAATGCTCAGGACGCAAGAGTCGCGAAATCGATGGCGGCTTTGAAAGACCAGACCACGAAATTAGGAACGCCAAAGATTGACGGAAATGATGCGGTCGGCGGCAGGGATGCTCCTGCTCTGTATTTCGGTTCGACCAAAATGAACAACAACTTTTCCGTGGTAGACGCGGTTGCGGAGGAAGGAGGACGAGGGACGGCGGCGACGCTGTTCGTGAAAAGTGGCGATGATTACATCCGCGTCGCGACGAACGTGTCGACGCGGATAGGAAGTGGGCGTGGGCTTGGAACTACTCTGACCGGAGCGCCCCTCGCGTCGATCAAAGCCGGCAACGCATACTACGGCAAGACGCCGGTTCTTGGGACGCCCTATATCAGCGGCTATGAGCCGATCAAGGACGCATCGGGTGCGACTATCGGCGTTTATTTCGTCGGCTACACCAAGTGACGCCGCTGACTAGTGACCCAATAAGTCCGCTTATGGCACAAAGCAGAGCTGCTCAATACCCTCACGAATGTCCGCTTTTGGGGCATTGCGGACAGTGAGCAACCGCTTCCTACCAACCTTATGAGTACACGCCTTGTCTCGCCCTTGCCGGTGCCTGCGGGGGGAGATCCGGGCCACAGAAAACGGGACTCCGATGTTCGTAGGTTAAGCTTGGCGGCAGGCCCGCCCTGAAATTGCGTCGGAAAAGAGGCATGTAGACGGGCTGAGTGTTACCGCTCCGCCGCTTGCCTGACGGCCATTTGTGTTGTTCGCTCAACGCGGAAGTGCACCAAGCGCCTCGAGGGACAATCTTGTGCTAGGCCGCGTGCCGCTCGTCATACTGCTCGCTGCAGGCCTTTCCGGCTGCGCTCAGGCCTTTGTTTATGGAGGCACCGGCGATTTCCGCATCCATTACGCCCGGTTTGGCGCGACCCCACCGCAGGGCAACACCGTGACGGTCTGCCACGCTTATACTTGCAAGATGCAGACGACCTACACCTTCAGCCAGAAAGACCTCGCCGAGATAAGGGCCGTGATGGCCAAGACCAAGCGCGCCGACACGCCCTACGAGGAGCGCCGCGCCGTGGCTTACGCCATTGCTTATATCGACGTGAAGGTGGGCACCAAGCTAGGCATCCATGACAAGGGCGGCATGCAGTTCAGCGCCACCGGCGACCCGACCCAGGAGGATTGCGCTGACGTGTCGACCAACACCACGAGCTATCTCCTGGTGATGCAGGCGAACGGCATGCTCAAGCACCACACTGTCGATGCCACCATGTCGAAGGCGAATCTCGGCAAGGGGCTAATGACACTGAACCCGGTGAAATACTGGCCGCATTGGTCGGCGATCCTGAAGGAGAAGGAGAGCGGCCAGAAATATGCGGTCGATCGCTGGCCATTCGACCAGGGCGAGAACGCTGCCGTAGTGAAGGTCGAGGACTGGTACATCAAGGACCGCGAGTAAGGGGGACGAAGGTCGGTACGCCGGACGGTCAAGGCTACCTCCAAATATTGAGCCTTTCTCCCTCCTTCGCACTTGTGCTAGTGCCACCATCGACACCACGCAGTTCAGCGTGCGATCGAATGACTGATGATGAGCTAGCTGCCATCATATCGAGGGCCAAGCTCACTGAACAACAATGGGTGCCTGAGACATGCATTTCTGCGTCTCAGATCATGTCTCCTAATGGCTGTCTCAAATAGTCTTGGACAAGGTTCATTTGCCCTGGGAAATCGAGCCATCGCAACCACCGGGGTGAGATGTGCCATGACGCGCCGCAGTCACATTTGCAACGGGGCATCCGTACAGACCGTCGTGACCTGTCGACCTTCAGCGACCGTGGTCCTCACGCGGTAATCCTGACACCTCGGAAAGTTAGAACCGGCAACAACATTCGCCAAGCTGCCAAACTTGCTTAAGCGAACATTTATGATGCACCGCACGCGCTAACACGTTGCGCCGCATGAAGACTTTGGCCCTAAAGGCTGCTAACTTTCGTTATCACCGAATCACCCCGAGCAAACGGTGACTGAGAGCCTTAACGCTCCCGCTTCGCAGGGAGTATGAACGATGCTTTTCCGAGAATATGCACCAAGACCAATGGTTAGATTGATCGCTGTTGCTGCCATTGCTTTGGCCGTCGCAACACAGGCGCAGGCAATGTCGCCCGCGCCGCTCCATCAGCCGGACGCCATGATCACGCAAGTCGGCACATGCGGCCCCAACCAAAAACGAATCGCTGGTCTCTGCATGTTTAGCGCCCCCTATGTCCGCCGAGGTGTCTCGCGCAGGTGTGTGGCATGGCATGGTGGCTTTTGCAGTGAGTACTATGGGACACGACGACGATCGTAGCCCTCGCGCTTAGACAAGGTTCATTTGCGCCAGGAAATCCTGGCATGTTGACCACCCGGGGGGAGCCCCGCGCCGCAGAAAACGGGCTCCACCGGCTGCCGCGGAGGCGTACCAACGCCTCCCGATTGCGGCGGCCAGCTAGGACACGCCCAACTAACCCCTCGTCATCCAGACGTGTCGCGATCAGCAGTCACCCTTTTCGGATTTGATATTCGCGGTGTGGCTAAAATGTCACCCGTTCGTCTTTGAGCAGCCCCTATATTTAATTTCCCGAAATCAAAGTCGAAGAGGGCTGATCTAATGCGAGTTCTTGTCGCCTGCGTCATAGTCATTTCGACTGCGCTTGGCCTAGCTGGCTGTTTTCACCATCAACAGGCCGTTGTTCAGGAACCGTTGCCACCAACGCCGATCAAGTAACCTGAACGGTTTGCCGCAAATGATCGCCTCAACTAAGGGGCCTATCTTCATTGTCTCTCGTACGGATGCCTCCTTCCCGGAGCGTCTATCGGCCATCGCTGCAAAGAATAAACCTGGAATAGTTTTCTGGAGTAAACGGGAGTGCAGCATATGGAACGCAAAGAATATGATCACGAGATTCTGCTGCTGCAGGGCGGTGGTGCGCTTGGGGCCTACCAAGCTGGCGTGTATGAAGGCCTCGTCGAAGCAGGTGTAGCGCCGACCTGGGTCGTCGGCATCTCGATCGGCGCCATCAACGCCTCGCTGATCGTCGGTAACCCGCCTGAGCGGCGGATCGAGCGCCTGCGTGAGTTCTGGCAGCGGGTCTCACGAGATGTTGGGCCTCCCTTGCCAGGCTATTAGCGTGGTGGAAAAGGCGCCAAACTCCGAGTGATGGGACGGAAAAAAGGTTGGCTACAAGTGTCCAATCCCGCGACTTCGGAGCGTGGTTGGATCTACGCTGCCAATATCGCCGCCGTGCGCTGATCGACGCCTATACGGGGGGCCGGGCTTCCGCGTGCGGCCTAGCAGGGCCAAGCAAGACGTATTGCAGGGGGGATTTTCGACATGAACCAACCAACCATTAAGTGTCCACACTGCAAGGCCGAGGTGGGGTTTACCGAAGCCCTTGCTGCTCCACTGATCCGGGCAAACAAAAAGATTGCTGAGAAAGAGACCGAGATCGCTAAACGGGAAAGCGCGGTCAGCGCACAGCGCGCCGAACTCGCCAGGGCCGTTGAGTCAATCGAGCAGCAGTTGACTGCCAAACTCAAGACCGAGCGAGAGAGGATTGCGGCAGAGGAGACCACGAAGGCACAACTTCTGTCGGCGACGGATCTTGAAAGTAGGTCACGGGAAATTGCTGACTTACAGCGGGAGATTCAACAGCGCGACAGCAAGCTAGCTGAGGCGCAAAAAACTCAAGCCGAGCTGCTCCGAAAACAACGAGAGCTCGAGGATGAAAAGTCCGTTATGGACCTTCAGATTGAAACGAGGGTTCAAGAGGCGCTGTCTCATATTCGGCACAAAGCCAAGCAGGAAGCCGAAGATGCGATGAAACTCAAGGTATTGGAGAAAGAGGAGCAGATTGCCTCCATGCAGCGCCAATTGGAGGAACTTGATCTGTTATTTCAATACCTGACAGGCCCGCGCTTTCGTCAGCGAATTGAAGCCATTGTCGAGAAGTTTTCCATCATGCAAACCGACCTCGAAAGGGAGCGGAAGACGATGATGCGTCTTCGCGCCAGACGGGAGGGTCAGATCAGAGGGGTGATTGAGTCGACAGTTGGCATGTATGGTGATCTTCAAGGCATTGCAGGAAAGGCCTTAGAGGAAATCGACGGCTTGGCTCAGATTGCACGACGGGTCGAAGCACGAAGGAAACGCGGCCCCGAGAACCACCGAGCGGAAGCCATCAGTGTTCGCGGCCGCACTCATTGATGCCGCGTGCATCAACCAAAAAGAAGCGCCAAGGGCGCGTTGTCAAATCCACGCGCTCAGAGGTCGCGCGGCGGGCCTTTTTGCTAAAGCGTCCAACTATATCCGTTCCGAGCGAACTTCGCGTCGAAGTGCTGGGAGACGAGATCATCGTAATACTACCGGCCACGAGTTACGGCGTGACCTACACTAAGCCAAGCAATTCACCGGACCTTGTGGCCAAGAATTGCGTGCCTAAGATTGATGCCGGAGCTCCTATGACACATGTGGAATTCCTCGCAAAGGCGTGGTTGGCAGCAAACGTAAAGGCGCGGGAGCTGGGTTGGATTGCCTGATTCGTACCTGGCAACGGATGATCACACTTCGCTAATTCCAGCATCGCCCCAACACGAGCAGCTACCGTCTCGGGTCAAGGTCCCCGTGTGGATGAGGCGTCAGCGATAGGTCTGAAGTCGAGCGTGCAAAACACCTCGAGGCGGTGCGCAAACGGCTAAATTCCCCGTTCCTTGGCGATCTGACCATAGGCCTCGTTGATGGCAGAAACCTTCTCTGTGGCGATCGCGACGAACTCCTTGGGCACGCCGCGGGCCATCAGTTTATCGGGATGGTTTTCCAGCACCAGTCGGCGGTAGTGGCTCCTCAGCTCATCACTGCTGATCGAGGCGTTGACCCCCAGCACATCGTAAGGGTTGCGCTTCGTGACAATCTCGTGGCGCACCTTGATGTAGCTGAACTCGGTTTCGGGGATGCCAAAACGCATGGCGACCTGGCCGAGAAACTCCACCTCTCGCGGATGCAGCACCTTGTCGGCCTTGGCGATGTGGAACAGGCCTTCCAGGACGTCCTGCAGTAGAGCGCGATTGCCCTTGAGCATGGAGGCCAGCTGCTCAGCGTAGACCTCGTAGCCGGTGACGTCCTTCTTGGCCAAATTAAAGATTTGGGCGACGTTCTTCATCTCACCCGCAGGTATCTTAAACACCTCCTTGAAGGCATTAACTTCGTCTTCGGTAACAACGCCGTCGGCCTTCGCCATCTTGGCACCTAGCACGATCACGCCCACGGTGAACGCCACCTGGTCCTCAGCCTGGCCGTCCTGCTCCTGGTTGCCGCCGAGGAACGCGCCGATTGGGCCGCCTCTCACCATCCCTGTCGCGGCGCCAGCCAACTTTTCCCAGATCGACATCGACGAATCCCCCAAAGCTGAGCTGCTTAGAGCATAAGAGGTTGGTATTGGCTCGCATATGGAGAATCGTGATGGCCTGATTGAAGGATAGCCAGGCCGTACGACACCCCAGCCTGCAGGTTCCCGTTACGGACCCGGAGCTAATTCTCGACGCCGATTTGACGCTTACTGATGCATCACGGACATAGCCTCGTCGAGCGATCGCTGGGCAAGAAGGGTCATTTCTTCTCCGACGCCTCACTTACCTGAACGCATGTGGCAACGACCTCGTACCTAACCAGACCTGCCGAAACTACGGGCTCCGTTAGAACTCAAGTTGTCGTTCGGCGATGAGGCAAAGATGCTGCGTGGCGAAAGCTAGCGATGTCACGGTGCTAGCTGCTGGGCCAGTTGTAGCAATAGTGAAAATCACCAGTGCCCACATGCTGTGTCCTTTCGTGGTGGTAGTGCCTCAAGACTGAAACCGACCACAAACTTTTAATCGAAATTTAAACTTCTACGCTTCGAATCAGGCGCCATGGCAAAACGCGCGGACATCGCGTCCTTAGTGGACTGACCAGTGTGGCGCAAATCTCTTGAATTGCTCCAGACACATTTTGGGTCTTCGATCGGTTCTGGCGTCCTCAGAACTCTCGGATTTCTCGCTGCGGCTCTCGTTGTTGTAGAACTCTGCTCTCATGCCTCGGTGCCCGACCATTCGGGCAATTTTTCCCAAAAGGAACTTTTGGCCAATACGGAAATGCTGCTGGCGCCGGACGCCCCAGCGAGCGTCTCGGTCGTGCCTAAGCTGCCGAGATCACTATCGAGGCCCGGATCTCAAGTCGACCCCTCAAGCCCCGATCAGGCCATGACCGACGCGAACGCAGACCCATCGTTCTTCTCCGGGGAGACCGTCTCGAGCAAGATGCTCATGATGGGGTATTCTGTGGAGCCGACCGCGGCTGCAGCCGCCGCGCCTGTCTCTCCGGTGACGCCTTCCATCGTGACGCCGAGACCCAAACGCCACCCTACAGCGCAGAAGCCGCAGGCAGCCCAGCAGCCGCCGCAACCGAAACTGTCCTGGTGGCAGCGCCTTCCATGGTTATCGCTTCCCTAGGTAGGGCAGGAAAGGCCGTGATAATTTGCTTATCGGGTGGGTATCGCTATGCCCGGGATGTCCGCTGATGGCACAAAGCAGACATGCTCAATGCGCTGACAAATGTCCGCTTTTGGGGGCAAAGCGAACAGTGACCCAACGGCTGCTTTAGCAATCTCGATTTCGCGGTAGACTTGGTGCCGAAGGCTGCTCGGACAACCCCGGCAACGTTACGTTTTGGTCACCCCGCCTTTTGCTAACCGGCTCGTTTCGGCTCTGAGTCACGTGCGCGATATGACGCCTAACTTGCTCTTTTGTGCAGCCGAGTTTCCGTAGGCGCTTCTCAATCTCTTTGATGCTCGGCGGTGGGGCTTCTTCTGCTTCGAATGTGTCGTCGTACTGTTCCATAGGGCTACGCGTTAGAAGCGTGGCGAAAGGCGATAGCCCGCCCGCGCCAGGCTCCAAGGAACCACAGCGGCGAAAGGTCGAGCCAGCTTTCCGCTGCAAGCTTGAGACCGACGGCGCCGCCTTGCACCGAATTCTCCGAATCGCGCGGCGTGATGCTCTGATCTTCGGCTTCGACGCCTGCGAACAATTTTAGAAACAAGGCTTGGGTGCGGAACTGGTAGCCGATAAGTGCTGCGCCGTAGCTCGCTTCGCCGTCGAAGGTCTTGCCGAGATCGGCGCCGGCGCCGAACAGAGTTCCCCGATAGTCGTAGCGCCCAAGGGCGCCGACCGCGCGGACCCGCCAGCCGCGCTCGTAGAGTCCCTTGCCGAAGGCATGACCCGCGCCCAAATAGCCGCTTATGGCGTTGTTGCTCGCCTCGAGCCCGGTGAAGATTTCGCTGTGAGGGTCTTGGGCCGCGGCCGAAGCGAGCGATGCCACAGGCAGTCCGGCACCGAGGAGAGCGATACGCGCCGCCTCGCGTGTACGCCGCACACTATATGCGTGATCGACGCGACCCCCCAAGGTGAACACCCGCGCGCCATGCCCGCTTCAACTATGCTGCATCTCTCGATTGTGAACCAGGAGAATTGCAACAACCTCATGGCGAGTAGCCCCATCAGACAGCAATCCAGAGTAGAGTCCGTCCGGCATGCATCCTGAGCGTTTCGAGTCCTGGCTCACCGTCGGCACCCACGGGCTCTATTGCCGGCCTGGCGGATTCCACATCGACCCGCACAGCGCGGTGAACCGCGCGGTGATCACGCATGCTCACTCAGATCATGCGCGCGCCGGCCACGATCATGTGCTTGCCACGCGAGAGACGCTCGCCCTGATGAAGGCGCGGCTCGGCAGCGCGGCGAAGCTCGGCACCCAAGCGCTTGGCTACGGCGAGACGTTGCAGGTCGGCGACGTGACGGTGAGGCTCGTGCCGGCCGGCCACGTGCTCGGCAGCGCGCAGGTGGTGATCGAGTGGCGCGGCCGCCGCGCCGTGATCTCCGGCGACTACAAGCGGAGCGCCGACCCGACCAATCCTCCCTTCGAGCTTGTCCCGTGCGATCTGTTCGTCACCGAAGCGACCTTCGCCCTTCCGGTGTTCAGCCATGGGGATGCGAAGGGCGAAGTGGCGAAGCTGCTCAAATCGCTGAAGCAGTTCCCCGAGCGGGCGCATGTGGTCGGCGTCTACGGGCTCGGCAAGTGCCAGCGCCTCATCGCTCTCCTGCGCGAGGCTGGCTATGCGGAGCCGATCTATTTGCACGGCGCGCTTGCCGCCTGCTGCCAGATCTATGAGAGCTTCGCGGTCGAGCTCGGCGCGCTCAAGCCCGCCACCGGCGCCAAGCGCGAGGAGCTGAAAGGCGCCGTCGTGCTGGCACCGCCTTCGGCCATCGCCGACCGCTGGTCGCGGCGAATGCCAGATGCGCTCACCGCCTTCGCCTCAGGCTGGATGCGGGTCCGCGCCCGGGCGCGGCAGCGTGGTGTCGAGCTGCCGCTCGTCATCTCCGACCACGCCGATTGGCGCGAACTGACGCGGACGATTCACGAGACCGGCGCGCACGAGGTGTGGGTTACGCACGGCCGCGAGGACGCGCTCCTGCATCACATCCAATTGACCGGGCGTCAGGGCCGCGCGCTTGCGCTGATCGGCCGCGAGGACGAGGAGTCGTGAAGGCGTTTTCGGCATTGCTGGACCGGCTGGCCTATACGCCGTCGCGTAACGACAAGCTTCGCTTGCTCGCCGACTACTTTGCATCAACGCCAGACCCAGACCGCGGCTGGGCGCTCGCTGCGCTTACCGACGGCCTGTTCTTCCGCCTGCCGCTCCGCCGCATCTTGGGCGAGATGATCGAAGCTCGCGTCGATCCCGTGCTGTTCGGCCTGTCACGCGACTATGTCGGCGATACCGCCGAGACCATCGCGCTCATCTGGCCGGGCCGCGATGCGTCGGAGCCAGCGCCGAGGCTCGATGATGTGGTGCAGACGCTGAAGCGGGCCATGCCGACCGAGGTGCCTGGGCTGCTTAGCTCTTGGCTCGACGGTCTCGACGCCACGGAGCGCTGGGCTCTGCTCAAGCTCTTGACCGGCGCGCTCCGCGTCGGCGTCTCGGCGCGGCTCGCCAAGACCGCGCTCGCCGAATGGTCCAAGGTGCCGCTTGCCGAGATCGAGGAGGTCTGGCACGGACTTCGTCCGCCCTACACCGAGCTGTTCGCCTGGCTGTCCGGCTCGGGTCCACGCCCTCACGTCGGGACGACGGCGACGTTCAGGCCGCTGATGCTGTCGCATCAAATCGAGGATCGGGAGCTTGCCCTGATCGATCCGAAGAACTTCGTGGCTGAATGGAAATGGGACGGCATTCGCGTGCAGGCGGTGCACCAAGGCGGCGAGCGGCGGCTCTTCTCGCGCACCGGCGACGATATTTCCGGCGCCTTTCCCGATGTGGTGGTGGGGCTTCCTCCAGGCGTGGTGCTCGACGGCGAGTTGTTGGTGATGCGCGGCAACGAGGTGGCCCCGTTCAACGATCTGCAGCAACGGCTCAACCGCAAATCCGTCACGCCTGCCATGCTGAAATCGCATCCGGCCCATATCCGCCTCTACGACATGCTCCTGCACGGCGAAGAGGATCTGCGCCCCCTCCCCTTCGTCGAGCGCCGCGCCAGGCTCGAAGCCTGGCACGCCAAGGCCAAGCCGCCGCGCACCGACGTCTCGGCCATGCTCGGCTTCGGCTCGATCGCCGAGCTTGAGAAGCTGTGGGCGGGAGCGCGGGAGACCGGCATCGAAGGCTTGATGCTCAAGCGCCGCGATAGCCCCTATCTCGCAGGGCGCCCCAAGGGACATTGGTACAAATGGAAGCGCGCTCCGCTCACGCTCGACGCGGTACTGATGTACGCCCAGCGGGGCAGCGGCAAGCGCTCGTCCTATTACTCCGACTACACGTTCGGCGCCTGGCGTGACGGTGAGGGCGGCGAGCCTGAGCTCGTTCCGGTGGGCAAGTCTTATTTCGGCTTCACCGACGAAGAGCTGCTCAAGCTCGACGCTTTCGTGCGCAATCATACCGTGGACTCTTTCGGTCCCGTGCGCCAGGTCGAGCCAAGGCTCGTGTTCGAGGTTGCCTTCGAACTCGGTGCACCGCTCGAGCCGCCACAAATCTGGCGTGGCCATGCGCTTCCCCCGCATCCACCGCATCCGCTGGGACAAGCCCGCCGAGGAGGCCGACCGGTTGGAGACTCTGGTTAGGATGATTGTGGAGTGAGGCTGTCACCCAGCTTCGGCCCGAACATCCTGTTGAATGCTTGGGCAAGCGCTCGGCCCGCGGGAGCGGCAGCAGCCAGAACCGCTTGAATCGCTTGTGACATCCAGCGCCGGTCACATTTCACCGAATTCGGGTGCGGATGCCCCGCCGGGCTGATACCTTCTGGCTCGGGGGGAAAATGGCGCGCGCCAAGCAATTTCTCATCATTCTGATCAAGCCGTCGCACTACGATGATGATGGCTATGTCATCCAGTGGTTCCGCTCCCCGATTCCGTCAAATTCCCTTGCCTCGGTCTATAGCCTGATCGACGACAGCCGCCGGCGGAAAGTCCTGGGGGACGACGTCGACATCGAAATCGACGTGATCGATGAGACCAATACCGTCGTCCGCTTCGACAAGCTGATCCGCCGGCTGAAAGCCGCAGACGGCGCCATGGTCGGCCTGGTCGGCGTGCAGTCGAACCAATTCCCCCGCGCCGTCGATATCGGCCGGAAGTTCCGCGATGCCGGCATTCAGGTCATCATGGGCGGTTTCCATGCTGCGGGCAGCATCGCCATGCTGCCGCAATGCCCGCCGGAAATCGTCGCGGCGCAAGAGCTCGGCATCTCGATCTACGCCGGCGAGGCCGAAGGGCGCATGGATGAAATTGTGCAGGCGGCATGGGCCGGCACATTAAAGCCGCTCTACAATCTGATGAAGGATTTGCCGGACCTGTCGAACGCCACGCTGCCGATCCTGCCCGCGAAGGTGGTACGCAAGATGGCGGGCGCCTACACCAGTTTTGACGCAGGGCGAGGCTGCCCGTTCCAATGCTCGTTCTGCACCATCATCAACGTGCAGGGCCGCAAGTCGCGCCATCGCACCCCTGACGATGTCGAGGCGATCATCCGCACCAATGCGGCGCAGAACATCAACCGGTTCTTCATCACCGACGACGATTTCGCGCGCAACAAGGACTGGGAAGGAATTCTCGACCGGCTGATCTGGCTGCGCGAGGAGCAGGGCTTCAAGTTCAAGGTGACGCTGCAGGTCGACACGCTGTGTCACCGCCTCGACGGCTTCATCGAGAAGGCGGCGCGCGGCGGCTGCGCCCGCGTATTCATCGGGCTTGAGAATATCGACCCGGATGCCCTCGCCGCCGCCAAGAAGCGGCAGAACAAGATCTGGGAATACCGCAAGATGCTCCAGGCCTGGAAGGATGCCGGCGTGATCACATACGCCGGCTACATCCTCGGCTTTCCCGACGACACGCCGGAGAAGATCGCCCGCAATATCGAGATCATTCAGCGGGAGATGCCGCTCGACCTGATCGAGTTCTTCTTCCTCACCCCTCTCCCCGGCTCGGAAGACCACAAGGTCCTGCACGCCAAGGGCGTGTGGATGGACCCCGATCTCAACAAGTACGACCTCAATCACCGGGTCACGCACCATCCGATCATGTCGGACGCGGCATGGGAGAAGGTCTATTTCGATTCCTGGCGGCAGTTCTATACGCCGAAGCATGTCGAGACCGTGCTGAGGCGCGACGCGGCGCGCGGCAAGCGCACCAGCGCTCTTTATTCCTCGGTCGTGCATTTCCTCGGCTCGATCCTCATCGAGAAGGTGCACCCGCTCGAATGCGGCATCGTGCGGCGCAAGATCCGCACGCAGCGCCGGCCGGGGATGAAGATCGAGAACCCGCTTCTGTTCTATCCGCGCCGGGTGGCGGAATCGCTCACCTCAGGAGTCCGCTGGGCGCAGCTTTTCCTCAAGTTCCGTCCCGCACTGAAGCGCGTCAAAGCCGATGAGAGCGCGAGGGCATATACCGACCTTGCCCTGTCAGCTTCGAGCGATGAGGAACTGAACGAGATGGACCTCATTCAGGTGTTCAAGGGCGCCATACCGCGAACGCACGGCGCGCCGGCCGTCGCACGGGAGCCCGCGCTTCCTTAGGTCTAGTGCCCGGTCACAGCCGAACTGGAGCGTACTTCCTTGTCGATGCAGGATTTGAGCCGCCAATAGTCGCCGCTTCCCTCGGCAGCCTTGGTGCAGGATACCTGAACCGGAACCGGGAGCTTGTCCCAGGCGAGCGCAATTTCTTTGCGGGTCCGCTCCTGGAAATCGAGGCAGCCGCGCATGATCAACTCTTGCCTCGCCGAGCCACCCGCGACATCGGCACAAATAGCCTCTGAATTGTAGGCTGGTAGCATCTCGGCGTGAGCCAAAGGCGCACTGAGCATGAGCGCTGAAGCGAGGAGCGGGATGCGTCGCATCTTGAACCTTCCTTTGATCTTGAAGACCTCTGGCCCGCCGCGATCAAGCGAGTGGTTTGATGCCCTTTACCCTGTGGCGATTCCGTTCCCCGCCTCAAGTAAGACGCAAGCGGCGGCACTTGGAAAGCAAATTCAACGCGCGCGGCTGCAGCTTTGCGCGGTTTTCACCACGATGTGGCAGGGCAGCGACGACGCCCCTCCCCTGCCTAAAGGGCCCGCGCTGTGCTAAGCTTGCTAATCAAGAGCTTTTGGTGGGCTGCTTGGTGGCCGGTCAGCACCTGGCTGCTGACGGGTGAGAAGGCTGCAAGCCGGCGCCAGCCGGAGAGTGGCCGGCGAGGGCAGTTGCGAGGACAGGAGAGTAACATGGCCAATGACGCGTTCATGAAGCCGGAGGTGCCGGATGCGTTTCGCGACCTGATGAAGGTCAGCATCGAGCAAGCAAAACGAGCGTTCGACACCTTTGCGGCGACGAGCGAACGGACGTGGAAGACGTTCGAGACGAGCTCGCAAACGGCAAGCAGCGGCCTGCGCTCTCTCAATGAGAAGATCGCCGAGATCACGCGCAACAATGCCGAGGCGAATTTCAACCTCGCGATGAAGCTCACGGAGAGCAAGGACGTGAGCCAGGCCATGGAGCTGCAGACCGAGCATGCGCGGAAGCAGATGGAAAGCTTCGTGCATCAGCTCGAGGAGATCCGCGACCTCGCAACCCAGGTGATCCAGGACAGCACGCCGACAGGCATGCCCGGGGCAGGCAAGCCTTAGGCGGCTTCATCACCAACGGCAACCGAAGCCACCGGCTGACAAGCCTCCAGCCTATTGCGGCAGCTTGGTCGCCGGCGTGCAAACGACCACGACCTTGTTGTCCTTGTTGTCGGGGAAACACATAATGATTGCCCCCTTGGCATCGTCCACGACAAAGACGGCGCCGGCCTGCGGTACGTAGTTGTTGCGTGGATCGGCGGGGCCAGCAGGCGCGATGGTGTATCCCGACGGTTCGGCCGAAGCCGGTATCGTGACCGCGGCAACGGCCAACGCGGCAAGCACTGCCGCGCCTAGGTTTTTTGTACGCATGACATTCCTCTCTTGTTGCACGTTCTTACAGCCGGAACCGGCAAAGACTAGATCTTCCAGCCTGGCCCCGGCACGGTGTCCTGGAACGCCTTGTGCAGCGCCGATCCCCAAGCGTCGCGGATCGAGCGAAGATAGGGGTCTGACCCTTCCAGCCTGATGGTGAAGCCTGGAGCCATGGAGTTGCGGCGGTAGACGAAGATGTCAATCGGAGGCCCAACCGACACGTTGGAGCGCATGGTCGAATCGAAGGAGATGAGCGCGCATTTCACCGCGTCGTTGAGGCTCGTGCTCGGCTGAATGATTCGGTCGAGGATCGGCTTGCCGTATTTCACTTCGCCGATCTGGAAGTAGATCGTGTCGCCCATGGCTTCGATGAAGTTGCCAGCGTCGTAGATCAGGAACAGCCTGAGCTGCCCGGTCTTGAGCTGGCCGGCGAGGATGAAGGAGGCGCTGAAATCGACGTCGTGCTGCTGGAGGTAGCCGCCGTCGATCTTGTGCATCTCGCGGATGGCGGTGCCGACGGCGCGGGCGGCGGCGAACATGGAGCCCACCGCCCAGAGATCTTTCTCCGGGTCGCCTGATTTCGAGCCACTCGCCGAGCAGGCTCATGACCCCTTGGGTGAGCGACAGATTGCCGGCGGTGAGGAGGGCAAAGAAGCGCTCTCCCCGCTTCTCCAGTACGTGCATCTTGCGGAAGGTGGAGACCCGGTCGATGCCGGCATTGGTGCGGGAATCTGAGGCCAGTACCAAGCCTTCATTGAGCAGAATGCCAACGCAATAGGTCAAGCCGTCCCCCTACTGAACCTGTTGTTGTTGGCTTGGGAACATAACCGAGTAGGACATGGTTTCAACCCCACCGCCGCTGCGCACGCCGCGGATGGGGCCGGCCTCGGCATAGTCAAGGCCGGTGGCGATGCGGATATACGCCTCTGTCGCACCGGTGCGGTTGGAGGGATCGAAGCTCACCCAGCCGAGATCCTCCACATAGGCGTCGGCCCAGGCGTGGCTCGAGGCATGCGCCTCATGGCCTGCGCCGTGCGACAGGTAACCGCTGACATAGCGCGCCGGGATACCGAGTGTACGGCACACGGCACAAAAGACATGGGCATGGTCCTGGCAGACGCCGCTGCCTTGTTCCAGAGCCTCGGCGCCGGTGGTGTGCACATGGGTCTCGCCCTTGGTGTATTCGACGTCATCGGCTATCGCGAGCATGATCTCATGCAACGCCTCGATGCGGTCGCGGTTCATCTTTGACCTGAAGGGGGCGGAATAGTCGCGGATCGGCTCGGAGCACACGGTATACGGCGTCTCGCGGAGATAGAGACCGAGCGGCAGCTCTGCCGGCGCAAGGCCCACCACGCCGTTTGTGTCGCGCGTGCGCACGAGGCCGCTCACCTTGATGGCGAGTTCGGTGACCGGCTGGGCCACGGTGAGGGTGTGGCAGCAATTGCGGTATTGGTCATACCATTGATGGGTGACGGCGCCGGGGGCTGAGACCCTCCAACTCTCCACGACTTGGGTCCTGCCGGAGAGCGGCGTCAGGCGCAAATATTGCGTGCTGGAGACGAGCGGCTCCGAATAGGCATATTCGGTGGTGTGCTCCACCCTGATCAGCATCACGTCACGCGGCCCCCGCCACCGCCGCCGGAATCATCAGGAAATCTTCCTGAATCTGCACGCCGAGCGCGTTGTTCGACTCGATGAAGGAGGTGAGGAACTCATGCAGGCCGGAGCGGAAGATGCGGTCGATGCGGCCATATTTGAGCCGCGCATAGGTCTGGCCGGCCGACCTACGGCATTCCAGCTCCTTCTTGCCGGCGAGCTCGTCAAGCGTGCCTATGAGGTTGTGGTAGCAATGGTGCAGCGAGCGCGGCATGTCCTCGCGCAGGATGAGCAGCTCGGCGATGCGCCAGGGGTAGACGGTGTCGCGATAGACGTTGCGGTAGGCGCGAAAGGCCCCGACCGAACGCAACAGCGCGCCCCATTGGTAATAGTCGATCAAGCCTCCGACCTCTTCGCCGCGCGGCAGCAGCACGTGATATTTCACGTCGAGGATGCGCGCGGTGTTGTCGGCGCGCTCGATGAAGGTGCCGAGGCGGATGAAGCGGAAGGCGTCGTCATGCAGCATGGTGCCGAACACCACGCCGCGGAAGAGGTGCGAGCGCTCCTTTACCCAGTCGAAGAAATCGCGATACCCCCAGCGCTTCAGGCCCTCGAAGTCGAGATTCTGCACCTGGAGCCAGGTTGAGTTCAGACTTTCCCAGGCCTCGCTTGAAATGGCCGTACGCTGGGCCCGGGCATTCTCGCGCGCCGAGCGGATCAGCGACCAGATACTGCCGCCATTCTCCGGCTCGAGCGCCACATAGCGAATGATGGTCTCATGGTTCAGCTCGTCGTAGAGCTCGTGGAAGCGGCGCCCGGAGCCTGGGGCGATGTCGAGGATCGGCTCGAAATGGAGCGCCTGCTTGTCGATGGTCGAAGGCAACAGCGACATGCGGAAGCTTACATCGAGCATGCGCGCGGTGTTCTCAGCCCGCTCCATGCTGCGCGCCATCCAAAACAGATTCTCGGCAGTCCGGCTCAGCATCAGCTTCGCTCCAGCACCCAGGTGTCCTTGGTGCCACCGCCCTGGCTCGAATTGACCACGAGCGAATCCTTGACCAGCGCTACCCGGGTGAGCCCGCCTGGAATCACGCTCGTCTCCTTGCCTGAGAGCACGAACGGCCTGAGATCCACATGGCGCGGCACGATCTCGCCGTCGATCAGGGTGGGAGCCGTCGAGAGCGCGAGCGTCGGCTGGGCAATGTAATTGTCTGGGTTCTGCATCACCTTGAGCTTGTAGGCCTCGCGTTCCTCGGCAGTCGAGGCCGGCCCGATCAGCATGCCGTAGCCGCCGGAGCCTTGCACCTCCTTGACCACGAGATTGTGGAGATTGTTGAACACGTGCTGCCGCTGCTTTAGGTCGCGCAGCATATAGGTGAGCACGTTGTTGAGGATGGCGTGCTCGCCGAGATAGAACTCGATCATGCGCGGCACGTAGCAATACATCGCCTTGTCGTCGGCAACGCCGGTGCCGAGCGCGTTGGCAAGCGCCACTCTGCCCGACCTGACGGCCGACAACAGGCCGGGTATGCCAAGCGCGGATTGAGGATTGAAGGCGAGCGGGTCCATGAAGGCGTCATCGACCCGCCGATAAATGACATCGACCTTGACCGGGCCTTCGGTGGTGCGCATCCACACATAGCCGTCGCGCACGAACAGATCGCCGCCCTCGACGAGCTCGATGCCCATCTGCTCGGCGAGGAACACATGCTCGAAATAGGCGCTGTTGTAGCGGCCTGGCGTGAGCAGCACGACGACGGGAGCGTCGTCGTCGTCGCTCGGCGCCACGGCCCGCAAATTCTCCAATAGCCTCTCTGGATAGTTGCCAACGGGCATGATCGATTGCCCGGCGAAGGCATCGGGAAAGAGCCGCATCATGATCTCGCGGTTCTCGAGCACATAGGAGACGCCGGAGGGCGTGCGTACATTGTCCTCGAGCACGAAGAAATCGCGCTCGCCGGTGCGCACGAGATCGATGCCCGCTATATGGGCGTAGACCCGATTGGGCGGCTCGACGCCGTGCATCTCGGGCCGGTAGGCCGGGTTGAGCAGCACGAATTCCGGCGGCACGAGGCCGGCCTTGATGATCTCCTGGTCGTGATAGATGTCGTAGAGGAAGACGTTGATCGCCTTCACGCGCTGGATGCAGCCGCGCTGCACGAGCTCCCATTCGGCGCCGCCGAGAATGCGCGGCATGAGATCGAAGGGGATCAGCCGCTCGGTCGAGCCGCCTTCGCCATAGACCGCGAAGGTGATGCCGAGCCGGCGGAACAGCTCCTCGGCCGCCGCCTGCTTGGTCACCAGAGACTCGATGGAGAGATCGTCGAGCAGCTCGGCGAAGTCGGCATAGGCGGGTCTCACCGTGCCGTCGGGCTCGCGCATCTCATCAAAAAATCGGCGGGAAGGTGCCGGCGCCTCGCGCACCCGCGCTTCCGCTATATCAGTACTACGCAAGTCCGCCCTGCCCGGTTCTCGTGAGCGACCTCTACTCCCGCCTGGGTGCGCTTCTCATTTATGGTATGGCATCATCTTATGCCGATGCCGAATGGATAGGCAATGTCCTTGGACGCCTAATTCATAGGCAAGGCGCCGCGCGAAGGCTTCCTCGTTAATCACATGCTCGAAACAGCGCTGACTGCCTTCACGACCTTCTTCGCGGTGATCGGCCCAATCGATTCGGCGGTCCTCGTCGCGAGTCTTACGCCGAACGCCACCAAGGCGGAACGCCGCGCGATCTCGCTCAAAGCCGTGGCCATCGCCACGCTGATCGTTCTCGCCTTCGCCCTGTTCGGGCAGCCGCTCCTCAATCAGCTTGGCGTGTCGCTGCCGGCGCTGCAGGTCGCCGGCGGAATCATCCTCTTAATCATCGCGCTCGACATGACGTTGTCGAAGCGCCCATCGCCGGCGCGGCTCACGCTCAAGGAAAGCGAAGAGGCCGAGAGCAAGGCTGAAGCCCACGCCGAGATCACCGTGTTCCCGCTGGCCACTCCTCTCCTTGCAGGACCAGGCGCCATGACGAGCGCCATCGTGCTCGCCGCCGGCACCAAGGGGGATCCGAAGCTGCTCGTGGCGGTGGTCCTCGCCATTCTTGCCGTCATGCTGGTGACGCTCGTCTTTCTCCTGCTCGCCCAGGAAGTGCACGCTCTGATCGGGCTCACGGCGCGGAAGGTGATCGTGCGCGTGTTCGGCGTGCTGCTCGCGGCCATCGCCGTGCAGTCGATCTTCAACGGCATCACCGCGAGCCATATTTTCAGCTGAGCCCGGGCTCGAGCGCGTCCCCGCGCCGCGCCGGGCGCGTCAGCCGATAGAGCAGGATTGCGCGAAAGAAAAAACCCGGCATTAACCTGTGTTATCGCGCCAAGTTGCGAGGCCGCCCCACACAACTCTTTGCTCTATGGGAGATTTTGAGGCCCTGGTCCTCCCGCGGAGCGATACTCCGGTGCGCCTTGTCTTCGTTCACAGCATTCATCAAGAAGACAAGACATCCCTAACGTTGCAGGAGACGTGGGAGGACGCGCTGCTATCCGCCTGGGCGGCGGCCGGGCTCGAGAAGCCGGACTACACATTGGAGATGCCCTATTACGCAGCTCTGCTCGCGGAGCTGATATGCCGCGCGCGAAGCGAGGCTGGCTTCTTCACGCACCTGGAAGAAACTCTGCTCAGGGACATCGGGATCGAGAAAGGCATCAGCGAGCATCATGTCCGCGCCGAGTTCGATCGCGAAATCGCGCGGAGCAGACTGGCACGCTGGCAATGGGTGCAAGGCATCGCACGCATTCTCGAACGCGATGTTCCGGACATCGGCGATATTGCGCTGCGCTTCGTTCGGCAGGTCGATGCCTATTTGACGTGCCAAGAGATTCGAGACGCGGTGGACAGCGTCGTGCGGCCTTCAATCTTGAAGGGGCCAGCGGTGATCGTCGCTCATTCGCTCGGATCGGTGATCACCTATCGGCTGCTGCGCGAGGCGGAAGGCGCAGCCGAAGTGCCCCTCTTCGTCACCCTCGGATCGCCGCTCGGGTTCCATGCCGTCAAGCAATATCTGAACCCGCCATCGCTCGCGGTGCCCATCGCCGTACAAACTTGGCTCAATGCCGCCGATGCAAGAGACTGCGTGGCGCTTTATGCACGCCTCGACCGCAACACCTTTGCTGACGGGATCGAGAATGTGGCCAACGTCCACCACGCCAGGGACAATCCGCATGCGATCGCCGAGTATATCGGGCATGCGACCGTCGCCGAGCGCATCCACGTCGCTCTCTCCGGCTCGTAGGGTCATTCGGCCGGAGCCGGCGCGCTGCTTCCATGGGCGTGCGGCTTGGCTGCGAATTTGCGCACCACCACATAGAACACCGGCGTGAACAGCAATCCGAACACGGTCACCCCGATCATGCCGTAGAACACGGCGGTGCCGAGCGACTGGCGCATCTCGGCGCCGGCACCGGTGGCGATGACGAGAGGCAGCACGCCGAGGATGAAGGCGAACGAGGTCATGAGGATCGGGCGCAAGCGCACGCGGGCCGCCTCGGTCGCAGCCTGGAAGCGGTCCTCGCCGTGCTCCTCGTTTTGCCGCGCGAACTCCACGATCAGAATCGCGTTCTTGGCGGCCAAGCCGATCAGCACGACGAAGCCGATCTGGGCGAGAATGTTCACGTCCATGCCGCGCAGAAGTAGACCGCTGATCGCCGCCAGCAGGCACATCGGCACGATGAGAATGACGGCGAGCGGCAGCGCCCAGCTTTCATATTGCGCCGCGAGCAACAGGAACACGAACACCACCGAGGCGGCGAACACGTAGATGGCGGTGTTGCCGGCGAGCTGCTCCTGATAGGCGATCTCGGTCCAGGCTGCCGCGTAGCCGGCCGGCAGGAGCTGCGCCGCAATCTTGTCCATGGCGGCGAGGCCGTAACCGGTGGAATAGCCGGGCAGCGTGCCGCCTTGCACGGCAGCCGACGGGAACAGATTGAAGTGCTCCACGCGATAGGGTCCGGTGATGTTGCTGAAAGCGGCAACCGAGCCGAGCGGCACCATCTGGCCGCTGGCGTTGCGCGTCTTCAGCTGCGAGATGGCGTGCAGGTCCTGACGGAACTGGCCGTCGGCCTGCGCAGTGACCCGGTAGGTACGGCCGAGGAAATTGAAATCGTTCACATATTGCGAGCCGAGATAGACTTCGAGCGTGGTGAACACGTCGTCGGTCCTGACCCCGAGCATTTCGGCGCGCACGCGGTCGATATCGGCCCAGATCTTCGGCGTGCGGGTGTTGAAGGTGGTGAAGACATTCACCAACCCCGGCGTCTGGTTGGCCGCGCCCATGACCGATTGGGCGACCCCCTCGAGCTGGACGAGATCGCCGCCATGGGTGTCCTGGAGCTCAAGCTTGAATCCGCCGGTGGTGCCGATGCCACGCACCGGCGGCGGCGACACGCTGATGATAAGCCCGTCCTGGATGGCGGCGAATTGCTTGTTGAGGTTGATGCTGATCACTTGCGCGGTGAGGCCCTGTTTAGCGCGCTCATCGAACGGAGCGAGCGGCGAGAAAATCACCGCTGAGTTCGGGGCGTTGGTGAAGGTGGCGCCGTCGAGGCCCACGATCGGCACGGTGTGGGCCACGCCGGGCGTGTTGAGCACCAGCTTGTTCACCCGCCGCGCCACTTCGTCGGTCCGCGCCAGCGAGGCGCCTGGCGGCAACTGGATGATGTTGATGAGATAGCCTTGATCCTGCTGCGGAATGAAGCCGGTCGGCGCGCGGGAGAATTCGTACACGGTGAGCCCGATCAAGCCGGCATAGAGGATCACCATGATCAGCGACACGCGCACGAGCCTGCCGGTCAGCGCGCCATAGCGCGAGGACAGCCATTCGAAGGCACGGTTGAAGCCGCGGAAAAAGGCATTGATCGGCCGCACGAAAATGCTCTGGCGCTCCGGATGCGACACATGCGGCTTGAACAGAAGCGCGCACAGCGCCGGGCTTAATGTCAGCGACACGATGAGCGAGATGACGGTCGAGGTGGCGATGGTGACGGCGAATTGGCGGAAAAACTGCCCGAGAATGCCGGTCAAGAACACCGACGGGATGAACACGGCGGTGAGCACCAAAGCGATGGCGATCAGCGCCCCGCCGACCTCCTCCATGGTCTTGTAGGCGGCATCGCGCGGACTGAGCCCCTCTCGAATGTTGCGCTCGACGTTCTCCACCACGACTATGGCGTCGTCGACCACGATGCCGATGGCGAGCAGCAAGCCGAACAGCGAAAGATTGTTGAGCGAATAGCCCAGCGCCGAAAGCATGGCGAAGGTGCCGATCAACGATACCGGGATGGCCACGATGGGCACGATCGAGGCGCGCCAGGTCTGCAAGAATAAAATGATCACCACGACAACGAGGACCACGGCCTCGAACATGGTCTGGATCACGGCCTCAACCGATTGGGAGATGAACACCGTCGGGTTGTAGACGATGTCGTATTTGAGCCCGGCCGGGAAAAACTCAGACAGCGCCTTCATGGCATTTTGGACTTGCGCCGCGGTGGCGAGTGCATTGGAGCCGGGACGCTGAAAGATGCCGAGCGGCACCGCTACTTTCTCATCGAGATAGCCGTTGCGGCCGTAGTCGGCGGCACCAAGCTCAACCCTGCCGACGTCGTGGATCCGCACCACGCGCCCGTCGGTGCCGGACTTGACGATGATGTTGCCGAAAGCCTCGGTGTCGGAGAGGCGGCCTTGCGTCTCGACGTTGAGCTGAAAAGCGCCAGGCACCGGCACCGGCGGCTGATTGATCACGCCGGCAGCGACCTGCACGTTCTGGCCGCGCAGCGCGGCGACCACGTCGCCGGCGGTCAGATTGCGGATGGCGAGCTTCTCCGGATCGAGCCAGATGCGCATCGAATAGTCGCGGGCGCCGAAGATGGTGACGTTGCCGACGCCGTCGATGCGCGACAGCACGTCCTTCACGTGCAGGGTGGCGTAATTGGAAATATAGAGCTGGTCGCGGGTGCCGTCGGGCGAGAACAGGTGGATCACCAGCATCAAGTCAGGCGACTGCTTGGTCACGGTGACGCCGATCGAGCGTACTTCCTCAGGCAGCCGCGGTTGGGCGATGGCGACGCGGTTCTGCACCAGCACCTGCGCGGTATCGAGGTCGGTGCCAAGCTTGAAGGTGACCGTGAGCGACATGCTGCCGTCGCCGGTCGATTGCGACGTCATGTACAGCATGTTGTCGACGCCGTTGACTTCCTGCTCGATCGGCGTCGCCACTGTCTTGGCCACGATCTCGGCCGAGGCCCCTGGATATTGGGCGGTAACGGAGATCGACGGCGGCGCGATGTCCGGATATTGCGCCACCGGCAGAGCGAAATAGGCGACGCCGCCGATCAGCGTGATGATGATGGAAATGACGGCGGCGAAGATCGGCCGGTCGATGAAGAAATGCGAGATATTCATATCGCCCCGGTCACTGTCCGTTCTGCTTCGGCACGGCAGTCGCCTCGGTCGTGCTCTGCTCCGGCGTGACCTTCTGCCCTGGACGCGCGCGCAACAGCCCGACCACGATCACGTTGTCGTCCTTGGTGACCCCGCTCCTGACGATGCGTAGATTGCCGTCGACCACCGGGCCGAGCTCGACCGGCTTCGGCACCACGGTCCCGTCAGGCGCCACGGTAAACAGGAGCTTGGTGGATTGGTCGGTCACCACGGCTGCGTCGGGCACCAGCATGACCGGATGGAGTTGCGACATCGGCACCCGAACGCGGCCGAACTGCCCCGGCGTGATGAAGTATTCGGGGTTGGGGAAGGCCGCACGCACGCGAATGGTGCCGGTGGAGGTGTCATACGTATTGTCGACGAAATCGATGGTGCCTTTCATCGGCCAATCGGTCTCGTCCATGAGCTGGGCCTGCACCACCACCGTATTGCTGCGCGCCGACGGGATCTCTCCCCGTTCAACGAGGCGCTTATAGGTCATGCCGTCGGCCTCGCTCACGTTGAAGAAGAAATGGATGGGATCGAGCGAGACGATGGTGGTGAGCAGCGTCGGCGTGCCGGTGGTGCCCCCGATCACCAAATTCCCGACGCTGAGCTCGTGGCGGCTGGCGCGGCCGGGGAGGGGCGCCGTCACCCGCGTATAGTCGAGATTGAGCTGCGCCTGGTCTAGCCGGGCGATGGCGGCATCGCGCGACGCCGTCGCCGTGTTCACCTGGGCCACGCGTTCGTCATAGGTTTCTTCCGTGGCGTAGCTCTTCTTCCTGAGCTCGGCGGTGCGGCTGAGCTGGGCCTTGGCGAGATCGAGATTGGCATTGGCCTCTGCGAGATCGGCCTTGGCCAATTCGAGCGCGAGCTCGAACGGCTTTGGCTCGATGACAAAGAGCAGGTCGCCCTTCTTGACGATCTGCCCGTCGACGAAATTGATCGATTCGAGATAGCCGCTGACCCGGGCGCGGACGTCGACGAAGTCGACCGCCTCGAATTGGCCGGTGAAATCCTTCCACTCGATCATCTCCCTCACGATCGGCTTGGCCACCGTCACCGCGGGTGGGAGCGGCGCCGCAGGGGCGGTCTGGGTCGACTGGAAGAAGCCCCACTGCTCCCAGATGCCCCAATAGCGATAGAGGAGGATGGCGAGCGCGGCCGCGAGGAGCAGAAATATGACCCGGCCAACCCCCTTGCGCGGGCGTGGCGGGGGCGCGGCCTCACGCACCTCAGGCGCAGGTTGCTTCTTCGCCTCAGGCGGCAAAGTGGTGGTGCCGTCGCCGCCGCCCTCGCGGCGCGGAGTATCGTTGTCGTTTCTCTGCGCGTTCATGATCAGTGCCGGACACGCCAATGACTCAGGCGTCCGGGCCTCGCTTTGTGTTGGTCTCGCCGCGAGCTTAGCCGGGGACGGCCGAAACGCAAAACACCAAGGACTGCGACAGGCATAACATACTGGCGCGCGCCATACCCCGAAGTGCTAATTTTCTGCGAAATATCTGGAGATGGTAGCAGCCGCAATACTACTTGGTGCCGCCCGGTCCCGCGCTGTCCGGTGCCAATTCGGGTGCCAACTTTTTTCAATGGAGCGAAATCGCAGCCGCCTAGAACCTATAGACGCGCTTGCGCCACTCGGCTTCCGGTGCCACCCGCTTAGCCGCCTCGATCAGCCCGAGGTCACGCAGCCTGTTCGCCAGCCGGATGCGGAAGCGGCGCAGCAGGGCTGCGGTTTTTTCGAGGAGGCCGTCAAGCGACGGCCAGGACGCATCGTAACGCTCAGGCAGAAGACGCGATTGCTCGCTGATAGCCGCAGAAAGAATTAGAGTGTCGGCCTACCGCGCGCTTCATTCGCCTTTTTTCCGGTGCTTTTTAGTGTCCATGGAATCGTCCGCCTCACCGCCCTTGCATTCGGGAAATTTCTTGAGCGCTGCGGTCGCATATTTTTTACTTACATATGGAGCGCCGCCAATCGCCCCCAATGGCTTGTCCCCAAAGTTGGCATTGACAACTTTGCACTTATCGCTCTGGCCCTGACGCACGACATAATAATCCTTCGTCACCTTTGGATGATTGGTATCCACATACTGTCCGCCACCGGGCTGAATTGGGTTTCTGGCCTCTGCCAATTGGGGGAATTGCAGCACCGCAAATGCGGCAATGACAATGGCTGACGTTCGCATGTCGTCATCCTCGGGTGAGCAGTTTGTCTGAGTTTATAAAACACTTTGGGCAACAAAAAGAGCGCGCCGACCGAAGCCGACGCCCTCGACGCTTGTGCGACGATAATTGTACTCGCTATTCCGATGACAAACGTGCAGGCTCCCTTCCATCATCGGCAATAAGAACAACAGGCGCCCGGTGACTGAGAGCGTTAAGGCTCCCGCCTGCGAACGGGACTGGAGCCAATGCTAACCGCCATCGTCATCGCATCTTCGATACTTTGTGCCTTCGCCCTATGGAAGGAATTTTCGCCGCGTTGGCACGATAGGAGAAAGCGCATCCGGTACGGACGTTAAACCGGACAGCGACACTGCCAGGAACACCCGACCATATCGCGGGTTGATTCAATCCCGGCTACACGATCCACCCCAGCTCGCGCGCCTTCTTGTTTGCGGTCATCCAAGCGCGCGCCAGGAGCTCGTAATCGTCCGTTTTGGTCCGGAGCCGCAGCATCAGTTGCGGTTGGTCAGTTGACTTATAATAGACCGCGCAAAACCCGCCACCCGACACAATAAGGTTAAGCCCATCCACCTCAACCTTGAGATCGGGTTTGTCCGTCACGGCCTAAAGCTACAGCAGCAGTAGGGGCGTCTTAAAGCCCGTCATTGGGGGAGCCGTGCCCGGCCCAGCAGCTCTGGCCGCTTGGCGAGTCGGCAAATCTCTATAGTGTCCACCCCAGCCCGCGCGCCTTGTCGTTGGCGAGCTTCCAGGCTCGCGCGAGAAACTCTGCTTGGCTCACTGGCACGCGCTCATCATCTGACTTCGGGAAATTTTTGGCGAGAAGACCTGGCGAGTTGGCTGACTTCGACCCGAAGTCTGCCCCACGCGTCAGTCATCGCTTCCCCAGTTTTGCGGCTTGCTAACTTAGGCTGGCATTCTGACTACCATGGCGATTGCCACGCCGAGGCCAATCAGGCCGAATGCGATTAGGAGCCAAAGCCAACGTTCCATGTGCATCTGCCGCTAGTTCTCACTTTCTTTGTCCTCGAAGAAACCCGGCCGCGGTGCACCGGCAGCCGGGCTTCTCTCAGCCGGATCAGTGCTGATGGCGGCAGCCGGTGAAGTTACCCTCGAGAGAGTCGCCAACCTCGGCTGCCGACATTGGGTCAACCCGCGATGCGATAGGGTGTTCCTGGCGTCGGCTTGGGGCCGTCCTTTTTTGAACGAAGTATAAGCGCAGCCTTAGTTCGCAAATAACTCAGTGAGACAGTCATGGGTATACTTGAGCGTTTGTATCTCCACCCCACTCCACCTGCGCGAGTGGAGAGGAACCAGGATAAGCGCCAAAAGAAATTCAAAAAAAAATGGATTGAGGTCGATCGCTATATCGCTCAACGCTTAGGTCCCTCCGACCCTGTACTCGATATGGCACTTAAAGCCCGCGAAGCGGCAGGGCTTCCGGACATCAATGTCTCCCGAATCAGGGCAAGCTTCTAATGCTGCTCGCGCAAACCATCCGGGCCCATACCATCCTTGAGATTGGAACCCTTGCTGGTTACAGCACTATCTGGCTTGCCCGCGCCCTTGCGCCCGGTGGCAGACTAATTACGCTCGAAGCTAAGCCTCGATATGCCAAAATTGCGCTCGCCAATATCGCCCACGCTGGGCTTAGCAATCGGGTTGACTTGCGCCTAGGCCGCGCACTCGATTCGCTGCCAGCTCTATCCGCTGAGGGGCCGTTTGATTTCGTCTTCGTCGACGCCGACCATGAGAATATGCCCGAATATTTTCAGTGGGCACTTAAGCTCTCACGTCGAGGCAGCCTGATCGTGGTGGACAATGTTGTGCGCAGAGGGACTGTTCTCCACGCGGGGGCGTCCAAGCCCGAGATCCAAGGTATACGCCGGTTCTATGACCTTGTCGCAGCCGAGCCGAAGGTGAGCATGACCGCTATACAGACGGTTGGTGTCAAGGGTCACGACGGATTCGCCATCGGCCTCGTCACTGCTGATCCTTAAATTCGTTAGCGCGAACTCATTTTCCACCAGGCCCGGCGTCGGCTTCGGTGGGCGCCCTTTCTTTGTGGTTATCGCTCCGGCCATGGATCTTCATGTCAAGTTCGACGGCTCACGAAATCATCGTCACTCCTTCTCGGGCCGGGAACGCGATCTCATGATGAGCCGCCTATACGCAAGTTCAGGCCCGACTCAGCCTCCAATCTTGTCCACCAAAGCTAAACCCTACCGTCACTTCACCCGAGATCAGCGAGTTTCGCGCTTTTCATGCCTTTCAGGCCGCAGTCGCCAAGGCGCGCGAGCTGGGGTGGATTGTGAGCACCCGATTTCACCTACTTTCCCGCTCAAAGGACCGTCTGAACATGACGTAAGGGCGTTCGGCTTCGGTCGGCGCCTTCGTCTCTTACAAATGGCATCCTTTAACAAGAAGTTGGCCCGCAATCGCATTGCGTGATTGCCGCGTGGCGGCAAAGTCCGCGCGCCCTCCCGCATGGGGGTAAGATGCGGGTTGCGCTGGCGGCGCTTACACGCCGCAAACAAGTAAGCTGCCGCTAAGTTCTACGTCCCGTTTCGAATAGCCCCAGCTCCCTCCGAACGGGACTCAGGACCGAGGCCGGAGGGTGAATAGCCTTCCGGCCTTTGCTCGTCGCCAATAAAATCATCTCGTAGGTGTTGGGCGTCGGCTTCGGTCGCGCTCTTTTCGCGGTCCTCTATGCGTCGATTGCGCCGCCTATACGAACATTACGTAATAGGCCAGGACCAAGACAATCGACGCCCAGACACCCCCCCAAATCAGGGGCGCGAACCACCACTGGTCTGGTCCGTCGAGTTTATGAAGAAGGTCATCCATGTCGAATCAAACGACACTTCGCCGCTTGGGTTCCCTTTGGTGGCGCGTGCGATGGTCCCTCCAGCGCCGCCTCCAACCCCTCCAAAAAATTTGCCGGGCGAAAGCCTTATAGGAGGTGCAGCATGATGTCGCCACTGACGAACCACCAGATTAAAGCTTTGCGAAAGCTAAGGCTCTGGGTGGCCAGTTCCGCGATCCCAGGCATACACCAATCGACCTGGGACAAACTTGTCGAGCTTGGCTACGTGGAGGAACGTCGCGAAGGTCCGGGTAATTCCCGCCGCTTCCTCAGACTTACGGAAAAGGGCAAGCAGGCGGTTGATGAAGCTGCACGGCAAAATTAGCTGTTAGCCGTTGCCCCACAACTACAGCCGTCGGATGTTGGCAAATGCTAGTCTCCAGTCGGGGTAATGCGTTTGGCAATCGCATAAGGGGGCTAACATGAGAATTTGGATCGCAATCGGAATGCTGATGGCTACAACGGTAGGGGCTTACGCACAGTCTGTGGCTCCTGTCCCTGAGATCGATGCCTTTTCGGGCATGGCTGCGATGGGTGTTGTGGGTTCAATCGCGGCGCTCATCTGGGAGCGCAGGCGCAAAAAATAACCAGCACGAAGCCACGCGCAGGCGAACCTAACCCGGATACGTGTCGTCGAAGCGCCGCAGCGTGCCGAGGACATCTTCGAGTTCGTGGGCCTCTTTCCGAGTGGCGCGCAACATCTTCACCATCCGTTGCAGTAGCTTCCAGCCGACCACACCGTTCTTTTCCACTAACGCGCGTAAGTCGCGGCGGGTTAGCCCATAACAAACCACTTCGCAGGAGGCGCAGATCGTCGCCATGCGCGTGCCTTCGTCGATCAGGGCGACCTCACCAAAGTAATCCGGAGACTTGATGGTGGTGCGTCCCCTGCTTCCAATAAAAACTCCCGCCTCACCGGATTCGATCAGGAAGAGGGTGTCACCGGTCGATCCCTCCTGAACGATTATTTCCCCCTTCGCGAAACGATGCTCCTTGAACAAGCGCGCGATCTCTTGAATCTCGTGTTTGTTCAAATCAGCGAAGAGTGGCACACGCTGGATGGCTTCAATGGAGACTACTCTCGCAGCCCCTGAGGTGGTCATCGTCCATGTCCTCGATTTTGGCGTGGTTGTTAGCCGAGGAGCGTAATTCATGATCGATGCAGCGGCAATCCGACCTTCGTTAACCGCAGACTTGGAAGCCCACCGGACTTAGAATGGAGAGATGTCGCCACGGTTGAAGAGGGCGTGAGGCATGTCACGCACACTTGTTGGTTGCCCGTACTTCCGCAGGGGCATTTGGCTGGAGCGTTCCTATCGGCGGCGGCTTAATACATGGCCACCGGGGGGGGCAAAAATGTTGGATGGCATTAAGGCAGGGACCACCGGGGGCAGTCTGGCGATGGAGTGCGGCCTTTAAAGCGCCGCCGATGGCGCGGGATGGTGCCGCATTCCCTCACCGTACATGCCGCCGAGTGACCTATCTTAACCCAATGGTCTTAGGCCACGCGGCCGAGGATGGTGCGCAACAGATGCACCTCTTGCCGGGTGAGGCGTGGGTCGTTCAAGTCTTATCCGGGTGCTCATGGCCAATTTACCTTCGGATATGGGATAGGCTTGCTGAACTTGGCCCGCACAAGGTCTTCCCCCTGCAACGCCAAGCGCAACTCATCCGCAGTCCACAGTCGCTTCCCCTTGTCCGGTGGTGGTTCTGGCTTTGTGGCCAACTGTCGAGTTTCTGATCTAGGAACTTGAACCGGTGCAGGCAACAGCTTCAGCTCAGGTGGCGCTGGCAACCGCGGTGTCGGTGGCAGATGTCCATGATCTATCCGCCTAGACCTCCAGGTTTCAACGCCCTGGATGCGGCAGTTATAGGGTAACTCCCTAGCCGCCGCCATCCTCGCTGCGGTCTCCTCGAGAGCCTCGCTGAACCTCAGCTCCACGAAGCGGAGCGGCCCACTGGTGCGCGCAGCTAACAATTCCTCCAAGCCACTCCAACCTCTTATGTAAGGCCGAGCTCATGCTGCCTCCAACTCGTGTAGTCGTGCCACAACCGCAGCTTGATTGTCGGAGATATCCACTTCAGTCCCACCCATATGCCGTTGTGGCAAGCACTACAGGGTAGCCAGTGCGCTTCCAGTCGCACCGGAGCGTTCAATCAGAATATCACGATCGAGGTGGTCGCCAATGTCATGCCAGCCAACACCCGCTCGCCGCTGTCGTATCCACTGGATTCCAGCACGACACTCGATCTCGCGAGTGTCATCATTGATACGAACCAGCACCGGATAGCGGTCATCCCTCTCTCGTATCCCATGCATCCCTCATCTTCCGTTTCCCCTCCCTCCGTTCATGTTCTGTGGATAACCCCCTACTTTGGGTTCTCCTGTTAGCCTCACGTTAGCCCAACCAATATCCCTAGCAATAATATCATTTATCACCAATATGTTAGCCTTTTTGTGTAGGTGATTACATCATATGCCCTTAGTTTTGGCCTCGCCAAATACCCGGTCCATCTCCTCCTCAAGGTCGGTATTTATCCCTTTGGGCTGCACCACCAAGCCACCCTGCAACCGCAATGCAATCTGACGTAAATAATTGCGCTCCAGCCTCGTGAGCCGTCCATCTTCGGTATCGAGCATCACGCGTTTCTTTGCGGTAGCCATCATGCGACACGTTTGAATGGTGTGGGTTGCGCTGCTTGTGCAGCGAGAGCGTCTTCGAGTTCAGCCATGCGTTTCGCCCAGGGGCCAGTACCATACTCTGCGGCATGCGCGGCGCCGGCGCCAACGCCCGAGGCGAGCGCCATGCTGAGAGCAATGCCAAATCCGCGCCGACGCACACTGCAACCGCTCCGCGGCATCGTTCCCCCCATTTCGCGCAGAGCCTAATGCGCGGTGCCGGTCTTTGACTATCCGCTAAATCCCTCGTGCCGCGAGACGAGCCGCAAGGGAGGCCGATTTGCAACAATGCTCATGGTTCAAGTTTGCTCGCAATTCGCCCGCATTCTGCCCAAAAGTGCGACAAGGTTCGGACAGGCCAACGCAAGGAGAAGCTCGGACATGGGCAGCAAGGTCATTGGTGGGATTTTGGCACTTCTGCTTGCGGCGGCAGGCGCGCCGGCAGCCATGGCCGCCGTCACCGAAGAGGAGGCGCACGCGATCGGCGTCGATGCCTATCTCTATTTCTATTCGCCGATCACCATGGACCTGACGCGCAAGCAGCTCACCAATCAGGAGCCGACCCCGGGAGGCATCGGCGGCCCGATGAACAGCTTCGCCAATGTCGGAGCCTTTCCCACCGCCGACATGCGCGTCGTGGTACGGCCGAATTTCGATACGCTCTATTCCAGCGGCTGGCTCGATCTGACCAAGGAGCCGATGGTCGTGTCGGCGCCCGACACCGGCGGCCGCTATTACCTGCTGCCGATGCTCGACATGTGGACCGACGTGTTCGCTTCGCCGGGCTGGCGCACCACCGGCACGGAAGCCGGCAATTTCCTCGTCACGCCCCCGGGTTGGACCGGCACGCGTTCCTGACGGCTTCGACATACGCAGCGCATCGATGCGCCGACGCCCTATGTCTGGATCATCGGCCGCACCAAGACCGACGGCCCTGCCGACTACGACGCCGTTCACAAAATCCAGGCCGGCTACAAGATCACGCCGCTGTCGCAATGGGGCAAGGAGCCGGTGGCGCCCGAAGTGAAGATCGATCCCTGCGTCGACATGAAGACGCCGCCGAAGATCCAGGTCGATACCATGCCGGCCGACAAATATTTCGCCTATGCCGCGGAGCTGCTCAAACTTCATCCGCCGCATATCACCGATCAGCCGATCATCGCGCAGCTCAAGCGCATCGGTTTCGAGGTCGGCAAGAGCTTCGATCTCGACAAGGCCGACCCCGCCGTCAAGAAAGGCCTCGCCAGCGCGCCCGAGGACGCGCAGAAGCTGATGGAGTGGAAAGTGCCGACCCTGGCGCGGATCGCCAATGGCTGGTCGATGAACACCGACACCATGGGCGTCTACGGCAACTACTATCTCAAGCGGGCCATCGTCACCCAGCTCGGGCTCGGCGCCAATCTTCCCGAGGACGCCATCTACCCGCTGAACCTCGCCGACGACACCGGCAAGCCGCTCGACGGCGCCAACAACTACGTCCTCCATTTCGACAAAGGCCAAACGCCGCCGGTCAACGCCTTCTGGTCGGTGACTCTTTACGATCCCCAGGCTTCCAGGTCGCCAATCCGCTGAACCGCTTCGCGGTGTCGAGCTGGATGCCGTTCAAGTACAACTCCGACGGCTCGCTCGATCTCTATTTCCAGAACGAGAGCCCTGGCGCCGACAAGGAAGCGAACTGGCTGCCGGCGCCGAAGGGGCCGTACAATCTGACCATGCGCCTCTATGCGCCGAAGGCGGACGCACTCACCGGCAAATGGAACCCGCCGCCGGTGACGAAGGTGCAGGCCCTGCGACATCGACCCGTAGCTGCCGCAGTGACACCGAATCTTGAGCTGAATTAAAACGGCTGCGACCAGTCGCATTAGAATGAGCCGCAGTTCGACTAGGGGAGGAAGTCATGAACGTGGGCCGGTCGACTCTGACCTTGCTTGCCGGCGTCGCCCTGAGCTTGGTCGGCGCCCTTCCACGGTCAGCGCCCAGCAGACAACGGGCACGCCGGGTTCGCCCGAGCGCCACCACGACGATCGACGGGCGGCAAATCCCGCCGCCTCCCGGGGCATTCGGCGGCACGATCAATCTCGATGCCCTCAACTCCACGCCCTACTGGCAGCCGCAGGTGGTGCCGCCGAAGGGCGCGCCCAACATTCTGCTGATCATCACCGACGACGTGGGCTTCGCCGCGCCGAGCACCTTCGGCGGCGTCATCCCAACGCCGACGCTCGATCGCATCGCCAACATGGGTCTGCGCTACACGCAGTTTCACACCACGTCGCTCTGCTCGCCCACCCGCGCCGCGCTGATCACCGGGCGCAATCATCACTCGGTGGGCTTTGGCGTGATCAGCGAGGCCGTCGACCGGCTATCCCGGCTACAACAGCGTCATCACCAAGGACAAGGCGACCATCGGCCAGATTCTCAAGGCCAACGGCTATGCCACCTCCTGGTTCGGCAAGAACCACAACACGCCCTCCTTCGTGACGAGCCAGGCCGGCCCCTTCGACCAATGGCCGATCGGCATGGGCTTTGAATATTTCTACGGCTTCAACGGCGGCGAGACCAATCAGTGGCAGCCCGATCTCTATCGCAACACCACGCGCATCTATCCCTATGTGGGCAATCCGAACTACAACCTCACCACCGACATGGCGGACGACGCCATCGCCTATCTCAATCAGCTCAACGAGCTCGATCCGAACAAGCCGTTCCTCCTCTATTACGCGCCGGGCGGCACCCACGCGCCGCATCATCCGACGCCGGAGTGGATCGAAAAATTCAAGGGCAAGTTCGGCATGGGCTGGAACGCCCTGCGCGACGAGATCTTCGCCAATCAGAAGAGGCTCGGCGTCATCCCGCAGGACGCCCAGCTCACGCCCTGGCCCTCCGATATCCTGAAGAACTGGGACGACCTCGACCTCGTCGAGAAGAAGCTGTTCGAGCGGCAGATGGAGGTCTATGCCGCCTATCTCGCCTATACCGACCATGAGATCGGCCGCGTGGTGCAGGCCGTCGAAGACATGGGCAAGCTCGACAACACGCTGATCATCTACATCAGCGGCGACAATGGCGGCAGCGCCGAAGGCTCGCCGGCGGGAACGCCCAACGAGATGACTTTCTTCAACGGCGTCGAGGTGCCGGTCGCGGACCAGATGAAGTTCTACGACGCCTGGGGCTCGCAACTCACCTATCCCCATATGGCGGTCGGCTGGACCTGGGCGATGAGCACGCCCTACAAATGGACCAAGCAGATCCCGTCCTATTTTGGCGGCATTCGCAACGGCATGGCGATCGCGTGGCCCGGCCACATCAAGGATGCGGGCGGCATCCGCAACCAGTTCCACCATGTCATCGATATCGTTCCGACCATCCTCGAGGTGACCGGCATCCGCGCGCCGGAGCAGGTCGACGGCATCACCCAAACGCCGATCGAGGGGGTGAGCCTGGCCTACACCTTCGACAAGGCCAACGCCGACGCGCCGTCGACGCACAAGACCCAGTATTTCGAGATGTTCGGCAATCGCGCGCTCTATCACGACGGCTGGATCGCCTCGACGGTGCCCTATCGGGAGCCGTGGAACGGCACGGCGCCGACGCCGAAGGACGTCGTCAACGGCGTCAAGTGGGAGCTGTTCGATCTCACCAAGGACTGGACTCAGAACAATGACGTGGCGGCCGCCAATCCGGACAAGCTGAAGGAACTGCAAGACCTGTTCTGGGTCGAGGCCGCCAAGTATCAGGTCCTGCCGCTCGATGCCTCGGCGCTGACCCGCTTCATCCTGCCGCGTCCCAGCATCGTGGCCGGCCGCGACGAGTTCACCTACACCAAGCCGATCGTCGGCATGCCGCTCGGCACGGCGCCGAGCGTCCTCAACAAGTCCTTCACGATCACCGCCGACATCGAGGTGCCTGCAGGCGGCGGCAACGGCATGCTCGTCACCCAAGGCGGCCGCTTTGGCGGCTGGGGGTTCTACCTCCTCAAAGGCAAGCCGGTCTTCGTCTATGACCTGCTCGACCTCGCGCGGCCAAAGAGTCGAGGGCAGCGGCAGCTCTGACGCCGGGCAAGCACAAGGTCGAGTTCGCCTTCAAATACGACGGCCGGGCCTCGGCAAAGGCGGAACCGGCACCATCACGGTCGACGGCGTCGAGGCGGGAAGCGGCACGTTTCCGCACACCATACCCTTCGCCCTCGAGGCCAGCGAGACCTTCGACGTGGGTTCCGATACCGGAACCGGCGTGAACGATGCGGACTACCAGACGCCGTTCGCCTTCGACGGCAAGCTGAACAGCTCTGACGATCAAGCTTCTGCCCGCGGGCTGAGGACAAATGCGTGCGGCGAGGCGCAATGGAACAGGTCGGTGCTCGGCATCGCCGCGGCCGTCGAGGCGGTTACGGGTCTTTTTCTGCTCGTCTTCCCGCACCTCGTGGCGAAGCTTCCTGCTCGGAGTAGCGGTCACGGGCATCAGCATTCGTGATCGGCCGCGTCGCCGGGATTGCGCTTCTCTCGCTCGGCGTCGGTTGTTGGTTCGGGCGGCAGGAGGCAACGGGCGGCTGGGCTCTCGCCGGCCATGCTCCTCTACAATGTCCTGGTGACGCTCTATCCTCGCCTTTGTGGGGCTCGGCACGGAATTCGTCGGCGTGCTGTTGTGGCCGGCCGTCGTGGTCCACGGTGTTTTGACGACGCTGCTCGGCTTAGCTTGGTCCAAGAATCGCTAGCTTGGGCGTAAAATTTTGAGACATTAACCGGAAGGCATCAGGAACCTTGGCGATGCCCGGAGGAGTGTGAAAACACCATGCTTCGCCAATTCCTGATCGGCGGTTTCATCAGCATCTGCAACATCATGATCCATGCTCTGGTCATGACAGCTGTGGTCCGAGCATCGCATGCTACCGCCGTTAAGGTTGCTCTACGCCCGGACCAACCTGGCCCTGATCGCCGTCGTGGTTCCCACGGTTTCGGTGCTGATGGCCGCGCATACATCCGAGATGCTCGTTTCGTCTGTTGCGTATTGTCTCGTGGGCGCTGGGCCAGCCGCCAGCAATCTTTTATATTTCACATTCGTGAATTACACGACACTCGGATACGGCGACGTGGTTGCGATCGAGCGATGGCGGTTGATAGGACCGATGACGGCCAATGAGCAGAGTGTTCATTGTTCGGCTGGTCGACAGCCGTAATCTTCGAGGTGCTGCGCAAAGCGATGGCCGCCACCAATGTCGAGAGCCCTACGAGGAGCAAAGATCACCGCAAAGTCTCTGAATGGAGTGGCTTCGAACGTGGCAGCCAAGAGTGAGGGCCGGTATGGATCAAGCCGATGGATCTCCGCACTGCGCTGGATGCGGGTCTATGACCGCTCTTGGTTGCGAGGGGACTTTGTCGCCGGTCTCACTCTGGCCGCCTATCTGCTGCCGGCCGCCCTCGGAGATGCGTCCCTTGCCAACCTGCCACCTCAGGCCGGCTTGTATGCCTGCCTGTTCTCCGGGCTTGTCTTCTGGCTCTTCTGCAGCTCTCGGCACACGGCCATCACGGTCACGTCCGCCATCTCGCTATTGGTCGGCGCCTCTTTGGCCGAGATCGCCGGCGGTGCTGTCGCCCGCTTCGGCGCGCTTGCCGCTGCCACCGCAGTCCTCGTCGCGGCCATTGCGTTGATCGCATGGGCGGTTCGAGCCGGCGCAATCGTCAACTTTATCTCCGAAAGCGTCATGGTCGGTTTCAAATGCGGGGTGGCCCTCTTTCTCGCCAGTACGCAGCTACCGAAACTGTTCGGGCTGCACGGCGCGCATGGCGACTTCTGGGCGAACATGCGCCACTTCCTCACGAATCTCCACGAGACCAATCGCGCCTCGCTCGCGACAGGGCTTGCTGCCCTCACCATACTCATTCTCGGCAAGATCTTCCTTAAGCATAGACCCGTAGCGCTCTTCGTCGTCATCGGCGGCATCATCGCTTCGGTGTTGCTCGGACCTAGGCGCTAAGGGGGTCAACCTTCTGGGAGAAGTGCCTCAAGGACTGCCAGCGATCGGCATCCCCGACGTGTCCTGGTCCGACCTCAAGGCGTTGCTCCCGCTCGCGCTTGCTTGCTTCTTACTTGCCGCTGTGGAGACGGCTGCCATCGGGCGCACCTTTATCGCCAAGCATGGAGGTCGTCTCGACGCCAATCAGGAGTTCCTCGCTCTGGCTGCGTCAAACTTCGCTGCGGGCCTTGGCAGCGGCTTTCCGGTCAGCGGTGGCATGTCCCAGTCCCTGGTCAACGAGGAAAGCGGCGCACAAACCCCGCTGTCAGGCGCGATCTCTGCCCTCTTCATCCTATTTGTCGTGCTCTTTCTGTCGCACCAGTTGAGCGCGCTTCCTCAGCCTGTTCTTGCAGCCATAGTGCTTATGGCCATCGCCGGGCTATTGCAGGTGAAGGCACTGAAGCACCTCTGGTTTGCCAGCCGACCCGATTTCGTAGTGGCCATGGCCACTCTTCTTGGGGTTCTTGGCTCCGGCCTGCTGCGCGGCGTCATGATTGGCGCAGTTATCTCGCTCGTACAGCTTATGCAGCCGCTACCTCGCGCCCCCACGTCGCCGTTCTCGGTCGTATTCCTGGGACACACCGCTTCTCCGACATGGAGCGGCATCCTGATAATGCTGTCACGCCTGGCGCTCTCATCTTCCGCCCGGAATCGAGCCTAGTCTATTTCAACATTGAGCATGTCTGCTTGACGATCCTCGATCGGGTGCAGCAGGAACTCGTTCCACCTCGCCTTGTAGTTCTCGACCTATCGGCCGCACCCTATGTCGATCTGCAGAGTGCGCACGCTCTTGCGGGGCTCGCCGACGAGCTCGGCAAGGCGGGCAGCAGTATACAAGTGGTGGAAGCCCGCTCGGGGGTAAGGGATCGTCTGCATGGCGAGGGACTTGACGCCCGGCTCGGCGGCATCGATCGGTTCATGTCCGTCGCCGATGCTCTGGACAAGCTATAGGCCGCGTAGAGTGCGTCTCATAATGGGTCATTTCCGACCCTGTTGAGCCGTCCCTTGCGATCGTCCGGTTCGCTGCGGTGCGGCTTGCCAGCCGTATTCCTCTGTTGGCGACGAGGCTTAGTCGAGCTGAATCCTGACGACTGTGGCTGGAAAGCATCAAGGGGGCTTAGCCCGCTGTGCTAATTTCCCGCGACACAATTTGGTTTTGCGCGTCCGGGGGACGGGTAGGAATGGGACTCTTCAGAGCGGCGTTGGCGCTTGCCTGCTTTTCGCTTGCCGCGGCAAGCCCTGCTTCAGCGCCGACCTCGGGCCGGGCCTGGCGCGCCCTATGTCGAGCCTGCGCCGATCGATCCCTGGAAATTCAGCTTCACGCCCTATGGCTGGTTCACCGGCATCAACGGCAATGTCACGGCGCGCGGCCATACCGTCGATGTCGATGAGAGCTTCATCGAGATCGCCGAGCATGCCGACTTGTTCGCCGCCCTCATGGGTTATTTCGAAGCGCGCAAGGGCCGCTGGGGATTTTTCACCGACGCGGTGTGGGCCGATCTCGGCTTTCCCGGCCATGTGAATTACGACATCAACAGGAGCGTCTCGGGCAATCCCTTCGCCAGGCTGCCCGACTTCAAAGGTACCATCAAAGGCAATCTCGATATCAACGCCAATGCCCAGCTCGACTACCAGGAGACCATCATCCAGTCTGGCGTCGCCTTCGAGATCGCCAAATGGGGTGACAGCGAGCCCAGGCTACACCGCCTTGGATATTCTCGGCAGCGCCCGCTATTGGAGCCAGGACGTCGATCTCTCGCTCAGGTTCGACGGCAAGCTGACGGCAGACATCGAGGCTGACTTCAAGCGCTTGGGGCTCAAGCTGAAGCGCAAGGTGAGCGATTCGAGATCTGTTGTGGTGGCGCACGCAAACGACCTTGAATGGGTCGATCCGGTGGTCGGCGCGCGCATGCGGCACGTGTTCGCGTCGGGATCGGAATTCGATCTCTTGGGCGACGTCGGCGGGTTCGGCGCCGGCAGCGAGTTCTCCTGGCAGGCCGTCGCCACCTACGGCTTCGACGTGAACGCCTTCGGCACGACGATGCGAAGCGTCGTCGGCTATCGCGCGCTCTATGTCGATTACAACGAGATTGGAGCAGCATGGCAGGGATGGTTTGGACTGGGTGCAGCACGGTCCCGTCCTCGGCGCAGCGTTTCGCTGGTAGCACCACGAGCCCGCGAGCCGACCATGGTTCGACAACGCGGCCAAGCGAGAGAAGGCTAGAGAAGACTTCAATCGCCTGCGCGAGCAGTTGCGCGATCCGCTGCTCACGGTGCTGACGATCGTGCTTGCCTTCTGGATGTTCGTGCTCGCCCCGCTGCATCATCAGCGCGGCCCGCGACACCAATATCGTAGGCTTCCTGCTCGCCTTGGCGGTTGCCGGAGCGCTTCTCGTGCTTTCCGGCAGGGCGGTGCCCGCATTGCTGATGCTTTTCGGGCTCAGCCTCTCGGCCGCGGCGGCGTGGTTTCGACTGCACGATCCCTCGCCGTTCGACATCGTATTGAACGCCAGCGCCTGGATCATCATGGGGCTCGTCCTGATCTGGGTGGTGGGCCGCGCGGTGTTCGCGCCGGGACGCATCACATTTCACCGCATCATGGGCGCGATCCTGCTCTATCTCGCCATCGGGCTTACGTTCGCGGCGCTTTACGCCTTTGTCGGCGTGCTCTCTACCGATGCCTTCTCCGGAATGGCGGTGAAGGACAGTCCGACGCTGTCGAGCACCATGATCTATTTCAGCTTCGGCACGCTGACGACGGCAGGATCCGGCGATATCGCGCCGCTCAACGCCTTTGCCCGCAGCCTCAGCAATGTGGAGGCGATGATCGGGCAGCTTTACCCCGCAACCCTGCTCGCGCGGCTCGTGACGCTCGAAATCGAAGGCGAAGCCAAACGCGGTTAACGGACTGGGAATAGCCGTCACCAAACCGCCAAGCAAATCTTTCACAATTCAATGTCTTTCTTGGCCATGCAGCGCGCCTTTTAGCGATTGGGTACCGCGCGTCGCCCTATGCCGAATAGTGCTGCATCTGCTCGCTATTCAATGAAGCAGGAGGAGGTAACGACATGAGTAGAGACGCCCGCAAGCATGAAAAAAAAAAACAAGCATTTTTTAAATACTCAGTTTTGTCGGCCGCGCGATGCTTGACAGTCACTATTGCGATATTGTCAATTGTTTGGGCGCACCCGGCCAATGCTCAGACACCACAACGACCGAATATCATCTTCATCATGGGTGACGATGTTGGCTGGTTCAACATCGGCGCCTATCATCAGGGCATCATGTCGGGCAAGACGCCGAACCTCGACCGGCTCGCCTCGGAGGGCATGCGCTTCACCGACTACTATGCCGAGGCAAGCTGCACCGCAGGGCGCGCGAATTTCATCACCGGCGAGTTGCCGATACGCACCGGCATGACCACGGTCGGCCAGGCCGGCGCCGATGTCGGCTTGCCCGCACAGGCGCCGACCATCGCCACGGCGCTCAAGTCGATGGGCTATGCCACCGGCCAGTTCGGCAAGAACCATCTCGGCGATTTGAACAAATTCCTTCCTTGCGTGCATGGCTTCGACGAGTTCTTCGGCTATCTGTACCACCTCGACGCCATGTCGGACCCCTACTGGTACTCCTATCCGACAGATCCAGCGATCCGGAACGCGGTCGGGCCTCGCAATCTGGTGCATTGCAAGGCGAGCGATACCGACGATCCGACCGTGGATGCCGCGCTGGGGCAGGGTCGGCAAGCAGAAGATCGTGGACGAGGGACCCTGGCCCCGGGCCCGGCACTGGACGCACGCCCTATGGCGGCGCCGGTGAAGGGGTGGGCGACGCCAAATACGACATGACCACCTTCGACGAGGTGCTCGTCGAGAAATCGATCGACTTCATGAAGAAGGCCAAGGACAGGGCAAGCCGTTCTTCCTGTGGCACAACACCACGCGCATGCATGTGTGGACGTTCCTCGTCCGAGAAGTACAAGGCGATGATGAATCCGGAGACGAACTACGGGCTCGAGGAAGCCGGCATGGCGCAGATGGACGACAACATCGGCGCGCTCATGAAGGCGCTGGACGACATGGGCATTGCCGACAACACCATCGTCGTCTTCTCCACCGACAACGGCGCCGAGGTGTTTACCTGGCCGGACGGCGGCATGACGCCGTTCCGCGCCACCAAGGGCACCATCTACGAGGGCGGCTTCCGCGTGCCGGCGATCATCCGCTGGCCTGGCAAGGTGCCGCGGGCAAGGTCGAGAACGGCATCTTTTCCGGTCTCGACTGGTTCCCGACTTTCGTGGCGGCGGCCGGCAACCCGAACATCGTCGACGAGCTGAAGGCCGGCAAGGACCTCGGCGGCACGACCTACAAGGTCCATCTCGACGGCTACAACCAGACTCGACTTGCTGACCGGCAAGGGGCCGTCGAAGCGGCATGAGATCTGGTACTTCGCGGAAGCCAAGCTCGGTGGCCTTCGTCTCGACGACTTCAAATACCGCTTCATCGACCAGCCGGAGGGCTGGCCGGGGCCGAAGGTTCCGATCAACATGCCGATCATGGTCAACATCAAGCAGGATCCATTCGAGCGGACACCGATTCTCGAATCTGCTCGAGGGCGCGCCGGCCTACATCAACGACTTCTTGGCGCGCGAGTTCTGGCGGTTCGTCTATGTGCAGCAGAAGGTCGGAGAGCTGGCGCAGACCGCCATCGAGTTTCCGCCGATGCAGAAAGGGGCGTCGTTCAACCTTGAGGCGGTGAAGGAACAGATCGAAGCCGCAGTCGCCAAGGGACAGCCCGGCAACTAGACGCGACAAGAGCGGGCGCCTCATGAGAGACGCCCGCTTATTCCACCGGGAGATGGTCTCATGAAGGGTCGACGATGTTCGTTGGCCTCCTGTCGGTCGCTGGAAGCGAGGGAGGTCTCGATGATGAGCAGGCTCAATCGCCGCACGTTTCTCGCGGCCCTGATCGCTCTCGGGCTCGCAAGCCTTGTTCCCCTTCAAGCGTCGCGCCGCCGCGCCAGATCCGCTGCCCTCGTGGAATGACGGCCCGATAAAGAAGTCGATTCTCGACTTCGTGGCGGCCGTGACCAAGGAAGGCGGCCCGGACTATGTAAAGCCCGCCGAGCGCATCGCCACCTTCGACAATGACGGCACGCTGTGGATCGAGCAGCCGCTCTACAATCAGTTCGTCTTTGCCATCGACCGGGTCAAGGCAACCGCTAACAAGCATCCGGAATGGAAGACGCAAGAGCCCTTTGCCTCGATCCTGAAGGGCGACCTCAAGGGGCTCGCGGCCTCCGGCGAGAAGGGGATGGTCGAGATCTTGGAGGCGACCCATTCCGGCATGACCACCACGGATTTCGACAAAGAGGTCAAGGACTGGCTCGCCGTCGCCAAGCATCCACGCTTCAAGGTGCTCTACACCGACCTCGTCTATCAGCCGATGATCGAGCTGCTCGACTACCTCCGCGCCAACGGCTTCAAGACCTTCATCGTCTCAGGCGGCGGCGTCGAGTTCATGCGAAACTTCGCCGACAAGACCTACGGCATTCCGCCAGAGCAGGTCGATCGGCTCCGCGGGCGTCACTAAATTTCAGATGTGGGACGCAAGCCCGGTGCTGATCAAGATGCCGAAGGTGTTCTTCGTCGATGACGGGCCGGGAAAGCCGGAAGGCATCAATCATTTCATCGGACGGCGCCCGATCTTCGCCTTCGGCAACTCCGACGGCGACAAGGAGATGCTGGAATGGACCGCGGCCGGAGACGGCTTGCGCTTCATGGGCCTCGTCTATCATACCGACCCGGCGCGCGAATATGCCTACGGCCCGGCGGGCGGCCTTCCCGACTCAAAGGTCGGAACCTTCTCCCAGGCGCTGATGGACGAAGCCAAAGGCAAGGGCTGGATCATCGCCGACATGAAGAACGATTGGAAGACGATCTTCCCTGCGGCGAAGGCAACTCCCTGAGACGAAAGTGCCCGGCGCATGGCCGGGCACCAGCTCAGGCTGATCGAGCGATTGTGAGCTACTTCTTCGTGCAGCTGCCGAACAATGCAAATGACGAAGGGGCGTCGGAGATACCGCCGGTGAACGATCCATTCTCAAGCGAAATGGTCGCGTTCCAGGTCTCCTTTCCCTGCGTGCCGTAGAGGAAGATGTTCTTGTCGTCCGAGCTCAGGCCTTCGATGTCCTCAGTCTCGCCGTTCTCGCCGATGGCGGCTTCGGTCAATTGCTTCTTGTCGACATCGACGATGATGAACTCTGAGAGGTTGATGGTATCGGTCGACACCCTTTTGCAGCCGTTCACGGCTTCGCACTCATAGACCTCGCCGATGGCACAGATGTAGGAGCCGCTCGCCGCGGCGGACGCGGCGACAGGAAGGGCGCAGAGGCCGGCAATCAGGGCCGCTGGCCCTAGAATCAAGTTTCGCATTGCGCTCTCCTTATTGCCCGGGGACGTTCATCTGGACTTGATAGCCGCGCGCCGTAAGGCAGGCCGCACCGGCGGCGAGATAATTGGCATAGAGCACATCGAGGGCGGCAAGCTGCCGATTGTTGATGACGCCGCCGATCAAGCCGGCGGGCGGCGCCGACGACGTCACCACGGGCCCTTGCGCGGTCTGCACCATGATCGGGGCCGTGGGCACGGGCCCGGAGATGACGCCGGGCGGACCGGCACGGACGATCATCGGCAGTCCAGATGGGCTATAGCCGCTCACGGCTACCGCATAGTCGGCGCAAGCTGAGCGGTCGTTCTCTTGCTGCTGCGCGCTTTGTCCCTGCAAGGGAATGGCGATGAGGGCGCGGGCGAAAGCGCCCGACACCGATGCTATGACCATGACCGACGCGGCCAAGGCAATGAGAACACAACTCACGCGTTTCATGTCCACCCCTCCCCAAACACTGATGCGAACTTTCCACCCAGCACCAAGACCGATTGCCGGTCCGGTGAGCCTTAGTCTACACAGTTGACCCGCGGAAAGAAGCCGCGAATCTTCTGCTTTGGTAACCGTAGTTCGACCGTCATTTCTTGTTTGGATAGACCAGGACGTGCTCCTGCTCGTCCGGATCGTTGCGCGTCACGATGGCGATGGCAGGCTCGGTATCGCTGAGATTGAAGGGTTGGTGGGGCACGTCAGGCGGGATGAAGATGAAGTCTCCGGCGACATTCACCACGCTCTTCTTCAGCCCTTCGCCATAGCGCGTCTCGACCCGACCCTGCATCAGATAGATCGCCAATCATAGCCCTTGTGCACATGCGCTTCGGCGGAACCCCCAGGCGGAATGACGACCTTGAGCAGGCTAAGATGCTTGGCGCCGGCGGTCGCACCAGAGATGCCGACAAAATTGGGCAGGCCCTGTTTCGACTGGGTCGCCTCGCCTGCGCGGACAGTGACCACATCCTTTCCGTCGCGCTCGCCGATGATCGTCGGCTCGGCCCTCGCGGCGACGAGCAGGAGGCCCATGGCGGTGAGCATCAGTAGGAGTTTGCGCATGCTTCCCTCCTTTGTCGTGTGATCAAGGCGTCACCGTCTGCCACAGCTCGGCCGGATAGCCTTGCGCGTCGACCTTGAACACCTGGCTTTTGACGATGGGCTCTTTGCCGTACCAGTCATAGATCATCGGAGTTCGTGTCCGATCACGTAGAGCGGAATTACGTCTGAGTTCGGCGTCTCGGCGCAATAGTCCCGCATCGCCTTGGTGGGAGTCTTGCTCGTGCTCGCCTTGCCGCATTGCGGGGCGTTCCCTTGCACGCACATCAACACCGCGCCTGAAGCGCAGCGCCACACGATCGCCCTTTTCGGATCCATGCCGGCGTCTTTCTGCGCCTTGATCGCCTCCGGCGGGTAGGCTTTGGCCACCATCCAATCAGGCACCGCCGGGCCTTTATATTTGGCGTCTGGTGCAGCGATGGTGCCGACCGCTTGGCAATAGGCGACGGGGTCGTTCGGCGCGCCCGTTTCCGCTTTCGCCGCTGCCAGCGTGATGAGCGCCGCCAGCAGGGCCAGAACGAATTGAAGCGAGCGAGATTTGACGTCGGCCATCGGCCCCCTCCTCCAGTCGCGAGCCCATTTTGGTTGCAGGCGGCAAGGCGTTCGTCTTGCACCTCCAAGCCAGGCTTGAAAAGCGAGATTTCGCCAGCGCGACCTCCATGACATCATTTTTCGATCTTGCTAGAAGGGACCATAAAAGATTGCTGCGCAAATGCGGGCCTCCGCGGGCTTTTCTGGCAATAGACCAGCGAACATGTTGAAATGGCTGGATTCTTCTCCAAGCCGATTGAGCGGATGAGGGCGAGCGGCGGGCGATCCCGCCGGGAATGTCGACACGCGCATGACATCGAACGAGGCTTTTGATCCTGCCGGCAGCCAGGCCGGCACCAACGCAGCCATGGCCCGGGACGGAGGCCGCTGCGCGCGGCCCCTCTTGTGAGCTCGGCGATGGCGCTCACCGTCGTCCTCGCCACCGTCGCGGTCCTCATTGTCCTGTCGGCGTTGGCGCTTGTCACGACAGGAAGGGCACTCGGTCGCCCCCTCATCTACGGGGGATCGCTCGCCCTTTGCGGCATCGGTCTCGTGGCCGGGCTCGCAGCTCTACTTGGACAAGCTCCGGCCGAGACTTCGATCCTGCCGATCGGGCTTCCCTGGGTTGGCGCCCATTTCCGCTTGGACGCGCTCTCGGCATTCTTTCTCGTGGTGATCAATCTCGGCGGTGGCGCCGCGAGCCTTTATGGGATCGGCTTCGGCCGCCACGAGACGGCGCCGCAGCGCGTGCTGCCCTTCTACCCGCTGTTCCTCGCCGCCATGACCCTCGTCGTCATCGCCGACGACGCCTACACCTTTCTCTTTTCCTGGGAGTTCATGTCGCTGTCGTCCTGGGCGCTGGTGATGGCGCATGATCACGTGCGCGAGAATTTGCGCGCGGGCTATGTCTATCTGGTGATGGCGAGCTTCGGCACCTTCGCGCTTCTGCTCGCCTTCGGCCTTCTGGCCGGGCCCGACAGCGCCTACGCCTTCGACGCGATCCGCGCCACCCACCCAGCACCCACTCTCGTCGCCCTCGTGCTGATCCTGGTGTTGATCGGTACCGGCTCCAAAGCTGGTCTCGTGCCGCTGCATGCCTGGCTGCCGCTCGCCCACCCTGCGGCGCCGAGCCACGTCTCAGGCCTGTTGAGCGGGGTGATGACCAAGGTCGCCGTCTACGCCTTCGTGCGCATCGTGTTCGACCTCCTGGGCGATCCAGCCTGGTGGTGGAGCATGGTGGTGCTCGCGCTAGCCGGCATAACCTGCGTCATGGGCGTGCTCTACGCGCTGATGCAGCACGATCTGAAGCGGCTGCTTGCCTATCACACGGTGGAGAACATCGGCATCATCTTCATCGGCCTTGGGCTCGCGCTTGGATTTCAGGTCTACGGCCTCGGCTGGGCGGCGGCACTCGCTTTCACGGCAGCGCTGCTGCACGTCCTCAACCACTCTTTGTTCAAGAACCTCCTGTTCCTCGGCGCCGGCGCCGTGCTCACCGCGACAGGCGAGCGCAATATGGAGCATCTCGGCGGCCTCATTCACCGCATGCCGCTCACCGCCTTCGCCTTCCTCGTCGGCTGCGTCGCCATCTCGGCGCTGCCCCCGCTCAACGGATTCGTCTCCGAATGGCTGACCTTCCAAGCTATTTTGCAGAGCCCGCAGATCCCTGCCTGGGGTCTGAAATTCCTTATCCCGGCGGTCGGCGCGCTGCTCGCGCTGTCAGCGGCACTTGCCGCGGCCTGCTTCGTCAAGGCCTTCGGCATCACCTTTCTTGGGCGCCCGCGCAGCGAGGCCGCCGGCCGCGCGCATGAGGCCGATGCCTTCTCGCTCGCCTCGATGTTGGCGCTCGCCGCGCTTTGTCTCCTTGCCGGTATCCTCCCCGGCTACTTCATCGATGCGCTCGCTCCGGTGGCAACGTCCATGGTCGGCGACAGCATGCCGCTGCAGAGGGGCGTGCCCTATCTCTCCATCGTGCCCATCACCGAGGGCCGCAGCTCGTACAACGGCCTCCTCGTGTTTCTGTTCATGGTGTTCTCTGGAACTGTCGCAGCCGCTGCCATCCATCGGCTGGCATCAGACCGGATGAGACGCGGTCCGGCTTGGGATTGCGGCTACCCCGATCCCAGCACGCAGACGCAATACACCGCCTCGAGCTTCGCCCAGCCGATCCGCCGCGTGTTCGGCACGCTCGTCTTTCGCGCAAGCGAGCAGGTCGAGATGCCGCCGCCCGGCGACATGAGGCCGGCACGTATCGTGGTGCGCCTCACCGATACGATCTGGGACGCGCTCTATGAGCCGATCGCCAACGCCGTCGCCTATGTCGCGGATCGGCTGAACATTCTGCAGTATCTCAGTATCCGCCACTATCTCGGCTTCGTCTTCGTCTCGCTCGTCGGCCTCCTTCTCGTGCTCGCGGTGTGGCCATGATCGCGGCACTTGCGGTGCAGGCCGTACAGATGCTCCTGGTGCTCGCTCTGTCGCCGCTCCTCGTCGGCTTCGTGCGCAAGGTCAAGGCCCGGCTGCTCCGCCGCCAAGGCCCTCCGCTCATCCAGCCTTACCGTGACATCGTTAGGCTGCTGCGCAAAGACGTGGTGCTTGCCAACAGCGCGTCGTGGCTGTTTCGCGCCATCCCCTATCTCATCTTCGCCGCGACCTGGGTTGCCGCGGCGCTCGTGCCGACCTTCGCCACCGGCTTGATGTTTTCCTGGTCGGCGGACCTCATCGCCATCATCGCGCTGCTCGGGCTCGCGCGTTTCTTCCTAGCCCTTGCCGGCCTCGACGTCGGCACGAGCTTCGGCGGCATCGGCTCGAGCCGAGAAGTGATGATCGCATCGGTCGCCGAACCGGCGATGCTGATGATCGTGTTTACGCTGGCGCTGGCCGCGGGCTCGACCCAGCTCTCTACCATGGCCGAGTACCTGGCCTCCGGAGAGGCCGGCTTGCGGTTCTCGCTCGGGCTCGCGCTGATCGCGCTGATCATCGTGGCGATCGCCGAAAATGCGCGCATCCCGGTCGACAACCCCGCCACGCATCTCGAGCTCACCATGGTGCACGAGGCCATGGTGCTCGAATATTCCGGGCGGCATCTCGCGCTCATCGACCTGTCGGCGCAGCTCAAGCTTCTGCTCTATGTCTCGCTGATCGCCTGCCTGTTCATGCCCTGGGGCATCGCCGCGCCGCATGCCGGTCCCGGCGTGCTGCTCATCGGCGTCGCCGCCTATATCGCCAAGCTCGCCGTTTCCGGCTTTCTGCTCGCGGTGTTCGAGACCTCCATCGCCAAGATGCGCGTGTTCCGCGTGCCTGAATTTATGGGAGCCGCGCTGATGCTTGCGCTGCTCGCTACGCTCCTCCTCTTCGTGTCGCGGAGCCTCTAGATGCAAAACCTCAATTTCGATATCGCGCACTTCCTCGCAGGCTCGCTGGTCCTGGTGAGCTTCATGCTGCTTTACCAGGACCGGCTCTATGCGCTGCTCAACGTCTACGCGCTGCATGCCGTGGTTCTGGCGCTGTCCGTCGCCTGGCAGGCCTACATCCAGGACGCGCCGCAACTCTACATCACGGCGGCGATCGCGCTGCTGTTCAAGGCGATTGTCATACCCGTGGCGCTTCACCGCATGATCGTGAAGCTCGGCATCCAGCGCGAGATCGAGACCGTTGGCGGCATCGGCCTCACCATGCTGCTCGGCATGGGCCTGGTCGCGCTCGCCATGGTGGTGACGCTGCGCGCCACCGAAGGCGCCGGCCTGCTCGCGCGCGAAGACCTCGCCTTTGCGCTCGCGGTGGTGCTGCTCGGCCTGCTGATGATGGTGACGCGCCGGAACGCCGTGAGTCAGGTGGTCGGCTTCATGTCGCTGGAGAATGGGCTCGTGCTTGCCGCCACCGGCGCCAAGGGTATGCCGTTGGTGGTCGAGATCAGCGTCGCCTTTTCCGTCCTGATCGCCTTCATCGTCATTGGCATTTTCCTGTTCCGCATCCGCGAGCGTTTCGACACGGTCGATGTCGCAGCGCTTGACCGTTACCGGGGTGAGCACGGATGAGCCTCGGGCCCGTGACCTTCCTCTTCCTCATTCCGGCGCTCGCCGCGGTGGTGATTGCGCTGCTGCCAGGTTCGAAGCTGAGCGCCTATCTCAATGCCGGCGCCTCCTTCCTCACCTTTCTTGCCGCCTTGTCGCTGCTTTGGGCGGAGCGTCCTGCCCCAGGGGCCTATGTGCTGGTCGACGAATTCAACACCATCTTCGTGGTGCTCATCACGTTCGTCGCTTTCACCACAAGCGTGTTCAGCACAACTTACGTGGAGTACGAACTCGAGACCGGCAGGGTAACGCCCGCCTTCCTCAAGCTCTATCACGCGCTCTATCAGGCGCTGACGCTCTCCTTCGTGCTCGCGCTTCTCAGCAACAATATCGGCGTGATGTGGGTAGCGATCGAGCTGGCCACCCTCACCACTGTGGTCATGGTCGGCATCTACCGGACGCACGCCGCGATCGAGGCTGCCTGGAAATATTTCATCCTAGCGAGCGTCGGCATCGCGCTTGCGCTGTTCGGCACCATCCTCGTCTATATGGCTGCCGAGCCGGTGATGGGCTCTGGCCTCAATGCCATGGTGTGGACCGACCTCGTCGCCCGTGCCGCTTCGCTCGAGCCGGCGATGCTCAATCTCGCCTTCGTCTTTCTGCTGCTCGGCTATGGCACTAAGATCGGTCTCTTTCCCCTGCACGCCTGGCTGCCCGACGCCCATGCCGAAGGACCGACGCCGATCACCGCGGTGCTCTCAGGACTCCTGCTCAACGTCGCGCTCTACGCGCTGCTCCGCTGCAAAATGCTGCTCGCCGGCATTCCAGAGGCGCTGGCCCCGGGGCCGCTAATGATCGGCATGGGGCTTGTTTCGCTTCTGTTCGGCGCGTTCATGCTTTACCGCCGGCGCGACATCAAACGCCTGTTCGCTTACTCCTCAATCGAGCACATGGGCCTCATCACCTTCGCCTTCGGCCTCGGCGGACCGATCGCGAATTTCGCCGGGCTGCTGCACATGGCGCTGCACTCGCTGACCAAGTCGGGCATCTTCTTCGCTGTCGGCGATATCTCCCAGGTCAAGGGTACGCAGAAGATCGCCGACATGGGTGGGCTCACCTCGACCAATCCGCTCATCGGCTGGGGTCTCGTGATCGGTGTTGCCGCCATCGCCGGCCTGCCTCCACTTGGCATCTTTACCAGCGAGTTCCTGATAGTTAGCGCCACTCTGGCAAAGCAGCCTCTTCTCGCGCTTCCCCTGGTGCTTGGGCTGCTCATCGCCATTGGCGCATTGTTCCTGCAATTGAACCGCATCGCCTTCGGCGAGCCGAAGGGACCGAACCACAAAGTGAAATGCTCCTATGTCCCGATGATCCTCCATCTCGGGCTCGTGCTCATCGCGGGCGTCTACCTGCCCGCAACGCTCGTCGCTTGGTTCCAGGCCGTGGCCAAGCTCCTCGGATAGGCAAGTCAATGGCACCGCTCACCGCCATCGCCAAGACCGGCCGCAAGGCGGAAAGCCACCGTCCCTTCCCGCGCGCCATCGTCGGCGCCGACGGCTGGCAGCTTGCCTTGCGGGAGCTCGTCGAGGCGACCGCCACGCTGCTTGGGCTGTGGGGCGATAGGGACGCCGTGCACCTAGCCCTGCTCGAGGAGCTGTCGGGCGCGATTGCGGTGTTCACCCTTCCTTGCCCCGACGGCAAATTCCCGTCGGTCGGCGCCCATCATCCGGCGGCGATCAGGCTCGAGCGGACCATCCTCGACCTCTACGGCCTGAAACCGACCGGCGCCTTTGACGCAAGGCATTGGCTCGATCTCGGTTTCTGGGGCGTGACGCACCCGCTCGGCAAGCGGCGCAAGCGCGCGATCGAAGCCTACCCTTACGCCTTCCTGCCCGTTGAGGGAGAGGATCTGCACCAGATTCCGGTCGGCCCTGTACATGCCGGCATCATCGAGCCAGGACATTTCCGCTTCACCGCCCACGGCGAGGCGGTGGTGCGGCTCGAGCAACGACTCGGTTATGTGCATAAGGGCACCGAGTCGCTGATGACCGGAGCGAGCCTCGACAAGGGCGCGAAGCTCGCCGGCCGCACCTCGGGCGACAGCACCGTGGCTTACGCGCTCGCCTTCGCGCAAGCGGTGGAATCAGCGCTCCAGATCGACGTTCCGCCGCGCGCCGTGTGGCTACGCGCGCTGATGGCGGAGATCGAGCGCCTCGCCAATCATTTCGGCGACATCGGCGCCATCTGCAACGATGCCTCCTTCTCTCTCGCCTTCGCCGAATGCGGCATCCTGCGCGAGCGCACTTTGCGCGCGGCGGGAGGCTGTTTCGGTCACAGGCTGATGATGGACCGCATCGTGCCAGGAGGCGTCACTGACGATCTCGGTGAAGGCGGCATCGAGGCCCTCCGCGCGCTGCTCGAGACGGTGCGGACGAGTTTCCCCGGCGTGGTCGAGATCTACGACAATACTGCGTCTCTCCAGGACCGCACTGTCACCACCGGTTACCTCGCCCCGACGCTCGCCCGCGCGTTCGGTGCCGGAGGCTATGTCGGGCGCGCCTCAGGCCGCGCCTTCGATGCGCGCAAGGCAGTGGCCTATGCGCCCTATGACGAGCTCGAGTTCGAGGCGCCGGTGCGCGACGACGGCGACGTCAATGCGCGGGTGTGGATCCGCATCCGCGAGGTCGAGCAGAGTTCTGAAGCTGATCGATCAGATTCTCGAACGGCTGCCCGAGGGCAAGCTGCACACCGATCGTGTCAAGTCTGGCGGCGCGAGAGAGGGGCTCGCCCTGGTCGAGGCCTTCCGCGGCGACGTGCTCGTCGCAGTGCGCATCGGCGAGGATGGGCTGATCGAGCGCTGCCACATGCGCGATCCGTCCTGGTTCCAATGGCCGCTGCTCGAAGTCGCCATCGAAGGCAACATCGTCGCCGACTTCCCGCTGTGCAACAAATCCTTCAACTGCTCCTATTCGGGCCACGACCTTTAGGGACGAACATGCGTCGACTTCTCTTCAAGAATGTGGTGCGGGGCCGGGTGACCGAGCAGGCGCCGAAGCCCGACGATGCGGCCTTGGCCGAGCTTGCGGCAAATCTCGATCGCACCGCGCGGCGGAAGCTTGGCCGCAGCCTCGCCATCCGCGAGGTCGATGCCGGGTCCTGCAATGGATGCGAGCTCGAGATCCACGCGCTGAACAACGCCTTCTACGATCTTGAGCGCTTCGGCTTGCGCTTCGTCGCCTCACCCCGCCATGCCGACGTGCTGCTGGTGACCGGCCCGGTCACCAAGAACATGCGCGAGGCGCTTGAGCGCACTTACGCCGCGACGCCGGACCCGAAATGGGTGGTGGCGGTCGGCAATTGCGCCGCCGACGGCGGCATTTTTGCCGGTAGCTACGCGGTCGTAGGTGGCGTGTCGAAGGTCGTGCCCGTCGATCTGCACATTCGCGGCTGCCCGCCGACGCCGGAAGCCCTGCTCAAGGGCCTGCTCGCCCTCATCTCCGCCGCTTGAACCGGAAGACGCTTAAGCCGATTGTTGAGGCGGTTGTTGATAGGGTTGCTGTTGCAGGCCGCGATCGTCATGCGGCGGCTCTATGGACGGCGCGCTCGCCGGCAGCTCTCTCCGGCGGAAGAAAGCCGGCAGCAAGAAGCACAACAGCACAAGAGAGCCGAGCGTTGTCATCGCAATGATCCCTGGCTGCCTTGCGGCGAAGATTCTCAGCTTGCCCCAGGGAGACGCCCTTGCCGCCATCTCCTCGCTCTCGGCAAAACGCGTTTGAGCGAGCCTGAGGTAATAGAAGTCCGTCAGCTTCGAGAAGGCCTTTGCCGGCGTGCCGCCGCCGTGAATGCCGGGCATCGGCGAAGGCCGGTCGTAGCCCAGCCAAATGCTGCCGACAAAGCCTTCAGTCAGCCCGACGAACAGGGCGTCCTCGTTGCGCGAAGACGTTCCAGTCTTGCCGTAGACGAGGGCGTGGGGCGAGTTTGCGGCGCGGGCCGTGCCTCGCTTGACCGGCCCGCGCAAGGCCTGGAGCACGGACGAGGCGGTCGCCGTCGACATCACCCGTGGGCCGTCCTTCGCCGCCGGCACGCCAACGACATTGCCGCGTGGCCCGATCGCCGCGATGAGGAAGCGGACGTGCGGTAGCATGCCGTCGTTCTCAAGCGACGCGTAGGCCTGCGCCAGCTTCATGGGGGAGGTCTGCACGCCGCCGATCGGCACGAGCGAAGGCGCATTCGGCGGCGTGATGCCGAACCTCTTGACGATATCGGTCACTCGCGGTCCGAGCAGCATCGCAGCTTCGGTCCAAGGCCGGTTGCAGGATTGGGCGAGCGCAAACTCGAGGCTGACCTTTGCGCGGCTCCGGCACAGCGGATTTGGCTCGGCGGGCCAGCTCGATCGCCGGAGTGGCCAGGTCGAGAAGCGCTCGTTCAGGCTCAAGCCAGCTTCGTGCACGCCGATCAGCGGGAACAGCTTCCCCGTCGATCCGATCGAGCGGGCGATATCGGTGGCTCGGTTCCATTCGCCCGTGTAGGTGCAGGATCCGGTGAGCGCCAGCGCCTCCCCTGAGGGCCGCATGAAAAATCCGGCACCCTGATAGGCGCCGCTGATCGAGCAGATTTGCGTCTGAAGCGTGCTCTGGAACTCAGGATCGATGAACACAATCAGCCGGTAGTCTTCCGGCAGTTTGATCCCGTTGGCTCTCGCTTCCCGCAACGCGAGATCGCGGTAAGGCCGGTATTCGATCCGCGCATAGACTTTGTTCCCGCGGCGAAGCTTGCCATTCTCGATGCGGTGCTTCAGCTCGCCCTCGGCCCGCGACGCCTGCGCAAGCGTGATCCTCTTCTCGGCAAGCATACGCTGCAACACGCTGACCGCGCTCTGCAAGGCGGCGGACGGGTTCTTTAGCGGATCGCGATTGTTCGGCTCAGGCAGCATGCCGACGAGGAGCGCCGCCTCGGGAAGCGTCAGGTCCTGCACGCCGACGCCGAAATAATAGCGCGCCGGATCGTCGAAGCCGTACATGTTGCGCGCGTGCGGCACGACATTCATGTAGCGGGTGAGGATTTCGCTCCGCGACAGGCGGGCATAGATCCTGATGGCGAGAACTGCCTCAATGAGCTTGCGCTCGAGACTGTCCTCCTTCTTCAGCAGGATCGAGCGGGCGAGCTGCTGGGTGATCGTGCTGCCGCCTTGCCGGTCTCCGAGAGAAAAATGCCAGGCGGCACGCAGCGTGGCCGGGTGGTCGATGGCGCCATGCGAATAGAAGCGCTCGTCTTCGCTGGCGACGACGGCCTCTTTCAGGACTTGGGGGAACTCGCTCGCGCCGAGCCGCGTCGGGCAGATCATGTGTTCAACGTCGACTCCTGCCCCGCTCGAATGCTCGAACTGGCAGGAGGACAGGATCGCGTCGAGCAAGCGCCCGCCCGGCAGGTCCCACTGCTCGCTCTGGGCGATCACCCTCACCAGCGTGAAGATGATGGCCATGCTCAAGGCTGGGAGAACGATGATGCTGATGGCCAACCGAAGGGTTCGCCTCCACAGGGCAGATCCCTCGCCGGCCGGTTCGGTTTGCACTGGCCGCAACAGACGCGGAAAAGCCACGACCAATCCTATCGCTGGGGAATGAACCCCGTAGACCCAATGAGGCAGCGACGGCTGCCAACCCTCATTCATGGGGCACAAATGCGGCTTAAGCATTGCACAACTCCGGCCGGGCGTACATGCAACCGCCGCTGAATTGGGGGGCGGATTTAAGCCGAAACCTGGAGTCCCCAGGGTCCCGGCAGTCGCGCGCCTGGCGACGATGCCTTAACTGTGTTGACGGACGCGGCAAATCCACGGGAAGCTCGCCGTGTAACTTGTCGATCAGCGTGTTGCTGCCGGCGCCTGCCGGGCAAGAATTCATGAGCCAAGCTTCACCCTCGGGAGGGAAACGACATGACGCGTAGGCTGCTTGTGCTCATGAGTTTGGTCGCGGCAATATTCGTGCTCGTGGTGGCATGGCCCGGCTCACAAGCTGAAGCACAAGAGGCAGCTGCCAAATTCAATCCGGCCGTGCGGCCCGAATTCCATGAGCCGGTGACACTCGCGAGCAAGGACGGCGTGCTCGAGGTGAGGCTGATCGCCAAGCAGGGTACGGCCACGCTCGATACCGTGGCCAAGCCGGTCGAGAACATGCTCGTTTTTGCCTATGAGCTGATCCGCGGCACGGCGTCAGACGGCAAGACGTCCGGCGACAATCTTTATCCGGCGCCAACGCTACAGGTCTTCCCCGGCGAGACGCTGATCGTCCATCTCGACAACGCTCTCACCGGCCTCACCATCAAGGACTTCTTCGATCCCGCCTACACGGCGAAGGGCGAGGAGGTGCCGCTTTATCCGCCCCAGATGACCTCATCGCCGCTCAACCTCCATACGCACGGCATCCATGTCAGCCCGAAGGGGAACGCCGACAACGTGCTGCTGCACATTCCCGCCGGCAAGTCGAACACCTACACCTACAACATCCCGAAGAGCATGCCGCAGGGCGCCTATTGGTATCACAGCCATCTCCACACGCTCACCGCGATGCATGTCTATTACGGCATGGTCGGATTGCTCGCCATCGGGCGCACCGACGGAAACCTGCCGCTGGTGACGCAGAACCAGATCCCGGTTCGCAACATGCTGTTGCAATACAACTATGTGTTCGACCGGGGGGGTGGGAGCGCGCAGCTCAACAACTACACCTGGCCGCAATGGGTGAACACCATCAAGCCGCCGCAAGGCGATGAGCTGGCGAAGGGAACCTACCGCCCGCTGCTTACGCCGGTGAACTTCCTCGACTCGAAGAAGGGAACGGAGTTTTTCACCATCTGGTATTCGGGGCCGCTGTCAATCCGCAACGAGCGCGGGCGGTTTGAGTTCATCCCGAGCAACCTCCAGCGCTTCACGCCCTTCCGCGGCACTGACAAGACCGTGCCTGCCGATCCAAACTTGCCCGACTACAAGCGCGACGTGCAATTCACCGTCAACGGCCAGTTCCAGCCGGTGATCAAGAGCAAGGCCGGCCAGACCGAAATCTGGGTGCTCTGCAATGTCAGCGACGTCGTCTACACGCCGGTTCAGCTCACCGAGACGGCGACGGGCAATCATCCCAAGATCGCCATCGTCGGGCAGGACGGGGTTCCCTATCGGGACGTGCACTATCCGGTGTTCGAGAACGGCACCAAGCTGCTCATTCCGCCGGCCACCCGCTACGCCATCGCGGTGACCATGCCCGAAGAGGGCGATCTCATCCTGGAGATGTCGCCGCGCGGCGGCGGCGCTTCGACTATCAGCGCGCCTGGCGTGCTCTACACCAACGACGGTTCGAAAAACCCTCCGGCGGTGCTCGGCAGCCTGAGCGTGCTCCCCCAGGCCGTGAGCTATTATGACGGGTTCTTCGTCTCGCCGACACAGGTCCTGGCGAGAGCGACGACCTCCGGCGGCAAGGGCGTCACCACGGACTTCAAGGAGGGGCAAAAACTCGACGCCTACACCGTGTTCGAGGACATTTCCAAGGTCACGCCCGACGTTGAGCGCGAGCTCACCATTTCAGGCGGCTTCGTCAATAATCTGGCGAGCACAGCCGATGCCAAATCTTTTACCTACGTGTTCGAGGGCATCGAATTTCCCTATGTGCCCCTGCTCCAGCCGCGGCTAGGCTCGGTCGAAGAGTGGAAATTCCTCAACAACAACAACGACGAGCACCCGATCCACATCCACGTCAACGACTTCCAGGTCATGCATTATCTCGATCCGACCAGGGGTCTCGAGACCGGGCCCGAAATGTGGGCCGTCGACAACGCCAACGTGCCTGCGCCGACCCTTGGTCCGGAGGAATCCGTCATCCAGCAGGGCGCGCTTAGCCTGCGCATGAAGTTCGACGATTTCACCGGCCTGTTCGTGATGCATTGCCATCGCCTCAACCATGAGGACAACGGGCTGATGATGCTGGTGAATGTCATACCGGCCGTTTCGACTTATGCGGTGGCCGTTCCCGGATCGAAGGGTCATCCGGCAGAAGTGAAGATCTATGACGGCAACGGCGACAAGCTCGTCGCCACGATCACGCCCTTCTCCGGCTTCGAGGGAACCCTGAGCGTGGCCATGGGCGACGTGAACGACGACGGCGTCTACGACCTCGTGGCCGGCGCGGGCAAGGACCATGCTCCGGAGGTCATCGCCTATTCGGGAAAGGCGGCCGGCGGCAGATACGCGTTTGAGACCGAGCTTGCCCGCTTTGACGCTTTCGATTCTGCGGCGCGGGGCGGCGTCAGCGTGGCGGCCTCGCAGATCGATGGATCGACCGCCGACAACATCATCGTCGGATCTGGCGCTGGCGTGCCGAGCGAGGTCAAAGTGTTCCGCTCGGACCTGCCGTCAGAACCAGGCAAGGCGCCATCGCTATTCTCGTCCTTCAGCCCTTATCCCGACGACAGCTCGGGCGTGAGCGTCGCTTCGGGGTTCGTCGATTTCGCCACCGGCCGCTACAGCATTGTCACCGCTCCCGGCCCTGGCAGCCCGGCGCAGGTGAAGGTGTTCGTCTACCCGCTGATGCCGGCGATCGGGCCCAAGACCAAGACCGCAAGCGCGACCAAGGACATGTGTCCTGAGGATTCGGGAAAGCCGAATCTTTCAGCCGCCTTCATGCCGTTCGGGCTCGACTATAAGGGTGGCGTGTCCTTGGCCACAGGCTGGCTCGCCGGGACGCTCGGCGGCACGGAGCGGATCGTGGTCGGCCAGCTCGCAGCCCCCGGCGCGGTCAAGGTGTTTTCCAGCGGCTCGGCGCTCCAGGGCGGCCCGGCAATGTATCTCGCGCCTGCCGACCATAGTCCCATCGTCGGCTTCAGCGAGATGGCGAGCTTCACGCCGTTCGACGGCGAGGCTGGCGTGACCGTGGCGACCACGAGCACGACGCACGGCGCCGACCTGCTGGTGAGCGGCGTCTTGGCGAGGGACAAGACCGCTCAGGTGGTAAAGTACCAGTTGGTCAGGCCCTCGCCGCAAGCGACCAACATGCTGGTCAAGAAGCTCGGCACGGTGGTGTCGAAGGCAGGTTCGGTGCCGAATGTACTTGGCGGCGACTGAGGGCTTAGCTGGTTGCGCCTAATCGCTTGAGGCGCGCAAGGTCCTCCGGCGCGTCGACGTCCTCGAAAATGCTGTCGGTCGCGACTTCCACCTCGATGAGGTGCGTCTCGTGCCGGGCCATCAGGGGCTTGGCGCCGCTGTCGCCCGTCAATTGCATCATTTCGGCGAAATGGGCGCTGCCCCATAGCACCGGGTTGCCCCGCCGCCCGTGGCGCACGGGCACGCAGATCGCGCTTTCGCCGGTGAAGGCCGCCACAAGAGCGGTAAGCACCGGGGTCTCGACCTCAGGCATGTCGCCAAGCAGGATCAGCGAGCCGTCGATGCCCTGAGGCAAGGCTCGCAAGCCAGCGCGCAACGAGGTGCTGAGGCCATCGACGTAGTCAGGGTTGGCAACGATGGTGACGTCGAGCCCGCGCAGCGCCGCCGTGACCGCCGCTGCTTCATGCCCGGTTACCACGATGACGGGCTGCGTGCCGCTCGCGATCGCGACAGCCGCAACGCGGCGGACAATCGGCTCGTCGCCGACCGTCTCGAGAAGCTTGTTGCGCGGCGCCGTGCGCGAGGAGAGGCCGCCAGCGAGCACGAGCCCAGCGATCCTCATCGAGGCGCTCCGCCTTTGCCGCGTGCTACGGCGGTGATCTCGGCGATGATGGAAAGCGCAATCTCAGCCGCGCCTTGCGCGCCGATATCGAGCCCGATCGGGGCATGAACGCGGGCGATGTCGGCGGCGGTGATCCCAGCCTGCGCGAGCCGCTCCACCCGGCCGGCATGCGTCTTCCTGCTCCCCAGCGCGCCGACATAGAAGGCGTCCGAGCGAAGGGCTGAGATCAGCGCCGCATCGTCGAGCTTCGCGTCGTGGCTCAGCGCCACCACCGCGGTCGCGGCGTCGAGGCCTGCCGCCTGCAGCGCCTCGTCAGGCCAATCATGCTCGATCTTGACGTCGCCGAAGCGCTCTTGCGTGGCGAAGGCGCCGCGCGGGTCGACGATCAAAACCTGATAGCCGAGCGCCCTGGCCATGGGCACGAGAGCCTGCGCCACATGCACGGCGCCGACGATGACGAGGCGCGTGGTCGGAGCGAAGACGTTGATGAAGATTTCGCCATTGCGTCCCGGCAAGGCCATGCTCCGGTCCAGGCGGAAGGCCTCGGTAAGCGCCGGCGCCAAATCGTCCCCGAGATCCTCCGGCGCATGCGCGAGCCGCCTCATCCTGTTGGCGAGCTCTGTCACCAGCGCCACCTTGCGTCGCGCCGCAATGTCGCCTGCGAGTTGACGCAGCACGCCTGTCCCCTCGCCGGCTCCTCCTTCCAACGGCTCGACGAAAATGCGGATGGTGCCGCCACAGGCGAGCCCAGCCTTCCAGGCGGTGCCGTCCTCGACGCCGAATACGAGCGTCTTCTGCGTGGCCGTGAGAAGCACCTCTTCCGCCTCGGCGATCACCTCTCCTTCGACGCAGCCGCCCGAAACCGAGCCGAGGAAGTTCCCTCCCCCGTCGATCGCAAGCTGGCTGCCGACCGGCCGTGGCGCCGAGCCCCAGGTCTGAATGACGGTGGCCAGGGCCACGCGGCGGCCCTCTTCCAGCCAGTCGAGCGCGCTCGGAATGACGCTTGGATCGCCGGCACTCATCGCTTGCTCCGCAACTCCGGTTCTCGACAGTTTAGGCCCCGAGGTCAGGTCTTATAGCATTGACCGCGAGCGCAAAAATGCAGCTAGAATGGTTTTCGAGGAAGCGCTTGGGGAGGATGCCGACGCAAGCTGCATGGGATTGCAGCTGTCCGGCTCGCTGCAAAGTGAATCTGAACACCATCAGAGAAGTGAAGCAGCCTCGCTTCGCCGACGAGATCGTCAAGTGGAGCCCCGGCTACGCTTGGCTCGCCGGCGGCACCTGGCTGTTCTCCACGCCGCAGATCGCGACCGACACCCTCATCGACCTCCGCTCTCTGCGCTGGCCGGCGCTTGCCGCTTCCAACACCGGCCTCGACATTGCCGCGACCTGCACCATCGCCGAGCTGTATGGCTTCCAACCGCCGGCGGAATGGACCGCGGCGCCCTTGTTTCAGCTGTGCGCCCGCGCCTTTCTTGCCTCGTTCAAGATCTGGAACGCAGCCACGGTCGGCGGCAACATTTGCATGTCGTTGCCGGCAGGGCCGATGGTGACGCTTGCCACGGCGCTCGAGGCCCGATACACGCTCCTGCCCCGCGACGGGGCCTCGCGTGAGGTGGCGGCGATCGATTTCGTCACAGGCAACCACACCAATGTGCTTGCGCCCGGCGAGCTGCTGCGCAACATCCATCTGCCTGCCCGCGCGCTCCGCAAGCGCTTCGCCTCGCACCGATCCTCGCTGACCCATCTCGGCCGCTCCGCCGTGTTTCTCATCGGCACGCGGAGCCCGGACGAGACGATCTCCTGCTGACCATCACCGCCGCCACGCCGAGGCCGGTGCAGATCAGCTTCGACCACACGCCGTCCGCCGCCGAGCTGCGCCATGCCATCGATGAGGCTGTTCCGGCCGAAGGCTATTTCGACGACGTGCATGGCTCGCCGGCCTACCGGCGGCGGCTCACCTATTATTATGCCGAGCAAATTCGCGCCGAGCTGGCAAACCCAGGAGCGGCGGCATGAATTTCGCCGTGAACGGCAGGAACTTCTCGGCGGAGCCTGAGCCTGGGCAGTGCCTCAGAACCTTCCTGCGGCAGCTTGGCTTCTTCGGCGTCAAGAAGGGCTGCGACCAGGGCGACTGCGGCGCCTGCACCGTCTGGCTCGACGGCGTGCCCTACCATTCCTGCCTGGTGCCCGCCTTCCGCGGCGCCGGACACGAGATCACCACCATCGAAGGGCTCGCCCGCGACGGCGCGCTGCACCCGATGCAGCAGGCCTTCCTCGATGCTCAGGCCTTTCAATGCGGCTTCTGCGCCGCCGGCATGATCATGACGGCAGCGACCTTCGACGGCGAAGCGCGGCAGGATCTGCCGCACCGGCTGAAGGGCAATCTTTGCCGCTGCACCGGCTATCACTCGATCGACGATGCGCTGCACGGCGTGATCAATGTCGAGGAGGAGGGTAACGGAGAAGACGCCTGTGGCAGGAGCCTGCGCAATCCGTTCGCCGAAGCGATCGTCACCGGCAAAGCGCGCTACACGCTCGACGTTCCCGCGGAAGGCGCGCTCCATCTCAAAGTGCTGCGCTCGCCGCATGCGCATGCGCGCATCACTTCGATCAAGCGCGACAAGGCTCTCGCGGTGCCCGGCGTGGTCGCCGTGTTCACCTGGGAGGACGTGCCGCGCAAGCTCTACTCGACGGCCACGCACGAGGATCATCTGGTCGATCCCGACGACACCTACATGCTCGACAATATCGTGCGCTTCGTCGGCCAGCGGGTGGCCGCGTTCGTGGCGGAGAGTGAGGGCGCGGCGGAAGAAGCCTGCCGGCTACTCGAAGTCGAGTACGAGCTTCTCCCCACGGTTTTCGACCCGGAACTCGCCATGGAACCTGGCGCGCCGATCCTGCATGAAAAGAAGAGCGTCGCCTTCAGCGACAATATCTATGTCGATATCCATGGCGAGCTCGGCAATGTCGAGCAAGGTTTCAAGGAAGCCGACGCCATTCACGAGATGACCTATCAGACCTCCCGGGTGCAGCACGTGCATCTTGAGACGCATGGCTCGCTTGCCTGGTGCGGCGACGACGGCCGCCTGCACGTGCGCACGAGCTCCCAGGCGCCGTTCATCGCCAAGCAGAAGCTTTGCTATCTGTTCGGCCTGTTCGACCGCGACGTGCACGTGTTCACCGAGCGCATTGGCGGCGGCTTCGGCGGCAAGCAGGAGATGGTCACCGAGGATCTGTGCGCGCTTGCCACGCTCAAGCTCGGCCGCCCGGTGATGTGGGAGTACACGCGCCAAGAGCAGTTCACCGGCGCCACCACGCGCCACCCGATGACCACGCATGTGAAGCTCGGCGCCAAGAAGGACGGCACGCTGACCGCAATGCAGGTGCGCGTCGTGTCCAACACCGGAGCCTATGGAGGCCATGGCGGCGAGACGCTGGCCGCGGCGCTTGGCAGCCCGATCGCCGCCTATCGCTGCGTCAACAAGAAGGCCGACGGCTATGCCGTCTATACCAACATGGTTCCGGCCGGAGGCTTTCGCGGCTACGGCGCCTCGCAATCGACCTTCGCCATCGAATGCGCCATGGACGATCTCGCGCGGCTGCTGGGCTTAGGCCCCTTCGAGATCAGGCGCATCAACAAGGTCAGGGAAACCGACCGCATCGAGTCGATTTGGAAGGACCCGTCAGACGTCGAGTTCGGCAGCTATGGCATCGATCAATGCCTCGATCTCGTCGAGACGGCGCTGAAAAGCGGCCGGGGCCTGCCCAAGCCTGAAGGCGACGAGTGGCTGGAGGGCACCGGCGTTGCGCTTTCCATGCTCGATTCAGGTCCGCCGACCGAGCATCGCTCGGGCGCCGAGATACGCCTCCTTGCCGACGGCAGTTATCACCTCGCGGTGGGCTCCACCGAGATGGGCAACGGCTCGACCACGTCGCACCGCCAGATTGCCGCCTCGGTGCTCGGCACGCGCGCGAGCAACATCGCCATCATCAATGGCGACACCGATCAGACCCCTTACGACACCGGGACTTTCGCCAGCACCGGGACGGTCGTCGCCGGTCAGGCAGTTGAGAAGACTGCGCTCGCGCTCCGCGACGTGCTCATCGCCTTTGCCGCCCGTCATTTCGGCTGCGACCCTGCCGGTTGCCGGTTGCAGGACGACTCGATCATTTGCGCCAACCGCAAGACGACGCTCGCCGAGCTCCATGCGGAGGGAGCCAAGGTCGGCGACCGCTTCGACGTGAGGCGCAAGGCGTATCTGTCGCCGCGCACGATAGGGTTCGACGTGCATGGCGTGCGCGTCGCCGTCCATCGCGTCACCGGCGAGATCATGACCTTGCAGAGCGTGCACGCGTCGGATGTCGGCAGGCTCATCAATCCCACGCAGTGCCGCGGCCAGCTCGACGGCGCCATCGCCATGGGCTTCGGCTGGGCGCTTTACGAGAAGATGGTCTACGACGCGCGCGGCGTGATGCTGAACCCGGCGCTGCGCGATTATCGCATTCCGGCCTTCGCCGACGTGCCGCGCAGCGAAATCTACTTCGCCGACACCTACGACAAGATCGGGCCGCTCGGCGCCAAAGCGCAAGGCGAATGCGCCATCAATTGCGTGGCGCCGGCGATCGTGAACGCCGTCGCCGACGCGACCGGCGTGCGCTTCACGAGCCTGCCGCTTTCTCCGGAGCGCATCTTCGATAGGCTCGGCTCATGAGCGCGCAGGACGGAAAGGCAGTGACCATCGTCACCCAAACGCGGGTCGAACCTGGCAAGGGCGAGGACTTTGCCAGATGGCAGCAGCGGGTCAGCGAGGCGGTTGCCGCGCAAGCAGGCTTCGTCAAGGAAACGGTGATGCCGCCCTCGCCGCCCTCCCAGGTCGACTGGGTCATTCTGCAGCGCTTTGCCTCGCGCGGCGCGGCCGTCACCTGGCTGCGCTCGGCCGAGCGCCAGCGCTTGGTGGCGGAGGCGCAGTCCATACTGGTCGGCCAGGACGACGTTCACCTCGTCAGCGACTCCCAGCCCGGCGTGCTGCCGGCGCCGGTCTCTGCCGTGATTTCGACGCGGATCAAGCCAGGACAGGAAGAGGCCTACTTGCAATGGGGGCGCCGGATCGCCGAGGCGCAAGCGAAGTCGCCCGGCTTTCAAGGCTATCGGCGCGAGCCTCCGGTCCCCGGCGTGCAGGAGGACTGGCTCACCATCCTGCGCTTCGATTCAGAGGCGAATTTGCAGACCTGGCTCGACTCGCCCGAGCGGAAGAAGCTGCTCGAAGAGTCGGAGGCCTTCACCGACGAATGCCACACGAGGATCGTGCGCACGGGCTTCGACCAATGGTTCGAGGTTCCGGGTGCCGCGCCGCCAGCGTGGTGGAAGCAGAACATGGTCGTGCTGATGGTGCTCTATCCGCTCGTGTTCCTGCTCAACGAATGGCTGCAGAAGCCGATCCTGGTCGGCGTCTTTCACCTGCCCTATTGGCTGTTTCTGTTCATCAACAATGCGGCGAGCGTCGTCCTGCTCAGCCTGATCCTGCCCCGGGTAAGCCGGCAGCTGAGCTGGTGGCTCAGCCCTGCCGAGCACGACGGCAAGCGCGACCTTGCCGGCGTAGCGCTGGTGATCGGGATCTATGCGCTCTGGCTGATCGCCTTCTGGCAATATCAGACGTGGCTCGGTCGTCCTTTCTGAGGTTCGTGCCCACCACCGTTCCTGAGACCCGGACCTCCCCCGGGTCGCGTCGATTTGGCGCAAGGTGGACCTAAGCGCAGCAACGGCGACAAAGCTTATCTCTCTCCTGATACCCAGGTTGTGCCCAGAACTTCCCGAGCGAATGAGGCGTTCACTCTCGGCCCTGGGGCGGCGTTAGGAGCAGTCGATATGGCGCGGCTCATTATCGCGGCGACGCTGGCGGTCGCGCTCTCCCCGGGCCCGGCACTCGCTCAGGTCGGCGCGGTTGGCGGAGCCCCCACCCCCTCGCCCCTCGGCATGACCTCCCCGCTCGGCATCGGCGCGCCTCAGCCGGTGGCGCCAACCGGAATCCGCCTTGGCGCCACCGAGATCGTTCCGCAAGGCACCTCACCGGGTACAACGCCCTCTGGGCTCTCCACTAACGACCTCGCGGTGTGCTCAGGCTTCAGCAGCTCGGTCCCACAAGCGTCGTTCGGCGCGCCGGCGACCGGAGCGGCGTCCGCCATGGGCACGACTAGCTCCCCTACCGGATTGGCCACCGTCTTCGATGGCGGCACCACCGGAACCGCATCGGGGACCTGCACGGCAGGCCCCAACCTCGCCTCGCCCACCGCATCGGCGTCGTCGCCCACCGGAATGTCCGCCGGCGCAGCCGTCGGCCGGGTTGGAATCCCCATGGGATCGACCGAGCTCGGGGCCGGCGGCCTCAGCCCCGCGCCGCTCGACGTGACCGGCACGCCTTCGGTTTCGTCCATGCTTTCGACCACCTCCTCCTCGATGGGGAGCTCAACCTCCTCACTCGCCGCAACCTTCGGCTCGGCGTCAGCGCCGGCCGCGACAACGGCGAGCAACGCGTTCTCCTCTTCGTCGTCCACTGGAACAGGCGCCACCAATTCGGGCGGCGGACGTCAGGCGAGCCGACGCAGGTGAAGGCGGACTGAACGGTATCTCTGGGAGTTGATGAAGGAAGATGAGACGAGGAACTGCCATTCTCGTTGTGCTGGTGATCGCCGGCCTCGCCGCCGCTGGCGTCTTCCTTGTCATGCATGGGCGCGCCAGCGTGACGGCCGCCACGCCACCTCCAGCGCCTCCCGCCGTTCCCGTCGTTGCCGGCACGGTCAGCAGCGGCGATGTGCCGATCTACCTCCGCGGCATCGGAACCGTCATTGCCTACAACACCGACGTGGTGCGCAGCCAGATCCAGGGGCAGCTCACCAAGATCACCTTTACCGAAGGGCAGACGGTAAAGTCCGGCGACACGCTCGCCGAAATCGATCCGCGTCCCTATCAGGCCCAGCTCGACCAAATGACGGCCACCCGCGATCGCGATCAGGCCCAGCTCACCGACTCTCTCGCCGATCTAGACCGCTATAACCAATTGCTGGCCAAGGGCGACGCGACTATTCAGCTGCTCGACACCCAAAAAGCGCAAGTCCTCCAGCTGCAAAGCGCCATCAAATCAGACGAGGCGCTCATCGAAGCCGCCAAGGTGCAGCTCGAATACACCAAGCTCACCTCGCCGATCGCGGGGGTCACCGGCGTGCGCCAGGTCGATATAGGCAACATCATCCACCCGACGGACGCAAACGGCCTCGTGGTGGTCACCCAGATCGAGCCGATCTCGGTGATCTTCACCCTGCCGGAAACCAACCTGCCGGAAATCCAGCAACAGATGGCCAAGGGACCTCTTACGGTCCTCGCCTATAGCCACGACGACAAGATCAAGCTCGACGAGGGCAAGCTTGCGCTGGTCAACAACGAGATCCTGCAAACCACCGGCACCATCCAGCTCAAGGCCGATTTTCCCAACACCGCGCATGTGCTCTGGCCCGGCGAGCTGATCAACGCGAGGCTCTTGCTCGAGACCAGGCATAACGGGATCAGCATCGCCTCGTCGGCGGTGCAGCAGGGGCCGAACGGCGCCTATGTCTATGTCGTCGGGTCCGACCGGACGGTGCATATGCGCGCCGTGACCGTGGACGAGATCAGCGAGGGACAGGCGCTGATCGATTCAGGCCTCAAACCCAACGAGACCGTCGTGCTCGAGGGCCAGTACAGGCTCGAGCCAGGCAGCCTGGTCGAGGAGCTGCACGGCAAGGAGGCCGAGAGCGCCGACCTGCAAAGCGCCGTCGAGCAGGCAATCCCGTGAACCTCTCGGCCCCCTTCATCCGCCGCCCGGTCGCCACGGTGTTGCTCATGGTGGGCCTGCTGTTGTGCGGGCTTGCCGCCTACCGGCTGATGCCGGTCTCCTCGCTGCCCAATGTCAACTACCCGACCATTGCCGTCTCGGCGCAATTGCCCGGCGCCGATCCGGAGACCATGGCCTCTTCAGTGGCGACGCCGCTTGAGCAGCAATTCACCCAGATCCCTGGGGTCACCCAGCTCACCTCATCGAGCGCGCTCGGCATCACCCAAATCACCGTCCAGTTCGACCTTGGCCGCGACGTCGACGGCGCGGCGGAGGACTTGCTCGCGGCCATCAACGCAGCAAGCCCTTATCTCCCCGTCGGCATCCCCTACCCGCCCACCATCCGCAAAGTGAACCCCGCCGACACGCCGATCCTGGTGCTTGCCCTCACCTCGGATACGCTGCCGCTCACCACGGTCGACGCCTTCGCCGAGAACATCCTCATTCCGGAAATTTCGCAGATCGACGGCGTCGGCCAGATCGGCATCGGCGGACGGCAGAAGCCAGCGATCCGCGTTCAGGTCGATCCGCAGGCGCTCGCCAATCGCGGCATCGGCCTTGAAGACGTGCGCAACGTGCTCGGCCAGGCCAATGTCGATCTTCCCAAGGGAACGCTCAACGGTCCGCAACAAAGCTTCACGCTCAACACCAACGATCAGCTGCTGAAGCCCGAGGCCTACAACAACCTGATAGTCGCCTACCGCAACGGCTCGCCTGTGCGCATCAGCGACGTCGGCAGGGCCATCGAGGGGCCGGAAAACGACCTGATCGCCGGCTGGTGCAACAAGCAGCGCGCCATCATTCTCGCCGTCCAGCGCGAGCCCGGCGCCAATGTCATCGAGACGGTCAATCGCATCCAGACGCTCTTGCCGCAGCTCGAAGCTTCCATCCCGCCACCGATCAAGCTCAACGTGGTTTCCGACCGCACCCAGACCATCCGCGCTTCGGTCACCGACGTGCAGTTCACGCTGATGCTGACCATCGTGCTCGTGGTGATGGTGATCTTCGTTTTCTTGCGCACCTTCTGGGCGACCATCATACCGGCCATCACCATCCCGCTCGCCCTGATCGGCACCTTCGCGGTGCTTTATGAGCTCGACTACAGCCTCGACAATCTGTCGCTCATGGCGCTGTCCATCGCGGTCGGCTTCGTAGTTGATGACGCCGTGGTGGTGATCGAGAACATCGTCCGCCATCTCGAGGAAGGCTCAAGCCCGATGAAAGCCGCGCTCGAGGGTGCGGGCGAGATCGGCTTTACCATCGTGTCGATCACGCTGTCGCTGATCGCGGTGTTCATCCCGCTGTTCCTGATGGGCGGCTATATCGGCAAGCTGTTCCAGGAATTCGCCGTCGCCGTCAGCGTCGCGCTCGTCCTTTCGCTGCTGATCTCGCTCACGCTCACGCCGATGCTGTGCTCGCTGCTGCTCAAGAACGAAAACGGCAAGCGCCACGGATGGCTCTATCGAACGGTGGAACGCGCTTTCGACGGCCTGGTCGGAGCCTACGAGCGCGGGCTAAAGGTCGCCTTGCGGCGCAGGTTCATCATTTTGATGGTCATGCTCGGGACCATAGCGCTCACCGGCTACCTCTATGTCGTCATCCCGAAAGGATTCTTTCCGCAACAGGACACCGGGCTGATCATCGGCCTTGCCGAGGGTGCGCAGGATATCTCCTACCCGGCGATGGCCGACCGCATGGAGGCCTTGCTCGATCCTCTGCTGAAGGATCCTGCCGTCGCCTCGGTAGCCGCTGCCATCGGCCCCGGCGGCTCGACCGCCACGCTCAACCAGGGTCGCGTGTTCATTGCGCTCAAGCCGCATGACGAGCGTAACGTCAGCAGCGATCAGGTCATCGACCGCCTACAAGCGGCATTGGAAAAGGTTCAAGGCATCACGCTTTACATGCAGGCGGCGCAAGACATCACCGTCGGCGGCCGCGTGGCCAAGACCCAGTATCAATACACGTTGACCGACGCCGACCAGAACGAGCTCAACCGCTGGTCGGCAATCTTTCTCGACAAGCTCAAGGCGCTTCCGCAAATCGCCGATGTCACTTCCGACCAGGAGAATGCCGGACCCCTGCTCAACGCCACGGTCAATCGCGATACCGCCTCGAGCTTCGGCATCTTGCCGTCGACGGTCGACAACACGCTCGGCGACGCCTTCGGCCAGCGGATCGTGTCAACGATCTACACCGCGCTCAATCAGTACCACGTCGTGCTTGAGGTCGATCCGCGCTTCCAGCGCGGCCCAGAGGCGCTCAACGATATCTACGTGAATTCTTCCGCCGCACAGGAGGTGCCTCTCAGCACCCTCGTCGACAGCAACATCACCGCGGCGCCGATCGTGATCAACCATCAGGGCCTGTTCCCGGCGACGACCATATCCTTCAATCTGAAACCGGGCGTGGCCCTTGGCGCCGCGGTCGACGCCATCAGGAAGATCGAGCAGCAGAGCGGCAAGCCTCAGTCTCTGGTCACCACCTTCCAAGGCAACGCCAACGCCTTTCTCTCCTCGCTCGCCGGCGAGCCGCTCCTCATCGCCGCAGCACTCGTGACCATCTACATCATCCTCGGCGTGCTCTATGAGAGCACCATCCATCCGATCACCATCCTGTCGACGCTTCCCTCTGCCGGCATCGGCGCGCTGCTCATGCTGATGGCGGTCAACCTCGATCTCAGCGTGATCGCCATGCTCGGCATTCTCCTCCTCATCGGCATCGTGAAGAAGAACGGCATTCTGATGGTCGACTTCGCGTTGCAGCTTGAGCGCAACGAGGGGCTCGCCCGCGAGGACGCGATTTACCAGGCCTGCGTGCTGCGCTTCAGGCCGATCCTGATGACCACCATGGCGGCGCTGCTCGGAGCGGTGCCGCTGATGCTCGGGACCGGCGCCGGCTCGGAGATCCGCCAGCCGCTCGGCTACGCGATCGTGGGCGGATTGCTGCTGTCGCAGATCCTCACCCTATTCACCACCCCGGTCGTCTATCTCTATCTAGACCGCCTGAGCGGGTTTCTGCGCCGCGAGCGCGGCACCGTTCCCTCGCGATCGTCCGGCACCAGCCGGGCTTGAGCTGGGCGCGCTAAGGTTAGCTCGACCAGCACCTGATCCCCTCCTTAGGCAATAAGCCGCTGTCTCAGATCACGACATTTGACATCGAGCGTTACAAAAAGCTCCGTTCCGGCCAGTCCCGCTCGCTCGATCTACTGCCCCACGCCAAAGCTGGAGCCCGGACACAGCCTATTTCGCCCGATCTGGCGGAGTTCCTCGCGCAGTACATGCAGACGCTGCCACCAGGCGCTGAGTGGCTCTTCCCCTCTCCAGGCGCACGTAAGGGACACACCGTGGATGTCCGCAAGGCATTCGTCCGCTGCGTTGCAGCTGCGGGGCTGGATCCGAAACAGGTCGTCCGTCACACCCTCCGACACACAGCGATCACACACCTTGTCCAGGCAGGCGTCGACCTTCCGACCGTGAAGCGCATCAGCGGCCACAAGACGCTGGCCATGGTCGAGCGTTACGCACACCAATCGGGCACGCACATCGCAGACGCTTTGGAAAAACTCGACGACCGGTATCGGGTACCGAAGCGCCCGGGGTAAGCCTCGGGGATAGGTGGCCGGATCATGTTTGCCAAGCGTGACGGCGCCCCCAAGCCGGCGAGCGATGACTTCAGCCACCCGGCGGATGAGTGGGCTTGCCCCCGATGTCGGCGAGCAGCTTGTTACCGCTTCCGAACCGGCGTGAGTCCCCCGCAGCCAAAAGGACAGCGCCAATCTTCACTGTTAGATTTGAGTTAGCCGCCAATGTCCGCTTTGTTCGCATTAGCGGACATCGCAGCAGCATTCCGGTTAGTCCGCTTTGTGCCAGAAGCGGACCTACGGCAATCCGCTCGCAGGCGGTACCACCACCCATGCGGCTTAGCTCAATACCGGATGATGCTGCGTCGTATACCTTTGGACATGACTTCGGGAGAGATGATGTCGACGCATTAAAGCTTGAGCCATTGCCATCGCAGTCATCATTTCGTTCTCGCTGGCACCAGAGTTTTTATCTGCCAAGGCCAACAGTTTGCGAATCTTATCCATGATGTTGTCGTTGCTCACGGGTCACCTATCTGCGCGTTTTCTTACGACAGCGTGCCACGCACCGTTTAACGAAACCCTTTTTTTTGGAGATTATCGCGTTGTCTCGGTCGTTATGACGTAAGGACTTCCTTGGTATGCGTTGACTTGGCCGGCCTTTTTCAATTCAATCCGGTGTGTTTCCTGAGAACCCAAAAGAATCCTCCATTTCCCGTTTTCCCAAGGCGGCCGATATTATTGGCCAACTCGGCGAGGAACTGGCGTTCGTAGCTCCCAACCAAGATAGGGGACTTCTGCCCATCAACAGGTTCGTCATGGATCTGGAAGAACTCGCAGAAGCGGATGTTCCACCCCAACTAACTGCTGGTTTGCAGGTGGCGCGCGCGTGGTTGGACCACGTGTTGGACGGACCAGGCAAGTTCACCAAAGAGACCATCCGCAACTTTAACGAGTGGCACGCCTGGATGACGTCGGTATTGCTGTCCTGGCAAACGGGAACGGCGACGCCGGCCTGGCCTGAGGGCTGGGCTCTGACCGAGAAATCCGGTAGCGCAACGCAAAGGGACGGGAGCGCAACAACCGCCTTACCTTCAGGCGCCGAGGAGCCATCGATCTGCCTCGACCTCACAGAAGATTTTGGACTTCTGCGAGAATTCCACGGCGAGTTTTTGGAGCTGTTGCAGGGCATCGAGCAGGGTGTCCTCGTACTCGAGGAAAATCCCGCGGATGCGACAACAATCGATTCGATCTTTCGCGCCTTTCACACCTTCAAGGGCGCGGCGGGCTTCCTTCATCTCGACGCCCTGCGCGACCTCGCGCATGATTTGGAATCCCTACTTGACGCTGTGCGCCGCTCGGAGCTTCCGATTACCTCGGAGATCATCGATCTGATCCTCGCCGGTGCCGATGCACTGAAGCACTTCACCCGCGAGGTTGGCTCGCAACTCCAGGGAACAAATGCTGGCGTACCGATCGTCTTCCCCACGCGGCAGATCATTGCGCGCGTGCAGTCTTCCCTACGCGGTGAATCGTCGCCCGAAATCGCGGACCCCCCCGAGGGCGTAGAGCGCTCCCAAACGGCCGGAGTTTCGTCGGCGCCGATGACGAAGACCGCCGAGCTGCAAGCGCAGCCGAAGGTTCGACAGAGTGTGGTCGGGGCGTTCCGAGAGTTGACCATACCCAGCCCGTCAAGCGGGTTCGTAAAGCTCGATACCGCCAAGCTGGACAACTTGGTGGATCTCGTAGGCGAGCTGGTCATCGCCCAGTCGATGGTTGTCCAGAACCCCGACGTCCAGGTGATCAACAGCCTTCAACTGGTGCGCTGCCTGCGCCAGCTCAGTCGGATCACCACGGAACTCCAACGGAACGCCATGTCGCTTCGCATGGTTCCGATCCGCGCGATATTCCACAAGATGAACCGACTGGTGCGAGATCTCGCGGCGCAAAAGCAGAAGCAGGTTCAGCTTTTGCTTGAAGGTGAGGACACTGAGCTCGATCGAAACATTGTCGAAAAGCTGAGTGATCCCCTTGTTCATATGATCCGCAACGCGGTCGATCACGGGCTTGAGGATTCCGCGGACCGCGTCGCGCAGGGTAAGTCCGAACTCGGCACAATTCGCCTAACCGCTGCCCACCAGCGGGGCGGAATCGTAATCCGCATCCAAGACGATGGGAAAGGACTCGACCGCGGACGCATTCTTGCCAAGGCCATCGAGGGTGGCTTAGTGAAAGCCAACGCAAATTTGACTGAGTCCGAGATCTTTTCCCTCATCTTCCAACCCGGATTCTCCACGGCGGAAACGCTCACCGATCTATCCGGTCGTGGCGTTGGCATGGATGTCGTAGCGCGCAACATCGAGAATTTGCGCGGCAAGGTCGAGATCCAATCGGTACCTGGCCAGGGCACGACCTTCACTATCCTGCTTCCACTGACCCTTGCCATTATCGACGGTTTGCTGATCGGAGTGGGCGACCACCGCTACATCATTCCCACGCTTTCTATTCGCGAGTCCTTCAGACCTGCACCCGGCATGGTCACGACCGTCCATGGGCACGGCGAGGTCGTCAGAGTGCGTGGCCAGCAGACGCCGCTGCTCCGTTTGGGCCACTACCTCGGGACGGCTTCGCGGGCAGTCAAGCCCGAGGACGGCATCATCGTCGTGGTCGAATTTGGCGACGCCGCCAGGGGCCTGCTCGTCGATGAGCTGATCGGCAAACAGGAGGTTGTGATCAAGAGTCTCGGCCGGGCTTTCAGGCAGCAGAATCTGCTGGCCGGTGGCGCAGTTCTCGGCGATGGCGGAGTTGGCCTCATCCTCGACGTGGATACGCTGGTCCAGATGCCCTACCAACCATCGCGGTCTGCGGTCCCCATTTCCCCCGCCACGCAATGAACCAAGAACCATCACTCCGGGCTCAACCTGCCGCCAGAGAAGGACGCTATTTAACGTTCACCCTTGGCGATGAGTCCTATGGGTTTCCCGTTCTCAACGTTCGGGAGATTATACGCCTCTGTCCGATCACGCCGGTACCCCGAATGCCAGCGCATGTGAAAGGTGTCATCAATCTCCGCGGCACTGTCATCGCAGTGCTTGACCTTCGCGCCAAGTTCCAGTTCGCCGCTAAGGACTACGGTGAACGGAGCTGCATCATCGTCGTCCAGGTCGCCGCACCGTCCGGCGGCAACACTTTGATGGGTGCCATCGTGGATGCCGTCGAAGAGGTGGTGCAACTGACGGCAGACGACATCGAGGCCACGCCGGACTTCGGAGGGGCGCCGGAGACGCAATACATTCTGGGATTGGCTACTATCGAGGGTAGCGTCAACATCCTGCTCAACATCGAAAAAATCTTCGCGGAGGACGGGACCCTTTCGTTGCCGCCTCTGACAAAACCGGAACCAACTCAACCCGATAAAGGATGACCATGAACAACTGGACCATCTCGCGGCGGGTTATCGCCGGCTTTGCCACCATGCTGCTGATCATCATTGCGCTTGGCGTGTTCGCTCTCTGGCGACTGACTGGCCTCGCGCAAAATGTAGCGGATTTGGCGGACAGTAGTCTCCCAAGCGTACTGTTGCTGAACGAGGCATCCAAGGTTTCCCGGGGCAACCTAATTGACCTTCTGCAGATCGACGAGACGGGGTCGTCTGAGCGTAATGCCGCACACGAACAAAGGATCACCGCCAACACGGCGCGCCGGGACGAGTTGCTCAAGAGTTACAAAGACCGGGGCTTGATCGCCGACGACGAAGATCGTCGCCTCTTCGAGGAGGTCCAGCGCGCGAAAGAGATTATGACAGCATCCCGCACTCGCGCGATAGAACTGGCTCACGAAGGCAACGCCGAGGAATCTCGGAAAGTGCAGCAAGAGGCCGTTATCCCCGACTATGAGAAATATCTCAAGGCGATCGACATCACGGTTGACTACAAAGCCAAGCTTGGCCAATCCACCGCGGATGCTGGCAAGGCATCTGCGCTCTTCAGCGTCCGCCTGATCGGCGCTGCCCTTGGCCTCGCCCTACTTCTGACGATCGTTCTGGCATGGCAGGTCATTCGCTCGACAAACCGAGCCCTCAAGGACATCACGGTCAACCTTGACCGGGGGGCGCTCCAGACCGCCTCGGCGGCCCGGCAGGTGTCGATGGCTAGTCAAAACCTCGCTTCCGGGGCCAGTGAGCAAGCCGCATCTGTCGAAGAGACGAGCACGTCGCTCGAAGAGATGTCCAGCATGATCCGAGCAACAGCGGAAAATGCCGAAAAGGCCAAGGAGTTGGCCTCCGAAGCCCGCTCCGTGGCTGCAACAGGTTCCATGACGATGGCCGAAATGACTTACGCGATGGCGGCGATCGATTCGTCAAGCGCCGAGGTCGCCAAGATCGTCAAGAATATCGACGAGATCGCCTTCCAGACAAACATTCTCGCCCTGAACGCGGCGGTTGAGGCGGCGCGGGCTGGTGAGGCCGGCGCCGGCTTCGCGGTAGTTGCCGACGAGGTTCGATCGCTAGCCCAGCGCAGCGCCGCCGCGGCCAAGGAGACGGCGGACAAGATCGAGGCAGCGATCGTCAACAGTCGAAAAGGATCTCAATGCACGGCCAAGGTCGAGGAGTCACTTGCGCAGATTGCCGAGAGGGTGAGTACTACCGACTCGCTTGTCGCGGAAATCGCCACTGCCGCCCGCGAGCAGGCGCAGGGTATCGAACAGATCAACGCCGCCATCGCCCAGATGGATAAGGTCTCCCAAAGCAATTCTGCGAGCGCGGAGGAGAGCGCCAGCGCCGCGGAAGAACTCGATGCACAAGCGGAAACCCTGAAAGATCAGGTGGGAAAACTGCGCCTGCTCGTCGGCGGCAAGTCTAATTCCGTAAGCCCGACCCCCGTGTCCTCGGCGCGGCTCCTCACGACGTCGAACCGCGCCATCACCAGCACCGGGCGACGTGCCATACCTATGCCCGAAGATCATGTAGCCAAGGCAGACTCGGACGACGCCCACTTTCGAAACTTCTGAGCCCAGCTCGCCGGTCAGCAACAATCGATGGGACGCCGCTCGTGACGATATCTTTTTCCGGAAAGGCGTACCGGATTTTGGTGGACCTGGTTTACGAGCACAGCCGCATCCGCTTGGGCGCTGACAAGCAGACGCTACTCGCCAACCGCCTGCAGAAGCGCCTCCGCGCACTGGGCTTGAAATCCTACGATGACTACTGCGCTATTCTCGAGTTCCGCGGAGGGATCGGAGGAGATCGAGGAACTGGTGGATCTGATCTCCACCAACCATACGAAATTTTTCCGCGAACCCGACCACTTTTCCTTTCTCGTCAACCGTATTCTGCCAGTGCTGATGCCGAGGTTGGTTTCCTCGCGATCGCCGCTGCGGCTCTGGTCTGCAGCCGCATCGTCGGGTGAGGAGGCATACACGATGGCCATCGTGGTCGCGGAACATTTACGCGCTTATTCCCCCCTCGAGTGGCAGATCACTGCCTCGGATATCTCCAGGCGCATGCTCGCGCACGCTCAACAGGGCATCTATCAAATGGGTGCCATCCAATCGGTGCCGCCAGAACTGCTGAAGCGCTATTTTCAGAAGGGGATCGGCATCCGGGCCGGGACCTGTCGGATCAAGCGTGAGCTCCGGGAGCGCTTGCGCTTCGAGCGGATCAATCTTTTCCAGCCCACTTATCCCGTGGCCCGGAAACAGCATGTAATCTTCTGCCGCAACGTGATGATCTATTTCGATCCACCCTCCCGCGCGATCGCCGTGCAGCGGCTGACACAGTACATGTCCCAGGGAGGCTACCTAGTTGTGGGACATTCAGAAAGCCTGCTTGGCACCCGCCACGGCTTGCAACCTATTCAGCAGGGGATTTACCAACGGCTATGAACGTCCGCGACGTCGGGCACTATCGAGCCTTGCGCTTCCATAAGGGCGAAGGTGCGGCGACCAATAATGAATAGTGCTGAACGCAAGACCCGGGTGCTCATCGTGGACGATTCCGCGGTCGCCCGACGCGCCATCAGCGAGGCTCTTGCGCGCGATCCCGAGATCGAGGTTGTCGGCGCCGCGAGTGACGCCTATGTCGCGCGCGATCAGATTCTGGCCCTCCAACCGGATGTGGTCACGCTCGACTTGGAAATGCCGCGCATGGATGGGCTTAGCTTCCTGAAGATTTTGCAGGAATACTACCCAGTGCCGGTCGTTGTGGTGAGTTCGCTCACTCCGTCCGGCTCTGCCAAAGCGCTGGAGGCGCTTGCGGCCGGCGCCTTGGATGTTCTGGCCAAGCCAGACGGCAGCGGGAACCTGGGGCAGTTGGCGAACCGGCTGGCTTATCATGTGAAGGCAGCAGCACGCTCGCGTCGCGCCCCTCCGCGTCTCAAGCTACCCACCGAGCCAGCAGTACCAATCGCACCACCGGTCCGCCCCGGCACGTTCTCCGCCCGTCGGGTAATCCTGATTGGATCCTCCACAGGGGGCGTCGAGGCTCTGCGCTTCCTGCTGCCGCGATTACCCAACGGGCTACCGCCGATCGTGGTGGTGCAGCACATTCCACCGAATTTTTCCCGCATCCTGGCCAATCACTTGGATGAGTTGTGCCCGTTCACCGTGCGCGAGGCTGTGGACAGCGAGGAATTGCAGCCTGGCCTGTGCCTCTTGGCGCCTGGCGACTTTCATCTCGCACTGGCGGCCTCAGGCCGCGGCTACTGTGTCCGGTTGACGCAATCGCCACCCGTGCACCACTGCCGCCCCTCGGTGGACATCTTGTTTCGCTCCGCGGCGGAGCTCGCCGGGGATCAGGCCGTCGCGGTCCTACTCACGGGGATGGGCGTCGATGGCGCGCGCGGTCTCCAGTCGCTGCGCGCAGCAGGGTCACGCACTTTGGCTCAGGATGAGGAAAGCTGCGTGGTTTTCGGAATGCCTCAAGCAGCGATCAAGCTTGACGCCGCGGAGGAGGTGGTAACGCTTCCCCGGATGCCGCAAGGTATTCTCCAGGCTCTCGCTAGACCTGTCCGCAATGATAGCTGAACCGCCAAGCCACCCAGTTCAAGCTTTCGGCAATCTTCCAGTTGCCTGCAGCCTTCATGGCCAAAGTTGGCAGCCCTGTTGCTGGGCCGAAGCGTGACGAGCGTTACCCACGAAAGCGCCGCCGACGTGACGGGCGAGCTTTGCAATATGCTCGCGGGGCGTGTTGCCGCGACCCTCGCAGCAGCAGGTTACTCCAGCATTTTTGAACATCCAGATGGAACTGGAGATTTATTCGGGCGCCAAAACTTGCCGGAGCGACTGGACTTGCGAGGGACATTTGCTCAGAGTTGTGTTGCAGTCAACTTCAAGTCGAGATGAGCCCAAAAATTCTGAGTGTGGACGACAGCAAGGCCGTGCGGATGCTTTTGGCCCGGCTGTTTCGCCCGTTCGCCTGTGAATTATTTGAAGGCGCCAATGGGCAGGAAGGTCTGGCAGTGGCCGCGCGGGAAAGGCCGGACCTGATCATCCTTGACTACAACATGCCCGTTATGGACGGCGTCAGCATGCTCCGGCAGCTGCGGGAAAACGCCGACCTAAGGTGCACGCCGGTGATCATGCTGACCGATGAATTGAGCGCGGAAAACATCGCCACTGTCGCGCGCCTGGGTGTTCGCGATTACGTCACCAAGCCATTTAGCGAGGAGCTTTTTCTAGCGAAAGTCGCCCGCGCCATCTCACTGGTAGCGCGACCCACTCATGACCGGCGCGAAAGAAAGCCGGACGCGCAGTCGGAACGTGGCGGGGATGCAGATGGCCCAGTGACCCCAGACGATCCAAAGTCTGCGACAGGACTTGCGGAGTCACCCTCAGCGCCATCGGCAGCCCCATTGCAGCGGGCCTCGGTGCTGGTGGTGGATGACAGTCGCACCATGCGGCTCAGTCTTACTAGGGCGCTGAACGAACTCGGCTTCGACAATATCAAGGAGGCCAAGAACGGTCGCCAGGCGCTAGAACTCGTGCTCAAGGAGCATTTCGACCTGATGCTGCTCGACATGGAGATGCCGGAAATGAACGGCATGGAGGTTCTTCTGGCTTTGAAGAAAAACCCTCAACTCGGCGGGTTGCCGGTCATCGTAATTTCCGGCGCCGATCAGATCGAAAACGCAGTCAGGTGCATCGAGGCCGGGGCGGAGGATTATCTGCCAAAGCCCTTCAATCCCACTTTGCTTCGCGCGCGCGCAACGTCCTCCATAGAGAAGAAGCGGCTTCGTGACTTGGATCGCGTCCGCCTGACGCAATTGCAGACGGAGAAGGAAAGAACGGAAGCAGCTAACAAGCTCGTTACGGAGAAGAACCAGATTCTCGAAAACCTGTCATCCAAACTATCGAAATATCTCTCGCCGCAGATTTATCAGTCGATTTTCAGAGGAGAGCAAAATGTCGAGATCTCCTCCAAACGGAAGAAACTCACGATATGCTTCACCGACATCGCGGGCTTCACCGAAACGACGGACAACCTGGAATTGGAGGAGCTGACAAACGTTCTCAATCATTATCTCACCGAGATGTCCGTTATTGCACTTCAGCACGGCGCGACCATCGACAAATTTATCGGCGATGCAATGCTACTATTCTTCGGCGATCCAGAATTGAAAGGTGTCGCCGAGGATGCCAAAGCTTGCGTCCTGATGGCGATCGCTATGCAACGCCGCATGCGCGAACTGGAGCAGGAATGGCGAAACCGCGGATTATTGCGGCCGTTCCGTATACGTATGGGCATCACCACCGGATTTTGCACCGTGGGCAATTTCGGCAGCCGGGACCGGATGGATTACACCATCATCGGCAATGAGGTGAACCTTGCTGCGCGGCTGCAATCCGCCACCGAGCCGGGAAGCATCTTGTTGTCCCATGAAACGAATGCCCTCGTGCAGGGCCTGGTCATGACGGAGGAACAGCCTCCGAT
>CAWGVA010000031.1:0-40484 GCA_963825835.1 uncultured Alphaproteobacteria bacterium | reverse complement strand
AAAAAATCGTCAGGCTTGTCGATTTAGGCGGGCGTCGTTCGACGTGACGGTAGAGCCAGGGATTCCGGCCACCGGACGCCAGGCTCCGAAACGGTAGGAGAAACGACAATGCGATTCATGATTTTAGTCAAAGCCACCAAGGACTCCGAGGCCGGCGCCAGGCCGCCGGAGGAACTCTTCGCCGCGATGGCCGACTATCACGAGCAGCTGGTCAAGGCCGGCGTGCTGCTTGATGCAAGCGGGCTGCAGCCGAGCTCGAAGGGCTGGCGCGTCAAATATTCGGGGGGCAAGCGCACCATCGTTGACGGGCCCTTCACCGAGGCGAAGGAGCTGGTCGCCGGCTACACGATCATCCAGGTGAAATCGAGGGAAGAGGCGATCGAATGGTCGAGGCGATTTCCCAATCCCACCATCGATGGCGGAAATTGCGAGATCGAGGTGCGCCAGCTGTTCGAGCTCGAGGATTTCGGCGAGAGCGAAGCGATCGACCGGTTTCGCGAGATGGGCGTCGGGTAGAACCAGCCAGCGCCACGAAACGAGGAACACGAAATGCGATTCATGATGTTGATGATCCCCAAGGGATACGAGAAAGCGGCGCCGGGCGCCATGCCGGACGCCAAAGCCGTCGAAGCGATGATGAAGTACAACGAATCTCTGCAAAAGGCCGGCGTGCTGCTCGCGCTCGATGGGCTTCACCCGCCCTCGACGGGGGCGCGCGTCTCCTTCCCGGGAGGCAAGCCCAAGGTGACCGACGGCCCCTTCGCCGAGGCGAAGGAGGTCATCGGCGGTTACTGGATGATCGAGGTGAAGTCCAAGGAAGAAGCGATTGAATGGGCCAAGCGCTGTCCGGCCGGCGAAAACGAAGTGATCGAGATTCGCCAGGTACAGGAGATGTCGGACTTTCCTGCCGACGTGCAGAAAGCGGCGGCCGGATTCGCCGAAATGCAAAAGGGCTGGGGCAGCCAAAACAATCGTGACCATTCGCCCGGAACCCGAAGCGTCGAACCAAGAACCAAAAGGAGAAACGACGATGCGATTTATTTCATTGGTCAAGTCAAACGAAGGAATGGCGGGTATGCCGCCAAAGGCGTTCCTGGATGCCATGGACCAACTCGTGCAAGAGGCGGGCAAGGCAGGCTGCGTCATGGTCGAGGGAGTTGGGCTACACCCGACTTCGGCAGGCGCTCGCGTGCGACTGTCAGAAGGCAAAGTGTCGGTGATGGACGGGCCGTTCACCGAGGCCAAGGAGGTGGTCGGCGGCTTCGCAATCTTCGACGCGCCATCGAAGGCCGAGATGTTGAAATGGACCACCCGGTTCATGGATCTGCACAAGAAGCACCTTCCAGGCTGGGAGGGTGAGTGCGAGGTCCGCCAGATCGCTGGGCCAGGCGAAAAGCTGTGCGACCAAGCCCGCGAGGCCCAGGCGGCCGCGGTTTAACGCGGCTTGCGCTTGCGGTGTCGAAGTAAGGTGCGTTAGTCGGTAGCCGGTGACGGCTACCGACACACACCGCGCAATCGATGCAGTCTGGAGGATCGAGCAGGCGAAGCTGATCGCCGGTCTCACCCGCATGGTGCGCGACGTCGGCATTGCCGAGGAGCTCGCGCAGGAGGCCCTCGTCGCGGCGCTCGAGCAATGGCCCAAATCGGGGATCCCGGAAAGGCCCGGCGCTTGGCTGATGGCGAGCGCGAAGCATCGAGCGATCGATCTCTTCCGCCGCAACAAGCTGCTCGAACGAAAACATAAGGAGCTCGGTTACGAGCTTGAGATCGAGCAGGAGACGGCGCAACCCGATTTCGATGCCGCGCTCGACGATGATATTGGCGACGATCTCTTGCGCCTTGTGTTCATTGCCTGCCATCCGGTGCTTTCGACCGAGGCGCGCATTGCGCTCACGCTGCGCCTGCTTGGAGGCCTGACGACCGAGGAGATCGCGCGGGCTTTCCTGGTCCCTGAGCCGACCATCGCCCAGCGGATCGTCCGCGCCAAACGGACCTTGAGCGAGAAGAATGTGCCGTTCGAGGTTCCGCACGGGGACGAACTGGCAGAGCGGCTGTCTTCCGTGCTTGCGGTTGTCTACCTGATCTTCAACGAGGGCTATTCAGCCACCGCCGGCGACGACTGGATGCGCCCCCAGCTTTGCGAGGAGGCGCTGCGCCTCGGCAGGATCTTGGCCGAGCTTGCCCGCGAGGAGCCGGAGGTGCATGGGCTCGTGGCGCTCATGGAGATCCAAGCGTCGCGTTTTCCGGCACGAACAGGTTCAGCCGGAGAGCCGGTGCTGCTGCTCGATCAGGATCGCACACGCTGGGATCAGCTCCTCATCCGCCGCGGCCTTGCCGCGATTGACCGGGCAACGACTCAAGCCAGAATATTGGGACGCGCCGCCGGGCCCTATCTGTTGCAGGCGAGCGTCGCGGCTTGCCACGCGCGTGCGCGCACCCCTGAGGAGACCGACTGGGCGACCATCGTGGGGCTGTACGGGAAACTTGCCGAGCTCACGCCGTCGCCGATCGTCGAGCTTAATCGTGCGGTGGCGCTGGCGATGTTGTTTGGGCCTGAGGCTGGTCTTGAAGTTGTCGATGCGCTGACGGCGGAGCCGGCGCTCAAGACCTATCATCTCTTGCCGAGCGTGCGCGGGGACTTGCTCCAGAAGCTTGGCCGGCTCGATGAGGCGCGCGCCGAATTCGAGCGCGCGGCCGCGCTCACGCAAAATGAACGCGAACGCAAATTGTTGCGCGATCGCGCCGCAGCGTGTGCGCGCGGGTAGATCAGCCGCTCAGCCGCGTGCGGCTTGGCGGCTCGCCGAAGGTGCGTTTGTAGGCGCGGGCGAATTGGCTCGACGAGGAGAAGCCGGTGGCGATCGCCACGTCGAGCACAGGCAAAGTGGTCTCGCGCAAAAGCTGCCGCGCGCGTTCAAGCCGCATCGAAGAATATTGCCGGTGAATGCCGTGGCCGAGGTGACGGCGGAACAGGCGCTCGAGCTGCCTGACCGAGACGCCGGCGATGCGCGCAAGCTCGGCGCGCGACTGCGGCGCCTCGATGTTGCCCTCCATGCGGCGCAGCACGCGCAACAGCTTCTCGTCGGCAATGCCGAGTTGCAGCCGCAGATCCATGCGCTGCGGGCCCATGCCCTCGCGGATATGGGTGTGCAGGAACCAGTCGCCGACCGCGGCGGCAAGCTGGCGGCCATGATCGCGCTCGATCAGCGCCACCATCATGTCGAGCGCCGAGATGCCGCCCGAGCAGGTGATGCGGTTGCCGTCGATCTCGAACAGCGAGGGCGTGACGGCGATATCAGGGAAATCTTCGCTGAAGGCCGGCTGATGCTCCCAATGGAGCGTCACGCGGCGACCGTCGAGAAGACCGGCGCGGGCGAGGAGGTAGGGTCCGCCAGAGATGCCGCCGATGGTCACGCCGCGGCGGGCGAGCTTGCGGAGCCAGGCAAAGACGTGCCTGTCGTTGAAGGTGGCAGGATTGCCGCCGGCGCAGACGAACAGCATGTCGACGTCGCGGTCGGAGCCTGCGCCGACATCGGGAATGATGGCGAGGCCGTTGGACGCCATCACCGGCTTGCCCCCGGGCGCCGCGTGCCACCAGCGATAAAGCGGCTTGCCCGAGATGAGATTTGCCGCGCGCAAAGGCTCGATCGCCGCGGCGTAGGACATCAGCGCAAAGCCAGGCACGAGCAGAAAGCCGACCGACTGCGCGCTGGCTTGCACCTGCCTTTTGCCCATGTCGTAAATTGTCAATCAGGCGTCGCTAAGTGTCAATAAGTGCAGGCGCGCAAGCTCAAGATGAGCCATGCGCTACTCGGCCTTCTCTCTCCTGAAGCAGGGGCTTGCCGGCAATCGCGGCTGGGGCCAAGCGTGGCGAAAGCCCGAGCCGAAGCCGTCCTACGACGTGATCATCATCGGCGGCGGCCATGGTCTTGCCACGGCCTATTACCTGGCCAAGGAGCACGGCATCACCAATGTCGCGGTGCTGGAGAAGAGCTATCTCGGCTCGGGCAATATCGGGCGCAACACCACCATCATCCGCTCGAACTATCTGCACCCGGGCAACACCGCCTTCTACGAGCGCTCGATGAAGCTGTGGGAGGGGCTGAGCCAAGAGCTCAACTTCAACACCATGGTGAGCCAGCGCGGCATCCTCAATGTGTTCCATTCAGACCCGCAGCGTAACGCCTATGCCAGGCGAGGCAACGCCATGCGCCTTGCCGGCGTCGATGCCGAGCTTTTGACTCGCGACCAGGTCCGCGAATATTTACCCTTCGCCGATTTCGACAATGCCCGCTTTCCCATTCGGGGCGCGCTGATGCAGCCACGCGGAGGCACGGTGCGCCACGACGCCGTGGTCTGGGGCTATGCCCGGGCCGCCGACGAGCGCGGCGTCGACATCATCGAGAATTGCGAGGTGACCGGCTTCCGCATCGAGCAGGGCCGCATCAAGGGCGTCGAGACCAACCGCGGCCTCATCGGCGCCTCGAAGGTCGGGCTTGCCGTCGCCGGCAGTACCTCGCGGGTCGGCGCACTCGCCGGCTTGCGGCTGCCCATCGAAGCCCATGTCATCCAGGCCTTCGTCACCGAGGGCATCAAGCCGCTGATCGATCACGTGGTGACCTTCGGCGCAGGCCATTTCTATGTCAGCCAATCCGACAAAGGCGGCCTTGTGTTCGGTGGCGATATTGACGGCTACAATTCCTATGCCCAGCGCGGCAATCTGCCGGTGGTGGAGGACGTGGCCGAAGGCGGGCTTGCGCTCTTCCCCAATCTCGCGCGGCTGCGCGTCCTGCGGAGCTGGGCCGGACTGCTCGACATGTCGATGGACGGCTCGCCCATCTTCGACAAGACCGACATCGCCGGCCTCTATCTCAATTGCGGCTGGTGCTATGGCGGCTTCAAAGCGACGCCGGCCTCCGGCGAAGCCTTCGCCCATCTCATCGCCAAGGACGAGCCGAGCGATCTGATCAAGCCCTTCCGCCTCGACCGCTATCGCCAAGGCGCGGTGCTCGACGAGAAGGGCATGGGCGCCCAGAGCAATCTGCATTAGAGGCCGCGATGCGGATCAAATGTCCTTATTGCGGTGAGCGCGACGCGAGCGAGTTCACCTATCTCGGCGCCGCCGACCTGAAGCGTCCCGATCCCGCGTCGGCCGATGCCGAGTCCGCCTTCTTCGACTATGCCTATATCCGCGACAATCAAGCAGGCCCCATGGCCGAGCTTTGGTATCACGGAGGCGGCTGCCGCTCCTGGCTCCGCGTGGTGCGCGACACGCGGAATCACGAGATCGAAAGCGTGGCGTTGGCGAAGCCAGAGGGAGGCCGGCGGTGACGGCGCGCGATGTTCCGGAGCGGGAGCCGTTCCGCCTTGCCTCAGGCGGCGTCATCGATCGGACGCGCAGCCTCAATTTCACCTTCGACGGCCGCAGCTATGCCGGGTACCCGGGCGATACGCTGGCTTCAGCGCTCCTTGCCAATGGCGAGCGGCTGGTCGGCCGCTCGTTCAAATATCACCGGCCGCGCGGCATCTTCAGCGCCGGTGCGGAAGAGCCGAATGCGCTGATCGAGGTGCGCAACGGTGCGCGGCGCGAGCCAAATACGCGTGCGACCATGATCGAGCTTTACGACGGGCTTGACGCCGCGAGCCAGAACCGCTGGCCGTCGCTGAAATTCGACGTGCAGTCGATCAATGGGCTGATGAGCCCGTTCTTCAGCGCCGGCTTCTACTACAAGACCTTCATGTGGCCGGCGAAGTTCTGGAAGCTCCTCTACGAGCCCGTGATCAGGCGAAGCGCAGGACTTGGCCGCTCGGCGACGCAACCCGACCCAGACCATTACGAGAAGGCCTTCGCTCACTGCGACGTGCTGGTCATCGGCGGAGGGCCCGCCGGCCTCATGGCGGCGCTGACCGCGGGCCGCGCCGGCGCACGCGTCATCCTCGCCGAAGAGGATTTCATGTTCGGCGGGCGCCTCCTCTCGGAGCGGCTTTTGCTTGACGGCAAGCAGGCATGGGACTGGCTGCGCGCCGTCGTCACCGAGCTAAGAGGCCTCGATAACGTCACGCTGATGCCGCGCACTACCATCTTCGGCGTCTATGACGGCGGGACCTATGGCGCTGTCCAACGCGTCGCCGATCATGTGCCGGTGCCGGGCGAGCATCGGCCGCGCCAGCGCTCCTGGCATATCGCGGCGAAGCGCGCCGTGCTTGCCTCAGGCGCCATCGAGCGCGGAATTGCCTTTGCCGGCAATGATTTGCCCGGCGTGATGCTGGGCTCGGCGGTGCGCAGCTATCTCAACCGCTTCGCCGTTGTGCCAGGCACCCGAACCGTTGTGTTCACAAGCTCCGATGACGGCTGGACCACGGCGCGCGATCTCGCGGCAAGCGGCATCGCCGTGGCTGCCGTGGTCGATCCGCGGAGCGACGGCATCGAGAAGCAGGGTGCCGGGCCATGGCCGATTTTCGCAGGCGCCGTGGTGAAGGAGGCGAGAGGAGGGCAGCAGCTCAGAAGCGTCGTCGTGCGTGACGACAAGGGTGCCGAGACCGAGATCGCCTGCGATCTGCTCGCGGTCTCCAACGGCTGGAACCCGACGCTGCATCTGACCTGCCATCTCGGGGGCAAGCCGGCGTGGCAGGAGGCGCTTGCCGCTTTCGTTCCAGGGTCCAAGCCCAAGGGCATGGACGTGGCGGGGGCCGCGGCTGGGCACTTTTCGCTCGCCGAGGCGCTTGAGAATGGCGCGCGGCTCGGCGCTGAGGCCGCGAGCAATCTCGGCTTTGCCGCTGCGCTGCCGGCGATGCCGCCGGCGGGCGGCGAAGAATCGGCGTCAGCCACGCCGCTGTGGTGGGTGCATGGCGGCAAGGGTGCGGCCTTTGTCGATGTGCAGAACGACGTCACCACCAAGGACATCGAGCTCGCGCGGCTCGAAGGCTATGGCGCGAGCGAGCATGTCAAGCGCTACACCACGCTCGGCATGGGCACCGACCAGGGCAAGACGGCGAATGTCGTGGCACTCGGCGTGCTGTCGGAGCTGACCGGCGCGCCCATCCCCGCGATCGGCACCACAGGCTTTCGCCCGCCCTACACGCCGGTCACCTGGGGTGCGCTCGCAGGCCATCATCGCGGCAAGGATTTCCGCCCCAAGCGCTTGCCGCCGTCGCATGTTTGGGCTGAGGAGAACGGCGCGGTGTTCGCCGATGCCGGGCTGTGGCTCAGGGCGCAATGGTACGAGCGCCCAGGCGAGACCTTGCAGCAAAGCATCGCGCGCGAGGCCGCGGCGGTGCGGAGGTCCGTCGGGGTCTGCGATGTGTCGACGCTCGGCAAGATCGACATTCAGGGGCCTGACGCCGCGACGCTGCTCGACCGCGTCTACGTCAACAAATTCTCGACGCTGAAAGTCGGCCGCGCCCGCTATGGCCTGATGCTGCGCGAGGACGGCTTCGCCATGGACGACGGCACCACGGCGCGGCTCGGCGAGCAGCATTTCGTCATGACAACGACCACCGCCAATGCCGGTAAGGTCATGCAACATTTGGAGTTTTGCCGCCAGGTGCTGTGGCCTGAGGTCGATGTCAGGCTGGTCTCGGTGTCAGACCATTGGGCGCAATATGCGCTCGCCGGTCCTCGCTCGCGCGACGTGCTGGCGAAGCTCGTCGATGCTCCGTTCGACATTTCCAACGAAGGCTTCCCGCGCATGGGCGCGGGCGAGCTCACCATTTGCGGCGGCGTGCCGGCGCGGTTGTTCCGTGTCTCGTTCTCAGGCGAGATGGCTTACGAGATCGCGGTGCCTGCGCGCTACGGCGACGCAACGATCCGCGCCCTGATGCAAGCCGGCGCCGAGTTCGACATCACGCCCTACGGCACCGAGGCGCTGAACGTGCTCCGCATCGAGAAGGGCCATGTCAGCGGCGCGGAGATCACCGGTCATGTCACCGCGCGCGACCTTGGACTCGCCGGCATGGTCACGGCGGACAAGGATTGCATCGGCAAGGTATTGGCGCAGCGCTCCGGCGCTGCTCGACCCGGCGCGGCCGATCGTCGTCGGCGTCAAGACCGTCGACCCAAAGCAATCGCTCACCGCAGGCTCGCATTTCATTCCGGTTGGCGCCGAGGCGGTCACCGCCAACGATGAGGGCTATCTCACCTCGGTCGCCTTCTCGCCGGCGCTCGGCCAGGACATCGGCATCGGCTTTCTCGCCCGCGGCCGCGAGCGCATCGGCGAGCACATTCGCGCCGTCGATCTTCTGCGCGGGCACGATGTGGAGTGCATCGTCTGCTCGCCGGTCTTCTACGATCCTGAAGGCAAGCGCACCCATGGCTGAGATCAGACTGAAAGCGCGCTCGCCCTTTGCCGGACTGCTCAAGCCTGGCCGGCATGGCGCGCAAGGCGGTGCTGCCGGCGTGAGCTTGAGCGAGCGCGCAGGCCTTGCGCTCTTGCGTCATCTCGGCCGGGCGCAGGCAAAGAGAGCGAAGTGGCCGCCAAGATGGCTTCGGTCACCGGGCTCGATCTGCCCATGGGTTCGGGGCGTATCAGCAAGAACGGATTTGCGCTGATCGGCACGGCGCCAGGCCAATGGCTCGCCGTCGCCGACAGCAAAGAGGCCCGCGCGCTGCCCGCCATGCTGGGAGTGGCGCTCAAAGGGCTCGCCACGGTGGTCGATCTCTCCGACGGCAAGGCGGTGCTGCGCATCTCCGGTCCGCGTGCGCGCGATACGCTTGCCAAGGGCTGCTCGCTCGACCTTCATCCAAGGGTGTTCAAACCGGGGAATGCGGCAACGACGCCGGTTGCGTTGATCGATTGCGTCGTCTGGCAGGTCGACGAGACGCCGACCTACGACCTCGCCGTGCCCACAAGCTATGCCGAGAGCTTCTGGTCCTGGCTCACCGCGTCGGCGGCCGAATACGGCTACACGGTCAAATAACCGCAAAGGCCTCAAGGGGTCCTGGCTGCCGCCGGCGCGGCAGCTTCGGCAGATGCGCCGCTGATGCGATGCGGGTGGGTGAACACTTCGAACCCGTCCTTCCTGGCGACAGCCACCAGCGTCATGCCGCAAGCCTCAGCCATGCGGAGCGCGAGCGCGGTCGGCGCCGATACCGCGACGATGATTGGCGCGCCGATGGCGGCAGATTTCTGCACCATCTCAACCGAGACGCGGCTGGTCAGCACCACGATGCCTTTGGCAGCGTTGGTGCCTTCGCGGGCGAGTGCACCTGCGAGCTTGTCCAGAGCATTGTGACGGCCAACGTCCTCGCGCACGGCAACGAGGCCGTGGGCGGGATCGAAGAAGCCAGCGCCATGCACCGCGCGGGTCTCGCGGTTCAACGCCTGCAAGGGGAACAGAGAACTCGATCGCCGTCATGATCTCAGCCGGCGTGACGCTAAGACCTTCGTGCACGCGCGGCGGCGGGCGCATCGCCTCGGTCAGGCTCTCGATGCCGCACAGCCCGCACCCCGTTGGACCCGCCATCTTGCGCCGGCGCGTCAAAAACTCGGCGGCGTCCGGTGTTTTGAGCCAGATGCGCAGCTCGATGCCGATCTCCTCCTCGACGCTCTCCACGCTCTCGATGGCGTCGACGGAGGAGATCACTCCTTCGGTCAGGCTGAAGCCGACGGCGAAGTCCTCGAGATCCTGCGGGGTCGCCATCATCACCGCATAGGAGGCGGTGTTGTACGTGAAGGCGACCGCAGTCTCCTCGGGGATGGCGCGTTCGCCTGTCGCATAGCCGCTCGCGCGCCAGACAGAGCAGGGGACGCGGACCACGGGCTCGGCCAAATGCTTACTCCGCTTGGATTTATTGCCGTGGAAACTAGTCGCTCGCGTGCCTGCTTACAAGAAGTGCGGCCCGCTTCACGTCTCTGCGACGTTCGAATAAGCGCCAGACGGCTGCGGACAGGCTAAGATGATGGCGCGTACAGTTAAGGGAGGCCCCCATGGCGAACAAAGCAAGCTTCACGCCGGACGAGTGGACCAAGGTGATGGAGAGCGTGGCGGTGACCGGCATGGCGGTGACCGCGGCGGATCCGAGCGGGCTTTGGGGCATGTTGAAGGAGGCGCTGGCCGGCGGCGCGGCCCTGGCGGCGGCAAAAGCCGATCCACATGCCAACGAGTTGGTGAAAGCCGTCATCGCCGATTTTGAGAGTGTGGACAGCCGGCATGCGGTGCAGGACGCGCTGAAGCAGCGCTTCGCCGACGCAAAGCCCGGCGATGTCGTCCCCAGGGCTCTGGAGATTTTGCGCCAAGCCTCTGCCGTTCTCGACGCCAAGGCGCCGGCCGATGCTCCGGCCTTCAAGGCATGGCTGAATTCTGTCGCGGCCAAGGTGGCGGAGGCCTCAACGGAAGGAGGCTTCCTCGGCTTTGGCGGCGTGAAGGTGAGCGATGCCGAGAAGGCCACGCTTGGCGACATCGCCAAAGCCTTGGGCACGACGGCGAGCGCCTGACGGCGGGGGGCGGGGGTGAGGATCGTGGTTTCCTTGCACTTCGTCCTAAGGCTCGCGGTACTCGTCTTGGCGATAGGTGGTGTCTCCGGCTTCGCTGCGGCCATCGCCGCGGAGCAGAAGGAGTCTCCTTGCAACGACGACGCCATGATCGTGTTCGATGCGTCAGGCTCGATGGCCGGGAACGTGGGGCAAGGCATCGCGACCACCATCCCGCGAATTGACGAAGCGCGGCACGCGCTGGCTGAGGTTTTGCCGAGCGCCACGAAATTTCGCCGCGTTGGCCTCATCACCTACGGTCCGGGCCCTTACCAGCAGTGCAACGTCCACCTCGATCTGAAGCCCACTGCCAATGCCGGGGCCATCATCATGCAGACCGTGAACGCTCTGACGCCGGGTGGCCGCACGCCCTTGGCCTCGGCGGTGGAGCAGGCGGCCGAGGTGCTCGACTACCGGAATAAGCCAGGCGTCATCGTCGTGGTCACCGACGGCGAAGAGACGTGCGGAGGCGCGCCTTGCGACCTTGGCAAAAAACTCCATGCGGCGGCCAAGCAGCTGACCATCCACGTCATCGGCTATCGCGTTAAGGATTTCTCTTGGACAGGCGAGCAAAGCATCCTCGACGTCCGCTGCCTGGCAGAGCAAAATGGCGGGCTCTACATCGCTGCCGAGTCGAAGGAAGACCTGGTCGAGGCCTTAAGGAAAACCCTCGACTGTCCGATGATGACGCAACGCGCTTCGCCGCCACCATCGCACGCCTATCTCGAGGTCGTTCGGCTTGCCTCACCGGGGGCGTTGCGCCGTCCCAATCATTGAGCGTTGTCCGGTTTTGCCTTCGGCGGGGTCGCCAACACCTTGTCGATGCGGCGTCCGTCCAGATCGACGACCTCGAACCTCCAGCCTTCATACTCGAAATGCTCGCCGACCTCCGGCAGGTGCCCAAGCTGGCCAAGCACGAAGCCGGCAACAGTATGGAAGTCGCCCTCCTCGGGCCGCGTGCGCAGACCGAACCGGTTGAAGGCGTCCTCGGCCGGCATCATGCCGTTGATGAGAAGCGAGCCGTCGGCGCGTTCGACCACGTCGGGCTCTTCGCCCACGCTCGGAAGATCGCCGGCGATGGCTTCGAGCAGATCGGTCTGGGTCACGATGCCTTCAAGCGCGCCATACTCGTCGAAGATCATGGCAAGCCGCACCGGCGCCTTCTTGAACTGCTCAAGCACCCTGAAGATCGGCGTCGCCTCATGCACCACGAGAGGCTCGCGGAGCGTGGCCATGGGGTCGATAGCCTTGCCGTCGAGGGCCTGGTCGAGCAGGTCCTTCTTCAAGATCATGCCGAGCGGCGCATCGATGCCGCCCTTGCCCACGAGCAGCTGCTCGTGGCGGCAGGCTCGGATGTCTTTCAGTATCTCGTCGCGGCCATCCCCAATGTCGATCCAGTCGACGTCGACGCGCGGCGTCATGATGTCGCCGATGGGGCGGTCGCCGATGCTGAGCACGCGACTGACCAGCTCAAGCTGCTCATGACGCAGAAGCCCCGCTTGCTCGCTGGCGGCAATCAAAAGCTTCAGCTCTTCCGGCGAATGCAGCGATTCCTCCGCCGCGGCGGGCTTAAGGCCAATGAGCCGCAGCACCAGATTGCCGAGGCCGTTCAGGGTGACGATCGCCGGTCTGAACAGAAACGAAAACAGGCGCAGCGGCATGACCACGCGGAGCGCGGTGGCTTCGCTCCGCTGCAGTGCCAGACTTTTCGGGGCGAGCTCGCCGAGCACGATATGCAGCGCCGTGATGATGGTGAAGGCGATCGCCACCGCGACGGCGTGAGAACCAGCGACCGCGAACGAGCCGAGGCCTGCGAGCAGCGGCTCGATCAGGTGGGCGAGCGCCGGCTCGCCGATCCAGCCGAGCGCAAGCGACGAAATGGTGATGCCGAGCTGGGTTGCCGCAAGATAGGCGTCGAGATTGTCGGTGGCCCTTTTCAGCGCCCTTGCTCTCGCGCGTCCCTCCGCGACAAGTTGTGCCACGCGGCTCCGCCGTACCGCGACCAGGGCAAATTCGGCGGCGACGAAAAAGCCGTTGGCCGCCACCAGCACGAAAATCAGCAGAATCCCGAGAATGTTGGCCAAACTGCCATCGCCCGTGGGCATGGTCTCCTCTCTAGGTTGTTCAAGTCTCTGCCGCAGCATAGACGGGGGCGCGGGCGATGTCGCGCCGGCCTTCCGCGCGAGCAACGCAGCTTGGAGTCTTGGCCAATTTGCGCTACTGCCAGGGGCGACAGGTTTCGTCCCTGGAGTTGAGTTGCGGTCCCGCCCGTGCTTTCTTCTCGCGCTTTGTGATGGGGTTCTAACGGCATGCAGAATTCGAGCGCGCGCAAAGCCGCGGGCGAGCGCGAAATGCAAAAAGTGTTCGAAAACGTCGCCTGTCCGTTTTGCGGCATGCTGTGCGACGATCTCGAGGTCGAGAACGACGACGGCACGCTGAAGGTCCTCAAGAACGGTTGCGGGCGGGCGATCGGCGGCTTCGAACGCAAGCTGCCGCCGAGCAGCCCGCGGATCAGAGGCAAGGACGTCACCCTCACCGAAGCGGTCAAGGAAGCCGCGGTGCTCATCGGCAAGGCCGACAGTCCCCTGTTTGGCGGGCTTGCCACCGGCGTTGAGGGCATGCGCGCGGCGCTTGCCCTCGCCGAGCGTGCCGGCGGCGTGGTCGACCACGCCTTGAGCGAAGGGCAGTATCGCAACGTCAGGGTGCTACAGAGCGCGGGCTGGACCACATCCACCCTCACTGAAACGCGGAACCGTGCCGATCTCCTGATCATCGTCGGCAGCGACATCCGCAAGCTGCATCCGCGCTTCTTCGAGCGCATCGTCTCGCCGCCCGAACTCGATGTTCGAGGTCACGGCCCCGAAGCGCACCGTCGTGTTCATCGGCGAGGTGCCGGAGCGCAAGGACGCGGCCGGACCGCAGGTCGGCCATGTGGTCACGCTTCCCTGCAAGGTCGAGCAGATCGGCGAGGTTCTCGGTGCGCTCCGCGCGCGCTTGCGCGGCTTTCGCATCAGTGCCAAGACCGCCGGCGGAATCGCGCTTGCCAAGATCGATGCGCTCGCCGAGCTTTGCCGCCAGGCGAAATACGGGGTCGTGGTGTGGGCACCGCCGACGCTCGACGTGCCGCACGCCGAGCTTCTCGTCGAGCAGGCCACCGGGCTCGTCAAAGACCTCAATCCGACTCAGCGCTTTGCCGGGCTGTCGCTCGGCGGCAATGAAGGCGCGGTGACGGCCGCCGCCGTCTCGACCTGGCAGAGCGGGTTTCCGCTCCGCATTTCCTACGCGAGCGGCGCGCCGCAGTTCGATCCATACCGCAATTCGATCTTGCGCATGCTCACTGCGGGAGAGGGGGATTTGCTCGTGTGGATCGCCTCGATTTCCCCCGACCTTTCGCCGCCTGACACCGACATCCCAACCATCGTGCTCGGCACGCCTGGACTCAAGCTTCCGCGACAGCCGGAGGTATTCATTCCGGTGGGCACGCCGGGGGTTGATCACGCCGGCCGGCTCGTCCGCTGCGACAGCGTGGTGTCGCTGCCGCTCAAGAACCTGCATCGGGCGGAGCTTCCGCGCGCCGTCGATGTGCTCGGCTCAATCGAAGCGGCGCTGTAAAGGCCGGGAGTCTCCTCGCCATGGTGATCAAGCTTTCCGGCGGCAAAGTCTATGACCCCGCCAATAAAGTGAGCGGCGAGGTCCGCGACATCTATGTCGAGGATGGGAAGATCGTGGGGGCACCCGCCGACGGGCGCGTGGCTGAGACCTATGACGTGAAGGGCCGCGTGGTGATGGCCGGCGCCATCGACCCGCACACCCATATCGGCGGCGGCAAGATGACCATCGCCCGCATGATGATCCCAGAGGACCACATGAAGGATGAGGTCAAGCGCACCGCGCTCACTCGCGCCGGCACCGGCCATGCGGTGCCTTCGACCATGGTCACCGGCTATCGCTATGCCGAGATGGGCTACACCGCCTGCTTCGAGCCGGCCATGCTGCCCGCCAATGCGCGCCAGGCGCATATGGAGATGGGCGATACGCCGATGGTCGACAAAGGCGCCTTCGTCATGCTTGGCAGCGACGATTATTTCCTGCGCCAGCTCGCGGCCAAGAATGAGTTCGAGCGCATCAAGGACTACGTCGCCTGGACCATGCATGCGGCGCAAGCGATCGCCGTCAAGGTGGTCAATCCTGGTGGCATCAGCGCCTTCAAGTTCAATCAGCGCAAGCTCGATCTCGACGAGGAGCACGTCTACTACCACGTGACGCCGCGGCAGATCATCGTCACCTTGGCGCGCGCGCTGAAGGAGCTCGGCGTCGTGCATCCTCTGCATGTGCATGGCTGCAATCTCGGCATCCCCGGCAATATCGAATCGACGCTTGCCACCATCCGCGCGGCGGAGGGCCTGCCGCTGCACATGACGCATACTCAGTTCCTGAGCTACGGCACCGAAGGCGACCGCAAGTTTTCGTCAGGTGCCGCGCGGCTCGCCGAGCTCGTCAACAAGACGCCGAACGTCTCCATCGACGTTGGCCAGGTGCTGTTCGGGCAGACCTGCACGGCATCCGGCGACAGCATGCGCCAATACGCCATCGGCAAGAGCGCCCACCCGAAGCGCACGGTGATCATGGACATCGAATGCGACGCGGGCTGCGGCGTGGTGCCCATCCGCTACCGCGACAAGAGCTTCGTCAACGCCATGCAATGGGTGGTCGGGCTCGAGACCTTTCTCCTGGTCGAGGATCCCTGGCGCATGTTCCTCACCACCGACCATCCGAACGGCGCGCCGTTCTATACCTACCCCCATCTGATCAGGCTGTTGATGGACAAAGGCTTCCGCGACGACATGCTGCAGAAGATCAACCCCGATGCTGCGGCCATGAGCATTCTGCCGACCATTACCCGGCAATACTCGCTCGACGAGATCGCCATTATCACCAGGGCGGGTCCGGCGCGGAGCTTGGGCTTGCGGGACCGTGGGCATCTCGGCGTCGGAGCTTGCGCCGACATCACCGTCTATCGGGACAATGCCGACCGCGAGGCGATGTTCAAGACGCCGGAGCTCGTGTTCAAGAACGGCGAGCTGGTGGTGAAGAACGGCAAGGTGGTCAAGGTCGCGCAAGGCGCAACCCACGTGGCGCGGCCCGCTTACGACCGCTCCATCGAGGGACCGCTCAAGAGCTATTTCGACCGCTACCTCACGGTGCGCATGGAGAACTTCAAGCTTGCCGACGATGAGATCATCGATTGCGACCGCGGCTCGATCATCGTGCAGCCAACGGGGCAGCGGGTGTCGTAGGCCGGCGTCATTGTTTCGGGCGGTCCCATGATGTCGAAATCGGCTTCCTGCAATTGATATTTCTGCACGATGCTCGACGTGTCGGAGAGCGCGCGGAGGCAGGCCGCATGAGCCTGGCTCTTCTCGGCGTCGGCAAGCGTCTCGCCATCCTTCACCCGGTCGGAGGCGGCGAAACACAATTGCATGTCCTGGGCGAGCGCCGGTGCAGGCATGGCCGCAAGCGACGCGGCAAGAATGGCCATCGCCACAAAGTTTCGCAAGGACATCACCCGAGTCTCCGCTACCGCCGCTTGTTCAGATTAGCATAGGCCTAACTATGTCGGCGTGTTGGCTGGTGGGGATCGGTATCATTCAGTTGCGCCTCCACCGCGCGGCGCTTAGAACCGACGGAAGAGAGGATCGCCCATGCGTGCCACCATTCTTGCCGCAGTGCTGTCATTCGGTGCCCTGTCGCTGGTCACGCCCGGAAGGGCGTCATCTTGGCTGGCCTTTCGGCCCATCCCTCGGCTGCGAGCTCCGGTCTTGTCGAGCAGGCGCGAACGACGCGCTATCGTAACGCGCGCAAGTACCACTATCGGCGTCCCTATTACGTGCCCTACGCCTGCTCGCGCCCGTACCAATATCGCTATTGGCAGTACTATGCGCCGATCTGCTACCCGCTCTAGGCCGCGCGCCTAGTAGAGCAGGTAGTTCCGCCTGATTTCGGCAAACTCGGCAACGCCGGGGCGCCAGCTCGCGACGATCTCCTCAAGCGGCGTCTGCTCCTCGATCTGCTCTCTGAGGGCTGGCGAGCCCGCGAGAATGTCGATCGGCACCTTGTCGTGCTCGTATTCGTAAGGAGGATCGCGCCAGGCGAAGCAATCGGGCGCCGAGCCGTAACATTCGCGGAGCAGCGACACGCCCGCCTTCACCGGAAGAAAAGCTTCGCGGCTGGTGACATGGATCTGGCAGCCGCCGCAGGTGAGCCGGGCGTGCTTCTGGAAGGTCGGCTCGAAGGTCACGCCCCGGAAGTGCACGCCCTTCAACCCAACCTTGTTCATGCGTTCGGCAAATTTGTCGCCGTCGAGCCAGGGCGCGCCGATCAGCTCGAAGGGCCGCGTGGTGCCGCGCCCCTCTGACAGCTTGGTGCCTTCGTAGAGCACGGTGCCCGGATAGACGATCGCCGTGTCGATGGTCGGCATGTTCGGCGACGGCATCACCCAGGGCAGGTCGGTCGCGTCCCAATACATGTCGCGCGACCAGCCCTCCATGGGAAAGACTTCGAGCGCGGCGTTGATGCCGTGATGCTCGTTGAACAGCTTCGCGAGCTCGGCCACGGTCATGCCGTGGCGCATGGGCATGCGGAACTGGCCGACGAAGGACTCAAATCCGGGCTCCAGCGTCGGACCTTCCACTTGCGTCCCGCCGATCGGGTTGGGGCGGTCGCACACGATGACCGGGAGCCCATGACGCGAAGCGGCGCGCAGGCAGTTGGCCATGGTGTAGATGAAGGTGTAGATGCGCGCGCCAACGTCCTGCAGATCGATGACCAGCACGTCGATGAGATCGAGCATCTCCTTGGTCGGCTCGCGCGTTTCGCTGTAGAGGGAGAAGATCGGCACGTTGCGCCGCCGGTCCTTGCCGTGCGGGGTCTCGATCATGTTGTCCTGCAGGTCGGAGCGGTAGCCGTGCTGCGGCCCGAAAATCGCGGTAAGCTTGTAGCGGTTTGAGTGGTTGAGCCGATCGACCACATGCCGGAACTCATGGTCGATCGAGGCTGGATTGGCGAGCACGCCAACGCGCAGTCCATTCAGGCGGGATGAGGCGAGAAGTTGTTCGGAGCCTAGAAGCATCGCCCGTTGCTTAATCGGGCGACACTGCTAACGCCAGCAAAAAGGGCCTGCCGAGGCAGGCCCTTTGCTTCAGATGTCGAAGAAGCGGCGGCTCTAGGCCGCGTCGACCAGGATGATCTCCGAGTCTTTCAGCGCGGTGATCTTGACCACCGACTCGTCCTCGATGGCGGCACCATCCCGCGCCTTGAGGCTTACGCCGTTCACCTCGACCTCGCCTTCCGCCGGTACGAGATAGCCGTGGCGGCCCTTGCCGAGGGTGTATTCGGCGGTCGCGCCCGCCTTCAGCGTGGCGCCGAGCACGCGGGCTTCGGCGCGGATCGGAAGGGCATCGGCATCGGTACCGAAACCGCTTGCCAAGCACCACGAAGGAGCCTGCGCGGTCGCCCTTGGGAAAGGGCTTGGCGCCCCATGACGGCTTGCCGCCCTCGCGATCCGGCTCGATCCAGATCTGGAAGATGCGGGTGGTCTCGGGCTCCCGGTTATATTCGGCGTGACGGATGCCGCTTCCGGCGCTCATCACCTGGACGTCGCCGGCCTCGGTTCGTCCCTTGTTGCCGAGGCTGTCCTCATGGGTGATGGCCCCGTCGCGGACATAGGTGATGATCTCCATGTTGGCGTGCGGGTGCGGCGGGAAGCCCGTGTGCGGGGCGATCTCATCGTCGTTCCACACGCGAAGCGCGCCCCAGCCCATGCGCTCGGGGTCGTAATAGCCGGCAAAAGAGAAATGATGCTTGGCCTTGAGCCAACCATGGTCGGCTCCGCCAAGGCCATTGAACGATCTTACCTCGATCATGTCGTTACCCTCCGCGCCATGTTCGGCGCTGTTGCATGGCCGTTAGATAGAGTGCAGGATCGGCGCATAAAGAGAAACTTCAGAAACTCATCGTTTCCGATTATGCGAAAACTACCTGATCTCGAGGGGCTCGCCATCTTCGCCAAGATCGCCGAACTCCGCTCCTTTGCGCTGGCCGCCAAGGACCTCGAACTGTCAAAGGCCACAGTCTCCAAGGCGGTCGCCAGGCTGGAAAAGAGGCTCGGCGCGCGGCTGTTCAATCGAACGTCGCGCCGGCTGGCTCTGACCGACGCAGGCCAGCACCTGCTTCGATCGCGCCGCGCGCATCCTGGCGGAAGGGGAGGCCGCGGAAAGCGAGGCGCATGCCCAGTCGGCCACCCCGCGCGGGCTCGTGCGGCTTGCGGCACCCATGTCCTTCGGCCTTAGAGAGGTGGCGCCGATCCTGCCGGAGTTCCTTGCCGAGTACCCTGACGTCTCGGTCGATCTGCATCTGAGCGATGAGCTGGTCGACCTGATCGGGGCGGGCTTCGACGCCGCCTTGCGCATTGCCGCGCTGCCGGATTCATCGTTGCGGGCGAGGCGGCTCCGGAGCGTGAGCCGCTATCTCGTAGCAGCACCCTCCTATCTCAAGCAACATGGACGCCCAGCCCATCCAAGCGACCTCATGCGCCACGCCTGCCTCTGCTACGCCTATCTGCCGACGCCTGACGTCTGGCGTTTCGTCAACAAGGCTGGGGAAGAGGTGCAATTGCGGCCGAACGGCCCGCTCAGGGCCAACAATGCCGACGCTCTCGCACCGGCGCTGCTTGCCGGGCTCGGGCTCGCCGTGCAGCCTGATTTCGTGGTCGGCGATGCGATAGCGGAAGGGCGCCTTGAGGTGGTGATGCCTGACTGGAGCCCGCCGCCGATTGCGCTTCATCTGGTCATGCCACCAGGGGGCCCAAGGCCTGCGCGGGTCGAGGCGCTTGCCGCTTTCCTCACCGCGCGGCTATCAGCATGAGCCGCGGTCACTGGATGCGCAGTTCACTTAAACGGGATGTGGCATTTGATTTCTGGCGGGATCGCGGACGATACTCGGCGCGCTGGGGGTGATCGATGGCGGAGAGCAGGGGATTTCACATCGGGCGGCGCTTCTGGGCTCTCGTCGGGCTCGCTGCCCTGTTGGCCTATACCGCCTGGATCGGCGCTCCCTATCTTCGCTCGGTCGTGGTGCGCGATGCCGCGGTGACCACGTGGATCAATGCCACGGCAGCGCCGATCGATGGCTTTCTCGGAGACAAGCCGCTACATGTCGGCGACAGCGTCGGAAAAGACGGGCTGATCGCTACCATCGAGAATCCGCTTCAGGATGCGACGCCGGTGGTCAGGGCCGAGGCCGATCTTAACAAGGCGAAGCAACATATTCGCGGCCTGCAGGAGCTGATGACGAGTATCGATGCCGACGCCGCGGCGCGCGCTCGCACGGCGATGGACCTTGCCGAGGCCGAAGTCGAGGCGGAGAGCGCTGAGAAGATTCTCGCCAGCGTGAAGAGCGCCTATGAGGCCGCCAAGTTTCAGCCGGTCAAGGCGCCTCACGACGCCTATATCTGGAGCCTGATTGCTTCTCCCGGCGACTTCCTGCGCGCCGGTTCGCCAGTCGCGAACTGGATCGATTGCAGCATCATGCTTGTCGACGTGCCGGTATCGGATGTCGAACTCGCCCTGTTGCGGACTGACGCGCCGGCCCACATCGTCATTGAGGGCGATCGCAAGGTTCGCGACGGCAAGGTTTATCTGACGCGCGGCGCTGCGGCGACCATCGGTGCGGATGATCTCGCCGCACTTGCCAAGGGGCGGCACCCCGGGATTGGGCAGGTTCTTGTCCAGTTCCAGCCGTCCGCCGCCGACATCTGGGAATGCCCGATCGGCGCCGCGGCATATGTCGACTTTCCGGACATCGGCATTCTCGACATCTTGCGCGCCAGGCTGCGGCTCTAGCACCTAGATGCCAAGCGATTCGCAAGTCACTCCGGAGCAACTGGCGCAAGAGCATTCGATCCGTTTCGCGCTCCTTGCCGATCTCGGCGTGCTTGCGCTCGCGCTCCCGGTCGGCCTTCTCGGAGGGTCACTTACCATCAAGGCGGAAGCGATCCGCTTTGTCCTCGGGATGTCGATCGAGATTTTCGCCTACACGGTGATGTGGCGCTTGCATCGGGGCAAGCTGCAGGACCTGGAGTTCGGCGGCGGCAAGCTCGAGCAGATCGCCAATCTGGTCACCGGCCTCGGCATGCTCGGCGCCGCCGCATGGATCGCCACCAAGGCCATGGCGATCGTCGGCGGGCATGGCGAGGTCGGAACGCCGCTGGGTTTGGCGCTTGCGGCGATGGTTGGCGCCCTCAACGCCTATGTCAACTTTATCGCCTGGGACCGCATGCGCAGCGCGGCAGCGGACGGGAGCAGTCTCGTCATGCAGGGGCAGGTCAACGCGCGCCGGGTCAAGCTCGTCTGCTCGCTCGTCGTGCTCTTCACCATGACCATCGCCGCCCTCTCCACCGACAACGTGGTGGTGGCCTCGGCCGACGCGGCTGGCTCGGTGTTCGTCGCCGCATTCATGGTGATCAACGGCAGCGACATGCTGCGAACCGGTATCCCGGACCTTCTCGACCGCTCGGCGGGCAAGTCCGTCCGCGACACGGTCGATCGGGTGCTTGCCGGAAGCGCCGGCGATTTTCAGCGGCTCGACCGCGTCAGGTCGAGGCGGTCAGGCCGCGTCGTCTTTGTCGAGATCGTGCTGAGCTTCGAGCCGGGTTTGACCATCGCCGAGGTCAACCGCCGCATCGCCGCGCTCAAGCAATCCATGGCAAATGAGATCGAGCACGCCGACATCTCGATCCTGACCACCGGCGCCACAGCCGCTTGAGCCTGCCCGCGTCATGCAGAGCAGGCCGAGCGCCGATAACCGCAAGGCAAGCATCGATCGGCCCGGCCAAGCTCGATTTGATGGTTCAAATCAAAGCCTACATGGCGGCTTTTCGGGAAATGCCGAGCGATGATCAACACCATAGCGCCTCGCTATTGGACCTTAGGGCCGGCTAGGGGCCTAATTGGCACGACAGAGCTGGAGCCGGGAGTGAAGCAGGTTAGGAGAACGCATGGTCTTGGGCCTGTTCGCCTGACCAAGGGCAACATTGGCGCGGGAGCACAGTTTGCCGATGACGACTCCCGTGTTTCATACGCTCGAAGAGGCATTCTTCTATTGCCGCGACATGGACGCCTCCTTAGGCGACCGTCTCGAGACCTTCTCGGCGGCGGCGCGGGTGTTGCGTCCGGCGATGCAGGAGGCCGTCGACCGGCTGGTCGTGCGGCTCATGGCGAGCGACCTCGGCAATGCCGTCCCGCAGATCGGCGATCCGATGCCGCCGTTCATTCTGCCGGACGAGGAGGGCGATCTCGTGAGCCTGGCTGGCCTGTTGCGGGTAGGACCGGTCGCCGTCACCTTCCATCGCGGCCATTGGTGCCCCTATTGCCGCATCAACACCAAGGCGCTTGCCGAGGCGCAAAACCGCATCGCCGCGGAGGGAGCGCAGATCGTGGCCATCATGCCAGACCGCCAACAATTCGCCGCGGCGCTGAAGCGCGAATCGAACATGCACTATCCGGTGCTGACCGACATGGACAACGGCTATGCGCTCTCGCTCAATCTCGCGATCTGGGTGGGGGCCGAATTGCAGGAGCTGATGTCGGCGTCGGGCCGCGACCTTCCACGCTACCAAGGCAACGACGCCTGGGTCCTGCCGCTGCCTGCGAGCTTCGTCGTCGACGCCGACGGCTATATACGCGGGCGATTTATCGATCCGGACTACCGCAAGCGAATGGCTATCGACGACCTGTTGAAGGCGATCCGCAGCGCCCGCGTCCTGCGGCCAATTCCGCCCTGGTAGACAAGTTGCCTACCCCGCATCGCTCCTACCCATATTCGGCCCTAAGTGCTATTGAGAACCGAGGGGTAAAACGTAACAATTCTGGGTCCTTACGGATTGGCGGCCGCGGCGCGGCCGCCAGGACGAGGGGAGCTTGCAAATGACGGTGAAATCGCTCAACGAGGCGCTGCACGAGGCCTATATCCAGGCCCGCGACATGGAGGCGTCGCTGGCTGAGCGGCTGCAGGTCTTTGCCGACGCAGTGCGACGCCTTGGCCCGCATTTTCAGGAGGCGGTGGACAGGCTGGTCGCCAGACTGAAAGAGCAGCGCGTGGGCGAGACCGCGCCTAAGCCTGGCGAGCCGATGCCGCTCTTCGTCCTGCCCGACGAAACCGGGCACCTCGTCAGCCTCGACACGCTGCTCGACAAGGGGCCGGTCGCCATCACCTTCCATCGCGGCCATTGGTGTCCCTATTGCCGCATCAACACCCGCGCGCTCGCTCAAGCGCAAGACGAGATCGCGGCGGAGGGCGGGCAGATCGCCGCCATCATGCCGGACCAGCAGCATTACACGGCCGCACTCAAGGCCGAGCACGACGCGCCGTTCCCGATCCTCACCGACATCGACAACGGCTACGCCATGTCGTTGAACCTCGCCTTCTGGGTGGGCGCCGAGATGCAGGAGCTGATGACCGGCGCCGGCTGGGACGTATCGTGTTCGCAGGGGAGCGACACTTGGCTGTTGCCGATCCCCGCCACCTTCGTGGTCGGCACCGACGGCGAGGTGAAGGCGCGCTTCCTCGATCCGGATTACCGCAAGCGCGTTGCGGTCGAGGACCTGATCGAAGCCCTCAAGAGCGCGCAGTAGCGGATAGCGCCGCTTCGATCAGTCGAGCGGCGTCAGCGGAAATAGATCTGGATCGAGAAGGTGGACCTGACGCCGGGAGGCGGCGGCGGGAAAGGTGCTGCGCTCCTCACCGTGGCGATCGCCGCCTGATCGAGCGCGGGCTTGCCGCTTGAGCGGACGACCTGCACGCCCTGTAGTCCTCCGGCCGGTCCGATGCTGAAGGCGACGGTGGCACTGCCGCCGCCCCGCACGCCCGGACGATGCCGCCCGATCGCGGCGCGGACATTGGCGGCGTAGCGGCCGGAACTGACTTTGCCGGCGGCAGAAGGCGCCGCGGCAGCGCGGCCGAAGCCGAGGCTCATGGGCTTGGTGGTTGGCGCCCCTTGCGCCTCGGCCGCAGCGGTCTCCTTCGGCTTTTCGGCCGGAGCAGCTTTCGGCTCTGGCTTCACTTCCGGCTTGCTCTCGGCAACTGGAGCTGGCGCTGGCTTCGGCGAGTCAGCCTCGACGGCGGGCTGCTTGATCGCGGGCGGCGAAGGAGCAGGCGGCGGCACGGGCGTCTCGTCTACGGTCTCGCTCTTTACCACCTGTGCGGGCTCCGGTTCTGAGGCCGGCTTAGATTGCGCGGGAACAGGCTCGACCTTTGGCTCGGCCGCGATCGCCTTGATCTCAGGGGGCGGGGGCGCCGGCGCGGGCTCAGGCGCTTCTTCGTGTGCCGTGGCGAGTTGCGAGGGAAGGGGCTCCGGCGTTGGCTTCGCCTCTGCGGCCGGTGTCTCGACCTTCGACGCCTCTGCCGCAGGTGCCTGAGGCTCGCTCGGCGTGTCGTTGCCGGCGCCTTCAACCTCCACCGGCGGGCCGGTCTCGGGACCGGCTTTGGGCTCAGCCGCGGCGGGAGCAGGCACGGCTGCAGATTGAGGCTCATCCTTCGGCGATGCATCAGCCGGAGGCTCTGCGCCGACGCTCACCGGTTCCGGTGGCGAAGGGGGACTTGCAGGATCGATGGCGTGGGCTGCCGGTGGATCAGGCACGGCGCCGGTCGTGGTTGGATCGGCCGGTACCGCGGGCGAGGTCGAGGGTGCAGGCGCCGGTGCGGGAACGCCGGCAGGCCGCCCGCTATCGACGCTGACCGCGTGCGGGCTGGTGCTTGAAGGGCCAGGCACGGTGATCAGCACGGATTGCAGCGCCGCGGCGCCGAGCAGAATGCCGCCGGCGGCAAGCACGAGAAGAGGCAGTTTCGGTCGGTCTCTGTGGGGCACGGCAGAAGGGGTTGGTGTTGCGGCTTTGCCAATTGAACCCGTTACGCCGAATCCGGCTTACCTGAGTCGCGGACTCCCGCCAACGCTAGTTTTGCATTTCGGGTCCGGAACTTGCCGGCGCGGGTGCTCTTGCCGACTCTGCCCGGCGCTTATGCCGATGCGGTAACGGCGGCAAGCTCACTGTTGCAGAATCGTCACCAAATCCCCGGGGAAATGTGGTGCACTCTGCCCTTGTTTTTTCGCCAGTTTGGCGAGCGTGACAGTAAGAGTTGAGGGGGCAGTCATGCGTATCATCGTCGTTGCGGCGGTTCTTGCCGCATCATGTTTATTAGGCGGGTGCTTTCACTTTCATACCAGTCAAGTCTACAGCGCACCGCAACCGCTTCCGCCATTGAAATAGGTTCGGCTAGGAGATCGCGGCTTCGATCCAGCCGGCGAAAGCGCCAAGCATTTCGGTTCTGACATCTTCATCGCTCCGTCCAGTGCGTGCGGGCACATGGAAGGAGTGATCTCCGTCGGCGATCTGCACCAGCGTCGCGCGCTTGCCGAGCTTAGCCACGAGCTTGCGCATCAGCGCAATGTCGGCCAGCGCGTCGCGCGTTCCCTGCAAGAACAGCATCGGGATCTTCACCTCGAAGAGATGCGCCGCGCGTTCCTCTGACGGGCGCCCGGCGGCGTGCAGCGGGAAGCCGAGGAACGCCAAACCGCGCACGTTAGGAAGCGGTGATAGAGCTTGCGCCTGCGAGGTCATGCGGCCACCGAAGGATTTGCCGCCGGCGATAAGCGGAAGCTTGGGAACGAGGCGGGAGGCTTCCGCCACCGCCGCGCGCACCGTCGCTTGCGCAAGCGTCGGCGCGTCAGGGCGCTTTCCGCCCTGCTCCATGTAAGGGAACTGGTAGCGAAGCGTGGCCACGCCGCGTTCGAAAAGTCCGTCCGCGATTGCCGCCATGAAGGGATGCGTCATGCCCGCTCCGGCACCATGGGCGAGCACGTAGCAAGCGCGCGCCTTTCGCGGGACTTGCAGCAGACCCGACACGCGCCGCTCCGCATCAAGCGCGATGATCACAGACTTCGGTGTCACGACGTATCATTCCACAAATCGCTCAAGGCCAGAGTGTCACACGGCGGTCATTGATCGACGCTTTGCTGACGCACGCCCAGGCGTCAAATCGAGGTGCGCGACATGGTCGACGTTTCCACTGCCACGCTCGTCACTCGCCCATCGCGTCCCGATTTGGACGGGGGCATGCATCCCAGCATGGCCGTCGCTTTCATAGTCCTGCTTGTCGGTGGCATAATCTTCACGGGCTATAGCCTTTGTTCGGACATTCAGAGCGCGCATGTCGAAACCACAACGTGGATCCCATTTCTGTTTCTTGCGCTGGCGCTGTTCATCGCCTTGGGGTTCGAGTTCGTAAACGGGTTCCACGACACCGCCAACACCGTCGCCACCGTAATCTACACGCATTCGCTTCCGCCGGTCGCTGCGGTGATCTGGTCAGGGTGCTGGAATTTCCTCGGCGTTCTTCTCTCCACCGGCCTCGTCGCATTCGGGATCATTTCGCTACTACCGGTCGAGCTCATCCTGCAGACGCGCTGGCCGTGCGATTTGGCAAATTCGTGGGCGAGGGTGGCCGCGGGCGTGATCGCTTCGAGCCACCAGGGCCTGTGCTTCTCGGTGCCAATCTCCTCGCGGCGAAGCAAATCGCCCTCGCTGATAATGCCCACGAGAGCGCCGTTGTCGTCGACCACGGGCAGCGCGCTCACATCGTATTCACCGAGCAGCCTGACCGCTTCCGCCACGTCCGTGTCGGGCGTGACCGTCACAAGCTCGCGCACCACGACGTCAACTGCTTTCCTGCTGTTCCTCCCAGGACCGGCGCGACCGGCGGCATAGGCGATCTCCAGCCAAGTTGCCGAGGCGCGAGGACAAGCAAAGAGCGAGACTATTATAGGTGTGTGACTGTCTTTGCGCGGCGAGAACCGCCCCGCTCAAAAGCGCGGGCTAAGCCGCGGCGGCGTAGCGCGACCAGTCGCAGGCGCGCAGCATCTTCATCAGGGTGGAGGCGACCGCGGTGCGCTGACGTCCGGCAACGCCATACAGATAGACCGTGCGATTGAGCTCGAGCTTCTCCACCATGAGGCGAAGCAAAGTGTCGGGAGCCTTGGTGCTGCGCGGCAGGAGCGCCACGCCGACACCAGCCTCAAGCAGAGCGATGAGGTCGGATTCGGCGCCGGTTTCGTGGCGGCGTTCGACGTCGATGTCCTGCGCCCGCAAGAATTCGAGCACCATGGGCGTCGACTCGCAATAGGTGCGGAAGACGAAGCGCTCCGGCTTCAGATCGCCGAGCCCGATAGAGGCGGTATTGGCGAGACGGTGCATGGAGTGAACCACGATCTGAAAGTCCTCGGTGAATAGCGGCCAGCTGTCCAGCCGCTCCCACTCATCGCCGAAGCCGGCGCCGAGGCCAAGCTCGGCGTCGCCGCGCTTGAGAAAGCTCAGCACCTCCTCGCTGTTGCCGCGATAGAGCTTAAGCTCGAGGCCTTTGAACAGTTTCCCGAGCTCGACCACATGCGGCATCACGAGAGACGGGTCGATGGTGTGCGACAGCGCAAGCCTGAGCGAGCCAACCTCTCCACTCTTGATGGCTGCGGCGAGCGATCGCGCGCTGACGGCGCTGTCGTAGCATTGCTTGAGCAGCGGCAGCATGCGCTGGCCGAGATCTGTCAGTTGCGATTGCGGGCGCTCGCGGCGGAACAGGTCGCCGCCAAGCTCCCCTTCAAGCTGGCGGATGGCGCGGGTGAGCGAGGGTTGGGCCACATGGCATTCCTCCGCGGCGCGCGTGAAATTGAGCGTGCGCGCCACGGCGAGGAAGTAGCGGACCTGATGCATTTCCATAAGGAACGCGCCCCGCTCGGCTAGCTCACGTGCGACTGGCGCAGATTATCGGCAAGACGATACACGCCGGCATGACAATCATTCACATCTGCTCGCGCAGACGCGGGCACGCTTGTGCACGCGAACGGGCTTCGCGTCATGCTGGAAGGGATCCTTGGCCTCGGAAATGGTCTGGTCGCGCTTGGTTAAGTGGCTTCTTTTACGCTTGATCGAACTTTACCGTCGAGATGCTTTGGCGGCCATGCATAATTTTTGGGCATATCCCCTGGATAGCGGGCCCCTATCGATGTCTTAGCCAAAGGGCATTTCCCGGATGCGTACCCTTGCGCGCATGATCCAGGCACTCTCAACGTGTCCCCCCAGGCCACCAGGCAAGGAGTCCGAGGCTATGAATATCGCCATGACGGAGCGCAAGCCGGCCGCGGCCCGGTCGCTGAAGGATAAGGTTTCGGTCATTACCGGCTCGACCAGCGGCATCGGGCTCGGCATAGCCCGGGCCCTTGCCGGCGCAGGCACGGCCATCGTGCTGAACGGCTTCGGCAAGCCGGAAGAGATCGAAGCGGTGCGGGACGGCGTCGCCAAGGAGTTCGGCGTGCACGTCGCCTATTCCGGTGCCGACATGTCGAACCCGGCCTCGATCGCCGAAATGATCGGGATGACACTCGATGAGTTCGGGCGGATCGATGTCCTGGTCAACAATGCCGGCATCCAACACGTGGCGCCGTTGCAGGAGTTCCCGGTGGCCAAGTGGGACGCGATCCTCGCTATCAATCTGAGCTCGGCCTTCCACACGACGCGACTTTCGCTGCCCGCGATGATCGCCAACAAATGGGGCCGCATCATCAACATCGCCTCGGCCCACGGGCTGGTCGGCTCGGCCTACAAGTCTGCCTATGTAGCCGCGAAGCACGGTATGCTCGGCCTCACCAAGGTGACGGCGCTCGAAGTGGCGGAGCAGGGCATCACCTGCAACGCCATTTGCCCAGGCTATGTCTACACGCCGCTCGTGGAGGCGCAGATCGAAGGCCAGGCGAAGGCGCATGGCATTCCGCGCGAGCAGGTGATCCGCGAGGTGCTGCTCGCACAACAGCCGAACAAGCGCTTCGCCACCGTGGACGAGCTCGGCGCCTTTGCCGTGTTCCTCGCTTCGGACGCGGCGGCCTCGATCACCGGCACGTCGATCGCCGTCGATGGCGGTTGGACTGCGCATTAGAGGTTCCCATTGCTCAAGAAGAAACAGACCGGAGGAAAGAACATGGCCACCCCCCGAGGCCTTACCCCGCTGGAAGCCGCCAACGAGATCCGCAACGCCAATAACGGGCAGGTGGTGCTCGTGCTGCAAGGCGGAGGCGCGCTCGGCGCCTATCAGGGCGGCGCCTATCAGGCGCTGCACGACGCCGGCATCGAGCCTGACTGGCTGATCGGCACCTCGATCGGCGCCATCAATGCGAGCATCATCGCCGGCAACAAGGTGGAAGACCGTCTTGCCAGGCTCCAGGAGTTCTGGCGGCTCGTCGAGCGCTCGAGCCTGTGGGGGGCCTTCCCGGCCTTCACCGGCGTTGCCGATGCGCTCTCCTCATGGACGACGCTCGCGACCGGCATCCCAGGCTTCTTCGAGACGAACTTGCGCGCCTTTCTCGGCGCCCATGTGCCGCTCGGCGCCGACCACGCCGGCTACTATTCGACCGAGCCGTTGCGCCAGACGCTGGAAGAGCTCGTCGATTTCTCCCTGATCAATTCCGGGCACCCGCGCCTCACCGTTGGTGCTGCGCATGTGCGCACCAGCATGATGCACTATTTCGATTCCCAGGAGATGGAGATCACGCCGGCCCACATCATGGCGTCGGGCGCGCTTCCGCCGGCCTTCCCCGCCGTGCGCATCGACGGCGAGCTTTATTGGGACGGCGGCATCCTCTCCAACACGCCGACAGAGCGCATCTTCGACGATTCCCCGCGGCGCAACTCGTTGATCTTCGCCGTGCATCTGTGGAACGCGACCGGCGACGAGCCCACCACCATCTGGGAGATCCTGAACCGGCACAAGGACATCCAATATTCGAGCCGCATCGCGAGCCACATCGTGCGCCAGCGCGAGGCGCACAAGCTCCGCCACGTCATCACCAAGCTGCTCGAATACGTCCCCGAGAAGGAGAAGCAGGATCCGCTGTACCAGGAGCTTGCCAAATATCACTGCGACACGCGCATGCATGTGGTGCGGCTGCTCGCCCCTCGCGTTGCCAATGAGAACCACACCAAGGACATCGACTTCTCGCCGGACGGCATCCGTCAGCGTTGGGAGGCCGGTTATGCCGAAACCAACCGCGCGCTCGAGCGGCAAGCTTGGCTTGGCGAGTTCGGCGTGCTCGACGGCGTGATCCTGCACGAGCCTGAGCCGGGCGCCGAGCCTGCGGCGGAAATCCAGCCCGGCGAGCCGGGAGGCGATCCAAATCCGATGCCGCGGAAGCTCGCCGCCGAGTGAAGGGGCGCCGTGGGGGCCTAAGCCGCCGCTCATCAAACGTGACGTCTAGCTTTAGCGCCGGGCAGTTCCGGCCTTAGGCAAAGGCGGCAAGGTCGTCGCGGGGGTCCTGGGCGAAAGCCCACAGAATCCCGAGCCACAGCATCGTTGCTGAGAGCAGGCCTAGATAGGTGAGGAACCTCATCATGGCGGTCCCCTCCTTCGACCTCCAATTTGATCTCAGATGAGTAAAGGGCCGGTGAAGGCCCCCGGAGCACCAAAAGAGAAGCCCGGCGCTGGGGAGACCGGGCTTCTCGACTCTCACTTCGCGGTTGGGGCCTCGGGCGCTTGGCAGGAGACCTGCCATTTCCGACCGCTTCGCCAAGAACGCCGCTGCGGCAAGGCAAGTTCCCGCGGGCGCCAAACAAAAGAAGCCCGGCCTAGGGTCGCGGCCGGGCTTCCGCGAGCCGTTGCCTTCAGCCAACGCGGGCGTCAGATCAGGGGGTTGAACAGCCGGCTGAACAGCCAGTGCACCGAATGCGGGTCGTACATGTAGATCAGGTAGAAGCCGAACAGAACGAGGGCGACATAGACGATCAGGATCACGTCCAGGATGTTCGGCATGGGGGGCACTCTCAAGCTCAAGGAACGGCGGGCAGCCATCCTATCCCGTCGTCCAGGTACGAAGAAGCCCGGTCTGAAACCGGGCTTCTCCAACTAGACGCGAGACTAACTAGTCGGAGGCCGGCATGCGGGGAGCGCGGGGCAGTGAGGTTACCCTGCCGGCCACCAGGATCACTCAACGCGGGAAAAGCCGGATCCGGTTCCAAGGGACGCGCAAAGAAAAAACAGCCGGAGGGCTGCGCCTCCGGCTTTCGCCTAGAAACCGTCAATTTCGCGAAACGACCGCCTTCTCCGAGGCGGCCAGGAACAGGCCTTCAGCCTACTTGACGGGCGCGTTCACAGGCGGCGGCAAGGGCTCGGCGTAAACGGCCTGATTGTGGTGGAAGCAGCCGCCCAGCATCAGGGACGTGGCGAGGATGGCCAGGGCCAGAATCGTGCGCATAAGACAAATTCCCCCTAAACGAGACTTCCGGCTTTTTACGCCCCGCCTCTTAGAAAATGATTAACGGGCGGCTCATTTTAAGTCGGCGTTAAGCATAACGGTTCGCGCAACAAGCCGCGACCAAAACAGGGCCAGCTTTTGGCAATGCTGTGCCCTTTCGCAAAGGGCCGGGAGGCCCGGCATCGCCAAAAACAAGAGCGACCCCGATCGCAGCGGTGTTACCCGTTCGGTCGAGGCCGCCAAGGCAGAGCAGGAGACCACCACGCGACATGGCTGCCGCTGCCTTTGCTATTCTTAAAAGCGCTGGGCGCTGAAGCTTTGCGCCAGATCAAAAAAATGGCAGGAGCACCGAATTCGCGGCTTGCGCCTAAGCCTGGGCGTGGCGCCACCGCCGCAATTCCGCCTTGCAATCACCCGCCAAGCCCGCCATATCACATGTACGGCGCGCCCGATGTGGGCGCGGACTTTAAGAAGTGACGGCAAAGACTATCGCGCCGAATACGAGCACGACGAACTTTCCCCGAACAATCTGAAGCCACCGGACGCCCTCTCAGGCGAACGGCCCGCTATGCGAAACTTATGAACGGGAAAGGAATCCCAATGTCTCGTGTCAATGGCACAGTGAAATTCTTCAATCATGCGCGCGGCTTCGGCTTTATCTCGCCGGAAGGCGGTGACAAGGACGTCTTCGTCCATGCCTCCGCGCTCGAGCGCTCCGGCGTTCCGGCGCTCAACGAGGGCGACAAGGTCTCCTTCGAGATCGAGGACGACAAGCGCGGGCGCGGCAAGCAAGCTGCGAACGTGCAGCTCGCCTAAATCTTTCGCCACCGCGACTGATTTTGAACCGGCAGGCCAAGCCTGCCGGTTTTTTTTATGCGCTGATGGGTTGCCTCGTGCACTTGCGGCCGGCGGCGCGCGATCAGGCGTCATGCCGCATCGCCTCTGGCGTCATCGGCGTCTTGAGGAGAAGAGCGAGCAGCGCGGCAATGAGCAACGACACGCCGATGCCGGCGACGCAGGCCTCCCAGCCGAACCGGTCGAAGAGTTGGCCGAGGACCGCGGCGCCCATGAGCCCGCCGAAGAAATAGAAGGCAAGATAGAGACCGCTCGCCGAGCCCCGGTCTGAGCTTGCCGCCCGGCCGACAAAGCCGGTGGCGGTGGCTTGCGCGAAGAAGGTGCCGACGCCGACGAGCACCATGCCGGTCAAGAACGCGGCAAGGCTTGAGGACAACATCAACGGCAGGCCGAGAGCGGCAACGGCGAGCGAACCCCAGAAGGTGGCACGGGTGCCGAAGCGCTCCACGGCGCGCCCGGCGAGAGGCGTCGTGGCAATCGATGGCAGGAACACGAAATAGATGATGCCGAGCGTCATGGCGTCGACGCTGAAGGGCGGCTGCACCAGCACGAAGTTCACGTAGGTGAAGGTGCCGATGAAGGCGAACAGGATGCAGAAGCCGATGGCGAAGCTCGCGCGCAAGGGCGGGTTCTTCAGATGCATGATCCAGGCTGAGAAGTGGGAGCCCATGCCTGGGACCGTCGCTCGCATCGGCGGGGTCTTCTCCACGGTGAAATAGACGAGCAGGGCGCCGAGCAGATTGAGGACGGCGAAGAAATAGAAATTGGCGGCGAGCCCGAAATGATCGGCGACACCGGCTGAGACCAGCCGCCCGATCAGATTGCTCGCCACGTTGCCGGTGATGTAGGCGGCGAAGGCCGATGCCGAATCCTGCGCGCTATAGTGCTCGCCGAGATAGGCAAGCGTGAGGGTGAAGGCCGAGGCCATGCACAGGCCCTGCATCACGCGCAAAAAGGCGAAGACGGTGAGATTGGGCGCGTAGGCGAGGAGCGTCGTCGGAATCGACAACAGGACGAGGCTGATCAGGATGCCGCGGCGCCGGTCGATGCTGCTTGAGAAATAGCCGACGGCGAGACCGGAGACGAGCATGCCGAAGGTGCTCGCATTGGAAGCAAGCCCCATCTGGCCCGGCGTCACGCCGTAATGCTCGGCGAGCATCGGCAGGATGGCCTGCGTGGCGAAGAGGTCGACGAGAGTCAAGAATGCGGTGAGGGCAATGACCACGGAGCGGAACAACGCGCCGGCAGAATAGGCGTGGGCCTCAGGCTTGGAGGACGGCACCGCGTGACTGATCTCCGACATGGCCTTGGCTCCTTGATGGGAAGCGATAAGAAATGGACGTGACGCCCCGGCGGGGGGAGGGAACAGCGGGGCGTCACGTCCAGGCGTGGGGGGGCGCGGGGAAGACGCCCTCACATGTTATGGTCGCTCGTATCCTTCAACAGGTCGGCGGAGAGCAGCACGACGGTCTTGTCGCCGAGGTTCTTCCACCAATGCGAAACGTCCGGGGTCTCGGCAACGACGTCGCCGGCCTTGTGCACGATCGGCGCGGCGCAGTTCGAGGCATATTCGACGATCTCGCCTTCGGTGATGTAGATGATGGCGGGACGATCGGCGTGGCTGTGCCATGGCACAATGCCACCCGGCTCGATGGTGAGCTTGCGCATGCGGAAGTTCCGGCCGTCGATGTTGAACGGCGCCTTGGAGACATCGATCGAGGCGATGACGGTATCGGTCACGCCAACCGGCTTGAGATCGACAGCCTCGCGGGCATTCGGCTTCTTCTGGTCGGCGGGGCATCCGCCGGCAAGGGCGGGCAAGGCAAACGCGGAAGCGCCTGCGACGACAGCGGCAAGAAGAAGGCCGCGGCCAAGTCGTGAATTGCTGGTGAAAGGTAACATGTCCGTTCTCTCCTTTGTCTGTTGCTTGGGCCGGGAACAAACGGCTGCGGCGATACAAAGGAAGATCGGCCGAAGCCGTCTTTAACGGAAATGCCGGTTGGCTTTGAACTCGATAGCCGAACGCTATTCCCTGCGGTTTCTGCAACGGATCAATAGCGAACAGGTATTGGGCAAGAGCGGGGGGTGGGCATTACCTAACGCTCATTCCAATCGAGCCACGTGGCCAGCCGGTCGGACCTTTCGAACCCCAGGGCCACCCAGATAGGAGAGACCCCTATGAAGAAGCTTCTGATCGCTGTCGCCCTGGTCGTGTCGTTCGCCGCCCCCGCCATGGCCGAGAATTTCCCCAACGTCTACGCCGCGCATCTCGGCCGCTAGGCGACCGAGCGCCTCTCAATGCTCAAGTGGTCATCCCCTGACCACCTCCCTCCCAAGCCTTAAGGGCACTCGCTGAAAGCCAAGCGGGTGCCCGTTTTTTTGGCTCACGATTCTTACGCAAACACGTGCACCTGCATGGCGAATAGGCAAACCATAGCCAGAAGGTATTGGGAACCGGCCGCGCCTCTCTCTAGCCTTTGATGGTCCAGGCCGGGTGATTGGCAAGCCGGTTCGGACGTTCTTTCGACTTACAGCCACCCCATTCTAGGAGAGAAACTCAATGCGCAAATATCTGATCGCCGCGGCTTTGACCGCTGTCTTCGTCTCCCCCGCCCTCGCCGAGCAGTTCTATGTGGTGTTCGACCCTGCGAGCCACAAATGCGAAGCGATGCACGAAATCCCCGAGGGGAAGAAGTCAATGGGCACCTATGGGTCCATGGAAGAGGCCACGAAGGCCATGCACGGCATGAAAGAGTGCGGCTAGTCCAAACGCCGGTTGCGGGCGCTGCCGGAAGGCGGCGCCCGTTCCTATTTGGCCTCGATTGACGCCATGCAAGAGACGGCTGAGACCAGTCCCTTACAGCTTCTCTTCATCGAATTGCGCGTGGGCCTTGCGCGATCAGCCATCCAGGCGGCACTCCTCCTCAACGGCGGGGCCAGCGTGGCCCTTCTCCTGCTCTTGGCTAGTCTGTTGCCTCCAGCACCTGGCGGCCTCCCGGTGAACTTGGTGCTGCTAAAATGGGCATTCGCCATTTTTGGCCTGGGCTTGTTCCTCGCCGGCATGAACTTCGTGAACGCCTATGTGGCGCAAGGAGCGATCGCAACCGGCCGCTCAAGCGCATTCGGCAACACCATGCGACGATTAGGCTTAAACCTGATCGTTGCCTCGCTTCTTCTCTTCCTCGCCGGGATTGCCCTTGTGGTTCTCGCGATTTGACCTAGATACGTAGTCGTCACGACGTTCGTGAGGGCCTCGAGCTTTCCGGATTTGTGTGTCGTGGCAGACTTGCGGCGTAGAGCCGCCCTGCGGTAGCAATTCTGTGTCATTGGGGACGTAAACTCGGAGCCCAGGGAGAAGCTCGATCCATGACTTTGCGTTCAGCTATTGGGCGGCTTGCGGTCATCGCCATTGCCGCGTTGTTTATTGTCGTTCCCAGGTCTCCGTCTTACGCGGACCCGAGTCCCTTCGACACTCTGCTAGGGTCTTGGGGCGGCACCGGCGAGATCCGCCTCGACAAGGGGCGCAAGGAGCGCCTCAAGTGCAATGCCTATTACACCGGGGGCGGTTCAGACCTCGGATTGGCCATTCGCTGCCAGAGCGACAATTACAAGATCGAGATCAGGAGCAAGCTCAGCTATAGCGGCGGCCGCCTTTCAGGCAACTGGGAGGAGCGCACCTTCAATGCTTCGGGAACCGCCACCGGAACCGCCACTCCCAGCAAGCTCTCGCTTGCGATCAAGGGGGGTGGCATCACCGCCAGCATGCTCGTGAATTACACCAAGGCGAGCCAGAACGTGAACATCTCGGTGCAAGGCGTTGCGTTGCAGGGCGTGCGCATCGCGTTAGGCCGGAGTTGACCCGCCATCATCTTTCCCGGCATTGAATCTGCCCTTGCCTTGGCAAGGGACGAGTCTCTATGGCGTAAACCAGTACGACCATAAGCCGGAGGTGCCCATGGCGAGCGACGGCGCTTTACTGACAGCCAAGTTTGAAGACGGCAGGCTCGAGCTTGCCGCCGGCGGCTCCTGGACCGCGCCTCATGCGGCGGAGCTCGAAACCCTGGTCGACCGTGTCGCCGCCGACGTGGGCCGGGCCAAGGCGGTTTCCATCGATATGCACGGGGTGCGCGAATTCGACACATTCGGCGCTTGGCTGCTGGAGCGGCTCACGCGGCAATGGCGAAGCGCCGGAGCTTCCCCCGCCGTGGTCGGCATGCCGGAGCACGACCGGACCCTGCTCAAGGAGATGAGCGGGGTGAACCTCGAGCCGGTCGCTCCGCCGGCGGAGCCAAACCCCATCGTCTCGGCTCTCGCCGCTTTGGGGAGCGGGTTGACGGGCTTCGGGCGCGACCTCGGCACCTTCGCCAATATGCTCGGCGCCATCGGCGTTGCCGCGGTTCGCGTGCTCGCCCGCCCGCGCGACTTTCGCTTCACCTCGGCGGTCAATCAGCTCGATCGCGTCTGCTGGCAGGCCGTCCCCATCATCCTGCTCATCACCTTTCTAATCGGCGCCATCATTGCGCAGCAGGGCATCTTCCACTTCCGCAAATTCGGCGCCGAGATGTACGCCGTCGACCTCGTCGGCATTCTCATCCTGCGCGAGGTCGGCGTGCTGATCGTCGCCATCATGGTCGCCGGCCGCTCCGGCAGCTCCTACACCGCCGAGCTCGGCTCGATGATGATGCGAGAGGAAGTCGATGCCTTGCGCACCATGGGTTTCGATCCCGTCGAGGTGCTGATCCTGCCCCGCGTGCTCGTGCTCATCATCGCTCTCCCGGTGCTCACCTTGCTTGGATCGATGGCCGCGCTTTACGGCGGCGGTGTCGTTGCTTGGCTCTACGGCGGCATGAGTCCGGAGATCTATATTTCGCGGCTCGAAGACGCGATCTCGCTCACCCATTTCAAGGTTGGCATGGTCAAGGCTCCGTTCATGGGACTGGTGATCGGGGTGGTGGCCTGCGCCGAAGGGCTGCTGGTCAAGGGCAGCGCCGAGTCGCTCGGATTGCAGACCACGGCGTCGGTGGTGAAGTCGATCTTCCTCGTGATCGTGCTCGACGGCCTGTTCGCCATCTTCTTTGCTTCGATCGGGATGTGACGGAGGCAACGTGAAGGATAAGCCGGTCATCTCGATCAAGGACCTCGTCGTCGGCTTCGGCGACCAGACCGTGCTCGACCATCTATCGCTCGACGTGCGCAAGGGCGAGATCCTCGGCGTGGTTGGGAAGTCGGGCGGCGGCAAGTCGGTGCTGCTGCGCACCATCATCGGCCTTCTGCCCAAGTGGCACGGCAAGATCGAGGTGCTCGGCGTCGATCTCGACACGGCAAGCGAGCAACAGCGGCGTGCGCTCGAGCGCCGCTGGGGCGTGCTGTTCCAGCAGGGAGCGTTGTTCTCCTCGCTCACCGTGCGCCAGAACGTGCAGTTCCCCATGCGCGAGAATCTCGAAATCTCGCAACGGCTGATGGACGAGATGGCGCTTGCCAAGCTCGATATGGTTGGGCTCACGCCTGTCGATGCCGACAAATACCCGGCGGAGTTGTCGGGCGGCATGACCAAACGCGCAGCACTTGCCCGCGCGCTCGCGCTTGACCCCGAAATCGTTTTTCTGGATGAGCCGACGTCGGGACTCGATCCGATCGCGGCAGGAGATTTCGACGCGCTGATCAAGACGCTGCAAGGAACGCTCGGTCTCACCGTGTACATGAACACCCACGACCTCGAGAGCCTGTACACTGTGTGCGACCGCATCGCCGCGCTCGCCGACGGCCGCATTGTTGCCTTGGGACCGATGGAGACCATGCTCGAATGCACGCATCCCTGGGTGCAGACCTATTTTCAAGGGAAGCGTGGCGGAATGCTCACGAAACAAATCGGCCAGCTGGTGGATTGAGGCTCGAACATGGAAACCCGTGCCCGCTACGCACTGATTGGCGCCTTCATGCTCGCCGTGATCGCGGCGAGCTTCGCCTTTGTCTATTGGCTGGAGAACAAGGGCGGATTCGGCCAACGCGCCTATTACCAGCTACGCTTTGACAGCTCGGTGTCGGGGCTTCAGGAGGGCTCGGCGGTACTGTTTAACGGCTTTCGCGTGGGCGAGGTGACAGGGCTTACGCTCGATCCTGAACATCCCGATCAGGTGGTCGCCACGGTCGGCGTGGTGGACGGCACGCCGGTGCGCAGCGACACCAAGGTTGGGATCGAGTCGCAAGGCTTGACCGGCGGCGCGGCGGTGACGCTCACCGGTGGCGACGCTTCAAGTCCGCCGGTCTCCGCCGAGAATGGGGAGCTGCCGGTGCTCGGCGCTGAGCCTGGTGCCGGGCAGGACTGGCAGTCGCTTGGCCGCGAGGCGCTGCGCAAGCTCAATAACATTCTCTCCGACAATGCCGACAATCTGCACAGCGCCATCGCCAACTTCAACACCTTCACCGACGTGCTGGCGAAGAACTCCGATCGTATCGAGGGTCTCCTCGCCGGGCTCGAGAAGCTGACGGGAGGAGGCTCGTCAAAAACGACCGCGCCGACTTACGACGTCAACGCAGTGAAAGACATTTCCAAGCCTACAGAAATGCCGTCCTGGCAGCTCGTGGTGCCTGAGCCCACGGCGCTGCTCGCGCTGAACTCGGACAAGATCAAGGTGCGTCCTGCCGAAGGTGCGGAGAGCACCGACATTTCGGATGCGAGATGGTCCGACAATATCCCGATCCTGATTCAGGAGAAGTTCATCCAGAGCTTCGAGAACGCCGGCTATTCGCAAGCGGTGAGCCGGCCGCGGGACGGGTTCGAAGCGGCCTATCAGCTTCTGCTCGACGTGAGGAGCTTCTCGCTCGTCACCGGCGCCGAGCCTCATGGCGAGCTCGAATTCGAGGCGAAGATCCTCGGACCAGGCGGCAAGATCATCGCGGCGAAGTCGTTCCACACGACGGCGCCGGCGACAGGCACCGATGCTGCTGCTGCGGCGGCGGCGTTGAACCAGGCCTTTGCCGAGGCAGCAAAGGAGCTCGTGCCGTGGACCGTCGACGCCGTCAATAGCGCTCCACCCGAGCCTGCTCCGCCGCCCGCAGGCCAGGCCGAGCCGCAAACCGAGCCGCAAGGCGAACCTCCGGCGCCATCGCCACCGACTTAGTCTCCCTCTCGCCGCTGTCTCATCGTAATGGGCCGGCATCGCGCGGTGCGGGTTTGCGTTGTTTTGTGACAGTTCCATGGCAATTTCCGCAAGATTGAGCTTCTTCAGACATGATAGTTTCAGCGCCTTCTGGCTCACTTGGCGCGGTGCGTAAGAGTTGCGGTTATGGCGGACAGTGATAAGGCCAAAGGTGAGCCACGAGAGTTCGAGCTTAAACTTGAATTCGATCCCGCCGATCTTGCCGCTATCGAAGCGCATCCTCTGCTTGCCGGAATAAGGCTCGACCGGCAGACCCTGGTCTCGGTCTATTACGACACTGACACCCTTGCCTTGCACGAGGCGGGTCTTTGCCTGCGCGTGCGCAATACTGGCAAAGGCTATGTGCAGACCGTCAAGAGCATGAACGGCATGGCCGAGCTGTTCGACCGCCCGGAATGGGAGCGGGAGGTCAGCGGCCCTCGGCCGGATCTCAAACTCGCCGCCGGCACGCCGCTCGAGCCGCTGTTGAAAGACGGCATGGGCGAGCGCTTGCGGCCGCTGTTCCAGACCAGCATCGAACGAGGCGTCTATCATGTCGCAAGCGGCGGGTCCGATATCGAAGTTGCCGTCGACCGCGGCGCGATCGAGACGGCACAGCGTCAGGCTCCCGTGCATGAGGTCGAGCTCGAGCTGATGAGAGGCGATCCGGCCGAGCTCTTTCGCCTCGCGCGCAGCCTCGCCGCGACCGTCCCATTGCGGCTCGCGGTGAAGACGAAAGCCGAGCGCGGCTACGAGCTCGCCGGGAATGCCGCGCCTGGCGCCGAGAAGGCTGGGCGGCTCGATCTCGACGGCAAGCTCTCCTGCCAGGAGGCCTTCCGCGCCGTCGCGCAAAGCTGCCTCCGGCAGATCATCGTCAATGAGCCCGGCGTGTGCGCGGGCGATGCCCCATCCTTGCACCAAATGCGCATCGGCCTCCGGCGGCTGCGCGCCGCCATCGTGGCCTTCGAGAAGATCGCTGCCGATGCAGAGCAGGACAGGATCAGGGACGAGTTGAAATGGATCACGAACGAGCTCGGACCGGCTCGTGATCTCGACGTCTTCGAAGCCGACATCTTGCAGCCAATGAGCAAGACCGTGGCGACGATGCGCGCCTGGCCGAGGCTCGTCGCGCCTTCACCACCGCCCGTGCCAAAGCCTATGGGGCGGCGGCCCAATCGATCCGCTCCGGCCGGTTTCGCAACGCGCTGCTCGATGTCGCCGAGTGGATCGAGGCGGGACCGTGGACGCGCGACCCTGACTTGGGCATGCGCCGCGAGGAGGCGATCGCCGAGCATGCCGCCGAATTGCTCTCCCGCGGGCGAAAACGGATCCGCGAGAAGGGTGTAGATTTGCGCGCGCTCGATGTCAAAAGGCGCCACAAGTTGCGCATCAGGGCGAAGAATTTGCGCTACGCGGTCGAGTTCTTCGCCGGCGTCTTTCCCGGCGAGGAGAACGCCAAGCGGCGCGAGGCGGCGTTGGCCGCGCTGAAGGAACTGCAGGATCAGCTCGGCGCGCTGAACGATCTTGCGCAGCGCGAGGCGCTCGCCGAAAATGGCGATGAGCTCGGGGAACATGCGCACGGGTTGTTGAGGCCGAAAGAGGCCGACGTGGATCAGCTGCTCAACCGCCCGGGAAGGCGCATTTAGACTTCGCCAAGGTGAAATCCTTCTGGAAATAGCCCAC
>CAWGVA010000030.1:0-87029 GCA_963825835.1 uncultured Alphaproteobacteria bacterium | reverse complement strand
CCTTAGGGCAACCATTTGTTAACCATTACCGCCTCACGATTACGGGTCATTAGATCCTCGAACAGGAGCCAAACATGGGCACTATCCTATTCGAATGTCCTAAGACAGGACGCCCAGTCTCAACTGGCATTGAAACCGAGCCGATCAGCTTTTGCCGCCTCACTGAAACATGGCTCGAAGTGTACTGTCCCCTCTGCAAGCAATTCCATGGAGCGAAGGTATGGCTCGCTCCGGAAACGTCAGCTTCAATGTGCTTCAGCAAAAGTGCTGCAATCCGAACAAACTCAGATCCGGAGCTATACGTGTCGTAGCGTTTTTTGCTGACATTCTTTGATCGTCGCGATTTGGGCGGTGTGACTAGGGTCAGGACCTCATTGGCCGAGCCAAAACAGCTTGCCAGCCCCGCAGCCGATGATTTTGGCCAAGAAGCCTCACGATGACTGTCACCATTACCGCCTTTGAACGGTCACCCGATGGCGGCAAGGGACTAGCGCGTGATACGCGCGTTCGCTGGGCGCTGGAGGAAGTGGGCCAACCTTACGAGGTTCGTCTTGTTTCGTTCAGGGCGATGAAGGAACCCGCACATCTGGCGCTCCATCCTTTCGGGCAAATTCCGACCTACGAAGAAGGCGATCTCGGCTTGTTCGAGACGGGGGCGATCGTGTTCCATATCGCGGAGCGCCATGCGGGCCTGCTGCCGGACGATGCGAATGCCCGGGCGCGCGCGATCACATGGATGTTCGCCGCGCTCAGCACGGTGGAGCCGCCGATCCTTGAACTCGGAACCGCCAGGCTCCTTGAGGGCGACAAGTCCTGGTCCGCGCAACGCATGCCTCTCGTCGAGGATCGCGTCCGTAACCGGCTGGGCCAACTTTCCCGTCGCCTTGACGATGCCGACTGGCTCGATGGCGCGTTCAGCGCGGGCGACCTGATGATGGTGTCGGTGCTGCTCAGGTTGAAAGCGTCGGGTATGTTGGACGACTATCCGAACCTCTCCGCCTATGTGGCCCGCGGCGAAGCGCGGCCCGCCTACAAGCGTGCCTTTGACGCTCAATTAGCGGTTAACACCGGCAAGCAACCGACCGGCTGATTGGGGTCGGGCTCGAAGTCGTCATTCGGGTTTTTCGTTCAGTTTATGGGTCCTGACCCTAGGCCGTGTACCACCATTACGGGGAGTGTCCGCTTTACCCCCAAAAGCGGACGTGCGGCGAGCCCGCTCAACGAGTCCGCTTTGTGCCAATAGCGGACATGCGCCAGTTTGTCTTGGGCGATTGCATTCTTGAGGCCTCAGGGTGCTGGTCGTCTCCTAGGCGCGCCGGCGGATGGGCTCCAGCCAAGGCGCGACCAAGGCGCGCTCCTTTCGCTTGGCGCGGATGCGCTCGCGCTTGCGCAAGCGCGAGGCATCCATGAGCATCTGCGCCGCCCAGCGATAGACGTTCCGCTCCCGGATCAGCTCGCGCATCAGCCGCATGCGGTCGCGCTGCTCCTGCTTCGGCATCAGAAGCGCGCGCTCGAGCGTGGAGGCCATGGCCGAGCTGTCGTAAGGATTGACGATGAGCGCCTCGGACAGCTCGCGCGAGGCGCCCGCGAAGCTCGACAGGATCAGGACGCCCTGCTCGTCGTCACGCGCGGCCACGAATTCCTTGGCCACGAGATTCATGCCGTCATGCAGGCTCGACACGATGCAGGCGTCGGCGGCGCGAAACAGCTCATAGACCTCGTCAGGCGAATGATGGCGGACCACGAGCTCGACCGGGCGATAATCCCCGGTCCCATGACGCTCATTGATTTCGACGGCGAGCCGCAAGCCCTCTTCCTGCAGCTCGCTATATCTTTCGAGCCGGTTGCGCGTCGGCGCCGCCGCCTGAATGAACACCAGCCTGCCCTTCCAGCTCGGCTCGCGGGCGAGAAGATCGTCGACCGCCCGCAAACGGTCGAGGATGCCCTTGGTGTAGTCGAACCGTTCGATGCCGACGAGCAGGACCGCGTCAGGGGGCAAGGAGAACCGCTCGCGCACCGCCTGGCGGCATTGCTCGACCGGAGCCTGCGAGGCGAGAGCCGCAGGCGGCCATTCGATCGAGATCGGATAGGCGCGGATCAAGGTCTCCATGCCGCTCGTGGTGACCGAGGCGCGCTCCCGATCGATGCGGCTCTCCATGAAGCGGTCGGTCGCCTCGAGGAAGTTGTTGCAGTGGAACTGGGTGTGGAAGCCGAGGATGGTGCTGCCGAGCAAGCCGTCGATGATCTCTTCGCGCCAGGGACAAATGCTGAAGGTTTCGGAGTTTGGCCAGGGAATGTGCCAGAAGGTGACGATGGTCGCCTTGGGCAATCGTTGCCGCACCATGCGGGGCAGAAGAGCGAAATGGTAGTCCTGCACGAGCACGATCGGGTCGTCTTGGGTCGCCTCCTTCACCACGGCGTCGGCGAAGCGCTCGTTCACGGCGGCATAGTGCTTCCAGTCGCTCTCGCGGAAAATCGGCCGGATGAAAGCGATATGGCATAGCGGCCACAGCCCTTCGTTGGCGAAGCCGTAATAGTAGCCCTCCTGCTCCTCTTCGCTGAGCCAGACGCGCCGCAGCATATAGGCGGGATCGGCGGGGGGAACGGCGATGCGATCGCTGGCATCGACCGTCTCCTTGTCGGCCGAGCCGCTGCCATGCGCGATCCAGGTGCCGCCGCAGGCGCGCATTACCGGCTCGACCGCGGCGACGAGGCCGCTTGCCGGGATTTGCAGCTCGATCTCTCCGTTCTTGCGATTGTGGATGTAAGGCTCGCGGTTGGAGACCACCAGCACCTGGGTGCTGGGCAGCTCCTCCTCAAGCAGGGTGCGCAGCGTAGCGGGCGACCATTCGACCTTGATGCCCTCGGCGTAACGGCGCTCGACATTGAGCTCGCTCAGCAACGATTGGATCTCGCGGTCGAAGCCGCTGTCGTCTCCGCGAGGGACCGCAGAGGGCAACCCGAAATCTTCGATCTGCGCCTTGATCGAGCGCCGCCAGCCTCGCAGCAATCCAAGAACGACCGCCGTGGCGAGAAGGCTAAGGCCGACCGCAACTCCGATCAGCGCCAAGGTGAGATAGAGGCGGGCTTCCCGAGCCCTGTCGTCGACAAAATTGAGGTCATGCAAAAGTACGACATGTCCCTTTTTCTCGCCGGCGGTGATAGGGAACACACTCACGAGATAGCGCCCTGAATCGGTACGCAGCGTCGAGAAGGACTCGCCCGCACCTTGCGGCAGGTCCTCGCATTTGAGTGTCTTGGGCAGGAGCTTGGTGGCGTTGGTGAGCTTGCCTGAACTCGTCGCAGAACCCCAAGGCAATGAGCTTTTCATCCTCGGCGAGATGCTCGAAATAGCTGGTGAGCTCGGAGGAGCCTGCCACGCTGATGGCATTTGTCACCCGGTCTTCGATGGAGCGGAACACGAGCCGAGACCTGAGCTCGACGTCGCGGCGCGACCAGCCCTCTACGATGGTGGTCATGAGCGGGGTAACGGTGATGATGATGAGCAGGATCGCCGCCACGCCGGTGGCTGCGTATTTGATCAGCGGATGGCTCAAGGAGAAGCGCATCACGTCGCCTCCCAGGCCTTGGACAGGCGCATGGCCGTGAGGATTATCCCCACCATGGAATAGGTCTGGGGGAAGTTTCCCCACAGCCGCCCGGTTGCGGGGTCGATATCCTCCGACAGGAGGCCGACATGGTTGCGGCAGGCGAGAACCGATTCGAAGATCTGCCGCGCCTCGGCCACCCTGCCGATGGCGGCGATGGCTTCCACGTACCACAGCGTACACATGGTGAAGGACACCGACGGCTCGCCGAAATCGTCGGCCGCGCTGTAGCGCAGCAGATGTCCGCCACGGCCGAGAAATTGACTGAGCGTATCAACGGTCGAAACGAAACGCGGGTCGGTGGCTTCGATGATGCCAAGCTTATGCAAGAGAAGGACGCTCGCATCGATGTCCTCGCCGTCAAGACTATCAACGAAGGACTTGCGATCGGCGTTCCAGCCACGCCGAAGAATGTTTTCGCGCAAACCGTCGGCGGAGCGCCGCCACGAGCCCGCGTTCTCCTCAAGCCCGAGACTACGCCCGATGCGGGAAAGCCGGTCGCAGGCCGCCCAGCACATGGTCGCGGAGTAGGTGTGGACCCGCGTGCGGCCGCGAAACTCCCAGATACCGGCGTCGGGCTCGAGCGACTGGTCGAGAGCCGTCCGCCCCAGCTGCTCCAGCATGGCGTAGAGCGATTCGTCGCCTTTGCGCGGCAGGCGCTCGTCGAAGAACAGCGGTGAGGCGGCAAGCACCACGCTGCCGTAAACGTCATGCTGGATTTGATCGGCGGCGGCGTTGCCGATGCGCACCGGGCCGTGGGCGTTGAACCCCGCCAGGCCTTGGATCACCTGTTCTTCGATCGGCTGTTCAGGCAGGATGGCGTAGACCGGCCGCATCCGCTGGCCCTGCTCCATGGCCACCACGTTGGTGACATAGTCGATGAACCGCTCGGTGGTGCGCGTGGCGCTCAAGCGATTGAGCGCATGCACGGTGAAATAGGCATCGCGCAGCCAGCAGTAGCGGTAGTCCCAGTTGCGCCCGCTTTCCGGTGCCTCGGGGATCGATGTGGTGAGCGCGGCGACGATGGCGCCGGTGTCCTCGAAGCTGCAGAGCTTGAGAGTGATGGCGGCGCGGATCACAGCCTCCTGCCATTCGAATGGAATGGACAATTGCCTGACCCAGTCGAGCCAATACTCGCGGGTCAGGTCGTGGAAATCGCGCGCAATACGGGCGGTGGAGTTGGGCAGGCTCTCGTCGGCATGGATGATGAAGGTCATCGGGCGCGACAGAACGAAGGCGCCTTCGCCGGCGACGACGGCAAGGGGCGCGTCCGTGGTCAGCCTGATCGAGCCGGCCTCCGAGACGTAGCGGATGTGGTTGCTGCCGGCGATCGGCAAGGCTCTGTACCGGCCGTAATCCATGCGCGGGCGAATGCGGGCGCGAATACGGCACAGGCCGTCCAGCCGGTCGACGCGGCGGATGATCATGGGCGGCCGATGCATGCGGCCGAATTGGCGGAAGCGCGGAGCAAAATCGGTGACCGCGAAGGCGGCACCTGAGGCGGAACGATGCACGGTGCGCAGGATTGCCGTGTTGCGCTCGTAGCTCTGCTCGGCGGCGACCGTCTCCTCGTCGAACTCGAGGGAGAAATACCCGCCCTCAGGATCTTCGCCGTCGAGCAGCGAACAGAACACCGGATCGCCGTCGATGCGCGGCCACGACATCCAGACGACGCGTCCGGCCCGATCGATGAGGGCCGCGACATTGCTGTTGCCGATCACGCCGAGGTCGAGGCTGGTCATGAGTTCACTTTTCGAGCGTCGTTGCGAGGTCCTGCAGCCAGCTTCGGACCTGAGCTGGTCCGCTAAAATGCGTTCCTCTCCTCCGGAAATGCTCGCCGCCAACCTTGAGGCCAACGCCGCCGAGGCTTGCCGCGACGTCGAGCGCTGCCTCATCGGGCAAATCGTCGCCGATCATCACCGGGCGCCGCCCCTTGAAACGAGGCGCCTGCATCAACCGCTTGAGCGCGGTTCCCTTGCTCGACTCTCGCGGCGCCAATTCCAGCACACGCCTTCCGGGGGACAGGACCAACCGATTGGTGTGTGCGTCCAGCAATCCGCGCAATTCAGTCTCCAGCATCGGCTCGAAGGCCGGCGCGGAGCGATAATGCACAGCGAGCGCGATACCCTTGTGCTCCACGAACACACCGGGGATGGAGCGGGCAAGCCGCTCCACGGCCGCGACGAGCGGCGCAGGCACCGGCCCGCTGATCACTTCGATCTCGCCTTCCGGCTCGAACCTGAGTTCGGCCCCGTGCACGCCGGCACCGGCAAGCTTTAGCGGCGAGAGCAGGCGGTCGGCTTGATCCATTGTCCTGCCGGTGAGGATGGCGACGGCGCCGCTCAAGGTTCGTTGCAGGCGCTGTAGCGTGGCGCTGAGCCCCGCCGGCGCCGACACGTCTCTCGGCGCCGCGGCAATGTCGAGCAGGGTGCCGTCGAGATCGAGAAAAAGGGCGATTTCGGCCTGATCGTCGATCTGCAGACTCAGCGCTTCGACATCCTGCTGCGCCTGCAAATCATGTTCGCTCTCTGCACCTACCATAGAGTTCTAGCGCGCGATCGAAGGGGGCTGGGACACTCACACCTTGCCGCCGACGGCGCGCTGGCCCCAGATTTCTACCCATTTCAACGGCTAACCCCGGAGATGAGTTCCGCAAAGATCTGGGCTTCTCAGCCGGCGAGACTGGATAGAAGCAGCAAAAGCGCGCGAAACGTCGAACCCGGCACAAGCGTGCAAAAGCTGAGAATACGCCTAGTGGAGGCTTGGCGGAGGAGGCCCGAGCTGTTCGTCGATGTCCTCAGTTACCGTCATCGGATGGAAAAACCGATGGTAATTCACATCCGGAGAATCGGCCTACTTTTCGTTCGACGCTGCGTAATGAGGAGCGCGAGCGCACGTTCGAGCTCGGACCCCTGGCGAATTCGACGCCACGGGCCTCCTCCTGTCGCACGAAGGCCTCCAATCGGTTGGAGGCCAAAGCCTCCCGCAAAGTCAACCGTTCTGACTGCAATATCATCGCCACATTCCTCGTTAGCTTGCGAGGATACTATCCGCCGAATTTGGAGAAGATGAGGCTGCGTTGCTGATTCTCTGGGCCGGGGCAAACGACCGCAGGCTGAATTCCTCGGCAGTGCATGGTGGGCAGCGAACGACAAGGCACGCGAGCTCGGGTGGATTGTGTGAGCCGCCGGATTCGGCCAGCGCCCTCGCCTTTATGGCGACGAGTTGCAGCCCCGCCACAGTAATGGCGAGGCGATTCGCGGTATAGTTTTCAAGTTGGGGGGTCGTCTCCCCAACACGGAGACTTGGACACTAAGCCCTGGTGCACCCGAAACGCGCCGGGGCTTATTTTTGAGCTCGCCTCTTCGGCTCGGTCTCGTCTCCGTCTTTGGCAAGCACGGCTCGGATGCGCTCTAGCTCTTCAGCCAGCCTAGTTCGTGCTAGGTGGGCAAAGCGGTCTCTTGCTTCCGCCAATTCTGCGGTTTTTGCTAGGTGCACGCAGTTGAGCAACGACACGGATCAGCTTCATGCTTGTCGACTTCCGCTACGTTCTGAACGCCCGGAATACCCTCCCCGACCGAAACACGGTAAGCCCCGTAAATGCCCGTCTTTGGCGCTCTCGGCGCGATGTCCGTTTATGGCACAAAGCGGACCAATTCAGTAGGCGCTCTGATGTCCGCTACTGACCCAAAGCGGACATTTGGGAGGGTGGGTCGCGGTGTTAGAATAACCTCAGGAGAGCTGCAATCACCGCTATGAACAGGAGCAGGAGAATGGGCTCCAGAACCTCCCATCACCCACGCATTGTCGTGGTTCATTCTATCTGTCATTGACTTCCGCATGAGACACCGAAGGACTGCCGGCTGGCCTCCCCACCGGGAGAGGCCAGTCTGGCATCTTCATTGCCGTTACCGACCGCGATTTGGGCCTGTGGGTTGATGCTGTTGGGTTGCGCAGGCGCCGCCCAGGGGCCCCTTAGGTGAAAGGCTGTCATAACAGGCGACCGCGACGCCCGTCAGGCTCAAGATCGCGCTGAAGTAGGGTCAAACTCTCGGGGTCGTCGGGTAACCCCTTCCTATCTAGACCACCCTTCTGAGCTTTATTGCCTGCGACACAGCGGGAGGCGCGAAGGTTCCGTTCGGCAACTCACGAACCAACTCGCTGCGCAATAGGATAACAAGCATAGGATGCACAGCCTGTGCCGCTGTTTCAGTGTCCGCGAAAAACCCCTCCTTCACAGCCAGGGCTACAAGCTCCTCTCTCGACATCGGCCCACCCTCATTGAGCCTGTGCATGAAAAGGTCCGCAAGTGTAACCAGCGCGGACGATTGAACTGGGGGAGAATCCGGGCTGTGAACTGGGGGAGAATCCGGCCTGAAATATCGCTGCTCAAACTCGATGAATTTGGCGATCATTGTGAGGCCAGACTTTAGCTCAGCGACTCTCACATTATGTTCATTTTTCAGTTGCTCGACGGTCTTCTCAAAATGGGAATACGCAGCTCTGATCTGTACATCGATCAGAGTCGCACGCTCCTGTAAATCGCTCCGAATGTCCCGCATTGGATTCCCCCTTCAAAACTTGGCCTGTTAGACGAAAGTTGCGAGAACGCGCGGCAAGTTCCATCACCAACGGCAAATGCCGCGGCAATTGTTCGTTGACCGCGAAAAAGCAGCCCGAAGGCGGGGATACGCAATACGGGGCCGAGTTCGGGAAGTTCTGGCACCGCCGTTAGGGCCAGAACGCCAACACTAACGCTACCGTTCCGCCTTCCTGTGGCCACGACGTGTATCTTTTCGAACGCAACGACACCGGCCCGGGGGCGCTTCGCGCGGACATAGCATTGAGACTGCTACATTGCCAAAATCTCATAGAACCGCGCATTAGTTGAACGCTCCCAAGTGTTTCTGGCGCCCCCGAAGATGAAGCGAGGTGGCATCTCGGCAACATCCCTTGCGGAAATCAGGATTGGGCGGAACCACGGGCCCGCGTTTCCGCTTTCGGGGTAAGGGACGGTTAGGTGGTGGGGCACCGAATGTGGGAACCTGTCAATGCACTCGAAGACCGTAACCCGGTCGATCAATTGGCTTGCCTGGTCCTGCGGGTTATCGCCGAGCTTTCACCCTGCACGGAGAGATCACTTGTTGAACTCCTCTCGGAAGGAGACCCGCGGTCACAAACGGGACAAGTGCGGCGATCACATATGCGCGAGCTCGTTCACGGTGCCCTGCTCAAGCTAAAGGCGCTCGCTTTTATCGAGTTTTCTGGGGAGCGAATAGCAATAACCGATAAAGGCAAGAGATGTTTGGTAGACCTGCTTGTCACTTTGCAGCGTGGCCGCTCGGCTGATGTGAGAGATACCAAAGCCGATCGTCAAGTTGCGTTCGACCATGTCGAACAATATGGAATCAAGGGCACGACGGCCAAAGTGACTCAACCGTGCGTTTCAAGCCTCTCCCAACTGCCGGCGCAACTCTGGGAGCCCTCTCATGCTCTGTTGAGGGTGCTCGCGACAACTTTACGATCAGAATACGCGCCGCGGCTTAAGCGGTTTTGCCAGGACCGTCTCACCCAAGTCAGCTTAGCGATGCCGCGGGTTTGCAAAATGACCATTGCTTGGGCATGCGATTGCTTACTTTATGTACGGAAGCACAAAATCGTTCCGATGATCCGGTCCGGTGCGACATCTCTGGTTCATGTCCAACTCGCAAAGGCTTTTAGTCGCGCCTTCGAGGGAACCGGCAAAGGCAAAATAGGAGCTCGGCTGTCGAAGATCACGGAGGCGAATGGGCTGCTTCCAGACATCAAGTTTGCGGGTTTTGATAGCCGGTCGATCAACTACACCGGCGTCCTCTTGTTGGTGTGTGGCGCCCTATCGATCGCTGGTGGCATCCTCTTCCTCTCCAGCGAACGTGCCAATAGCTCACGTGCCGAAGGGACCTCCCGTAATCATACAGGGAGTTCACGAGCGTCCCCCATAGTTTGGTTCCATGACGGGCAAGACCGTCTGGGTCGATCAATTTTTGTGACGCGTAGACGTGAAGGGGCTGCCTGGATTGAAGGATTAGCGATTAGGGGCGAGAACGCATCGGATCAGACGCTGACCGGACTCCAGGGCGCCATCAAAACGGATTCAGGTGAACAGATAAGTCTGAGTGTCGACACGGAGGACAGTCAGGGAAAGTGGGCAGATGCAGAGGACGTGCCTTCAGGATCCAAATTTACTTTGAAATCTGCTGCCAATCCTTATGGCACGCAGAAGGGGATTCCTGCTGAGGAGTTTCTTTCAAAGCACGGTGGCATGATTTTTCGAGTCAGCTACGCTGTCTCCGGCGTTCAGACAACTTTGATCGAATATTTTTCAACCTCCAAGCTTAGGGCCCAACTAGCGGACCGGTAGTCGCGGCAGGAGCCTTCACCTAGCCAGGCTTGCCTCAACCTGCTGGACACTCAGCCGTGGACCGCCGTTCAGCCACGCCGTCGCCGTCACGGTTATGATCAGCACCACGGCCGCAATTAAGAGTTCTCGGATCATCTAGACACCTCCCTCGATGGTTCCAGGTCCAGCAAAACCGAGACCGCCACCCGGAAGTTCCCAAGGGTCGCGCGCCGCCTAATTGCGTCGGCAAGACCGAGAGCCAAAACGAGCGCAAAGGGCGATAGCGACTAAGCGCACCTTCGCGGCGGGGTGCACGCAGACTTCCGATCCTGGCACATAGCGGAATTTGCCGATTGCGTCGCTCATGTCCGCTTTTAGCCTCCTTTCGGACTCGACGCCCAGTTTGGTGCGTGACCGAAAGCACTAAAAAAAACTAAAAAAATACTGATTTATGGGAAGAAAACTACCCCAGCGGTCCTAACGAAAATGCTGACGAGATTTTCATCCCCCCTCCCCAGGGGGCGTCAACTCTACAATCGAGCCTCTCCCCACTTGAGGGCCATTGGGTGCACCCTATCGCTACCCTCGCCCTTCTTAGCGGTGCTCGTCGGGGCGAACTTCTTGCCTTGCGCTGGTGCGATCTCGACGTCGACAAAGGCAGCATGCGGATTGAGCGTTCCCTGGAGCAAACCAGGGCCGGAGGGCTGAGGTTTAAGGAGCCAAAGACGCCGGACAGCGTGCGAGTGATCTCACTGCCAGCAGGCGCCGTAGAGGCGCTCAAGGCTCACCGCGTCCGGCAACTTGAGCAGCGGATGATGCTCGGCCAGGGCGGCAGGCCGGAACTCGTCTTCACCACCTTGGACGGCGATCCGATCACGCCTGACGTTTTGTCTAAGGCATGGTCACGACAAACGGCAGCGAAGGGGATGCCTCAAGTGCACTTCCACGCGCTGAGACATACCCACGCCAGCATGTTGATCTCGGAAGGGATCGACATCGTGCAGATCAGTGAGAGGCTCCGACACGCCTCTCCGACGATCACCCTGAATACCTACAGCCACCTGTTCAAGAAGGACGACGACGACTTAGTGAGCGCACTCGAGAAGGCGCTAGGCGGAAAGTTTTGCCTCGGTGCCAATCCGGTGCCAATTCGCCAGTTGTTCATAACAAAGGGCCTTGATCCGCAAGGGGATTGAGGCCCGTGTCTTTTATCGATTACATTTCGCCCGTCAATAAGAGGGAGGGGCTGGAGATGAATTTGTCACCGCCGACCACCGCGGTTTTCGTCATTTCGCTGATTTTGGCGGTGCTCGCCATTATCGGCACATTCGTCGCAATTCCCCTAATCAGTGCCAATGCCTTTTGGGTGGCCATCATCGCCTATATCATCCTGGCGGTGGGAAACGTCTTTCGCGGCGTGTAGTTCCGGCACGATCTTCCGGACGGCATCGGCCGTCCGGAGCTTGGAAGGGGCCAACTCGCTCAAGTCTGGCCATGGAACACGAGCGCGGCGCCGAGAGCAATCAGGGCAAAGCCAGCAGCCTGCGTCCAGCTCAGCGGCTCGTCGAAATAGATCGCGGTAACCCGCAAACACGATCAGCGTAATCACCTCCTGGATCGTCTTGAGCTCTGCCGGCGAATATACCGCGCTGCCAATCCTGTTGGCCGGCACCGCGAAACAATATTCTACGAAGGCGATGCCCCAACTCACCAGCACCACGATCACGAGCGACACCGCCTTGAATTTGAGATGGCCGTACCAAGCCAGTGTCATGAACAGGTTCGAGCAGAACAGCAGGATGATCGGCGCGACATAGGGCCATTGGCCAGGCTGGATCAGAGCGGAAACGAACGACATTCGAGCCTCGTGCAGGTTGGGAGCCCGGACCGGTATAGGCTAGGCTCGCAGCCGTGGCGAATAGGACATAACTTCCGTGAGCGTCAAACCGGAGTGAAGCCCCAATGGCTGCGCTTTCCATTGACCCCGACTATCTCCGTCACCTGATCGTCAAGGTGCGATCCTTCATGGCCAAGGAAGACACCGACCTTCCCGACGACGGCTCCAATCCCATCGACGACGAGATGCCGCCCGGCGCGTTGCAGGAGGAGGAGGGCGATCTGAGCCGCGAGGAGGTGATCGAGGAGATTCAGGGGCTGACGCCCCGCCAGCGGGCCGAGCTCGTGGCCCTGATGTGGCTCGGCCGCGGCGACGCCGAGCCTGAGGAGTGGGACGACCTCGTGGCGCGTGCCTTCGAGCGCCGCGAGGTGCCGACCGAGAACTATCTGCTCGACCACCCGCAGCTCGCCGAGCATTGGCTCGACGGCATGGAGCGGCTGAACCTTGGTGGCCTCGTCGCCGACACCGACTAGCTAGCAAGGGAGGGCCGGCGCGTGGCCGCCCTCCCCTTGCAACTACATGTCGTCGTCGTCTCGCGCCCAGGACGGCCGATAAGGCTGCGCGCTCGGGCTTGGGCTCGAGCTTGGCATGCCGCCGCCCGAGGATGTCCCGGGCATGCCGCCGGCTGGACGCGGCGGCGTTGCTCCACCGCCCATGGGGGCGGCAGGCTTCGGCGCCATGGGCGTTGCCATGGCAGGCTGCGCCACGGGTCGCGGCGCCGGTTGAGGCGCTGCTGGCGCGGCCGGCTTCGGCGCCGGGGCCATCGGTTTCGGCGCTGCCACTGCCGGCTTCTTCGCTGCGGCTTTTTTCTTCGGCGCGGCGCGTTTGGCTGCTGGCTTCTTCGCCGCTGCGCGCTTCGCAGGCGCCTTGCGGGCCGCGGTCTTTCGCGCGGCAGGCTTCTTCGCCGCCGCCTTCTTGCGCGCCGGGGCCTTTTTCTTGGCGCTGGTCTTCTTCGCGCCCGCCCGCGCGGCGCTCGCGCGGCGGGTGGTCTTGCGTGCACTCGTTTTCTTGGTCGTTGAGCGCTTCTTCCCACTCGTTCTCGTAGCCATGGTTCTGCTCCGATTGTCTACTGCCCGCAGGCGGCCGCCGACAGCGGGCGCGTGCATGCACGAATCATTCTCACAGGTCCAAGCTTGCCGTCCCGCGCGACGAGTCAATTGTTTTTTTCATTATACGACGATCGCAGCAGAAAGCGGCAATGTGGCGGGCGCATGGTGCGCCTCTCCAACTCGCCGGGTGACTCACTTCTGACGGCAGCAAAAGAGTCTGCAAAATCCGAGGGTCGCGCCGCAATCTGGCTATACTGCACTGCACCGAAGCCTTCAGTTCAGCTCGGAGCTGAGCCCTAGCCAAGTCCCCTCCCCGCCGCCATATTCGGCTAGTGCCCTATCGTGGACCGAAGACTTTTGGCTCGCGCGCCGAGCCGCGCGCCGTCACGGGCGAGGCCACCGGCCTGCCGCCAGGTGCCGACCGCCGCCCGCCCGGCTTCGGCGAGGCCTCGCAGCCTCTGATGCAGGACCATCCGCTGGTCACCGGCGAGGCCGGCGCCAGTTTCGTCCCCAACCGCCCGCCGCGCCCGGAGAAGAGCGAAGGTGGCGTGCCCTTGCACATTCAATCGGAGCTTTCACCGAAGGGCGATCAGCCTCAAGCCATCGCCGAGCTCGTAGCCCAGGCCAACGCGCAAGAGCGCGACCAGGTTCTGCTGGGTGTCACCGGCTCAGGCAAGACCTTCACCATGGCCAAGGTCATCGAGGCGACGCAGCGCCCTGCGCTGGTGCTCGCGCCGAACAAGACGCTCGCCGCCCAGCTCTATGGCGAGTTCAAGAGCTTCTTCCCCGACAACGCGGTCGAGTATTTCGTCTCCTATTACGACTACTACCAGCCCGAGGCCTATATCCCGCGCACCGACACCTATATCGAGAAGGACTCCTCCATCAACGAGCAGATCGACCGCATGCGCCATGCGGCGACACGCGCGCTGATCGAGCGCGATGACGTGATCATCGTGGCGAGCGTGTCCTGCATCTACGGTATCGGCTCGGTCGAGACCTACACGGCGATGACCTTCTCCTTGAAGCGCGGCGACACGATCGAACAACGCCAGCTGATCGCCGACCTCGTTGCCCTGCACTACCGGCGGAACGACATGAACTTCGCCCGCGGCTCGTTCCGCGTGCGTGGCGACACCATCGAGCTGTGGCCGGCGCATCTCGAAGACCGCGCCTGGCGTATCTCGCTGTTTGGCGACGTGGTTGAGAGCCTCACCGAGTTCGATCCCCTGACTGGCGCCAAGACCGACGAGTTCGGCATGGTCAAGGTTTACGCCAACTCCCACTACGTGACGCCGAAGCCGACGCTGAAGCAGGCGGTGCGCGGCATCAAGGAGGAGTTGAAGCTTCGCTTGGACGAGCTGAATCGGGCCCAGCGTCTGCTGGAAGCACAGCGGCTCGGGCAGCGCACGCTGTTCGATCTGGAGATGATGGAGGCGACCGGCTCCTGCGCCGGCATCGAAAATTATTCGCGCTACCTCACCGGCCGCAAACCCGGCGAGCCGCCGCCGACTTTGTTCGAATATCTGCCCGACAACGCGCTCGTCTTCGTCGACGAAAGCCACGTCACCGTGCCGCAGATCGGCGGCATGTTCCGCGGCGACTACCGGCGCAAATCGACGCTCGCCGAATATGGCTTCCGCCTTCCCTCCTGCATGGACAACCGTCCGCTCCGTTTCGAGGAATGGGACGCCATGCGGCCACAGACCATCTATGTCTCGGCCACGCCTGGTGGCTGGGAGCTTGAGCAAACGCAAGGCGCCTTCGCCGAGCAGGTGATCCGCCCCACCGGACTGATCGACCCGCCGGTTGAGGTGCGCCCGGCCTCGACGCAAGTTGACGACCTGATCGACGAGGCCCGCAAAGTGGTGGCGCAAGGCTATCGCGTGTTGGTTACCACGCTCACCAAGCGCATGGCCGAGGATCTCACCGAATACATGCACGAGCAGGGCATTCGCGTGCGCTACATGCACTCCGACGTCGAGACGCTAGAGCGTATCGAGATCATCCGCGATCTCAGGCTCGGCGCCTTCGACGTGCTCATCGGCATCAATCTGCTGCGCGAAGGCCTCGATATTCCCGAGTGCGCGCTGGTGGCGATCCTCGATGCCGACAAGGAAGGCTTTTTGCGCTCGGAAACGTCGCTGATCCAAACCATCGGCCGTGCCGCGCGCAATATCGACGGCCGGGTGATCCTTTACGCCGACGGCATCACCGGATCGATGGAGCGCGCCATGGCCGAGACCACGCGGCGGCGCGAGAAACAGACCGCGTGGAACGTGGCCAACGGCATCACGCCGGAAAGCATCAAGAAGCACATCGGCGACATCATGGCTTCGGTCTACGAGCGCGATCACGTTCTGGTCGACGCCGGCGTGGGATTCGGCGAGGACGACCAGGCGCTCATCGGCCACAATATCGAAGGCGTCATCGCCGATATGGAGAAGCGCATGCGCGCCGCGGCGGCGGACCTCGAATTCGAAGAGGCCGCGCGGCTCAGAGACGAGGTCAAGCGCCTCCGCCAGATGGAGCTCGCCATCGCCGACGACCCGCTCGCCCGTCAGAGCGAGCTCGAGCAAATGCGCTCAAGCAGCGCGGACATGAATCGCCCGCACAAGCCGAGCCTCGACGAGATGGGCCCGCATAACCGCGAGATCCCCCTCGCCGCGCTTGGCAAATCGCGCGGACGCTCAAAGGCTGGCAAGCCTGGCACTCGGGCTCTGCGCCAGAAGAGCCACAAGCCCCGCTAGCCTCGCGTCAGCTCCACGCCGGCGAGTTGCAAAACCGCAATTAGGCTCCGACGAACCTCGGCTATTTTGCCATGGCGTTGCGGATGGCGCCGATAATGGCCATCACCACCGCGCCGCCCACGCCGCCGCCAACCAAATCCTTGACGATGCCGCCAATATCCAATCCGCCTCCAGCGGCCGCGCCGCGAGTCTACCATGGACAATCCGCCGCATCGGCTAACGAATTGGCGTTCTGCCCGCTTTCCAGGCAACCGTTGCAGTTAAATCATCCGTGGACAGATAGAATTGTAATGCCGCGCGCCTAAGCGCGTGTAGGTTGATGCATCGACCGATGGGTCCGGCGAAGACTGTGCGAGCGATCCAGGCAACCGTTGCAGTTAAATCATCCGTGGACAGATAGAATCGTAATGCCGCGCGCCTAAGCGCGTGTTAGCGTTGATGCATCGGGGGACCAGGAGGGGGATCACGGCGAAGACTGTGCGAGCGATCCTTGGCGACATCTACGATGCTCGGCGGGCGCAGAATCTCGGCTGGCTGGCAACTTACCTGCCCGCCGACTTCTGTCACGTGATCCACATTCCAGTCGACCTCCACCCCCTGGGCGGAACCCGCCGCGGTAAGAAGGAGGCGATCGAGCGCTTAAGGCTTATCGCCGAGCAGTTCGATTTCGTGGTGTTTGACACGAGCGGGCTGCTGATCGACAGGAACCGCGCCGCCGTCGAGGTGCCGATCCACTACCACCGGCAAACCGGTGCGCCGTTCGAATCGACCAAGGCGAATTTCTGGACGCTCGAAGACGGCTGGCCGGTGAAGCGCACCGAATACCACGACATCGCGCGGGTGCAGGCCTTCGTCGCGGCGCATGCCGGCGCCCACCCGGCATGAGTTGGGGTAGAAGTCCCTACCGCCCACCCTGCAGCGCAGCCAGCAGCTCAGGCGTCGGATAACCGTCGGCCGGCAGCCCATATTTGATCTGCATCTGTCGGATTGCGTTGCGGCTTGCCGCCCCGATCACGCCGTCGATCTTGCCGACGTCGAAGCCGCGCTTGGCGAGAATCTGCTGGAGCAACTTCGCCTGCGGCAGCGGCAAGGTCTCGATCTCGCCGTTGCCGCGGCTGAGTGCGGGCGCGCCGGCCAGCCGCGTCGCGTAGTACCCCGCGGTGAGCGAATAGACCAAGGACTGATTCCATTGAAGATAGACGTCGAAATTCGAATAAGCGAGGAAGGCAGGGCCGTGGCGGCCCATCGGCAACACCAAGGAGGACGGCATGCTGTCGGCCGGCAACGGCTTGCCGCTTCGCGAGGTCACGCCTGCCTGTGCCCAATAGCTGCGCGGCTTCTTGATGGTGACGTCGGCCTGGCTCCAATCCATCTCAGCCGGCACGCGGACTTCCTCGAGCCAGGGCTGGCCCGGCTGCCAGCCGAGCCCGTCGAGATAATTGGCGGCCGAAGCGAGTGCGTCGGGCGAGCTATGGATCAGATCGCGCCGGCCGCTGCCATCGAAGTCGACCGCATATTTCCAATAGACACTCGGCACGAATTGGAATTGACCGACCTCGCCGGCCCAAGGCCCGCGCATCTCTACCGGCGAGAGGTCGCCGCGCTGAATGACGCGGAGTGCGTCGAGCAGCTGCTCTGTGAACTCGTCGGGGCGCCGGCAATCGTAGGCGAGCGTGGCAAGGGAGCGGAGCGTCTCCATATTGCCCATCACCTTGCCGAAATCGGTCTCCAATCCCCAGAAGCCGACCAAGACCGGACCGGGCACGCCGTATTTCTGCTGGATCTGGGCGAAGGTCCCCGCATTCTTTTTCAGCAAGCTCGATCCAACCGAAAGACGGTTGCCGCTGACCATGCGATCGGAGAATTGCAGGAAGGTCTGAGCGAACACCGACTGGCCACGGTCCTTGGCGATCACGGCCGGATCGTAGCTCACCCCGTCGAGTGCCTCGGAAACGACTTGCGGCGAGATGCCTTGCGCGACGGCTTCCTTCTTGAAGCCTTGCAGCCAAGCGCCGAATCCCGCAGGCCCGGCGCAGGCTGCGGCAAAGGCCGGGCTCGCTGCCGCAATCAGGATCGCGACGCCAGCGCCCGCGCAAACTACATTCCGCATTGTGGCTCCCATCTGATGTGCTGCCCTGCCCGCACTTGAAGCGAAGTGGAGAGCCTCGGTCAAGGGAAGAGACGCCACCGCCGCGACTCAGCGATCGCCTTTCTGGTAGGTGCCGATCAGTTCGGCCTGCGCCAACACGTGGCCTTTCATGGCCGCCTCGAGCTCAGCTTTCGTCGCCTGAGCGAGGTCGAGCCTGGTGTCTAGCGCGTAGAGCTTGTGGAAATAGCGATGCCGGCCGATCGGCGGACAGGGGCCGTTGTAAGCGGCCTTCTTGAAGTCGCTCACGCCGTGCGAGGTTCCCGGCGGGAGGCCTGTAGCGTCGGCGCCGGCGGCAAGCTCACGCGGCTCCGGCGGCAAATTGTAGAGCACCCAGTGCACCCAGACGCGTTTCGGCGCCTTGGGGTCCGGCGCATCCGGATCGTCGATGATGAGAGCCAGGCTCTTGGTGCCCGCTGGCACACCGTCCCATGCGAGCGGCGGGGAGATGTCCTCGCCTTCGCAAGTGTAGCGCGACGGCATGGGTGCGCCGGGCTTGAAAGCGGGAGAGGAGAGCGTCAGAGCCAAGGCTGCATCAGCTCCTTCCATAAACAGCGCGCCGGCGCCGAAGCTCAGCAGCAGAGCAACAACAAACGGCGTGGAACGAGATCGGATACTCGCCAAGATCTTGCACAGCCTAACTCCCCCCGCGGATCAAACGCAGGAAAGCTAGTCCGTGTGGGGCGGAAGCTCGCCGAGCCTTAGTCTTTCCTGCAGCCGTTCGATGCGCCGTGCGGCCTGGCTCTTGCTCAAGCCGGCGTCGAAGGCATGCGGTTCTCTGATCTCCTCGGCAAGGCGCCTAAGCGCGGCGGCTTGTGCACCGGTCATCGGCTCCCGCTCCACCACCCAGCTGACCCGGTTCATGAAGGTCGTCGACGGTTCGGAGCTCAGCTCTTGCTGAACCTGCGTCTCTGCTGTCTTTTTCTTTTGCATCGCGTTTCAGTTCCCCAGCACATCCTTGTAGTTTCCAATGGCATACAGGTAATCACAAAAAAGGGCAATGATTAGGCGGTGTTTGATCAAGGATTGAGCAGGATTCAGAGGCGCCTGTGGCAAGTGCACCACTCAGCCACTACATGCCCCTGGCGGGTTCCAATCTAGACTGGTGAGCGGCCCCCAAATCACCGTTGAGGCGAAATGCTCCCTCAGTCAGACTGGAAGCAGGCGGACGAACCCAGCGCCGATTCGAGGAGGAGAGACATGAGCAGAATTCTGCAGGTAGGGCTGGCGGGGTGCGCGGCGGTCGCGCTGACCGCCATGCTGACGGAGCCATCCGAGGCGCGGATACAATGTCGCGGCAATTTTCAGGTCACCAAATATGGCTTGCTCGCCACCCCCTATTGCGAGGAAGAGCAGATCGCCTTCGTGGCGCGAAGCTATGGCTCAAAGGTCACGGCTGCTCAGGTCCACAATGACCCTCTCACCAAGGTCTATCTCTGCCAGACCATCGGCTATGATTCGCGGCTGAAGGGATCCTGCGCCGGATACGGACCAGACTCTTACGCCCCGTCCCGTTAACTCTCTTCGGGCCGGGTTCGGCGGTTCCTTTTCACCCGACCCTGATTTGCCGAAGGCGCCGGTCTAAGAAGCTGGCGCCTTTTTGCTGGGTGCGGCAGGCCGCATGTCGACCGGTGCTGCCGAGGCTCGGTCACAGATCAGGGCTCATCCTACTGAAAAGGTTAAGAAAACATTAACGTGGGCGCCCCCAAATCGTCTTTCAATCACCTATCCGAGGCCGACTTTTCGCCTTGTTCCGCCGTAGGTTAGCGGCCAGCACTCATGCGTGCAGACCGGCTTGACTCGTCGTCGGTCCATTTCAACCCAAGACAATCGAATAGGAGCACAACGCATGTTTCAAATGCGCGCCAACATCGTTGCCATGGGCGTCATAGGCGCTGCCCTTCTGCTGCCCGGGCTCGCTCAGGCCGACCAGGTCGGGCATGCATCCTGGTACGCGCTGCATTCTCGCACGGCGAGCGGCGAGATGATGAACCCGAGCGAAATGACCGCGGCACATCGTTCGTTGCCCTTCGGCACCAAGGTGCTGGTGGAGAACCTCACCAACGGCCGCTCGGTGGTCGTGCGGATCAACGACCGGGGACCCTTTGTAGGGGGGCGGATCATCGACGTCTCTAAGGCGGCGGCGTCTGTCCTTGGCATGCTCGGTTCCGGCACTTCGCGGGTCAAGGTCAGCGCGTCCGGCGGCGGTTCGCCTCAGATCGCACGCTCGTCGGGCGCCTCCGTCAAGGTCGCGAGCGCGTCTGGCGGGGAGTTCCGCCAAAATGGGCAACGTCTCTCGCAACACGCCTGCGAACGCCGGAAACACGTCGGCCATCAGGTCGGCCAAGATGGAAGGCGCACCTGCCAGCAAACCAGTGAAGGTCGCAAGCGCATCGCGCAGCAAGTCTGCCAAGATGGCAAAGGCTTCTAGCAAACCTGCGAAAATCGTGATCGCGTCAGCCGGCAAAAGCTGGGTCAGGAGCCAGAAGCGTAACGTTGCCGGCCTGATGAAGTCGACGCGGGACATTCAGCGCGTCGCCTCTCGCACCTCATCCCGCAAGACCTACGCCGCTCTCTCGCGCGCCAGCGCGCGTAAAGCTGTTACGGTCGCTTCAAGGGAGTTCGGCAAGGAACGTAGGGGTGCGCCCAGAGGCATCACTCTAGCCTCGTCGGCCAACCCCTATGGAGCCTTCGTGCGCAGCGCGAGCTTCGTCAACTGACCCTGGCAAAGAATGATGGGCGGCCCCTCTGGCCGTCCATCTCAAGTTGCGCAAACGCCGGGCGAAGGCCCGGCGTTTGACTGAAATCTGAAAGGCCTGGGAGGCCTGCCGCTAGTAGTTATAGCGGTACCGGTAGGGCCGATAATTGGGGCGATAGTAATGCCCCCCACCACAGTAATTGGAGCACTTTTTGTACCCGTGGTACCACCAGCAACAATAATAGGCTGGGGTCACGAGCGAGTTGCTTGCCTCGGGCATTGCGGGGGTGGGTGCCGGCGCGGCGAAGGCGCCTACTGCCCCGATAATCGTCCCAGCCGCAATAATTCCTAACGTTGTCAGTCGGATAGGCTTCATCCTGCGTCCTCCGTTTGAGCATCGCCGCCTCGGCAGCTCGGCGAGCCGATTCAGAAGAGCGCCATTAGAGGACAAATCAAGCCCCAAGGCTCGCGAATACTTACAAGATGAAACCGCGAGGGTGAGGAGGAGCGTCTCCGCGACATGGAATCTGCTGGGCAATCCGCCGAAAAAACTGCATAGTCCGCCGGAAGCGGGGTTAGTTGCAAAACTGGGGGATAGTCATGAACCATGATGCTCAAATCGCCGCTATCGGCGGCCGGTGACATGATGGTAACCTGTAGAAAGCTAGGCTGAGGCCGAATCGGAGCAATCAGGGATTCCTATTGCCATGTTCAAGCGCAATGCCTCTTCCCGGCTTCTCGCCCTGGCTCCCCTGTTGACGGCGGGCTTCTTATTCGGTTGGCCTGCCGATCAGGCTCAGGCTCAACAGGCCCCGCGCATCAGGCCTGGCACGCTCAACATCGTTCCCGGTCCCGCGGTCGGCGGTTATTCGATGACATTGAGCGATGTGTGGGGACTTCCCGAGATGCCGCCCGCGCCGAAAGATTTCGGGCCGCATTTCGACTTCCCGCCTGAGTCGTTGAACGGCCCTCCGCTCCACGATCCCTATCCGAACTAGCCGCTTCACCCTCTCGCCGCGCGCGCGCGAATAGCTAGATGGGCCTTGCACTTGGCAGGCTCGCGAACATAGAGTGGGTCGCTTTGCGTTGAGTTCGGGTGAAGATTGGCCCGGTGCGCTTGGTGAGGCATCGCGGTTGCTTTCCCCGTCTTTGGAGTTGCGTAAACTGGTCCGTAATTCTATTGGCATGCGGATCATTTGAAGGGGGAGGAGCTTCCCATGCGCCAGAACGGGACGGTCAAATTTTTCAATCATTCGCGGGGCTTTGGCTTTATTACGCCGGACGATGGCGGCAAGGACGTGTTCCTGCACATCTCCGCCCTGCAGCGGTCAGGCCTCCCCGCCGTCGACGAAGGTCAACGCGTGACCTTCGAAACCGAGCCAGATCGCCGTGGCAAGGGCCCTCAAGCCGTCAACGTACAGCTCGCCGAATAATCTCCCCACATCGGACAGGCGAATCTTCCCTGTCCTCCGGTTGTGCCCTTCGCCATGCTGCGAAGACGAGCTTCTGTACCTGAAGCAAAGCCTGAGGTGCGGCCGTGAGTGAGCCGCTTACATCGCACGCCGAACTTTCGCGCGTGCTCGATCACCTCGCCGCCGGGCGGCAGGGGGCGCTCGATCGGCTGTTTCAGCTCTTGGCCATCCCGAGCGTCTCCACCGATCCCGCTTATCACGCAGCCTGCGTTGACGCCGCCGAATGGTGCGCGAACAGCCTACGTGAGATCGGCTTTCAGGCCCGGGTCGAGAAGACGCGCGGAAAGCCGATGGTCGTCGGCCATTGGCACGGCTCAGGTTCGCCGTTGCGGGTGCTGTTCTACGGCCACTACGACGTGCAGCCGCCGGATCCCTTGGCGGAGTGGACCGCGCCGCCCTTCGCGCCGCGCCTCGCGCAAGATCCTCATGTAGGCGAGGTCATCGTCGCCCGTGGCGCCTCCGACGATAAGGGGCAGGTGATGACCTTCCTCGAGGCCTGCCGCTCCTGGCTTGCCGTGCACGGACGCTTGCCGGTCGACGTGACGGTCCTGCTCGAAGGCGAAGAGGAGTCCGGCAGCCCAAGCCTCCCCTCCTTCCTCGACAATTACGGCGAAGAGCTCAAGGCCGACATTTGTCTCGTCTGCGACACCGGGCAGCTGGACGCCGACGCGCCAGCCATCACCGCTTTTCTGCGCGGGCTCGCTTTCTCCGAGATCACCGTGACCGGACCGTCGCGCGACTTGCATTCCGGCATCTATGGCGGGCCCGCGCGCAACCCCATCCGCGTGCTCGCCGAGCTCCTGGCCGATATGCATGACGCAAGCGGCCGGGTGACGCTACCTGGCTTCTACGAGGGCGTGGTCACCCCTCACCTCGTCCAGCTTGCGCAATGGCGCGCGCTCAAATTCGACGTTGCCGATTTCCTCGGCGCTGTTGGACTGTCGACGCCGGCCGGCGAAGAGGGCATGAGCGTGATCGAGCAGCTCTGGTCGCGGCCCACGGCGGAGATCAACGGCATCTTCGGCGGCTATACCGGCCCAGGCACCAAGACCGTCATCCCGTCGCATGCCACCGCCAAGCTTTCCTTCAGGCTCGTGCCCAACCAACAGCCAGCCCAGATCCTCGATGGCTTGTATCGCTTCATCGCCGAGCGGCTTCCTGCCGATTGCACCGTCACTTACGCCGGCGAAGGAGGCTCGCCCGCGGTCGGCTTCGACACGTCTACTCCCATCTTCCAGGCGGCTGCGAATGCGCTCGAGCAGGAATGGGGTAAGCAAGCGGCCCTCATCGGCTGCGGCGCGTCGATCCCCATCGTCGAGTCGTTCCGCTCGCGGCTTGGCATGGACTCGCTGCTGGTCGGCTTCGCGCTCGATGACGACCGCATCCATGCGCCGAACGAGAAGTATAATGTGAAGAGCTTCACCAAGGGCGCCAGAAGCTGGGCGAGACTCTTGGACGAACTCGGCGCGATCGATGGCAACCTCAAGGCATAGGCTCATCTGTCTTTTCTGCCTTTGTCTGATTGCCGCGCTGGCATTGGGCCGGGCGACCGCCCAACGAGGGATCGAGCCCGGACAGTTCGACTACTACGTCCTCGTGCTCGGCTGGACGCCGTCTTATTGCGCGACCGAAGGAACCCGGCGGCACGACCGGCAATGCGATGCCGAAAGAACCCATGCCTTCACCCTGCACGGGCTGTGGCCGCAGAACACCCATGGATGGCCGGAGGATTGCCGAATGCCAAAGCGCCCATGGGTGCCGCAATCGGTGATCGACGATTTGCGCGACGTGATGCCGAGCAAAAATCTGATCATCCACGAATACCGCACCCACGGCACCTGTTCAGGTCTTGAGCCCGATCAGTACTTTGGGCTGGCACGCGATCTTTACGAGCGGGTCAGAATCCCTGAGCGATTCTCCGGCGCCGACGGCCGGCTCACGCTCAGCCAGCAGGAGATCGAAGACGAGTTCCTCAAAGCCAATTCTTGGCTCAAGCCGAATATGATCGTGGTGAGCTGCCGCGGGCAGAATCTGCTCGACGTGCGCATCTGCTTCGGCCGCGACCTGTTTCCGAAGGCTTGCGGACCCAATGAAGAGAATCGCGTTTGCCGCTTGGAAAGGGTGACCGTGCCCGCGGCGCGCAGCCGCTGATCCCCGGCCGAAACTAGAAGCGGTAGATCAGCGAGCCACGATAGGTGTTGACGTCGGGATCGTATTTCACGTCGCCACCGGGATAAGACACCGTATCGGAATCGAAGTCGGTAAATTGATAGTCGAAGCGCGCGCTCCAATTCGGACTGAACGCGACTTCGGCGCCACCGCCGACGCTCCAGCCGAAGAACGATCCATTCCCCGAGCCGCCGCCAGGTCCGCTCACCGGCAGATCGACATCGGCCCACGCCCCTCCCCCGGTGACGAACAGCATGACCTGAGGCACCACGGTGACGCCGGCGCGCAAGCGCAAGTTCGCCATGGCGTCGATATCGGGATTGGCGACATTGGCGCCGTTGTTGAAGCGGCCGCTGCCACTGATCCCAGCGCCGAGCACATCGCCTTCCAGCCCGATCACGATCGGGCCGTTCTGCCAATTGTAGCCGCCGGTGATACCGCCAAGCACGCCGCTCGACTCGATCGCGGTGCTCGACTGAGAGAAGTCGAAATTGCCGGTGGCGCCACCAAGCGTTCCGCCGATCCACCAGCCGGCGAAGAGATCCTGTGCTGCGGGCGGCGTCTCGTAGAGAAGCGGCGGAGGTCCGGCATTGATGACGTCGGCACTGAGAACGGGGCTAGAGACCGCGGCGCCGGCCGCTAACGCGGCGGCGAAGACCAAAGCCTGATCATATCGTGTACGCAAAACAGACTCCCTCACGATCGGAGGCTCGGTCCGTTACCGCGTCGGCGCTGAATTGCGCCGGGCCAAGCGCTCACGGTCCCAGGGTATGGGAGTACCCTTACCAAGCGTTAACCAGCCAGTGAGGCGAAAGTCTGCATGGTTAACGGCGAGTTAGTGGCCATCCGAGGGCGGCCCCACCGCAAGAAATCAGCGCACCCAAAACAAGGCGACGCATCCTTTCGTCTCTATTTCCACGACTTCGAAGCGCCGCTTGAGACCGTCGCTGAGCGCCTCGAAATCATCATCGAGATTGTTGAACACGCCTTTCGCATTGTAGAGCCGCAGCAGGGATCGCGCGGCGCCGTTCGACTCGATCCCGCGGCCGAGGATCGTCGCCCCGAACAGCACTGCGCCCTTGCTCATCACCGGCCGCAGATGATCGATCGCTTTCAGCTTCTCTGACATCCGCCCCGGCAAGCAATGCAGCACGTAGGTGAGCCCGATGCTGACTGCCGGCTCGAGCTCGACGGCGATGGGCGCGAGCAGATTGGCCTCGCAGAGCAGCGGCTGGTAGCGCGCAAGCCTACGCGCCGACCGCGCCAAACAATGTCGATTGATGTCGAGAAGGGTCAGCTGCTCGAACCCTCCCGGATCGGCACGGTCGATAAAGAATCCGGTGCCAACCCCCGCCTCGAGATGGCGCGACGAGAGGCTGTTGCGGTAGAGATCGAGCAACCGCTCCGTCGGACAACGCCAGGCGAAGCGGTTGGAGAGGCCATGCACCAGGCGGTCGTAGAAGGAGAGCATGAGCGGCGTGTAGATCGCGTGCGCCGCCTCGATCGCCGCGGCGTCAGGCGCCCCGACATTCCCTGCTTGCACTCCCGACATGGCTCGACGGTATGACATCGACTTCGTGCGAAAAAAGGGCGCCGCGAGCGGTGCCCTTGAGAGGAAGTTGCTTGAAAGAAGGTAAATTGGTCGGTTCGCCAAACGCAACCCCGGAAGTATAGTCGGCGGCGAATTGTCCGAGCCCTCCACCTTCACATCGCACCCATCATGCCCGAAATGCAAAACCACGCGACCGCGCTTGTGACCGGAGCGGCCCTCAGACTCGGCCGCGCCATCGCGCTCGACTTGGCGACGCTAGGCTGGCGCATTGGGGTGCATTATCAGACCTCAAGCACCGAGGCGGAAAGTCTCGTGGAAGAGATCGAGCGCCTTGGCTCGAAAGCCCTTGCACTCCCCGCCGATCTCACCAGCGAGGCTCAGCTTCGCGGCCTGGTTCAATCTTGCGCCGAGGAACTCGGGCCTCCAACCTGTCTGATCAACAATGCCGCGCGGTTCGAATGGGATTCGATCGACACGCTTGACTGGGCTGGCTGGCAGGCCGAGCTCGATGTCAATCTCCGCGCGCCGATTTTCCTCATCCAGGAATTTGCACGAACGCTGCCGGAGGACGGCTCCGGATGCGTGATCAATATGATCGATCAGCGCGTCTGGCGCCTCACCCCGGAGTTCTTCTCCTACACCATCGCCAAATCGGCGCTGTGGACGGCAACCCGGACTCTTGCCCAGGCGCTCGCCCCGCGCATTCGCGTCAATGCGATTGGCCCCGGACCCGTGCTCCCGAGCCTGCGGCAAAGTCAGGAAGATTTCGAGCGCGAATGCCGCGCAGCGCCGCTAGGCCGCGCCGCCACGGTTGAAGAGGTGTGCCGCGCCGTGCGCTTTCTGCTCGACAGCCCTTCAGTCACGGGACAGATGATCGCGCTCGATAGCGGCCAGCACCTTGCCTGGGATGGCGCGCCTGGGGCGGAAAACCTCGAGATAACCAGGTCTGCCCAAGGCCTTGAAGCTGCCGGCCTGAAGGCCATACTTCCCCCTTAAGTCATGTCCCAAGAGAAGCCCGAAAGCGCCAGTCCCTCGCTCGTGTCCCGCGCCCGCAAAGCCTTGAGCGGGGTGGAGACCGGCCCGTCTGTCATTGCCCGTCACGCCAAGACCGCGCCAGGCGGCCCGGGCGTCTACCGCATGATCGATGCCTCCGGCGAAGTGCTCTATGTCGGCAAGGCGCGCGGGCTGAAGAAGCGCGTGCAGAGCTATGCGCGGGCAGGAAGCCACAACAATCGCATCGCCGCCATGATCGCCAACACGGCGAGCATGGAGTTCGTCACCACGCCCACCGAGACCGAGGCCCTGCTGCTCGAAGCCAATCTCATCAAGCGGCTCAAGCCTCGCTACAACGTGGTGCTCAGGGACGACAAGTCCTTCCCCTTCATCCTCATCGCCCGCGACCATGCCTTCCCGCAGATCCTGAAGCATCGCGGCGCGCGGAGCCGCGAGGGAGATTATTTCGGGCCATTTGCCTCGGCCGGAGCCGTTGGGCGCACCATCAACACGCTGCAGCGCGCTTTTCTGCTGAGATCGTGTTCCGACGCCTATTTCGAGACCCGCCTCAGGCCCTGCCTGCTCTATCAGATCAAGCGTTGCAGCGCGCCCTGCACTGGCGAAATCTCGGACGCCGATTATGCCGCGCTTGTCGACGAAGCGCTCCGCTTCCTCACCGGCGAGAGCGACGAGGTGAAGCGGCGTATGCACAATCTCATGGACGATGCGAGCCTCAAGCAGGATTACGAGCGCGCGGCAAGCTTCCGCGACCGGCTGACGGCACTCAGCAACGTGCGGTCGCATCAAGGCATCAATCCGCAAAATGTGAAAGACGCGGACGTCTTCTCCGCCCACCAAGAGGCCGGGCAGACCGCGATCCAGGTGTTCTTCTTCCGCACCGGCAACAATTGGGGCAACCGCGCCTATTTCCCGCGCGCTGACAAATCGCTCTCCGTGGAAGAAGTGCTCGAATCCTTCGTGGCGCAGTTCTACGACGACAAGCCGCCGCCGAAGCTCGTCCTGCTGTCCCACGAGATCGCGGGCCGGAGATTACTCGGCGAGGCCTTGTCCTTGCGCGCCGGCCACAAGATCAGGGTCGAGGCGCCGCAGCGTGGGGAAAAGCACGAGCTGGTGAACCATGCGCTGGTCAATGCGCGCGAGGTTTTGGCCCGCCGCCTGGCGGAGTCCTCATCGCAAGCCGCGATCTTCGCCCGGCTTGCCGAGCTGTTCGACCTCGAGGACACGCCCGGACGCATCGAAGTGTTCGATAATAGCCACATTTCCGGCACTAATCCGGTCGGTGCCATGATCGTTGCCGGTGTTGAAGGGTTCATCCGCAATCAATATCGGAAGTTCAATATTCGGTCAGAAGACCTTGCCCCAGGGGACGATTACGCCATGATGCGGGAGATGCTGACACGGCGCTTCAGCAAGCTCGCGCGGGACAAGGATCCCGCCAATGGCTGGGCCGCGCCCGATCTCGTGCTGATCGACGGCGGCCCAGGGCAATTGTCCGCGGCGTTAAGCGTGCTCGACGAGCTCGGGCTCTCCGAGATCAAGCTCGCGGCGATAGCCAAAGGTCCCGACCGCAACGCCGGGCGCGAACGCATCTATCTGAAGGGGCGCGAACCCTTGCTGCTCGAGCCACGCGACCCCGTGCTTTATTGCATCCAGAAGCTCCGCGACGAGGCGCATCGCTTTGCCATCGGCGCTCATCGCGCGCGGCGCAAGAAGGCGATGCAGACCTCTCCGCTTGACGAGATTCAGGGCATCGGGCCGTCGCGCAAGCGCGCGCTGCTACAGCATTTCGGCTCGGCCAAGGCGGTGAGCCGCGCCGGCATCGCCGACCTCGCCGCGGTCGGCGGCATCAGCGCGCAGATGGCCAAGGCGATCTACGACCACTTCCACGAGGGGGCGCGCTGAGCCATGGACTCCGGCATGGTTCAGGGTGGAGTGTCACCGGCGCCACGCGCGGCGACGAGCGGCTTCTGGAGCCTGCCCAACCTCCTCACCTATGGCCGCATCATCGCCATCCCGGCGCTCGTCGCCTGCTTCTTCGCCACCGGCGATTGGGGCCGCTGGACGGCCATGTGGATCTTCATTGCCGCCGGCCTCAGCGATTTCCTTGACGGCTATCTCGCCCGTGCCTGGCAGCAGCAAAGCGCCATCGGCCGCATGCTCGATCCCATTGCCGACAAGCTGATCGTGGCGGCGGCCTTGCTGATGCTCGCGGCCGATCAAACCATCGCCGGCTGGTCGCTGTGGGCCGGCGTCATCATCCTCTGCCGCGAGATCCTGGTGTCCGGCTTGCGCGAATTTCTCGGCTCGCTTGCCGTCGGCGTTCCGGTGACGCGCCTCGCCAAGTGGAAGACCGTGGTGCAGATGGTGGCAATCGGCTTTCTCCTCGCCGGCAGCGCCGGCGACAAGATCTGGCCCTACACCACGCTGTTCGGCCTGACGCTGTTGTGGATCGCCGCCTTGCTCACGCTCTATACCGGCTACGATTATCTCCGCGCCGCGCTCCGCCACGTCACCACCGAGGAGGAGCGATGAGCACGCGGCTCCTCTATTTCGCCTGGGTCAAGGAGAAGACCGGTGTCGCCGCCGAAGAGGTGGACGTTCCGGCGCATGTCACCACCGTCGCCGAGCTGATGACCTGGCTCAAGACGCGCGGTCCCGAATTCGATCACGCCTTTGCCCGGTCCGAAGTCATCAGGGCGGCGATCGACCAAGCCCATGTACGCCATGACGCTGCGATCGGCGCCGCGCGCGAAATCGCCTTCTTCCCTCCGGTGACCGGAGGCTGAAGGTGATCAGAGTCCAGCAAGAGGACTTCGACATCGGCGTTGAGATCGCGAGGCTGAAGGCCGGGCGAAGCGATATCGGCGCCATCGTTGCCTTTGTCGGCACGGTGCGCGATCAAGCCGGCGCCATCGATGAGATGACGCTCGAGCATTATCCCGGCATGACGGAAGCCGAGTTAAAGCGCATCGAGGCCGAAGCATCCGCCCGCTGGCCGCTGCAAGCCTCGCTCATCGTGCATCGCTACGGAACTCTCAAGCCCAGCGAAAACATCGTGCTGGTGTTGACCGCATCCGAGCATCGCGAGGCGGCTTTCCGCACCGCAGAGTTTCTCATGGATTATCTCAAGACCCGCGCGCCGTTCTGGAAGCGCGAGAGCGGCCCGCAAGGAAACCGCTGGGTCGAGGCCGACGCCCGCGACGAGGTCGCCGGCTCCCGCTGGGACAAGCCCAAGCACGCCGCGGAGTAAAAAGCTACTGCCTTATCGGCACCCCGCGGGGCGCGAGCGGAAGATACGGCCCCCACGTGCAGATGTTACCCCACTGGCAAGGCCCGCGCCGCGGGCATTGGCGCTGATAGCTGCACGTCCGGCAGTGATAGACGGGGCGGCAACCGTAGCAGCGGGCGATCCTCTGGCAATCGCGCCAGACGAGAACCGGCTGCACCAGAGTCTGATGCGGGAGTGCGTCGGCGACACCGCCGGCCATCGAGGCGCCGGCCTTGGCGTCGCTGGCCGGCGACATGCCGAGTACGGCCGTAAGCAGCAAGGCAAGGACCAGCCCAACCAATGATTTGCGCATGCGCCCCTCCCCCTTACGGTGCATCGGCAGACAGAGTGCAACTTGATCGGCGGCGATTCAAGCCTCAGCGATAGATCACGACGCCCGCCGAAGGATGGCGCCGCTCCCAGCCCTGGCGCTGCAGGGCCGGCAAATCGGCCTCTTCCTCCGGATAGCCGACGCAGAGATGTCCGATAAAGGTCCAGCCTTGCGGCACGTCCAAGATCTCGGCAACTCTCGCCGGATCGAGGATCGACACCCAGCCCACCCCGATGCCTTCCGCCCGCGCCGCAAGCCATAGCGTGTGAATGGCGATGGCCACTGAATAATCGAGCGTTGCCGGCATGGTCAGGCGTCCGAGCCCGTGACCTTGCGCCGTCGCGTGGTCCGCGAACACGGCGACCTGACTCGGAGCGTCATCGAGGCCTGAGAGTTTCAGCCGTGCATAGAGCGAGGCGCGATCCGGCTCCTGCTGGCGCAGCGCGTCTTGATTGCATGCCCCGAAGCAGTCGCGGATCGCGGCACGGCGCGCTTGATCCTCGACGATCACGAAACGCCATGGCTCGCTCAAGCCGACTGAGGGTGACAAACAGGCGATCTCGATCAGCCGCTCAATGGTGCCTTGCGGCAGCGCATCCCGCCTGAAGCGCCTGACGTCGCGCCGCCAGGCAAGCAGCGCCTGCAACTGATCGCGGAATGTCGGATCGAAATCTGGATGTCGCGCGCGGAGCTTCGCTTCCATAGGGCAACCCTAGCACGGATCGCCCTCCGCCCGGCAGCAAGCTACCCTACGGCAGCAATCTTGGCGGTCCCTGCCTTGGCCCGATGCACCAGCGCGGAATAATCGTCCATCAGGTTCCGCGTGATGTCGCCGATGGTGAAGCGATAGGGCCCGATCTCCGACACCGGCGTGACCTCTGCGGCGGTGCCGGTGATGAAGCATTCGGAGAAATCGGCCATCTCCTCGGGCATGATGGCGCGCTCGATCACCTTGAGCCCGCGCTGCTTGGCGAGCCCAATAACCGTGCGCCGAGTAATGCCGTCGAGGAAACAATCGGGAAGCGGCGTATGCAGCACGCCGTCCTTGACGAAGAAGATGTTGGCGCCGGTGGACTCGGCGATCTGCCCGCGCCAATCGAGCATCAGCGCATCGGCATAGCCTTCGCGCTCGGCACGATGCTTCTCGATGGTGCAGATCATATAAAGGCCTGCTGCCTTGCTCTTGGCCGGCGCCGTGCGCGGATCAGGCCTGCGATAGTGCGCGATCTTGAGGCGCAAGCCTTTGGTGCGCGCCGCAGGATCGAAATAGGAGCCCCAATCCCAGGCGGCGATGGCGAGGTTGATCTTGGTCGCCTGCGCCGCGACGCCCATCTGCTCGCTGCCGCGCCAAGCAAGCGGCCGCACATAGCCGTCGACCAGTCTATTGGCACGCACCACATCGCGGCTGGCTTGGTCGATCTCGACGACGGAATAAGGAATCTCGAAGTCGAGACCCTTGGCCAACTCGTGCAGCCGCTGGCTGTGCTCCGTGAGCTTGAAGATCTCACCGTCATAGACGCGCTCGCCTTCGAACACGGCGCTGCCATAGTGCAGCGCATGGGTGAGCATATGCACCCGGGCGTCGCGCCACGAGATGAGCTCGCCGTTCATCCAGATATAGCCGTCGCGCTGATCGTAAGGCTGAGTGGCCGCCGCCATTTGAAAACTTGACTCCCTCCTAGACCAAGGGCCTTCCGGGCTGAGGCTGACCCGATACGGGCCTTATTATGCCCCGGGGATGCCCTGCACAAGAATTGCGCAAGCCATCGCCGGGGAGTATCAATGCCGGAATTAAGTCAACATGACTGACATAAATGAAGCTCTAACGCAGGCCAAAAATTAAGTCAACATGACTGACATAAATGACCCGCTGTCGGAGCCGTTGGACGCCAAGCGGCGCGCAGGCGCCGCTGCGCCTGGCAACCCCTTGCGCCGCTCCGACGCGGAGTTGCTGGCCTACGCCGAATTGCTGTTCTTCGCCTATCGCGACTTCACCCGCGACCCCGACGCGATTTTGAGGGACTTCGGCTTCGGCCGCGCCCATCATCGCGTATTGCACTTCGTCACCCGCCACTCGGGCTTGCGGGTCGCCGATCTGCTCGACGTCTTGAAGATCACCAAGCAGAGTCTTGGCCGCGTGCTGAAGCAGCTCATCGACAAGGGTTATATCGTGCAGCGGGCTGGAAGCGCCGATCGGCGCGAGCGCCTGCTCTATCCGACCGCTTCCGGCCGCGCTTTGCTCAAGCGTCTTGCCGCGCCGCAGCTCATCCGCCTCGCCGAAGCGCTGAAGGCCGCCGGCCCGGGGGCCGATATTGTCGTCCGCCGCTTCCTGCAAGCGATGATCAATGCCGAAGAACGGCCCAAAGTCTCCTCCATCATGTCCTCATCGCCGGTCCCTGACAGCGATGGGAACGCGGAGGTGTCATGACGATGCCGGCTACGATCAAACTGCATCGCAGCAAGGCGCCTGACGATAACTGTCCGCATATTCTCGTTATCGACGACGACAGCCGTATCCGCGACCTGCTCGCCCGCTACCTCCAGGAGCACGGGTTCCGCGTCACCACCGCCATCGATGCGGCAACGGCGCGGGCGACCATGCGCAGCCTTTCCTTCGACCTGCTCATCCTCGACGTGATGATGCCGCACGAATCCGGTCTCGATTTCGCGCGTTCGCTGAGGCGCGAGTCCCAGGTGCCGATTCTGATGCTGACGGCGCGCGCCGAGCCCGAGCAGCGCATTGAGGGTCTCGAGGCCGGCGTCGACGACTATCTGACCAAGCCGTTCGAGCCTCGCGAGCTACTCCTGCGCGTGAGCAACGTGCTTCGCCGTGGCGGCAGTGCGCCCGCGACCGGCGAAGTGCGCATGGGCAATTTCGTGTTTCACATCGGCCGCGGCGAGCTCAAATGCGGCGGCGAAACCGTCCGCCTGACCGAGCGCGAGCGCGAACTGTTGCGCTATTTCGCCCAGCGGCCGGGAATGCCGGTATCGCGCCACGAGCTCGCCAGGGATGACGGCGAAAATGGCGGCGAGCGCGCCATCGACGTACAAATCAACCGGCTGAGGCGCAAGATCGAGAAGGATCCCGCCAACCCGGTTTACCTGCAGACCGTGCGTGGCAAAGGCTACATTCTATATCCGGAATGAGGCTCGCGATCCCAGACCCCAAGTCTCTCCTCGCTCGGTGGCGCAAGCTTTACGGCCAGCTCACTGCTTGGGCTCGCGAGCGCATGCCGAAGGGGCTCTACGCCCGCGCCTTGATCATCATCATCGCGCCGATGGTGCTGCTCCAGTCGGTGCTCACCTTCGTGTTTCTCGAGCGTCACTGGGAAACCGTGACGCGGCGGCTGTCCACCGCCACGGTGGCGAACATCGCCATGCTCATCGACATCTATAAATCCTATCCCCAGGACAAGGACTCCCAGACGCTAATCAAGCTCGCCAATGACGACCTCGGGCTCAGAGTCAAAATCGCCCCCAATGACGAGCTGCCGCAGACGCGCTCGCGGCCCTTCTTCGATCTGCTCGACCGAACGCTGTCCGACGAGATCACGCGGCAGATCGGCAAGCCGTTCTGGATCGACACCGTGGGCACGTCGAACCTCGTCGACATTCGCATCAAGCTCGACAACGCGGTGATGCATGTGCTGGCGCGGCGCAGCCAGACCTATGCCTCCAACTCGCAGATTTTCCTGCTGTGGATGCTCGGGACCTCTCTCGTGCTGCTCACCGTGGCCATCCTGTTCCTGCGCAACCAGATCAAGCCGATCCTGCGCCTGGCCGAGGCCGCCGAGAGCCTGGGCAAGGGGCGGCCGACGCCTCCCGATTTCCGCCCACGCGGCGCCCGCGAAGTGCGGCAGGCGGCGCAGGCCTTCATCGAGATGCGTGACCGCATCGAGCGCCATGTCGAGCAGCGCACCACCATGCTCGCTGGCGTGAGCCACGATCTCCGCACCGTGCTGACCCGCTTCAAACTGCAGCTCGCGATGTTCGAGGAGTCGCCCGAACTCGACGCCATGCGCGCCGACGTCGACGAGATGCAGGCCATGCTGGAAGACTACGTGGCCTTTGCCAAGGGCGCCTCAGGCGAGGAGATCGTGCGCACCGACATCAACGAGATCCTGACCGAGGTGCGCAACCAGGCTCATGGCAAGTCCGACATTCGCATCGATGTTGGCGATGCGCCTTTGGTCGTGCCGCTCAGGCGCCACGCCTTCAAGCGCGCTGTCGCCAATCTGGTCAACAATGCCGTGCGCTTCGCCGACCACGTCGCGGTCAGCGCTGGGCGAGAGGATGGCTCGCTCGTGGTCGAGGTCGAGGACGACGGGCCAGGCATCCCCGAAAATGAACGCGATCAGGTCTTTCGGCCTTTTTACCGGCTCGATGACGCGCGCAACCAGGATGCCAAATCGACCGGACTTGGATTGGCCATCGCCCGCGACATCGCCCGCATTCATGGTGGCGACATCGCCTTGAGCGAGTCTCGGCTCGGCGGATTGAGGGCCGTTCTCAAGGTTCCCGTTTGAGGTCCGCCCGTGTACTTTGTGGCGTGCCATTTGGGGGAGGAGGGACATGTCAAAAACACTCGTTGCGGCCCTGGCGCTGGTCGCCTGCGTCGTCGCAAACGGCGCCTACGCACAATCGCCTGATGCAGCCGATGGAACGGGCGGTGGCCAAGCGCCGACTCTCATCATGCCGGGCCTGCTCACCAATCCCTTGACTGGCGGGCTCAATGCGGAAGGCTCTCCAGGCGCCGGCGTACCAGCGGGGAGCGAGAGTTCAGATGCGGCTTCGGAGGCTCCCTACTCGGTGGAAGGCGAAGAGACGCTCGATCCAAACAGCAACTAGATGAGCGGCAGAAACGGCAATTTGGGGAAGAACCGTATGCGTATCAGGACTATCGGATTGGCGGCGTTGATGGCAGGCCCCCTGATGATTGGCGGCTCCTACGCCCAGCAAACCCTCGAGGATGAGATACAGCAGGAGGAGGCTCCGGGTTCGGCAATCGAGGCGGAAATCTCTCCCGGCAGGGTCATCATCGGGCGCCAGAGGAACTTGAATCCGTCACCTGTCGAGATTCAAGGCCAGACGCTCGACGCGCCCGACGACCCGGACACGCCCCTGGCGAAAGACCCGGTCGACGCCGAGCTGCCGGGCGAGGGACCTGAGGATCTCTCCGGTCCCGACGATGACGATTCGCTCCCCGACTGACGAGCTTACGTGCCGGCCGGGTTGGCCGAGGCGCCGCCGGCCGCCGGTTCTGTGGCCTCGCCTCTTTCGCGGCGTTTCCAGCCCCGCGGCATGAATCCGCAAGCGAAGCGGCAGAAACTTTCGCACGCCGACTCGGCCCTTGCTAGCCACTCCTCGCCGTTCTTGAGCCTGCGGTCGAGCGCCGCCATGGTGCGATCGAGCCCCGGCGTATCATCGTCGAGCCAAACGCCGAACACCTTGCAGTAGATCGAAGCGAGCCCTGCGACGCGGAGTCCCGCGCCGGGACCGTCGAGCTTGGCGCCAGCGCCGGCCAGCATCCAATATTGCGCGGCAAGCGACGACGGGATGAGCTGTGCCGCTTCGGCCGGGTGGCAGCACAGGGCAGCTGAGATGCGGCGAAGCGCCGGCTTGTACGGCGTCATCGCCTCGAAGCGGGTCATGACCGTGTCGAACACGCGATCTCGGGGGCTCTGCTCCGGCGTCGCTGGCTTGGACTTGGCCAGCACCTCGGCGTCGATCTCGGCCTGGAAGGCCCTGAGGATATCGGTCTTGCAGGTGAACTCACGGCGGAGGTCGGCGAGGCTCACGCTGCTGCGCATGGCGATCGCCGGAAAGGTCACGGCTTTCCACCCGCCTTCGGCGGCAAGTTCAAGCGCCGCCACGATGGCCTTGTTGCGTTTGTTGTACTCCTCGAACATGGCGCGTACTCCTTTTGCCAGAGCATAGGGGGTTTCTGCGGCCGTCAAAAGGCGCCATAGGTCCAACCTCATGGTTCGAGACCGGCTCGCGGCCCTCCTCACCATGAGGCCGCACCTTCTGACTTCCGATTTCTGATTTCTGTTACGACGACAGCTCGCGGGAGCGCTTGGCGGCTGCCGCCACCGCGCGTTTGAGGAGATCGCTCAAGCCGTCTTTGCCCATCAGCACTTCGAGCGCTACCGCGGTCACGCCCTTCGGCGAAGTGACGTTCTGCCTGAGTTCAGCCGGCGAAAGATCTGAGCGGCGCAACAGCTCGCCGGCGCCGGCGATCGTCGCCCGCGCCAACCGCGCCGCGAACTCAGGGTCGAGCCCTTCGGCAACGCCTGCCTCCGTCAAACATTCGGCGAGCAGGAACACATAAGCAGGCCCGCTGCCGGAGACCGCAGTGACCGCATCGAGCAGAGCCTCATCGTCGATCCAGATCACCTCACCGACCGCTTCAAGCAGCATGTTGCAGAGGAGCGCTTGATCGCGGCTCACCTCGCTGCTCGCGCAAGCTACCGTCATCCCCTGCCCGATTGCCGCCGGTGTGTTGGGCATCGCCCGCACAATTGCACTGCCCGGCGGCAGACGCGATGCGAGATTGGCAAGGGTGCGCCCGGCGGCGATCGACAGCACCACCGTCGTAGGCCCAATCGACGAACCTAGTGGCGGCAGTACCTCATCCATGATCTGCGGTTTCACCGCGATCACCATCCCTGACGGAGCCGCCGGCAATTTCGCCTGATGGCGCAGCCGGATGCCGTGGCTTGCCATCAAAGCAGCGACTTCAGGCGCGGGCGTCGGGTCCTGCACATAGACCAAGGCCGGATCGAGACCTTGGCGGAGCCAGCCTGCCAGCAGCGCTCCACCCATCTTCCCCGCTCCGACCAGGAGGAGCGGGCCACCGAGGGTGACGGTCACGCCTGCCCTTCTGTCTCGAGCATGGTGGCCGCGAGCGCGTCCTCAGACGACTTGCCGGCCCACACCACGAATTGGAAGGATTGATAGTAGCGCTCGCAGGCTTCGAGCGCGCCGCGCAAGAGCGCCTCGCATTGGCCGACATGGGTCTTGGCGCCGGCAAGCAGCAAGCCGTGGCGATAGAGCAGCATGCCGTCCTCCTTCCATAGGTCGAAATGCCCGAGCCAGAGCTGCTCGTTGATCAGCGCGATCAGACGGTAGATCTCGTTCAGCCTGGGCTTCGACACCTTGCAGTCGAAGGCGCAAGCAAGGTGCAGCGCCTCGAGATCGTCCCGCCAGGTGAGCGAGAGGTGATAGTCGCACCAGGAGCCCGAGACCGACAGCGTCAGCTCATCGGGAGCGCTTCGCTCGAACGTCCAGTCGTGAATGGTAGCGATATGCTCGACCATGTCCACCGGGTTGGTGAAGTGGTCGTAGTTTGCCTGTATCGTTGCCATGCGTGTTTCTCTGTGGCCTCGTCAGAGTTCCCGCGCACGCGTCACGCCGCCGCGAATCAGATTGTGAATCAGTTATATATCGGAGTTTGTGCGCCCACCAACTGGGCCCTGACTTGCCGACTCAAAATGCTGTGGACGTTGCACAGATAGTTGTGGATGACGCTATGACGACAAGCGTTTGCACAGTCCGATTCGCTTGGCCGGCGCATTCGCGGCTTAGCCGGAACAGTCAATAGCTGCGTTTGACCTTGCTTTGCGGGCGGGGCGTCGGCGGCTCTGCGACTTCGTCTTCCAACTCGTCCAGCACCTCTTCGAGCAGAGCGATGCGCTGTTTCAGCTGTTCATTCTCCTGCCGCGCCTTTTGTGCCATCGCCTTCACGGCTTCGAACTCTTCGCGCTGAACGATGTCGAGCTCGCGCAGGATGTTTTCCGCCTGGGCACGCACCACGCTTTCGATCTCCTTGCGCACGCCCTGCGCCGCGCCTGCCGCATCGGTGATGAGCTTACCGAGCTCGTCGAAGAACTTGCCGGTTGTTTGCGTCATGCATGCACCCTTGAAGACGGCCTAGTCACTAAACTATGGGGTTCTGCGCCTTCCCGATCAAGCGCCAGACCCCGGGCGCCACGCCGCCTTGACAGCCTAGGGGCTGGCGGTGAAGGGTCCACAGCCGTCCGAGGACTTCTTGGGGCCACATGCCGCTTTTCGCTATCCCCTACCCCGTCATCGATCCGATTGCGTTCGAGATCGGGCCGCTCGCCGTCCGCTGGTATGGCCTCGCCTATATGGCCGGCATCCTGCTCGGCTGGCTCTATGGGCGCTATCTTCTGTCGCGGCCAGATTTGTGGAACGGCAAACCGCCGCTGACCATAAGCCAGGCCGACGATTTTCTGCTTTGGATCACGCTCGGCATCGTGCTCGGCGGCAGGCTCGGCTTCGTTCTGTTCTACGAGCCGAGCTATTTCTGGGCCAACCCGCTCGAAATTCCCGCGGTTTGGAACGGTGGCATGTCCTTCCACGGTGGACTGCTCGGCGTCGTCGCCGCCGTCTATTTCTTCTCCCGCGCCAAGGGCATCAACCCTCTGTCGCTCGGCGATATTGCCTCGGCGGCGACGCCTTTCGGGCTGTTCTTCGGCCGCATCGCCAACTTCATCAATTCCGAGGTGGTTGGGCGCGTGAGCGACGTGCCCTGGGCCATGGTGTTTCCCGGCGCCGGAGACGCGCCGCGCCATCCGAGCCAGCTCTATGAGGCGGCGCTCGAGGGTGTCGTGCTCTTCATCATCCTTGCCGTCGCCACCTATCGCTACAAGGCGCTGACCCGTCCCGGCACGATCTTCGGGCTGTTCCTTTGCTTCTATGGCGTGTTCCGCAGCTTCGTGGAGTTCTTCCGCGAGCCGCATGCGGGACACCCGCTCGACATTGGTGTCCTCACGCCGGGCATCGTCTATTCTATTCCCATGATCCTGCTTGGCCTTTGGCTGATCCGCCGTGCGCAAATGAAGCCGGCCATCGCGCCATGATGCGCGCTCTTGCCCGCGAGGCCGCCGACGACCTCTCGCTTGCGGCAAGACTGCACGCGCACATCGCCGAGAACGGCCCGTTAACCGTCGAAGCCTTCATGCAGGCTTGCTTATCCGACGCGGCGTCAGGTGCCTACACCTCACGCCAGCCGATCGGCGGCGCCGGCGACTTCATCACCGCACCTGAGATCAGCCAGATCTTCGGCGAGCTGATCGGCCTGTGGTCCGTTTCCGTTTGGCAGTCGATGGGCGCGCCACGCGCCGTGACCGTCGCTGAGCTTGGTCCTGGGCGCGGCTCCTTGATGGCAGATGCGCTCCGCGCCTGGCGTGCAGTGCCGGCATTCCTCGACGTCATCTCTGTCGCGCTCATCGAGACAAGCCCCGTCATGGTTGCGGCACAGCGAAGCGCTCTTCGCGAGGCTCGGGTGCCGGTTAGCTGGTATGCGACGCTGGATGAGCTGCCGGACGGTCCGCTCATCGTGCTCGCCAATGAATTCATCGATGCCCTCCCCATCCGGCAGTTTATCTACCGCGACGGGACCTGGCTCGAGCGTCTGATCGCGAGCGACGGGAGTGGCGGCTTTTGTTTCACCGAGGGCAATCGGCTCGCGCTCGGCGACCAAGCGTCGGACCTCCCAGACGAAGCGCCGGACGGTTCCATCCTCGAAATGAGGCCAGCGGCGCGGACCCTCCTGTATGAGCTTGCTCGCCGCGCCTCTGTGGCTCCCCTCGCCGTGCTCATCATCGACTACGGCCACGACGAAGCCGGCTTCGGCGACACGTTGCAAGCCGTGCGCGGCCATCGCTTTGCCGCGACCCTTGCCGATCCGGGAAGCGCCGATCTCTCCGCCCATGTCGATTTCGCCGATCTCAAGCGCCGGGCGAGCGCGCTCGGACTGAAGCCCTACGGCCCGGTGCCGCAAGGCGAGTTCCTGCTCAAGCTCGGCCTTGGTGAGCGCCGCAATCGACTGCTTCAGCGCGCCACCCCGGCGCAGGCCGAAGCGATCGCTTCTGGCGCATCGCGACTGGTCGACCCCAAGCAGATGGGGATATTGTTCAAGGCGCTTGCGCTTACCGGCGCCGACCGTCCGCCACCCCCTCCTTTCGGCCCACAGCATTTGACCGTATCTTACTGAACCGGCCATGGTGACACCCGACAGGGCCATGTTCTGCGCCTCGACCCTCGAGAGCTGTGACGGCATCCGCCACGGATTCTTCACCCGCCAAGGCGGCGTTTCGAAGGGCGTTTACGGTTCGCTCAATTGCGGTCTCGGCTCCCGCGACGACGCGGAGAATGTGCGGCAGAATCGCTCTTTGGTGGCCGAGACCTTGGGCGTGCCGCCCGAGCACCTATTGACGCTCTATCAAATCCACAGCGCGACGGCGGTGATCGTCGACAAGCCCTGGAATTGCACTGTGTCCGAGGCCGACGCCCTGGTCACGCGCACGCCGGGGCTCGCCATCGGCGCGCTGACCGCCGATTGCGCGCCCGTCCTGTTCTGCGATCCGGAAGCTCGGGTCATTGCCGCCGCCCATGCCGGCTGGCGCGGCGCGCTGCTTGGCATTGTCGAGGCCACCGTCGCGTCCATGGAACGGCTCGGTGCAAAGCCTGAGCGCGTGGTGGCGGTCATCGGCCCCACGATCTCACAGAGGGCCTATGAGGTTGGGGCGGATTATGTCGAGCGCTTCCTGGCCGAAGAACCGGCAAGCTCACCGTTCTTCATGACTGACGACGGCTCCGGCGAACCCCATTTCGACCTTGCCGGCTATGTGGCCGACCGCCTTGCGCGTGCCGGTGTCGGCACCGTCTCGGACCTCGGGCTTTGCACCTATTGCGACGAGACCCGCCTGTTCAGCTATCGCCGGTCGCAGCATCACGGCGAGGATGACTATGGGCGCCAAATTTCCGCCATCGTGCTCGCTTGATCCTCGTTCATCATAGGGGGCATGGGCCGTTCCCCATCCATCCTTAAGCTGGACGCAAGCCGGGCAGGTAATCTATTGTTTGGGCGAGGTTTGGAAGCCCCACCGCTTGTATTTGAGCGCAGTCGCGAAGGGGGCTTTGCGGCCAACAGAGGGAGTATTTGTTGGGCGCGACTCCACCATGCGTGCGCCGCCGGCTCAGGCGTATCGCAACCACGGCGTTGACCGCTGCGGTTGTCCTAGGGCTATACGCCAGCGGGTTCGCGGGGATCGCCAAAGCCGGCTTTTTCAGCGACGCCACCAGCAGGCTCTTCGGCCGCTCATCGAGCCGCATGGACCTCGCCCCGATCGTCGGCGCTCCACCGAACATTGCGAAGCAATTTGCCCAGGAGCTTGCCGCTGCCGGCACTGACAACAAGCTGACGATAACGCCGGACGGCACCGGCTCGCCTTACACGCTGAAAGGCTATCTCGTGGCGACCAGCGAGAAGAAGGGCGCCAAGATCTCCTATATTTTGGACATTACCGACACCAAGGGCCAGCGTGTAGGGCGCGTTTCAGGCGAGCAGCTCATCGCCGGCCGCTCGGGGGCAGATCCATGGAGCGGTGTGAATAGCGCGGCGCTGCACAGTCTCGCTGCCATGATCGCCCCACAAATCGCCGCCAGCATGTCTGGTGGTGGCTCCCCTCCCCCAGCCGCATCTGGACCGGCACCCAGTCAAGGACCCGCCCCAAGTGCAAGCACCGGCGCCCCTGCGCCAGCTACGCCAGCCGCCCGCGCGGCGAAAGGCCCGGTGACGACCATCGTTGCGCCGGTCTCGGGGGCTCCTGGCGATGGGACAAAATCCCTCACCGCCGCGATCAAAAAGCGGCTCTACGCCAAAGGTGTGAAGCTCGCGACCGTCCAAACCGGGAACACCTACACCGTTAAGGGGATCGTCAGCGTGACCGACGGCTCAGGCGGCAAACAGAGCATCCGCATCGACTGGCAGGTGCTCGATCCGAACGGCAAGCGGGTCGGCACCGTCTCCCAACAGAACAATATTCCCAAAGGCTCGCTGGATGGCCCGTGGGGCGCCGTGGCCGATGCCGCGGCCGGCGCCGCTGCCGACGGCATCATTAAGCTCCTGCCCAAGCCGAGCGGCTGAGACCAAGGGGCCCATCCACAAGCCCTTGCTGCCGTGAGTTTACAGCGGCCCTTCCGCCTTGCTAAATGCGCGAGCCTTCTGGCGCGGCGTGAGCTCGCCGGTGCAAGGCTCTGACGGCGTAAGGAGCGGGGTTCGATGAAACTGGTTGCAGGCAACAGCAACCGCCCGCTCGCCGAGGCGATTGCGGCCTATCTCAAGATACCGCTGGCCAAATGCATCGTCCGCCGCTTCGCCGACATGGAGATCTTCGTCGAGGTGCAGGAGAACGTCCGCGGCGAGGACGTGTTCGTCCTTCAATCGACCTCGGCGCCCGCCAACGACCATTTGATGGAGCTATTGATCCTGATCGATGCGCTGAAGCGCGCCTCGGCGCGGCGCATCACCGCCGTCATTCCCTATTTCGGCTACGCCCGCCAGGACCGGAAGCCAGGTCCGCGCACGCCGATCTCCGCCAAGCTTGTCGCCAACATGATCGACCGCGCCGGCGCCGACCGCGTGCTCACCCTTGATCTGCACGCCGGGCAGATTCAGGGCTTCTTCGACATCCCCACCGACAATCTCTTTGCCGCGCCGGTCATGGTGCAGGACATGCGCCAGGTCTTTCCTACCGACAATCTCATGGTGGTGTCGCCAGACGTCGGCGGCGTGGTGCGCGCGCGCGGCCTCGCCAAGCGCATCGACGCGCCGCTCGCCATCGTCGACAAGCGCCGCGAGCGTCCCGGCGACTCAGAAGTGATGAACGTCATCGGCAACGTCACCGGCCGCACCTGCCTGCTCGTCGACGACATCGTCGATTCGGGCGGTACGCTGGTGAATGCCGCCGAGGCGCTGCTCGATCACGGCGCGACGCGAGTGTCGGGCTACATTACCCACGGCGTGCTGTCCGGCGGCGCCGTCGCCCGCATCATGAACTCGCGCCTCAAGGAACTCGTGATCACCGACTCGATCCTGCCGAGCGAGTCGGTTAAGGCCGCCCATAACATCCGCATTCTGCCGATCGCGCCGTTGCTCGGCGAAGCCATTGCCCGCACCGCGGAAGAGCAGTCGGTCTCGAGCCTGTTCTATTGAGACGGGTGGGCGCCTGAAGCTGATGCGCGTCAGCCATGCCCTTCATATTTGAAGGAGACTTTCAACTTGGTGCGGTACGCTTCGACCTTGCCGTCGGTGATGACCAGGTCCTGCTCGACGACCTCGGCAACCCGCAGCTCGCGCAGATGCTCGCCCGTGAGCTCAACCGCCATCTTGGCAGCGTCCTCCCAGGATTTCGGGCTGGTGCCGATCACTTCGATGACTTTGTAGACACTCTGCGGCATGGGGGAGGTCCTCCTTCAGAACTTGGACTTTGAACAGCGGGGCTCAGCGAGCTCACTCTGAGTGGCGAACCTGATCCTACGCCGATTGTGACACTCTGTCTGGAGCCATTCACCCTGCGTCCATCCGGCACTTGGCAGTTGCCACCAATTCGATACCTGACGCGTTTAGATCAGCGATGTTCCCGACCAGCCATAAGGAGCCACCATGCACGTCAATCTGGAGAATGCCGAGAAGGCCATCGCGGCCGCGCGCAAGAAAGCCATCGCGCTCAACACGCAGATGTGCATCGCCGTCGTCGATTCCGGCGCCAATCTCAAGGCCTTTATGCGCATGGACGACGCCTGGGTCGGCTCCATCGACATTGCGATCAAGAAGGCGAAGACCGCCTGCTTCTTCGGCATGGCCACCGGTCAACTCGGGCAATTGTCTCAGCCCGGCAAGCCGCTTTACGGCATCGAGCATTCCAATGACGGTCTGATCACCTTCCCCGGCGGCGTGCCCATCGTCGATGAGGACGGCGTGCTGGTCGGCGCCATCGGGGTGAGCGGCAGCACGGTCGAGAACGACCATGCGGTAGCCGAGGCAGGCGTCGAGGTGGTTGGCTTGACCGAGCTGCCCGCGCATCCCTGGCGGACCTAGTCCCTTGCCTCGAAAGGCAGGCGCGGGGCCGATTAGCTGATTGTCTTGGCTGCGCGGGCCGTTTATAAGCCCCCTCAATCTTGCATCGGCCCGCTTGCCGGGCGCTTGGTTCAACTTTGGGGCCTCTCTCAGGCCCTTGATTGTTTTTATTGGAGAAATTCATGGCTGAGGCGTTGGAACTCAAGGCCTGGACGCGGGCGCGCACCGGCAAAGGCGGCGCCCGGGCGTCGCGCCGCGAGGGGCGCATTCCCGGAATCCTGTATGGCGACAAGTCGACGCCAGAGATCATCGACGTGGACTACAGGGCCATCACGCAGCAGCTCCACACCGGTCACTTTCAGAGCACGATCTTCATACTCGACTTGGATGGAGCCAAGACGCGCGTCATCCCCCGCCAGGTGCAGCTCGATCCCATTCGCGACTTTCCCATCCATGTCGATTTCATGCGCGTGGGCGAGCATTCGCTGGTCACCGTCGAGGTTCCGGTGCGCTTCTTGAACGAAGCCGCCTCCCCCGGCATCAAGCGCGGCGGCATCTTGAACATCGTGCGCCACGAAATTCCGGTCCGCTGCCCGGCCGACGCCATCCCCGAGCATTTCGATGTGGATCTGACCGGTCTCGAGATCGGCGACAGCGTGCACATCTCGGCGATCAAGCTGCCCGAAGGCGTGAAGCCCACCATCACCGAGCGCGATTTCACCGTGGCGACCATCGTCGGCCGCACCGCTGAGGAAGCTGCGCCTGCCGCCGCCGCTGCTGCCGCAGAGCCTGGCGCTGAGGAAGCTGCCGCCACTCCGGCCGAGGCCGCTCCAGAGAAAGACAAGGACGAGAAGGAGAAGAAGAAGAAGGACTAGCCTCCTTCGGCTTCTCGCCGCCTCCGTTCTTTCCGTCGGGATGAGAGATGAAGCTCTTTGTCGGCCTCGGCAATCCGGGCGCTGAATACGCCTTCAACCGGCACAATGTGGGCTTCATGGCGGCCGATACCATCGCCGCGACCCACGGCTTTCCTGCGTGGCGCAGCCGCTTCCAAGGTCTCGCCGCCGAAGGCAGGCTCGGGCGCGAGCAGGTGCTTCTGCTCAAGCCGCAAACCTTCATGAACGAATCGGGGCGCTCGGTCGGCGAGGCGGTGCACTTCTACAAGCTCGATCTTGCCGAAGTCATCGTGTTCCACGACGAGCTCGACCTTGTTCCCGGCAAGGTGCGGGTGAAGGCTGGTGGCGGCGTTGCCGGCCATAATGGCTTGCGCTCGATCACCGCCCATATCGGCAACGACTATGTGCGCGTGCGCATCGGCATCGGCCATCCCGGCAGCAAAGAGGTCGTCGTCCACCACGTGCTCAACAACTTCGCCAAATCCGATCGCGAATGGCTTGAGCCTCTGCTCGGCGCCATCTCCAAGGCGGCGCCCGATCTCGCCGAAGGGGCCAACAACAAGTTTCAATCCTTTGTCGCTCACGCCATGCATATGGAAGCAGAGACTGCCGACGACCGGCCCGAGCCTGCCCCGCGCAAGCGCGACGATGCCTCGAGCGCCGGGAGCGGCAAGCCTGCGCCCGCCGAGGGCCCCTTCGGCAAGCTTCGCCGCTGGTTCGGCTCGTGATGGTTTCCTGACATGGGCTTCAAATGCGGCATCGTCGGACTGCCCAACGTCGGCAAGTCCACCCTGTTCAACGCGCTGACCGAGACGGCGGCGGCGGCCGCGGCCAACTATCCGTTCTGCACCATCGAGCCGAATGTCGGCGAGGTGCCGGTGCCCGACACGCGCCTCGACACGCTCGCCAAAATCGCCAAATCCGCCGAGGTGATCCCGACGCGGCTCACCTTCGTCGACATCGCCGGGCTGGTGCGCGGCGCCTCGAAGGGCGAAGGCCTCGGCAATCAGTTCCTCGCCGTGATCCGCGAGGTCGACGCCATCGCCTACGTGCTTCGCTGCTTCGAGGATGACGACATCATCCATGTCGAAGGCCGCGTCGATCCGATCGCTGACGCCGAGACCATCGAGACCGAGCTGATGCTCGCCGATCTGGACAGTCTGGAAAAACGCATCCCGACACTCGAACGACGCGTGCGCGGCCAGGACAAGGAGGCGAAGAAGACTCTCGAGCTGGTCGAGCGGTCGCTTGTCCTCTTGCGCGAGGGTAAGTCCGCGCGGCTGGCGCAAGTCTCAGACGAGGAGCGCACCACCTTCAAGGCGCTTAACCTGCTCACCGCCAAACCCGTGCTCTATGTGTGCAATGTCGATGAGGCGTCGGCTGCCACCGGCAACGCTCACTCGCAGCTCGTCGAAGAGCGTGCCAAGGCCGAGGGCGCCGGTTGTGTGATCATCTCAGCCAAGATCGAGGCTGAACTAGCCGAGCTGTCGCCTGACGAGCGGCGGGTCTATCTCGCCGAGCTTGGCCTCGCTGAGCCTGGCCTGAACCGGCTCATCCGCGAAGGCTATAAGCTCCTGGGCTTGATCACTTACTTCACCGCCGGCCCCAAGGAGGCGCGCGCCTGGACGGTCACCGAAGGCACCCGCGCCCCGCAGGCCGCGGGCGTCATCCACACCGATTTCGAGAAGGGCTTCATCCGCGCCGAGACCATTCCCTACGATGACTACGTGGCGCTTGGCGGCGAGGCCGGCGCCCGCGACGCCGGCAAGCTCCGTCTCGAAGGCAAGGACTACGTGGTCAAGGACGGCGACGTCTTGCACTTCAGATTCGCGAATTGAGCACTCAATGGGGCGCCGCTTTGCGGCGCTCCTCAGCATGAGGCCCTCATCCTGAGGAGGGCCGAAGGCCCGTCTCGAAGGACGAGGCGCTGACTTACCGCAGCGCCGCAGCGATGTTGCCGCCGTCAACCGCCTCGATATGGCCGGTGGTCTTGCGTGCCTTGGCGAGCGCGACGAAGGCCTGCGCCACGTCCTCGGCCAGCACCTCGCGGCCGAGCAGATTGCCGCTCATATATTCGCCCTCCGACACGCCCCTCGCCTTCGCCCGGTCGGCGATCATGACGTCGGTCAGGAGCCCACTGCGCACCCGGTCGGCGTTGACGCCGTTGGAGCGGATACCGTCCTTGCCGTAGTCGAGCGCGTATTGGCGCATGAGCAGCATGGCCGCGGCCTTGGGCAGCCCGTACGGCCCGAAATTGGCGCCGGGGTTCACCGCCTGCTTGGAGAGATTGAACAGGAGCGCGCCGCCGGTGCCCTGTTTCAGCATGATGCGCACCGCCTCCTTCGCCACGGTCTGATGGGCGAAGAAGTTGAGCTCGAAGCTCTGGCGCAAGAGCTCGTCGGAGACGTCGCCGATGCGGCCCTGCCAGGCGGCGCCGGCATTCGACACGACGATGTCCACGCCGCCGAAGCGCTCGCACACCTTGGCGAAGGCGTCGCGCACCTCCTCGGGCTTGGTCACGTCGCATTGCAGCCCAAGCCCCTTGAAGCTCTTCGCCACCTTCCTTGCCGTATCGCCATAGATATCGACGATGGCGACGGCCGCGCCTTCGGCGGCCAGCGCCTTCGCCGTAGCGCTGCCGATGGCGCCGGCGCCGGTCACCAGCGCCACCTGCCCGGTCAGCGGCTTGACCACCGCACCCTTCAGCTTGGCCTGCTCCAGGCTCCAATATTCGAGCTCGAACAAATCGCTCTCCGGCAGCGGCTCGTAGCGGCCGATGCCTTCGGCGTCGGTCACCACGCGCACCGTGTTCTCGGCGAGGTCCGCGGCGATGTCGGCGTCCTTGGCGCTCCGCCCGATGCCGAATAGGCCAAGCCCCGGCACGAGCACCACGCGCGGGGCTGAGTCGAGCTTCGATTTGATCCCGCCGACCTTCTCGTTCTCGCGACCGAAATAGGAATCATAGCCGGCGCTGAACTCAGCCACCGCCTGTTTCACATGCCTCGCGAACTCGTCTAGCCTGCCCGGCTCCGGCGGCGAAACCACAAGTGGCGTGTTCTTGGTGCGGATGATGTGGTCCGGCGTCACCACCCCGCGCTGGCTGTAGTCGGCAAGCTCAGCGCCGTTCACGTAAGCGAGGATCTCAGGCCCGGTGCGGAAGGTCATGACGAAGCGCGTCGGCTCTCCGCCGGGCTTGTCGGCCGGAAGCGCAACGGCGCCCCTGATGATCGGCGCGATTTCGGCGACTTCGGCGAGTTCGTCGGCGAGCGTGCGCGCCTGGAACACGACCGGCCGTCCCTGCCGCAAGCGGCTCTCGGCGAGCGACACCATCTCGATCATGCGCTCATAAGCTTCGCGCGCCGTCTCGCCGAAGGTGAAGATACCGTGCTTGTGCAGGATCAGGCCTTCGACGTCGGGGCTCTGCTCGAACACTTCCGCCGCGGCCTTAGCGAGGCCGAAGCCAGGCGCGATGTAGCGAACGATGCCCATGCGCCCGTCATAGACTTCGCGGGCAAGCGCCTCGCCGTCGGGCTGATCGACGATCGAGAGCACCGCCGCGGCATGGGTGTGGTCGATGAATTTATGCGGCAGGAACGCGTGCAGCAGCGTCTCGACCGAGGGGTTCGGCGCCGACGCATCGAGCAGGTTGAGACGCTGCACATTGACCATGGCCTCGTCGGAGAGTGCGGAAAGCGCGCGGAGCCGGCGCAGCGGCTCGAGCTTCACGGCAGGCATGCCTTGCGGCTCGATCTCGGCCATGTCCCAGCCGGAGCCCTTGACCGCGATCACCTCATGCTCAACCCCGACATCGTCCTTGGCACGGGTCTTGACCGAGGTGTTGCCGCCGCCATGCAGCACGAGCAGAGGGTCGCGGCCGAGGAGCCGCGTGGTGTAGACGCGGAGAGCGAGATCTTCGCTTACGCCCTTCTCGGCATAAGTCTCGACGGCGTCGAGCGCGCTGATGTCATTCCATCGGCTTTGCATGGCTCGCGTTGTTCCACTCCTCGCGGCAAGACGCAAGAGCAACGATTAAGCCCGCGCGATGACGTGGCCGCGACGCATTTGGGCGCCTACTCGGTCATTCCAGCTAACTCCGGAATCCGGCTCGCGCCGGAGGCGCGAAGAAATACTGAACTCCCGGCTTGCCCCGGGGTGACGGTCGCTGTCAGGCACGACTTTGCCCTAAGCCTGGGCATTCCGCGGATGCGTTTGCCTTCGTCTCGGGCTTCGCGGCAAGCCCTCCAAAAAATGACCCAGCTTTCGCCACGGTCCTAAACCCATTTGCAACAATTTCTCGTGGATGCTCGATGCCTTACGGGTGGTATTTGATGTTTCGAGGGAGTTTTTGGAGTGGGGAAACTCTTCGACGGCTACCGGCCCGAGCTGCACTACATGCGCGGCCCTGGCCCGAAATGGCACGAGAAGTATGACGGGGTATCGCTGGGAGCCGACGAGCACCAGCCGGAGCTGCCTTATTCGCTCTGGCTGATCCCGGCCGCAGCCTTCGCGCTGCTCGGCATCGCCGCGGCCGTGGCTCTCGCCTAGCTGCGCTCGTTACATGCTTCCTTGCCGCGGTCGCGGATCGCCCCCAGGCGATCGGTGCCGGACTCCGCGCCCCAACGTCAGAGCCTTGCTCACATGAGGAGGGCAGCGGCGAGACCAGCGAGCAGTGTGGCGACTGTGGCCATCAGCAACGGTTTGCCGAGTGCAAGGCCGGCTACGGCAAAGGCCATGCCGCATTTCACCAAAGTATTGGAGAGGGCCGCGATCACGATAGAGATCACCGCCACGCGGGCTTCGCCGCTCTTGGCGAACTCGGCCATGGAGAGCGTGATGGCGTCGACATCGGTCAAGCCGGCAAGCGCCGCCACGGCATAGAGCCCGTCGGGAGGAAAGTGCTGCTGCACGATTTTGACCGCGAGCAAAACCACGGCGAACAGGGCCGCGAACTGCGCCGCCGCGATCAGGCTGAACGGGTTCTTGACCTCCAGATGTCCCTTTGCCTCGCCGCGTTTGACTAAGCCGTCGCGGAAGTAGAGAAACGCCGCGAAGGCAGCAACCACGACTGCCATGACCACGAAGGGAACCAGCAATTGCGAGAGCAGTGCGCGGTTGACGACAGCCACCAAGATAGGAACGCGCACGAGACATGACGGCCCAGGCGAGTAGAATTCCGCAAGCGAGTGCATTTGCCATCTGCGGGTGGTCGCGGGCGTCTCGTGAGAATGACAAGGTGACCGCCGTCGATGACACGAGGCCTCCGGTCAATCCGGTCAGCGCCACGCCTCGGCTCGGCCCAAGCAGGCGAGTCAGCACATAGCCGACCAGCGACAAGCTCGAAATGAGGATCACCAGCAGCCACAATTTGTAGGGGTTGAGCGCCCCCCATGGATCGATCGGCTCGTTTGGCAGGAGCGGCAGCGCGATGAAGGTCGCGATCAGCAGCCGCAGGCCGGCATAGACATCGTCCCAGCCGAGCTTCTCCACGAAGCCATGCAGCGGCTGCTTGTAGGCAAGCACCGCGGCAGTGACCACGCCAAGCCCGATGGCGAGCGCCGAATAGCCGAGCATGACCATGGCGCCGAGCAGGAACACGACCACCGCCGCGACCTCGGTGGTCAGCCCTTTGCCGTCTTGGCTCGACCGCGCTGTGACGAAATAGCCGGTGACGACCACGGCGCCGACAATCAGAAGCGCGGCCGCAAGGATCCAGGGAGTCGATAGCGTTTGCGACAGCCACCCCGCGGCCGCTCCGAGCAGCGCCAGCAGAATGAAGGTGCGCAGGCCGGCGATGTGGCCGGTTTTCTCCTCTTCCTCTTTGCGCTTTTCCCGCTCGATGCCGACGAGAGCGCCAAGAAGGATCGCCGTGGCGAAGTCGAGCGCGACTGTCAGCAGCTCTCGATATTCCATATCACGCGGCGCGCTTGCTGGCGTGCTCCGGGTAAAGTGTGGCGAGGCCGTCGCGGGTGGCCGGGGTGACGCCGCGCTCGGTGATGAAGCCGCTGATGAGGCGGGCCGGCGTGACGTCGAAACCGAAATTCGCGGCTTGGCTCCAGTCGGGCGCGATCTGCACCGTGGCGATGCTGCCGTCCTTGAGCTTGCCGGTCATGAACTTCACCTCGTCGCCGCCGCGCTCCTCGATGGGGATGGTACTCCCGTCCTCGAGGCTCCAGTCGATGGTGGAGAAAGGAAGCGCCACGAGGAAGGGGACGTTGTTGTCGCGGGCGGCGAGCGCCTTGAGATAGGTGCCGATCTTGTTGGCGACGTCGCCGGTCGCGGTGGTCCGGTCGGTGCCAACAATGCAGAGATCGACCATCTTCTTCTGCATGAGATGCCCGCCGGTATTGTCGGCGACGAGCGTATACGGCACGCCGTGCGCGCCAAGCTCAAACGCCGTGAGCGAGGCGCCCTGATTGCGCGGCCGCGTCTCGTCCACCCACACATGAACGGGGATGCCCTCGTCATGGGCGCGGTAGATGGGGGCAAGCGCGGTTCCCCAATCGACGCACGCGAGCCAGCCGGCATTGCAATGGGTGAGGATGTTGACCCGCTCGCCCTTCTTCTTCTCGGCATGCGCCCTGATGATCCCAAGCCCATGCTCGCCGATTCGGCCGTTGTTCTCCACGTCCTCGTCGCAGATCTGGGCGGCGCGTACGTAAGCCACGGCAAGGCGCGCCTCGCGCGGCAGGTTGCGCACGGCGTGTTTCATCTCGTCGAGCGCCCAGCGGAGATTGATGGCCGTCGGACGGGTGGCGGCGAGCGTCTCGCAGGCGCGGTCGAGCGCCTCGTCGGATTGATCGTCGCGCAATCCAAGGCACACGCCGTAAGCCGCGGTCGCCCCGATCAGCGGCGCACCGCGCACCTGCATGGTGGAGATCGCCCGCGCCGCGTCATCGAGCGTCCGAAGCGTCACGGTCTCGAAGCGGAAAGGCAGCTTGGTCTGGTCGATGATCTCGACCGTCGAGCCGTCGGCATTGAGCCAGATGGTGCGGTAATGCTTGCCGTCGATGTTCATGGGTCTAGCGTCAATCGCCCTCAAACGCCATCAGTGTGTGGCACTCGACCCCAAGCTTGGCGAGGCGGGCGCAGCCGCCAAGGTCCGGCAGGTCGATGACGAAGGCTGCGCCGACCACTTCCGCATTCAGCTTGCGCAGCAATTTGACCGCGGCGGCAGCCGTCCCGCCGGTGGCGATGAGGTCGTCGACAAGCAGCACCGGTTCGCCGGCTTTCAGCGCATCTTCATGGATCTCGATGATGTCGATTCCATACTCCAACTCGTACTCCTGGCCGATGGCCTTGGCCGGGAGCTTGCCCTTCTTGCGGATCGGCACGAAGCCGCAGCGCAAGCGATCGGCGACGGCGCCGCCGAGGATGAAGCCGCGCGCCTCGATGCCGGCAACCAACTCGATGCGCCGGTTGGTGAAGGGCGCGACCAGACGCTCGATGCAGGCGCGCAAGCCGTTGGCATGACCGAGCAGCGTGGTGATGTCGCGGAACATGATGCCGGGCTTCGGATAGTCGGGTATCGTGCGCACGAGGTCCTTGAGATCGATGTCTTCGGTCAGGCTCATGCAAGGACCTCCTCTTGGGCTTCAAGCCGGGGGCCGGCTTCAGTGCCTATAGGTCACCGCTAACATGACTGCGATTTTTCTAACCATTTTGCATTTTTGGTAACGCTCTAGGTAACATTCCTCGGGACAGACGAGACACCATCGCGGCAGTCTATAGCAGATCGTGTTATTGCGGACGGCCATGTCCATCGAGGCCGCCGCCTGCGCCGTCGCTGCCCGACTTGAGGGCTATCCCGCCTTTGCCGAAGTCATCCTTGAGCAACAACTGTCGCCGCACGCGGTCGCCGCGATGCTGCGCATGAGCGCAGCAAAGGACGGTATGAGCCTTGCCGTCATCGTGCTGGCTGCTGGCACGGCGAGACACATGGCCGAACCTTGCGCATGGAACGGTGAGACAGAGCGGGTGATCGCGCTTGATGCTCTGCACGATGATGCTGCCTTCAAGCGTGCAGCGTCACGTGCTGCCAAGATCGTAGCGGAACATTGGAGGGAAATAGCTGGGGCTGGAAATTAGGCAATGTCCTAGCGCTGTCCAGAGGGTGCACTCTGCCTTCAAGTTCCATCAGCGACAGCGTTTTGCGGCTGCTTCCAATTTCGGCCGCAACGCAGTCATTCCCGCCATCATCTCTTTAATGGAAACGCTATCCGCTATGGCGTTAGCGTAGCATGAACAGTTGAGCGGCGCGGATCGCCTATTGCATTCTTCAATGACAGACTTGATGAAGGCTGCTCGACCTTCCCCCGTCAGGCCAATGCGGTTCTCGTCCTCCACAACTCCTGAGCTTTCAGGATTAGCCACGTCGGGACGTTCCTCGGCTGGCTTCAATGCGCCAAGCGTCCAGGTTGCCAGTAGCCTGCCCGTGGCAAGCGACCTTACGTCCATGTAAAGCAGATGCTTGCCACTCAATCCCGCCAGAGAACACTCAAAAGACTGCATGAAGGCGATCTGTTGAGGGTAGTCCATTTTGTACCACTCGCTTTCTTTCACCAGGATCGATTCAGGAAGGCTTTTTGGGCCTTTGACCAGCGTGCCGCCGCTGAAGGCGTCCGCAATCAAAGCGTGATCGCGTTCATACTGTTCCTTGGTGCAATATTCCGAAGCGCAGGCAAGGCTCGATAAAAGCGTCAAACCCAGCACCACTACGCCCACTCTTGGCCGTGGCAGCCTAACGCGCTCGCGACTGGTTGGTGACTCTTTCACACCCTAAAAATAGCAGGTCTGGAGTCTGTTGCCTCTCGGGCGTTCAGGGGGCTTTGGGGTCCAGGCCTACCCGGATACGTAAGGGCGAGACCTTCTCAACAGCGCCCCCGCTCGCGTTGAGATAGGCGTCCGTGCTTTTCAGAAATGGCCCAACGGCTTCGCCAGCAGGCAGGCAACCTGGGGCGCGTAACCACCACCACCAGCCATTGGCTCGCCAAAATATCTCGAAGCTTCCGGGTTTGTCTGGAAACCAGTGATAACCCTGGTAGCGACCCGCCAATGAGCTTCCGGCTGTCCCTGCTCATCGAGCTTGATGCCTTGTGCCTCAAGGGCTGCCTCCTGCAGGGCCTTGCGGGCGCGCCGGAACCAGCGTTGGTCGGTCTGGTCGTTTAGTTCTTTGCCCTGCTCGAAATAAAGCTCCTGGACATTTCGCTCCTCCACGAAGTCGCTGACGTCCTCCTTCTTGGCGAGCTGGCCGAGAGCAATATCGCGTCCACGGATAACTGCTTCCTCTGACGGAGGAGCAGCCGGGATGTCGGCGGGCGCTGGTGCGGTTTCGCCACCTGTCAGGATGTCTTCGTCGCTCATATCATCGGCGTCCGCATGACAATCGGGCTGACGCGACTTTGCAATTGAGCCAAAGCCGCAACAAAGATTTGCACCGCCCTCGGATCAGGGTCTTGAGCCAATTGCGCCAAGGTCAGATTGGCGCTCTCGAACCAAGCGGCTGCTTGCGGCGTAGCCTTTGCCGCTTTCATCAGACGGTCGTGCTGTGCCAGCAGGTTGTCCACGTCACGCTGCAACGCTGCCTGCTGATCGAGCAGGGCGAAGTAGTCTCGTTGCAGTTCCTCTTTATCAGCAATGAGGGCGCGATGCCGATTGCGAAGTCGCGCGTAGCCTGAGCGGGGCTTCGGCTGCTCACCATTGGCTTGCGGCGTTTGAACTGGCTGCTGCTGCCGCTGCTCTTCCATGATGGTCATCCGAGTTTCCTCAGTGCGTTCAAGATGCGCCAGCGCAGTCGCGGCACCTTCAGCTCTTCGACAATTGTTCGGGTGAGGTTTAGTACCTGCTGTTCGCGGTCACTGTTTCTCAGCCAAGCCTCGATGACCGGTGCTGTCTGAGGATCGTCCTCCAGACGCTCAAGAACAGGCCTGCCAATTGTCTCGGCCAAAGCGTCAAGCCGGTGAACTTGCGCCGGGGTTCGCTCTTCTTGGGTGAGATCGCCTAACGGCACGACGTAACGCGCCCGCGGCAGTGGCTCGTATTGAGGCTCTGGCTCCGGCGCGGGTAGGCCCAGAGCTTCTGCCAAGATAGAGCGGCAAGAGAGATGTAGCTGGTATCGGGAGCCTCTGTCGGAGCGACCCCAAGGAGCGCCGTCAGCCTGCTGCCACGGTTGGGCGAGCGCCCGCTCGGCGTTGTCATTCCTATTCCCGGAGTCAGCGTTCTCGAGGGCGTGGCCACGTCAGCTAGGGACTGAAGCAGCAGCTCAGGCAGCCGTAAGTGCCCGCGCCAGGCGCCGAAAAAGCACCGGGAGAAACGCTTGAGGCCGACACCCCCACATCGGAGCCTCGCCACCCCGGCAAACGTCTGCCCCGGCCCTCAAACGTCGTCGTGGCCCAACTCGGCGACCGATGGCGGGTGGTCTGCGATCCGCTGCAATGGGTGTTGCAGCGCAAGGATGGAGAAGCCCGCGGGAAAAGCTCAGGCTGGAACCACCACTCCTACTGCGTCACCCGCTCTGGACTGCTCCGTTGCATCCGAGAGCATTGCGGCGAAGTCGATGCCGCCGTTCTTGCAGCTTTGCCTGAGTGGCACCCAGACCGGCAATAGAGCAAATCACTGCCAGCCTGTCTGGACCGAAGGGCCCGCAAGGTTTCAGACTTTGTTAGAAGCTTAGCGATCACAATAGAGGGTGCGCTCTATTGGGATTAGCATCTGTATTTGGGTAGCGAGGATACCGCTAATCGTCTTCTTTAAATCGCTCACAGATTCGGCGGTTAGCGTTGCCGCAGTCGCTGCGCTCCTCGCAGGGATAATTTGGCTGCCCAATGGGAACCGGGCACAATGGTCCGTTGCGAGATCGCCGTTACAACCCAATCAGTCCCCTGAACAAGCTGCCAGCGTGCTTGGATAGACGGAGCCGCTAACGTTAGCGGCGATTGCCGCTTTTGGCGTGACGGCAAAGTCATGCTACCAACACAGAGCTGACCATTCCCAGCTTCTCCAAACTCGGAGTCGCGGTGCAACCCCAGTGCACCGGGACTTCTTCTTCTCAACGGGGGTGATTAGGGGGCGATTGTTCCTTCGACTTCACTGCCCTACTTCGGCGCTATATGGGCTCTAAGCTCGGTCGATGCTGAGGCTTATAACTTTCGTGCTGCTTCTGGGGACAGGACTGGTACCAAGCTGCACCAAAAAGCTCGACGGCAATACCAGCTTCAAGGAAGCCACAAAGGGTTTTCAGAAGGAGCTGACCAAGGACCAGCGAAAAGCCGCAATCGAGCAACTGCAGACTGAAACGACCAGCGGCCCCAGCAAACAGTAACCATGGCATCCTGGCAACGTCTCCGCTGCCAGGGGGGCTAAAGCACCCCAGCCGTGATCAAGCCGACCAGGATGAACGAGAGCAGACAGAACAGCCTCAACGCCATGACATCTGCCTCGTGCTTGGTTTTCGGGGAAGCCAAATTCAGTGTGGGGGAAAGGGCCATGTTCCACCCTCCTGTTTGCGAACTCCGCAATCGGTAGAGACCTCAGCCGACGCCTCACTATGGGGCTGGTCGATACAACTGGGATGATCGGCCCATCGTTCCGGGGCGCCAGAGCACAATGTCGACGGTCTTTGGGAGGAACCAAAGGGCTTAACTCGAAATTAACCATACCGCGCACATAGCCGGCTTGCGTAAAACTAGAGGAAGCGCAGAGGGAAGTTATGAGTGACCCCATCCTTTTTTGGACGCTGTTTGCAGTGATTGCCGCGAACATCATCATACTCGTCAGCGCCTTTATCAGCGCGGATCGAGAAGCCAGGAGCACCGACGGCGAGTAAACTTAGCTAGTTATTTCTGCAAGGGTCTGACAGATAAACACCCCCGAAATAGCGGTGTCGGTATGGGTGGATGTTTATGGTTAGCCAGCCAATTTGCTCGGTCCAAGCCCTCCCCCCATGCTCATTCCTGGCCCATTGCTGTAGATATTTCCAGTTCAGCACCGGCGCAACTCGATCCATGCCAATGCCGGCCTTGGGCAGCTTCATGGTCGATGGTTGAGCTACTGGCGGCGGCGACGCGACCACGCCAACCACGCCAGGGGTGCCGCTACTGCCAGCAGGTATAGGACTTGAAGCCACGACACGGCACCCTGTTTTAGGCCTGCTGTTACCCGGGGGTTACCTATGCAGCAAGAAGCGGGGCAAAAATAGCAGAAACGCAATGGTGCTTCGATGATAACCAATTACCGCGAGCAAGAAAAAGGGCCTCCAAAAAGGAGGCCCTAGACTGCGACAAGCTGACTCAGGCTAGTCGATTTCGCCAGAGGCCAGGATTTGGGTGCTGCTGCGTCCATTGCCCTTCCAAGGGCCTAGCTCGACGCGGTAGTCATCGTGGAACAGGTAGACATAAACCGCGCCTTGCCAACTTGCGGCAGCAACACGAAGTCCACTGTTCTTTGAGCCTCGCCGCGTGGCCTCGCCAGATGATTGGCCTCTCACCGTGCCGTAGAAGTGCGACATCGCTACACCTCCGCGTAGTGAGCGGCGATGTCGGACGGCCAAGGGCCGCCAACGCCAAGGACGTAACCTTCCTGTAGGCGCTCCCAAGCGATAGCAGTCAGGTTCGTAGTCGTTGAGGGGCCACTAGCGAGCGCGGCCAGGGTTTGCGGCCTGTACCATTTGGATTTGAGCTTAGGCCTGCCAGTCTGTGGCGCGGCCTGAAGTTTGATTGGCTTGAGATCAAAGCCTAGCAGGCGGACGAGGCTTTTAAGCTCCTCGATTTGCCCTGCGGTCAGTTTGAGCGGCCAAAGGTTAAAGACCGTTTCCAGAAGCGTGGGTTACTCGCATTCACAGGCTTTCTCTCCTCCCTATTGGCTTGCTTATTGGCCCTGATCGGAAAATGGCAGTCTCACGAGGCGATGATCCTCGTTGCCATCTGGGTGCTGGTGGGAGGCCTGTTCGCGGCCCTCTTCGGTCCGCATATGCCGATGAACGCGCCCTAGGGATCAGGCGCCCTTAAGCACCCGGCCGGCGACCGCGTCGAGCTTATTGACGAGCTCAGGATCGCGCGCCTCCGGCGCGGTGATGATCGCGGTGTCGAGGGCATGGTCGGAGCCGATGGGACACGGCTCGTGCTCGCGCGGAAAATCGCGAGCGAGCCGCGCCACAAGCCGCGCCGCCTTCTCGGCATTTGCCGTCAGCACCTTGATGATGTCGGTGACGGTGACGGCGTCGTGGTCGGGGTGCCAGCAGTCGAAATCGGTGACCATGGCGACCGTCGCGTAGCAAATCTCCGCCTCGCGGGCGAGCTTGGCTTCAGGCAGGTTGGTCATGCCGATCACCGAGTAGCCGAGCCCCTTATAGGTGAGGCTTTCGGCGAGCGTGGAGAATTGCGGTCCCTCGATGCACACGTAGGTGCCCTCGCGGGCGAACGAGATGCCTTCGGCTTCCGCGGCCTGGGCAAGATGAATACGCAAGCGGGGAGAGACCGGGTGCGCCATCGACACATGCGCCACGCAGCCCGTGCCGAAGAACGAGGTCGGCCGGTTATGGGTGCGGTCGACGAATTGGTCGACCAGGACGAAGGTGCCTGGCGGCAGCTCCTCCTTGAACGAGCCGCAAGCCGAAAGCGAAACGAGGCCGGTGACCCCCGCCCGCTTCATCACGTCTATATTGGCGCGGTAGTTGATATCGGTTGGCGAGAGCCTGTGTCCCTTGTCGTGGCGCGACATGAACACGATCGGCAGGCCCCCGATCTCGCCGATACGCAAGACCGCCGACGGCTCGCCCCACGGGCTTGTGATGCGCTCCTCGCGCACGTTTTCGAGTCCTGGAAGATCGTAGAGCCCTGAGCCGCCGATAATGCCGAGCACTGCCTTTGTCATGTCACCCTTTCACTGCCCCTCGTCACTCGCCGACCTTCATGTAGAACACTCCCCAGACCCAACGGCCGTGGCCGTCGTCACCGGGCGTCACGCCTTCTGCCCGCGTATTGACCAACCACAGAGGGCCCTGCTGGCCGATTCCGAGCGGCACGCCGTCGGCCTCAAGCGCAAGAATCCAGTCCGAGCTGTCGACGTCCTCGGGCGTGAGATAGCCGGTGTAGCCGTCGACCGCGATGAAGCTGATCTTCATCTTCGCCGCCTCGATGCGGCCAAGCACCTCGCGGAGCAGCGGACCTTTGAATATGGCCGGGGCCCCGAGTTCGGCGGTCGTCGCCCTTACCGTGCCTTGCTCAAGCCCGAGCAGCATGGCGCGATCGAAGGCGAAAGCCTTCTTGAAATCGGCCTTCTGCAAGGCGAGCTGACTGTCTTTCTTGGGATCAAGTGCGCCCCGATTGCTCTCGCCGATCGTCCCGCTCACGGTGAGCAGAACCATGTCCTTCGGCGCCTGCTGTTGCTCGGCGGCTATGGCTGGCAGAGCGCAGAGCGCCGCGATGAGGGCAATAAGGATCGAGCGCATGGGATGAGAACCGGGAGGGTTGATGTGCGAGACCCCCATCCTCGGCTGCGATTCCGATCCGGTCAAGGTATTGGAAGCGAGGCTGGCCTACGCCGTATGCGCGGCCTTCGGATGCAGGCGCGCCCACACCGTGCGCTTCGCCAGGAACATGATGACGCAAAATGCGATGAGAAAGATGACCACCCTCGCCCCGAGCTCATGCCGCTCTTCGAGCTTGGGCTCTGCCGCCCACATGAGAAAGGCCGACACGTCGCGTGCATAATTGTCGACCGTGGGCTTGGTGCCGTCAGTGTAGGGGACAGCACCGTCGAACAGCGGCGGCGGCATGGCAATTTGATGCCCCGGGAAGGCGATGTTGTAGTGCATGCCGGAGGCGAGATCGAACCCGGCCGGCGTCTGGCGATACCCTGTGAGCAGCGAATAAATATAGTCTGGGCCGCCCGGCCGCGCCTTGGCCATCAACGAGAGATCCGGAGGCAACGCCCCACCGTTGGCCGCCCGCGCCGCCGCATCGTTGGGGAAAGGAGACCGGAAGCGGTCTGACGGACGTCCGGGGCGCTGGACCATCTCGCCCTTGTCGTTCGGCCCGTCGGTTACCTGCACCTCGGAGGCGAGCGTCGTCACCGCCTCAGGCGAGAATTCCGGCCCGCCGTCCTCACCGAGATTGCGGTAGGAGAGGAGCCGCATCGAATGGCAGTTCGAGCAAATTTGCTTGTAGACGTGATATCCGCGCTGAAGCTGAGCGTTGTCGAAAGATCCGAACGGCCCGGTGAAGCTCCATTTCTGCGAGTCGAATTGTGCCTCGTGGCTTACCGGCTCGGCCGCTGGCTTTGCGTCCTCGGCAAGCGCGGCGCCGAGCGCTCCAGCGAAAGCAACGACAAAGCCCGCAATGAGCGCAAGGCCGAATGGCGACGACTTGGTCATGCCACCGGCTCCGGCGCGCGGCGTTGAGGCGCGGGCTTTGCTGCGGCGACCGGCGTTTCCTGCGGCCCGAGCACCAATTCGGTGATGCTTCCCGGCAGGGCCTTCGGCTTCTCGATCCACCCGACCACCGGCATGACTACGAGGAAGAACAGGAAATAATAGGTGGTGAGGATGCGTCCGAGCACGAGATAGACCCCTTCCGGCGGCTGCGAGCCGAGATAGCCAAGCGCAATGCAGGTCAACACGAACGCCCAGAAGAACCATTTGTAGATCGGGCGGTAGCTGGTCGAGCGCACGCGCGAGGTATCGAGCCAAGGCACAAAGAACAGGATGGCGATCGAGCCGATCAGCGCGGCAACGCCGAACAGCTTGCTCGGGATCGCGCGCAGGATGGCGTAGAACGGCAGGAAGTACCATTCCGGCACGATATGCGCCGGGGTCTGCAGCGGATTGGCCGGAATGTAGTTGTCGGGATGACTGAGCAAGTTCGGCGCGTAGAAGACGAAGCAGGCGAAGAACAGAGCGAACAGAGCAAGCGCGAAGCCATCCTTGATCGTGTAGTAGGGGTGGAACGGTATCGTCTCGCGCGGGCTCTTGACGTCGATTCCGGTCGGATTGTTGTTGCCGGGAATGTGCAGCGCCCAGATATGCAGCACCACGACGCCGGCGATCAGGAACGGGAAGAGATAGTGCAGGCTGTAAAGCCGCGTCAGCGTCGGTGCGCCGACGGCAAACCCGCCCCAAATCCATTCCACCAGCCTCGTGCCGATTCCCGGCACCACCGCATCGAGTGACGAGAAAAGATTGGTGATGACCGTGATCGCCCAGAAGCTCATCTGCCCCCACACGAGCGAATAGCCCATGAAGGCGGTGGCGATCATCATGAAGAGGATCAAGACACCGAGCATCCACAAAATCTCGCGCGGCGCCTTATAGGATCCGTAATAGAGGCCACGCAGGGTGTGGATATAGGCGGCGAGGAAGAACATCGAGGCGCCGACGGCGTGGGTGTAGCGGAGCAGCCACCCCCAATTCACGTCGCGCATCAGGTGCTCGATGCTGTCGAAGGCGTGGTCCACCGACCCGACATAATGCATGGCGAGCACGACGCCGGTCGCGATTTGCGACACGAGCATGAAGGTGAGGATGCCGCCGAAGGTCCACCAATAATTCAGATTGCGCGGCGTGGGGAACGCCAGGAACTGGTCGTGCATCAGCCGCGGAATAGGCAGCCGCTCATCGACCCATTTTTCAACGCCGGTCGACGGCTCGTATGAAGAAGATGAGTGCGCCATGACCGCGGGCTCAGCCGATCTTGACTTTGGTGTCGGAGAGGAAGGCGTAAGGCGGGATCGCCATGTTATGCGGCGCCGGCCCTTTGCGCACGCGGCCGGCGCTGTCGTATTGCGAGCCGTGGCAGGGACAGAACCAGCCGTCATACTCGCCCTTGGGATCGCCGATTGCCTGCCCTTTCGGGATGCAGCCGAGATGGGTGCAGATGCCGATCATCACGAGCCACGGCTCGCGGTTCTTACCGGCGCGGTTCTCGTCGGTGGCCGGCGCATTGTCGGGAAGGTTGGCGTTGCGCGCGAGCGGGTCGGGAAGATCGTCGAGCGGCACGGCTTTCGCTTCCTCGATTTCTTTCTTGGTGCGATGCCGAATGAAGATCGGCTTGCCGCGCCACATCACGGTGATCGCCTGGCCCTCGGCCACTGGAGCGAGATCGACTTCGGTCGTGGCCATCGACAAGGCCGAGGCGTCCGGATTCATCATATCCAGGAGCGGCCACAGTCCGAGCCCGAGACCGACCGCGGCAAACCCTCCGGCAGCGATCATGATCACGTCGCGCCGCGACGGGTCTTCTTCTTCGGGAAGCGGAAACTGTGCGGGAGTTACATGTGTGCTGTCGGCCACGTCGGCAGCTCCTAACCCATTGCCATCAGCGCAATAAACTCAAAGCCGGCCGCGCGGAAAACATACCATCCACGTCCGCCCCCCACGGGAGCCGGCATCGATATGCGCGCCTTAAAGCTTATGCCTCTCCTTTGCCGGCCTAGGCTGCGGCCGACATGGCTCCTGTTGCTTTCTTGCATCGGCGCCAAAGCTTGTCCAGGACCGCATCCCGGTCAAATTGGCGCAGTGCACAATTTTATTGGCCCACAATTACAAAGCTTGAGAATGCCACGCTTTGATCACGATCAAGGCCGGACTTGACCAGGCGCATCATTCAAGCGCCCTCTAGCCCGGCAAAATCGGCATCGTCGGCGATGCCCCGGACAAAATTGGCTCAGCGACGTTGCAGTGCGATGACGCAAGTAACGGCAAAAAGGACCGAATCCGACGTGAATCCCTTCGAGGCCGGGAAGGATCTGGCGCAGGCATGGTTTGAGTCGTTGCGGGATTCTGTCTGCGCCGCACTCGAGAGGGTCGAGGACGCGGCGGAAGGGCTACCGCTGTATAAAGACCAGCCGGCCGGACGCTTCACCCGCACGCCATGGACGAGGGCCGAGGCCGACGGCACTGAAGGCGGCGGCGGGGTGATGGCCCTGATGTCTGGCCGCGTGTTCGAGAAGGTCGGCTGCCATACCTCGACGGTGCACGGCACGTTCCCGAAGGAATTCGCTTCGCAGATCCCCGGCACCGATCGGGACCCGCGCTTTTGGGCCTCAGGCATCTCCTTCATCGCCCATCCCAAGAACCCCAACGCGCCGACCGCGCATATGAACACGCGCATGGTGATGACAAGCAAAGGCTGGTTCGGCGGCGGCGGCGATCTCACGCCCGTGCTGATGCGGCGGCGGACGCAAGAAGACAAAGACTCCAAGGATTTCCACGCGGCGATGCGCGCCGCCTGCGAAGGCCAAAAGTCAGCCGACTATCAGCGCTTCAAGACCTGGTGCGACGAATATTTCTACCTGCCTCACCGCAAGGAGATGCGCGGCATCGGCGGCATCTTCTACGACTATCTCGACAGCGGCGATTGGGACGCCGACTTCGCCTTCACCCAAAGCGTCGGCCGCGCCTTCCTCGACATCTATCCTGAGATCGTTCGCCGCGACATGCTGACACCGTGGACGGACGCAGATCGCAAGGAGCAGCTCATCCGCCGCGGGCGTTATGTCGAGTTCAACCTGCTCTACGACCGCGGCACGATTTTTGGGCTGAAAACCGGCGGCAATGTCGAGGCGATCCTGTCCTCGATGCCGCCCTTGGTGATGTGGCCTTGAAAAAGCTCCCCACCCTGAGGAGGCGCGGAACGCGCCGTCTCGAAGGGTGACCAGTCATGCTTCGAGACGCGGCCTTTGGGCCGCTCCTCAGCATGCGGAAGATCGTCACCCCCTGATACCTGCATAGGCATAGGTGACTTGCACCTGGCTCACCGCGCCGACGCGCGTCTGGATCACCGGCGCATCGGCGATGAGTTGCGCAACGAGCAGCGCGAGCGCGGTGACGAGCAGCACAAATACAAACTTCCACATGACGGCCTCCGAAGGGCTTGGGCGCGGCGATTGACGCGCGCCACAGGCTGTCTTCGTAGGCAGGTACGGCTGAACCGAAGCTGAGATGCATGTTCATCTGCGGTTTGGTTTTGTGCCTTTTTCGTGCGAAGCTAGGGCGTTCGAACCTGATTGGGGGCCTTCCGGTTCGCGACAACGGTTCTGCGCGAGCCCATGTTGCAGGGCGGCGCGAAGGAGTGCATGACGCGTGGCCCGCTCGTTCGACTATAGTGCCCCCGCCGAATTGTTCGCACCCAAGGGACGGCCGGGAATGCGTCAGCCAGTGGCCTATCGCCGGTTCCCGAGCGCCGCCGCCGCCATCCGCTTTGCCGTGGAGGAGCTGTCACAGGCCGGACTTGCCGCCGCCATCCTCGAGGTTAACGAGGATCGCTTCGATCATGTCGGCATCCGCCAGCTCTACGAGGACAAGAAATATCCGCTGCGGCGGCGCACCAAACGCGCGGATTAAATCTTGCCAATTTTTCGGCTTCTGCTCATACTATCGGCACCGGGCGCTCAAGGCTTTGGGCGCGGACTTGGACAGACGGCAAAGTGACCATCGCGCCGATTACGAGCACGACAACCTTTCCTGAAATCTCAAGACGCCAAAGGACTCTCTTGAGTCCACGGCCCGTTGTTTGAAACTCGAAACGGGAAAGGAATTCCCCCCATGGCTCGTGTCAATGGCACTGTGAAGTTCTTCAATCATTCGCGCGGCTTCGGCTTTATCCAGCCCGAAGACGGCGGCAAGGACGTGTTCGTACACGCCTCCGCTCTCGAGCGTTCCGGCGTGCCGGCGCTGAACGAGGGCGACAAGGTGTCTTTCGAGATCGAGGACGATCGTCGCGGCCGCGGCAAGCAGGCTGCGAACGTCCAGCTCGCATAAGACGACACGCGAACTTCGCGATTGACCGCCGCCGGGCCTCGTGCCCGGCGGTTTTTTATTTGCCACCCCCCGGCTTGATGGCCGCCTTCGCGGGCATGACCGAGCCACTTTGACGGCCCTATTTTGCCGCAAAAACGGGCTTAGCTGGTCTCTCCCAAACCTCCAGCGAATCGATCCCGTCCGCAGGCGAAAGCGGGCGGATCAGCCAAGGACGAACTCAATGACGAGAACAATTATCAAGGCCCTCACGGTCGCCGCCGTGATGGGCGTGAGCGCCCTCATCCTCCCCGCTCCGGCTGAAGCCGGCCACGGTTGGGGCGGACACGGTTGGGGCGGCGGCCACTGGCATGGCGGCTGGGGCTGGGGCGGCCCCGGCTATTGGGGCGCAGGCCTGATTGGTCTCGGCGTCGGCGCCGCCGTCGGCGCTGCCCTTACGGCTCCGGCCTATGTCGGCCCGCCGCCTCCGGGCCCCTACGCGCCGGTCGCCGGCGCCTATGGGCCTCCTGCCTGGTCGCCCGAATGGTACACCTACTGCGCCCAGCGCTACCGCAGCTTCAATCCGCATACCGGTTACTTCACCGGATATGACGGGCAGCCCTATTTCTGCCAGTAGAGCAACGCGAGGCATCTATTGAAGGGCCTGCCGGGACGGTTCGATCCGCTCCCGGCGGGCCCTTTTGCTTCTTGACGGTGCCTTTACCCCTGCGGCAACTCGGCCGACTTTGCGCCTTGAATGCGAAAGCGCCGAAGGGCAAAATTCATCACTTCCGGGGATGAGTCTCGTGGCGGGCTGCGCTCGTTGCGGGTTTTTTTGCGTGTCTCTTGGCATCGCGATCATTTCTGCATCCGCACCCGATTTTTTCACCGAGGACACGCCCACCGCCGTTTTGGTGCGCCAAGTGCTGGGGGCCATAGCTCAATTCGAGAAGGCCAGCAGTGTTGCGAAACTAGCGGCAGCCCGAAAGCGCAAGCGGGAGCGAGAGGGGCGGTGCGAGGGAAGGAAGCCGCTCCGTGAGACACATCCCGAGGCAGTAGCTCTCGCACGTAAGCTGCGAAGACGTCGGCCCAAGGGCGGGCAATTGTCGTTGCGCGAGGTCTCGAAGGAGCTGGCAACTCGTGGCTTTCTCAATGAGCGTGGCAAGCCGTATGCCGCGAAGTCTGTGGCGAGCATGTTGCGGTAGCAGTGAATTGAGAAGGAATGAGTTGTCACCGGCATAAACACCGGTGATGGGTCCCATCCGAGGCCACCGGGGGGCATCAAAATTGAGGGCGGGGGGTGATTTGTAGCTAGGCGTAGGAGTCCCGCTGGAGTCTTTTCTCGCGTGGCGCCAGCTAGAGCGAGTTTCGGAATAGCTTGCGAACCATGGGTTCGAAATCACACTCTCCGATCTGGCCCGTTGATAGCCAAGGCGTTGCTGCCTGTTTTGAGATTTGGTCCCCGGTTTGGTCCCCAAACGCATAGCGGGGCGCTGGCGGCGTTTCGGCCTACGCCAGTGGGCGGCGACATAGCCCGGAAGGCTTCAGGCCGTCAGCGGGGCTTCCTTGCCGACGGCTGTGGCAGCGACTCCTCGCCTACCCCCCGGGTCCCGATCCTTCTTTTCTGCTACAGTCTGACGGAAAGACACGCATGACGGACATCATCCCCACGGCAGCCGAGGCGAAAGACTTGGCGGACGATTGCTGCGAAGCTCTTGCTGAACTGTTGTCACGCCCGACGACAACTGCGAGACGCCCAATCACCCAACGGATTCTTGCAGAGATGCAAAAGACGCTAAGCGACGAATCCTGGGCCGAGGCAATCGGCAGCCCGATAAAAACCTATTTGGGATTCAACTCGATCCATTTGTGTATGCGCTTTCTGCGGTCGAACGGTCATTTGGCTCAGGCCGCTCGGATTGAGGCTGCGCTAGAGGCGGCGGCGGGCCGCCTTAGCGAGGGCAAGGGCGATGACGTTGATCCCACGATCAACTGAATGACGCGCTCGGCGTCGGCTTCGGCCGGGCGCCCTTTTTTCAAAAATTGTTAGGCCGTGTACTCATAAATCGAGATTGGTAAGCAGCGGCTGGTCACTGTCCGCTTTGCCCCCAAAAGCGGACATTCGTCAGCGCCTTGAGAATGGTACAAATGCCGCTTGGGCAGGGCCCGACGCCGCCCTCGCTATTTTGAGACTACCGGAGGCGGGCCCCCATGCCTTAAGAAGACAAAAGCAGATTGGTTTTTCTGGCAGCGCGTCCGGCTTGAGAGGATGGCTCGTCTAGGACGAGGGAGACATGCAGCGGTCCGCAGAGCTCCAAGTGAAGCGCCGGATGGCCAAGCGGCGCGACCCCCGCGCGCGGTTTTTGGGCTTCACGTCGCGGCAATGGCCTTTTCTTTACGTGCTGTTCGGGAATTGGCTCTTCGCGCTCCTCTTCTTCTTCGGCGCCAAGTTCTTATGGCACTGGCAGCCGCAGGACTGGACTGTCGGCGACCGCCTCGCCCTCGTCATCAAGGATGCGGTCTTCGCTGTATTGCCGGCAGTGATCGGCATCTGCATCATTGCCGCCCAGCGCCTCGATCCCAATATGTGGGTCGGGCGCACGATCAAGCCCAACTCGGCCCTCGACATTAACACGCGTTTCATCCTCAACACGTTCGAGCAGTTCATGCTCTATTTCATCGGCAATGCGGGGCTCGCGCTTTATTGCCCGCTCGAGGAAGCTCGCACCCTGATCATCCTCACCATACTTTTCGTGCTCGGGCGTGTCTTGTTCTGGGTCGGCTACCACATCAACCCGTATGTGCGCGCCTTCGGTTTCGGGCTCACCTTCTACCCGACAGTGGTGGTCTATGCCTGGCTCATCCTGGCCATGTTGTTCGGGATCCGCGTCCCGCTCTGACGGGTCTCCTCTGCCCCCTTGCGGCGCGGATACCTCGCAATGGAAGAGGTTCGCGATCTTCCCGCGGCAACGCCCCCATGGGGCAAATCCTCGACCAAGTTCAAACTTTCCGCCCAGATACAATATTGCACTAACCGATCCATCTTCATTGCACCAGCCGATCCATCTTCGACGGCTCTGACTGACTGCCAGGCCGTGCTGGGAGGGGAATGAAGCGGATGTCCGCTTTGGGTCATTAGCGGACATACTGAGAAGTCCGCGCCATGTCCGCTTTACGCCCAATAACGGACGTTGGGCGGCATCCGCATTTGGCTGTCGGTTTAGCGCCGGTAGACAAACGTCGCCGCACTGACTCGAGGCAAGACAAGGCAACGTAGGCGGCAAGGGGCGTCGGCGCCCTTTCTTTTAAGCGAAGAGGCTGCGCGAGCGAACACTCCCGAACTAACACCGGCTTGAATAGCAATTAGAACTCTAGCGTCGCGACAACGTAACCTTAGCTGAGCCGCTAGGACTGGTTACGGTCACCGACTGCCGGTCTCCGCTATGGACCATTATGACTCTGCCCGTTTCGTTCCCCGACGTGACAGTACCCTGGTAGCGATTGCCGCCGATCCTTGTCACATGGCCGCTAATCTCGTATCTGCCATTCTCAGTTGTACAGACCGATGACGTTGCGTAGCTATTTTCGGAGCTTTTCGTGTAGCGCACGCGACATTGCACTCGATCGACATTGGCCCCGCGGCTGACGGTACCGGAACCGATCCATGAACCCTCGATGGAAGTTGCCGCGACTGCCAGGGTACTTAGTGCAACACATGTGAGCATCAACGACAACAGTCCGACAATGTAGCGCATGGAGCACTCCTCCGAAGCCGATCGCTCTTCCGGGGGGTCATTCACTTTAGACTATTAATGCGCTGAGGGGGACCAAAGGCGAGAGCGGCTTTCCTTTTGAGGGCCCCAGCCAAGAGGTCGTGATACGCTCTTCGGATGGAGCTTCATGTCAAGTTCGACGGCCATGAAATCATCGTCACCCGGCCGGGAACGGACATGATGACCGCCTATCGCAAAGCGCCCGATCGGCCAAACCTAGTTCTCACCCGAAGCTGGCTCGATCCCCACGTCATGTCGCCGGAGATCAGCAAGTTCCGCGCCCACGCCTTTCGGCCGCAGTCTCCAAGGCGCGCGAGCTTGGGTGGATTGTGTAGCCGCGGCGCGGCCGCTGCACTTTCCTTGGCGCGGCGGTTTCGCGTTTACGCCACGGCGCGGAATGGATTCGGGCGCGTCTGCAGGAGCCGGTTAAGCTCAGCGAGGCGGAGCTCGACAAAGCGGGCCTCGTCCTCGCTTCGTGCCAGCCCGTGCTCGAGAATCAATTTTAGCTCGGCGTGCTCGCCGGGCTTCTGCTTGATCCCCATCTCATGAACCCAAAAATACCAAGGGCGCCAAACGTGTTATTGTGGAGGATGGAATAGGGTCCCATCTAGACCCCCCGGGGGTAGGCAAATTTAGGGCGGGGGAGTTGCTTCTACTTTGAGCCCCGCAGCCATGGTGAGCGGCTCTACCCGTCGAACATGACGGCATGCTTTGCTTTGCGGACATAGCGTCGCATGAAGGATCAAGCCAATGCGCTCGGCGCAGCGGGCGTGCAGTTCGGCACCGCCTATCTCCGCTGCCCATAGGAGTTGCATCGCACTGCGCTGAAGAAGCCTGAGCCTGCGACCGTCATCACCAATGTGCTGACCGGGGGCCCGGCGCGGGCGATCCTCAATCGCTTCATCGCCGAGCAAGGGCCGCTCAATGCCGAGGCCCCGGCCTTGCGACCGCAGGCTCGGCCCCGGCCTGATGCTCGACATGCGGCAGTTCGCACAATCCGCCTCCGAGATAGAGGTGGTGCCAGAGCTGGGTAGCGACCACGCCGCCGAGGCCGAGGCTCGCGAAGGTGCCGAGCTTGCGTTCGCCCTGCGCCAACACTGCGCAATCCCGTTGCACGGCGGCCGCATTGAAATATCCCGTGCGCGCCAGTGAATTGGGGCTGACCAGATCGCGCACGAAGGACGGCGGCTTCGCCAGGAAGGTCTCGGCGAGCGGCGCGCGGAACATGGCCTTCTTCCGCTGCGCCACCGCATCGGGCAAGATGCGCGCCGCGGCCTGTCGCAGCAGATATTTATCACCCATCACCCCGCGCAGCTTCCAGCGCGGGTGAATGCGGGAGGCGAAGGTGATCACGTCCTCGTCGAGGAAGGGGTAGCGTGCCTCGACGCTGTTGGCCATGGCGACGCGGTCGCCCTTTTGGTTGAGCAGCAGTCCGGCAAGGTGGACTTTGCAGCCGAGATAGAGCGAGCGGTTCAGCGGATGCCAACGGCGCATGCGCTCCAGGTCAAGAGCGAGGTCCTCGTAGGCGACGAACGATCCCAGACGCTCCTTCAGCTCGGCGCTATAGTAGCGGTCGCGCGAGGTCGCCACGAGATTGTACATGATGGACTGCGCATGAGGTCCGCCGATCATGGCGTCGATGCGCGCGAACTCGCCAAAGCTCAGGTTGCGTGCCGCCACTTTGCGCGCGATGCGGCTGAGGCCCGTGCTCGGGCGGAAACTGTCGCCGATATCGAGCTTGCGCGCGGCCTCCCTGATCTTAAACCAGACATAGCCGGCGAATGCTTCGTCGGCGCCCTCGCCGCTGAGGACGACCTTGTAGCCTTGCGCATGCACGTTGCGCGACAGCGCAAGCAGCGCGGCGCTGGATGTGTCGAGGACGGGATATTCCGCGGCTCGGGTGAGCTCCGCGTAGTTCTCGGCAAGGACGCCCGCCTCAGCCTCGATCACGGTTGCCGCGCCCCCGATATGGCTTGAGGATTCGCGCGCATCGGCCGCCTCGTCGAGCGCAGGCAGCGGCACCTTAATGGTGAAGCTCGGCAGCGGCCGCCCCGCGATTTTGGACGCGGTGGCGAGCACGTAGGCCGAATCGACTCCTCCGCTGAGATAGCCCACCACAGGGACGTCGGCGCGGAGCCTGATCTCGACGGCCCGTTGGAACGTCGCCTCGAATTCGTCGATCAGAGCGATCGGATCGGCGGCGTCCTGCTCATCGCCCCAATCCGGAAAGTCGAGGTCCCAATAGCGCCGCTCCTCGATTGCCGCGGCGGCGCCATCCTGCCGGAAGGCGATCCTCAGATAGTGGCCGGGCAGAATTGACTGCACGCCGTCAAACAAAGTGCGGCGGGAGCCGATCGCATAGAAGGTGAAGAGATGATCGAGCCCTTGCACATCGACCGCCGGCGGCACGGCGCCGGAGGCGAGCAGCGCCTTGGTCTCGGAGCCGAAGTAAAAGACGTCGCCCTGCCGCGACCAATGCAGCGGACAGATGCCGACGCGATCCCGCGCGAGCAGCACAATCCGCTTGGCGAAATCGAACAGCACGAAGGCAAACTGACCCTTGAGATGCGGGAACAGATCCTCGCCATGCTCCTCGTAGAGATGCACGATCAGCTCGCAGTCGCTACCGCCGCGAAAGACGTGGCCGCGCGCCTGAAGCTCAGCCTTGCGCTCCGGGTAATCGAACAGCTCGCCGTTGCAGATCACGGCGACGGTGCGGTCTTCGTTGAAGATCGGCTGCTGGCCGTTACCCAGTCCGACAATGCTGAGGCGTTGTTGGATGGCGCCGATGCCTGGCGCGAAGAGTGTGCCGGTCTCGTCGGGCCCGCGATGGGTCAGCGCCGCGCCCATGCGCGCGACTTGCGCCCGATCCGGCTCCCGCCGACCATTGAGGTCGATCACACCTGCCAACCCGCACATGATTCCTCGCTAAAGAGCGCGACGCGATTCGCCGCGTAGAGCTTGGCCCGCTTTTGAAAACCGGGCCATTCGCGAAAGTCAGATGCAGCCGCTGGGGCTTTTCTATGGCTACTAAGGGGCCGTCATTCAAGGCATTTTGGTGGGGTTAATCAGCAATTCGCAGAAACAGGGTAATGGCCGGCCGAGCTTCGCGCATCGCTGGCCATTGCGCATGCGTCACACGCGCTCTATATCGTTGTCGTATGAACCGCGGGCCTTTCAGGCCCGCGTTGCACATTCCGGATCCCATGCAGCTTCGCAATATCGCCATCATCGCCCATGTCGACCATGGGAAGTCCACCCTCGTCGACCCGCTTCTCCAGCAATCCGGCGCGTTTCGCGAGAACCAGCGCGTGCCCGAGCGCGTCGCTCGATTCGAACGATCTCGAGCGCGAGCGCGGCATCACCATTCTCGCCAAGGTGACCTCGGTCGTCTGGTCCGGCACGCGCATCAACATTGTCGACACGCGGCGAGTCGAGCGCATCCTCCGTCGCCGAAGGCAGTCACACGAGAGGTCCGTTAAGGGTCGCGGACGTTTGAGGTTCAGCACGATGCCGCTAAAGCGGAGGACCCAGTCGATTCCACAGGCATCGTCGTGAAGATTCTCGGGATCGTAACCAGGACTCATGACTCGGGCCTGGCGTTGCTCGACGACGGCGTGCCCACGATCGTCTTGGAGGAAGAACGGTTCAACCGCGAAAAGCATACGCGAAAGTTCCCGTTCCACTCGCTGAAGGCGGCATTCGACGATCAAGGCCTCGGCGTCGACGATATCGACGTCATCACCACGCCCTGGGAGATGAAGTCGCTCCGGCGCAACATGTTCTGGGCGGTGGCAGAGGGGCTTCCGGCGAGCCTAAAGATGATTCCGCCAAGCGCGCGCCCGCATATCTCCACCATGATCGTCGTGATCCCGAACGGGATCAGATGGGGACTGATGGGCCACTTCGGCATACACAAGAAGCTGCTGAAGATCGTGCAGGTCAAGCATCACGACGCGCATGCGGCGATCTTCTTCGCATCGCCCTTCGAGGAGGCCGCCGTGCTGGTGATGGACGGCCACGGCGACGAGACCGCCCAGTCCGCCTATATCGGCTCCGGCAATCGCCTCCAGCGCCTGTGGCACAGCGAGGTCTTTGACTCCCTCGGCTTTCTCTATACGGCGGCGACTGCCTATCTGGGGTTCAAGCCGTTCGCGGAAGGGACCGTGATGGCGCTCGCCGGCACCGGCAGGCCGACCTACGCAAATAAGTTCCGCGAGCTGGTGCGCCTTGAGCCCGAGGGACGATTTTCGATCAATCGGGACTTGATCAGCTACGACACCCACGGCGTCAAGAAGCCGTTCAAGCAATGGTTCACGGAAGCGTTCGGTCCGCGGCGCCAACTGGACGAGCCCATCAACGACCGTCATCGTGATCTTGCCTTCGCGTTGCAGTCCACGATCGAAGCGGCCGTGGTGCATATCGCTCGCGCCCTCTCCAAGCGTGACCCTTCCCGCAATCTCTGCCTGACCGGCGGCGTGGCGCTCAATTGCGTGGCCAACGCGCGTATCTTGCGCGACACGGACTACGAGTCAGTCTGGGTGCCGCCTTGCGCCTCGGACTCAGGCGCTCCCCTCGGCAGCGCGTTATGGCACTATCATCAAACGCTTGGTCATCCGCGCGGCTTCGAGCTCAATCACTCCTTCCACGGCCTCGGATATACCGACGCCGAGATCACGCGTGCTCTCCAAGCTGCCGGGTTGTCCTATCGGCGGATGGGAGAAGAGGAGCTGCTGACGACGGTGGCCGGAGACATCGCCGCCGGCAAGATCGTCGGCTGGTTCCAGGGGCGATCCGAGCTTGGCCCGCGCGCACTGGGAAATCGCTCCATCCTGGCCGATCCCAGGGACGAAGCAATGAAGGATCGCATGAATGCCCGAGTGAAGCATCGCGAGCCCTTTCGCCCCTTCGCTCCCGCCATTCTGCAGGAGCGGGCGGCCGAGTTTTTCGAGATCGAGCAGTTCGATCCCTTCATGACGATGGCGCCGCGAGTGCGTCCCGACAAGGCCACGCTCATTCCGGCGGGGATCCATGTCGATGGAACGGCGCGCATCCAGACCGTGGATCGCGTCTCAAACCCGCGTTTCTATGGTGTCATCGAGAAGTTTGCCGAGCTCACGGGGGTTCCTGTCGTTCTCAACACGAGCTTCAATTTGCAGGAGCCGATCGTGCAAAGCCCCGAGAATGCGATCTCGTGCTTCTTGCGCACGCAAATGGATGTGCTGGTGCTCGGCGATTTCTACATTACCGACCGGAACCCAACGCCCCGGTAAGTAATTGATGAGAGGACGTGTTTGCCCTTGAATGTGCGCGCCTGCAACGCGAAACTATTGGCTGCCGACTTTTTCATGAACTCCTAGCTCCGGCGAAGAATGGCCCTCTGGCGAAATCTCGAATCCTCTGAATTGACCCGCCCGACCACCTGCCGGGATCTGCCGCGAGTCGTGGAAGCGAATGGACCACGATCGCTGGCGGACCTCAGTGCTTTCGTGACCGCCGAACGCGGCCGGCTGCGGGATGAAATGTTAAAGCGCGGAGGCGTTCTCCTCCGCGGGTTCGAGGTGAACGAGCCGGCAGGCTTCGCTGACATCATCGGTGCGCTCGGCTACCGACCCGAGGCGGAGAACCCGTTCGACACCAGCCCGCGAAGCAAGGTCGCCGAAAGCGTATACACCTCGACCGACACCCCTAACGCGTACCCCATTCTCGCCCACAACGAGAACAGCTTCCTCAACGAACGACCCCGCATGATTTCGTTCTTCTGCCTGGTCGAACCCCGCCGCTACGGCGAGACGCCGCTGTTCGACTCGCGCGCTGCCGCCGTGACCCTCGACCCCAGCATCCGGGCGAAGCTCGAGGAAAAGAAAGTCTGCTATCGGCGGCGTCTTCCGAAGAAGCGCCCGGCCTGGGCGCCGGTGATGAACCGGGACTGGAACGAGGCTTTCGGAACCCGCGACCGCGACGAGATCGAGGACATGGTAACGTCGCGCGGAATGATCTGCCGCTGGCATCCGAACGGGCGCATCCTGCACACCGAAAACGTGGTCAATCCCCTGCCTCGCCATCCCGAGACCGGGGAGCAGTGCCTCAACCTTCAGGCCTTTCACCGGACGAGTATCCTTCGGGATCTCGACGAAGTCAGACCACGCCAGAATCCGGTCCACAACGCCTCTCTGAAAATGGGCCTTAGGATCCTTTACGCCCTCGACGTAATGCCGGTGCAAATCCTATACGGCGACGGCACGCCGATTCCTGCCGATGAGATGGCCGAAATCCGCCGGGCCACCTGGGATCACTCGGTACTGTTCCGGTGGAAGAAGGGCGATGTGCTCGTGCTCGACAACATCCTGACCGGGCACGGCCGGATGAATGTGGAAGGTCCGCGGAAGATTCTCGCCTCATTCGCAGATCCGGTTTCCTTTCCGGTGTAATGCCGTAGTCCAAGAGGCCGATAAGTTTCTCGCGGCCGCGGGGCCGTGATTCAGAATGGCTGGGGCGTGCCGAGAGACGATGCCGAGGCGAGGACGTAATCGATGCTAACGCCCAACACAATTTACGCCTCATGCGAGACAAGTTCGTGCTCTCGGGTGTTCTTTTCGATCTTCCACAGCGCGCGGAGCATTTCGCTCACGCCAATTTGCCCTCTTGCCCAGAGAGAAAAAGTTGGCACCGGAATTGGCACCGGACAACGCGGAACGGGCAGGGAAAAGGAGTGGTCTTGGCGGTTTATCGCTTCGGCGATATTCGCGGAAAACAGGGTAAAACGTGACGCCGAGCGACGGTCAGGGACGGCGGTCACACGCCCTTCCGCTACATGCGTCTTGCGCATCATCGCGACACCAACAACGAGGAGCTCGACCCCGATCATTGGGTAGCGGTGCAGGGCCCGTTCAAGGTGCTCTGGCGCTCCCTTACCATCGTCTACTGGTACCAGCAGTATTTCTGGAAGCACATCGCCTTCCATGCCCACATTCCGGGCATGCGGCCGCTCACCATTCACATCGCGCTGGCGTACTTGATCTTTTACAGCATCGCCTTCGGGCTCTCGGTGTTCGGCTGGTGGCGCGAGGTGCTGGCGCTGTGGATCGTGCCGCACATCCTTGCCTCGGCGCTCATCATCTACTTCTTCGCCTATCTCACCCATAAGCCTCATGAGGTACATGAGCGCTATCGCGACACCAACGTATTCTGGGTGAAGGGCAAGATTCTCGAGCCGATCGTCAATTGGCTCTACATGTTTCAGAACTTCCACCTCATCCATCACCTCTTCCCGCGGATCCCGTTCTACCTCTATCCGAACGCCTTCCGCTCGCTGAAGCCGGTGCTGGAGAAAGAGCGCGCCCACATCTACGAATACGAGTTCGGGCGTTAGTCTCCGCGCAAGCCTACCCACCTCGTCATTGCCGGGCTTGACCCGGCAATCCAATCCGTCAACGCATCGACGCACCGAGACATAACGGCGTGGATGCCCGGATCAAGTCCGGGAATGACGGGCTTCGGAATATCTGCCGAGCTCGTCGCTAATGCAGCCTGAGCTCGCCGCGGACGAAGTTGAACTCGGTGGGCGAGATCAGCCCGCGATGCGCCACCCGCACGCGATAGAGCGGGCCGTCGAGGTTGGCTTCCCAGAAATCGAGAAAGTCGATGAGCTTGGGAAAGCGCGGCGCGATATCGTAGTCCTGCCAGATATAGCTCTGCAGCAGCATCTGATGATCCGGAAGGCGGTAGATGATTTCCGCCGTGGTCAGAGCGAAGCCTTCGAGCTGACGAAGGAAAGCCGTGTCGACCATTGACGTCCCTGCACGTTTTGTTTTTGCCCCGCTTGAAACTCTAACTGCAGCTCCGATTCGGGTCCAGGGTGATTCCCGAACCAAATCAGCGCTCTAGCAGCAAATGCGACCATCTGCTAACGCCTTAGCACTCAGGCCTTGAAAGTGCTAATATGTCCCGCTAAATAGGCTGGGGGCATCACGAGGCATCCCACAGCGCCAATTTCCCAAAGTTTTCCGAGGAGGAGGTTCATCATGAAGTTTCGTCCATTGCACGACCGCGTGGTCGTACGCCGTATCGAGGAGGACGATCGTACCAAAGGCGGCATCATCATCCCCGACACCGCGAAGGAAAAGCCGCAGCAGGGCGAGGTTGTCGCCGTCGGCCCCGGCGCCCCTGACGAGAAGGGCAAGGTGCAGCCACTCGACGTGAAGCCAGGCGATCGCGTGCTGTTCGGCAAGTGGTCAGGCACCGAGGTCAAGCTCGATGGTGAGGAGCTGCTCATCATGAAGGAGAGCGACATCCTCGGCGTGCTCGAAGGCGCCGTCGCCAAGAAGAAGGCCGCGTAGCAAATTTTGTCATCCTGAGGTGCTGCCGCAGGCGGCCCTCGAAGGATGTCCCCGCATTCCCCCCTGCCCTTCGAGGCTCGCGACGCGCGAGCGCCTCAGGGCGACGACAGAATTGGAGTTGAGATACATGTCAGCCAAGGAAGTAAAATTTTCACAGGATGCGCGAGAGCGCATGCTGCACGGCGTCGACGTCTTGGCCAATGCGGTCAAGGTGACGCTCGGCCCCAAGGGCCGCAATGTCGTGCTCGAGAAGTCGTTCGGCGCCCCGCGCATCACCAAAGACGGCGTGACGGTGGCGAAGGAGATCGAGCTCGAGGACAAGTTCGAGAACATGGGCGCGCAGATGGTGCGCGAGGTGGCGTCAAAGACCTCCGACACCGCCGGCGACGGGACCACCACTGCGACCCTGCTCGCGCAGGCCATCGTCAAGGAAGGCGCGAAGTCGGTCGCCGCTGGCGCGAACCCGATGGATCTGAAGCGCGGCGTCGACATGGCAGTAACTGCCGTTCTCGACGAGCTGAAGGCCAAGGCCAAGAAGGTCACCTCCAGCGAAGAGATCGCGCAAGTCGGCACCATCTCCGCCAATGGCGACCACGAGATCGGCGCCATGATCGCCAAGGCCATGCAGAAAGTCGGCAATGACGGCGTGATCACCGTCGAGGAGGCGAAGTCGCTCGAAACCGAGCTCGAAGTGGTCGAGGGCATGCAGTTCGACCGCGGCTATATTTCCCCCTACTTCATCACCGACGCCGACAAGATGCGCGTCGAGCTCGAAAGCCCCTACATTCTCATCAACGAGAAGAAGCTCTCCAACATGCAGTCGCTGCTTCCCCTGCTCGAGCAGGTGGTGCAGGCCGGCAAGCCGATCCTAGTCATCGCCGAGGACGTGGAGGGCGAGGCGCTAGCCACGCTCGTGGTCAACAAGCTTCGCGGTGGGCTGAAGGTTGCGGCCGTCAAGGCGCCAGGATTTGGCGATCGCCGCAAGGCCATGTTGCAGGACATCGCCGTGCTCACCAGCGGTCAGGTGATCTCCGAAGATCTCGGCATCAAGCTTGAGAACGTCACTCTCGACATGCTCGGCCGCGCCAAGAAGGTGTCCATCACCAAGGACGACACCACCATCGTCGCCGGCGCCGGCAAGAAGGCCGATATCGAAGCACGCGTCGCCCAGATCAGGCAGCAGATCGAGGACACCACGTCCGATTACGATCGCGAGAAGCTCCAGGAGCGTCTGGCCAAGCTCGCCGGCGGCGTCGCCGTGATCAAGGTTGGCGGCGTCACCGAGATGGAGGTCAAGGAAAAGAAGGACCGCGTCGACGATGCGCTGAATGCGACGCGGGCCGCGGTCGAGGAAGGCATTCTGCCCGGCGGCGGCGTAGCCCTGATCCGCTCGCAATCCGCACTCGCCAAACTGAAGACCGCCAATGACGACCAGCGGGTCGGCATCAATATCGTCCGCCGCGCGCTCCACGCGCCGGCCCGACAGATCGCCGAGAATGCCGGCGAAGACGGCGCCGTGGTCGTCGGCAAGATCGTGGACAAGGACGACTATGCCTTCGGCTACAACGCCGCGACCGGCGAGTACGGCAATCTGGTGAAGCAGGGCGTCATCGACCCGGCCAAGGTCGTGCGCACCGCGCTGCAGGACGCTGCGTCCGTGGCGGGGCTGCTCATCACCACCGAGGCGATGGTCGCCGAGAAGCCGAAGAAGAAGGCTCCGGCCATGCCTCAGGGCGGCGGCATGGGCGACATGGACTTCTAGTCAGTCCCTGTTGCGTCAAGCGTCAACGAAGGGCCGCGTTCAAAGGGCGCGGCTCTTTTCTTTTGCTTTGCCCGGCCTATCAGATCGCTCATTGTCATTGCCCGGCTTGACCGGGCAATCCAGTACTCCCGGTGAAGCGAACAATTGAACACCCTTGATTACTGGATGCCCGCCTTCGGACATGACGAGGAAAATTCTCATGGCCAAGAAACCCACGACGCCTTCAGGCCGCATCCGCGTCGGCATCGGCGGCTGGAGCTATGCACCGTGGCGCGGGGTGTTTTATCCGAAGGGCCTGAAGCAGGCTGACGAGCTCAGCTACGCCACGAGCAAGCTCACCTCGATCGAGATCAACGCCACCCATTATCGCCTGCAAAGCCCGAAGAGCTTCCGCATTTGGGGGGCAACGGCGCCGGAAGGTTTCGTGTTCTCAGTCAAGGGCCCGCGCCTTGTCACCCAGCAGAAGGTGCTCGCGGAAACCGGAAACTTCATCACCCGCTTTCTCAAGTCTGGGTTGGCCGAACTCGGCGACAGGCTCGGACCAATCCTCTGGCAGTTCGCACCCTTCAAGCGTTTCGACGAGGACGACTTCGGCAGGTTCCTCGACCTGCTTCCGCACGAGCTCGATGGACAGGAGCTTAACCAGGTGGTCGAGGTTCGCCACGCGAGCTTCGCCATTCCGCGTTTCGCCGAGCTCGCGCGCGACGCGGGCGTTACCATAGCCTATGTCGACGCCGAGGGCTGGCCGAACATCGCCGACCTTACCGGAGACGTTGTCTATGCGCGGCTGCAAAGAGGCGACGACGCGCTTGCCGCTGCCTATCCCCCTGGCGAGCTCGACGCCTGGGCCGGCCGCGCCAAGACCTGGGCGAAAGGTAGCGCTCCCGGCGACCTGAAGCTGCTTGCGGAGTCCGCAGCATCGAAGCCTCGCCCGCGCGACGTGTTCATCTACTTCATCCACGAAGGCAAGCTGCGTGCTCCGGCCGCAGCCATGGCCCTAATCGAGCGGCTCTAGCCCCGCGCGGCGATGAGCCCCCGCGCCCTGGCGAGAAGTTCATCGCGGCCGAGCGCAAAGCCGGAGGCGATCCAATCCTGCTCCAGCACCTTCAGCAGTTCGCCGATCTCAGGGCCTTTGAGCTCGCCAAGCGTCATGACGTCATTGCCGCCGATCGGGAAGGATGGAGCCTGCCATCGCTCGGGCAGCGCCAGTGCCTTGCGCCATTCTGCATCATCGGGAGAGGCGCCGGAGTCTACCCAGGCAAGCAGCAGAGCGGAGCGGTAGCTCGGGCCGAGCCGATAGAGCGCTGATTTCGCTGCGGTCTCCTCAGGCAAGCCCGCGACGCCTTTCTCTGCCCCAAGCGTCAGCACCGCCTGCTCGGCGTTGGAAAGCCGCAACCGCTCGGCAAGGCGCGCCACATCCTCCTCGACGAAGACCGCCAAAGCCGCGAGCCTCAGGCTGGCGTCAGGCGCCAATCTGTTGGCCGCCTCGATGGCAACCAGCGTCTCGAACCGGCCAAGACGCGGCACGCCGCCAAGCACGCCGGTGAGAAGGCCGTAGTCGTAAAGCGCCTCAACCGCGCACGTGGCTTGGGGTGCCACGAGAATACGCCGCAGCTCGCCGGCGATCCGCTCTGCCGAGAGCTGCTCGATGCCGGCGCGCAGCTTCACCGCAGCCTTGAGGCCCGCGGCATCCATGTCGCCCTTGCCGTAATAAGCGTGGAAGCGGAAGAAGCGGAGGATGCGCAAGAAGTCTTCCTTGATGCGCGCCTCGGCGTCGCCGATGAAGCGCACCTTCCCCGCCGCGAGATCGTCATAGCCGCCGAGCGGATCGAACACCTTGCCGTCACGATCAGCGTAAAGCGCATTGAGGGTGAAGTCGCGGCGCTTCGCGTCCTCCTCCCATGAGGTGGTGTAGGCGATCTTGGCGTGGCGGCCGAAGGTCTCGACGTCACGCCTGAGCGTGGTGACCTCGAACGGCAAGCCGTCGGCAATGACGGTGACCGTGCCGTGATCGATCCCTGTCGGCACGGCCTTGAGCCCGGCCTCTTCGGCAAGCGCTATCACCCGCTCAGGCTCAGCCGTGGTGGCGAGATCGATCTCGGTGACGGGAAGTCCGAGCAGCGCATTGCGCACGGCGCCACCCACCGCGCGCGTCTCGAGGCTGTCGCCCTGAAGGGCGCCGAACACGGCGCTCGTTTCCCGGCGCTTCAGCCACTCTGCGCCTGCAAGCGATGGAGCCTCGGAGCGGCACTCACTGTCATGCGCGATCATCGGGGCCGTCAGTCGATCTCGCCCGGCTTGATGACCCCATCCTCGATGGTCGCAGGATGATAGGTGCCACCGGGCTTGCCACCCGAAAATTGGATCAACGTCGCCATGGTGATCAGCAAAAGTCCGCACCCCGCCGCGAGCAGCCAGAGCACCGGTGCGTCCTGCCACACATCCATCGGCGCCGAGCCCTTGGCGGCAAGCATGTAGGCGCCATAGATCAGAAATGGCAGGGAGAACATGAAGATGTCGATCAGGGCGATGCGAAGCATCGGGAATCATGCCTTGCTCAGGAACGGACCCGCACAATAGCGGCGGAGCCCTGATAAAGCGAGCGGCGCTCGTGTCGCTGAAGCGGCCTAGGGCTTGGGCCCCGGGAAGGGGAAGAACGTGCCTCCACTCCACACTCCGAGCCCGCGCTTTGCGCCTTTGCCTTCGGTCGCGGCAGCCGCCACCAACTCATAATAGACCGGCCGCGTGAGGCGTGCCTTCAACGTGTCGCGCACCAGCACGAAGGGCGTGAAGCTTCCGTTCTTCTCAGGGCGAAAGCTCAAGGGATGGTCGGGTCCTGCCTCGACCTCATCGTCGAGATTGGTGCGAAAGCTGAGCCGTTGCCGCTTGCCGCTTCCCTCGACGGTCATGCCCACGGCAAGAAAGGGGCTGTCCTCGACATGAACCAAAACCTTTTCGGCCGGCGTGACGAGATAATAGCGGCCGTCCTTTTCCTGCCTCAGCACCGAGGCAAAGAGCTTGACCAGGGGCTTCCGCCCGATGGCGCTATCCCGATAATACCAGGTCCCGTCGCGCCCAATCTTAAGGCCGATGTCTCCACAGTCCTGCGGAACCCGGCGCCCTGCCGGCAGGGATTTGGCTTGGGTCTCGCCGAGGGCACGCAGCACGCTCTTTTCGTCTCGTCTTGCCATCTTGAGCGGGCCTTGGACTCCTCTTACCTAACCGTCAACCCGGCGTAGGAGACGCCGGCGGAGACGAAACACTATTGTGACCAATTTTTAACCCAAAGTATTCCTCTCCCCACGGCCTTTCGGCCTATAGTCCCCCTTCCTGACCATTCTGAGCCAAAGCGAGCCCATGACCACACTTGCCTCCACGGAAACTCAGCTTCTCGAGCGGATCGACGAGATCGGCGCCAAGATCCACGACGTGCGCGAGGCGACAGCCGCCACCATTTTCGGCCAGGAACGCGTCATCGACCTTGCCCTGATCACGCTCCTGTCCGGCGGCCACGCGCTCCTCATCGGCGTTCCCGGCCTCGCCAAGACGAGCCTCGTGGAAACGCTCGGCGCCGTGCTTGGGCTCCAGAACAAGCGCATCCAATTCACCCCTGACCTGATGCCGTCCGACATCGTTGGGTCGGAGGTGCTGGAGGAAGGCACCGGCGGCCGCCGCAGCTTCCGCTTCGTCAAAGGTCCGGTGTTCACCCAGCTCTTGATGGCTGACGAGATCAACCGGGCAAGCCCGAAGACCCAATCGGCGCTGCTGCAAGCCATGCAGGAGCATCACGTCACGGTGGCCGGCGTTCGGCATGACGTGCCTCGGCCCTTTCATGTGCTTGCCACCCAGAACCCGCTCGAGCAGGAGGGAACCTATCCCCTCCCCGAGGCCCAGCTCGACCGCTTCTTGTTGCAGATCGACGTCTCCTATCCCGACGAGGCGGCTGAGCGGCGCATGCTGTTCGCCACCACGGGACTAGAGGACCGCTCGCTGAAGACCATCCTTTCGGCCGATGAGCTGATGATGGCGCAGCGCCTGGTGCGCCAGCTCCCGGTGGGCGATCAGGTCGTCGACGCCATTCTCAAGCTCGTCCGCTCGGCCCGTCCCGGCACCGGCATCAATCAGGAATTCGAGGACATGATCGCCTGGGGGCCCGGCCCTCGCGCCAGCCAAGCCCTGATGCTCGCGGTCCGCGCCAAGGCGATGATCGACGGGCGGCTCGCCCCTTCCATTGACGACGTGATCGAGCTGGCCGAACCCGTGCTCAAGCACCGCATGGCGCTCACCTTCGCCGCCCGCGCCGAAGGTTTGCAGATGAGCGACCTCGTGGCGAAGCTCGTCAAGCCGCTGGGGTGATCCGAGCTTGGCCAAACGCGAGGCGAAAGCACTTCATCCGTTTCCGGCCGAGGAGCCGGAGGCCCACGCGCTAGCTGCGCGCATGCCTGCGCTGCTCATCGAAGCGCAGCGGGTCGCCCATACCGTCACCCATGGCAGCCACGGCCGCAGGCGCGCCGGACCCGGCGAAACCTTCTGGCAGTTCCGCCATTTCGACTACAACGATTCCCGCTCGGGCATCGATTGGCGGCGATCGGGAAGCTCTGATCATCTCTTCGTGCGCGAGCGCGAATGGGAGGCGGCCCACACGGTCTGGCTCTGGGTCGATCTCTCGCCCTCGATGCAGTTTCGCTCGCGGCTGTCGAACACCACCAAGGAAAGCCGCGCCGTGGTGCTCTCGCTTGCGCTTAGCGAGCTTCTCGCCCGTGCCGGCGAGCGCGTCGGCGTGCTCGGCAGCAGGCCTTACACCGGCCGCAGCGCCGCGCGCCGGGTCGCCGAGGTCCTGGTCGGCGATGCCGGCAAGGCGACGAGCCTGCCGCCGCCGGCAAGACTGAGCCGCTTCTCCGAATGTCTCCTGTTCAGCGATTTCCTCGAGCCCGTTGAGGAGACGGCGAAGCGTATCGAAGCGATCGCGGCGCAAGGCGTGCGCGGCCATCTCGTGCAAATCCTCGACCCCGCCGAGGAGACTCTGCCCTACGAGGGCCGCACCGAATTCTCCGCAAGCGAAGGCCGGGACCGCGTGATCGCCGGACGCGCCGAAAATTTGCGCGAACGCTATCAGGAGCGGCTCACCAGCCACCGCAACGCGCTTGTCGCCGAGGCAAAGCGCTTGAGCTGGTCGTTCCTTCTCCACCATACCGACAGGCCGGCCGAGGAGGTGGTGCTCGCCATCCACAATCGGCTCGCTGGCCTTGAGCGCGATTATCGTTTTCGTCCGTCGACGCCTCTCGCTGCCGGCGCAACCGAGGCGAGGTCGCAATCATGATGAGCCTCGGCGCCATCGGCTTCCTGCATCCCTGGATGCTGCTTGGTCTCGCCGCTCTTCCCGCGATCTGGTGGCTGTTGCGGCTGACACCGCCGACGCCGCAGCATGTGGTGTTCCCGCCGACGCGGCTGTTGAAGGACCTGAAATCGACCGAGGAGACCCCGGCGCACAGTCCCTGGTGGCTCACGGCGCTCCGCATGTTGCTTGCCGCCCTCATCGTGTTTGCGCTCGCCCGCCCGGTGCTCAATCCCGACCGCGAAAGCTTTGCCGGAACCGGTCCGCTGTTGCTCGTTGTCGACAATGGCTGGGCTTCTGCCGCCCATTGGCCTGAGCGGCGCGAGGTGATCGACGCGGCAATCGACCGTGCCATGCGTGACGGCCGGACCGTGGTGCTGGCGCCGTCCGCGCCTGGCGACCCGCTCATCGGCCCGATCGCCGCCGAGCAGGCGCGTGAGCGCGCTGCCGGACTTGCACCACAGCCCTACGCGCCAGACCGCAAGGCACTTGCCGACACCCTTGGCCGCGAGCTTGGCGGCAAGACGGACTATAGCGTTCTCTGGCTTTCCGACGGTCTCGACTATGGCGAAGGCCGGTCCTTCGCCGACAGCCTGGCCAAGCTTGCCGGCTCGGCGGGCAGCGTCTTGATGCTCCGCCCTGACCGAGACGATGCGCCGCTTGCGCTCGACCAGACCGCCGGCGAGCGTAGCGGCCTCACCGCCAGGATCTTGAGCGGAGCCGAAGGCCCGCGTGCCGGCGTGGTCAGGGCCGTCACCGGCCGCGGCGAGCCGCTCGGCGAAGTGTCCTTCACGCTGCCGCGTGGAGCGCGCGAGACTAAGGCGCAATTCGATCTACCACTTGAGATCCGCAACCAGGTCGCCCGCATCGAGATTGGCGGCGAGCGCTCAGCTGGCGCCGTCTATCTGCTCGATGCGCGCTCTGAGTGGCACCGGGTTGGGATCATCTCAGGCGAATCCCGGGAGGCCGCTCAGCCTTTGCTCTCTCCGCTCTATTATGTGCAGCGCGCGCTTTCGCCCTATGCCGATGTGGTGACGCCGGCCGAGGGAAATGTCTCCACCGGCGTGCATGAGCTGATCGACGACAAGGTCTCGACCATCGTGCTCGCCGATATCGGCAAGCTCGTTCCGGGAACCGAAGAAGAGCTCGAGCGCTGGCTCAAAGCCGGCGGCGTGCTCATCCGCTTTGCCGGCCCGCGTCTTGAGCAAGGAGGCGATGAGCTGTTGCCCGTCGCGCTCCGCCGGGGCGGCCGGTCTCTTGGCGGATCGTTGTCCTGGAGCACGCCCCAGCCGCTCGCTGCCTTTGAACCTTCCAGCCCATTCCGTGGGCTCGCAGTGCCGGACGACGTCAAGGTGAACCGCCAGGTGCTGGCCGATCCCACCGTCGCCACCGAGTCGCAAGTGTGGGCGAGGCTCGCCGACGGCACGCCGCTCGTCACCGCATCGCGCAACGGCGAAGGTTGGATCGTGCTGTTCCACGTCACCGCAAATTCCGATTGGTCGAACCTGCCGCTGTCGGGCCTGTTCGTCGAAATGCTTCGCCGCACTGTCAACATGGGCCCGAGCAAGGTCGATGTCAGCTCAGGCGATCAAGCGCAGGCTGGGACCGCGGGGGCCAAGAGCGCAAGCCCGAACCTCGTCTCGGCAAGCGCGTTGCCGCCGATCCAGACCCTCGACGGCTATGGCCAGCTGGGCTCACCTCCGGCGCGGGCAGCTCCCATCGCGTCCGATCAAGTCGACACCGCACAGCCGAGCCCGGAGCATCCGCCTGGCTATTACGGCTCTTCGGGTGCGACGCGCGCCTTCAATGTCGTCACCGCCAAGACCGTGCTCACCCCGCTCAAGCCCATCGAGGGAGTAGGCCAAGTGAGCGGCTACGTCATGCGCAAGCCAGTGGCTCTTGAATCCTGGCTCTATCTCGCCGTTTTGGCACTCTTCGCCCTCGACGTTCTTGCCGTGTTGCTCATGAGCATTGGTTTTGGCTTCCGTCGCCGCGGGGCCGTAGCCGCCGCCGTGCTCATCGGCCTTGCCTTGCTTCCGGTGCCGAACGCGCCGGCCAAGGCCGAAACGCAACAGCCGGCGACGAGCGCCGACGATTTTGCCATGAAGGCCTCGCTCAAGACCCACCTCGCCTATGTGATGACCGGCGACGCTCAGATCGACGAGGTGAGCCGCCAGGGCCTGGCCGGCTTGAGCAAGGTGCTCACCGCCAGAACCGCTCTTGAGCCGGCTGAGCCCATGGGCGTCGACATCGACAAGGACGAGCTCGCCTTCTTCCCGGTTCTCTACTGGCCGGTGCGCGAGGACGCAGAGCCGCTCTCCGACGCGACGCTCGCCAAGGTCGACGCCTTCATGAAGCAAGGCGGCTTCATCATTTTCGACACCCGTGACCAGGAACGTTCGCTTCCAGGAAGCGGGACGCAAAGCAAGGCGCTGACCAGGCTGATCGGCCAACTCGACGTTCCGCCGCTCGAGCCGGTGCCGGAAAATCACGTGCTCACCAAGTCGTTTTATTTGATGCGCGACTTCCCGGGCCGTTGGGACGGCGGCACGCTATGGGTCGAGGCCGAGCCTGAGAACGAGGCCGACCGTTCTGAGCGCTCTCGCCGCACCGATGGGGTGAGCTCGATCGTCGTCACCTCCAATGACTTCGCCAGCGCCTGGGCGCTCGATGACGGCGACCGTCCGCTCTATGCCACCGTGCCCGGAGGCGAAGTGCAGCGCGAAATGGCCTTTCGCGCCGGGGTCAATCTCGTGATGTACGCGCTCACCGGCAACTACAAGGCAGACCAGGTGCATTTGCCCGCCCTGCTCGAGCGTTTGGGCCAGTAGAGCGCCATGCGCTGGTCAATCGAATTCCTCCCCTTCGTGTCCTGGCCCGTGATCTGGGCTCTGGCCGCGTTTGGCGTGGTGTTGTTCGCGCTTCTCCTGTGGCGGGCGCGGCGCGGCGCGCTGTTGCGCGCGCTCGCTTACGCCATGCT
>CAWGVA010000029.1:0-231061 GCA_963825835.1 uncultured Alphaproteobacteria bacterium | reverse complement strand
TGTGCTTCATAAAATGGCCAACGATTGCTCGCAACACCGCTGGTCTTTCCCTTGCGACGTTTTGGAATAGAGCCTGCAGCGAGGCTTCGGACGCGCCGGGATGCTTCTCCATCAAGTCCAGCATCAGCTTTTCTGCCGCGTCCATGGTCTCGGATTTATCTTGATTCATGGTCTCCGCCTCCTACAGGAGGCGATGCATCCACTTTATGTCGTGAACTGCGACTATCTGCCTTTGTTCAACTGATGAGGGCCGCGCAGAACGTCGAGGTTCGTCGGCCGCGTCCAATTATCGGACTAGCACTCTTCCTCTTCGAGTGCTAAAGGTCGCTCCATCCCGAGCTCACACCAATCCCGAGAGGGAACCCCATGAAATTCAGACCTCTACATGACCGCGTCGTCCTTCGTCGCCTTGAAGGCGAAGAGAAGACGAAGGGCGGCATTATCATTCCCGACACCGCGAAGGAAAAGCCGCAGGAAGGCGAGGTCGTCGCTGTTGGCCCTGGCGGCCGTGACGAAGCCGGCAAGCTCCTTCCTATCGATCTCAAACCTGGTGATCGGGTGTTGTTCGGCAAATGGTCGGGCACCGAAGTGAAGATCGATGGCGAAGAACTCCTCATCATGAAGGAATCCGACGTCATGGGAGTGCTCGAAGGCACCAAGGCCAGCAGGAAGGTCGCATAGGCTTGCCGTAGCCTTCCATCAGTTCAATTTAGGAGAACCAAAATGGCTGCCAAGGATGTCAGATTTTCCACCGATGCGCGGGACAAGATGCTGCATGGCGTCGATGTCCTCGCCAACGCTGTCCGGGTGACGCTCGGACCCAAAGGCCGCAATGTCGTCCTCGAGAAGAGCTACGGCGCGCCGCGCGTCACCAAGGACGGGGTCACCGTCGCCAAGGAGATCGAGCTCGAGGATAAGTTCGAGAATATGGGCGCGCAGATGCTGCGCGAAGTGGCGTCGAAGACGAGCGACATCGCCGGCGATGGCACCACCACCGCGACAGTGCTGGCTCAGGCGATTGTGAAGGAAGGGATCAAGCTGGTCGCAGCCGGTATGAATCCGATGGACCTGAAGCGCGGCATCGATCTGGCAGTGGCCGAGGTCGTGAAGGACATCGCGCGGCAGGCCAAGAAGGTCAAGTCGTCGGAGGAGATCGCCCAAGTCGGCACTGTCGCCGCGAACGGCGAAAAGGAAATTGGCCAGATGATCGCCAAGGCCATGCAGAAGGTCGGCAATGAAGGCGTGATCACCGTCGAGGAGGCCAAGAGCCTCGAAAGCGAGCTCGAAGTGGTCGAGGGCATGCAGTTCGACCGCGGCTATATCTCGCCCTACTTCATCACCAATGCCGAGAAGATGATGGCTGAGCTCGAGAGCCCGTACATCCTCATCTACGAGAAGAAACTCGCCGGGCTCCAGGCGCTTCTGCCCCTGCTCGAATTGGTGGTGCAATCGGGCAAGCCGTTGCTCATCATCGCCGAGGACGTCGAGGGTGAGGCGCTTGCTACCCTCGTGGTCAATAAGCTCCGCGGCGGTCTGAAGGTGGCCGCGGTCAAGGCGCCGGGATTTGGCGACCGCCGCAAGGCCATGCTGCAGGACATCGCCGTGCTCACGGGCGGCGAGCTGATCTCCGAGGATCTCGGCATCAAGCTTGAGAACGTGACCGTGCAACATGCTTGGCAGCGCCAAGCGGGTGACGATCACCAAGGACGACACCACCATCGTCGACGGCGCCGGCAAGAAGGCCGACATCGAGGCGCGCATTGCCCAGATCAAGCAGCAGATCGAGGACACCACCTCCGATTACGATAAGGAGAAGCTGCAGGAGCGGCTGGCCAAGCTCGCCGGCGGCGTAGCCGTGATCAAGGTCGGGGGATCAAGTGAAGTCGAGGTCAAAGAGAGAAAAGACCGCGTCGATGATGCGCTGAACGCGACGCGGGCCGCGGTCGAGGAAGGCATCGTGCCCGGCGGCGGCGTTGCGCTGCTGTGGGCCGCCAAGTCTCTGAAGGTCAAAGGCAATAATGAAGACCAGGAGGCCGGGATCAGCATCATCCGCCGGGCACTACAAGCGCCGATTCGCCAGATCGCCGAAAATGCTGGCGTCGAGGGTTCGATCGTGGTCGGCAAAGTCACCGACCATAAGTCGCCGTCCTTCGGCTTTGATGCCCAAACCGGTGAGTATGGCGACCTGATTGGGAAGGGCATCATAGACCCGGCTAAGGTCGTGAGGGTCGCCATACAGGACGCGAGTTCGGTCGCTGGCCTACTTGTAACAACGGAAGCGATGGTTGCTGAAAGGCCGAAGAAGGATTTGGGCTCTCCGGACATGCCAGGCGGCGGTATGGGCGGCATGGGTGGGATGGATTACTAAGGTTCCGGTGCATAGCGAGGCTCGGCCCAGCCAACGCTATGGGACAGCCGTAAGCAAAAAGGACCGGCAGAGCTGCCGCCCTTTTCGGTTAAGAGCGGCACCTGACTGGTCTAGGTCGCCTTGTGGAGACCTCTCATGCGGGTCACCTGCGCCCTGCTCGGCGCTGTCACATCCGCAGTCACTTTAGTGGTTAGCGTGCGCATTTCTCCGGCTTGAGACGCCAGTTCGCCCATCTGCTTGCGCCAATAGCTTGTGTGCAATTCCATGGCTTCAGCAACGTTCTTCGCCCCTGCCAACCTTTCCGCAAGACCGAAGCTGGTATTGATATTGCGCAGAGTGATGGCGATAGACTTACGGTTGAGCGCTACGGTGCCCTGACCAGCCGCGACGACGAATCTCTCCCAACTCTCTAGTACAGCCTCGAGCGAGTGCACGTAAAACTCCCGCGTTTGAGCCACACTCTTTTCGGCGAGGGCGCGCATCGACTCTGGCATTTGCCCATCGTAGGCGAATTCCTCAATGCGAACGGCGGTCTTGCGATATGTACCGCGCGCTTTCTCTGCGGCGACCTTAGAAGATGTTTTGCGACCGCTACTGTGCGCTTTCGCGACGCCAACCTTGCGAGTGGTCTTAGGATGGGCGGTCTTGCGATATGGACCGTGCGCCTTCTCGGCGACGACTTTGGAAGCCGTCTTGCGATCTGTCCTGTGCGCCTTGCCAGTGCCAACCTTGCGAGTGGTCTTACGACGAGCGGTTTTGCGATACGTGTCGCGCGCCTTCTCGGCGGCAACTTTAGGATTGGGGGCGTCGTTCATGGTAGTACCCCATGGGCGTTACGTCGCAGGGGCGCCCCGCAGCCTTGAGGCCGTAGGGGGATTAGGCACAAGAAGATTTCAGCGTCATCTCAGCCGAAGGCTCTCAAGGGCCCACTCGCGAAGTTCGACGGGATCGGTCACGCCATCCCTAGCGAGCGCGCAGAGCTTCTGATTGATGGCAGTTTTGAGTTCTAAGTCTCTTTCGAAATCGCGAAACGAGTTCGCGAGCCTGTACCTCCACCCAGGTGGCATTGAATGCCTGCCGGAGTGCTCTAAGCGTGTTCGATCGTGTAGGTGGGGGGTTTCGAGAGCCCATTTACTCCCCTCCATGGTCTACAGGCGGGAAGTCTTAGGCTCTCAGCCACCGGTGCCTGTTGTTGCTCGGACCGGCGATGATCTAGTGTGCGCCCTTTAGAGACGAATAGCGAGCCGAAAGGAGACTCGTTGCAAACTTAACCGCTGCCAACGATTTGAGAAGGTCAACGACGAGTCCCCTGAAGCGGGCATCCATCAGCGTGATGCACGTCCGCTAAGTGCCACAAGCGGACACCGGAACTGCCTGTTTAACTGGTAGTAGCCAAAAGAGCGCATCTTTAGGCTGAACTGGGCGGCCCTCCCAATGACCGTGAACGAGAAACGGTTGATGCAGGCTGGGCTCGCGCTCGATAAGATTCGTTCGTGCCAAGCCGGGTAGGAGGGAATCGATGGACGATTTAGGGGCGATATTCAGTCTCAATAATTGGCCCGGCCATCTCTCCTACGTGCTTATTGCAATTTCCTATTGGTTGACAGACATGTTTTGGTTGCGAGCGGTCGCCGTTATCGGATTGTCGCTTGAAATCCTCTACTTCTGGCTTTCCGGCGGCGATCTGCGCACTGGCATCGGCTGGGATCTGATCTTCATCGCCATAAACCTCTACCAGATTTACCGACTGATGAAGGACCGCCTGTCGTTGCGCCTGCCTGAGCCCGATCGCGAGCTGCTTCGCAGTGTTCTTTCCGGCCTCGACGATTCGCAGATCGCGCGCCTGCTCGTTGCCGGCGAGTTTTGCGATATTGCCGATGGCACGACGCTGGCCACGGAGAATCAGCCGTTGGAAAGAATTTTCTTCATTTGCGCGGGCCGCGTCAGCGTCACGATCACTGGCCGTCAGGTCGCGCATTTGGAACGAGGCAACTTCGTAGGCGAAGTCGCTTTCCTGACGGAAAGGCCGGCCACGGCGACAGTGATTGCCGACGGCGATGTGCGGGCGCTCGCCTTTGAAAGTGTAAAGCTCAGTCAGTTCTTCCGCAATGAGGCGGGAGTTGCTGGCCTCATTTACCAGCTTCTCGGTCGCGAACTCGCGCACAAGATCAAGGTCAGCAACACGCTGCTTTCTACCGGCACAGCTTAGATATTCACCCCTCGATCAAACATGTCCGCTTTGGGTCATGAGCGGACTCAATGGCCTGTTCGCGTCATGTCCGCTTTACTCCCAACAGCAGACATTCGTCAGTGCGCGTGGGATGTCCGAAAAGTGCCAAAGACAGACATGCCCGCGCGGCCTCGCCCCGAGCAGCCCGCGCTTGACCGGCGGGCACAAGCCGATGGATCGTAGCTGCCCGGCGAGCAAGGGAGAGATGGCATGAATTGGGTGGAAATGTTGGGTTATGCCGCGGCGGCGAGCGTGCTTGCCACCTTTTGCATGCGGACCATGATTTCGCTCAGAGTCCTGGCGTTGACGAGCAATCTGCTGTTCGCCCTCTACGGATATTTTGACGGCCTCCATCCTGTGCTGTTCCTGCATCTCATCCTGTTTCCGATCAACCTCATCCGCCTCATTCAGTTTGAACGTCTGGTTCGCGAGGTTGGCGGTGCCGATCGATCAGAGCTCACGATTCAAAGCTGGCTACCCCACATGAAGCAGCGCAAGCTTAGTGTCGGACAAACTCTCGTACACAAAGGCGACAAGGCCGACAGCATCTTTTATCTGGCGCAAGGGGAGCTCGATATTCCCGAACTCGGCAAATCCGTGGACGCCGGGGCCGTGGTTGGAGAAATCGGTGTCTTCGCCACCAATGCGCGGCGTATGGCGACCATCGTTTGCCGCACCGATTGCCGTCTTTACGAGCTGACCAAGCGGCAGGCTAAACAGCTCTTTTTCCAGGATCGGAAATTCGGCCTAGCGATGCTGCAGCTCATCATCGACCGCCTCTTGGAGAACAACCGTGGACTGGCGGAAAGCTCCGCCAAGTGAGCGCGACGACGTCGCAACAGGAACGTTTTCGAGGGCTTCTGGCGAAAATCTGGATAGGCTTTCTCCCCCTCCTTTTCCAGAATTGCAGCTGCCTCGCGAACGAGGTTGCATGAGTTGTGGGGCCGCGGTTTTCGGTGTGGCTGGTGCGGGTTTAGGTGCAGGACATCGTCGCCTCGATGTCTCTGCCGGAGGAGACACCCGCCGGTCGTTAACCCAGACCCGTTGACCAGGTTTGAGAGTGTATATCACCGCGATTCAGGGTAAATTAGGCTATCCCTTGCGTCGGCGTTGCCGAACCGCCTCCTCGAGGATCGCCAGCACCGAGGCCGTATCCTTGGCAGTGACGATGAAGAGCGGAACGCGCGCTGTCTGTAGTGCCGATCTGACCCCGGGATAGAGGGAATGTAGGGCCAGCCACTGCTCAGGTTGATCCTGACGTAGCCGCTTGCGACACGCCTCGAAGCGCCGCAGGAAGGCCTCGAGCGTTCCAGTGTCGACGGTTCGATACGCGGCGTCGTAGTCCGCCTGCGTCTCGAAAGTGGCACTAAACAGAAACGGGATAATGAAGTGGCCGCTGTGACGGACGAAGCTCCGGCAGCGAGCGAAGCGGTCTTTGAAGCTTGACGGGATCGTATCCAGCAGGGGGATACCGTCGCTGGGTTGGACTCGGTCGGCAAAGGACAGCCAGGATACCAACAGGCATTCATCGAGCCCATCACAGATAACCCCGTCGAAGTCCAGGGCAATAACCTCGGCCATGGTTAGCCGCTCCTTGGCCGACACTCTAAGCCTCAATTGGCGCTCGGGCGCTCGGCTCGGTCGATCCACGGACGATCGAGGGTCTCACCACTGTGCATGCGTTCCACGGCTGAGAACACGTGGCGCATGAACCGGCCAACCTCTCCGTAGTAGGAACAGGTGATGATGTTGCCGTCGGTCACCACATCAGCGTCAACCACGCTGGCACCTGCATTCACAACATCATCGTAGAGGCCGACATAGGCGCATGCGGTGCGGCCCTTGAGAACCCGTGCCGAGACCATGATCCATGGCCCGTGACACAGCCCGGCGACGACCTTCCCTGCCTCGGCCATGCCTGCGACAAAGGCGAGCACGCGTTGGTCCTGGCGCACACGGTCAGGCGCCTCGTGTCCACCGGTCAGGATCACGGCGTCGTATGTGGCGACATCGAGGGCATCGAATGAGATGTTCGGCTTGGAACGCTTGTCCATGGGGACCGAGATTCCGTACTTGCCGACCATCACCGCGCCGTCCTTGGTCGCGACGTCGACGTAATAGCCTTCTTCCTTGGCTCGATAATATGTGTAAACCACATCATGGTCCTGGAACCCGGGGCCAGTGATAATGACAACCTTGCGCATGTTCTCGCTCCTTTAGAGCGTGTGAGCCGCGGCGGATCTCTGGGGCGGACGAGAGGAGCTTCTGTTTAGATGCTCACAGTAATGGTGAAACAGTGCTGCGTCTCGTTGAGGCTCATTCCCTCGAGACTGCCGTGGTCGAAAACTTCGATGCCGCGAGTGAGCGAATGCGGGCCGACAGGTACGGCGAGCAGCAGGTGGTCGCCATCCTGCTCAACGAAGGCCTTGCCAATGGTGAAGCGGTAATGGCCATGGATATCCGTGGGCCTGTACTTGGCACCTGGTATGCCGTCGTATTGGACTAGTTCTGGCAGATTCTTGCTGGCGACCCCCGTCGAACTCGTAGGGTTGGCTCGTTCGACCATAAGAATCCTGTACCCGAAATAAGTCGAACTTGTTCCGTGGTAGCTCCACCTCGATAAGCTCGAGCTCACCCTCGCCTACGTTGGCAGTGGCGTGAGAGACGCCGCGGCCGATGAAGAGGTGTTTGCCGGCGAGGATGTCTGTCTCGGTATCTGCTAACTGGATTCTCCCATGCCCGAAAAGGCACATCAGCACCGTGTCCTTGCGAGGATGATAGTGCAAGGAGGTTGCTTTTCCAGGTCCCAGCTCCAATTTCCAGACATCATAGAAATTATCGGCGTAGATCCGATATTCGCGTCCCCAGGGCTTGGCGATTAGTTCATCAAGGAAAAGATCCTCTGCAAAACTTTCATTGGTCAATAGCTCGGCAATCTTGCCCACCGTCCGGGCGACCGCGACGCGGGGCTTGCCAGTCTCGAGCTGGCGCTTGACCTCGACGAGCGCGCCATTTGCGGCGTCAAGTCGACCAGCGAGGATAGCCGCAACGTAAAGCGCGGCGGTCGAATTGCTTGCAAGCAAAGTCGCTGCGTCGGCGACATTGAACTCGGATCGTTCGAGGGCCCGCACGTCGGCTGTATGGGGCTGACCCAACAAAGCGGCCAACTCGCCGAATACCGCGTCCGGCTCGGAGATGCGGGCGATCGGCGTTCCATTGTTGGCAACCTCGACCAAGCCTTGCCTAAGGAAAAGCAATTTCCCCGTGGTCTCGCCCGCGGCAATCACCGTCTCTCCAACTTCGTACGTCGAGACGGGTAGGATCGTGAAACTCTTCCGAAGCGTGGCAGCATCTGGGATAAATGACGCTCCGAAGTCTCTTCCCCGCTTCACAGGCGGCTTATCGCTCGCCGCTTTTCCTGTTCTCTCGGTTGCCTTCACATATCTCGGGGATGACGGATTCGCCGCGGTCGCGTCCACGTTGCTCAACAGCTCGGCAATCTTGCCCACCGTCCGGGCAACCGCGACGCGGGGCTTGCCGGTCTCGAGCTGGCGCTTGACCTCGACGAGAGCACCGTTCGCGGCGCCGAGTCGACTAGCGAGTACAGCCGCCACGTGAAGCGCGATGGTCGGATTGACTGCAAGCAAAGTCGCTGCGTCGGCGACACTGAACTCCGATCGTTCGAGGGCCCGCACGTCGGCTGTATGGGACTGACCCAACAGAGCGGCCAACTCGCCGAATACTGCGCCTGGCTCGGAAATCCTGGCGATGCGCGTTCCCTCTTTGGCAACTTCAACCACGCCCTGCCTAAGGAACAGCAGTTTTCCGGAGGTCTCGCCCGCGGCAATCACCGTCTCTCCAACTTCGTACGTCGAGACGGGTAGGATCGCGAGACTTTCCTGAATCGCGGCAGCATCTGGAATAAATGACGCCCCAGAGCGACTTCCGAGCTTCGCAGGCGGCATATCGTTCACCTTTTCTCGTTCTCGCGGTGCAGTGTGCCTACAATACTACGTGCTTTAAATGCGAGATGCTACGCTTGCTGGCCCGAACTCAGGTGCGGCGCGCGGCGCCTTACAGGAGCCAGCTGTTCCACGACCCGTCTCGCGGCGGTTCTCGGAAATGGTCCCGCTTGGTATCAGGGGAGAATGGCCCAAAGACTGTTGCTTGGTCTTTCGATGGGAACATCTAAAATGGCCGCGATGGAATCGACATGCATTGAGAGCGAGAAAGAGGCTCAAGTGCTCGGATGCGGATGGCGCATCGTTACCCTGTCAGCTCCGCGGCAACACCTTCTGCTACATCACAACGGCAGCGTAGCTTCGATGAAGAGACAAGCCTTCAGGGATCTGATCTCTGCGAACCGGCGTCTGCGCAGGAAACCTCCCGAGCTGCGCCTGGTGGTGTCGAACCCGGGACCACGATGGCTGAGGCAAAGCAGGCTGCATGATGGCTCCTCCAAATCGTGGGAGCATTAGCAGCACCCACATCCATGACACTCCTGCGCCGGTGGAGCGCCGTCCACAGCATCAATAGCGGGCCTAGTTCGAGGGCGCGGAACTTACTATCCTGCTAACCAACCCATGCGCTGGGAAGGATGATAATGGCCGATTATCGCAAGACTCCTGAAGCCATTTCACGCCTGTCGTCGGAACAATATCGCGTGACGCAGCAGTGCGGCACGGAGGCTCCCGGCACCGGCGAATATCTGGACAATAAGGAGCCTGGCATTTACGTCGACATCGTATCGGGAGAGCCATTGTTTGCTTCGTCAGACAAATACGAGTCTGGGTGCGGCTGGCCAAGTTTCACCAAGCCAATTGAACCGAATTGCGGGACACCACCCATGGAATGACCCGCACGGAGGTGCGTTCCGCGCACGGCGATAGCCATCTTGGGCATGTGTTTCCCGATGGCCCGACTGATCGTGGCGGCCTGGGTTATTGCATCAATTCGGCCTCGTTGCGGTTCATCCATCGCGACGACATGGAAGCCGAAGGCTACGGGGCGTATCTGGATCAGGTAGAAGATGTCCGCTGACCTTCGAGCGGCTAGTCTGGCCGCTCAAGCCCTTCTTCTGATGTCCAATCGCCCAGACATAGGCCGCGACCGCAGCGACGTCGTTGTCCGACAAAGCGACTCCGCCAAGGGGAGGCATAGTGCCCGCGTGCTGCTTCGGTGTCGGCACTCCGGTCTTGATGGTGTTGGTGAGGCTCTGAAGGCTTCCATCGCCCCAGAGCCAGGTACCGAGCGTAAGATCAGCGCCAACCGGCGTGCCAATGCCACCTGCGCCATGACACCCGGCGCACGTCGCCCCGGCAACCTCGCCGTGAAAGATCTTCTTGCCAAGCGCGACCTGGTCACTCGTTGCTCCTGGTGGTACTGGCAGACCCGCATCGGGATGAATGCCTTCAGGCGGCAGAGCTTCTGGCGAAGCCGTGGCTTCCACCGCGGGAGCGGGCGCCGCCTGAATTCCTGTATTATTCGGATCGCCGAGGTAGGTCACGCGCCAGATCCGACCAGCCTTGTCATCGGTGATGTAAAGCGTGCCGTCCGGTCCGACTGCCAGGCCTGAGGGGCGGTGCGCTGCCCGTCCCGGATCCTTAAGCGCGCCGGCGAAACCGTCGGCGAAGACGATGTAGTCACCGGACGCCTTGCCGTCGGCCAGCGGCTGGAACACGACATTGTATCCGCCTTGTGGCGCCGGCGCGCGGTTCCACGAGCCGTGGAAAGCGATGAAGGCGCCTCCTTGGTATCCCTTCGGGAACTGTGAGGCCTTGTAGATCTTGAGATCGTTGGGCGCCCAATGCGCTGGAAACGTCGCGACGGGCGCCTCGAATCTTGCGCAGTCATCGGTCTTCTTGCCGCCATCGCCGCCATATTCCGGCGAAAGCACAAGCTTCTTCTGCGTTGGGTCGAAATAGCACGTCGGCCATCCGTAGTCGCCGCCCTCCTTGAGCATCAGTACGCGCTCTGCGGGAAGCTCTTCACCTTGCTGCGCCGTGTAGAGTTCAGGCCAATCCTCGTGCAACTGATCACGGCCGTGTTCGGTGACGTACAGGCGCCCTGCGGTGTCAAAGTCGAAACCCTCGCCGTTTCGGATGCCTGTGGCATAGCGTTCTTTGGATGAAAAGACCTGATGAGGCTTATTGGCGTCGTAACGCCAGATGCCGGCGCGAGTCTCGAGCTCGGTGCAAGGGTCGTTGCCGCGAGAATGCGGCATGCGGTTCTGCTTCTCGCAAGCATTTGTGGCCGATCCCATCGATACAAGAAGATTACCTTGTGCATCGATGGCGAAGGGGTGCATGGGGTGGTCGCCATTAAGCGGCATGCCGCTAAGGATCGTCTCGGGCTTGGCCGAGGGTGCCGTCTCGCCCTCCTTCAAGGCGTAGCGAACGATGCGATCGTCGATCTCGGCATAAAGCCAATTCTTGTACAGCACTATGCCCGTACCGCCGTGGGCACCCTCCGCAACGGTCGGACCAAATCTGTCGTTCACATCGGCGTGGCCTGTGCCTTTCGTGTCCTTCAGCGCGATCAGAAATCCGCCGGCGGGAGGCCTGTCGTTGCCGTAATACACACCGCTCCAGGTGTTGACGTAAACGGTGCCGTCGGGCGCCACGGCGAGCTGACGCGCGTGACCAACTTTGTCGGCAAAGATCGTCGCGCAGAATCCGTTGGGCAAACTCAGCTCTTTGTCGGCGTCAGCAGCACAATTCTTTTCTTGGCTCATAACCGCGGTCGCGCTGGCCAAGCAGATAGCGGTGAACACGACCGAACTCAAAAATTGGAATTTCATGCGCAACGCCTTTGCTGCCGGAGAACCGCGTCGTTCGAACTGACATCAGTGGTTCATGGGCACGCCGATAACCCTGAAAGGAAGATGGGGAGGGCCGCTCTTCTTCGCTTCGAAGAGGTGGGGCAGCTGACCTTCCGACACCCACAAGGTTTGCCCCACAGGGACAACGGACGTCGGTCCGGCGATGTTATCCTTGATCGTCGTGATTTCGACCTCGTCACCATTAACGGTGACGCGATCAACGCTTCCGCCGCCTTCGGCCATGACGAACGTCTGTCCGCCGGTCGATCTCAAGCCGTCGGGGAGCTTCAACGGCCGCGACGGTTTCAGCTTGGTGATTTTGCCCGGGAGACCATCTTTCACGTCAACGCGGAAGAAATCGCCCTTGGCGAACGTGTTGACGTATAGGTTGCCATCGCCGCCGAAGGCGATGCCGTCCAGCCCCGGGGCGCCTTGGGGCGGCTGTTCGAAGGCCGGATTTTCCAGCCAGACTTCAAGTTGAGTGCTGCCCGGCTTCAGTCTCAGGATTTGCGGAGCGAGCGAGTTGGTAACGAAGAGCGAGCCATCCTCGCCAACCACCATGTCGTTGCAGAGGGTCGCCTTCCCAGGGAGTTCTGCGCTCACCTTGCCTTCGCCGGAGGAAAGATCGAAGCCCTTCAGATAACTGCCGGGAACGGTGCTGGGGCCAGGGACACCGACCGAGGAAAAATCGTTGGAGCAGACCCATAGAAGGTTGGCTTTCTCATCGACCAGAACACCCAGCGTCGAGCGGGTATCGAACGCCCCCGGCTTGATCCACTCTTCTGCAGCGTTCGACTGAGGCTTCACGCGCCACACGCCGCCGACTGCGGGGCTGCTCACATAGAGTGTGCCGTCCGGCGCAGCTGTGATGCTCTCGGGATAAGCGTGGTCGCCGGGCAATTTGACTTCATTCAAGTCACCCGCAAAGGCTGTGCACGGTAACGCCAGCGCTCCTACGAACGTCAGTGCGAGAGTGCTTCTTACGAAAGGCTTGTGAATTGACATGTTTGTTCTTCGCTTTCAGAGGGACAAAACTCAGCGGCGCTGCGTAAACCTGATGCGATCGGCGGAATGGAAACGTTCACCCTCCCCTTTTGGCTCCGTTGCTACGCCTAAAGGTAAATCTGCCGACCTGTGGAGCGCTCCGACCTAATTGCGGTGTATTGGCAATTCTTGCGACGATTAAAGGGCTCGTGTGATGTCCTTAGACGCCAGGAATCGCAAGATAACGATGGGGTGATGCCGTCTTGTCACCTTGGCATGCGTGCCTGACCAGCCGCAAGGGAATCAAAATGGCTAACAGCTCAAGGCGAGTTGTTCTGGCAGCCCTGGCAGGAAATGGCGCCATAGCACTCGCCAAATTCGCAGCCGCAGGGATCTCCGGATCGACGGCGATGCTTACTGAAGCAATTCATTCGCTAGTCGACACTGCCGACCAAGTCCTGCTCCTAGTCGGGCAAACATGTGGAGAGAGGCCCGCCGACGCGACGCACCCGCTGGGCTACGGCATGGAAGTTTATTTCTGGTCCTTTGTCGTCGCATTAATGGTCTTTCTGGTGGGCGTACGAAGGCGTGCGTCAGATCCTCAATCCTATCCCGGTGACCTCGCCTTGGATCAGCTTGACCGTGCTGGCAGTCGCCGTGGGATTCGAGAGCACCTCGTTCCGGATTGCTTATCGGGAGCACAGACGCGTGGTGCGCGGCCGACCCACTCGGCTATGGGCCTTCATCAAGGCACGAAAGATCCCGCCCTGTTCGCCGTGCTGCTCGAGGATTCTGCTGCCCTGATAGGCATCGGCACTGGCGTCGACCGGCGTCATCGCTTCCGGCTTCTTCCATATCAATTGGGCAGACGGCGCAGCCTCGGTGGCCGTTGGCCTTTTGCTCGCTAGTGTCGCCTGGGTTCTGGCTAACGAGACCCGCAGCCTTATCGCCGGCGAGGCAGTCGCGCCCATCGTCATGGAGCGACTGAAAGAAGCACTTAGTCGAGTTCGACTGCATCACCGACCTGGAAGACGTCGCTACTCTGCACCTCGGTCCTGGCGCAATCCTGGTAGCGCTGTACCCTTGAGTTTCGCCGTGATTCCACGACCGACATGATAGAGGACGCAATCCGTGAGATTACCCAGGCACTTCAGAAGGCGTGGCCGGATCGCGTATATCTATGTACGTCCGTCGGATCGGGCTCACCAATCAAGCCGGTGACGCCCAGCGATGTCCGCTTTGGGTCACGAGCAGACATCACCTCACGTCCGCGTCATGTCCGCTTTGGATAGCGGACATTCCCCAGCGCAGGTGGGATGTCCAAAAAGTGCCATAAGCAGACATCAAGGATAGTTAGCCAACCGGATTTGAGCGTTCCTTGATGATCTTGTCGTACGCCTCTTTGAGAGACGCACGCTTCTCGATGGCAATGATGGCAAACTCCTTCGGCACGCCGCGCGTATCGTCGTCCGCGACAAGCATGCGGTAGTAGCGCTCAAGCTCCTCATCGCTGATCGAAGGCTTTACGCCGAGCACGTCATAAGGATTGCGCTTGGCGGCATCCAGATGGCGCGCCATGATCGAGTTGAACTCGCCGACGGTGAAGCCGAAGCGCTTGGCGACCTCCTCAAGGAACTGTTCCTCTTGCTGATGCACTTCCTCATCGGCTTTAGCTATGTGGAAGAGACCGTCAAGGACGTCCTCAAGCAGTTTGCGGTTGCCGTTGAATACAGTCACGAGCTGTTCGGCACAGGTCTCAAAGTTGGTTGCGTCCCGCTTGGCTGAATTGAAGATTGGCGCGACCTGCTTCAATTCTGCCGCAGAGATCTTGAACGCCTCTTTGAAGGCGTTGACCTCGTCGGCGTCGATGGTGCCGTCGGCCTTGGCCATCTTGGCACTTAGCACGATGACGCCCACGGTGAATGGCACTTCGTTGTCTGGTTCAGAATCTACTTCGCGCGCTTGACTGGTGGGCTCGAGACTGAGAAGCGAGCTGATCTGGCCTCCGACCGAGAGATTGCGTGTAGCAGCTGAAAGCCTCTCCCAAATCGACATTCGAATCCCTCCCGGAAGCTACTCCCGGCCGGCCACCTTACGGACAGAATAGAACCGTTCCCAGATTGGACTATCCGCGCTTCTTCGACAAGTTAGCCGCGTCACGATGGAGGCATCTTTTGTGAAGACCGACCTCGTACCAACCGTCAGCATTGGGAGTCTTTATTGAGGTCAGCAAGCAATTGAGTCTGCATTGTGGGCCTAGGCAAAACATTGCTTTTCATCGCTGGCATTGTAGCGACAGCACGAATCGACAGAGTGTAATGCACTGCAGTTTTTCATTTACCCAACTCACTCCTGCATCAATTGATCGTATACAAGTTGGAAAGCCTCAGCTGACACTCCGACTTCTCCACGAAACGGGTTGTCCATCAGAGCTATTAGGGAGATCATTGTCGCAAGGAAGAAGGAAATCACTCCGCCGTATAACAAGTGGGCATTAAGGCGGAGATCGAACGACCAGATGAAGATCATATTGATCAATGCACCTACAGCGACCGTGTACCATAGGAGCGCCGGGATACCGGAGTTGACGCTGTTCAGTCGGGTCCTTCGATGCTCGAAGAAACTGTTGAACTGTCGCATGGCGGCATCATGCAGAGCTTCTTGCGCTTTGGTTTGCGGTTCGAAGCGGATGAGACGTTCTTGGAACTCCGCAATCCGCTTTACCGCGCCAGTCGGAACCATGCCCTGACGCTGCAGCGACCATGCTTCATCAATCACGTAGCGAGTGTATTCTCGGAGGAAAGTTTTCAATTCCGTGCGCTGCGGTTCGGGGTAGCCGGAAACATCTCGGTACAGCGCCCCCAATGAAGACGCTTCACTGCTAACGGCCTTCTCGACGTCGGAATGATTCTGATAGGTTGCGACAGCTAATAATCCAAGCAGTAGGCCGTACATGACCCCGAAATATTGCAGGAAATCACCGAGAAGCTCGTTGAGAGTCCCGTCGGGATTAATCCACGCTCGCAGGAGGGGGCTAAGTAAGACGACGCCCAGCCAACAAATCCCCACAAAAAGTGCGGCGAAGAGGGTTACGATCCATAAGGCGGAGATTTCGTAAATCCAATACAGCATGTCTTTAGCTCCAGCGGCAAAGGTCGTGAACCGGGAATATAGATCGGGAGGGCGGACTGGATGACGATCGGAATCATTAGCGGACGGTGTTGAACCCGACCCGCACTTCCGGTCTTCACCATATACCAGCCTCTCGCTCGGTTATCGCGCTTCAAGAGGGTGTTCAATCTTTGTAGTAGCGGGCGCTTCCAGGTTGCAGCCAGCCACGGCAGTGGGTCGAGGAGGATTAACGCGATGCTTCTCAGGATATTTCTCGCGCCCACCTCATTTCTCGCGGCGATAATCTGGACGATATGGGCGCAAGCTGCCGAGCCGATTATGGTCCTAGCTCCCTTCAACCTTACGGGCCCGCAAGCAGTACTCGGCGCGCCTTGCTATAAGGGTGCCGAGTTGGCGAGAAGCTCAACGCCGCGGGTGGGGTGCTGAGCCGCCCCATCGAATTGATCCCGATCGATACCGCAAGCCAAGTAAGCAGGACGACCAACGAACTTGAGGGCGCACTCGAGCGGTATCCGAATGCCACTGCCGGCATCGGTCACACGGATTCCACCTATGCTCTCGACGCGGGGCGGGTATTTCAAAAGGCCGGAATCCGCTTCATCACGCCGGGCGCTACAGCGCCGGACCTGCCACATCAGGTCGGGCGGTTGCGGTCTCAAGATCGACGATGGTGTGAAAACACTTGTTTGGACGTGGATGCCGCAGTCACAATGAATGACAGGCGGACTATCGCCGCCGATTAGCCTCCGCCTTAGGACTGATCAGATCGCAGCCTGTCAACCTCGGCGCCGAGAATGCGAGGAGTGCCCAAAGCCAACTCCACCGAGGCTTCGGTGGCATGAAGCGGTGGGGGTCTAGGTTGTCCGTTCAGAACTGGGGGTACTTTCGGTCACAGCCAGCAGTGGTGCGACCGCCGGCCGGGCGGTAAAAATGAAGCTCGCTGAATTTGAAGGACCATCATGCCTGCCGGACGCCTGCTCATCGGTCCCTTGCTACGGCGGGTGGTCGGCACCCGGGCGACCGTGTGGGTCGAGACCAGCGCGCCCGCGGTGGTCACCGTCCGGGCGGCCAACGGCGCCTCGGGCACGGCGCCGACCTTCTCCGCGTACCATCACCACTACGCCCTCGTCGTGGTGGACGGACTGACCCCGGACAGCGCGGCGAGCTACCAGGTGCTGATCGACGACGAGATGGCCTGGCCGGTGCTGGAGAGCGGCTTCCCGCCCAGCATGATCCGTACCCGGGCCACCGACGACCGCGACCAGCCGGTGAAACTGATCTTCGGCTCGTGCCGCGAGACCACTCAGCACGCCACCATCCGGCGGCTCCCCCCGGATGCGCTCGACGCGTACGCCCGGCGGCTGATTGCCGCGCCGGAGCCGGCCGCCCGGCCCGACCTGCTGGTCCTCCTCGGCGACCAGGTCTACGCGGACGTCACCTCGCCGACGGTGAAGCGGCTGCTCAAACGACGCCGACGGCGGCCGAGGAACGCCCCGGCCGACCAGGTGGTCAGCTTCGACGAGTACAGCAAGCTCTACCTGGAGTCCTGGCGCGACCCGGAGATACGCTGGCTGCTCTCCACCGTGCCCAGCGTGATGATCTTCGACGACCACGAGGTGATCGACGACTGGAACATCTCGGCCTCCTGGCGGGCGGACATGCGCGGGCTGGACTGGTGGGCCGAGCGGATCGGCAGCGGGCTCGCCTCCTATTGGATCTACCAGCACCTGGGCAACCTCTCCCCGGACGAGATCACCGAGGACCCGCTCTACGCCAAGGTGGTCGCCGCCGAGGACGCCACCGACGTGCTGCGCGAGTTCGGCGAGCGGGTCGACCGGGAGGCCGACGAGGCGCACGACGCCGAACGCTGGCGGGCCGTGCAGTACCAGTGGAGTTACTCCCTCGATCTGGGCCGGACGCGCCTGGTCATGCTGGACGTCCGGTGCAGCCGGGTGCTCGAACCGGACGTCCGGGCGATGCTGGCGCCTGGCGAGTGGTCCTGGTTCCTGGACCGAGCGCGCGGCGTCTACGACCACCTGGTGGTCGGCAGCTCGCTGCCCTGGCTGCTCCCGCCGAGTATGCATCACGTCGAGTCATGGAACGAGCGCCTCGCCGACTCGCGCTGGCCCTGGGTGGCCGGGCTCGCGGAGCAGATGCGGCGGGCATGGGACCTAGAGCACTGGGCCGCGTTCCGGCTCTCCTTCGACGCCCTCGGCGCTGCCTTCGCCCGCATCGGCAGCGGCGCGGCGGGCGCGACCGGGGACCGGGTCGGCGCCGAGCCCGGCGTACGCGCCGCCGGCCTCGATCAGCGTGCTCTCCGGGGACGTGCACCACTCGTACGTGGCCCGGGCCCGGTTCGACGACCCTGGGGTGCGAACGCCGGTGCACCAGCTCACCTGCTCGCCGATCCACAACCAGGCGCCGGCCGCGATGCGCCCGCTGATAAAGCTATGCTGGAACCCCGGGCTGGCCTTGGCCGCCCGGGCTCTCGCGCGCTCCGCCGGAGTGCGCCGGCCCACCGTGCGCTGGAAGAAGCTGGCCGGGCCGTACTTCGGCAACGCGGTCGCCACCCTGGAACACCGGGGCCGGGGCGCCGAGGTCGTGATCGAGGGCACCACCAGCGACGGACACCTGCGCGAGGTGGCCCGGCAGCGACTCGCCACGGTGGACTGAGCCGCGCCATAACGCTCTTCGCGTGGACGAGCGCCTGCGGAGACGCTGCGCGCCGTGGAAACACAAGTTGAGCGCCGCTTGCCGGGGGCGCGCGCTGACAGGAGGCGAACGGGTCTCGTAGGCACGCCAACCGCCGCAGCCGCGGTGACGAAGGCGCCTGGGTTGTCCTCATGTTAGGGCACCGCAGTGGCGCTCGACCTCGCAGCTTAGAGTGATCTGATCACGGGGTCAGATTTTTGCTTTGTGAAGTCCTTGCTGGATCGCGAGATCTGACCCCACAGGTGTTTGACCGTCGGCACGGTCAGCAGCAGGTGCTCGGCGGCTTCCTCCGGAGTCTCGCCGCGCGTGAGGGCGAGCGCCACTTGGAGCTCCCGCTCGCCCAGGCCGCTCAGTGGATCCGCGGGCAAGTCGGGAGGGGTGACACCGCACGCCTCGAGCTCGTTGCGGGCTTGCGCGATCCAGGGCTTCGCTCCGAGTTGGGCGAAGTCGGTGAACGCGCCCTCGAGATGCTCCACGGCCTCGGCGGCTCGGCCGACTTCCCGGAGCCGACGGCCGTACTCAAGGAGCGTTCGGGCGTGCTCGAAGGGGCCGACCACGTCGCTTCCGTGGGCCAGCGACTTGCGAAAGAGCCCGTCAACCGCGTCAGCGCTCGCAAGCAATCCGCGGCAGCATGCCAAGGCCGCAAGTGCCGAAGGCCGTTCCGTCTGGTGGGACTCCTGCTCGAAGATCGAAACCTCGCGCTCCGCGTCGGCGACTCGCCCCGCGCGGACCAGAGCCTCGATCAGATCGCGCGTGCGATGGGGAGGCACGGCCGCGTCGCACCAGCCCTGCTGGAGCTGTGTCTTGCGTACCTCGACTAGGTGCTCGATAGCGGCGTCAAACTCCCCGCAGCCAAGCGCGAGAAGGCCCAGCGCCGGAACCGCGCGGTCGAGGCGTGAGCCGACTCCCAAGCGCATGGCGAGGGCGATGGCCTCGCCGGCGTGCCGGCGGCAGTCAACGGCCCGCCCCTGCGCGGCGTCCAGCCAAGCGAGCGCGCCCGAAGCGAGGCCTTGGTCGGCGCCTTGCCCCGTCTCGCGCGCGAGCGAGGCGGCCTCTGCGAGCGCAGCATGCGCCAGCGGCCAGTGACCCGTGTCGAGCTCGACGTCGGCTAGGCGCACAAGCGCGTAGGGAAGCAGGCCGAACGTGCCGTGAGAACGCGCGTTAGCGATCAGCTCTGCGAGCACGTCCCGAGCACGGTCGTGCTCGCCGGCGAGGCGAAGACCAGCGCCGAGGTAGGCGCGCAGCTGGGGCTCCGCGTGAAGATGCTCGCGGAGCTCGATGGCTCGGAGGAGAAGCGCGCGGCCGTCGCGCGGAGCGCCGTTGAACGTCAGCGCCGTGCCGAGCATGAGCGCCGCAGCGGCTTCGATCGGTCCCCCCTCGGCGACCTCGAACGCCCGCCGTCCGATTTCGCAGGCGCGCGCGGGCGAACCAGCGCGGAGCGCCGGGATCACCGCAGCAGCGAGCAGACGTGCCGCCGCTGGCTTGTATGACGCCTTGCAGCGCGCAGCACCGTCGAGTAGCAGGTCGCGTGCTCGCGAGGCCGAGCCGCTGCGCGCGAGCAGGCTCCCGAGCAGCAGTTCGGCCGCGGCCCGCGTCCCCCCATCGTCGAGCTCGGGAAGGGCAGCCTCGACATGGTCGATTGCCGCATAGATGTGGCCGGCGAGCGCGGCCGCCTCAGCCGCGCCGACCAGCCGTCTCGCACGCTTGGCCCGTGCAGGGCTCAGGCGCGCCGCGAGCTCGAGCGCACGCGCGGCCGCCGAATGTGCATGCCGTGAGAGCGCTCGCCCGGCGGCGTCCTCGAGCAAAGCCGCGATTCGCTCGTCGGGCCCTGAAGCGGCGAGTGCCGCATGCCATATGGACGAGTTGGAGTTGCTGGCTCCGGCGAGGGCGGCATGGGCGGCACGCCGCTCCGAACGTAGCGCTCCGTACACCACAGTCGAGCGCACGAGCGGATGCGGGAATGAGAAGCGACCGCCCGAGATCGCGACGAGCGCGGCCTCCTCGGCCGGCCTCAGCTCCTCGCGGCTCAAGTGGGCCGATTGGAGCGCCCGCGCGACTGCTGCGTCGTTCCCTCCGTAACTGAGCGCCACGACGAGCAGGGCTCGGCGCGCGTCCTCCCCGAGCGCGCTGATGCGGGCAAGGATGGCGCGCTCCGCGGATCTGCAGTTGAGGAGCGCGTCGCCGAGCGGGGCGATCCCAACGCGCTGGCCCGGCGTGAGGCTGAGAGGGATTTCGCGCAGCGCGAGCGGGTTACCGCGCGCGACGTCGACAACCTCCGCGACCATGGTCGGCGACAGCTCGTCGCCGAAGCGCCGCTCGAGGATGGTCAGCGACGCGGCTCGGTCGAGGGGCTGAAGCTCGACGATTTCGGCCGCGCCAAATGTTCCTGGGTCGCCGCCTGTCGCGATGAGCAGCGCGATCCCTTCCGCTCCGATCCGTCCTGCGATGAACGCAAGCGCCTCGAGCGACGCGTCGTCGAGCAGGTGCGCGTCATCGACGCAAACAAGAAGTGGGTCTTCCTCCGCCGCTGCGGCAAGCAACCACATCGCGCCGGCGTACGCGGCGAATCGATCGCCGCGCTCGGCAGTGCCGAGACCGAGGGTCGCCGACAGCGCTTGGCGAAGGGTGTCCGGTAGGGCGCCAATCCCGCTGAGGAGCGGCCGACACAGTTCCTCGAACCCCGCGTACGGGCGCTCGCCCACGTCTTCGACACCTGAAATTCGAAGAACGCGCATGCCGTCGGCGCGCTCCAACGCAGCGTCGAGCAGCGCCGTCTTTCCGACCCCGGTCTCACCGCAGATCACAATCGCGCCGCTGCGACCGCCCCGAGCCTCGTCGAGCAACCGGCCGATACGCTCCAGCTCACGGGTACGACCGAGGAGTCCCTGATCCGGGACCGTGGCCGTTCCCGCGCTGCTCGCAGCCGAGGCCAATCGCCCGTGGGCGAGGGCATTCTCCAGCCAGCGGCGGAACAGCTGACGGGCGGTCTGCTGGAGCAGCGGCATCGAGTGTGCGTACTCGTCCAGGAAGCCTGCGACAGAGCCACGTCCGTAACGGGCCTCGAACGTCTCCCCGAGCGAGCCGTCGAACCAGTCACGGGCGTCGTCGAGCGAGGGCTCCAGATGGCACTGGATCGCATACGCGGTCCGCCCCACATTGAACGCCTGGTTTTCGTAGCGGGAGGAGCGGGCGAGGCGCACCGCGCCCTCGGGCAAGTCGAATGTGTCGGAGTGAAACTCCATCACCTCGATGTCGCGCGGGAAGGCCCTGAAGACCGGGTCGCGGCGGGCGGCCTCGCAGAGGAAGACCGGATTGACGCCTAGCTCAGGCTCCGGCCCGCGGAACACGCGCGAGCCGAGCGCGGACGCCAGCAGTTGGGATCCCAAGCATACGCCGAAGTATGGACATCCCGTCGTGACGGCCTCGCGGATCGCCCGCTTCTCCGCCACGAGCCACGGATACGCGTCCTCCTCGTAGACGCTCATCCCCCCTCCCATGACCACGAGCAGGTCGTACTCGCGCCAGTCGGGAAGCGCTTCCCCAAGGTCGAGACGAACACGATTGATCTCGATCCCTCGGCCGAGAAGCACGTCACCGTAGACGCCCACGGGATTCGAATGGAGATGCTCGAGCGCCAGTGCTCGCATGAGGGGGTCGAGCCCGTTGCCTTAGAGCTTCGCTCTTCTTGTAGGGCAGACTGACGTGCAGCACCACAGATTTCGCGCAAGAATGGCTAACTAGCACGTTGGGGCTCAAGACCGTGTCGATACCGGTTGACGAAGGCGGCCTCGACATAGCGAAGGGCGTCAGGAATGCGCGTGCCGCGGTGGTGACGCCGGCGCGTCACTATCCCCTCGGGATGACCATGCCGCTGGCCCGCCGCCTGGCGCTGCTCGAATGGGCACGCTTGCGCAAGACCTGGGTCATCGAGGACGACTATGACAGCGAGTATCGCTATCAGGGCAAGCCGCTGCCGGCGCTGATGGGTGTCGATGACTCGGGTGTCGTCGTTTCATTGGGCTCTTTCTCCAAGACCATGCTGCCCGGTTTGCGCATCAGCTATCTCGTTGTGCCGCACAATCTCATCAACGACGTTTCGGCGGTCATGCGCGCGCGTGGCGCCCGCGTCTCGATCTTCCTGCAGCCGGTGCTCGCCGAATTCATGCGCCTGGGCCACTATGCTATCCACATCAGGCGTATGCGTCGGCTCTATACAAGGCGGCAACAGGCTTTGCGCGAGGCGATCGCGCACCATGCCGGCGATCTGCTCTCAACATCGCCCGAGCCTGCCGGCATGCATCTCATCTGCACGCTGCGCAACGGCATGAATGACAGCGACGCGTCGAAACGCGCTGCCAAGGCCGGATTGCTGGCGCCCGCCCTTTCGGATTATTTCGCCGGCGAGCCCTTCCGGCAGGGGCTAGTTCTCGGCTATGCGGGCTTCGATGAAACGGTAATCGACACCTCCATCAAGACGCTCGCCCACGCGCTGCGCTAAGCATGAGATGACAGCATCACAATGGGACATTAGCGGAAATGGTGTCATCCCCGCGTCATGTCCGTTCTTCCCCTCAAAGCAGACATTCGTCGGCGCGAGCGGAAATGGTGTCATCGGCTGCAGCTGCCGCGCCGAAACTCCTTACTCCATTCCAAGGTTGCGAGTGGGCCGGCTGACCAGTCGAGTCCGCGACCTTGAAGCCGCCCTGTAGCGCCCTTGCTCTTGATACCGCCGAGACGGTTTACAGCGTCATGTTGCGGGCGCGGATGCACCGCTCGAATGCCGCGGTGGTCGTGCGGTCGAGCCCGAGCGCGTCGCCGAGCATATCTAGAAAGAAGATCTCCCCGGGTCTCACCAGGCGGTCGGCCGCCGCGACCTCGAGCGCCACGCAGTACGCCGTCTCGCGGAGTTTCTCGGGCAACGCCTCGCGCACCAGCCGAACCACCTGCTGCAGCCCGTCATCGGCGCTCAGGATCTTCCCGCACGCTTCGGCAGCCTTGACCAGCCCCTCCTCGTCACAGTCGGCGAATACCGGCAGATTGGATACCATCTCGCCTATGCGGGCGAACTCGTCATCAGTCATGGCCCGGTCTACAGCGGAACTGGCGACCATCACATAGAAAAGCGCCTCGTGATGGTTCAACGGCTCGGTCATATGACGCTCCCCTACGGCGTCGGCGCTATGCTGCTGGAAGGCAGGTATAGCAGAAAAGGGCGCAGACCGAAGCCGACGCCTCACAGCCCTGGGAAGGCGATGTGTTCGACAGTCGGACGCTAATGTGCGTATTGGAACTCAGGACTAGCCTTCAAAGCCTCCTTCGTCGCGCCAGCCAGAACTAACTTTTTATCGACCAGCTTAAACTGAGAAACGGGGATGGCGACATCGTGCTTCGCCAAGCCAAGAAAGCCGCCGACATTAACGATGGCGTATGAAAGCGCCTTATCTGGAGTGACGATGAGGTCATCGACCGTTCCGACGCGTTCATTCTTGTCGTTGTAAACATGTTGCCCAAGAATTGTGTGCTTGACGCTCCAACCCAGGGCAACCTCGCGCATTTCCGCGACGCTAACGCCGAGTACTGTCGTTCCCGCCACCTGAGCATGCGAGACAGTTGGCGAGATCAGGATGATGCCTGCAAACATGAGAATGTGTGTCGGTTTCATTGCCAATCTCCGTTATTATCGGGAAACCAGTCCCCTCATCGGGCATGGATAACCCCCTGTCGTGCTGCGCGTTCCGGCCTTCGTGCAGTATGCCATTCGAGCATCTTTTGATTGGTCCTTGTTTGTTCACTTGCGGAGATTCACGCCAGGGTGCCTGTAACGCGACTACCACCACCCACAAAAAAGGGCGGCCACCGGAAGCCGACGCGCTGTTCTCCTGAGTGCAAAAAGCCCCGGCACTGTAAGGGGCACCGGCCGGCCGCTTGGCTTCTGCTTCCGCCGTCAAAGCGAACAATGTCCGCTTTGGGTCATTCTGCGACGTGCGCCGGCTTCGCGTTGACGTCTGAAAAGGGGTCAGAAACGGACATGGCACCGCGCGGCTTCAATGTCGCTGATGTGCCATGAGCAGACATATGCACCTTCATTTGCTGTGTCGTGCGCTACGGGACCAACTCGATCTCGCTTGGCCGCCATTCCTTGGTGAAGAATGGCTCTAGCGGACTGTAGAGGCGCAGGATCACACAAAGAATCCCTTCTTGGGATCGGTCTGAATCCAGTTGCCGCGCGGCACGCCTTCGCGCTGAGTAGAATTCTTGTTGGCGTCCCAGCTCGACGGCATACGGGACCGCTCCCGGGCGTCCTTGAGGGTAAAAGTTGCAACCCAAACCCCGCTAGGCTTTCCAAGCTGTGCGGGTCAAAGGGCATGGAAACTAAGGATTAGCAGTGATTGGAGGGTGCAGCAAAACACCAGAAAAACAATGGTGCCCGAACCCCCAGACCGGTGCGCTAACCGAGCTGCGCTACGCTCCGAAGCCAAAGATGGTCGTGCGCTTGGATATACACGCTCAAGGCGGTGAAACAAGCCGTTCTGTCGGACGACTCCGGATCAGCCTTTGGCGCCGACCAGGATGCGGTAGCAATCCTCGAGCACTTTGAGCACCGAACCGAGCCCCTCGGCGTCAACGTCTTCAGCCTGCTCGGCAAGGCCAGGCGGCTTGCGGAAGCCCCGGCTCTGGGCAGCTTCGGCGGCCACGTCGGGAATTTCCCGCTCGATGGTTGCTGCCGGCTTCTTCTGCTCATCGACATGGGGACGCTGGTCCATGACGAAACGTGGCCCCTGCTCGCGCAGGATCTTCTGCACGCCCCTGATGGTGTAACCGTCGTCGTAAAGGAGAAAACGAATGCCGCGAAGCAGAGCCACATCCTCTGGCCGGTAATAGCGGCGTCCGCCGCCACGCTTCATCGGCTTGAGCTGAGCGAATTTTGCTTCCCAGAAGCGAAGCACGTGCTTCGGGACTTTCAGCTCATCGGCAACTTCACTGATCGTACGAAAGGCCTCGGGCGCTTTGTCCACCGCTCAAACTCCCCGCCTCTAACGTCCTAACAGCCTGCAATGTATCGCCGCGTCTATTCGGCCGCCTTTCTCCGGGACAGCGCATCGTTGATACGCTGTTTCATGATATTGCTCGCCCGGAACACGAGAACACGCCGCGGCGTAATAGGAACTTCCTGGCCTGTCTTAGGGTTGCGTCCGATCCGCTGCCCCTTGTCGCGAATGCCGAAGGAGCCGAATGAGGACAGCTTGACGGTCTGCCCGCGCTCGAGGCTCGACACGATCTCGCGAAGCACGAGCTCCACGATCTCGGCCAACTCGTTCCGAGGCAACCCTACCTTCTGAAACACCGCCTCAGCGAGGTCGGCTCGGGTCAATGTCTTCCCGCTCATCGTCAGACTGCTCCCCCAGGGTCGCGGGACAAACCAAGATGCTAAACGAGCATTCGCAACGCGGTCAATCGCTACAGCAATCAAATTCCTGATATTGCATCATTTTCGAGGGAGGTGTGGCCTCCGCGCGTCAGTTTTCCGCTGAATTCACCAGCGGACCAAGACCGCCCCCCAGGTAAAGCCCCCTCCCATGGCCTCCATCAGCACGAGATCGCCCTTTTTGATGCGCCCGTCCCGGCAGGCGGTGTCGAGCGCCAGGGGGATGGAGGCGGCGCTGGTATTGGCGTGCTTGTCCACGGTGATCACGATCTTCTCAGGCGCCAGACCCAGTTTGCGCGCCGCTCCATCGAGGATGCGCTTATTGGCCTGGTGGGGCACGAACCAGTCGATATCGGAAGCCTGGTAGCCCGATTTTTTCAAGGTCGCGGCGATCACCTCGGCGATATTGGTGACCGCATGGCGGAAGACTTCGGGGCCGTCCATGCGGACATAGCCGACGGTGCCGGTCGTGGACGGCCCCCCGTCGACGTAAAGCTTGTCGCGATAGCGGCCATCCGAGCGCAGGCAGGACGCGAGCACCCCGCGGTCGGTGGTCGAGCCGTTCTGCATCTCGGCTTCCACCACGAGCGCGCCGGCGCCGTCGCCGAACAGTACGCAGGTGCCGCGGTCGTCCCAGTCGAGAATGCGGGAAAAGGCCTCCGAGCCGATGACCAACGCCCGGCGGAATTCGCCGCTTTTCAAGTAGTTATCGACGGTGGTGAGGGCGAAGACGAAGCCCGAGCAGACGGCCTGAACGTCGAAGGCCGCTCCTTGCGTGATGCCGAGATCGGCCTGGATGGTGACGGCTGTCGCCGGGAAGGTCTGATCGGGGGTAGAGGTCGCGAGAACGATTAGGTCGATGTCCTGAGGGTCCATGCCGGCGTCGTCGAGCGCCGCGCGCGCCGCCGCCGTCCCCATGGTGGAGGTGAGCTCGCCCTTGGCCGCGATGCGCCGCTCCTTGATCCCGGTGCGCGTGGCGATCCACTCGTCGGTGGTGTCGACCACCTTGGCGAGGTCCTCATTGGTCAACACCCGCTTCGGCAGGTATCCACCGCATCCCTTGACGACGGTCCGCAACACGCTCACAGGCAGCTACTCCCGAGGCCTCATGCCGCACCATCAAGTTCAAGCTCGGCATGGAAGCGGGCAACGTCGGTTGCGAGCCGCTTCACCACGCCGCTCGACGCCATGTCGTAGGCCGTATCGACGGCGGAGGCGAAGCCGGTGGCGTCGGTGCCGCCATGGCTCTTCACGACAATGCCATTCAGGCCGAGAAAAATGCCGCCGTTCAGCTGGCGAGGGTCCATCTTCTCCTTCAGCGCGCGAAAGGCGCCCTGCGCCAATACGGCGCCGAGCCGCGCGAGAAGCGATCGCCTCATGGCAGCGCGAAAATATTCGCCGATCTGCTTAGCGGTTCCCTCGGCGGTCTTCAAGGCGATGTTGCCGGTGAAGCCGTCGGTCACCACCACGTCGGCGGCGCCATGGCCGATCTCGTCGCCTTCGACAAAGCCGCGGAACTCGATCGGCAGCGGCGTGTCCTTGAGAGCCGTTGCGGCGGCCTTGATCTCATCGAGCCCCTTGACCTCCTCAACGCCGATGTTGAGGAGACCGACGGTCGGACGCTCCATGCCGAACAGGGCCCTGGCCATGGCCGCGCCCATCACCGCGAACTCGACGAGCTGGCGGGCATCGGCGCCGACATTGGCGCCGACGTCGAGCACGATGCACTCGCTCTCGACCGTGGGCCACTGCACGGCGATCGCCGGGCGGTCGATGCCAGGAATCGTCTTCAGGCAGAATTTGGCCATGGCCATCAGCGCGCCGGTGTTGCCGGCCGACACCGCGGCGTCGGCGCGGCCGTCGCGCACCGCCTCGAGGCTGAGCCACATGCTCGAGTGCCTGCGCCCTTTGCGCAGCGCCTGGCTGGGCTTTGCATCCATGGCGACGGCCACGTCGGTGTGCAGGATTTCCGCCTTGGCGGCGAGGGCCGTGTGAGATTTGAGTTCAGTCTCGATGCGGCCCGCGTCGCCCACGAGCAGGAAGCGCGTGTCGGGGTGACGGACAAGCGAGATCGACGCGCCCGCGACGATCACGCCTGGTCCATGGTCGCCGCCCATGGCGTCGAGCGCTATGGTGACTGGAGCAGCCATATGGTGCCGTTGCCGAAAGGAAAGACGTTGCTAATCCCAGCCCAAGTGGCTGGATGAGCCCCCTGAAGTGGCCCCGAACATACCCAAATAGGACTGAGTGACAACCTGAATTTGACGGGGCGAAATGCCGCCAATTGCCGCTATTTCAGTCGCTTGAGAGCGGCAAAGGGGCTTTCAGGCTGCTCGTCGGCTGCGACGGCGCCTGAGGCTTCCGACCATTCGAAGCTCACGCCTTCGCGCTTGGGGTAAGGATCGAGCGCGGTTGCGAGCGTCTCATAGATCACAGGCCCAAGGTCGATCTTGCCGCCCTCGATCGGCTCGGGCCAATCGAGCGTGCCGTGGCTTGCCGCCTCGTCGAGGCTGGCTGCGAGGTCGTCGATCATGGGGATAGGCCAGAATGCGACTTCTACCGGGACCTCGAGGGTGCTCTCCACCGGTTCGAGCGAGACGACACAGGTCTGGGTCACAGCGGCCGCAAGCGTGCCTTGCAAGGCAAGGCGTCCCTGCCCGCGCCGGTTCAGGCGAAAGACGATGGTCAGGCGGTCGAGCGCGCGGAGACCGAGAAGTGCGGCGATCGTCTCCCGCTCAGCCCGATTGACCTCGATCGTCCCCTCCTCGCCTTCTTTCAGCTCATCGACGCGGAGCGTCCTTGAAAGCGGCGGAGGGACGATCTCCTGCTCCGGCCCCGGCTCCACGGTCTTCGGCATCTTCCTCATGGTTTCACGCTTGCCTCTGCAAAATCCGGCGCGCCAGCCCGCAAAGACGCGATGTCCTGCCGATCGAGCGCGTCGATCGAAGCCAATAGATAGGATGCGAGCGCCCTGCTGCTAAGCTCCGCGCTTTCCGTCTCGCCGGGCAAAGACGCGGCGATGGCGTGCGCGAGGGATGCTTGGCCCGCGGCAAGAGCGGTCTCGTAGTCCTCAAACAACCCCTTGCTTGCGGCAGCGAGGCGCCGCATCGACTGCGGCACGCGCATGTCGCTGACCCCAAGTTCTCTGAGCACGGTCTCCATGTCTTGGCTGAAGCGATCGACGAGGTCTTGCGCGAGCGCGCTGCCCTCGGGGCCCCCGCTTTTCAGTCGGTGGAGGACGGCGAAAAGGTGTAGCGCGAGCAAAGTGAAGCGCCCCTGAAGCGTGTCGGGAACGCCAAAACTCCGATAGAAAACAGGGAGCCGCGCCTGCGCCACAATCGCGCCATAGAATTTTTCGGTGGTGCTCGCCTCGGAGCGCCAGCGCATCAAGCGGTCGAGAGGGGTCAAGTCAGGGGGCACTTCTCAGTTCGCTGGCACTATCTTGCCGCTTGCGTTTGCACGGGGTTTATCGAGGGTCAGGTCGCGGTGCATAGAGACGAGCCGATCAGCCTATGGTCGAAACGGCCTCTTGGTGCCTGCCTTGCGGCAGCGCTCCTTGCCTCCGCTCTTACCGGCTGCGGCGCCCAGATCGATCGGCACGGCCACGTGTTCATGGATGTCGACCTTGCCCAGGTCCAGCCCGGCATGTCCAAGGACCAAGTGATGACGACGCTCGGCTCCCCTGACACCACGAGCTCGATCAACGGCGAAGCCTACTACTACATCTCCACCACACAGAAATCCTACGCGTTCTTGAAGCCCTGGGAAATCGACCGCAAAGTGGTTGCCGTTTACTTCAATCGGCAAGCCACCGTGGACAACATCGCCCAATACGGGCTCAAGGACGGTATCGTGGTGAGATACGCCAAGGACGAGACGCCGGCGCGCGGCAAGGATTTGGGCGTGCTCGAGCAGATCTTCGGCAACATCTCGCAACGCAAGATGTTCAAGGGTCAAACCCAGGGCGGGATGCCGGGAAGCATCCCTGGTGGCGGTCCCTAGGCTCGTAAGCGCTTTCTCTGTTTAGTGCGCGAGCACCGCGAGCAGCAACAGCGCCACGATATTGGTGATCTTGATCATCGGATTCACGGCTGGACCGGCGGTGTCTTTGTAGGGATCGCCGACGGTATCGCCGGTCACCGCGGCCTTGTGCGCCTCAGAGCCCTTGCCGCCATAGTGACCGTCCTCGATGTATTTCTTGGCGTTGTCCCAGGCACCGCCGCCGGCCGTCATGGAGATGGCGACGAACAGGCCGGTGACGATCACCCCGAGCAGCATGGCGCCGAGCGCGGAGAAGGCAGCGCTCTTGCCGGCAATCGCATTGACCACGAAGTAGAACACGATCGGCGAGAGCACCGGCAGCATCGACGGCACGATCATCTCCTTGATCGCGGCGCGGGTCAGGAGATCGACGGCGCGCTTGTAGTCCGGGCGGTCCGTGCCTTTCATGATGCCGGGCTTCTCCTTGAACTGGCGGCGGACTTCCTCGACGATCGAGCTCGCTGCGCGTCCCACGGCCGTCATGGTGATGCCGCCGAAGAGATAAGGCAGCAATCCGCCAAGGAAGAGGCCGACGACGACGTATGGGTTCGACAGGGTGAAGACGGGATCGACGCCCTGGAAATAGGGAAACTTGTCGGGGTTGGCGGCGAAATATTTGAGGTCTTCGGTATAGGCCGCGAACAGCACGAGCGCGCCCAATCCAGCCGAGCCAATGGCATAACCCTTGGTCACCGCCTTGGTGGTGTTGCCGACGGCATCGAGCGCGTCGGTGGTCTTGCGGATCTCCTTCGGCATGCCGGACATCTCGGCGATGCCGCCGGCATTGTCGGTGACCGGGCCAAAGGCATCGAGCGCCACGATCATGCCGGCGAGCGCGAGCATGGTGGTGACGGCGATGGCGATGCCGAACAGGCCGGCAAGGCCGTAGGTGATGAGGATGCCGGCCATGATCACAAGCGCCGGCAGAGCGGTCGCTTCCATCGACACGGCGAGGCCTTGGATGACGTTGGTGCCGTGACCGGTGATCGAGGCCTTGGCGATCGACTGCACCGGACGATAGTTGGTGCCGGTATAGTATTCGGTGATCACCACGATCAGCGCCGTGATCACCAGCCCCACTGCCCCGCATAGGAACAGCGACCTGCCGGTGAAGGTGAGATCGCCGACGGTCATCACCGTGTCCATGCCGACGAGCCAGGATGTGAGCGGCCAAAGCAGAATGAGGGAGAGCACGCCGGTTGCGAGCACGCCCTTGTAAAGTGCGCCCATAATCGACTGGCTCTTGCCGAGCCGCACGAAATAGGTGCCGATGATCGAGGTGATGACGCAGAGCGCGCCGATGGCGAGCGGATAGAGCATCATCGGCATGACGCGGTCGCCGCCGGCGAAATAGATCGAGGCGAGCACCATGGTGGCGACCACGGTCACCACGTAGGTCTCGAACAGATCGGCGGCCATGCCGGCGCAGTCGCCGACATTGTCGCCGACGTTGTCGGCAATGGTCGCCGGGTTGCGCGGATCGTCCTCGGGGATGCCGGCTTCGACCTTGCCAACGAGATCGCCGCCGACATCGGCGCCCTTGGTGAAGATGCCGCCGCCGAGACGGGCGAAGATCGAGATCAGCGAGGCGCCGAAGCCGAGCGACACCAGCGCGTCGACGACCTGACGCGATGCCGGCTCATAGCCCATGAACTTGGTGAGGATGAGGAAATAGACCGAGACGCCGAGAAGGGCGAGGCCCGCGACGAGGAGGCCGGTAATGGCGCCGGAGCGGAAGGCGAGGCTCAAGCCGTCGCCGAGGCTCACGGTGGCGGCCTGCGCCGTGCGCACATTGGCGCGTACCGATACGTTCATGCCGATATAGCCAGCCGCACCCGAGAGCACGGCGCCGATGGCAAAGCCGATCGCCTGGGGCAGTCCGAGCAGGTAGGCGAGGATGAGAAAGATGACGACGCCGACAACGGCGATCGTCGTGTATTGGCGCGCGAGATAGGCCGCGGCGCCTTCCTGGATCGCCGCCGCGATTTCCTGCATGCGCGCGGAGCCCGCGTCGGCGGCGAGCACGGCGCGCGTGGTGACCACGCCGTAAACGATGGAGAGAACGCCGCAAGCAATGATCAGGTAAAGCACTATGGTCATAACGGAATTGTCCCCGTTCGTTTGGTTGAATTGGCAGGAAATGGGGTGAGCGCGCGCGGCACCAGCAAGGTCCCGCGGCCTAACTCGCCCAAGGCGTGAACTCGGGCCGGAAAATGCCAAAGTTAAAGCGGCGACGCAACCTATGCCTAAGTCCTTGGCAGCGCTTGATTGGGCGGGTTGGCCTAGAAATGGGTGAAACCGGTGTGGTCGAGCTTGAGCGGACGCCCCTCCTTGTCCACGACCGTGACCTCGCCGCTGCCGCCGACGACCTCACCGATGGCGGTGACCGTGACGCCGTGGTCTTGCGCTTCCTTCTCGAAGCCGCTCGCATGCGATGATTCCATGGCGGCCACGATCTCGTAGTCGTCGCCGGCAGTGATCAGCTCGGCGAGAAGCTCAGGCTTTTTGGCGACCGCCTTGGCGGCGGGGTCCGAGAGCGGGACGCGCGCGGCCTCGATCGTGGCGCTCACGCCCGAGGCCGTGCAAAGCTTGGCGGTATCGCCGACGAGCCCGTCCGAGACGTCGATCGCCGCACGGGCGCATTGCCGCAGAGGCAAGGCAAGCGCGGTCCGCGCCGAGGGGCAGCGGTAGCGATCGACGAGAAACGCGCCCTCATCCGGCGAAAGTCCCCATTCCACCTCAAGCCATGGCGCCCGCAACAGCTTAAGCCCGAGCGCCGCATCGCCGATGGTACCGCTGACATAGAGACGGTCGCCTCCCATGGCGCCCCGGCGCAACACCGACTCGCCTTGTGGCAGCATGCCGATCGCGGTGACCGTAATTGTGAGCGGCCCGAGCGTGGCGCAAGTGTCGCCGCCGACGAGATCGATGCCGGAACTCCTCTTGTGCCGTCTGGAGGCCCATAACGAAGGCCTCGAGCCAGGGCGGCTTCGGAAGGTCGGGCAAGGCCACGCTCAAGAGGTAGACATACGGCCGAGCGCCTTTGGCCGCGAGATCGGAGAGGCTGACGGAAAGCGCCTTGTAGCCGACGGTGTCGGACGGATCGTTGGTAAGAAAGTGCACGCCTGCGGTGATGGTGTCGCAGGTGGCGACGAGCTCTTGGCCTTCAGGGATCGACAACACCGCGGCATCGTCGAGCAGGCCGAGGGCCGCGGGGTTGGTGGCGAGCGGCGCGAAATAGCGGGCGATGATGGCGAACTCGCCGCTCGTCTCGCTTTTGCCGCGGCCGTCAGGCACCGCCGGAGCCCTGACGGGCGAATTCTTGCGGCCGTTCTTCATGGCCGAGCTTGTCGAGGATGCCATTGACCACCTTCGGCTCTTCGCCCTCGAAGAAGGCATGTGCCAAATCGACGTATTCGGTGATGACGACGCGCGACGGCACGTCCTTGCGCATCAGCATCTCGTAGGCGCCGGCGCGCAGGATGGCACGCAGGATCGAATCGACGCGGTTGAGCCGCCAGCCTTCGGCGAGGTGACGATCGACGAGCGGGTCGATACGGCGCTGCTCGCGCACCACGCCCTCGACAATGTCGCGGAAGAACTGCGTCTCGGCATCGCAATATTGGTTGCCTTCGACTTCCTGGCCGAGCCGGTGCACCTCGAACTCGGCGATCACATGGTTGAGGTCGATGGCGGTCATGTCCATCTGGTAGAGCGCCTGGACGGCAGCGAGTCGCGCCGCGGTCCGTGCTTGGGGACTTCGTCCCGAAGCAGGCTTCTTTTGGCCTGAACCGGTCATCAGCGTCGGCTCGCCGAGGAGAAATTCTGCTCGATCTGCATCAGCGCGAGACAGGCGCGGGCGGCGTCGCCGCCTTTGTTGCGCCCGGTGACGCTCGCCCTGGCGAGCGCCTGCGCGCGGCTGTCGCAGGTGAGGATGCCGTTGCCGAGCGGCACGGCGTGCTCGACGGCAAGCGCGTGCAAGCCGGCGGCGGATTCGCGCGCCACGATGTCGAAATGGGTGGTCTCGCCGCGGATGACGCAGCCAAGGGCGATGCAGCCACGATGGCGGCCTGCCCGGCCGACGAAGCCGGTGGAAAGCGCGAGGCTCAACGCAAGCGGGATCTCGAGCGAGCCAGGCACGGCGATCCGCTCATACTCGATGCGGCGGCCTTCAAGCTCGTCGACCGCGCCGCGGGCGAGCTCATCGGCAATGTCCTCGTAGAAGCGGGACTCGATGATCAGCACCGAGCGCGGAGATTTGCGGCTCATGAGGCGAGGCTCCGATGGCCGACGACCTTGAGCCCGTAGCCCTCAAGGCCGACGATCTTGCGCGCCGGTGAATTGCTCAACAGCACCATCTCGTGCACCCCGAGATCGAGCAGGATCTGGGCGCCGATGCCGTATTCGATCAGCCGCTGCTGGCCGCTCTGTTCAGGCTTCTCTTCGCGGGTGAGACGGGAAGAGATGGCGTCAGGCCTACTTTCGCGGATCAGCACGATCACGCCGCGGCCCTCGCGGCCGATAATGTCCATGGCCTTGTGCACGAGAGTCTCGCGATGGCCGCCTGCGCCCAAAATATCGTCGAGCGTGTTGGTGGCATGCACGCGGGCGAGCACCGGACCGCCGTCACTCACACCGCCCTTCACCAGCGCCACGTGCTCGGCGGGATCGACGGTGGTGGCATAGACCTTAAGCGCGAAACTGCCGCCATAGGCGCTTGTGATGGTGGTCTCGGCAACGACCTTGACCAGATGATCGTAGCGGAGCCGATAGGCGATCAGATCGGCGATGGTGGCGATCTTGAGCCCATGACGCTGGGCGAAGGCAACGAGGTCGGGCAGACGCGCCATGGTGCCGTCATCGTTCATGATCTCGCAGATCACGCCTGCAGGATAGAGGCCGGCGAGCCGGGCGATGTCCACGGCGGCCTCGGTGTGGCCAGCGCGCACGAGCACGCCGCCGTCCTTGGCCACCAGCGGGAAAACATGGCCAGGGGTCATGATGTCCCGGAAGTCCTTGGTGGGGTCGATGGCGACGGAGATGGTGTGGGCGCGGTCATGCGCCGAGATGCCGGTACTGACGCCCTCGCGCGCTTCGATCGACACGGTGAAGGCGGTGGAGTGGCGCGCGCGGTTGGAGCGCGACATCAGCTCAAGATGAAGCTGCTTGGCGCGATCGGCGTTGAGCGACAGGCAGACGAGCCCGCGGCCGTGCTTGGTCATGAAGTTGATGGCGTCGGGCGTCGCCATCTGCGCTGGAACGACGAGGTCGCCTTCGTTCTCGCGCTCCTCGGCATCGACGAGAATGAACATGCGCCCGTTGCGGGCGTCTTCGATGACCTCCTCGATAGGCGAGAGCGCCGGGTGATAGCGTGTTTGGCTCACAATATTCACGTGTTACCGATCCTGTTCCGATGCGGCGCGGCTTGCCGAGAGGCGACCCGCCGCGATCCGCTCGACGTAGCGCGCGAGCAAATCCACCTCAAGGTTTATCAGATCGCCTGGCTTGCGGTCTCCCCACGTCGTGTGGGTCAAGGTGTAGGGGATAATGTTCACGCCGAAGCGCGTGCCGTCTACCTCGTTTACCGTGAGTGACACGCCGTTGAGCGCCACCGAGCCCTTGGGCGCGATAAACGGGGCGAATTCCTGAGGCGCGTCGAGCACGAACCTGACGCTGTGATCATCCTCCGTCATTTCCGTCACGCGGGCCAATCCGTCGATGTGACCGGTCATCAGATGGCCGCCGAGCTCGGAGCCGAAAGTCAGCGGGCGCTCGAGATTGATGCGGCTCCCCTGTTTCCAACGCCCTAGCGTGGTGCGGGCGGCGGTCTCATTGGAGACGTCGATCTCGAACATGGCGCCGCCATCGGCGCCCTCCTTGACGGCCGTCACCGTAAGGCAGCAGCCGTCGCAGGCAATCGATGCCCCCAAGGCCATGCTCGCGGGTTCGTAGTGGCTGGCGATCTTGAGCTTGGTGCGGTCGCGCGCGGCAACCGTGCCTATGTCGGTGACAATGCCGGTGAACATTTCCTCTGTCTCTGCCACCAGGTCATGCGGTCCGGCCCGAAGGTCCGTTCCTGGGTCAGCGTGAAATGACCGCTGTCGGTGAGCCGATCAAGCCCTTCGCTGACAAAGGGCAGCAGGCCGTCGCTGCCGGCAGGCGAGGAGCCTTGGTAAATGACCGCCTCATCGACGAGGTCGCCGTCGAGGAGCACATGGGCGACCGACGGGCCGCCTTCGACGAGGAGCCGGGTGATGCCGCGCCTGGCAAGCTGGTCCAGCGCCTCCCTGATGGCGGGAAGGCCGTGAGCATCGATCTCGACCGGGATGATCTCGGCCCCAGCCTCTTGCAGCGCGGCGGCATTGGGCTCCATCTCGTCGCGCGCGCAGATGAACCACACCGGCACCATCTCGTCCTCGAACAGGCGGGCGTCGGTCGGCGTGCGCAGGCGGCGGTCGAGGATCACCCGTACCGGCGAGCGGCATTCCATGCCGGGAAGCCGGCAGGTGAGGCTTGGATTGTCGGCGACCACGGTGCCGCGGCCAACCAGGATGGCGTCGGTGCGGGCACGCAAGAGATGGGCATGGGCGCGGGCGAGATCTCCGGTGATCCAGGTCGGCGCGCCGCCCTCGCCGCGCGGCACGAGACCGTCGCTGCCGACTGCGAGCTTCAAGGTAACCGCCGGTCGCCCTTCGGTGACCCGGAGCACGTGACCGAGCGTCACTTCGCAGGCTTCATCGTGGAGCACGCCTTCCGTCACTTCGATGCCGGCAGCACGCAGCCGCGCGATCCCGTGGCCGGCGGTGCGCAGATCGGGATCGTCCATGGCGACCACGACACGCGCCGGCGCCGCGGCGGCAATGGCGTCGGCGCAGGCCGCTCCCCTGCCCTCATGGGCGCATGGCTCAAGGGTCACATAGAGGGTTGCGTCGGCAGCGGAGCGGCCGGCCCGGTCTAGGGCAACCGCCTCGGCATGGGGGCGTCCGCCAGGTGCGGTGACCCCGCGGCCGACGATCTCGCCGGAAGCGCCCACCACGACGCAGCCGACAGACGGGTTCGGCCAGGTGGTGCCGAGGCCGCGTCTCGCAAGCGCGAGCGCCTGCGCCATATGGGACTTGTCGTTGTCGCTCATGTGCCGTTGAATGTTGCGACGCTAATCGTCGGCAGAAGCGGTTTCTTCGGCGGTCTCCCCGCCGGCAAGCTCGCCGAGCAAGGCCTCGAAGTCTTTGGCCTCGCGGAAGTTCTTGTAGACCGAGGCAAAGCGCACATAGGCGACATCGTCCAGCGCCTTCAAGGCCTCCATCACCAGCCTGCCGATGGTCTGCGACTGAATGTCGTTCTCGCCCATGTTTTCCAGGCGCCGCACGATGCCGCTCACCATGCGCTCGACCCGCTCAGGGTCGACCGGGCGCTTGCGCAAGGCGATTTGCACCGAGCGCATCAGCTTGTCGCGGTCGAACGGCATGCGCCGGCCGCTCCGCTTGACCACGGTCAGCTCGCGGAGCTGCACCCGCTCGAAGGTGGTGAACCGGCCGCCGCAATCGGCACAGACGCGGCGGCGCCTGATGGTGGTGTGATCCTCGCTAGGCCGCGAGTCCTTCACCTGCGTGTTGGTGCTGCCGCAATAGGGGCACCGCATGGGCAACCGCCCTTCTTTGTTCCACCCTCACGACTCTTACCGGTAGATGGGGAAGCGCTCGCAAAGCTCCACAGCGCGCTTCTCCACGTCGGCCTCGACGGCGGCATTGCCCTCGTCGCCATTCTTGGCAAGCCCGTCCAGCACCTCGGTGATCATGTTGCCGACGGTCTGGAACTCGGTGATGCCGAAGCCGCGCGTCGTGCCTGCCGGCGAGCCCAAGCGAATGCCCGAGGTGATCATGGGCTTCTCGGGATCGAACGGCACGCCATTCTTATTGCAAGTGATGTTGGCCCGGCCGAGCGCGATCTCGGCAGCCTTGCCGGTGAGCTTCTTCGGCCTCAAATCGACAAGCATCAGATGGGTGTCGGTGCCGCCGGAGACGAGCGCCGCGCCACCCTTGACGAGCGTCTCGCCGAGCGCCTTGGCGTTGTCGATGACCGACTGGATGTAGAGCTTGTAGGCGGGCGTCAGCGCCTCTTTGAAGGCAACCGCCTTGGCGGCGATGATGTGCATCAAGGGGCCGCCCTGCAGCCCTGGGAACACCGCGGAGTTGATCTTCTTGCCGATCTCCTCGTCGTTCGACAGCACCATGCCGGCGCGCGGACCGCGCAGAGTCTTGTGCGTCGTGGTGGTGACGATATGGGCATGCGGCAGAGGGCTTGGATGGAGCCCGGCGGCGACCAGCCCGGCGAAATGCGCCATGTCCACCATGAGATAGGCGCCGACGGAATCGGCGATGGCGCGGAAGCGCGGGAAGTCGATGACGCGCGGGTAAGCCGAGCCACCGGCGATGATCAGAGCCGGCTTATGCTCCTTGGCGAGACGCTCGACCTCGTCATAGTCGATGCGGTTGTCGTCCTTGCGCACGCCATATTGCACGGCGTTGAACCACTTGCCGGAGAGATTGGGCGGCGCGCCATGGGTGAGATGGCCGCCATGCGCAAGCGACATGCCGAGCACGGTGTCGCCGGGCTTGATCAGCGCCAGCATCACCGACTGGTTGGCTTGCGAGCCTGAATGGGGCTGCACATTGGCGAAGGCGCAATTGAACAGGCGCTTGGCCCGGTCGATGGCGAGCTGCTCGACCACGTCGACGTACTGGCAGCCGCCGTAATAGCGCTTGCCGGGATAACCTTCGGCGTATTTGTTGGTGAGCAGCGTGCCGGCGGCGTCGAGCACGGCCTGCGAGACGATGTTCTCAGAGGCGATCAGCTCGATCTCGTTCTGCTGGCGGTGCAACTCGTTCTGCACCGCGCCCCAAACTTCCGGGTCCGCATCCTGCAAATGCCTGGTGAAGAAGCCTGAATCGCGCGCCTCAGCACGCCTTGCGTCACTTGCCGCCATCGCCGTCACTCCTCGGAACTTAAAGCGCTTCCCACCCTGAAGGTGGATTTCCCGCGGGAGCGCTCCGCTAGTGCGAGGCTCCCCGGCATTTGGTTGCCCTTACCACATGTCGGGAGGCGGCGCTAGCAACACCCAAGACAATGGGGTCGAAAGCATGGAAATGGACGAAAACCGGCGCGAGAGGCTAGGCGTGACCCAGCAGGGCCGGAAGTCCATGGGCGATGATGTAGATGCCGACGGAGATGACCATTGCGGCGAAGATGCCGGCAAGAGCCCGCCGGTGCCCTTGCAGCTTGGCGTTGGCCCGAGTGCCGACAAGGCTGCCCACGACGCCGCCGGCGATCACCAGCGCGGCAACCCGCCAATCCACAAGACCGGAAAAGGCATAGCTCCCGGTCGTGGTGAGGCCGAAGGCGGTGACGGCAAAGAGCGAGCTGGCGATGGCGTTCTGCAGAGCCATGCCGGTGGCAAGCACGAGGCCAGGTACGATAAGGAAACCGCCGCCGATGCCGAAGAAGCCCGAAAGCAAGCCGACGCCACTTCCGGCCCCGAGCAGGCGCGGGAGCATTTGCGGGGCGGTCTTTGACGTAAGCCTGACGTCCTTGAGCGCACTCTGTCCCGGCGGACGCAGCATGGCGATACCGACGGCGATCATGACCAGACCAAAAAGAGCGAGAAGTTTCGTGCCGTCGAGCGCCTTGCCGAGGGCAGAGCCGAACAGAGCCCCCAGCATTCCGGCTGCAGAGAACACAACGGCGCACCGCCACTTCACGGTGCCGAGCCTCGCATGGGCAATGAGGCCGAAGGCAGCGTTAAGGGCGACGGCGATGGCAGCGGTGCCGATGGCGATATGGGGAGACGGGACGCCGACGAGATAGACGAGAAGAGGCACCGCCAGGATCGAACCTCCGCCGCCGATCAAACCGAGGATCAGGCCGACAAAGGCGCCTGAGGCGATGGCCAAAGCAGCGGCGAGCAGTCCGATGGTCATTGCGGCAGGCTCGGAGGCGTCGCGGCACCTCGCCGGTTCCACGGCATGACGCCGAGTAGCTTGGCCATGCCGCACCAGCTGCTGAGGCCGGCAAAGACGAGCCCGGCGCCAATCAATGCGGACAAAAGATAAAATTCGGGGCGCACGAAAAAGCCAAGAAGAACGCCAAGGAGCACGAGGCTGCCGGCCGCGATCTGCACTTGGCGGATGATGTCGATCGGTTGGCTGCGGTCCACCACCACGGGCAGGCCTGCGCGTCTTCCAGGCGTCCAAGCCTCCGTCGAGAATGTAGGCCTCGCTGTTCGCGGCTTGAGCCAGCGTCGCGGCGTTGGCGGAGGTGCGTCCGCCGGAGCGGCAATGAAACACGACCGGCGCCGAAGCCTCGACCTTAATCCCGGAACCGAGAGGCAGGTTTCGCGCGCCGGGGATGCGCTCCCGCGCGTGCTCGGCCGTTCCGCGGATATCGACGAGGACGCCGCCATCGTCGACAAGGCGTTTTGCCTCAAGCGGAGTGATCTTGGACAGGGTCATGCTGCTCTCCTCATCGTCAAACTTCGCGTTCAGTCGTTGTCAATAAAGCCGTTGCAACTGTCGCGAGCAGAAGCTCGATGCGCGGCTCAGAGACCCGGTACCAGAGTGTCTGTCCCTCGCGCCGATAGTCGACGATGCCCTCCTCCCGCATGCGGGCGAGATGCTGGGACAGCGCCGATTGCGAGAGCCCGACCGCTTCGGCGAGCGTCGTGACGTTCGCCTCGCCCCATTCCACCAGCTTGCACAGGATCATCAGCCGCCGCTCATTGGCGAGCGCGCGGAGCACCTGGGCAACTTTCGCGGCACTTGTCCTCGAAGGTGGCGAGATCGGTCGGGGAGCGGGGCATCACGTCTCCTCTGTACATCGTACATTAGCACTTGCTAATTTAGTAGACGCTAATATATATGTCAATGGAAATGACCAACTCCCTTTGAAGGACATCTGAAATGCCTAGCAAACCCGTCGATCCGCGCCTTCTTCGACGAGCCAACCAACACGGTGAGCTATCTCGTCGCCGATCCGGAAACGAAGCGCGCGGCCGATCATCGATCCCGTGCTCGACTACGACCATTTGCAGCGGCAAGGCCTCAACTCAAGTCGGCCGACGTCATTCTGCGCCGCGGCAGCCGAGGGGCTCGGCATCGATTGGGTGCTCGAGACGCACGCTCATGCCGACCATCTGTCAGGCGCGCCTTACATCAAGCTCGAGACCTGCGCCAGGGTCGGGATCGGCGAGCACATCCGCGACGTGCAGAAGATCTTCAGGCCGGTATTCAATGCCACCGACTTGAAGGGCGACGGCAGCGAGTTCGATCGCCTCTTCGCCGATGGCAAGCGGTTTCCGCTCGGTAACCTCACCGTCGAAGTCCTCTACACGCCAGGCCACACGCCCGCCGACGTCTCCTACAAGATCGGCGATGCGGTGTTTGTCGGCGACACGCTGTTCATGCCGGATTACGGCACCGCGCGTGCCGACTTCCCAGGCGGCGACGCCCATGTCCTCTATCGCTCAATCCAGAGATTACTGGCGCTGCCGGCTTCGACGCGCCTTTTCATGTGCCACGACTATAAGGCTCCAGGCCGCGATCATTATGCCTGGGAGACCACCGTCGGCGAGGAGCGTGCGAGCAACCCGCACGTCAAGGACGGCATCAGCGAGGATGAATTCGTTTCCATGCGCGAGGCGCGCGATGCCGGCTTTCGGCGCCGCTGCTGTTGATGCCGTCGATCCAGGTGAATATGCGCGCGGGCAAGCTGCCGCCGCCCGACGCCAACGACGTCCGCTACCTGAAGATACCGGTGAAGCTCGTCGCTTAAGCAGCCCTAGCCTCTCGGCGCTCCACCGAGGCCGGCCGAGCAAGAATTGCGACCAGCCTATTGGGCCGATGCGGTCTCGGCGGCGCCGTCGTGATTGTAGATGTCGGGACGGAAGTTCACCACGCCGTCAGGAGTTGCCCAGGCGCTCACATAGACGAAGTAGACCGGAATCGGCTTGGTGAGCCTGACGTCGGCCTGCTCGCTCGTCTGCTTCATGGCCATCACCCGATCCAGGTTCCAGCCGGGCGTGTCGCGCAGGATCCATGCGACCAGGGTATCAATCTTGTCGACCCGCACGCAGCCTGAGCTCTCGAACCGCACGTTGCGGCCGAACAGGCTCTTGAGCGGGGTGTCGTGCATGTAGACAGAGTCCTTGTTCGGGAAGTTGATCTTCACGAAGCCGAGCGAGTTCTGGTCCCAGGGGAGCTGCCGGTAGTTGTAGCCGTAGACCGCGTCTCCGGACCAGTTGATGGAGCGCGAGTCGAGCGGCGCGCCGGAGGCGTCGAAGGCTTCCATATGGTAAGCGGCGAGCATGTCCTGGCCGCGCTGGGCGAATTCACGGGCCTTCGGCACGAGGTCCTTGTAGACGATGCTGCGCGGCACGTACCAATAGGGATTGAAGTTGATCTCCATGATCTTGCTCGAGAGCTCGGGCGTCTGCCGCTCGAACTTGCCGACCACGGCGGCATGGCGCTGGGCCACTTGCCCGTTCTCGACCGCTTCAACCTGCGCGGCAGGAATGTTGACCGTGACGTAGCGCCCCGCGGCCGCCGGCGCCAAGGTTTGCAGCCTCTTCAGATTGGACTGGAGCTGAGCCAGCCGAACGCTCGCCGGCACGTTCATCACGTCGACGGTGGCCCGGTCGATGGTGCCGGTCGGCGGCAGGGCATGGCGCGACTGGAATTTGCGCACGGCTTGGGTCAGAGCCTCATCGTATTCATTGGGGATGCTCTGCCCGGCGAGATCGCCGCTGATCTCAAGCCGCCGATGCAAGATCTCAACCGGCTCTCCGTGGGAGCCGGGCTTCATGGCGTAGGCCGGAACCGTTGGCCAGCCGCCATTCGCCACGATGCCCTGGTAGCGTTGAATCGCGGCCTTGGTCGCCTCGATGTTGCGCGTGGAGAGCGTCGGCGTGCCGAGCGCAGGGTTGGTGATCCATTGCCTTGTGGCTTCCGTGCCCTCCTCGGGCGGAAGCTCGTCGCCATGGAAAGCGCCTGATTGCGGGGCTCGCGGCGCAGGCTGGAATATCCCGCCGCCGCCGTTGCCGCGGTTGCCGAAAAGGCCGCCGCCATTGGGCGAAGACTGCTGATAGCCGTCGCTGTTGTTCTGGTTGCGGCCGCCAAGCCAGGAAAAGATGCCGGCGTCAGCTCTGTGGCTGGTGGCGATGAGGAGCCCGGGCGCAAGGGCGAGCGTCGCGCAAAGCGCGGCTGTCCTTGCGAAGCCTGTCCATGTTGCCATGTGCCGCTCCCGTCTTTCGCGGCGTCGCGCCAATTCTAGGCTGTCGGCGCTTTGCCTTTGCTACCTCTACCCCGTGCAAGAGCAAGCAAAGCCCCACCCGTCGCATTGATTGGCAAGTCCCCCGGAAGTTTCAGCGAGCGACCGAGAGAGTGGCCGTAAGGACAAAAGGGTAAGGACGATGATTCCCCTCCGCAGCCGAGCCCATAACTGCACGCTAAACATGAGGCAGGGTGGACCGACGATCAAGGGGTAAACGCCGAATTGGGCGTTTTTGGGCTTGGCGCCGCAAGAAAAACCTGCCCCGGCGACGATTTCACCGGGGCTGGTCGCGGGTTTCGCTTGCTAGAGCTGGTAGCGGATCTGATCGGTCCAGAACCGCTCGAGCCTAATCAGCGATTTGTTGAGCGTTTCCAGATCGCTGCTCTCGATGCCGCCGACCTGCTGGAGGGACTTGAGCTGACGCTGGTAGAGCGCGCTCACCACGTTGCACACCTCGCGGCCCTTATCCGTGAGGCGCACGCGCACCGACCGGCGGTCGGCGTTGGATCGCTGGTGGTTGATATAACCGGACTCAACCAATTTCTTCAGGTTGTAGGAGACGTTCGAGCCGAGATAGTAGCCGCGGCTGGTCAGTTCCCCCGCCGTCAGCTCGGCGTCGCCGATATTGTGCAACAGCAGCGCCTGCACGCTGTTCACGTCGGAACGGCCCAAGCGTTCGAACTCATCCTTGATGACATCGAGAAGCAATCGATGCAGCCGCTCGATGAGCTTCAAGGAGACCAAATAGCGCCCCTTGAGATCTTCTGGCTGCTCTGCACTCGTACGAGTCCCTATATTTAGGGCCACACTCATCGCCTACCCTCGTAGTTGTTGTTAAGTCCCAACTTAGCGAGAGTTATAAACATGTCGACCTAAAATCCGCTTAATTGGGACGCTTAAGATTGGGTGAAATACCGTCACTAATTTTAGATTACGTATCTGGATAGCGCAATTGGCATCAACATAGCGTAATTGGATCAATTATGGCCAAGCTCGAGTTGGCCGTACGGCGCCTTGGCAAAGAAACTCTCAATTTCGGCGTCGACAACCTCGGAAAGCGTCGCGGGGGACCAAAGTGGTTCGCTGCCTTTGCCGATAATGCGCGACTTGATGCCTTCGCCATAGTCCGGGCGCGCGATCAGTTGAGAGGCTAGCCTAAACTCCAAACGCAACGCATCTGCAAGGCCCAGAGTCTTGCCCCGCCGCATTTGCGCGAAGGCGACTTTCAGCGATGTCGGCGACTTCTTGCGGATCTCGGCCGCGGTGGCCTTGGCCCAAGCTTCATCCTGGCCTCGCTCGGCATCAAGCCGGTCCAGGATCTCCTCGACCGAGGGGGATCCGAAGATGCGATGGATGGCTGGCGTCAGTCTCGCGAGCTCCCCTTCCCCGGGGTCGCGATGAAGCCCATCGAGCAGGCGATCGATCGGGTGATTGTCGCTCACGGCGTCCTTGATGACATGGAAATGCGCAGCGGGAATGTAGTGGCTGATCAGGCGCAGGCGATAGGCATCGGCCGGGCCGATGGCCCGGCCGGTCAGCGCCAGGTAGAGTCCAAAGTGGTTCTCTAGTCGCGAGAGGAAGTACGTGCCGCCGATGTCGGGCAGGAAGCCGATGCCGACCTGAGGCATCGCCGCCTTGTAGCCCTCGCCTGCAACACAATGCGTGCCATAGAGCGTGATGCCGATGCCGCCGCCGAGCAGAAGGCCATTGATGAGGGGAACGTTCGGCCTGATGAATTTCTCGAGCATCCAGCAATGGGTGTAGGCCGCACGGTAGAAGGCGCGGATGGTGTCGTGCGCGCCCTGCTCGATCCATTCGTGCAAAGTCTTGAGGTCGCCGCCGCTGCAAAACACGGTGGGATGGGTCGAACTCCATCACCACGCCATAGATGTGAGGATTGGGCGCCCAGCGCCGGTACTGTTCGCTCAGCGCATCGAACATTTCGCGGCTGAGCGCGTTTAATCGCGTGGGCCGGTTCAGCGTTACGATGCCCGCGCGGTCTTGCTCGCTAAACTCGATGCCGAGCGGCTCGCCCACGACGCATGTTCCCTTTGCCGGAATTCGTGTATGCCCCTCAAAGGGGCGCCCGCGGGCTGCTAGCATCCAATCTGGGAAACCACAAGCCAACGGCTGTTGGATCGTCCGGAATGAGGCTTCGAATCCTTGCCCTTATGGCGCTTTGCGCCTGCCCTCTCGCCGCCACGGCCAAGACGGGTGCCGCGCCGCCTTTGCCGGACCGCAATCCGCTCATCGCGTTGGCACAAGCCGACGCCGCTCCGCCTTTGCCCGATCGCAATCCGCTGCGGCCCGGAAAGCCAGCGGAGGCGAAGCCGGTGCTTCCGGGCGAGCAGCCGACCGTGCCGTGGACCGAAGCGGAAATCGAGGCCGCCAAGGCAAAGTGCAAGGAGCTGCTCACCGGAGACCCGCTCGACTACGAGATTCTGCCGCCCATCAAGGAAGGCATTTGCGGGACGCCGGCGCCGGTCCTGTTGCGCGCGGTCGGCACCGACCCCAAAGTGACAATCAATCCGCCGGCGACGATCAGCTGCCCGATGGCTGATGTGCTTGGCGAATGGCTGCGCGACACCGTCCAGCCGGAGGCCAAGAAGCTGTTCGGCTCGACCGTGGTCAAGATCCAGAACGCCACCTCCTATGCCTGCCGTAACCGCTATGGCGGCGACGCCACGCCCTTGAGCGAGCATGCGCTTGCCAATGCGCTCGACGTGTCGGAGTTCGTGCTCGCCAACGGCGAGCGCATTACAATTCTGGACGACTGGCCGAAAGTCGTCGAGGCTCCTCCTCCGCCTGAGGCGAATCCGAACCGCGCGCCTGAGGACAAGGGTACGACTGAGGACAAGGAGAGCGTGGCGGCTTCGAAGCCGGCGCTTGATGGCAAGACGGTCAAGGCCGCCAACAAGCCCGCCGTCACCCAGGCGAAGGCTGAGTCAGCTGCGCCGGCCTCACCGCCGCCGGTCGCCAAGGAGCCGGAGATGGACCGCGAGGCTCAGTTCGTGACGTTTCTGCACGAGGACGCCTGCCGCCGCTTCGGCACCGTGCTCGGACCTGATGCCAACGCCGCCCACAAGAACCATTTCCACCTCGACATGAAGAAGCGGCGCAAGGGCTTCTGCGAGTAGCGCGCTACAAGTAGCCTTCGCTACGAGTAGCTCGCTGGCAGTCGCTGTCCCAAAACCATAATGAGGGGTTTGCTGGCCCCTTGCCGCGCCAGGTGCTAGCTTGCCGGCACCTTTAAGGCCCCGTGAGATCGATCGGCTCATGTCCTCACCAAGAGAGAGAACCGTCGCCCTGCGGACCGAGCGCATCAAGCGCGCGCGCGGCAAAACACCCGCGACGCCCGAGCCGGGCTTTCCTGCCACGCGGCTCAGGCGCAACCGCCGCTCCGATTGGTCGCGGCGGCTGGTGCGCGAGACGACGCTCAGGGCCGACGATCTGATCTGGCCGATCTTTGTTATCGAGGGGAAGAACGAACGCTCTGAGGTCGCGAGCATGCCGGGGGTCGAGCGACTTTCCATCGACCTTGCCGTCAAGGCCGCCGAGGCCGCCGCCCGGCTCAAATTGCCGGCGGTCGCGCTCTTTCCCTATACCGATCCCTCGCTTCGCGACGAAGAGGCGAGCGAGGCTCTCAATCCGAACAACCTCGTCTGCCGCGCGGTGCGCGCCATCAAGGCAAGCGTCGACGATATCGGAGTGATCTGCGACGTGGCGCTCGACCCCTATACCAGCCACGGCCATGACGGGCTCCTCGTCGACGGCGAGGTCGACAATGACCGCACCGTCGAGGTGCTGGTGCGCCAGGCGCTGAACCAGGCAGAGGCCGGCTGCGATATCCTCGCGCCGTCGGACATGATGGACGGCCGCATCGGCGCGATCAGGGAAGAGCTGGAGACAAACGGCTTCACCCAGACCCAGCTCCTTGCCTATGCCGCCAAATACGCCTCGGCGTTTTACGGGCCGTTCCGCGACGCGGTCGGATCTGGCGCGATGCTCCGCGGCGACAAGCTGACCTATCAGATGGATCCGGCCAACGCCGAGGAGGCGCTGCGCGAGGTCGGCCAGGACATCGCCGAGGGCGCCGACATGGTGATGGTGAAGCCTGGGATGCCATATCTCGACATTGTGCGACGGGTGAAGGACGCCTTCCACGTGCCGACCTTCGTCTACCAGACCTCAGGCGAATACGCGATGATCGTGGCCGCGGCCGAGCGCGGCTGGATCGACCGTGAGCGTGTCATCCTGGAAAGCTTGATGGCGTTCAAGCGCGCCGGCGCCGACGCCATCCTCAGTTATTTCTCGGTGGAAGCCGCGAAGCTGTTGGACGAGCGCCGCTGAGCCAACGCTCAGTCGGTGACCTTCACGCTCTTGAACACCACGCGGGCGTCCTTCGCCTTGTCGAAATTGTCGCCAGAGAGCCCGAAGCGCCAGCCGCCCTTCGGCGCCTGACCGCGCAGATCGCGCACCTTGGTGCCGTTGATGAAGAAGGTGGCGACGCCGCCGCTCGTCTTGACCCGCAGGATGTTCGACTCGCCGGGCTTCACCTTGATCGCGCTTAAATCGACGTTCTCGACGATGGTGTACCATTTGCCGTCCTGGCGCCGCGCGATCCAGAACTTGCCATTGTTCAGAACGCCAAACTGCAGATAGTTCCTGTTGTCCTCGCCCCAGAACAAAAGTCCGGCGCCGAGGATGGTCGAGCCGCCATCAGGCCACACCGTCTCAGAGCAAATATCGGCGTCATCGACGGTGTAGGTGACGTTGAGGTCGGACTGCATGGCGTCGGGCGGAAGCCTGAAGGTGAAGCTTCCATCCTTTACCTCGACGTCCTGGTTGATCGCCCAGCCGCCGGCGTCGTCGGTGAACTTGTCCTCAAAAACGACCTGGGTTCCCTCGCAGGCAGGTGCAGGCTCGACGAAACCCACGCAGCAAAGGAGCGCAGCCGCAACACCGAGTCCGGATCTCGCCATAAGTGGGTTCCCTCGCTCGCAGGCCTCATGCGCAACCCCACGCAAAAATCCTTATCGCGTCGGCCCGCCCTCGGCAACCGTGGCGCGCAGAAAGAACAGCGTGCTAGGCTGACATCCTCGGTGGCCGCCGTCTTGGGAGTACCCTCATTTTGTCCAGTGGTTGTTCATGACGGTCACCACTCAAGCCCCGGCGAGCCATATCGGCCTTGAGCAGATCGAGGCGGCGAGAGAGGTGATCAAGGGCCGGGTCGTCCGCACGCCGACCATCGCGGCGCCGAAGCTGTCGGAGTTGACGGGCGCCGAGGTCTACATCAAATGCGAGAACCTCCAGTTCACCAATTCTTTCAAGGACCGTGGTGCGCTGGTGAAGCTCGCCTCTGTCAGCGAAAGCGAGGCACGCCGGGGCGTGATCGCCATGTCGGCTGGCAACCATGCGCAAGCCGTCGCCTATCACGCCCGCCGCTTGGGCATCCCGGCCACCATCGTGATGCCGGAGCACACGCCATTCGTGAAGGTCGCAAATACGGAGGCTTTCGGCGCCGAGATCATCCTCTCGGGTAGCGGTTTGTACGAGGCGCAAACCCGTGCCGTGGAAATCGCTGAACAACGCGGCCTCGTCATCGTTCATCCTTATGACGATCCCCTCATCATTGCCGGCCAAGGCACCATCGCCTTGGAGGTCCTAGAGGACGTCCCCGACCTCGACATGATCGTGGTCCCGGTGGGCGGCGGAGGCTTGATCGCCGGCAATGCCATCGCCCTGCATGCGCTCAAGCCGAGCCTTGCCGTGATCGGGGTCTCTTCGGCGGCGTGCCCGTCGATGCATGCAGCCCTTACTGGCGAAGCAGTGGTTTGCTCCGAGCAAACGCTGGCAGATGGGATCGCGGTGAAAGCACCGGGCAAGCTCACTTTGCCGATCGTGAAAGCACTCGTCTCCCGCATCATGCTGGTGGACGAGCCAGCCATCGAACGCGCCATCTGCGCCCTGCTCACCTCGCAGAAGATCGTCGCTGAAGGTGCAGGCGCCGCCTCCCTTGCCGCTTTGCTGACGGAGCCCGAGCAGTTTCGCGGCCGCAAGCTCTGCCTCTACCTCAGCGGCGGCAATATCGATCCCCGCATGCTCGCCTCCGTTGTCGTGCGCGGGCTCGAGCGGGACGGAAAAATCGTTTCGCTTAGACTAACCATCACCGATCAGCCCGGCGTGCTTGGCCGGGTCGCCACCATTCTTGGCGCTTCGGGGGCGAATATTCTCGAGGTCTTCCACCGCCGCACGCTGCTCGACGTGCCCGCGAGAGGGGCCACGCTCGATCTCATGATCGAGACGAAGGACAAGGCGCATGCATTGCAAGCCATCAGCAAACTCGAGACCGAAGGCTTCCAAGTGAGCCGTCTCGAAGGCTGGGGCGGACGGGTGATCGGCGCTCGCTGAGGACGCTTCAGGCGGTTCCTCGCTTGCATGGTCCGATCGCAGCCACCATCTACGAGTGAACGCCAACCCTTTGAGAGCGCGAGAGATGTCAGAGCAGAAAACCATTCCGCCCCGTTCCGGCATCGATTTCAGCAATCCGTCGCCGGCCTTCGATCCGGTGACGCAGCCGCAGCTGTTCGACGGCATCATCGGCAAGCGTTTCGTCGCCTTCCTCATCGACGCCGTCATCATCTCATTGCTGTGGTTCCTCGCCGTGTTCGCGGTGGCGGTCCTCGGCATCGTGACCCTTGGCCTCGCCTGGCTCCTGTTCGGCGCCATCTTCCCCATCGTCGGCCTCGGCTATAACGCGCTCACCATCGGCGGGCCGAATTCGGCGACTATCGGCCAGCGGCTCATGGGCCTCGAATGGCGGACCTGGTTCGGGGGCAAAGTGTCGCCTCTGATCGCGGCCTTCCACGCCCTCCTCTTCTGGTTCTCCTTGGTCGTCTTCTGCCCCATCCTTCTGTGGTGCCTGTTCGACCCGCAAAAGCGTTGCCTGCACGACATTTTTGCGGGCGTGGTGGCCATGAACCGGCGCTGAGCCCGCCATTCCGAGGATTAGAATTTTTCTAGAGGTGCCCAGCGCAAGCCAATTCTTGCTCGTTCCGCATTTGCACTGTGCTCACTTGATCCACTAAGCTTGGTGGCGAGGGGCAGATTCGCCTGGAATAGCGTCGTGACCGAGCATAAGAGCAACTTCCCGGAATTCTATATCACCGCGCCGCAGCCGTGCCCGTACCTGCCGGGCAAGCTTGAGCGGAAGCTGTTCACCCACCTCACCCGCGAGAAGCCCGGCTTCCTCATCGACAACCTGTTGAAGGGCGGTTTCCGGCGCAGCCAGAACATCGCCTACATGCCCTATTGCGACGCCTGCTCGGCCTGCGTGCCGGTGCGCATCCTGGTCGACGCCTTCCGGCCTCGGCGCTCGCTGAACCGCATCGCCCGCGCCAACCGCGACGTGGTGACCGCGCGCATGGAGCCAAGCCCGAGCGCCGAGCAATATTCGTTGTTTCGCGGTTATATCGATGCGCGCCACGGCGACGGCGGCATGGCCGAGATGTCGGTGCTCGACTACTCGCTGATGGTTGAAGACAGCGTGGTGGAGACGAGCGTCACCGAATACCGCCTGCGGCCTGACCCCGAGACCGGCGAGGCGCCGCTGATCGGCGTTTCGCTTTGCGACCGCTTAAGCGACGGCATCTCGATGGTGTACAGCTTCTACGACCCCGACCTGCCCTCGCGCAGCCTCGGCACCTACATGATCCTCGATCAGGTCGAGTTCGCGCGGAGCCTCGGGCTTCCCTTCGTCTATCTCGGCTACTGGATCGATGGCTCGCGCAAGATGCGCTACAAGAACCGCTTCCAGCCGCAGGAGCACCTGACCTCGAAGGGCTGGGTGCGCACGGTCGAGACGCCGGACCGCGGCTGTCAGAAGCCAGGAAAGTAGCCTAGAACTTCGCGCCGAATTTCCCTGACTTGGGGAAGCCCTTCGGCGGCAGGCGGCCGGCCTGGGCGCGCACGCCCCACGAATCGCGTAAATCGGTGAGAATGAAGCTCCGGCCGGCTGAGTCGATGTAGGTGAGGCCCTCTTTCTTGGTGAAGGTCTTGGCGTCGGCCAGCCCGCCGTCCTTGAAGCGCTGGAGGCGCACGCCCTTGCCGCGCGGCATCTCGGGCAGCTCCTTCAAGGGGAACAGCAGGAGCTTGCGGTTGTCGCCGATGATCGCGACGCTGTCGCCTTCGGCCGGTGCACACACCGCGGCCTCGTCGCCGGCGCCGACGTTCAGGATCTGTTTGCCCTTCCGCGTCGAGGCAACGACCTCATCCTCAGGCACGATGAAGCCGTGGCCGCTCGAGCTCGCGACCAGCAGCTTGCGGCCCTCCGCGTGCTCGAACAGCTCGACCGCATCCGAAGTTTCCTCGATGTCGATCATCAGGCGGAAAGGCTCGCCGTGCCCGCGTCCGCTCGGCAGCTTGTCGGGGGAGAGCGTGTAGAAGCGGCCATTGGTGGCGAAGAGGAGCAAGGTGTCGGTGGTCTGGGTGCGCACGGCACGCTTCAGCCAGTCGCCTTCCTTGAAGGCGAGGCCGTCAAGTTCTGCGAGATGGCCCTTGATGGCGCGGATCCAGCCCTTCTCGGAGAGGACCACGGTCACCGGCTCCTTCTCGATCAGGGCCTCGGCCAAATCCTCGGCCATGCCCTCGGGTGCCACATCGAAGCTCGTGCGGCGGCGGCCGAGCTCGGTCTTCTGGCCGAAGCGCTCCTTCAGCGACTTGATCTCGTCCGAGATCTTCTTCCATTGCTTGTCGTCGGAGGCGAGCAGCGCTTTCAGCTCTTTCCGCTCCTTGGTCAGCGAATCGTGCTCGCGCCTGATCTCCATCTCCTCGAGCTTGCGCAACGAACGGAGCCGCATGTTGAGGATGGCCTCGGCCTGGATTTCGGTAAGCTTGAAGGCCTTCATCAAGGCAGGCTTGGGCTCCTCCGTCTCGCGGATGATTTTGATCACCTTGTCGAGGTTGAGGTAGACGATCAGGAAGCCGTCGAGCACCTCGATCCGGTGGTCGATCTTGGCAAGGCGATGCTTCGAGCCGCGGACCAGCACTTCTTTCCGGTGGTCGAGCCACTCGCGCAGCACCTGGCGAAGGCTCAGCACGTTCGGCACCAGGCCGCGGGTGAGCACATTCATGTTGAGCGGCACGCGCGTCTCAAGCTCGGTCAGCTTGAACATCTGCTCCATGAGCAGGACGGGGTCGATGCTGCGGCTCTTCGGCTCGAGCACCAGGCGAACGTCTTCGGCCAACTCGTCACGGACATCGGCGAGGAGAGGCAGCTTCTTCGCCTGCAGAAGCTCGGCGATGCGGGCGACGAGACGCGCTTTCGGTATCTGATAGGGGATCTCGGTGACCACGATCTGATAGGTGCCGCGGCCGGTATCCTCGCGTGTCCAGCGGGCGCGCAGCCGGAAGCTGCCGCGCCCGGTCTTGTAGGCCTGCACGATGGAGTCCCGCGGCTCGACCAGGATGCCGCCGGTGGGCAGGTCAGGCCCGGGCACGAAATCCACGAGCTTGTCGGCGGTGGCGTTGGGAAACTTGATCAGATGCAGCGCCGCGTCGCACAGTTCGCCGGCATTGTGCGGCGGAATGTTGGTGGCCATGCCGACGGCGATGCCAGAGGCGCCGTTGGCGAGCAGGTTGGGGAAATTGCCGGGGAGCACCGAAGGCTCCTGCTCGCGGCCGTCGTAATTGGGGCGGAAGTCGACGGTGTCCTCGTCGATGCCGTCTAGGAGCTGCGCCGCGATCTCGGTCAGGCGCGCCTCGGTGTAGCGGTCGGCAGCAGGGTTATCGCCGTCGATATTGCCGAAATTGCCCTGGCCGTCGATCAGCGGATAGCGGACGGAGAAGTCCTGCGCGAGGCGCGCCAAAGCATCGTAAATCGCCTGGTTGCCGTGGGGGTGGAAGTTGCCCATGGTGTCGCCGACGATCTTGGCGCATTTGCGAAACTCGCCTTGCGGCTCGAGGCGGAGCTGGCGCATGGCGTAGAGCACGCGACGGTGCACGGGCTTCAAGCCGTCGCGCACGTCGGGGAGCGCCCGGTGCATGATGGTGGAGAGCGCGTAAGCGAGGTAGCGCTCTTCCAGAGCCTCGCGCAGGTTTACGGGCTCGATCGGGCCCTGCGAATCAGGCGGCGGCGGTCTTTTTCCCATCCGTTGCGCTTAGCGCATCGAGAGAGTTGGCTCAAGCTCTGCTAGACCAACTGAGCTTGTCATCGCCCGGCTTGACCGGGCGATCCAGTAACCCACGAGGTTTCCGGTTACTGGATGCCCGCTTTCGCGGGCATGACACCCTGCTGGTTGCGTGCCAACAGACCGATCAAGCGCTCGCGCGCGGCTGGCAGTGTGAGGCCGTGGGGGCTCAGCACGTCGCGTTCGAGGAAGTGGCCGGTGAGCGCAAAGCCGGCGAGGACATCGGCCGGAGACGGCGCCGGATCCTCCTCCAGCAAGAAGCGCGGGAGCTTCAACAGCCGGTCGCAATAAGGTTGACCCGCATCGCGCGACACCGCCCTCCCCGATTTAGGCGAGACATAAACGAGGTCGGCGTCGGTGCCGGTGGCGGCACATTCGCTCAAATCGAGGCCAAAGCCGAGATCCTGGAGCAGCATCATTTCCCAGCGCACGAGGAGCGCCGGCCACAGGCTCGCATCGTCGAGCGCGCCCAGAACCTCGAGCGCGCCGTGATAAAGCTGCGGATGCGGATCGCGCTCAGGCAGAAGCTTGGCAAGGCCGGTGAGGGAGCCGATGGCGGCAAGCGCCGCCTGATCGTCAAGAACCCGGGCGGCGTGGGGATCGAGCATCTCGACATTGAAGCCGCCGAGGTGGTCGGCGAGCCGCGCCCGCCAGGTCACGCTCAAGCGATTGCCGAGCTGCATCAGAGGGCGCATCTTGCGCGACCGCCCTCCCCGCACGAGACCGAGATGGCGTCCGTGCCTCTCGGTGAGCAGCTCGGCGATGGTGTTCGCCTCGCCGAGAGGCTTGGCCGAGATGAGAATGCCCTCGTCGCTGAAGTCCATGAGTGAAGCCTATCACTCCTTCGGATAATCCAACCCCATCTCGCGGTAGCGCTCGGGGTCTTCGCCCCAGCGCTCGCGCACCTTCACGAACAGGAAGAGATGGACCGGCGCCTCGATCATCTCGCCGATCTCCTTGCGCGCCGCCATGGAGATCTCCTTGATGGTCGCGCCGGATGCACCAAGCACGATCTTCTTCTGGCTGTCGCGCATCACATAGATGGTCTGCTCGATGCGCACGCTGCCGTCGGCGAGTTCCTTCCAGGCCTCGGTCTCGACGGTGAGGCTGTAGGGAAGCTCGTCATGGAGGCGCAGGAAGAGCTTTTCGCGCGTGATCTCGGCGGCGGCCTGGCGCAGCGGCGCATCGGTGAGCTGGTCTTCGGGATAGAGCCAAGGGCCCGGCGGCACGGTCTCCGCGAGATAGGTCTTCAAGTCGGGCACACCGTCGCCGTTCAGCGCCGAGATCATGAAGGTGCGCGCGAAGGCGTGGCGAGTTGAGAGATCGGCGGCGAGGTGTAGAAGCTCGGGCCTCGCCACGAGGTCGATCTTGTTGAGCACGGCGATGACGGGCCGCTTGATGGTGGGGAGCGTCTCGAATACGGGGTCGAGCCAGGCGTCGAGCCCGCGTGCCGTGTGCGCACGCTCGGCGTCGATCACCAGCGCCACGAGGTCGGCTTCAGCAGCGCGGGTCCAGGCTGCTCCCGACATGGCGCGGTCGAGCCGGCGCTTGGGCTGAAAGATGCCAGGCGTGTCGACCAGGATGATCTGGCTCCGGCCCTGAAGCGCAATGCCGAGCGCCGGCGCCCGGGTCGTCTGCGCCTTCTGCGTGACGATGGCGACCTTGGCGCCGACGAGCGCGTTGATCAGCGTCGACTTGCCGCTGTTCGGCGCGCCGATCAGCGCCACGAAGCCGCATCGCTGATCGTCGCCCTTGGCTTCAGTCATGGGTGGGAGCCTGCCAGACCCCTTCGCGCAGCAGCATGGCGAGCGCCGCAGCCTGCTCGGCCGCGCGCTTGTTGGCGCCATGGCCGCGCTCCGGCGCCACGCCGTCGATCTGCACCTCGGCGGTGAAGTGCGGTGCGTGATCCGGCCCTTCGCGGGCGATTTCGATGTAGCGGGGCAACGGCAATCGCCGTCCTTGGGCCCATTCCTGCAGGACCGACTTCGCGTCAGGGGTGGCGACGCCGTAGCCGCTCAGCTCGGCGGCCCAAAAGCGATGGACGATTTCGCGCGCGGCCGCGTAGCCGCCGTCGATGAAGATGGCGCCGAGCACCGCCTCGCAGGCATTGGCGAGGATGGTCTTCTTGCCGCGGCCGCCGCTGTCGGCCTCACCTCCGCTCATCAGGATGAGCTTGCCGAGCTCCCAATCTTGCGCGACCTCGGCGCAGGTCTCGGCGCGCACGAGCTGATTGAAGCGGCGGGCAAGCTCCCCCTCGCTCGCGTCGGGAAAGCTCGCGGTCAGGAGTTCGGCGATGGCGAGGCCGAGAACGCGGTCGCCCAGGAATTCGAGCCGCTCATTGTCTTCGTTCGGCTTGAGGGAGGGGCGTGCGCTCGCGTGCGTGAGCGCAAGCTCGATGAGCGAGCGGTTCTTGAAGGCATAACCCAGTCGTTCGAAGAGCTGTGTGAGGACCGTATCGCGCCGATTGGGCACGGCTCAACGCACCGCTTCCAGAATGCGCGACCAACGGACATCGGTCGGCCATTTCCATATCTGCCAGAAGCTCGCATCCTCATCGATGGAGAAGAAGATGATCTGGGCGCGGCCGACCAGATTCTCGAAGGGCACGTAGCCGACCTCCGAGAGGAAGCGGCTGTCGGTCGAATTGTCCCGGTTGTCGCCCATCATGAAGAAATGGCCTTCGGGGACTTTATACACCTCGGTGTTGTCGCCGATGCCTTCGTTGATGAGGTCGAGCACGGGATAGGTCACCCCGTTCGGCAGGGTCTCCATATAGCGGGCCATGTGCCGCTCGCGGCCCTCGGGATCGCGCATGACGAAATCGTCGACGCGCTCCTTCTTCACGGTTTCGCCGTTGACGTGCAGCACGCCGTGAATCATCTGGATCTCGTCGCCCGGCAGGCCGATCACGCGCTTGATGTAGTCGGTCTCGTTATCGCGCGGCAGCTTGAACACCACCACGTCGCCGCGGTTAGGCTCCTTTGACCAGATGCGCCCGGAGAACAGGTTGGGTCCGAACGGGAAGGAATAGCGGCTATAGCCGTAGCTGTATTTCGACACGAACAGATAGTCGCCGACGAGCAGCGTCGGGATCATGGAGCCCGAAGGAATGTTGAAGGGCTGGAACAGGAATATCCGCACGAGAAGCGCAAGGATGAGCGCGTGGATGACCACGCGGATGGTGTCTTTCACCCCGCTCTTCTCTTGCGTCTCTTCGGCCTCAACGCTCATGCGGAAGCCCTCCTCTGCATGCTGGTCGATGCGGGGACCCGTCCGCGGCCCCTATAGCCCGTCCCACCTTGGGAGGCAAATGGCTCAATCGCGCCTGGGGACACGATAGGCCGAGATGATGACGATCGCCTGAGCCATGGGAAAGTCGTCGGTGATGGTGAGGTCGATGCGCACTTCGTGACCCTCGGGCGTAAGCTCGGCAAGCGCTTGCAGCGCTCCGCCGGTGAGCTCGAGCGTTGGCCGGCCCGAGGGCAGATTGACGACGCCCATGTCGCGCCAGAACACCCCCTGGCGGAAGCCGGTGCCCAAGGCCTTGGCGCAAGCCTCCTTGGCAGCGAAACGCTTGGCGTAGGAGGCGGCGCGGCCGGCGCGGCCATCGGACTTTCGCCGCTCGATGTCGGTGAATACGCGGGAGAGAAAGCGGTCGCCATAGCGCTCGATGGTCCGCTCCACGCGCCTGATGTCGATGATGTCGTTGCCTAACCCAAGGATCATCATGCTCCACCGCTTACCGCCGCGGCCGTGTCGCTTTGCCGCAACATGGCGCGGGCTCCGTCCATGCTTGCGCGCATGCGGCGTACGCTCTCCCCAAGCCCGACAAAGATCGCCTCTCCTATCAAATAGTTACCGATATTGAGCTCGACGATCTGCGGAAGGCCCGAAATGGTCGCCGCGGTCGAATAATCGAGCCCATGGCCCGCATGCACTTCAAGGCCAAGCTCGTGCGCGGCGCTGGCGCCAGCGACGATGCGCCGCCACTCCGCATCCGCCTCGCGCGCGCGCCCTTCGGCAAGCGCATCGCACCAAGGGCCGACATGAATCTCGATGGCCGGCGCGCCGATGCGCGCAGCGGCTTCGATCTCGCGAAGCTCAGGTGCAATGAACAGTGAGACTTGAATGCCGGCGTCGCCGAGCTTGGCGACATAAGGAGCGAGCAGGTTGGCTTGGCCATACACGTCGAGGCCGCCTTCGGTGGTGCGTTCGGTGCGCTTCTCCGGCACGAGACAGGCGGCGTGCGGCTTGGTCTTAAGCGCAATCGCAAGCATCTCAGGCGTTGCTGCCATCTCCAGGTTGAGGGGCACGGTCAAATTCGTGATGAGCCGTTCGATGTCGTCATCCCTGATGTGGCGACGGTCCTCGCGCAGATGCGCGGTGATGTTGTCGGCACCGGCCTCGATCGCGACCTCGGCCGCCCGCAACGGATCGGGATGGTGCCCTCCCCGCGCATTGCGCAGCGTTGCCACGTGATCGATGTTGATGCCGAGGCGGATGGGAAGCGGCTTGGTCATGGCGCTGCTCCCGGCGTGCCGACCACGGGGCGGCGATGCCGCAAATGAAGCTCACGCCGGCGGCGGTGCTGATATGCGTCCACCATTGGCCTCACCAGAAAATAGCAGGCGGTCGCCACGGCGAGGCCCACCGGCACGCAGCCGAGCGACATCGGCTTCAGGATCGGCCACAGATGATCGAAGGAGGTCTGAAAGACGCCATGCGACAAGTCGATCGTCTTTTTCGTCGCCTTGCCGCCAAGCAAGACGTTGCCGACTTCGTAGCTCGCGTACCACAGGAAGGGATAGGTCAGCGGATTGCCGAAGAAAGTGCCGAGAATAGAGGCGACAATGCTGCCGCCGATGATCCAGGCGAGCAATGCGGCCATGACCATATGCGTGCCGATATAGGGCGTGACCGCCGCGAAAGCTCCGGCGGCAAAGCCGAGGGCAATGGCATGGGGTGTCGCGCTGAGGCGCCGCAGGCGATAGACGACGTAGCGCCCCGACCGGCTCCAGCTGCGGCGCGGCCAAAGATGAACGCGCACACGCTCCAGCAGGCTCTCGGTTTGACGACGCTTGAACAGCATCAATACCTCTTGGGCCAAGTTTTCAGCTTGAAGAAAGCCCTCCTAAAGGACGTCCCTCAATTTAGGGGGAGTTCCTCTGTTCGCCATGGTTCAAGGCCAGCCTGCGACGCCGTCCCCCTGCCGCTCTAGCCGCTGACCCGCACGGCGGAAGAGACAACGTCCTTGGCGCGCAATCCGGCAAGAATCTCGTTCAAATGCGTGAGATCCCACACTTCGAGATCGATGACCATCTCCGCATAGTCCGGAACCTGCTTCATGATCTTGATATTGTCGATATTGCCGTCGGCCTCGCCGATCACGGCGGCTACTTGGGCGAGGCTGCCCGGCTCGTTCAGCGCGGTGACGGCGATCTTGGCTGGGAAGCGTTGCGCATTGTCCTCGTCGATGTCCCAGGTCACGTCGATCCAACGCTCCGGCTCCTCGTCGAACGCTTTCAACGCCTCGGCATGGATTGGATAGATGGTGATGCCTTGACCGGGGGTGAGGATGCCGACGATGCGGTCGCCGGGGACGGCGCCGTCCGCGGCGAAGCTGACCGGCAGATCGCCGCGCAAGCCCCTGATCGGGATGCTGTTCGCGCCAGCCGGGGGCTCGCGTTCGCTACTGCTGCTTGAGCCGGGCCAACGGAACTTGAGGCCCATGACCTTGCCGAGGCCGAACCAGCCTTCTTCGGCGCGCTTAACCTTGCGCCGACGCTTCGGCGCCTCGCTCGGCGTGTCCTCGGGCCAGGCGGCTTTGATGACGTCGGCGGAGGACAGCTCGCCGCGGCCGACGGCGGCAATCACGTCTTCCGGGGTCTTCTGCGAAAGCCGCCCGAGCGCCTGAGCGAGGACCTCCTCGCTGAAGCGCTTGCCGCGCCGGCTGAAGGCACGCTCGAGGATTTCGCGGCCGAGCTTGCCATATTGGGCGCGCGCCGCATCGCGCGTGGCCCGCCTGATCGCGGAGCGCGCCTTGCCGGTGACGGCGAGGCTTTGCCAGGCGGACGGCGGCGCCTGCACGTCGGAGGTGATGATCTCCACCTCGTCGCCGTTCCTGAGCTCGGTGATGAGCGGCATCGGCCGTCCGTTGATCTTGCAGCCGACGCAGGTGTTGCCGATGTCGGTGTGCACCGCATAGGCGAAGTCGATGGCGTTGGCGCCGCGCGGGAGCGCGATCAGCCTGCCCTTGGGCGTGAAGCAGAACACCTGATCCTGGAACAGCTCGAGCTTGGTGTGCTCGAGAAACTCTTCCGGGTTGTCGCCTTCGAGCAGCATGTCGACGAGATGCCGCAGCCAGCGGTAGGCGTTGCTCTCATGGCTCGGCAGCACGCCGTCTTGCGGGATCGACCCATTGGCGGAATCCTTGTACAGCGCATGCGCCGCCACGCCATATTCGGCAACCGAATGCATGCGCTCGGTGCGGAGCTGTAGCTCGGCGCGCTGATGACGCGGGCCGACGATGGTGGTGTGGATCGACTGGTAGTCGTTCTGCTTGGGGCTTGAAATGTAGTCCTTGAAGCGGCCGGGCACGGCATGCCAGGTGGTATGCACCACGGCGAGCGCCCGGTAGCAGTCCTCAACTTCTTTCACCACGATGCGGAAGGCGTAGATATCGGAGAGCTGCTCGAGCGAAATCTGCTTGCGCTCCATCTTGCTCCAGATGGCGTAGGGCTTCTTCTCGCGGAAGGCGACGACCGCCGGCACTTTTGCCTCTTCGAGCTTCTTGCGCAGAGCGTTCTCGATTTCCTCGATCAGGCCCTGATTGCGCTCGCGCAGCATCTTGAGGCGATCGACGACGGCGGCGTAGCCTTCAGGGTTGAGCCAACGAAAAGCATGGTCCTCGAGCTCCTCGCGCAGCCATTGCATGCCCATGCGCCCGGCGAGCGGCGCATAGATCTCCATGGTCTCCTCGGCGATGATCCTACGCTTCGCGGGCTTCATCGCGCCGAGCGTGCGCATGTTGTGTAAGCGGTCGGCGAATTTGACCAGGAGCACGCGGATGTCGCTCGAGATGGCGAGCAAAAGCTTGCGGAAGTTCTCGGCCTGCTCGGCCTTCTTGGTGACGAGGTCGAGCTTCTTGATCTTGGTGAGGCCGTCGACCAGAGAGCCGATCTCGGGGCCGAACAGCGCGTCGATCTCGCTGCGCGTGGCGCCGGTATCCTCGATGGTGTCGTGCAAGAGCGCGGTGGCGATGGTGGCGTCGTCGAGCCGCATCTCGGCGAGGATGGCGGCCACTTCGAGCGGGTGGGAGAAGAACGGAGCGCCAGAGGCCCGCTTCTGATTGCCATGCGCCTTCATGGCGTAGACATAGGCGCGGTTGAGCAACGCCTCGTCGGCGTCGGGCTCGTAGCTTTTCACCCGCTCGACCAGCTCGTATTGCCTAGTCATGGCGCGCGCCTCATGAAGGCGCGACGATGCGACCCAGCATTATGGGCGTAGGCTAGATCAGCGCGAGCGGGGTCCCGCATTGGAGCCATCTGAGGGCGCCTGGGTCGCCATCCTGCGCAACAGCTCCTCTTCGGTCATCTTGTCGATCGCGTTGTCGCTCGACTGATCGTCCTGGCCGAGGATCGGCATGCGAGTGTCCGCCGAGAGCATCGGCACGGCTTCTGCTTCAGGCTCATCCACTTCGACATATTTCTGCATGGAGTGGATGAAGTCTTCCCTAAGGTCGTCGCAGGCGATCTTCTCGTCGGCGATCTCGCGCAAGGCGACGACCGGGTTTTTGTCGTTGTCGCGCTCCACCGCGATCTGGGCGCCGGCCGAGATGGTCCGGGCGCGATGGCCGGACAGCAGCACAAGCTCGAAACGGTTGGGAATCTTGTCGATGCAGTCCTCGACGGTAACGCGAGCCATCAGCAAATCCTTGTGTCAGTAAGAGGAGGTTTTCCCTTATTTAGGCGGTTCGCACCGGCCTGGCAAGGTAAAGCAAGGGGAAGAGCGCCTCAGGAGAGGCGTTTCAGCACGCTGCCCTGCCCCTGCTTCTTCACCCGGCGCCACAGCTCCTCGGCGCTCAGTTTCAACACCGGATGGCGCCAATCGGGGGCAATATCGAGCAAAGGCCGGAGCACGAACGGCCGGAGTTCGAGCTGCGGATGAGGCAGGACAAGCGGCCTGACCCGGGCCCGCGGCATGGTTTTGCGGCTGCCGGACCAATTCAGGGTCATGCCCTTATAGTCGAGGATATCGAGGTCAAGCGTGCGTGGGCCCCAGGGGCGCCCCCCTCGCCGCCCGGCCTGTGCCTCGATCTGCTTCAGGAGGCGCAACAGGGCCGGCGCCGGCAGGCTGGTGGCAAGCAGCGCCACTTGATTGACGTAAGGCGGCTGGCGCGCCGCGCCCATGGCAGCCGTCTCGTAGAGGTTGGACACGGCCTCGACCGTGATGCCTCTCCGCTCGAGCTCGCGAAGCGCCCGCTTCAAGGTCTTGGCCGGGCTGCCCCATGGCCCGGGAGAATTGGCACCAAGCCCTACCAGGACTTTCCCGCGGCGTGTCGATTGCGCATCCACCCTTGCATTCCTATGTTTCCTGTGCAGCTCAGAGCCGCATTGCCTGAAGGCTGCTCGTTCCTTGCATCGATATTGTTAACGATAGGACTCACAATGCATTTCTATCCGACTGAGCGCGTCGCTCTCTTCATCGACGGCGCCAATCTCTACGCCACCGCCAAGTCTCTCGGTTTCGACATCGACTATAAGCGGCTGCTTGCGCTGTTCGGCACCAAGGGGCAGCTCATCAGGGCGCTTTACTATACGGCGCTCGCCGAGGAGCAGGAGTATTCCTCGATCAGGCCGCTGATCGATTGGCTCGACTATAACGGCTACACCATGGTGACGAAGCCGACCAAAGAGTTCACCGACGCGACCGGCCGGCGCAAGATCAAGGGCAACATGGACATCGAGCTTGCCGTCGACGCCATGGAGCTGTCGGAGCATCTCGACCACATCGTGCTGTTCTCCGGCGACGGCGATTTCCGCTCGCTGGTCGAAGCATTGCAGCACAAGGGCAAGCGGGTGAGCGTGGTCTCGACGCTCGTCACCAATCCGCCGATGGTGGCCGACGAGTTGCGCCGCCAGGCCGACCAGTTCATCGACCTTGCACATATGCAAAGCGAGATCGGTCGCGATCCTGCCGAACGCGCCCAGCGCGAGCAGCGGCGGAGGCCCGAGCCGCTCGATGAATTCGATTCAGAGGATCTGATCGAAACCTGAGCGGCGGAGCTTGGCGAGCCCAATGCCTCTTGCCCACAAGACGCGCGCGACAACACCGGAACCCGCTCCTGATTGTCCGATCTGTCCACGCCTCGTCGCCTTCCGTGCGACCAACAGGGCTGCGCATCCCGATTGGTTCAACGGCGCGGTCCCGTCCTTCGGGTCCGATTCAGCCCAGCTGCTGATCATCGGGCTCGCGCCGGGATTGAAGGGTGCCAATCGCACCGGGCGTCCCTTCCTCGGTGACTATGCCGGCGAGCTGCTCTATCGCACTCTGCTCAAGGTCGGGCTTGCCCGCGGGGCTCACGATCCCGCGCACCCGAAGGCGCTCACTCTGACCGATTGCATGATCACCAACGCGGTGCGCTGCGTCCCGCCGGCCAACAAGCCGACCCCGAGCGAGATCGCCCATTGCCGAAATTTCCTGGAGGCGCGGATCGCCACCCTGCCCGGCTTGCGCGCCATCCTGGCGCTTGGACGCATCGCTCACGACAGCACGCTCGACGCGCTTCAGCTGAAGCGGCGCGACTATCCCTTTTCCCACGGCGGGCGTCACCAGCTTCCGACCGGGCACGTGCTCTTCGACAGCTACCACTGCTCGCGGCAGAACACGAACACAGGGAGGCTGACCACGCCCATGTTCGAGGCGGTGCTGACCAATATCGTAAATGAGCTCTGCGGCGGAAAGCGCCGCTGAGAGTGTTGCTGGAGCAAGGCTTCTCGGGCATTCTGGCGAGGGTTGCGGGCACGCCTTTGAGGAGAGGCTCATGGCCGCGTTGGAGATCTCGCCGACCAAGATCGGCTACGTGATTGTCAAGGCGCGCGAATGCGCGGCCAAGGTCGCCGCCTGGGATGACGGTGCAACCTCAGATCACGATGCTGATTCGATCCTCGAATCCTTCAGCGACGACGCGACGCGAGAGCAGCTCAAGGCTTTCATCCGCGATATGAACGAGGACGAGCAGGCAGGCCTCGTGGCGCTCGCCTGGATCGGCAGAGGCTCCTTCGGGCCTGAGGAGCTCGACGAAGCGCTCGACACCGCGCGCAGCGAGCATGTCAACCGCACCGAGGAATATCTCCTCGGCATGCCCATGCTTGCCGACTATCTCGAGGAAGGGTTGGAGCGGCTCGGCTATTCGATCGAGGACGCCGAGGACGACTCTCTCTAGGTCCGGCCCCCGTTTCTGAACCAGCGCAACACGTCTCCCGCATGCGCCGCAGGGTCTGGCACAGGATGGAACAGGTGCTCGATCGTGCCAGAGGAGAGGATGAGCGTGAGTCTTTTCAGGTAGCTCTCTCCGCCGGTTGCGAAACTGGGCAAGGCAAGCGCGGCAGCCATACGGCCCTCGGCATCGCTCAGGATCGGAAAGGGCAGCGCTAAGCGCATCGCCATTTCGCGCTGCCAGTCCGTCGCCTGACCGCTGAGGCCGAACAGTCCGACGTTGAGCGCCGCGAAGTCGGGGCTGAGATCGCGAAACCCTTCGAGCTCCGGCGTCGAGCCATGGGCGCCAGGGATGTCGTCCCAATTCGGCGGATTGGGGTGCCCTGGCCGCCCGGTCCACGGATACACGATGACGACGCTTCGACCCGGCACCTCGGCGAGGCAAATGTCCGCGCCGGTCGTTGCAGGAAGAGACACGCGCGGCAGCACCAGGCCGGGCTTGAGCGGGCTAGCCACCCCCTACCCCTTGTCGCGCATCAGGCGGCCCTTCTGCCGGTCCCAATCGCGCTTCTTCTCGGTCTCGCGCTTGTCGTGCAGCTTCTTGCCCTTGGCGAGGCCGAGCAGGACCTTGGCGATCCCACGCGCGTTGAAATAGAGCTTGAGCGGCACGACCGTCATCCCCTGCCGTTGGATCGCGCCCGTCAGCCGGTCGAGCTCGCGCTTGTGCATCAGGAGCTTGCGTGGCCGCGTTGGCTCATGCGTGTTGCGGCCGCTTTGCGCGTATTCGGCGATATGGGCGTTGATCAGGTAGAGCGCGCCGCCGCCTTCGTCCGACGCATAGGCATCGCCGATATTCGCTTTGCCGGCACGCAGCGACTTCACTTCCGAGCCGGTGAGCACGAGGCCAGCCTCGAGCGTGTCCTCGATCGCAAAGTTGAAGCGGGCCTTGCGGTTTTCGGCGACGAGCTTGCCGCTCTCGCGCTTTTGCGCCATCGGCTCGACCTTGCGGTGCTAAACGAGGAACAGGCCGACTTTGGCAAGCGCTGCGTCGACCTTGGCCTTGGAGCTTGCCGCAAGCGGGGCAAGTGGCAGCCGCGTATCGCCTGAGCAAAGCCCGAGCTTCTCGGCCGCGTATTTCACCGGGCCTGGATTTGATTCCACGAACAACGCGTCGTGCAACGGCATGAGCCTGTCCTGAAGCTCGAGCGCGCGCTTGAAATTGCCGCCGAGGCAGGCGAGCTGAAACTCCGAGCAGAGCGAAGGCGCGATATTGGCCGTGACCGAGATGCAGCCCTGGCCGCCATGCGCCATGAAGCCGAGCGCGGTCGCATCCTCGCCTGAGAGCTGCACGAACTCCGTGCCCATGGCCGCGCGCTGCTGGCTCACCCGCGCCATGTTGGCGGTCGCGTCCTTCACGCCTGCGATGTTCGGTAGCTTGGACAGCCGCGCCATGGTGTCGACCGACATGTCGACGATGCTGCGGCCTGGAATATTGTAGATGATGATCGGGATGTCGGCCGCGTCGTTGATCGCCTTGTAATGGAGGTAGAGGCCCTCCTGAGTCGGCTTGTTGTAATAGGGGGTCACCACCAGCACGCCGTCGGCGCCTGCGTCCTTGGCGTAGCGGGTAAGCGCCACGGCTTCAGAGGTGCAATTCGAGCCGGCGCCGGCGATCACCGGCACGCGGCCGGCGGCAGCCTCGACACACAGCGCGATGACCCGCTTGTGCTCCTCATGCGACAGCGTCGGCGATTCGCCCGTGGTGCCCACCGGGACAAGACCGTGCGTGCCCTGGTCGATCTGCCATTCGACGAGCCTTTGGTAAGCGCGTGCATCGACCTCGCCATTCTTGAACGGCGTGATCAGCGCCGTGATCGAGCCTTGGAAGGGCGGCATTGGCACGAGATTTTTGCTCCTAACGGTGAAAGAGTGAGCTTATGGGCTCAAAAAATAACGGCGGGCAATAGGTTTTGGCGTCAGCGGGAAAAGATGAGTCGCCTTGCGGTCCGCTGGGATGCTTTGCGCTCTTTCGGCAACAATCAGTCCACATCCCGTTTGGCAGGTGTCGTCGTTCGGCGCCGCTTAAACGCTTATTTTCATAGACTTAACCGTCGTTTGCGGCCGATTGCTGCGACCCTCCAGTCATCTTTCCGCCGGATTTTTTCAGACATTGTTGATTTTGGCAGGCTAGTATAGCGCCTTCGTCGCGGAGCCCCGGCTTAGGGGGAAATCCTCGCCATTTCAGGGCGGGATCGCGAACCCGGACCGATCGACGAGAATGACACGCACAAAGGCTACCGTATCACTCTTTGTATTCTGCGCGTTGCTCGTACCGCTGCTCCTTGCCCCGGGGCCGCTGGCGGCGAAGACGCATGCCACGAAGTCGCGCGCCAAACCCGTCGCCGCGAAGAGCACCAAGACCGTAAAGACCGCCAAGCCCGCGACCAAGGTGGCGAAGCCGGCGGTCGTGATGCCGCTGCCGGACCGGAACCCCAATCGGGCGGCGATGAAGGCAGCCGCAAGCCCCCCGGGAGCCTCCGCCGACGCCACCGCGGCGATTGCCGCGCGGCCTCTCCCGCATGAGGTGCCAGAAGCCTCCGCCGCCGAGACGGAAGCAAATGCCTCCGGCATTCCGGTGCCAGACCGCAATCCCGAGCGCCCCGCCTCAGAAGTCATTGGTCGCGGCACCAGATCCAGCGGTCCTCGCTCCGGTTCCCGTCGTGAATGCGCCGGCGCCGAAGCCCGCGCCGAGCGGCGCCTATGCCGCGATCTTGAAGCCGCTGCTCGACTATCAGCTGAGCGACTCCGATGCGGCCAATCTCAAGGATGCCTTCAGCGCGAGCTTCAGGGGCGACGACGCTGGCTCCCATGAAGCGGTTTCGAGAATCAAGGACAGCGCCGCGCGCAAGCTTGCCGCCTGGTTCGAATACCGGAATGGCGACTTCGACGCCTCCGCCGAAGCGATCGAGGGCTTCCGCCTCGCCAATCCGGATTGGCCTGGCCAAGAGGAGCTGCGCGGGCGGGCGGAGATCGCCCTCTTTCTTGCCGATGCGAGCCCGGAAAAGGTGCGGGCCTTCTTCGGCAACTCAACGCCGTTGACCGGCGCCGGCAAGGCCGCTCTCGCCGGAGCCTTCATGAAGGAAAACAACGAGCCCGCGGCGCGCGAGCTCGTGGTCTCGGCTTGGCGCGACTATCAGCTCAATCTCGCGGTGGAGAAAAAGATCCTCGCCCGCTACGGCTCAATGCTGACCGCGGAGGACCACCAGGCTCGCATCGACAAGCTGCTCTTTCCGGACAACAAGGCGACCGCCGAGGCCGCGCTTCGCACCTCGAAGCTGCTTCCCGCCGCCGAGCAGAAGAAGGTTGCGGCGCGCATTGCCGTGGTCAAGCGCGGGGCAAATGCCGGCAAGCTGCTCGATGCGCTGCCGGCGAGCGCGACCGCAGGCGACATCGGCCTCCTCTACAACCGCATTCAATGGCTAAGGCGCAAAGACCGCGACCAGGAAGCCTGGAAGATGCTGCTCGATGCGCCGCGCGAGCCGGACAAGCTGATCGACCTCGAAGGCTGGTGGAGCGAGCGGCGCCTCAATTGCCGCATCGCGCTCAACTCCGGACAACCTCGCATTGCCTATGAAATCGCCGCGCAGCACGGCCCGATCTCTGGCGACGCCTATATTGAGGCGGAGTTCCTCGCCGGTTGGATCGCCTTGCGCTTTCTGTCGGAGCCCGAGACGGCGCTTGGACATTTCCTCGCGCTCCGCGCCGCGGCCAAGGGCTCCAAGAATCTCGCGCTTGCCGAATATTGGCTTGGCCGCACCGCGCTTGCGCTCGGCGACAACGGCCAGGCTCTCTTGCATTTCCACGCCGCGGCGAAGTACCCCCAATATTTCTACGGCCAGCTCGGGCGCCAAGCGCTCGACGCGAGGCCCGCCAATCTCGCCGTGACCCCGACGCCGAAACCGACCGACGCCGACATCCAGAATTTCCTTGCCAACGATGCGGTGCGGGCCATCGGTGTCGCCAATGCCGCCGGCATGAGCGGCGTCACCTCGCAATTCTTTCTCGCCCTTTCGCGCAAGCTGACGAGCCCCGGAGAGGTCGTGCTGCTCGCCGAGTTCGCCAAGCAGTCGGACAGCCCGCAAGTCGCGCTGAGGCTCGCCAAGATCGCCTTCAACCGCGACTTGCCCGTCGGTGACTATGCCCTCCCCATCGGGGTCATTCCGCCGTTCAAGAGCCTCCTCACCGACCGGGTGGATCCGGCGCTCGTGCACGCGCTGTCGCGTCAGGAGAGCGAGTTCAACGCCGGGGCCAAGAGTCCGGTGGGGGCAGCCGGCCTGATGCAGCTCATGCCCGGCACGGCAAAAGCGGTGGCGAGGCAATACAAGGTGAAGTTCGCCCCGGCCCAGCTCACCAACCCCACTTACAACGTCCAGCTCGGCGAGGCGCATCTTCGCGAGCTGATCGACAGCTATCGCGGCTCCTACTTCCTCGCGCTCGCCGCCTACAATGCCGGCGGCGGCCGAGTGCAGGACTGGATGAAGGCATTTGGCGATCCGCGCGATCCGCGCAACGATCCCGTCGATTGGATCGAGCGCATCCCGTTCACCGAGACCCGTGATTATGTGAAGAAAATCATGGAGACCTTGCAGCTTTACCGCTCCCGGCTCTCGGGCAGCGACAAGGCGCTCCAACTCGTGCAGGATCTCAATCGTGGCCGGGCCGCCACGACCAAGGCGGCTTCCAAGGCGCCACCGAAGCTGTCCACGGCGGTGAAACAGGCAAAATCCGAGTAGGCCAAACGCGGTAGGCTTGCTCGTACCGGAATTCCGGTAAAAACTAGAGCAGCACGAGAACGATTGCTCCCCTTCGAACCGCTCCCAAGGCGCCAATCGCGACATGTCCGAGCTTAACGGCGAGCTGTGGCGAGACCTCTTCTACGCGTCGTTCGACGATTTGCGGCTGCATGTGCGGCACTATCCGGTGGCGGACGCAAAGGCGAGGCCGGTGGTCTGCCTCCCCGGCCTCACCCGCAATGCCCGCGATTTCCATTACCTCGCGAGCTATCTGTCGCATCATCCGCAGCGTCCAAGAGCCGTCTATTGCGTCGACTACCGGGGCCGCGGCGGCTCGCAACACGATCGCGACTGGCACAACTACACGCCTTTCATCGAGCTGATCGACGCGCTCGATTTCATGACGCTGCAAGATCTGCACGAGGCCGCCATCATCGGCACGTCGCGCGGCGGCATCATTGCCATGATGATGGCGGCGGTCCGGCCGACGGCCATGGGCGTCGTCGTGCTCAACGACATCGGCCCGGTGATGGAGACCACAGGCCTTGCCCGCATCATGGGATATGTCGGGCGCACCAAGGTTCCACGCAGCTGGGAGGACGCCGCCATCCTGCTCCGCGAGATGAACGAGCGCAACTTTCCGGCCATCGAGTCATGGCAATGGGAGGAGATCGCGCGCGCGGTGTTCAACGAGAAGAACGGCCGCCCGGCGCAAAGCTACGACCGGAAGCTCGCGCGCTCGTTCGGCACCATCGATTTGCGCCACCCTCGGGATCTCTGGCCCCAGTTCATCGCCTTGGGCCAGTTTCCGGCGCTGGTCATCCGCGGCGCCAACTCCGATTTGCTGAGCGCCGAGACCGTCGAGCAGATGGTCGAGCGGCATCCAAATCTGCGCACGCTGACGGTGCCGGGCCAGGGCCACGCGCCGGTGTTGAACGAGCCCGAGACGGTCGAGGCCATCGGGACGTTCCTTGCCTCGAACGACTAGCACCGCCTCTTAGTTGCTGTCGTGTGGGGAATGCGGGTCGGGCTGGGGCAGAGAGCCGGTGGCCGTGCCGTTATCGGTCCTGATGATCTCATTGATGCGCGGGACGATCGCGGCGCCAGCGCCGCTGGAGACATCGGCCTCTTTCCATTTGATGTTCTCGGAAGAGGAGAACAGCTCGGGCAGGTCACGCTTGAGCTGGTAGGACACTGCTATTGCCGTGCCCTTGTCCGGCGCTACGCCTTCGATAGTGACGGCAAGCCCCGAAAGCGCGATCTTGCCCGAGTCGAGACGGCTCAAGGCCCGCAGCGAAGCTTCCACCGCATTGTCCCAGCCCTTCGGTGCGCCAGAGGCGAGCTGCAGCTGGTCGTCGAGCATCGGGCGCTCGAATAGATGCCTCGACAACTCTTTCAGATCCTTGCGGCTTTCCTCGCTCGGCACGCTGCCGGTCAGGACAAGCGCATCTGGCCCTAGCGTGGCGGCGAATACGAAGGGATCGACGAGCGGCGGGCGAACATGGTCGCTCAAAACCGTGAGGCCTGTCGGCATCGGCCCGGACAGCGCCTTCTTCACCTCGGCATAGTCGGGGGCGCTGCGCGCTTCGCCGTAGACCTTGAGGCCGGCGTCCAGCAGCCGCGTCGATCCTTGTTTCAGATGCGAGAGCTGCTTCAGCCCGAAGCTCACGGCTCCGAGCCATTGCTCTCGCGGCGGGCCGCCTTCGGCGATCTTGAGGCGATCCTCGACCTCAAGATCGGCGAAGTGGGCCTTGACCATGCCGAGCACCGTGCGGCGGTCCTCTTCCGAGGGCACCAGACCGCGCAGCCGCAACATCGAGCCGCTGCGCGATGCCGACCAGACATAGGCCTTCTTCTTGGAGGGGTCGCTTGCATCTTGACCGGCGTTCGGCGACGCCTCGGCAAGGACGGCCGGCGGAGCATCGCCGGCGTTTGGGCGGGCGAGTGCGCCAAGCGCCGCGATCAATGTCAGAGACAGGATCGCGCCTTGATAGAGCCTGGTCGCGCGAGGCGTAGATATGCGCCTAGCGAGGATTGCGGCGTGCCAGCGCAGCAGGAGTCTCTCCCTTCGTCTTGAACGTGAAGCGGGAACTATAGGTCATCAGACCGAATGGTTCCAGGTCGTCCTTGCCAAAAGTGCGTTACCGACTGCAACCCGATGCCTTGTGCAGCCTACATGTTGAAATGGTGCGCAAGCCCGAGGACGCCGATGACGATCAAATAAATCGCAACGACGTAGTTCAGCAGTCGGGGCATGAGCAGGATCAGGAGTCCAGCAATCAAGGCGATAAGCGGATTGACCACCTGCACATCAAGGCTCATCGATTCCCCCCATTGTGAGCTGAGCAAAGATTTCGCCCGATTCGTGAGCTCGGGCGGCCGCCAGCATAGTTGGTTGTCCCTGCCGGAAACAAGGGCAAGAACAAGGCATTGCCCGAGATAAAGTCACAAGCGCCTCCTTCAATCCAGGGCCGAAAGACCTATATGTGTCTTGTCCTTGCCGCTTTTGGCGGCAAAAGGTTAAGCACGAATTTGCCGGAATCAACGTCCGGTCAAATGCGCGCGGGGGCAGAGCAGCAGCATGACCATCGAAGATCCTGGCTTCTGGCTCGCCGTCGTACAGATCATCTGGATCGACATTCTGCTCTCCGGCGACAACGCCGTGGTCATCGCGCTTGCTTGCCGAAAGCTGCCGCCGAGCCAACGGATGTGGGGCATCGTGCTCGGCACGTTGGTCGCCATCACCTTAAGGGTCTTGTTCACCGGCGTCGTCACGCAGCTGATGACCATTCCCTATGTCAAGCTCGTCGGCGGCGTCCTGCTTTTCTGGATCGCCGTCAAACTGCTCGGCGGCGAGGAGAACGGCCGCGAGGGACACATCGAAGCCGTCGACAGTTTGTGGAAGGCGATCAGGATCGTCGCCATCGCCGACGTAGTGATGAGTCTCGACAACATCATCGCCGTCGCCGCGGCCTCGCGCGGAAGCTATGCGCTGCTGATGTTCGGTCTTGCCGTCAGCATCCCTCTCATCATGGCTGGAGCGGCAATCGTCATTGCGCTCCTCGAACGCTTCCCGGTGATTGTTTGGGCCGGTGCCGGGTTGCTCGGCTGGATCGCGGGCGAGATCATCGCCGGCGATCCGTTGTTCACCCAGCATTTCGACACCGCCACGGCGCACACCGTCAAGCTCGCGGCGGCGACCGGGGGCGCGGCTCTTGTCCTGTTTATCGGGATGGTGCGACGTCGTTTGACGCGGCGGAGCGCGCCAGATCGGGTTTGAAGGAAGAGCGCGCGAGCTTGCGCTGGCTCGGGCGCCGCAACGCCGCCGCCGACAGCAGGATCTCGGCGATCTTCGGCACGGTGGCGCGCAAGGAGAACGACGCTTCCACAGTTTGCCGCGCCGCTGCTCCGAGCGCCGAGGTGAGATTGGTATTGCCGCGAAAGCGTTCGAGGTTCGCGACCCACTCCTCCTCGGTGATGGCGAAGAAGCCGTTCACGCCTTCCTTCGCCACGTCGCAATTCACCCCCACCGGAGAGGCGACTACCGGCCTGCTCGCCGCCATGTATTGCACGAGCTTGTAGCCGGACTTCCCGTACTCCCATGCCCCTTGCGGCAACGGCATGATGCCGACATGCATGCGCTGCAGGAGATTGGCTTCCCTCGCCTCCGACCAGGACTGGGTCTCGACGTTGGGAAGCGGGAGGAAGGAGGGCTCGGCGCCGACGAGGAGCAGCTGCGTGTTCTCCTTGGCGAGGACCTGCTTCAGCGCGCCCTTGATAGTGTCGAGATAGGGCGCGGTCTCAGGCGTGCCGATCCATCCGATGGTGAAGGGCTCAGGCGCAGGCAGCGCCGTCTGCGGATAGCGCCGCAAGTCCACCACGGTCGGAATGCATGTCACCGAGGTGGCCCCGGCGTCTTCCGCCCAACTCTGCAAGAACTTGTTGGCGACGATGACGAAATCGGCGCGACTGGCCATGCGCTCGAGCTTCTTGCCGAGGGTCCAGCGCACCAAAGGGTTGGGGGAGCGGCTGTAGCGCATGCCAAGCATCGTCGAAATCGACAACCAAGGGAAGCTCACCGAGCACGGTTCGCGCCACCCACCCCGGCACCCAAGGCAGGACCTCCTTTTCGATCCCGCTCGGAATAGAAGGCAAAGACGCGCCCGAGCGAAGGGCGGCGCCCGTCATAGAGCTCTTTCAGGTAGACATCGTCCAGGAATGGAGCCGGATGGATGTCAATCTCGTATTCGTCCAGGCCGGCGAAGGCCCCTGACCCCGGGGAACGCGGGGTCGATCGTTTGCACGAGGCGAGAGCGTTTCCGCTTGCCTGGTCGAGGGCGGCCTCGCTCGCGTTTGACTGCGCTTCCATAACTGCCGTCTCACCTGCTCCCTGACGTCCCACCGCTCATAAGCCTTGGCACCAGTGTAAATGGGCTTTGTGGCGATAAGACCCGAAACCGCGAAAGACGGGCCTTAGGTCGCTCCAGGCTTTGCCTTGTCGCTTTCGAGAATTGGACGGGAGGGCCGCTTGTCGCCGCCAGGACCGCCGGCCACATGGTCGGCAACGAAAGCGCCGCGCTCGCCGAGCGGCCGCGACGGCCCGGAGGTCGTGTCCATGGCCGTCTGCAGCTCGAGCTCGGCGTTGATCTCGGCGCCGAGCAGCACGATGTAGAAGGAGATGTAGAGCCAGAACAGGAGAATGATCACAGCGCCCAGCGAGCCGTAGAACCGGTCGTAGTGGGCGAAATTGGAGACGTAGTAGGAGAAGACCGCGGAGGCGATCAACCACACCGTGGTGGCGAAGACGGAGCCCGCCGTCACCCAGTGCCATTTCGCGGCGCGGCGGCACGGCCCGTAGCGGTAGAGCAGCGACAAGAGGCACATGACGAGCAGCGCCAGAAACGGCCAGCGGCCGATCCTGACAAAATGCTCGAAAGCGTCGGAGTAGCCGAACAGGCCGAACCAGATCGGCACGTAGACGATGGCGAGCATCATGATCACGCCGCCGAGAATGCCGACGAGCGTGAAGGTGAAGGCGCTGAGATAGAATTGGAACAGGCTTCGCCGCTCGGGCTCCTCATAGGCGATGTTCAGCGCCGCGAATAGCGCCTGGGTTCCGGCGGTGGCGCTCCAAAAGGCGAGCAGAAGGCTGACCGCGAGGCTCCAGCCGAGGGTCTGACCTGAGGCTTGGACGAGCCTGCGCACCTGCTCGATGACAATGTCGTAGGCCTGGGCCGGCAGCACATCGGCGAGCATGCCGAATTGCTGTTCCACCGTCGTAGGATTGGCGGTGAGGCCATAAAGGGCGATCAGCGCCGAGAGCGCCGGGAAGATGGCAAAGAGCGCGAAGAAGGCGCAACCGGCCGAAATCACCGAGAGATTGTCGCGGCCGCTTTCGGTCCACACCCTCTGGGCGACCTGCCACCAGCCGCGCAATGGGATGTGGTAAGGGCGCCTGGCATCGCGGCCATAAGGGTCTGGCTTGCGGCTCATGTCGGGGAGAAAATCGCGGAAACGGCCAAGGACGTGCATAATGCTGCCTCGCCGTTGCTATTTCCAGCCTTAACGGCTGAAAAGCGGTGGGCGAAGGGATGGGTGGCCGAGTGGTTGAAGGCACCGGTCTTGAAATGCGCTGCCGAACGTGTTTCCGCTGTTTTCTTGCCCCCTGCTGCCCCAAGTATTCTCTGGTTTTCCATGGTTTCTCGTCGAGAGCCGCGGGAAAGCTAGATGCGTTTGGTGGGCAATTTGGTGGGCAACCCTATCGGTCGGCAAGAGTCGGCCCCATTGGTCAAACTTGCATAACATCGTCATGAAGAAAGATATGATGCCAGCAGCAGTGGCCTAGAGGTCTGCAGTTCACTTAGGCGTATTGTAAGACTTGGGTGGATTTGCGTAGGGGAGCGTCAGCCATGACCGAGCCGTTGAAGCATCATGCGGCGCTTGTCTATGTGATGGTCGCCAGTTCCGGCGTCGACCACGCCATGACCCATGACGAATTCGCCCGCATCGGCGAGATCGTCTCCAATCTGCCGGTATTCGCCGACTGTGACGAGAACGAGCTGTTCAAGGCTGCCGAAGCCTGCAGCGAGATCCTGAGCGCCGATGACGGGCTTGAGCAGGTGCTCCGGCTGGTGCGAGAGGCATTGCCCGAGAAGCTCCGCGAGACGGCGTACTGGGTGGCGCTCGAGGTCGCCGTGGCCGACCGCCTGGTGAGGCCCGAGGAGATCCGCTTTCTAGATATGCTCGGCGACGCGCTCGAGCTCGACCGCACGACCACCGCGGCATTCGAGCGGGGCATCCGCGCCCGCAACATGACGCTGTACAGCCCCGACCGACCGGGCCTCGCTGCATGCTAGAAGTTTAATGGGGGCGTCGGAGAGATCCGGCGCCCCTTCTCTTTTCACGCCACGGCGTGGGGCTGCTGCCGGCGGAGGGTCCACGCTGCGCGAAGCCCTGCCGTGATCTCCTCGAGGCGCCCGAGCACATAGGCCTTCTCCTCCTCGTTGCGGTAGATCTCGAGCTTCTTGATGATTCGCAACTCTCCAGCCTCGCCGGCGGGCTTCGGGATCCCGAGCTCAATCCGCCAAAATACCCAGGGACGGGTGCCAGGTTTGCAGGCCGCGAGCAGCTCGGCCTTGTGCCGACCCCAGGCAGCGCGGATAACGGCGGAGCCGCCATATTTCAGGGGGTCATAGTGCGATTGGGCCGGCCCGTTGAGCAGCAGCGAATGCAACGCCGGTGGCAAAGACATAAGCGCCCTCGTCAAATCAGTGAGGACACAAGGTTGCCCTCACCTCGGGCGCGCCGTCAAGAAGGCGAGGCGCTCAGGCGTCTCGACGAAACCGCGGTGGAGCTCGATGTTATAGCCGTCCGGATCGGTGCCGAGGCGCAAGGGCCATCGGCGGGAGCCGCGCTCCCAATTGCTCTTGGCCGTGTGGTGCTCGGCGCATAGCGCCTGCAATCCCTCCCAGGCCGTCCGCTTAAAGTGATCCTTGTCGACGAGCCGCTCGATGTGATCCGCTTGCGTTGCCGGCGTGGTAACACCAAGCAGGGTGCAGTGCTCGCATAGAGGATGGTGCACCAAGAATGCGCGGCGGATCCGCTTTGGCCCTCGGTCCCGTAGTATTCGCGAAGCTTCTCACGCAGGCGGGCCGCCTCAATCCGCACGAGGGGGTCGGTGATGGGGTCGAACGTCTCGGGACGCTCGAAGACTTCCAAAGCGACGTTGTAGGCCTTCAGCCGCTCACCGCGTCCGGAAAGAGTTTCATTGACGAGGTACTCCAGGAACCGCTGCCGGCGCTGTGACTGGTGGAACGGACCGCTGTTAAGGATGCGGACCAGTTGCTCACGAATGGCCTTCTCGTCGGATTCGCTCCAGCAACTGAGCGAAATTGCCGTCACGTTCCAACTCCAAACGTGCCGAGTCCGCTAATGACCCAAAGCGAACATCCGGGCGTCATAGAGATACGCGCCTTGGCCGGGGACGGCCCGGCGTCATTTTCAGCTGGGCCGGAAAACATGCTCGACGTCCGCGTCTGGCGTCCCCATCCTGGCGCGCAACCGTTGATTATCCGCTTCCCGGAGTCGTCGGCACACCTCCCGGCCCATGTTCATCTGGATCAGCGCGAACTGCTTGGGATCCTGCGCGCAGACCTGGTAGAGGTTGGCGGCTGAAAGACGGATTGCGGTGCAATCTTCTACTGCGCGGACCGAGGCGCTGCGCGGAAAGAGGTCCATAATCGCCATCTCCCCGAAGCAGTCGCCCTCCTTCAGGGTTCGGAGAAGGTACTCCTGTCCGCCCCAGGATTTCAGCACCGCGGCTTTGCCCGCTTCGAGGACGAACATCGAATCGGCTTGGTCGTTCTCGCGGAAGAAGAACTCGTTCGCCGGGACGGACACGACCGGGCACAGGCCGAGCAGAAATTGGAGGACGTCGGCCCGGATTCCGCCGAAAACGGGCATGTGCTGCAGGAGTTCGATACGCGCCTCTTGCATGGCGACACCGCCAGAGTTGCCGCCATTATGAGCTTCGGCGGATCAGTTCGCAACCAACTGCAAGACCCGAATTTCTCCAAGGGCGTTCTCTGGGTCATCGTGTGGTGCGTTGCCGCCAGCGCCTATTTCGCGCTGCACGGACACCATCGCCTGACGCTGCGTCCGGAGGAATTCGCCTTGCAGCAACAAGAGATTCTCATCCTCGAGCCGGCGAGGTCCTGAGCTTCATCGCACCAACACGCCCCGCCGGCGGCCTGCAGCCGCTTCCGTATGTCTGCTATTGGCAGATAGCAGACATCGATGCCGACGATGAGCATGTCCGCTTTACCCCCAATAACGGACGTTGAGCTGCACATCCAAGTCAGCATTTGGCTAACGCCCTAAGCCAAGTAGCCCCGGCCCGGGGCTTCCTTTACGACGCCCACCACGAGTCGCTGCGACGTCGCACAGGTCGGTTACGCCCGCCGCCGCTACCGGCACGTGCCTCCGGCCTTAGCGCGAACCCCCGATGGAGCCGCCCCATATTAGGCCATATTAGGTTGGGCTTAAAAAAGTGGCGCCCCGTAGGGGGTTCGAACCCCTATTACCGGCGTGAGAGGGCGGAAGCCACCCCGGGCCTCCATGCTGGCCGACGGTGGCGACCCGGTGGCGACCCGAGGCCTCGGCGGACGGTACCGTGCTTCGCTGTAATTGAAATTTATTTTAAAGACCAGATTGTTAGGTGGTTGCGGGGACCTGCAACCAGCGTTGTTTGCACCTTGATCATGCGATCCTTTAGGGCGATACCCAATTAGCCGGCGGTCTCGAAAGCGGGTAACCGTACCGTGGGTTCGAATCCCACCCTCTCCGCCAGATAGCATTGATTTACAAGGGTTTTCTGGCCTTTTTGATTCTCAGTCCATCAATCTGTCCATGCTAACGTGGCTTTCCCTTCGGCCTGGGGATAACCCGCAAGTCGGACGGCTCGAAACGGACCACCTTGCCATTCCGGTCCATCTTGCAATTGACGGTGCGATAGCCGATGGCAACCACGGTGCCCTGTGGCGGTGGCTCACCGACTAGCGAACAGAACAGCATCAATTCGAACTCGGTCCCCAATCCGGAAGGCGTCACGTCTAGTCATCGCTTTTTCGGTTGGAATGATGCTGCCGTTATCGCCAAGATCGACTACCAGCCAAGCCTCATCCCTGGTCGCTTGGCGTTGGGCGCAATTCGCCAATCCGCCTCTCGATTTCGGTCAGCTTGTTTTCGATAAATACAAACTCTCGATCTTCGGAGCGGAGGGTGAACCTCCAGACGCCTACCTCGACGGCCCACACCGCCATTGCGACTTACAGCCATTGAGGAAGGTCCAATTTGTAGATCAAGAGGCAAGCGACTAGCAGTGTCAGCGTTGCTATCCCCTAATTGTCAGCGGCACCGGTTCCCCCCGAACGCCGGGGCTTCGCTTGCGCATAGGCTTGTTGACCTAAGTCGTCGATATTATACAGACGGTTAGACCCCCAACGGGTTCGGTAAGCTCAACATATCGCGTAGTGTGTTTAGCGTAGCTCACCCAATGCTTTCCCTTTCCAGGGGAGCGTTAAGAGCCCTGGCCCCCTGCGGTCAGGGCTCTTTTCTCATTCAACGCTGGTTGATTAATCCGTACCAAGTGGTAATTGGGCTGTGGTGATGGTCGCCTGCCATCATCATGTCTCTCCTTCTTCAGAGCGGAAGAAGCCCTGGCACTCACCGTCCGGGGCTTCTTTTGTGGCTATCCGGTTCGCCTCTCCGGCTCGGTCTCGTCCTCCAGCACATCAAGGAAGGCCAGGGTGCGCTCTAAGTCGTTGGCCAGCCTGATCCAAGTCCGCGCCAAATTGGCGAACTCTTCTCTTGATTGTGGTGATGCTGAGGTTTGAGCGAGTCGCACGCAGGCAAGCGCGTGCTGACGACATTCTTTCGGATCGCCAGGCCAGGACGCACCCACGGTAAGGAACTTCGCTCGGCTCTAGCTGGCGTTTGCCGCCCTTATCCTCTCAGTCCGCGAAGGTTGCGACCCCGGGACATTCTCCAGCGTCACCACTTTGGCCACGGTGCCGGTCTCGAATTGCATGAGCCTATCAATCATTCCTAGCGTCTCCTTTAGATCGGAGACCCGCGCATCCCGCTCGCTTTGCAGTTGTTGGGCCATTCTCTCAAAGTGGGCATAAGCGGCCTTCACCTGTTCCTGGACAATGTGGGCTCGCTCTTCTAGGTCGCTACGGATATCGCGCATAAGGCTATCCCCCCGTATTCCCGTTGTAGGCAACGTCAAGCTGAACGAGAGCTTGTGGCAGCGTTGTGGCTAGGCGCAAATTTCAGGGGAAACTTCCGTCTTTGCGTCGGCTTCGGTCGGTGCCCGCTTATGCGGATGGTCTCAGGAGTGGCACCAATATCACACCCCGCAAGGATTCTAGCGGTGTCCCCTTTATCCACGCATCGCATTATGATACGTGCCTTTAGCATAATTCCCGAATGCCTTGATCCTGCATGGCCCCGAGAGATCAGTCCCCTCTCGGGGCTTCTCTTTTTGCCTAGCGTGTTTGCATTGCATAGTGATGACCAAGACACGCTGTAGGCGGCGAGGTTGTAATACGATCCTCGCGTGGGGAACCCCTCTTCACAAGGACCCAAGTCTAGAAGCCCCGGTTAGCAGCCGCTTCGCCGGGGCTTCTTTCATGTTGGGTTGATTAATCCGCGCCAAGTGGTAGTTAAGGGCTGTGGTGATGGTCGCCAGCCATCATCATGTCTTACCTCCTTCTTGAAGAGCGGAAGAAGCCCTGGCTCCACCGTCCGGGGCTTCTTCTTGTGCTGCTATCCGGTTCGTCTCTCCGGCTCGGTCTCGTCCTCCAGCACATCAAGGAAGGCCAGGGTGCGCTCTAAGTCGTCGGCCAGCCTGATCCAAGTCCGCGCCAAATTGGCGAACTCTTCTCTTGCTTGTGGTGATGCTGCGGTTTTCGCTAGTTGCACGCAATTGAGCGCGTGCTGACGACATTCTTTTGGATCGCCGGGCATAGGGAAAACTCCTCTAGCTAACTCCTTTCAAACAGAGACGAGGAAATCGATTCCAAAAAGGGTGTTTTCTGTCAATGCGGCAGTCGTGCATTGCAACAAGAAACCCGGCCCGCCGATCAGGCTAGCCGGGTTTCTCTCAGCCTCGGGATCAGTGCTGATTGCGGCAGCCAGGGAAGCGACCCTAGAGGACTTCGAAGAGAGTCGCTAACTCCGGCTGCGGACCCTTGGTCAACCCATCACAGAATTAGGCGTTCCTCACACCGCCGATTACGCGGACGCTTTCGTTAGTTGGGCCTCATAGAATTGCTGTTAGTAGCGCCAGCCCCAGCCGGGTCCGATACCGATGCTGATGCCTGGTCTCCAGCCGTAGCCGTAATAACCGTATGGCCGGTAGGCGTAGCCGTAATACGGGTAGGCTGGGTAGGCATAGCCATAAGACGGGTACCCGTAGCCATAGCCGTAATATCCACGGCGATAGGCTCGGCGATAATGTCTGCGCCAATAGGCAACCTTTTCAGCGGGCGTATAGGACTTCGTTAGAGGTGCCAGGCTTCCGGCATTGGTTATTGTCGCCGCGTTGGCCTTCCAGATGCCGCTGCTAGCTAAGAGTAGTGTCGCTGATGCGAATGCAATAAGGAGCTTGGGCATGTCGCCCTCCTGAGTTTGCGTGTTACGCGATTACTCAGTAAAACACCGTCCCACGATCAGCCGTTCCCGGTCGAACACCCTGCGAAGCCCCAATGTTTCGCGTAACGACACGACTCAGGTTCATCGAGCCCCAGCTTGCCTCCTTGGTCGATCAGCCACCTGAGGGCAAGCACTGGATTCACGAAATCAAACACGATGGCTATCGCTCCCAAGTGCTGGTTGAGCGAGGAGAAGCCCGTGTCTTCACCCGCAATGGATATGATTGGAGCGACCGTTATCCAGCTATCGTCCGTGCCGCTACCAACCTCCGCTGCCAATCGGCAATCATTGATGGAGAGGCCATTGTCCAGAACGGCCACGGCGCTTCCGATTTTGAGGCACTAAGCACTGCGATGCGGCGGCAACCCCATAGCATCATCCTTTATGCGTTTGATCTGCTGCATCTCGATGGAAAGGACCTCCGCCAGCAAACGCTCTTGGAGCGACGAGCTAGCCTGAAGGCTCTATTGGGAAGCGATGACCAAAGCCGTATTCAGTTTAGCGATGAATTTGTAGGGGATGGTGATGCCCTGTTCAAAGCCTGCGCTGAGCAGGAACTTGAGGGCATCGTCTCCAAACATTCGCTGGCCCCCTATCGGTCTGGTCGAAGCAAGACTTGGCTCAAGACCAAATGCTTCACCCAATCGACCTTTGTGGTGATCGGCACGCGATTCCCACCACCTTGGACCATTGAGGCCCTAGACGGCGGCTTCTCCCCGTCAGCGCGAATCATGGGAGCGACCCAATGAAGATGATGGCCACCATAGAGTTGGAATTTGAGTCAGGCGGGGAGGCGACCCATAACGCAATGGATCAAGCGCTAATTCGTGGCATGGAGGCGCTGAAGAAGGGCATCGAGCTAAGAGAGACCGGCACGCCTCGGAGAAGCATCAAGCCGGACTCTACAAAATGGAACATCGTACAGAGAGTCATCTCTTAGCACCGGCTTCCCAGGCTATGAGACGCTTCCCACCATGGGCCGTTTGAGAAGAGACACAACCGATTGAAAGACGAGAGCGAGTCTGGGTCGCTAATCGTCAAGTCGCTCCATTTTGCGAATATGCCCCCGAAAGAACATTCCATAGGCCAACGCAGCGACCACTGCACTCGACTAAGAGCAAGCTCCATTGTTCGTGCATGGCTTTCTCCCCCTAACACGCACCCGCTTAGGGTGAGATTGAAGGCTTAAGGAAGCCTTGAAAGCAGGCGTAGTCGAGGCCGTGATGAGACGATTTCCTGCACCATGGACCGTTCAAGCTCTAGACGGAGGCTGCTTCAAGATCGTGGACTCGAACGGACAGACTCTTGCCTATGTCTACGGCCACGCCGATTCACGCGATGCAGGAATTGCCACGGCGCTGACCCGCGATGAAGCTAGGCGGATAGCGCGCAACATCGCCAAGCTGCCAACGCTATTCGGAAAGGGCTAGTTGAGAAGCACATTTACGGCGGGCGGCAATTCAATGCGCCTTATCAATTGGCAGCGACTCGGCATCATTGCCTCGGTGGTTTGGGTCGTAGTGGGGCCGTCTTATTTTCATTTGAGCCGGGAAGATAACGATAGGCGCATAGCCGGGGACCGATACCAGCTTTGCATCAAACAGGCTTGGGCGAAGAAGGGGGGTGTGGAGGGCTGCAATAAAGAATTGCGGCAGGCTCTTGCCATTGCCCACTGGAGCAGTTGGGCTCAGCTGGCATTGATCCCGGTAGGGTTGGCGTGGGTTTTGGGTTGGGCCCTACTGTTCCTGGTGAAAAGAGTAAGGAGCAGGCCACAAGCAGGCAACGAACACTATCCGCAAATTGCTAATGCCGAAGATAACAATGAGCAGCACGGCAAAAAGGATTATTTCCCGGCACCATGGACGGTTGAACCTGTCGAGGGCGGCTTCAAGGTCATAGACTCAAACGGTCAGACCTTAGCTTATGTGTACGGGGACGCCGATTTACGCGATGCAGGAATCGCCAAGGCGCTAACGCTTGATGAAGCTCGGAGGATAGCGAGCAGCATCGCCAAGCTGCCAACCCTACTCGCCAAGCGGGATTGAGGCCTTATGTTACGTTGTCCTTGATACTGAAAGGTGCGGCGGCTCGACCGTATCGAGTCTTAACTGCTGTGAGGTTTGAGCCATGCTCCAGGCTTGGCTGTCTATCGGTTACATCGTCCTGCTCGCGATTCTCGTGCTCGCCTTTATCTTATGGCGCAGGCGGGGTCCCGTTCTGGCCATCGCTGCACTCGTAGTGGGTATCCCACTCTGGTTTGGATGGGAATACGCACGTCCAACATGGACAACCGGCGTCGTCACAGGAACGGAAGTGCGCCGCAGCGATCCCGACGCCCGCGGCAATACGACCGACATCGAATACATTTACATGCGCAACCGGTCGGACAGAGGACTCGAGCTGATCAACGAGGATTCCTGGTGGTGGCTGAAGCGCAACAGCGAGCGTGTCTTCAACGACGCCAAGACCGCGCAGGATCGCAACACGGAAATGACCCTCATGTGGAATCGGTGGCGCTCCACGCTCTTCACTTGGTATCCCAACGTGATCGCCATCGGCCCCGCAGGCTCCTGGCCGTTGTGGTCAATGCGAACCATCATCTTCTACGGCCTCTCCGTCGTCCTCTGGGTCAGTTATTTCTACGCCTTCTTCAGGATGCGCCGATCGAGTGCGCCCGGTGCGCGATCGCAACCCTGATCGTGGGTAGGCTTCTCGAAGGAGGAGGCGCGCCGTCATGAGAGGCATAAGGTTGAGCGATACCGTCGCCCGCGATGCTGAAACCGCGAAGGGGCTGACGCTTGATGAGGTGCGGCGGATAGCTGCTAACATCGTCAAGCTGCCAGCCTTACTCGGCAAGACAAACTCGTCACTGCGGATAGGTGAAATCGAGGAGAGCTAGGTTTGCGGCGATATCGGTGTTCAAACGCCATTGTTGGAGGGGCTTTGATTGCGGCGGCTGCAATATTGCTCCCAGCAATGCTGCATGCCCAAGAGGGCAGCCCGGAAGTAAGTCCACCACCGGGTACGAGTTGGGGTAGCTCACCTGTCCAAGGCGATTGGGAGCCAACAGACCGAGGAGGCGCTGCACAAGACAGTTCACAAGGCAGTACGCGGGACGCGCAGGATCATGCCAACGCGCAGGTGTTGATGGCTCAGCAAGTCATGGCTGAACAGGCCAAGAGGATGGCCGACTTTATGTTTTGGCAACTAATCCTCGGAGTGGCTTTGCTGATCGGGGTGTGCATAACGATCTACTACGCCCGCCAGATAGCGCGTGCTGCCGTCAATGTTAATCCCAGAGTCCCGGTACACGCGAACCCGGCTCAGCGCGCCGAAGGCGTCCTCAATCAACAACGCAAGGTCCAACCTTGAAGCCAACGCGCCTACCGGCCTGTAACGTCGGCAGGCTGCCGACGCTCGCTTGAGGCTGCAGGTGATAAGGATGCTGTTCGTTGTGGCGATGGCCTTAGCTCAGCCCAGCTGGATTTCGGTTCATGCCGCTGATGTATCGCCCGAAGCCAAAGCTGCGGTCGAAGAGGCCATAACGGGGTTGGGCTGTAGCATGGATGTGGGCGACGATATTGAGGCAAATGGGGATGGCTACAAAGCTGAGTACGTGCTGTGCGAGGACGGCCCGTATTACCTGACCTTCGATAAGGACTACAAGCTTACCGGCAAGGAGAAGCAAGACTGAATTGAAGGGCCGCGCTGTTCAATTTCGTCTTGCCATATCGGCGTCGATGTCATTCTCTACAGCGATGCGGATAGCATCATTCACATCTCGCCGACGCGTTAGGCCGTGCTCAACCGAGAGCAAGATTTTGACGTCGCCACTCCGATGCTTCATCACGACACTTTTGTCGGACGTGTTGTTCAGGCGCTTGCCCTTAGCCAGCACCGTATATTCGAAGTCATGGTTCTTTGGCTTGGCTGCTTTGTACAACACCACGCCGTAAGAATTTCCTTGCTCCATGCGAACCTGACGGACTTGAAATTGCGCATTTGCAAATCCTCCCTTCATCTGTCCGGTCATTCTCCCCTCCATGATGGCCTAGGCGCATAGCGGCGAACATTGCCAAACGTCCACGTTGCTCCTTAATCCATCCCGGTGCCTGAAAAGCTTAAATGTCTGGGCCGATCTTTTTTTGGCGGTCCCTGACCTTGCGCAAATCCGCCACGACAATCAGCAAAAGCCAAATACAGACTAGATTGAGCACTACATTGAAGGCCGAGGCCATGGAAGTAGCGCATACAACAGGCGTCATTTTTTACCTCCTTTGGCTCTTACCGCAGGCCATCCTCAGAGTTGGGTGATTCCGGATTCCACGTGGAACATTCCTCATAAGCGCTCGTTACCCCTCTGCATAAGAGACTCTGTAAATTCGAGTCCTGGGTAATTGCGGGTCCTCACTCAAATTCGTCTGTCACAGCAGGGTTGGATCGGGGAATGCCGATGCTCCTGGTCGATGCAGTGCACGTGATTGAAACGGTCGGTGGCGTCTTGATGTGGATGAGCGCGATTGCCTTCATCCTGCTAGGCGTCTTCGTCGAGATCCGACGAAAATCTCGGCACGGACTGCCATCTGCGCGCCGTCCGAAACTCGATCTCGTTGCCAAGGCGGAGAAGAAACCCGTCTCGAAAGCCCCGGCGAGTAAAGTCGCCTAAGCGGTGTCAAACCCGCGCCATGATCGGCGAAAGCTGGCCCGATTCCATAAGAGATGTTTGGAGTCTCCATTTATCGGCGGAGGCAATCAGGCAGCATCGGGTAGCCGTCAGGGTAGAATTCGAGCGGGCAATCTCGCTCCTCTACGTACACTTTGACGGCGGTGCCTTGCTGAAGGCATCACTAGGCGATCTTCAGCAGCTTGAGAGGGAGCCACCAACCACAGACCTGTCCGATATCGAGATCAGGACAGCCATCGTTCAGCAGTCCATAACGAGCTATCAGGGACCGTGTCCATGCCCCTACAGCGCAACAACTTGCCAAGGACAGAGTGCCTACGATAAACCGACCAATCAGCTTGTTTATTGCTACACGAAAGATGTGCCAGCCGACATGGTGAGCTCTTATCGGGCTACCCATGCATCGCGCGCTTCAAATGATCAATCGCATCAAGAGCCTCTTCCGATAAATCCACCACACTCTGAGGGTTCAATCGTCAGTCCAGAGTAGCACGCTTGCGTAAAGCGTAAGGCCCAAGCCAACGTACAGGAGGCCCGCGGCCAGATAACGTGGCCGAAGGCGCCGGTCGACCATCGAGGGCGAGATGTTGTCGCCGAACAATGTGACCCGCGCTCCTGGTCGCGGGCACTGCAGGCAAGAGGCTTGCCGGCTGTGTCGTTTCACTCGCTGCGGCACACCCACGCCTCGACGCTGATTCGTGCCGGCGTGGACATTCTCGTGATCAGCCGCAGGCTCGGGCACAGCAAGGCGAGCATAACGCTCGACATTTATGGACACCTGATTGAGGGCGCCGACGCCGCGGCCGTAAGGGCAATTGAGGGAGTGCTGAAGTGACAAGGACTGACCATAAGAAGAAAAGCGTGGACGAGTTCGTAAAGCTGCTGGGGAAGTGCATCGCGCAGGCGAGATTGGATCCGGAAGGGGTAACAGAGAACCCGCACCTGTACGGCTACCTGCAAAAAAACTACCTGCGCCTATGTCATGGCAACGTTGATGAATTTGGAGTGACGAAATGAAGCGGCATAATGAGATCGCGTCTCTCATGGGACGCATGTGCGACGGCGAGCAAGCGGGTGACGTAATGGGAGCGGCGTTTCTGCTCCTAGCTAACTTAATCAGCAAGAGCTGCCCCGAGGACGCTAAGGAGGCCTTCGTTGATGAGTTCGCAGAAAATCTGAAATTGGCAGTCGGATGGGGGGCATGGCTATAAAATCAGCGTGGAGATGCAGTGACCCGGCGAACGCTGGTGGCGCTGCGGCGAAGTCAACAGAGGGAATGCTGAAATGACGGACAAGGATACTACGGCAAAAGATCTTGAGACGAGAAGGCACATGCTCGCGGTTGCCATGCGCGTCTACCTTACTGCTGAGGACTGCACAGTCGACGATGTCAATGTGGCGCTGGCCGCCGAGGGCCTACCCTCTTGGGAGGAAGCGCGAGCGGCTGTGGCCCCGGACGAATGCCCCGCACTGACGGACATGTACCGGGAGCTCCTGCGCAAGGGGAAGGAGGCCGGAGCAACAACCCTTGCCGAGATTGAGAAGCTTAAGCACTGATCCGACAGCTTGGTGGGCAATTGGTGGGCAATTCCCGGTTTGTTGCCAACGGTCAGAAAGCTAACTACTTGATCTGTTTGCGAGGATGGGTGGCCGAGTGGTTGAAGGCACCGGTCTTGAAAACCGGCAGGCGCGCAAGCGTCTCGAGGGTTCGAATCCCTCCCCATCCGCCAGCAATTATAGAAAGCGCTTTTATTCCCAGGTGCTTAGCGTTTACATGGACGGCCTAGCCATTTTCCTGCCCACAATCTGAATTGACCGGTTCGTAAGCCCCTGCGCATCATGCGCACCGGCCGGGAGACAGCACGCTCCCGACCGACACTTGAAAACAGCAACCCATCTCGGAGGGCTGCCGTGACCAAATCCCCCATTCCACATTCCTGCGTTCGGACACGCGCGCCCTCCCGTCAATCAAGGAGGGAATATCAATGAGCCGTGCCACACCCTCGTTCAGGATTGAATGCGCGCAAGCCCTCCCTACATGCAAAGCCAACATTGGCGTTTTGTGAGAGGAGACTCCGCATGGCGAAGCTAATTCTACTCGTTGCCCTGGCTTTCAGCATCACCACTGGCAGCATCACGATGCTGGTCTTGAATCCTCAACCCGCGATGGCGTGCCCTGGCAACAACGGCCGTTAGACATCGGTAAGCAATAAGGGCGTCGGCTTCGGTCGGCGCCATTTGCACGTCATAGTAGTGTAATTCTTTTTCAGATAGGATCACAGGTGCCGGCTTCCTGCGGTTCGTCTCCGGGAGCCTCGGTGCGAACGTCCACCCGCACCGGGGTTTTCCTTTTTCAACCCCGGTAATCACGGGGGAAGCGTTTTACGGGGCTCTTTTCTTTATTGAGTCAAAACGGATTACCTTCCTCGCACGTGATGGCGGTGATGCTGCCTATCTCGCACTGACGCTGTGCCAAGCACAGCTTGAATTTCGTGCAACGGGAAGTCGTGCACGAAGCCTGAGCCTGTATAGTGGCCGCTGTGCGGCAAACGATGTGGTGCACGCATCGGAACAGGAGCGAAATGAAGTGCTGCAAATAGTCTGAGTAGGTTGGGGTTGGTCCCGAGCAGCAGCTCCAAGGTGGCGAGTCCGAGTCAATGACACTGAGGAAGCGTTCGAAGCCATATTCGAACATCGAGAATGGCCTACTAAAGGGCACGAGCAGCACCAACCAGGCCACGGTCCCCAAAGGGAGGCTACTGATAATCGAGCGGGATTTATATTCCGGCCTCCATCATCGGCCTTGAATTCGGAGACGACGATGGCGGTCACCGATCCGGCCCTTGGCCTCAACGGCGCAGGGTTTCACATATTCCCGGCCGTCAGGGTGAACTCTACACCACAGAACGACGTATCGGCTCCGCTGAAAATGATGCTGCATCCGGGGGCCAGTGCGGGGAGGCCTCGCGGTGTCTGGATATCTGGTGAAGTTCAAGGGCGCCGCATAGCACTGTTTCCGTTCGCTCGGAGCATGACGACAACGCGACCGTGTGGCCGTGGCATGACGTGGATCGTCGTCACCTAGCTCTCTGCCTCCAAGCCAAGCCGGCTTGCGACTGTTTTCCGCAACAGCTCGCGATCGCGGGCCGAGGCCCCAAGCAACTCAGCCACCCGCCAGACGAGGTTCGAACTCGAACTCGTGCACCACGCGGTCAGCCATGGCGATTTCCCACAGCATCTCGATGATCTGCTTGCGGCCATTCTGGTCGAGTTGGGCGCAAAGGACGCTGGTGAACCGGTGAAGAACGACGGCGCCGTGGTCGCGGACTATCGCCTCGCGAATGAGCCGGCGCGTTTCATCGTCGCCAAGCCCGAAATGCGTTTGCAGCAAAGCGTTGAGCTTGCGGCGCTCTTCGTTGGCAACCTCTCCGTCGATTGCCAGGGCGTGGACGAGCAACGCTGCTGCTGCCAGCCGCAATTCCTCCTCGCGCAAATTCCCCACGTGCGCTCCAGGGTGAGTGAGGCGCTCGAAAAGCTCCGTGAGTGTCGTCCAAGATGCCATTTGGCCTTGCCTCAGCTCCCCTTGCGTTTCGGAGCGCCTCCTATAGCGCAAGTGGACGCTTATCGCGACCCATGGCCGCGAAGTTCGTTGCGCCCAAGTCACAACAAGCTTCAGAAATAAGGGGCGCAGATGCTCCTAAAACCAAAGCCATTATGTGCGACAGCGTTCAGCGTTGACCCGACATTGCCGGTTGCTAGTCTTTCCCCGTGCGCTGGGTCCACCTTTCCAGGCCCACGGCGCACCCTTGAGGGAAGCGCCGGCGCGACGCTTCTTTTTGAAGCCTAATCACCGCGCATGGCGCGTCCTCGACGACTAAGCATCTGAACTCGCCACCGAATGACCTCATTGTTTTTCGGAACATTTGATCGCGGGCTGGGTTTGCTCATTGGGTAAGACCCCTCCAGGTCCAACCCAACATCCCTTGGAAGCCCCGGGTGCCTGCCGGGGCTTCTTCGTTATGTGCGATAGCGCACAGCGTTGAGTGTTGACCCCATATCGCCATGCCATGGAACATCCGAAGTGGACGCATGATCGCCTTCGGCATTGTGTTGGTGCTGATGGTCCTCGCGGTCGTTTGCGTGCTCTATCTCGTGGGGATGGAGTTCATTGACAGCGCGTTGCGATAGGTGCGTGGGATACGGCCCAGACTGCCGTGTCCCACGTCACATCGTGATGGCTGTCACATCTGTCACTTGTCACGATGGATGGGTCCACGTGCTACCCTTGTTGCACGGAGGATCGCCATGCCAGACGAGGCCAAGCTAAACGAGAATGAGGACGGCAACGCCTTTGCTGGCCCCTACGTGCCGTCTCCCCCTTCCCGACCAAAGCTACGTGCTGAACCAGATGCTCGTCGAGTTGCAACGCATCAGAAAAGAGGTCCGCCAATTGGGCTGGCTTGTTGCGATAGTGTTAGCATGGCTCGTCTACAACACGCTTTCGCATTAGCGGTGCGCTCCTCAAGGCATGCAGACATTTGGCGATGCGAGTGCCATGTCCGCTTTCAACCCGAAAGCAGACATTCGCAAGCGTGAATGGCATGTCCGCTAAGTGCCAGAAAGAGACATCACAGAGCCGTTAGTTTGTGTCGAACATATCTCCCCAACCTCCCCGGGCAAGAAACGTCAACGGTGACTCGCGCCTTGCAGGGCCTCCACTCTGACCGCGTCATCTCTATATCCATTCGCGATGTCGAGTAGGCGAAGACGCTCCTCGTATTCAGAGGTCAAGAGAGCCATCCGAAGGCACAAATCAGCTTGACGATGGTAATATTCAGGACTCGGCACTGCCCCATCCCCTTACCAGGATAGCGGCACCAGAAAAGCAATAACCGCCATCACCGACAGGACGAGAATGGGCTCCAAGACACCCATCATCACGGCGTCGTAGTCGTTCATCCTATCTGTCGCGGACTTCCGCATTTCGCGCTTCCGTTGCTTCTAGTGAATACCAACCAGCCTCCCCAGGGAGAGGCCAGCTGGTACATCTCACAGCCTAACGATTGCCACGATAAGGGCCTGGGCCCGGGGGCGATGGTAAGGGCGCCTGGATCTGGACAGCGGATACGCCCATCTTACCCGAGAGGTTCCCATAATTCTGGGCCGAGACGCCGGAGGTAAAGCTCAACATCGCACCGAATGTCAGCGCGATGGTTGCGATTGCTAATGACGTTTTCATGTCTGCACTCCTTTCAATGCTCAAACCATCTTGAGCATGAGGAGAATCTGCAGCGTCATGGGGGCTCGCGCAGTGGTATTTGCCACGCGACATTTGTGCCAATTGCCACATTCGCAAATCTGAGCGATTCATGCGCTCTTGCTGAAGATAATGGTCAGACTTTTCACTCTGACAGCTTCGGCCGACGAAGTCCGCTTAGTGCCTATAGCGGACTTTGACACGCCGAGCGGTATGGATGGTGGGGCCGACAACACACGGGGACGATGCGGCGTTCTCGTCAGCATCCCTCTAGCCGTTGCTCGCAATGTACCGACCTAATCCAAGCTATGATTGGTGCCAGAAGCGGACTTTGACGGCATGTTAGTTCCGTCCGCTTCGCGCGCCGTCTCAGGGTTTCCGTCGCCTCATTCAGCGAAAACTCTGATCATTTATGATTTGCGATAGAATAGTCGCGCGGCCCGATGGGCGACCGCTCGACCAAGCGTGGCCATAGCCAGGTGGGCTCAGCCAAAGTAGATTTCCATGCTCCGTGAGCTGCAGAACATAATCCTTCTTCGCGACTGGCGAAAGCCAACCGGCGGAGCCGAATGGTCTGTCGGGATCCTTGGCGGCGTCATCGCTCTGATCGGCATCATTCTCGCCTTGGGGGGCGCCAAGCTGATTAGCGTCGGCGGCTCCTGGTACTATCTTATCGCCGCACTTGCGTTGATCGTCGCCGGCCTAGCCGTCGCGCAGCGCAAACTGCTCGGCGCGTGGATCTACGCTGGCGCTTTTGTGGTTACCGCGCTCTGGGCTTTTTGGGAAGTCGGCCTTAACGGCTGGGCACTGGTCCCGCGTCTGGTCGGACCACTAGTTCTCTTGCTGCTCGTCATTTTGTCCTTCCCTGTATTGGACGCGAACCGCGGGCGTCGGCGAAGGCTGTTCGGACTCGGCGGCTTTGCGCTCATTGTGATCGTGTTGGGCGTTGCGGTTGCACAGGCTAACCGGCCAGACGCCCCCGGCGCGATGCCCGAACCATTCGCGCAAACCATGGGTGACGCCTCGCTCATCCAAGTCGGCGCTGATTGGCCCGCCTATGGCGGGACCTACAACGCGCAGCGTTACTCGCCGCTCGATCAGATCAATCGCGAGAACGTGGGTCGGTTAGAACGCGCGTGGACCTTTCGAACCGGCGACATGCCGAAGGAGCGGTGGGGGGCGGAAACGACGCCGCTCAAGATAGGCGATACGCTCTATCTGTGTACGGGGCGCAGCACGCTTATCGCGATCGAGGCCGCCACTGGCGCGGAACGTTGGCGCCATGATCCGGAGGTTTCTGATGCAAGCATTCCCTATACGGCTGCGTGTCGCGGCGTCGCGTATTACGCGGCGCCAAACGCCGATCCCGCCGGCGCATGCGCGACGCGCATCATTGCGGGCACGCTCGACGCGCGGCTGATTGCCGTTGATGCGCGCACCGGAACGCCGTGTGCGGATTTCGGCAAGAACGGCGCCGTCGATATCACAATCGGCATGGGCGAAACCGGACCGGGCATGGTGTCGATCACCTCGGCGCCGACCATCGTCAGGGGCGTGGTCATCACCGGCCAGCAGGTTCTCGACGGCCAGCGCGCGAATGCGCCATCGGGCGTGGTGCAGGGTTTCGATGCAATCACCGGCGCCCTGCGCTGGGCCTGGGACATGGAGCATCCGGAGCGCAAGGGTCGTCCGCCCGAGGGCGAAACCTATGCTCGCGGAACGCCCAACATGTGGACGACGGCGACCGGTGATGAGGCGCTGGGGCTCGTCTACCTGCCGCTCGGCAACGCCGCGGCAGATTATTGGAGTTCGCACCGCTCGCAAGCCGAGAACGAACACTCCGCCGCGCTCGTCGCTCTCAATGTCGAGACCGGGCGCGAGGTCTGGCGCTTCCAAACCGTCCACATGGGGGTCTGGGACTATGACCTGGGCTCGCAGCCGACCCTGATCGACTTTCCCACCGGGGCGGGCGTCGTTCCCGCCGTTATTCTCCCCACCAAACAAGGCGAGATCTACATTCTCGACCGGCGCACTGGCGTTCCGCTCCACGGCGTCGAAGAACGCCCAGTCCCAGGCGGCGGCTTGGAGCCAGAATTGCGCAGCCCAACGCAACCCTTCTCGCGCTATCACACTTTGCGCATGCCCGACCTTCGCGAACGCGACATGTGGGGCATGTCGCTGATCGATCAGATGATCTGCCGAATCCAATTCCGCCAAGCGACCTATCGCGGCATCTACACGCCGCCGACCACAGAGACGCGTTGGATCCAGTATCCGAGCTACAATGGCGGGTCCGATTGGGGCGGGATCGCCGTCGATCCGCGCCGCGGCGTGATCATCGCCAATTACAGCGACCTGCCGAACTACAACCGCCTGGTCCCGCGTGACGAAGCAACCCGACGCGGATGGGCGCCGCGTGATCAGGCGCGCGGGGGCGACATGAGTTCAGGCGCCGAAGGCGCCGGCGATCCGCAAATGGGTGTGCCGTTCGCCGTCGACGTCAACGCCGGCTGGCGCATGCCGTCCACGGGCCTCCTCTGCAAACAGCCCCCCTATGGCGGCATACGCGCCATCGATCTGCGTACGGGGCGAACCATTTGGGATCGCCCGCTCGGCACGGCGCGTGGCAACGGCCCATGGGGCATTCCTTCCATGCTACCGATCAATATCGGCACGCCGAACAATGGCGGCGCAGTTGTCACCGCGGGCGGAGTCGTCTTCATCGCCGCGGCGACCGACAATCTCATCCGCGCCATCGATGTCGAAACCGGCGCGACACTGTGGCAGGATCTCTTGCCGGCCGGCGGCCAGGCCAATCCGATGGTCTATGAGTTCGGCGGCCGGCAATATCTTGTCATCATGGCCGGCGGGCATCACTTCATGGGAACCCCGCCCGGAGATTACGTTATCGCTTACACGCTGCCGCAGCGCTAAGGGCGCCGCCTTACCGTGCCTTGTCTCAATAGTCTGATGGCGGCTTAGCTCCCTGCAGCGGACATTACTTCCGACTGCGGCTTGGTCCGCTAAGTGCGCGATGAGCTGAGATACGATTCGAAGCTTGTCGCCGTCCTTGCGTACGCTGCCTTCGACCACGTAGCCGACGCCCAGTTCTTTTCCGATCCGTCGGATATCGACTGCCTTGCCCTTGTAAGCGAAGGAGGAACCGCCAGCAGCAGCTCCTTTTCGGACTGCTCCGGCGCTTTGACCTTGACCTTGGGCCTTGTACGCCGGCGACCCGAGGGACTCGCCTCCCCTTTGGGGGCAAGCACCTGGCCAAGGCTGCTCAATCTCACTCGCTTCTTCGCCATCCCTTCGATCGTGGAGGTCCGAGATGCGGCGACTGATGACGAATTGGACGAACTATGACCCGTGGCCTATGGGGTGTTGGAACCCATCTTCCTGCTCCTGTGTATAGCTTTGATTGGAGCACTTCTGGGACTGCCCTGACGAACAACCCCTTCTCGATAGCCAGCCTAGATGACCGCATGGCGTGGCTCACACTGCGGACCACCCTCCCGAATGTCCGCTAGGGGTCAGAAGCTGACATCCGCATAGCGAAATCGATTGTCTGCTTTGTGCCGCATAGCGGATGTATCACGCGGAGGCAACTGACTTCCGCTTAGTGCCAGAAGCAGACGTAATCACGAATTAGGCGATCCAACCCAGCTCCCGCGCCTTTACGTTTGCTGCCAGCCACGCCTTTGCGAGAAATTCCACATGCGTCATGGGAGCTCTGAAAGGTAACGACTGAACCAAGGCGGACGAATGTCGCCGAAGAACATGATGGTCCTCTGCTTGTTGAATTAGCGAGAGGCGTTGTCAGCCGGCCCCGCCTGGGCAGATTTCATGAAGCGCGGTGCGCTACCGAGGCTATGGGAGTTTGCGGCGGTTGTGGCCGCGCTGCGCGCGCGCGCATTACGCTTGTAGGCTGAGGCGACGCGAGGACGGATGCTATGGCTGTTGACCGCGGCTTTCATCGAACTCTTGGACGCGCTCTTCAACGAACTGTTTGATGCGGTCTTCTTCGTCGCGTTCTTGGCCGAGCTCCTGGACGCGGTCTTCTTGGAGCTCTTGGTGGACAACTTCGCTACCACAACCCTACCCCGCGAGCCGCCGCTCTTGACGAACTTTGACCTGGAGGAGGTTTTCGCCACAGAGACCTTCGCCCGGCTGTGCGTCGACGACTTGGCGGTCTTCGGCTTCGGTGGCGCGGCCGTCTTCACCTCGCCGGGCCTCTCCATTGCCGCTTTCTCGGGCTTGTGCACAGCGGCAGGCGCTTCGCCGCCCTTAGTAGACTTGGATTCTGATCCGCCCAGGTCGGCGAGCGCATCGCCGCGCACCTCTGGGGCCTTTGGCTGGAATAAATTCAGATTGGCTTCGAGGGTTGAAGTCGAGTCAGTGCAAACATTTGCTCCCTCGTTCCAGAGCATGCCCGCTTTACCGCAATCTGCTCTCGTTAGCGGCTGGCTGGAGGTGTCGTAAACATGGGGGTCTGCCAAATCGCCCATCGATAGTGCAGCTCTCTCGGTAGTATCCTCATTAGGGTAGTAGAAGGTGTGCCTGCCGATTGGCTGCCCCTCGCCTTGTGCCCATGACGGCAGGGAACCGCCCCGCCTTTGCCGAACGACTGTCGGATTGAGGAAGTGCGTCGCGCCCGCGGTTGGATCCGGTGTCTGTCCACTAAGAACGGCATCGGCAATCCGCGCTGCATCCTCATAGCGAGGATCATCCGGTGAAAGCCTTTCCATCTCCGTGCGCCTTGTCATCCAGGGCTCAAACTGCCACGGACGTGTCACCACGTCCTTGATATTGTCGCCCCATCTACCGCTTCTCTTGCGATTGAGGATCACATGGGCAACTGCGGCCTTGCCCTCATCAGCCTCATCGGCAGCCTCAAAGGCGATCGTCCTGATAAGGTAATCGCGCTGCTCGGGGTCGTAATTTGACGCCGCCTGATCGAGTTCGGGGATGGGCAGCTTGGCGTCAACCATATCCATCGCCCCTTCCATAGCCGGCGGAAGGCGTCGGGGTTCAATGCCGAGTGCGGCATAAACAGGTGTCGCGCAGCTCAAGAGAGAAAGCACAGCTACGAACAGCAGGCGTCGATAACGCACTCTTGTCTCCTTCGGGATGTTGGGGATGAAGGAGGATTCGACGCAGCAAGGCGGTCATTTAATGACGATAAGGGAGCGAACTTGCGATCAATTGTGGCAATAGCTTCGCTTGAAAATCGACAAAATCCGCTGTGATCGCAGATGCGGACGTTAAGTTTGAAGAGGCATGGCGATGAGGTGCATATGTGCTCGCCAGCGCGCCGCTAGCCGGCACGCCGCGTCAGAGACTCAAGCCTAAAGAAGGCACGACGTGCCATGAGGATCGCGCCGTCTAGAGGATCGCTTTGCGGCGCGGACAAATGGCCACGAACATGGGAAGCCAGCCATTTCGTTAGGGGCGCCGCGAGGCCGCCGATCAGACTGATAGCAGGACAGCCCACATCCTTGAGCCGCTCGATGATGCGTGTGGCGGCGTCTGCTGCTTCTCGAACTATAGCAATAGCCAACGGATCCTCTCGCGAAGCGTACTCAAGAACAAGCGGCGCAAGTTCGGCATAATCGGCTGGAGTGGCCGTTGAAGCAAAACAAACGATTTTTGCGGGATCCCAGTCGAAACGTTCGAGTATGGCTGTTGAAAGCTCCGTTCTATCGGCTCTCCCATCGAATGCCCAAAGGGCGCGGCGGAGTGCTTCCCGACCCATCCGCTGGCCGCCTGCCTCGTCGGAAATTTCAGCACCATATCCGCCTACGGCGGTGCGCTGCCCGTTAATCACAGCGAGGCCACAAGAACCGGTTCCGAGTATCACAATGCCCCCATCCGCGGCTTGGTGAGCGCCAAGCCAAGCGATGTAAGCGTCGGTCTCTAGGACGACCGAGGCAAACGGGCTTAGTTTTGACCGCAAGCCATCGCGTGCGCTCTTAATCCCTGCGCCAGCCAAGCCCAACCCGACATGAGCGCTGTGTAGACTTAGCTCATGTAGACCAGCTGATCGACCGGCAGCTTCGCTTGCCGCCCGAATGGATCGCACCGCCAAGGCCAAATCCGAGCAGATGTTCGCTGGTCCGCCGCAGCCCTCGCCAAGCAGGTTCCCCTGCATATCCCGTATGCGCGCTCGGCAAACACTGGCGCCGCCGTCGATGCCGATGAACAATTGTTTGGACATGTACTCGATTGGTCGAAATTGCCGCACAAACGGTGGCACAAGGACGAACCAAAGATGGCTTTACTAAGTCGTGGTGGAGGTGATCGTGGGGCTACTACCTGCGGACGAATTGTGGGAAGCCCCCTCCATTGCGCCCGCCACCCAAGTTGCCCAGACGGTGAGACTGTCTGGATCGATTGCCACCATGTCGGCGCGGTGCCCGGGGCAAAGTTTGCCGAGCACGTCCCCTAGCCCAATAAATTCCGCGGGGTTTGTTGAGGCAAAGCGCAAGGCATCCTCTAGCGGAACTTGGAGCAGGTTCACGCAATTGCGAACTGCGGTAGCCATGTCGAGAGCCGCGCCGGCTAAGGTGCCATCGGCTCTAAGGCAACGTCCGTCCAGAAGTCGTATTTCGCGGCCGTACAGATAGAAGTTAGAGCGACATCCGCCCACTGGTGGCATGGCATCGGTGACAAGCATCGGGCGGCCGCGGCCGCGCAAGGCGATGCGAAGCACAACGGGATCCACATGAACCCCATCCACAATCATTCCGAACCACACATCGTCCGACTCTAGAGCGCGGGCGATCGGTCCAGGCTCTCGCGACGTGAGCGGCCTCATAGCATTGAATAAATGAGTGAAGCCGGTGAGACCCTCCGCCGTCGCCGCACAAGTTTCCGTGTAAGTTGCCATCGAGTGACCCAACGACACCCGAACGCCAGACTTTACCAAACGGCCAAGAAACTCCCTCGGGACTCTTTCGGGTGCCAAGGTCATTAACAGCGTGCCTCTTCGCTTGGCGCAAAGCAGCTCCACCTCTGATGGACTGGGTGTTCGAATTAGGTTTGGATTGTGCGCACCGGCTTTCTCGGGCGACAGAAAGGGCCCCTCGAGATGGATGCCCAGCACGCTTGAGTTTTTACCCACCAAGCTTTCAGCTGCAGCTGTGGCAGCCTGCATTTTCGCAAAAGTATCGGTAATCAGAGTTGGCAGAAGTGCCGTCGTCCCAAACTGTCGGTGAGCTACTACCATTTTGGTAATGGTCTCTGGCGTGGGGAACTCATTAAAAAGGACATCTCCGCCGCCATTAACCTGTAGATCGATGAATCCTGGAGCTAGCCAGAAACCTTCGGGAAGGCTGTGGATGCTCAAATCCATCGTCAGCTCGGACCGGGGGACCAGCGAGATGATCAGAGATCTCTCAATCACCACCGCTGCGTTTTCGTGTTTTGTCCGCCCATCAAAAATGTGGTCAGCGGCAACTGCGAACCGGGTCGATCCGTTCATCTGGTGAGGGTTATTTTCCGCAAGTGTCGGGGTCGATCGACATCAACGCCACGATTTCCGGCCAACTGAACCGCCAATCTGTAGAAACTCTGAATCAAACACACGGCGTCCGTGTCCGGATGGTCTCGCGAAAGCACCGGAAGTTCGAGTGCGACGCCGACACGAGTTCCCGTCATCATTACCGAATTGCTCTTGCGGGAGAGATCGGCTGCAATTCCAGCCAAGTTCGAGGCTGCTTCATCGGCCGGCATAAAGATAAGAACAGGGTAGTTGTCTGAAACCAAGGTGATGGGGCCGTGTTGGAATTCAGCACCGCTAAAAGCTTCGGCCTGTATGTTGCAGACCTCTTTCAGTTTCAAGGAAGCCTCTCGCGCGATGGCAAGCGTTGGCCCCCGACCCAACGTGACGAGAGTTTTCGCTTCAAAGAGAGTACTCAACGCGGAGGACCAATCGAGTTTGGCCGCTTCACCGAGACGTTCAGGTAGCCGCTCCAGTGCAGCTTGAATGGAGCGTTCGGAGGCCCAGGTGGCGGTCAAATTCAGCAAAACGGCAACTGACGCAACGAAGGTTTTCGTAGCCGCTACGCTCAACTCTTTCCCCGCTCCCATCGGAAGAACTATGTCGCAGGCTAAGGCTAGAGGACTGCGCGTGTCGTTCACGATCGCTGCTGTCAGCGCACCACAGGCCCGCGCCGAAGATGCAGCCTCAACAAGATCATCACTACGCCCGGATTGAGAAATCGTGAGAAACAGTTGTCCTTTGAGCCGCAAGCCCTGTCGATAAATCGTCATGATGCTCGGAGCGACCGCGGCGACAGGTATGCCAAGGTGACGCTCTATTAGATATTTTCCGAAGTTTGCCGCATGCCCGGAGCTGCCCCGCGCACAAGTTACGACGACTTGCGGCGGCGCGTGTCTCAAACGAGCGGCAAGTTCACGCAGTGGACTGGCGAGCAAGTCCGGTTGCCGAGCCACCACGTGCGGTGCCTCGTGCAATTCCGCTTCCATCAACATACTCAAAATCGGCTCCAAAATAGTCTCATGGATGAGGAGTTGCTCCCAAGGTTCATCAACGACCTTGCGCCCGTACGCGCTCCATGCAATTTCTCTTAGTCAATGCGAGCTTTGCGCGGCAATCGCCGGACGTCGCATCGCCTTATAGTGTAAGGCCTCGCCGTCTACATGGACAATCCTAAAGCTATGAGCACCGAACGCGCTTGCCCCCGGTATTCGAGCATCGATCTCTGGGATGCTCCTGACATTCTTGATTGCATTATTGAAGGCCAATTTGCCGCCGTAGCAGCTGTATATGCCGCCCGCCCAGCTATTGAGGCAGCCGCGATTGCCATGGAAGAGCGGTTACGAGAGCGAGGGCGACTAGTTTACATCGGTGCCGGCACCTCAGGCCGCCTCGCGGTTCAGGATGGTGCCGAGCTCATACCGACATTTGGCTGGCCGGAAAACCGCTTGTTGCTACTTATTGCAGGAGGACAAGAGGCGCTGTTGCGATCGGTTGAAGGAGTCGAGGACGACGTAGGCCAGGCGGCGCAACAGATGGAATGCCATAATATCGGCGCTGACGATGTCCTTGTCGCGGTAGCAGCGAGCGGGACGACTCCATTTACTTTGTCGCGCCTGAGAGAAGGAAGAAAGCGGGGCGCCCTGACAGTGGGCATTGCAAATAATTCAGGCACGCCGATTTTGAATGAGTCGGATCATGCAATTTGGCTCGATACCGGTTCCGAACCGATAGCTGGGTCCACAAGGCTGAAAGCCGGCACGGCGCAGAAGATTACCCTAAACGCCTTATCATCTCTTCTCATGATCCTGCTTGGCAAAGTTTATCAGGGTCTAATGGTTGATGTCAGGGTCTTGAACGAAAAACTCCTGCGACGGAGTGAGGACATGCTGGTGCAACTAACAGAGTGCAGTCGTAGTGAAGCGAATAATGCATTAACCCGAGCCAGCGGAAGCGTAAAACTTGCGGCTCTATTGCTGCATGGCTGTGAACTCGAGGAGGCAACTAAATTACTGAATCGATCAGGAGGGCGTCTTCGCGGAGCGTTGAATCTCATCAATGACGCCGCGTGACGCGAACGAATGCGCCCAGTATCATCGACCCGCAAATCTTGGGACGGGCCTGAACATAAACAGCCCAAACGGTCGCCGACGGTCGGCGCGGCGTGCCCATCGGCCACTGAAGGCATCTGCCTCGGATACCCCAACGCCGTGTTTGGCGGAGCGGCTTCTTTTGCTTGATTTTCGTACGGGAGGATTGGCCGCTAATGGCTCAGCGGTCGGTTCCACAGCTGCAACCTGAGTGGGGGCTGAAGAAGCGATCGATGACCCTGATGTCAAGTCATCGCTTTTTGACGAACCCGCACTATTCTCTGAGGCAGCGGGTTGCAGCTCGACCTTGTTGCGCCGCATCTACCGCGCGGGATCACGCTGCTGCTTCTGCCATTCGTGCGCCGTCATCGCCGCGCTCATGATCGGTCTGCTGTGGGATTTGCCACAGAGCATCGAGAGCAAGGCCGCCTAGGATTTCGGTGCGCTTCCAAGAGCCATTGGCCGCTTTGGAACGAAGCATCGTGTAGCAACGTTCTTTAGCGCATAGGGCACAGGGAGGGCAGGCACACAAGCACATCGAGGGAGAATTGCCATGTTCAAGATCGTAGGCAGTCTTCCGGTGAAGACGCGCTTATCGTTAAAGGCGTGGGTCCTCGCCGGATTTGTAACACTGTTCTCAATAGCAACATCGCTGATGCACGTCGGCCAACCAACTGTACAGGCAGCAAATTCGGCACCGGCACACTACGCATCGATGGCTGACCTAATTAATCTATTCAGGGCGCTTTAGTGCCCCGTTAGGTGGGAGCGGCCGTCCATGTCAGTGGCGCCTCCCACACTGTTGGCCAAAAACCGCCGCGCTAGAACGGGCGGCAGCGCAGCCTCAAGCGGTCCCTCACAGTCAGTCTTCATCAACGTGCAAGGCAAAAGCCGCTTCACTGTAGATGAGGTAAATGATCTGATGGAGCAGCTAATCGAACGCCAGCGCGATGGCGCCCAACTGGTCCTGGTGCGATGACGAAGAAGAACCTCAACCGCGAGATCAAGGACGCCGCCGCCCCGGCGATTGAAGTGGTCCGCCTTCTAGTCGAGCAGATGCGGCAGCAGGGGCAAAGTGATGCCGAAATCCTCGCTGCACTCAATCCCGCCAAGGTCGACGCCGACGTGATGGCCGTGGTGATGGGCGAGATACGAAAGTCTATCGTCCTGAAATAGGAAACGCTGCTTAGGACGCATCCTGGTCGAGGAGTGTCAATCTGTGCTGCAGGACAGCACCCGATTTCGGCGAGTGGACCACCAACGTCAATTTCGACCAATTCACTGCCGCTCCGCCGATCGGGGATTAATCCTGCAGGAAGGATTTTCGGCATGCGCAGGTGTCCGTGAAAAAGGGGGCGACGTGAGGAACGGGGTTGTTGCGGTAGCCCCGGCGCCGACCTGCGTCGGGGCTTTTCCTTGGGGAATCATGGTGCTGCCGGGCGTTTCGGCCACAGATGCCGCGACGATCCCGCGACCGCAGACCCCCTATTCCACGCCGGCTTTTTTGCTAATGTTGCCCCGTCACTGGGGGGGAATTGTGCAATGGGGTCGGGTCGTCGTGGCAGCGCGTTTGCTCTTTGTATGGTCAGACTGGCGGCAATCGTCCTAGCGGCGCTTCTCGCCGGCAAGGCGATGCCTCGCGCCGAAGAGAAGCCGATCCCGCCTTGCCGCGAGGACGCAATGGTCGTGTTCGACGCGTCAGGGTCGATGTCCGGCAACGAAACGCTCGGCATCCCGAACTCGAGAGCCCGGATCGACGAGGCGCGGTCGGCGCTTGCTCAGGTGTTGCCGAACGCCGCCAAATTTCGCCACATCGGCCTCGTGACCTACGGACCGGGACCTTGGAACCAATGCAACGTCAAACTTAATTTCAAGCCGATGCCCAATGCAGCGCTCCAGATCATGAGCGCCGTCAATTCTATCGTTCCGGCCGGAAAGACGCCTCTGACGCAGGGCATCGAGGAGGCAGCCGAGGCCCTCGATTTCCGCACCAAGCCGGGCGTCATCGTTGTGATCACCGACGGCGAGGAGACTTGCGGGAGGTCTCCTTGCGAGCTTGGCAAGCAGCTCCATGCTGCGGGCTTTAAGCTCACCGTTCACGTCGTTGCCTTTAGATACGAGGGCTACTCTTGGACCGGGGGGAGCAGCTTCATGGACCTGATGTGCGTGGCCAAAGAGAATGGCGGCCTCTATGTCAAGGCCAACAGCGAGGAGGAGCTTGTGGAGGCTCTGGAGAAGACGCTGGACTGCCCGATGGTCTCGCAAGGGTCGCTGCAGCCTCTACTGCGCTGAGGGTCGGCTCGCAGGACGCTCAAAAGGCGATCCACGAGCATTGGATAACTTACTGATAAATATGGATAATACTGCCGCGGACTAAGCGGTCTGCAGCGGACCGCCAACGAGCCACGAGACTCTGCTTGCCGTGCCCTTGCGGGGGCCCGGCGCGATCGGGGTGACGGCGCGCGTCTCTTCCACCACCACCGGCTGGGGAAGGTACTCAACCGTGGGCGACGTCCAGGACTCTGGCGCACTGAGGTGCGGTGGCAGGAGAGTCGAGGCGTCGCCTCCGCCCTCGGCTAGCTGCGCCTCGGTGAGGTTGCGCGCCTTCGACAGATTTGCGCCGCAGAGATTGGCGCCGGCAAGCCTGGCCCGGGCGAAGTCGGCGTGGTCGAGCACCGCCTGGCTCAAATCGGCGTTGGCGAGGTTGGCGCCGTCTAGCCTTGCATCGGTGAGATCGGCGCCGGAGAGATCCGCGCTTTCGAGATTGGCTCCCGATAGCGTGGCAAAGCGCAAGGACGCTCGGCGCAGCCGCGCCGAAGATAGATTGATGGGGCCGCCGTTCATTGGGCCCATCTGCCGCTCGCCGACGCTCAAGAAAATTCTGGTGAGATTGGGGACGATAGAGGGGTGCTGACGCCGCCAAGCGTTCCAGGCCCGGGGGCCGCGGCGCAAAAGGTCCACATGGTCAGAATCTGCTGACACGCCACTCACGCTCACGCGACTGGAGACAAACTGAAGACTGCTGTCACTCTAAATCACGGCCGACGTTTTCCGCAAGCGTCTTGCAGGGTCGCAAGCCTTCGCCGCTGAAATTTTTCTCTGCGCGATGATCGCGATGCCACACACGCGCCTGCGCATGAAAGAGTCGGGACCGGCGAAGCCTCGCTCGGCCGGTCCCAACCTGTGGCTAACGCCGCTTGCTAGTAGCGGTAGCGATAGGGTCGGCCGTAGCCGTAATAGCCGTAGTTATACGGCCGATAGTAGCCGTAGGGCCGGTAGTAGGGCCGGTAGCCGTAATACGGATAGTACCCCCGGCGGCGATAGTAATAGCCGGCCTTCTCCACGGCCGAGTCCGCGACGGCGGAACGATCGATAGAGAGCGTCGGCATGGTAGCGTGGGCCGGGCCGGACACGGCCAATAGCCCGACGCTTGCGAGACCGGCGCTGAGAACGATGGGGAGGTGACGCATTTTCATTTCTCCTAGGTCAGACTCCCTCGGCTGGCGCCAATCCTAGGCGTCCTCTTTCCTCCCCGCAATGGAAGCTGAATCACAAGGGAGTGACCGGTTCGATCGAAGTGCCAGCTTGATTTCCAACGGCGTAGCTTGGAGAGTTGCTTCGCCGGTGAAGTCGAGGAGCGAACCACGCAGCTCGAAGTGGTCAAAGATTATTACGGTAAACTGCTCAAAAGCTCGAAGGATCTGAAAACATCGGCCTGTTGCGACGGCGCCAAATTGCCTCCTCACCTGCAGCCGCTGCTCGCCAATGTCCATCCCGAGGTCGCCGCCAAATATTACGGCTGCGGCATCGTGGTGCCGGCCGAGCTCAAAGGCGGCCGCGTGCTCGATCTCGGCTCGGGCTCAGGGCGCGACACCTACATTCTGGCGCAGCTTGCCGGACCCGAGGGCGAGGTCGTCGGCGTCGACATGACCGAGGAGCAACTGGCAACCGCCAACGCCCATCTTGATTGGCACCGAAAACGCTTCGGAAACGCGCGCAGCAATGTGCGCTTCCTCAAGGGCTATATCGAGAAGCTCGATGAGCTCGATCTTGATCCGCAAAGCTTCGACGTGATCGTCTCAAATTGCGTGATCAACCTTTCGGTGGATAAGCCAGCGGTGTTTCGCGGCGCGCATCGGTTGCTCAAGCCGGGTGGCGAGCTCTATTTCTCCGACGTCTATTGCGACCGGCGCCTGCCCGACGGCGTCAGGGCCGATCCCGTGCTTTATGGCGAATGCCTCGGCGGCGCGCTTTATTGGAACGACTTCCTGCCGATCGCCAAGCAAGCGGGCTTCCTCGATCCGCGGCTCGTGACCACCAAGCCGATCGGCATCACCAATGAGGCGGTCAAACAGAAGCTCGGCGCGGCGAAGTTCTTCTCGGCCACCTACCGGCTATTCAAGCTCGACGGGCTCGAGACGGCTTGCGAGGATTACGGCCAGGCGGTGATCTACAAGGGCAGCGTCGCCGAACAGCCCGATGCCTTCGCGCTCGACGGGCATCATCTCATCGAGCGCGGCAAGGTGTTTCCGGTGTGCGGCAACGCGTGGCGCATGCTGGCCGACACCAGGTTCAGCCGGCATTTCGAATTTGTTGGCGACTTCTCCACCCATTTACGGCATCTTCCCCGGCTGCGGCACGTCGATCCCCTTTGCTCTCGGCGAAGCAGCGAAGCCGAGCAGCGGAGGCTGTTGCTGACATCGGGCATCGCCGGCAACGCCGAACGGGGGGACCATGGAAGGATTCGATCTCGCGCGCCGCTTGACGGCAGAAGCCCTCGGCACGGCGCTCCTGGTCGCGGCCGTGATCGGCTCAGGCATCATGGCCGACCGTCTGTCAGGCGGGAACGATGCGCTGGCACTCCTCTGCAATACGCTCGCGACCGGCGCCATCCTCGTGGTGATCATCACCATCTTCGCGCCCGTCTCCGGCGCCCATTTCAATCCGGCGGTCAGTCTGGTGATGATGATCAGGGGCGAGCTCGATCGGCGCGACGTCGTCCTCTACATGCTGGTGCAGATCGTCGGCGGCTGTCTCGGTGCGCTGTTCGCTCACCTGATGTTCGGGCTCGATCCGATTCAGCTCGCCACCAAAGCACGCACCGGGCTGCCGCAATGGTTCGCCGAGTTCGTGGCCACCTTCGGGCTGTTGATCACCATTCTCGGTTGCATCCGCTTCAGGCCCGACGCGGTTGCCTTCGCCGTCGGCCTGTACATCACCTCGGCCTATTGGTTCACGGCGTCGACGTCCTTCGCCAATCCCGCCGTGACCATCGGGCGGTCGTTGAGCGATACCTTTGCCGGTATCGCGCCCGCCGACGTGCCGGGCTTCATCGTGGCGCAGATCCTTGGAGCTCTCGCGGCGGCGGCGCTCGGCCATTGGCTGTTCGCGAGGGCGCGGGTCTCCTGAAAAGCGAAGAGCCGCCCGAAGGCGGCTCTCACCAACATTGCGCCTATCCGTAAGCGTCCTCAACCACTGATGCGCGCGGTCCCCGAGCGGCCGTCATTGCGCACCCACGTCACCTTGTTGCCGTTCAGCGTGAGCTTGTAGCAATAGGCTTGGCCGTCCATCCAGCTCGTCCATTTCTGGCAAAGCTGATCGTTCTCGACCCACCATTTGCCGCGATCCGACGCGCCGTTGCCCGTCGAGAAGCTCGCGGCCACGGTGCCCATGCTGCCTTTCATGCGGCCGTTGGCCGAATAGACGATGGGTAGCTCGAACCCGGAAACGTTGAGGTAAACGGTCTTGCCGCTGATGGCCTGACGCAGCTCATCGCCGGCGAGGGTAATGGATTCGGCAGTGGCCGGAAGCGCCGGCAGGGCGAGGCCCGCTGCCAACACGAGTGCTCCGATCTTCATGACTTCCCCTTGTTTTTCTAGCGACGCATGAGGGGCCGATTGCGCCGCGCAAAAGCGGTCAATTTGCGGCTTAGGCAGGGAAGTTGCGTGGCAAAGTGATGCTGGTTAAGGATTTACCTCAGTTCCTTCCGCTCTGCTTTGCGGCTTCGGCTTGCGCCGCTTGCGCAGCGCGATGACGTTGATGGCCTCGACGGCGGCCGAGAACGCCATGGCGAAATAGATGTATCCGCGCGGAATGTGGAAGTGGAAGCCGTCGGCGATCAGTGCCGCGCCGATCAGCAGCAGGAACGCCAGCGCCAGCATCTTGGTGGTCGGATGCCGCTCGATGAAGGCCCCCACCGGCTCAGATGCGAAGTACATCACCAGGATGGCGACGGCCACGGCGGCGATCATCACTTCGACATGATCGGCCATGCCGACGGCGGTAATGATCGAGTCGATCGAGAACACGAGATCGATGACCGCGATCTGGATGATGGCCGAGGTCAAGGTGTCGACGACGCGCGAGGTTCCGGACTCGTCTTGCTCTCCCTCGATGTCCTGATGCATTTCGCGGGTGCCCTTCACCAACAGAAACAGCCCGCCGGCGATGAGCACGAGATCGCGCCAGGAGAAGTCGTAGCCGCCGATAGAGAAGATCGGCGTGGTCAGATGGATGAACCAGGCAATGCCGGCGAGCATGATGACGCGGAACACGAGCGCCAGAGACAGGCCGATGCGCCTCGCCATCAGCCGCTGCTCCGGCGCCATGCGTGAGACCATGACCGAAATGAACACGACGTTGTCGATGCCGAGCACGATCTCCATTGCGCTCAAGGCAATGAAGCTCGCCCAGACATGCGGATCGGTCAGCCATTCGAACATGCGTCTACTTCCGCCGGTGCCGTTTGCAGGAGGCCCCCCGCCTAGATCAGGTCAAATAGCCTGAAGGTCAAGGCCGGTGCAGCGCCTGCCCTAGCTCATCGGGCCTTCCGCTCGCGGAGCATATGCAGGGCGCCTACGCCGGTGAGGCAGGAAGCGGTTGCCACCAGCAGCACCTTCACCCAGAGCGGCGACGGAAAAGGGTTGGCGACGGCACCGATGGCGCCGACAGTCCAAAGCGCCGTGACGAGCCAGGTGAAGGAGCGCCACTCGGCGACGCGGAAGGGATGTACTGCGAGGATCGGCACGAAGGTCAGCGCGACGAAAAACGCGACGATGAAGAGCGATACGAAGGGCGGGGGGCCGAGGACGAAGAGATAGAGGCAGACGACGTTCCAGATGGCGGGAAAGCCGACGAAATAGCCGTCCTTGGTCTTGCTCTCCTGGTCGGCCATGTGGAACAGGCTCGACAGAATGACAGCAATGCCGGCAGGCAAGCGGGAGGCTTCCGGCAACAGGTCGGACTGGCTGAAGGCGAAGGCGGGAACCGCCACATAGGTGAGGAAATCGACGATCAGATCGAGACGTTCGCCGCGAAGCGCGGCAGCACTTTGACCACGCCGACGCGCCGGGCAAGCGGCCCGTCGACGGTATCGACGATCAGCGCGACGCCGAGCCAGATGAACATCCATTGCCAGTCGCCGCGCGACGCGGCGACGAGCGCAAGCAGCGCAAACGCGGCGCCGGTCGCGGTAAGAAGGTGGATCCCGGCCGCGCTCAAGCGCTCGCTCATGCGCGATTCCTTGCCGGAGGCGCGCGGCGGAAGCAATGATAACAAGTGGCGGAAGCCGAAAGAGGCCCCGCCGGATGGCGCTGTCCTAGAAGTGGCGCTTGACCTTGCCGAGCACGGTAAGGTCTTCATTGTCTTCCGGTGGCGTGACCTGCTGCAGGTCAGCGGCCTGCGGTTCGCTGTAAAGCAGCTCGAGGCCGAAATCGAGCTTGGGCAGAATGCTGAAGCCGAAGATTTTCGCCCCGCCGCTCTTCTCAGGCGCTTGCGTCGCGCCGGTTGCGGGGGTCTGCAGCTGCATGGCCGGGTCCTTGGCCTCAGGCGCGAGTTGCAGGACTTCGGGCGCAGCTTCCTTGGTCTCTTCAAAGGCGAGTGCGGGCGTAGCCCCGATCAACAGGGCAGCAATTACGCTAGCCGCAAGCGCACGATTCCGCATGGTCCACTCTCCGCATACAAGATGAGCGCGTGCAGTCTCGATTTCAAGCCTGTCGCAAAGGCGGTTAAGGGCCTGCTAAGACAGGAAAATTCACGACGCTCGACGAACGTCTGTGGCACCGTGGCCACAGCTCTTCGTCCAACTTTCGCGGAGCCAAGGGCGGGCACGCGCAAAAAAAGACCGCCCCGAGGGGCGGTCTTGAACTCCCGAAGATAGGAGGTCGGTTAGAAGTAGATGCGGCCGCCCGAATAGATCAGGTCGAAGTCGTCGATCGACACTGGCACGTTCTTCAGCTTTCCGTTTGGGGAGACCGAAGGATCGCGCGTTACCAGGCTCATGTCGGCGTTGAAGTGCTGATAGGCAAGATAGAGGTGCATGGCAGCGGATTCGAAGCCCTGATCCAAGGCGAGGAACCAACGATCGACCTCTGAGCCGACGATCTCCGTCGGGACACCGACGCTCGCGAATGTGCCCGCCTTCAGGATGCTGTTGGCCGCGACGCCGCCGAGATTGCCGCCAGCGCCGCAAGTGCTGGAGGACTCTCCCGAAGCGCAGGGATTGGCCGGGTTGCCGCCTTGCTGCCTGGAGCCCAGCCATCGTTGACTTGGCCATAACCGCCCCAGAAGGCGGTTTCACCCGGCGCCCAGAATTTCTTCTGAATGCCGGCCTGAACGTCCAAAGCGGTCATGTCTGGCGCCTTGTCGCCGGTATAGAACCCTCGGACATTGGTGTCGTCAGATTGGGACGTGCTGAAATTTCCCATGACAAAGAGGCCGCTCGGCTTGTGCTTGGCGGCGATCGAACCGGCCCACTCGTTGAACTCGCGCTCGAAGAAGGTCAGCTTGTTGACGGTCGAGCCATCCGGTTGCGGGATCGGAACAATTCCGCTTGCCAAGCCGCCGCCGCCACCCTGCAAGCGTTCGTCGCGGAGATTCTCATAGGCGATGTTGGCGGAGAACAGCCATGTATCATCCGCGGAAGCGCCTGTGCCTCCTCCCCAGGGAGAAAACGAATTCTTATAGCGCAGAGCCGCGCCCCAATCGTGGTCCTCGAAATAGCCCCATTGGACGTTCCACCCTTCCAAAAGCCCTTTCAAATCGGGCGAGGAATAGGCGACGCCGTTGCGGCGCGTGGAGCAGTTGTACTGATCCGACGAGCTGTAGCAGCGAGCGATGTTCGACCAGGTCAGGCCCGACAGGCCTTCGGCATTGTTGAAGCCGGTGGGCCGCAAGCGGAAGGCGGGGTTCATGCGAAAATCGGAGACCAAACTATCGGAAAGGCCGCCGCCGACGGTGGGTAAAACCAATTTGTCGCATCACCGGCAATTGGCGAATAGTTTTTCTTCGCTAAGCGAAAGTCGGTTGCCATCCTTAACATCGTGAGAAGTCGTTTAGGCTGGAGCTCGTCGTGCGGTTGCAGGCTCAAAGCTTCTCATTGAGGAAAAATGATCTAATAGGACTTCAAGTCTGAGAACGATCTTTCAAGACGTTGTGGCTTTCTCGCCCCAGGAATAGGCAAGCCAAAAAAAAGGCCTCCTCGCAGGCGGCCTTAAAGGTGGGTTTGGGGGAACCTTAGTCGGGATCGATGCTCAGAAATAGATGCGGCCGCCGGTATAGAAGAGGTCGAAGTCGTCGAGCGGCGCCCCAACGTTCTTCAGCTTGCCGGTCGGCGATACCGTGGGATCGCGGGTGACGAGGTCAACATCGGCCGTCAGGTGCTGGTAGACCGCGTAGAGGTGCATGTTGGCCGAATCGACGGCCTGATCGAAGGCAAGTGACCAGCGCGTGACTTCCGAGCCCGTGATCTCGGTCGGCACGGCGACACCGATAATGGTGTTGGCACTCAAAAAGCGGTCGGCAGGAATGCCGCCGAAATTCTTGCCGTTGTCGGGAAAGTTGCCGCCCAGGCTCACCGAGGCGAGACCATCGTTGATCTGCTCATAGCCGCCCCAGAAGGACGTCTCGCCGAGCTTGCTCAGCCCCAAGAAATCGAAATCTCGCTGAATGCCGCCTTGGACGTCCCAGCCGTTCATCTGTGGAGCGCTGGTGCCGGTGTAGAAACCGGAATGGATTGTGTTGGTGTCGTTCGTCTCGGAGAAGCTGAAAGCACTGAACAAGAACAGGCCGGTTGGCTTATGCTTGATGGAGGCAGACCCGGCCCAATCCTGGACGTCGCGCCTGAAGTTCCTGAAATTGTTCGGCGCGGGGAAAGGCGGATTTGGTCCGTTGGCCTCGCCGCCGCCGCCGGTTTGGTAGCGCTCGTCGGTATTCTTGGAGTAGCCGATGCCGGCGCCGACCAACCATGGATCGTCCTCGGAAGCGCCGGAGCCTCCTCCCCAGAGAGAAAACGAATTCTTGTAGCGCAGAGCCGCGCCCCATTCGTCGTCCTCGAAATAGCCGGTCGAGAAGCTGAAGCCCGCCCAAGTGGGTGACCAATAAGCAACGCCGTTCTTGCGCGTACCGCAGACGAAAGCATTGTTCGAAATCGTAGCAGCTTGAAATGTTCTGCCATTTCAGCTTGGAAAGACCCTCGGCATTGTCAAATCCTTTGGAGCGCAAGAAGAAGCCCTGCATCATCCGGTTGTCGGAATGCATGGTGTCTTCAAGCTCTGTGACGTTGGTGTCCTTGGTGATGTTGTAGATTGGCGTGGCCGTGAGGCCCATGCGCCCTTCACCGTACGTCTTGCTGCCGAGATATATGAAGCTGTGGCGGACGTTCAGAGGTCCGGCGCTGTCGTTGGCATTGTCGTCGTCGAACTGATTTAACTTCGCAGAGTTGGCCCCGGTGGGCTCGACCTCAAGCCGATAGCCCCCTACCCAGTCGCCAAAGCCCGTTTTCGCAGTACCTTTGAAACCGAAGCGAGAGGACTCATAGTTGTTGTCGACGACGTAGAAATTCTTTTCAGCTCCATCGTCCCAGAAGAGGGCGGCATGGTTCTCTTGACCATAAAGGGTCACCGAGACCTTCTTGTTGCCCTTGCGGACGGTGGTGGCTTCAAGCTCGGCGATGCGCTCCTCGAGATCCGCGCAGCAATCGCCGCCAAGATCGGCGGCTTTGACCGGCCCGTGAACGAACGAGCCGATGAGTACAGTGGCTGCGGTAGCAGCAAGCACGCGGTAACGCAGACTCAGTCCCCCAAGCATATTGCAGTCCCCCTGTGATTTGTTTGGGGCCTTTGCGCCCCTTCCCGTGCAAAACTCTACCGATCGGGTCGTGATTGGCAATATGGCGGGATTTCTTTGTTTCTGGACTCGCTAGAACTACTTTTCTGGGTGCCCTGGAAGGGAGGATGAAAATCGCTAGCTCGGCATTTCCTTGGCCGCTGTGACAAAAAAGCCGCTAATCCTCGGCAGGCTGTGTCCAGTTATAAGTCAGCAGCGCGGGGACGAGCCTCGCCAGTAATCAACTCGCGAGCAGATCTTGGCTGAAGCGATGGACATAGACATCGACATTGCCGTTGTCGGCACCGGGCCCACCGGCCTTGCCACCGCGCTTGCGCTCGCCCATGGCGGCTCGCGCGTGGCGCTGATTGGTCCGGCGCCCCTGCCCCACCGCCCGCAGCCTCTCGACACGCGGACCGCGGCGCTTCTGGAAAGCTCGGTGGACATGCTGAAGGCACTTGGCGTCTGGGAGGTGCTCAGGCCCCATGCCGCGCCGCTCAAGGCCATCCGCATCATCGATGCCTCAGGCAGCCTGTTTCGCGCGCCTGACGTCCAGTTCAGGGCAAGCGAGCTTGGCCTTGATGCCTTCGGCTACAACATCGCCAATAGCGTGCTCATCGATGTGCTGTACGCAAAGGCTGCCGGCAGTGTGGCCGCGCTCTACCCTTCAAATGTCGAGCGCGTCGAGCTCACGCCAAGCCACGCCCGGTTAAACGTTGCGCAAGGCGCGCAGATTTGTGCACGGCTTGTCGCCGGTGCCGACGGGCGGAACTCGATCTGCCGGAAGGCGGCCGGGATTGCCGCCTCAGAGCAGGCCTATGGGCAGGCCGCGATCGCTACGAGTTTCACCCACCGCGCGCCGCATCGCGGCGTCTCGATCGAGCTCCACCGCCAGGGCGGCTCGGTCACCACCGTGCCGCTGACCGGCCCGGCAGCGTCGAGCGTGATCTGGATCGACGGCACCGAGGAGATCGAAGCGGTCATGCGGCTCGATGCGGAAGATTTCGTGGCTGCACTGCAAGACAGGCTCGAAGGACTTCTTGGGCAGGTGGAGGAGGCCGGCGCGCGGGCGCAGTTTCCCATCACGCGATTGGCGGCGGAGACCCTTGCCGGGCGCCGCACCGCTCTTGTCGGCGAAGCCGCACACATTCTTCCTCCCATCGGCGCGCAAGGATTGAATCTCGGCTTGCGCGATGCGGCGACGCTCGCCGACTGCGTGGGCGAAGCGAGGAAGCATGGCGGCGACCCCGGCAGCGAGAACGTGCTCGCCGCCTACGACCGCGCCCGCAAGGTCGATGTGCTGACCCGCACCTACGGCATCGATCTCTTGAGCCGCTCGTTGCTCTCGGGCTTCCTGCCGTTGCAGGCTGCCCGCGGCATTGTCTCGCATGGGCTGAACATATTGCCGCCGTTGCGGCGTCTCGTCATGCGCATCGGCATGATGCCGCCGACAGAGCTTCCGAGCCTGATGCGTCCTGGTGCACAGTGAAGGCGTTGCCCACGCCAGCTTGACGCTCAAGCCGCGATTTGCCACGAGGAGTCCCTCACCCTTGCACGCCCCAATCAAGGCACCAGCAAATCAAATGGCAGATGCTCCAGCCATCTCGCAGCTACACGACCTGCGCTACCGGCTTGAGTATCTCGGCCTCAGGATCCTGATCGGGCTGGTACGTCTCTTCCCCATCGACGTAGCTGGGTCGATCTCAGCGAAACTTTGGCGGCTCATCGCGCCCTACAACCGCAGGCACAGCCGCGCGCTTGCCAATCTTGAGCGTGCGTTTCCCGACAAGACGCCGGAAGAGCGCGAAGGGATCGCACTTCGCATGTGGGAGAATCTCGGGCGCGTCATGGTCGAGACCATGAACATCGACCGCCTCCTCAAGGAGCCTGACCGGCTGCACGTCACCAACGGCCATGTCATCGCCCGCTACAAGGACAAGATGGGGCCGGTGCTGATCGTCACCATGCATATGGGCAATTGGGAGCTCGGCATGTGGCCGATCACGCTCGCCGGCGTGAAACCCGGCGGGGTCTACCGCCTGGTCAAGAACCCTTATGTCGACCGTTACCTGCGGGCCCAGCGCCAAGACCTCTATCCGGGCGGCCTGTTCGGCAGCCGCCACGCCCCTGGCAAGGAGGAAGGGCAAAAGACGGCGCGGGTGATCATGGACTATGTGCGCCAGGGCGGCCGGCTCGGCTTCATTTCAGACCTCTACGACGCGCAAGGGATCGAAGTGCCGTTCTTTGGCTACCCCGCCAAGAGCATGCCGATAGCGGCGATGATCGCGCGCAGGGTCGGCGCCCGCATTTGGATCGGGCGCTGCGTGCGAATCGGCAAGCGCGCCTGCTTCGATGTCAACGTGAATGAGTTGCCTATCCCGCGCACCAACAATCAGGCGGAAGACATCCGCAACATTACCGCGGCCATCCAGCGGCATTTCGAGTTCTGGATCAGGGAAAATCCCGACCAATTCATGTGGTCGAATCGGCGCTGGTCCTGAGCTTCTGCATAAGCCTCATTTGCCGTTGACAGTGCCTCCGCCCCACAGTCTTATCGAGGCAAAGACTTCGGGGGAAAGGCATCACAACCATGTCAGTCGTCCGCAGCGCCAAGTTTCAGATTGGCCAGGTGGTGCGCCATCGGGTCTATCCATTCCGAGGTGTGATCTTCGATATCGACCCGAGCTTCTCCAACACCGAGGAGTGGTATCGCTCCATTCCCCAGGAGGTGCGGCCGGCCAAGGACCAGCCCTTCTATCACCTGCTCGCCGAGAACGCGGACAGCGAGTACATCGCCTATGTCTCGGAGCAGAATCTCGTGCCCGACATCTCAGACGAGCCGCTGCGTCACCCTCAGGTGTCCGAGCTGTTCGAGGATCTTAGGGACGGAATCTTCCGCTTCCGCTTCGTCCAGGAGCATTGAGCGCGGGCCGGCGTCCGCATCCTTGCGACAAATGAAAAGGCCGCGCTTTCGACGCGGCCTTTGTGTTGAGAGCGGCTTGCGCTTGACTTATTGCGGCGGCGCTGCCGGAGCGATCTTCGGCGGCGCGACGGTCGCGTTGGGCGCGGGCGCACCGCCCTCGGCTTGAGCCTGGCCACCGCCCTGCTCCTTCTTCTGCTGCGCCTCGGCCGCCTTGTTGGCGAGCTCGATCTGACGCTGGCGGAATTTCTCCATCATCAGACGCCGTGCTTCCTCGTATTTGGCGTTGTCGACCGGAGGTCCGTCGAAGGTCTTGCTGAAGCCGGTGAGCGGAACCGGAAAGGCCATGGCCTTCTGCTGCATGTTCATGGCAGCGACGACCATCTGCTTGCCCTTCCGCATCTTGTCGAACATTTCCTTGCTCAGCTCCATCTGGACCTGACAGCTCGTCGGGAAGCAGACGGCATATTGCAACGAGATCGGTTCGCCATCGTCGATCTTGATCTGCACGCCGGCCGGGATCACCAGCGAATAGGCGGTAGGCAACCTGACGAGCAGATGCTGCTTGTCTTCGCCTTCGATCGAGCGCACCGCGGCGGCGACCAGCACCATGCCGGTATTGGGCTCAAGCCCCTCGTGATTGACGAGGCAGACTTGCTTGTTAGCAGTCTGCTCGTTCTTCAGGCAAAGCTTCACCCATGCCGACTCTTCGGGAGCTCCAGCTTGGGCGCCAGCAGCCGGAGCAGCCGGAGCAGCCGCAGGCGCTGCCGGGGCTGTTGCCTTGGGCGCCGTGGATTCCTGCGCCACCGCCAAAGTCGTTCCGAGCGCCAAAGCACATGCCGCAAATAATGCCGGCCCCGCCAACCGGCGGAACGTGTTCCATCGATCCATCGACGAGTTCATAACCGACCTTTCCTCGTTTCTGCGGGCCCCGATTCAGCCGGCACTCGACCTCGGCTTCCCCCGCATCCTTTGCCTAGGGTCAATACCTGAAATGAGGCGTAGACGTGGCTGGGCGGCGACCGGAAAGCTTCCCGATACGCCGTCCGGCGCGGCTTCACTCCTTCCGCCGTTTAACGCAAGGTCTCTGCCGCCTCAGACCTTTCGGCCTTGCCGCGCCATGCTACCCTGATAACCATGCTGCAATGCGGAAGCATCTATAGCCACACCCCGTCGCCGTTGAAAGCCCTTTCCTTCCTCCTTTTTCTCCTCGTGTTGCTTCCGGGCAGCCTCCGTTGCGAGCCGGCGCCGGGCATTGCCATGCATGGCAAGCCCGCCGAGCCTGCGGGCTTCACCCATTTTCCCTACGCCAATCCTGATGCGCCTAAGGGTGGGCGGCTCACGCTCGCCAAGCGCGGCTCCTTCGACAGTCTCAATCCGCTCATCGTCAAAGGCGAGAGCGCCGAAGGCATCCGCGAATATGTTTATGAGAGCCTGCTCGCCCGGGCTTACGACGAGCCGTTCACGCTCTATGGCCTGATCGCCGAGAAGGTCGAGACGCCGGACGATCGGAGCTTCGTCGAGTTCACGCTGAACCCTGAGGCCAAGTTCTCCGACGGCACCCCGGTCACCGTGGACGACGTGATCTTCTCGCACGCTCTGTTGCGCGATCACGGGCGGCCCAACCACCGCTCCTACTATCAGAAGGTCACGCGCGTGGAGAAGACCGGCGACCGCAAGGTGAAGTTCACCTTCGATGGCAGCGGCGACCGCGAGATGCCGCTGATCGTGGGCTTGATGCCGGTGCTGCCGCGCCATCTGATCGATCCCGAGACTTTCGAGAAGACGAGCTTCGTTCCGCCTATCGGCAGCGGCCCCTATCTCGTCGGCGAGGTGAAGCCCGGCACGCGCATCACCTTCAAGCGCGATCCGAACTACTGGGGCGCGAAGCTTCCGGTCAACAAAGGCCAGTTCAATTTCGACGAGATCCGCTTCGACTATTACCGTGACGCCGGCAGCATGTTCGAAGCCTTCAAGGCCGGCGCCATCGACGCGCGGCCCGAGGACGATCCCACGCGGTGGACGGAAGGCTACAACATCCCGCCGGTGCGCGACGGCCGCATCGTCAAGGAAGAGTTTCCGGTCGAGGATCCTGCCGGCATGTCGGCGCTGGTGTTCAACACGCGGCGCCCGCTCTTCGCCGACAGCCGCGTGCGCCAGGCGCTGATCAAGCTTTTCGATTTCGAATGGATCAACCGCACGCTCTATCACGGCCAATATGCGCGCAGCGAAAGCTACTTCGCCCGCTCGGAGTTGAGCTCACATGGCCGTGCAGCGGACGAGCGGGAGAAGGCTCTGCTTGCGCCCTACTTAAGCGAGGTGAAGCCCAAGATCATGGACGGCACCTTCACCTTTCCGGTCAGCGACGGGTCCGGTGAAAACCGCGAGGGACGCAAAGAGGCGCTAACGCTGCTCGAAGAGGCCGGCTACCGGCTGGACAAGGGCAAGCTGCGCGACCAGACCGGCGCGCCCGTCAGCTTCGAGATCCTCGCCACCACCAGAGCCGAGGAACGGCTGCTGCTCACCTACGCCCGCGCCTTGCAGGAGGTGGGCATCGAGGCGCGCATCCGCCAGGTCGATTCGGCGCAATATCAGCGGCGCAAGCAGACCTACGATTTCGACATGATCCAATATGACTGGCCGGTGTCGCTGTCGCCGGGGAACGAGCAGTCCTTTCGCTGGGGAAGCGACGCCGCTGCGACCGAGGGCACATACAACTATGCCGGGGTGAAAAGCGCTGGCGTCGACTCCATGATCAAGGCCTTGCTCGAGGCGAAAGACAGCGAAAGCTTTGTCGCCGCGGTGCGGGCTCTAGACCGGCTGCTGTTGTCCGGCGACTACGTCGTGCCTCTGTTTCATTTGCCGACGCAATGGCTCGCTTATTGGAACCGGCTGAAGCGGCCTGCCGGCACGCCGATTTACGGCTATCAGCTCGACACCTGGTGGGCTCAGTAGAGTGGGCAACGGCTCCGGCCGTTGCCCACGCGGGATGGTCATGGTGGGCATGCTTCGCTTTGCCCACCCTACGCGGCTACGCCGCCTTCTTGACTTGGCCAGCGATCTCGACAAGCCGCCGCAGAAGGTCGCGGGTGCCGGCGAGCCGCTCCTCGGGCGTCTCCCAATCGGCGTAGTAGATCAAGCGATGGTCGGGCTGCAGCTTCACGCCGGCCCCCTCCTCGCGGATGAAGGCGATCAGCCCTTCAGGGTTGGCGAAGCTCTTGTTGCGGAAGGCGATGACCGAGCCCTTCGGCCCGGCGTCGATCTGCTCGACGCCGGCCTGGCGGCAAAGTGCTTTGATCTCGACGATGTCGAGAAGGTGCTTCACCTCCACCGGCAGCGGGCCGAAGCGGTCGATCAGCTCGGCGGCGAAGGCCTCGATGGCTTCGTGGCTCTCGACCGCGGAGAGCCGGCGATAAAGCCCGAGGCGCACCTGAAGGTCAGGCACGTAGTCTTCGGGGATGAGCACCGAGGTGCCGAGATTGATGCGTGGGCTCCATTGATCCTCGATGACGGCTCCCTCTCCGCCCTTCAGCGCGATCACCGCCTCCTCCAGCATCGACTGGTACAACTCGAAGCCGACTTCCCTGATATGGCCCGACTGCTCCTCGCCAAGCAGATTGCCGGCGCCTCTGATGTCCAGGTCGTGGCTTGCCAGCATGAAGCCGGCGCCGAGCGTATCCAGCGATTGCAGAACCTTGAGGCGCTTCTCGGCGGCAGGCGTCAGCCGCGCGTCGGCGGGGATGGTGATATAGGCGTAGGCCCGGACCTTGGAGCGGCCGACGCGCCCGCGCAGCTGATAGAGCTGGGCGAGCCCGAACATGTCGGAGTGGTGCACGATCAGCGTGTTGGCGGTGGGGATGTCGAGGCCAGACTCGACGATCGAGGTCGACAGCAGCACGTCGTATTGCCGGTCGTAGAAGGCGTTCATCACCGAATCGAGATCACGTGAGGCCATCTGGCCGTGGGCGCGCGCCACCTTCAGCTCGGGCGCATGCTCCTGCAGGAAGGCTGCGGCGTCGTCGAGATCGGAGATGCGCGGCACCACATAGAAGGTCTGGCCGCCGCGATAGCGCTCGCGCAGCAGAGCCTCGCGCAGGATGACGGGATCGAACGGCGTCACATAGGTGCGCACCGCCAGGCGATCGACCGGAGGGGTCGAGATCAGCGACATCTCGCGTACGCCCGAGAGCGCGAGCTGCAGCGTGCGCGGGATTGGCGTGGCGGTGAGCGTCAGCACGTGCACGTCCTCGCGAAGCTGCTTCAGCCGCTCCTTATGCTGCACGCCGAAATGCTGCTCCTCGTCGATGATCAAGAGGCCGAGATTGGCGAACTCGATGGCCTTGCCGAGCAGAGCGTGGGTGCCGATGACGATGTCGATGGAGCCGTCCTTGATGCCCTTCTTCACCTCGGCAAGCTCCTTGCCGGCGACGAGGCGCGAAGCTTGCGCGATCTTCACCGGAAGCCCGCGGAAGCGCTCGATGAAGGTGTTGGAGTGCTGGCGGGCGAGCAGCGTGGTCGGCACCACCACCGCCACCTGCTTGCCGGCAAGCACCGCGAGCAGGCTCGCCCGCAAGGCGACCTCGGTCTTGCCGAAGCCGACATCGCCGCAGATCAGCCGGTCCATGGGGCGGCCGCTCGCGAGATCGTCGAGCACGGCGTTGATGCTGGTGGTCTGGTCCTCGGTCTCCTCGTAAGGAAAGCGGGCGGAGAACTCGTCGTAGAGGCCGTCGGGCGGGGTGATCACCGGCGCCTGGCGCAGCTCGCGCATCGCGGCGACCTTGATCAGCTTCTCGGCGATGTCGCGGATGCGCTTCTTGAGCCGGGCCTTGCGCGACTGCCAGGCGACGCCGCCGAGCCTGTCGAGCTGCACGCCTAACTCGTCCGAGCCGTAGCGGCTCAGCATCTCGATGTTTTCGACCGGCAGATAGAGCTTGTCGCCGCCCTGATAGATTACCTCCAGGCAATCGTGAGGCTCCCCGGCGGCCTCGATGGTGGCGAGCCCGGCAAAGCGCCCAATGCCGTGGTCGGCATGGACCACGAGATCGCCGACGGCGAGGCTCGACACTTCGGTGAGCACGTCGCTGCCGGTCTTGGGTCGCGTGCGGCGCACCAGCCGGTCGCCGAGAATGTCCTGCTCGCCGATGACGGCGAAGTCTCGTGCCTCGAAGCCGGTCTCGAGCGGCAGCACGGCGAAGGTGGTGGCCGATTGCGGCGCCGCCAGCACCTCTTGCCACGTGTCGACACGAAGTGTCTCGGCGATACCGTGCTCGGCGAGAAGGGTGGCGAGCCTCTCCTTGGCGCCTTTGCTCCAGCAGGCGACGAGCACGCGCTTGCCTTCGCCTTGCAGGCGCGCGGCGTGAGCAACCACGGCGTCGAACACGTTGCCGCCTTCGCGCTGCCGCTCGGCGGCGAAGGACCGCCCTTGTCTTCCGCCGAAGGACACCACGTTGGCATCGCGCGCGGCGTCTGGATGCTCGAAGGGATCGAGCATGATCGTCTGCCGCCCGCGCAGCGCCGCCTGCCAATCATGTTCGGTGAAAAACAGGCTCTCCGGCGGCACGGGGTTGTAAGGCGGCGCGCCGAAGGCCTTGCGCTCGAGCGCCTGCTGCCTCGCCTCGTAGTGGTCGTTGACCTGCTCGAGGCGCATGGCGCGGGCGTCGTCATCGAGTGCATCGAAGGTGACCACGGCGTCAGGCAGATAGTCGAACAAGGTCTCCAAGCGCTCATGGAACAGAGGCAGCCAATGCTCCATGCCCTGATGCTGGCGGCCGGCCGAGATCGACTTATAGAGCGGATCGTCGCCCCGTACCGGGCCGAACAGCTCCACATAGCGGGTGCGGAATCGCCTGCGCGCCTCCTCGGTCAGCGGAGCTTCGCTCATCGGGAGCAGCGTGATGGCATCGAGCCGGGCGAGCGTGCGTTGGGTCTCCGGATCGAAGGCGCGAATCGACTCCAAAGTGTCGCCGAAGAAATCGAGGCGGACTGGACTAGCGCCAGGCGGATAGAAGTCGAGGATGCCGCCGCGCACCGCATATTGGCCGGGGTCGGTCACGGTGCCGGCACGGCCATAGCCGACATGCTCCAGCCGCTCGATCAGCTCCGCCATGCTCACCGCGTTGCCCGGCGCGAGAGGCTGCATCGATGCGGCAAAGAAATCGTGGCTCGGCACGCGCTGCAACACGGCGTTGACCGTGGTGAGCACGATCAGAGGCGTCTCGTCGGCGCCGCCGCGATGCTCGGCAAGCTCGGCGAGTGTCGCCACGCGGCGGGCGATGATTTCGGCATTTGGCGCCACCCGGTCGTAAGGAACGCCGTCCCAGGCTGGGAAGCTCAAGCGCTTCACGTCGGGGGCGAAGAATTGCAGCGCGTCTTTGAACGTCGCGAGTTGCTGGCCGTCGCGGGCGATATGTAGGATCGGCCTGCACGCCTTGCTCCCCGCGAGGTGGCGGGCAAGCGCGCCGAGCACCGCGGCATCGAGCCCTTCGGGCACGCCGCTGGCGATCGCCGCGCCGCGGGTGAGCAGCCGCGCGACGGGCAGGCTTTCAGGTGTCGACGTTTCGGCCATGGACAGTCGTTAGCAGCTTTTGATGCGGCCGAGCACAATCCCGTGGAAGCAGCGCAAATGCCGCATCAGAGAGTCGAGGTCTGCCGCGCCCAGCGAATTCCCTTCGAACAGGCTCAAAGCGATGTCCGGATCGGGGATTTCAATGAGGCGCTCCATGACGCTGATCTCGATGTCGGTCATGGCCTCTATTCGCTGCTCGGCGAAGCGGCCGAGCAGGAAATCCAACTCCTTGCTGCCGCGATGGGTTGCCCGGTAGAGGGCGCGGCGGCGGCGCATGGCAAGATCGCTCGGCATAAGGCCGACGGTTAGAGCGGAGGGGCCGTGCGCCTGTCAAGGGCGGCGGGCTGTAGGGTGGGCAACGGCTTTTGCCGTTGCCCACGTGACCCGATAAATGGTGGGCACGCTTTGCTTTGCCCACCCTACGGACTTCGCGCGCATGCGGCCCTCACTCCTAGCCCCACTCTTCGCTCCGGCGCGCAGCCTGAAAGGCGTCGGCCCGCGCATCGAGGGGCTGTTGACCAAGCTCGTGGCGCCGCGCCACCAGTCCGCCCATGCCCGCGTCATCGACCTCCTGTGGCATCTGCCGCAAGGGGTGGTCGACCGGCAGCTGACGCCGAGGATTGCGGACGCCCGCATCGGCGAGCTTGCCACGCTGGAAGTAACCGTGACTGAGCATCGCCCTGGAGGCCCGCGCCGCGGTGCCCGTGCCCCCTATCGAGTGCTGGTGGAAGATGAATCAGGTGCGCTCGAGCTCGTCTATTTCAACGCCGATCCGGCCTATCTCAAGCGCCTATTGCCTGAAGGAAGCCGGAAGCTCATCTCTGGCAAGCTCGAATCCTATGACGGTTGGCTGCAGATGTCGCATCCCGACCACGTCGTCGCGGTGGATGCCGAAGGCGACGTGGCGAAGCTGCCTCTGCTCGAGCCGATCTATCCACTCACCGCCGGCCTCACCAATACCACGTTGCGCAAAGTCATCGCCCAGGCGCTTGAGCGCCTGCCAGCCTTGCCGGAATGGATCGACAAGGCTTGGCGCGAGCGGAATGCCTGGCCGAGCTTCGGCGAGGCGCTCAAGCGCCTGCACGAACCTCAGAGCGCGGCTGATTTCGAAGGCTCGACGCCGACGCGGTTGCGGCTTGCCTATGACGAGCTGCTCGCCAATCAGCTTGCTCTCGCCGTGATCCGCCAGCGCATGCGCCGCAGTGCCGGGCGTTCGCTCAAAGCTCAGGGCAAATTGCGTCAGGCGATTGTCGCCAAGCTCCCTTTCAAGCTTACAGGCGCGCAAGGCAGGGCGCTGTCTGAGATCGACGCCGATCTCGCCGATTCCCACCGCATGCTGCGTCTCCTGCAAGGCGATGTCGGCAGCGGCAAGACTGTCGTTGCCCTGCTCGCTATGGCGACTGCGGTGGAGGCCGGCGCGCAAGCCGCGCTCATGGCGCCGACCGAGTTGCTGGCACGCCAGCACCTCAAGACGATTGGCAGCTTCGCTGCGTCGGCAGGACTGAAGATCGCGCTCCTCAGCGGCCGAGAGAAAGGCGCTGAGCGGAAAGAGATCCTCGCCGCGCTCGCCGAAGGTCGCATCGACATTCTCATCGGCACGCACGCGCTGTTCCAGGAGCCCGTCACGTTCCGCGACCTCGCTTTTGTGGTGATCGACGAGCAGCACAGGTTCGGTGTGCATCAACGGCTGGCGCTGCAGGCGAAGGGAACCGGGCGCGGCGCCGAGCTTCTGGTGATGACGGCGACGCCGATCCCGCGCACACTGCTGCTCACGAGCTACGGCGACATGGACGTGTCGCGACTCGACGAGAAGCCGCCGGGGCGGAAGCCGGTCACCACCAGCGTCGTGCCGAGCGAACGCCAGGAGGAGGTGGTCGGCGGCATCGCCCGCGCCATCGCCAAAGGCGCGCAGATCTATTGGGTCTGCCCACTCGTCGCCGAGTCCGAGGTGCTGGACATTGCCGCGGCAGAGGAGCGCCACGCCGACCTCAAGAAGCGCTTCGGCGACAAGGTTGGTCTGGTGCATGGGCGGCTCTCGGGCAAGGAGAAGGACCGGGTCATGGCGGCGTTCGCCGCAGGCGATCTCTCCATCCTGGTGTCGACCACGGTGATCGAGGTCGGCGTCGACGTGCCGAATGCGTCCATCATGGTCATCGAGCATGCCGAGCGCTTCGGGCTTGCGCAGCTCCATCAGCTCAGAGGCCGTGTCGGTCGCGGCGCGGCGCAATCCTCCTGCATCCTGCTCTACCGCAAGCCGCTGTCGGAGGCGGCGCAGACCAGGCTCAATGTGATGAAAAGCACCGAGGACGGCTTCGTCATCGCTGAGGAAGATCTGAAGCTTCGCGGCGGCGGCGAGGTCCTCGGCACGCGGCAGAGCGGCCTGCCGGAGTTTCGCGTGGCGCGGCTGCCAGAGGACGAAGCGCTGCTGCAGGCGGCGCGCGACGAGGCGCGGCTTACGCTGTCCCGCGATCCCGATCTCACCGGTCCGCGCTCGGAGGTGCTTAAGCTGCTGCTTTATCTGTTCGAGCGCGACGACGCGGTTCTGCTGATGCGGGCTGGGTGAAGCCAGTCACACCACCGGCTCTTCCTCGTGCACCGGCTTCGGCTTGCGCTTGGCAAGCTCGCGCAAGCGCTCCTGCTGGTCGGGCGCGACGAGGCCGGCGGAGACCACGAGCTTGGCCGCATCCTCCACTGACAGATCGAGCGGTATCACCTCGCTTGCCTGCACAAAGACGATGAAGCCGGTGGTTGGGTTTGGACCGTTCGGCATGAACACGGTGATCATCGGATTGCCGTTGCCGATCTTCTCCTCCACCTCGAGCGGCGGCTCGCCGGCGAGGAACACGATGGCGTAGAGCCCGCGGCGCGGAAACTCGATCAGGCCCACCCGCTTGAACGATCCGCCGTTCTTGGAAAGCACCGTCTCGAAGATCTGCTTCAGCGTGCGGTAGACGCTGCGCACGATCGGCATGCGGGCGAGCATCATCTCGCTGTAGGTGACAAGGGTACGGCCAAACAGATTGGCGGTCAGCGCGCCGACCAGCATCACGCCGGTGATACCGAAGATCAGACCGACACCGGGCACGTTGAAGGGGAGATAATGCTCGGGCAGATATTGCGGCGGGATGAGCGGCTTCACCCAGGCGTCGACCAGGGTGATGAACCACCACACCACATAGATGGTGATGGCCACGGGTCCCACCACGATGAGGCCGGTGAGGAAATAGCTGCGCAGCCGCGCGCCAAGATGCGAGGAAGCAGGCTCGGCAGCCGCGGCGACGATCTGCCGGATGGGCTCGCCGATCTTCGCTGTTTCTCCCGCTGGTGTGGGCTTTGGCTCGGGGGTCGTGGTCATGCGTGGTTCGGGCAAAGTCCGGGTCGATGACGCTGATCGTCACCGGGCGACACTTAACGCTGTCTCTATAGGCAATATATGCAAACCCAGCGACATTCGCCCGCGCCTAGAACGCCGGCGCGGGAACAACGCGTCACACGCAATTCAGGTTCTAGGGGTTGACGAGAAAGCAGTCGACTCCGCTTCGCTTCAACGCATTGCAGAGCTTAAGGCTTTCCGCCTTGTCCGGGAAGGGTCCGATCTGCAGGCGATAGAAGGTGCCGAGATTGCCCATGTCGGTCTTCTCGACGCGCGGCTGGAGGCTCGCGAGCTGCTGGTTCTGCTTAATGACGGTCTTCCACAACGCGCTCGCTTCGGCTTCGGATCGGGTCGGGCTCAGTTGCAAGAGATAGTTGCCACCACCGCCGGACGGCACCGGCGACGCGGGGCTTGCCGTCGCCACGCGGGTTCCTGGCGCAGCGCCCGCCTCGGGTTGGGTCTGCGTGGTCCAGGCCGACGGCACCGCGGCGGCTGTTGCCTTTGGTGCGGTCTGCGGAGCCGGGGCCGGCGTAGGTTCGGGTTCAGGTTCGCTCGATGAGCCCCTCACCGATCCCCACCAGCGGGAGATACGATTGCCGCTCGAAGGAGGAGGGCTTGCCGGCGCTTCTCCTTGCGTGGTGGTCCAGGAGCTTGGATTTGCCGCCTGAGCGTTGCGCGGCGCCGGCGCTGGGGGCAGCGGAGCATCCTGAGAGGCAGAGGCAACCGTGCTGGTCCGCCCGCTCTCGGTACGGACTTCCGTGGCGAAGGGTGAGATGGAACCGGCGTCGCTACCGCTGCCTCCGTTGCTCGCGAGCAGCTTCTCGACCTCGCCGCTACTGCCGGTCTTGCGCGCCGAGGCAAGCTCGGCCTCGGCCTGAGTCTTGAGGCCTGCGGCCTGGTAGGCGAGGCTGCGGTTGACCAGAGCCACGGTGCGCTCGGAGGACGACAGCCCAAGCCACATTGCGGCGCCGAGATCGGCGATGGCGCGGGTGTGCTGCCCGAGCTTTTGATAGGCGAGGCCGCGGAAATAGAGTGCCTTGGCGGCGTCGGCCGGGGGCACGTTGTCGCCTTGCAGAACGCCGGTCATCAGCCGCACGGTAGAGTTGAATTTGCCGGCGGCGAAGGTGGCGGCGCCCCCGCTCAAGGACCCCTCTTGGGCCTCAGCCGGGGTCAGGACACCAAGGCCCCCAACGACAATCAGCACGCTCAACAGGAGCAGACGCCGGCGGGGGCGCTTGCCTGAAATCGGGTCGCGCAGGAGGGGGCGTTTCCGATGAACCGCCATTTCCTTGCTCAAACAAAGAAATCAGGCAAATCCGAGGCCCGCAGCCTATTCCACCGTCACGGATTTTGCCAGGTTTCTGGGCTGATCGACGTCGGTGCCCATGAACACCGCCGTGTGGTAGGCGATAAGCTGAACCGGAAGGGCGTAGACCAGGGGCGTCACGAAGCGGTGCAGCGGCGGCACGGCCAAATGAGAGTGGACGGCGCAGCCCACGCTTGCCGCATCGGCGTCGCTGATCAGCACGATCTGGCCGCCCCGCGCCGCGACTTCCTGCATGTTCGACATGGTCTTCTCGAAGAGATCGTCGCGGGGCGCGATGACGATGACCGGCATGTTCTCATCGATCAGCGCGATCGGCCCATGCTTCAGCTCGCCGGCGGCATAGCCCTCGGCGTGGATGTAGGAGATTTCTTTCAGCTTGAGAGCGCCTTCGAGCGCGATCGGATAGCTCTGGCCGCGCCCGAGATAGAGCACGTCGCGGGCGCGCTGAAGGCGGTGCGCCAGCGTCTCGTAAGGCTTCTCGTCTCGCAGCACAGTCGCCATGTGGCGGGGAACTTCGGCGAGCGCCTGCACGAGCTCGGCCTCGAGCGCCTCGTCGATAACCCCCCTCGCCTTGCCGGCAACGATGGCGAGGCAGGCAAGCGCGGTGAGCTGGCAGGTGAAGGCCTTGGTCGAGGCGACGCCGATCTCAGGCCCCGCGAGCGTCGGAATGATCGCATCTGATTCCCGCGCGATGGAGGATTCCCGCACGTTGACGATCGAGAGAACGCTCTGGCCGAGCTCGCGGCAATGCCGCAGCGTGGCGAGCGTGTCGGCCGTCTCGCCGGACTGCGAGATGAAGAGAGCGGCGCCGCCTCGCTCCAAGCCGCCCTGGCGGTAGCGCATCTCTGAGGCGATATCGACGTCGACGGGAAGATGCGCCCAGCGCTCGAACCAATATTTGGCGACGAGCCCGGCATAGAACGCCGTGCCGCAGGCCGAGATGGCGAGCCGGTTGAGTTTGGCAAAGTCGAAGGGAAGCTTGGGAGGCTCGACGCGGGCGAGCGACAGATCGACGGTGCTCGCCAGCGTGTGGCCGACCACCTCAGGCTGCTCGTGGATCTCCTTCGCCATGAAATGGCGGTGGTTGCCCTTGTCGACCAGGAGAGCCGTAGCCAGCGAGCGGGCGACGGGACGCTGCACCGCGTTGCCGCTCCGGTCGCGAATGGCGACCCCTTCGCGGGTGAGCACCGCCCAGTCGCCATCTTCGAGATAGCAGACCTCGTCGGTGAAGGGGGCGAGCGCCAAAGCGTCGGAACCAACGAACATCTCGCCCTTGCCATAGCCGATGGCGAGGGGGCTCCCTTGGCGGGCCACGATCATGAGATCGTTGTAGCCGCGGAAGATCATGGCGAGCGCAAACGCGCCTTCGAGCCGCTGCAGCGTGTGATAGACGGCGCGGACGGGATCGTTGCCGGCCCTGAGCTCGCGGGTGATGAGGTGGGCGATGACCTCGGTATCGGTGTCGCTGGTGAAGGCGGCGCCTTCGGCGGTCAGTTCCTCCTTCAGCTCGCGATAATTCTCGATGATGCCGTTATGCACGACCGAGACGTCGTCGGTCATGTGGGGATGGGCGTTGGCCTCCGTGGGCTTGCCGTGGGTCGCCCATCTTGTATGGCCGATGCCGGTCTCGCCGAGCAGCGGTGACGTTTTGAGCCGCGCTTCGAGATTGCGCAGCTTGCCTTCCGAGCGGCGGCGGCCGAGATGGCCGTTCTCCACGGTCGCCACTCCGGCGGAGTTGTAGCCGCGATATTCGAGCCGCTTCAGCGCATCGACGAGCTGGCCAGCGACCGGCCCTTTGCCTAGGACGCCAACAATGCCGCACATCAGCCTAACTCCGATTCCTTGAGTCTCACCCCTACCTACCTAAGAGGCAAAAGCGGCGGCAATTCATATGCTGTAACCCTTTATTTCCGCGTCTGCCGCTTGCGGAACCGGGCCGCCCAGCCTGGGCGCTCCTCCTGCGGGGCGCGGGTGAGCGCCAAGGCATCGGGGGACACGTCCTTGGAGATGACGCTGCCAGAGCCGACATAGGCGCCCTCCCCGATCTTGACCGGCGCCACCAGAGAGCTGTTCGAGCCGATAAAGGCGCCGGCGCCGATCTCGGTGCGATGCTTGGCGACACCGTCGTAATTGCAGGTGATGGTGCCCGCGCCGATATTGGCGCGCGCGCCGATGCTGGTATCGCCGATATAGGTGAGGTGATTGACCTTGGCACCTTCGGCGAGCTGCGACTTTTTGATCTCGACGAAATTACCGACCTTGGTGTTCGGGCCAAGCTCCGCGCCTGGCCTGAGCCTGGCGTAGGGACCGACTTCGGCGTTTGGTCCGATATGCGCATCGACGAAGTGGCAGAAACTATGAATGGTCGCACCGTCCTCGACGACCACGCCGGGACCGAAAAACACGTTCGGCTCGATGATCACGTCCCTGCCGATCTTGGTGTCGTGGCTGAGAAACACTGTCTCCGGTGCGACGAGCGTCGCGCCTTCGGCCATGACCTTGTCGCGCAGCCGCGCTTGCATGGCGGCTTCGGCCTGGGCAAGCTCGGCGCGCGAGTTCACGCCCAGAACCTCGTCGGCTTCGCCGCGCAGCATGCGCGTGTCGAGCCCGCCGGCGCGGGCGAGCGCCACCGCGTCGGTGAGATAGAACTCGCCCTTGGCGTTGGCATTGCCGATGCGGGCAAGAAGATCGGTGAGCGTCTTGCCGCTGCCAAATCCCATGATCCCCGAATTGCACAGTTTGATCGCGCGCTCCTCGGCGCTCGCGTCCTTCTCCTCGCGGATGCCTATCAGAGTCCCGCATTCATCGAGCAACAGCCGGCCGTAGCCCGTCGGGTCCTCAGTCTCGAAGCCGATCACCACGAGATCGGCGCCCTCGGCGAGCGCGGCACGAAGCGTGCCGATCGTCTCGGGGCGCAACAGCGGCGTGTCGCCATAGAGAATGATCACCGAACCGGCGAAACCGGCGAAGGCATCTTGCGCTGCTTTGACCGCGTCGGCGGTGCCACGCTGCTCGCGCTGCACGAACACCGGTAGGCCGGGATCGAGCCCGCGGGCGACGCCCGCAACCTCGTCCATGCCGGGTCCCACGACCACGCAGATCTCTTCGACGGATGCGGCCTTGGCGGCGGAGAGCACATGGACGAGCAATGGCGCCCCGGCGAGCGCGTGCATCACCTTCGGCGTGTCGGACTTCATCCTGGTGCCCTTGCCGGCGGCAAGGACGATGGCGAGAACCGGAGTCTGCGTCATGCCTCTTCGATCACCGATCGGGCCGTCGGGGTTCATCTTTCGCGGGGTCGAATCGCGGGCGCCAAGCCACCTTCAGCGACCTGTCTAATGGAAAGAGGGGGCGAGAGCCATAAGCGGAGATAGCACGACAAGATTACGCGGAAATTGACCGGGAAGGTGAAGCGAGTAATCTCTGGCTCCCGGCTGGCAGCACGCGGTGGGCCACATTGCCGGCGCTTTTCGGCGTAGATTCACGGGTGTAGGGAGGCCTCAAGACCCATGGCCGTCAAGGATCGCCGGAGCGGAGGACGCAACTGGGTTCCCGGGCTGTTCGCCGCCTTCTGGATTCTGCTTGCCGTTTTCTCCGCCGCCTATCTGTTCCGTATCGTCACCGAGCCCCGGTCGCAGACGGCCGACTCTGCCGCCGCCAATCCCGCGACATCCGTGACCTCACCCGAATCCGCTACCCCGCCGCCCTCGCCTTCATCGCTGTCGGCCGACCAGGCTAACGCTTTGATCCAAGCGAATGAAGCTAAGGACAAGGAGATCGGCGCGCTCAGGGGCGAAGTGCAAAGCCTGTCGGGTCAAGTCGCCGAGCTCAGCAACCGGCTGAAGCCGCTCGAGAAGGTGTTGGGCCCGGTCGCGGCGCTGCCAAGCTCGACGGCCGTCACCACCTCCGAGCCTTCGCCTGAGCCGACAATGCCGATTGCTAGGCCGCCTGAGCCGCCGAAGCCTGCGGTCACCGCGGCGCCTCCTCCACCTCCTGTCGAAGCCAAGCCGGAGAAGCCGGTGGCCGAGGCGCCTGATGACGTCCGTCCCGCGCCAAAGCCTGCAGAGACCTCCGGCGATCAGGACGCGAGCGACACGCCGCCAAGCCGGGTCACCGCCGACGAGCCACCATCTGAATCGACGGAGACCGCAAATCTCACGCCGCCGCCGGCCCTGCCGTCAATTCCGCCAGGCACCACCCGCTTCGGCATCGAGATCGGCAGTGTCGGCAAGCAGGATGATGTCAGGCCAATGTGGAAGAATCTCCTGACCAACCATGCCGCGCTCGTCGCCGGCCTCCAAGCCCGTCGCGTCATGGCGCCAGACAAGAAGTGGAGGCTGATCGCCGGCCCCTTCTCCAGCGCCGCCGAAGCGATGCAGGCCTGCGGGCTGTTCAAGAAGGCCGACATGCCTTGCGAGGCGACAGTCTTCGCCGGCGACGCCTTCTAGCTTCTATCCAGCGAAATGGTAGGGCGCCGGCGCGCGGGCGAAATCCGGTCCTAGAGGTCGTCGGCGTTGAACGTGTCGCATTGGCGCAGGTCGCCGGTCTCGTAACCGCGCTTGAACCAGCGCACGCGCTGAGCTGAAGAACCGTGGGTGAAGGAATCCGGCACGACGTAGCCTTGCGTCTGCTTCTGGATGCGATCGTCGCCGATGGCGCTTGCCGCGTTGAGGGCGGCCTCGATGTCGCCGGGCTCGAAGATGTTCTTGGCTTCCTGCGCCTTGTTGGCCCAGACGCCGGCGAAGCAGTCGGCCTGCAATTCGACGCGGACTTGAATGGCGTTTCCTTGGCGCTCGCTCACCCGCTGCCGCACCGCGTCGACCTGATCCATGATGCCGAGCAGGTTCTGCACGTGGTGGCCGACCTCATGCGCAATCACATAGGCCTGGGCGGCGTCGCCTGGTGCGTTGAAGCGGTCTTTCAGCTCCTTGTAGAAGGAGAGGTCGATATAGACCTTCTGATCCTGGGGGCAATAGAACGGGCCCATCTGCGCCACGCCGATGCCGCAGGCCGAGCGCACGCCGCCGGAAAACAGCACGAGCTTCGGATCGCTGTATCTCGATCCGTACTGTGGAAGCAGGTTGCTCCAGACGTCCTCGGTTTCGGCGAGCACCACCGAGACGAACTGCTTGAGGTCGTCCTGGCTTGCGCTGCGAGGGTGCTGGAGATCCGGACCCTGAGGCTGCCGGGGAACGGGAAAACTGGTGGTGTCTGGGCGCGATTGCGGCAGCCTGATGTCGGGGAAGTTCGACTCGTCCCCTCCCGACCCACCACCTTGCATGATGACGCGGGGGTCGACGCCGAAGAAGAACATCAAGCCGAGCAGGATCAGCAGCCCGACAATGCCGATGCCGCCGCCCCTGGCCCCGCCGCCACCTGGGAAGCGCAGGCCGCCGTCCCCGGGGAACGGTGAACCGAAGCCACCGCCGCCGCCTTCATCGCGGCGATCCTCGACATTTTCGCTTTCTCTTTCGCCACGCCACCGCATCTTCAGGCCACCTCGACACTTCTTGGCGGACATGCCGGAAGTACCCGTCCATTCTGCATGGCACGGCCTGGCGTACAAGCGCAAGGGGAGCCTCTAAGGCCGCGCGAAACGGTCTCTGGCGATCAACCATTGGGGGTGAGGCGAAACTGCCAAATCCTTGTTGTTAAAAGCGAGATCCACAAGAAAGCGTCGCAAAACTGCCATAGGCCCGAGGCATTCTATTGCCCGCCCGGTAGTATTTCGTCTGGGTGGTAGTGCGTTCTGTGTAATGCGTACGAGCCTCGGCAATCCCCGCGCCGGGGCTCTTCTTTTATGGGCATTGGCGAAGGCTGAGACGCCGTCCGATTGCAGCTACACTCGGCGCCATGCGCCCCCTCGAGAGCCTCCCTCGGCAATTCCAGATCTGGCTCACGACCGGGCTTCTGTTGGCCGCGACGATGGCAACGCTCGACGGCGAGATAAGGTTGCGCCTTCCCTTCGACATCTTTCCGGGAGCCGCCTACCTCGCCCTTCTCAGCCTACCCGCTTTCGCGGAACGATCAGCCAGACCGGACGGCGAGACGGATGCGCAGCTCGGTGTCTATCTCGGTCCAGCCTATACGAGCGAAACCGACCTCAATCTGGTGCAGCCTGGCCGAACCGACATGACGTTCCGCGACATCGCCTGGGAGGGAAAGCCCTTCCGCCGCCCGCCGTATTACGGCTACCGGGCGATCTATTGGCCGGGCGGTCGCTATGGGGTCATGCTCGACTTTACCCATATCAAGGCGATCGCAATCAAGGACCGGCCGGTACAGCAATCAGGCTTCAAGGATGGCGATCACGTGCAGCCGCAAGCGCCGGTCTCCGCCACGCTCAAGCGGCTTGAGTTCACCCACGGCTACAATCTTCTCACGCTCAACGCGCTCCGCCGAGGCGCACCGCGCGGGCCCAACCTGATCCCCTATGTTGGATTGGGACTTGGCGTTGCCATTCCACATGTCGAGGTACAGCGGACGGACCCGCCGCAATCAGCCCGCACCGATGAGTATCAGATCACAGGGCCTGCGCTTCAGGTGCTTGGTGGGATCGAGTGGCGCTTCAGCAGGCGGCTGTCGCTGTTCGTCGAATACAAGCTGAGCTGCGCCATGATCCGTGGCGATCTTGTTGGCGGCGGCAAGGTCACCACCAATCTCTGCACGCATCAACTGCTTGCCGGTCCTGCGGTGCATCTCCGCGCACGCGACGCCATTCCCGCCTCGCCCTGAATTATTCCGCGGCTTGTAGGCGCTTGGGCTTGGGCACGGCGATGGCCGCGGCAAGCGCCTCCTCTTCGGCGCGGCTCGCCTGCTTCACCGTGCGGCTGGCAAGATAGGTATAGACCACCGGGATCACGAACAGGGTGAACAGCGTGCCGACCAAAAGTCCGCCGACGATCACCCAGCCGATATCCTGGCGGCTCTCGGCGCCGGCGCCGGTGGCGAGCGCAAGCGGCACGGCGCCGAGCACCATGGCGCCGGTGGTCATCAGGATCGGACGCATCCTGAGCGTCGCCGACTCGATCACGGCCTCCCTGATCGGGTGGCCTTGGGCGCGAAGCTGATTGGCGAACTCCACGATCAAGATGCCGTGCTTGGTGATCAGCCCGATCAGAGTGACGAGCCCCACCTGGCTGTAGATGTTGAGCGTGCCTCCGCTCCACCATAGCGCGAGCAGCGCGCCGGTGATCGAGAGCGGCACGGTGAGCATGATGATGAAGGGGTCCTTGAAGCTCTCGAATTGCGCGGCGAGCACGAGATAGATGAAAGCGAGCGCGAGCAGGAAGGTGAAATAGATGCTGGAGCTCGTCTGCTTGAACTCGCGCGACTGACCGGCATAGTCGATGCGCGCGGTGGGCGGGAGCACCTCCTCGGCCGCCTTCTCCAGAAAGTCGAGGCCTTCGCTCAAGGTGTATCCGGGTGCCAGATGCGAGGTGATCATGGCCGAGCGGAGCTGGTTGAAATGGTTGAGCTCCTTGGGCGCCACCGACTCCTTGACGTTCATCAGGTTCGACAGAGGGATCATGGTGTCGCCGCGCCCGCGCACATAGATGCGGCGCAAATCTTCGGGATTGCGGCGGTCGATTTCGGCAACCTTCACGATCACGTCGTACTGCTCGCCCTCGCGCTTGAAGCGGGTGACCTGGCGGCCGCCGAGCAGGGTCTCGAGCGTGCGTCCCAAAGTCTCGACTTCGACGCCGACCGCCGCAGCCTTGTCGCGGTCGATGTCAACTTCGAGCTGCGGCGCGTTGAGCTTGAGATCGGTATCAACATTGACGAGGCCCGGATTGTCGGCGGCTTTGTCCAGCATCTTGTCGACCATGACCTGCAGCTCGGCATAGGGCCGCGAGGTCTCGATCACCATCTGGATCGGCTTGTCGCGTATGCCCTGTCCAAGCGGCGGCGGGCTGCTGGGAAAGGCGACGACACCGGGGATCGCCATCATCTGCGGTGCGAGTTCGGCGGCGACTTGCTGTTGGGTGCGGGTGCGCTCATCCCACGGCTTGAGCTTCAGGAATGTGGTTCCTTGCGACACGGTGGGTCTGCCGGAAACCACGAAATAGCGCTCGGTTTCCGGGACCTTGGCGAAGATCTCCTCGAGTTTCTTGGCGTAGCTGTCGGTGTACTCGATGGTTGAGCCTTCGGGCGCCTGGATGATGCCGACGAGAAGCCCTTGGTCCTCGGTCGGCGCGAGCTCAGATTTGAGCTCCGAAAACAGGAAATAGCTCGAGCCGGCGACCGAGAGGCCGATCAGCAAGATCAACGGCCTGACCTTCAGCGCCCCGCGCAGCAGGGTGCGGTAGCCTGAGGTGAGCCCGCGCAGGCCGCTCTCGATGGCGCGGTAGAGCCAGCCGTGATTTTCGCTGCGATGAAGCAGCTTCGAGCACATCATGGGCGAGAGCGTCAGCGCCACGAAGCCTGACACGATCACCGCGCCGGCGAGCGTCCAGGCGAACTCGGTGAACAGCCTGCCTGTGTTGCCGGACATGAAGCCGATGGGGGCGTAGACCGCGGCAAGCGTCAGCGTCATGGCGAGCACGGCGAAGCCGATCTCTTTGCTGCCGATCAGCGCCGCCTCCACTGGCTCCTCGCCATCTTCGACGTGGCGGTAGATGTTCTCCATCATGACAATGGCGTCGTCGACGACGAGGCCGATGGCGAGCACCAGCGCGAGCAGCGTCAGCGTGTTGATGGAAAAATTGAGCATGTACATCAGCGCAAAAGCGCCAATGAGAGAAACCGGGATGGTGACGAGCGGAATGAGCGTGGCGCGGAAGGAGCGCAGGAACAGAAAGATGATCAGCACCACGAGCATGATGGCTTCGCCGATGGTCTCATAGACGTTCTTCACCGACTCGCGGATGAAGATCGATTTGTCGTGGGCGACCTTGGCAATCATGCCCTCAGGCAGCGAGGCGAGGATGCCGGGCATCGCCTCCGCGACCTCGTTGGACACGTCGAGCGGATTGGCGGTCGCCTGCTTCACCACGCCGAGCGCGATGGCAGGCTGGCCGTTGAAGCGGACGATGCGGCGCTCGTCCAAGGGCCCGAGTTCAGCATGGCCGACGTCGGAAAGGCGCACGAGATAGCCCTTCACGTCCTTGAGCACGAGATCATCGAATTGCTGCGGCGTCTTGAGGTCCGTCTCGGACAGCACGGTGAATTCGCGCTGCACGCTCTCGATGCGGCCGGCGGGCACGTCGACGTTCTGCCTGCGCAGCGCGTTCTCGACGTCCTGGGGCGTGAGGTTGTAGGCGGCGAGCCGCTCGGGATCGAGCCAGATGCGCATGGAATATTCGCGCTCGCCGAACATGGTCACGGCGGCGACCCCGCTCAGCGTCTGTAGCTGATCCTTGACGTAGCGTTCGGCGTAGTCGGTGATCTCGAGCGCGGAGTGGCGGTCGCTGGAGAAGGCGATGTAAAGGATCGGCTGGGCGTCGGCCTCGATCTTCTGGATCACCGGCTCGTCGATCTCGTCGGGAAGATGCCCCCTCACCCGCGCGGTGCGGTCGCGGACATCGGCGGCCGCATCGTCAGGATCGCGCTCGAGCTTGAAGCGGATGGTGATCTGGCTTTCTTCCTGGCGGCTGATCGAGGTGAGGTAGTCGATGCCCTCGATGCCGGAGAGCGAATCCTCGAGCACCTTGGTGACCTGGGTCTCGACGATAGGGGCGCTTGCGCCTGGATAGTCGGTGGTGACGGTCACCACTGGCGGGTCGATATTGGGGTATTCGCGCACGCTCAAGCGGCTGTAGCCGACGAGACCGACGAGCGTCACCACGAGGCTCATCACCGTCGCGAAAACCGGGCGATGGATCGAGACTTCGGAAAGCTTCACGCCTTGGGCTCCTGCGCCGGAACCACCGTCACTGCGGCGCCGTCGCGGATCTTGAGTTGGCCGGCGGTGATTACGATCTCGCCTGCCGTCACGCCCTCGACGAGCTCGACCCGGCCTTCGCGCCGCGTGCCAATCGAGACCCTGGAGAGTTGCGCCTTGCCGTCGATCACCTTGAAAACGAACTGGTCCTCGCCCTTTGGCACGATGGCGGCCTCCGGCACGGTGAGCGCGTCGGGCTTCACTTCGTGGATCAGCGTCACGCGGGCGAACTGCCCAGGCCGGAGCTTCCGATCGTCGTTGGGGACGCGGGCGCGAATGAAGATGGAGCGGCCTTCGATGTCCACCCGCGGATCGATGGCATACACCTCGCCTTTGAAGGTCTCATTCGGGTAGGCGTCCACCTTGATTTCGATCGACTGGCCGGTGTGAACCGTGGGCAGATATTTTTCCGGTATCTTGAAGTCGACCTTGATCGGGTCGATGGCGTCGAGGCCGACCAAGGCTTGGCCCGGCGTGATGTACTCGCCGACGCTCACCTGGCGCAGGCCGACGATACCGGCAAAGGGCGCCACGATCTTGGTCTTCTGGATATGGGCCTTGGCCAGCTCCATGGCGGCGTTGGCGACGGCGAGATTGCTCTCAGCTTCGTCCTTAGAGCTCCCGCTTGCGATCTTGCGCGAGAACAGCTCGGACACGCGCTGATTGCTTTGCTCGGCGAGCAGGCGCTTGGCTTCAGCCTGATGCAGCTCGGCCTGATCGACGGAGTTGTCGAGGGTGATCAGCGGCGCGCCACGCTCAACCGGCGTGCCCTCCTTGAAATGAATATCGATGATGCGGCCGGCGATCTCAGAGCTGATCACCACCGATTCATCGGACCGAAGGCTGCCCACGGCGGTGACCCGTTCAGTGAGCGGTCCTTTGGCGACCGCCGCAGCTTCGACCGGCACAGATTTCGGCGGCGCCTTGTCCGGCTTGGCGGCGACCGTCTTGAGCGGCTCGGTGGCAAGATCTTTCGGACCCGCCGTCTCGCTTTGCAGGAGCTCTTCGGCCGGGTGCCAGAACACGGGGAGAAGAACCATGAGAGCGAGCAGCACGCCGACCAGCACGAGGCGACGGCCAAGCGAGTAGCCCTTCTTGCCGTTTGCCTTTTGCATTAGGGGCGCTCCCCTCCCCAACCTTTCGCACTGTTCAATGCAGGCGCACGCCTAAGGCGGGACGCGCGAAGCCCACGGATTAAGTCCCGTCAGAGGTCAAATGACGGGCCGCGGCTCATAGCCTTGCTGGATCAAGGTTACACGCGTGCAACAATAAGCGCGCCTGCTCGCGAAGCCTGTGCTTCGAGGCGAATAATCTATCACCAATTCGGCGTTAAAGAGACCCTAAGCGCAGCGATTATTGCAGAGCGTTACGAAACATTGCTACCGCCAGACCAGGTCTGGCGGCCGGCGTCTCCCAATCCTCACTTCCTCGCTGGTCCCGTTGGAGGACCGTCTGGGCGATCCCCGTTCGAGGATCGCCCAGAGGTAACTTTCCTTAAGGATTGGTCGGAGGTGTCGGCGCCGGTGCAGGAGTTGGCTGCTCTGGCGCAGGTGCCTCAGGTGCCGGTGCTGCCGGCGGCGCGGCCTCTGGCGCCGGTTCTGGCGGCGCGGCTTCTGGCGCTGGTGCCGGGGCCGGAGCAGGCTCAGGCGCTGGCGCCGGAGGAGGCGTCGGAGCTGGCGTAGGCTCTGGTGCTGGAGCCGGGGCCGGAGCTTCAGCCTTCGGTGGCTCTGGTGCTGGCGCGGGGGCCTCGGCCTTGTGCCCATACATGAAATAGGCAGCAATCACGAGAGCTAGGACGATGCCTCCCAAGACGATAGCGAGGAACGTCCTACCGCCGGCCTGGTTGTCGTTTGCCATATAGTTGTTCTCCCTCTTAAGGGTCGTTGGTCCAGACGAGGGAGAGCCTATCGAGTTATCCACCCTGGGTCGAGGGTTGGTCCCCGGAATTGCGCCAATTTCCGGCGCATATGCACAAGCGCAGGCGCTCCCCGCGCTCCTATCAACCGCTTATCGGCCAGTTGGTTGCAGGCCGCGATTGAAGAGAGGGGTGAGCCCGATGGCGAGGGCGAAGTTTACGAGCACCGAATAAAGCGCGGCATAGCCGGGGATCGTCACGCCGAACGCCGAGAGCGGGTAGACCGAGCTGGCAAAGCCCTGCGTTCCCGCCATATAGGTGCCGATCGCCAGGCCTGCCGCCCAACCGATCAGGAGGGCCGATGCGTTGCAGGACCGCGCGTACAGGCCGAGCAGGATGGCGGGGAGAAGCTGGATGATCCAGATGCCGCCGAGAAGCTGGAGCTGGATGGCATAAGCCTGGGGAATGGCCAGGATGAACACGACCGCCCCGATCTTCACCACCAGCGACACGATCTTGGCCATGGTGGCTTCCTGCGCTTCGGTGCAATCGGGGCGGAGGAACTCCTTGTACAGATTCCGGGTGAAAAGGTTGGCGCAGGCGATGGACATGATTGCCGCCGGCACGAGCGCGCCGATGGCAATGCTGGCAAAGGCGACGCCCACGAACCACGACGGAAACGACGCGAGGAACAGCGCCGGCACGGCGAAGTTCGGCCCATATTGAGTGAAGCCCGCGGCGTAGGCCGGATCCTTATCCACGCCGGCGGCGATGGCCATGTAGCCGAGCAGCGCAATCAGTCCCAGAATGAACGAATAGGCCGCGAGCAGCGCGGCGTTCCGCCGAACCACATTGCCGTCTGACGCGCTCAGGATCCCCGTCATGGAATGAGGATAGAGGAACAGCGCCAGCGCCGAGCCGAGTGCGAGCGTTGCGTAGGCGCTGTAGGAGCCGAGGCTCGCGCCTTCCGGCGGAGCGAGGATGAGCTTCTCCTGTGGCACGCTGGCAAAGATCGCCCCGTAGCCGCCGAGCTTTGCCGGAATGAGGACGATGGCGGCGAACACCGTCACGAAGATGAGCATGTCCTTGACGATGGCGATGAGCGCAGGTGCCCTGAGGCCGCTGGTATAGGTGAAGGCGGCGAGAATGATGAAGGCGATGATGAGCGGCAAATGGCCAACCAAGCCGCCTGCGGGGAAACCGAGCGCGCCGATCACCACCTCCATGCCCACGAGCTGCAGCGCGATATAGGGCATGGTGGCGACGATGCCGGTCAGCGCCACGGCAAGCGCGAGCATGCGGCTGCCGAAATGATCGCGGACGAAATCAGCGGCGGTGACGTGCCCGCGCGCATGCGCGATCGCCCATAGCCGGGGAAACACCAGATAGAGAATGGGGTAGATCAGGATGGTGTAGGGCACGGCGAAAAAGCCCATCGCCCCTTTGCCGAAGACGAGCGCCGGCACGGCGATGAAGGTGTAGGCGGTGTAGAGGTCGCCGCCGAGCAGGAACCAGGTGACGATGGTGCCGAAGCGGCGTCCGCCCAAGCCCCATTCATGCAGCAGGTTGAGGTCGGCTTTGCGCCAGCGCGCCGCGACAAAACCGAGCCAGGTGACGAATAGGAACAGCGCGACGAAGACGATCGTTGCGGGGAGATGCAAACTCAAAGGATATCTCCCGGGGCATCCGTCCGCTCCAGGAGGATTCGGGTCCGCTCGAGCGCATGAGTAATCCGGGTCTCGATCAGATAGACCCCGAGCACGAGCACGGCGCCGATCAGGATCCAGGCAAGCTGATACCAGTAGAAGAAGGGCACGCCGCCAAGCGCTGGCTCCAACCGGTTATAGGACGGGACCCACAACACCGCGAAAAATGGGATGAGGAGGAAAAGGCGCGGCCAATAACGCTTTAATCCGCCCTCCGCCGTTTTGCGCGCCATGACGCAGTTCCCCCCTGCCCGGTCTGAAAAGACGGCGGGAGCTTACTGAAAGCTTATCGCCTTCGCGATGCCGTAATTTGCGCTCCTACACCGGCAAGACGCCGGCTCCGACCGTGCTTTAAGTTGACCTTTACGGCGACGCACCCATATGGTCGGCCACGGGGAGAGCCCGTAGCTCAGCCGGTAGAGCACTTGACTTTTAATCAAGGGGTCAAGGGTTCGAATCCCTTCGGGCTCACCACTTTTTCACCCCTCCTAAAATCCGTGTCCACGCCGTGTCCACAAAACAGCGCGTGGGGGCGCGCCGGGAACTGTCTGGGGTGTCTAGGTACCTGCGAGCCTGCTTTCAGGGCTGTGGCACGCTACCGGGGCCCTCAGCCTGGTGTCTCACCGCCGTCCTACCGGGCGGTTTACCAGCGTGTCCCGCAACTCCCTGGCGCGATCGGTAGCGGCCTTGATCGACGGCCGCGATCTCACTGCCGGGTCGCTCTCGAGCACGTCGATGATCTCGTTGGCGATGCCAACCGATCGGTCGACGAGCTCGGCTAGGGACACAGGTCCACGGTTCCCCATCTCTGGATTCCTTGCAGTTACTCTGTGTGCGATCACCCCTTTGGCGGTCCCCCGCATGGACTCCCCATAAAGGGGGATCCCCCCGACCCCCTAAATGTCCGCTTTCAGGGGTAAAGCGGACATAGAGTGACGCTGTCAAGGGAGTCCGCTTTTGACCCTTAGCGGACATGCCTACTGCTAATCGGGCGTTCAGTCGTCTAGGAAATCAAGGGTCGGCGCCAAACGCATTCCTGGTGGCGTGTTGAGGACATCGGCGCGGCACACGACGTTTGTGCCAAAGCGCTCAACAAGGTCATCGATTGCCACCTCCAATTGGCGTTGCCGAGTAAAACCGCTGAACAGGTTGAGCTGCGCGACGTCCGCAGCACCGATAAGGTCGTATGCGAACAAACCGACCAAGCGGAACGGACCGGGGTGCCCAACGTGATTGAGAAGCTCGACACCGACTGAATACAGTCTCTCTGCGGTGTCGGTCGGTTCACTAAGCCGGTGCTGGCGGGTCACAATCTGAAAGTCGGCGTGCCGAAGGATATCTTGTTCACGATCGGCCAAGCAGAGTCCTCGCTGCGGTCGCCTGCTTACCCCCGATCCTGGTTGCCTCAGGTAACTCAATCATACGCGGAAGCTACCAGACTGAAGGGAAGCGACTTGCCATGTCCGCCAGTGGCACATAGAGGCTCTGATATGGCCTGTCTGTTTCATCCTCCAAAACGGAAGTCTAAAACGCTCCTCGAATCAATCACGGAAGGGAGCAAGAATGTTCGCCATCTGCCGCGCTATCTCTCTATCCAGAGGGACCCAGAGTTCTTTTCCGCATATCATCATTAGGACCATGTGAGCCGGCAGGCCCCCAGGAGGCACCAATTCTCGAACTGCTGAAACGGTTGGCAGCGTGAAGCGATCCCCTTCGGGTAGTTCAAGCTGGGGCGGCAATGGTTGCATTGGACTTCCTCCTATTAGGCGCGGGCGGGAGCGTTCATCTCTTTGCCCGCCGTGGACGCGCGTCAGTGCGTTCCCGCCTCTGTGGCGGTGGCATCGACGACCTCGAAGTCGTGGGTGATCGTGGCGGACTTGGCGATCATTGCCGACGCTGAGCAATATTTCTCGGCTGACAGCGCGATGGCGCGCTCAACCTTCTCCGCTGCAAGCCCTCGTCCCTTCACCACGAAATGCATGTGAATGCGGGTAAACACCTTCGGATCCTGTTGCGCGCGCTCGGCTTCAAGCTCGACGGCGACGTCTTCGATCGCTTGGCGGCCCTTCTCAAGGATGTGAACCACGTCGTACCCCGAACAGCCTCCCAGTCCGATCAGGACCAACTCCATGGGACTTGGTCCCGGACTGCGTCCCTCCGGCCCGAAGGCCGTTCCGAGCACGATCTTGTGCCCGCTCCCGGACTCGCCGACGAACGTGCGATCTTCAACCCATTTGATCCGTGCCTTCATCAACGCCACCCACAATCGCGAAAGGCCAGCTTACGGTTCGAACTGAGTTATAAAGAGTCAAACACTTTATGAAGAGTCGTGCTGGTCAACATGAATGGTGCAGAAGCATTAGTTGCCACCGCCGTAAGAACAGGCGTCGAAGTTTGCTTTGCCAATCCGGGCACCACGGAGCTGCCCTTGGTAATGGCTTTGGATACGGTGCCAGGCCTTCGCAGCATCCTCTGCCTTCACGAGAATGTGGCGACTGGCGCTGCAGATGGCTACGGAAGGATGGCGGGGAAGCCGGCCATGTGCCTGCTTCACTTGGGAGTGGGTCTCGCCAACGGCCTAACAAACCTGCACAACGCCCGTCGCGCTTTTACGCCGCTGCTGAATGTTATCGGCGATCACGCTACTTGGCACCTGCCGGCCGATCCGTTGCTGGCGACCGACGTCGAATTGTTGGCCCACACGGTCAGTGACTACGTTAAGAAGAGCCCCGCAGCTACCACGGTCGCCTTAGACGTGGCTGATGCGATCGAGGCTGCGATGACGAACGGAGGCTGCATCGCCACCCTGATCGTGCCACATGACACCCAAATTGGCGAAGCTGGTGACGGCATTCCCGTCCGCCGCGTTCGCGCGAACAAGACCTATTCGACAAGACGGATCCTCCAAGCAGCGAAGGCATTGAAATCGGGTAAGTCAGCCCTTCTCTTGGGCGGAGATGCGTTATTGGAGCCTGGCATCATGCTCGCAGGCAGGATCGCTGCCATAGGTGGCGCCGATTTACTCTGCGATACCTTCTTCGCACGCATGGAACGTGGTGGCGATCTGCCTAGCCCGACGAAGCTGCCCTACTTCCCCGATGAGGCGCTAGAGATGACTCGGCGTTATGAGCGCGTCATTGTTGCCGGCACCAGGCGGCCTGTCGCCTTCTTTGGTCATCCGGCCGTGCCAAGCTATCTGACCACGGAGGAGCAGACGGTCGTTTTGGCCGGGCCCCAAGAAGACAGTTTGGGTGCGCTTGCGGCGTTGGCGTCGGAGGTGAATGCGCCGGACGTCGTCGATCAGGTGTTAGGTGAGCCCCCGGCGATGCCGAAAGGTCGCCTCGATGCTCGAGCTGTTTGTGCGGTCATCGCACGGTTGCAGCCAGCAGACTGCATCGTCATGGACGAGGTGCTGGCGGTTGGCGTGCCCTATTTCGATGCGTCGAAACACTCACCTTGTTTTACCCACCTGATGCTGACCGGCGGCGCCATTGGCCAAGGCCCGAGCGCGGCGACTGGGGCTGCCATCGCCAGTCCCACCCGCAAAGTGATCAACTTCCAATCGGACGGATGCGGCGCCTATTCGGTACAGGCGTTCTGGACCCAGGCACGCGAAAATCTGGATGTGGTAACAATCATTGGCTCAAACCGAAGCTATGAAATTCTAGAACTGGAATTACTGCGGGCAGGCGTGGCGCAAACGGGCCCGATGGCCCGCTCTATGCTGCGCTTGGATAATCCTCTCCTAAACTGGGTGAAGATCGGCGAAGGCTTCGGCGTGCCGTCGGCAGCCGTGGACAGTGCCGCGGCCCTCGCACGGGAATTGGAGAGGGCCCTGACGCACAAAGGACCCCACTTAATTGAAGCGATCATGGCCTCAGGACGCGCTTCGCGCCTTGGGTAGACGCTGCGCCAATGTCTGCTATTGGCACTTTTCGGACATCCCACCCCGGGAAAGCGGACATGGCGTGGACGTGATGCGATGTCTGCTTTTGACCCTAGGGGACATTCTGGGGCAAAGGGCTGAACGCAGACAGCAGCGCCGCCATCAGCACAAGTCTCACCTAGTTGTGATGTGTATTTCACTGCGGGGCAGATAGGATCAAACTGCCGGGGGAGGTTTCGGCATAAGGAGACCAAAATGCCTTACCTCCTCATCAAGACGACTTTGGTTGCTGTTATCCTTGGTCTGTTCGCCTGTTTCACCCAGGCCGAAGCGGCGCCCCGATTCACCCTAAATGAGGTTACTAGGCCAGCCCTGCCGGTGGGATATGGCCGTGGATATGGCGGATACGGCGGTGGATATGGCGGATACGGCCGTAGGTACGGTGGGTATGGCTATGGCGGATACGGTGGCGGATACGGCCGCGGGTACGGTGGATATGGGTATGGCGGATACGGTGGCGGATACGGCCACGGCTGTGGCCGCGGCTACTACTGAGGAACATTAGAGAAGCAAGAGCCTCTAATCGGCTCTTGCTTCTCACCTCTGTGGACTTCGCCCTTCCGCCCGCTCCATCTGCACAGACGCCCCCTCGCGTCGCTGCCGCAAATGCGCCTCCTAAGCCGGCGCAAGAGACTGCTCGGACGCCGACTCGCTGCTCATTATTGCGCACCTCAAGGGGCAAGGCTGACGCGACCGCTACTCGCCGCTCCAAGGCGAGGTCAATGGCGGCGAGTAGTGCCGACGAAGGGGATGTCGGCTTCTGACCCAAAGCGGACATTGAGGCCAGCGGGTCCGTCGCCCAGCTCACCTGAGCACCGACCCCTTGGTCTCCGGGAGGGTCAGCGTGGCGACAAACGCGACGGCTGCGCCGACCGAGACATACCAGAAGAACCAGCTGCTGTGGCCGATGCTGCTGAGCCACTGGATGACCAGCGGAGCGGTGCCGCCGAATAGGGCGACGGTGAGGTTGTACCAGGTACCGATGCCCAGGCAGCGTAGCTCGGTCGGAAACAGCTCGCTCATGATCGCTGGGGCGATCGAACTCTTCATCGCGTAGAGGCCGAGGCCAAAGCAGAACACTAGCAACACCGACCCGAAACCCGCCTCGGGCTGGATCAGCGTCGAGATCGGCACCATCAGCAGCCCGATCGCGCTCGACCACACGAGCAGCTGTGGCTTGCGGCCGAACTGGTCGGCGGTCCAGCCGAAGGGGTATTGCAGGACCACGAACATTGCAGTGGCGATCGACAGCGCCCAGAACACCATGGCGTCGTCGAGCCCGTTGCCCCTGACCGCGAATGGGGTCAAGGCCGAGAAGAAGGTGTAGTAGCACAGCGTGCTGAGCAAAGTGAGGCTGATCAGCTGGGCAACCGACTTCGGGTGCTCGCGCAGCGTTTGTATGAGGGGGTTCTTGATCGCCTTGGCCTTGGCGACGTTCTTCTCGAACTGCTTGGTTTCGGCCATGTCGCGGCGCATCCACACCCCGACGAGGCCGAGGGCGGCACCGATCAGGAACGGGATCCGCCACCCCCAGCTGGCCAGCTGGTCGTCGGCCAGCGTGCTCGCTAGGAAGGCACCGAGCAGCGATGCGAGCAGCACCGCGGTGCCAGTGGAGATGTAGAAGAACGAAGAGTAGCGGCCGCGGCGGTTCGGCGGTGCGATTTCGGCCAGGTACGCCGACGCGTTGGACACCTCGCCACCGAGCGACATGCCCTGGGCAATGCGGGCGAGCAGCAGGAGGATCGGGGCGAGCCAGCCAACGGTGGCGTACGTCGGGAGGATCGCGATGACCAGCGAGCCGCCGGCCATCAGCATGATGGTCAGTAGCATCGCCTGCTTGCGGCCCTTGAGGTCAGCGTAGCGACCCAGCAGGGAGCCACCGAGCGGGCGGAAGAAGAAAGCGAGGGCGTAGGTAGCGAACGTGCCGATGAGCGCCAGCGACTCGTTCTCCGCCGGGAAGATCTGGGTGGCGAAGTAGATCGAGAAGGTGGCGTAGACGGTCCAGTCGTACCACTCAACGGCGTTGCCGACGCTGGCAGCGATGAGGGTGCGCATCGGCAGCTTGTGCGGTGCCTCCGCGCCGCCGTGGCCGGTCGACGTACGCGTGGCCTTGCCAGCCTGAATTTCCTCATGGCTGGTCATGAGACGTGCTCCTCCGAGATAGGGCTCTCCCTGCAGACCCAAGCTGAGGAAGTGCGCGTATAGCAACGAAGGTAACAGCGAATGTGGCCGATCAGATCAAGGCGCTTTTGAGCAGAAGCCCCGACCGCACACGCCTCCCGGGGGACCGGGCCAATTCGAGGTGGATTGCCGTATTGGGCAAGGACCCCGTGTGAATGTCCGCTATTGGCACATAGCGGACTCCGCCCGGCGCCGGCGTGACGTCCGCTAATTGACCCAAAGCGGACATTTAGACGTCGCACGATGCCTGCTTATGTCTGTCCACTTGAGTTGCTATTCTTAGTCGCGGTGACGAAGACCAATTCGCGACATGCTTGCTTTGCCGGTCATCGTTCATAGCTGACACGGGAGAACGACAGATGGTGACGTGGAGACCGGATCCTACCTTCTATCCATCGCCTCGCTTGGCAACCCAAGCGCCGCCAGAGAAGCTCGCCTACGTAGCGACCCTCGATCCGACTCGAAAACGTCCCGACGTCATGGCGATGGTTGACTTGGATTCCGAGTCAACAGGTTATGGACGGATCGTTGGACAGACTGATCTAGCTGTCGGGGACGAGCTTCATCACTTTGGTTGGAATGCCTGTAGTTCATGCCTGTGCCCCAACGCCCCACATCCCCACGTGGAGCGTCGTTATCTAATCGTCCCAGGCATCCGATCTTCACGCCTCCACATCTTGGATACTAAGCTCGATCCAGCCCATCCGAAGCTGGTCCGGACCATCGACGCTGTGGAACTTGCCAACCGCGCAGGTTACTCGAGCTCGCCCGCGGCAATAGGGAGCAAACTATTCAGGTGCTCAAGGAACTGATCGACGAAATCAACGTCGGAAGAACAGCCACTTAGCGCACTCCTCCATCGGGGTCCATGTCTGCTTCTGGCACAAAGCAGACATCGATCTTGACGCTACACATGTCTGCTTTCGGGGGCAAAGCGGACATCCCTGATCGATTGGCCGATGTCCGCTAATGACCCAAAGCGGACATGACAGGGCGTGCCCGCTGGTCCTAGTATGTAACGGTATGAAACTGCACCCCGAAATGGTGGGTGGTGGCACTTTTTCGGCACGTTTGGAGTTGGAACGTGGCGACAATTTCGCTCAATTCCTGGAGCGAATCCGACCAGAAGGCCATTCGAGAGCAACTGGTCCGCATCCTTAACAGCAGCCCATTCCACCAATCGCATCGCCGGCAGCGGTTCTTGGAGTACCTCGTCAATGAGATGCTGGCTGGGCGCAGTGAGCGGCTAAAGGGTTACAACGTCGCTTTGGAAGTCTTCGATCGTCCCGAGACGTTTGACCCCACCACCGACCCCCTCGTGCGCATCGAGGCCGCCCGCCTGCGTGAGAAGCTTCGCGAGTACTATGACACCGACGGCCAAAGCGATCCCATTCGCATTGATCTGCCGAAGGGAACGTACACCCCGCAAATCAATTTTCTGCAGGCGGCACCACCCATTTCTCGGCCAGATCTACCGGACGCGACAACTCCAGATCGACGCCTGGATCCGGCGCAGGGGCCTGTTGCAGGCCAGCCCCGTGCTCGCAAGAACTCCCTTCGGAGTCCGAGCGGCCTTCATAATTGCCGTCTTGCTTGTGCTTCTTGCAGGTTTCAGTGCTTGGAGGTGGTGGGTTCCCTCCACTCCATTATCTGAGAAAGCGTCCATCGCGGTCTTGCCGTTCGAAAGCATTGGAAATGATCCTAAGTGGGATCGCTTTGCCGACGGGATCACCGAGGACATCGTGACCGATCTATCGCACTCCAAAGACCTGTTCGTGGTCGCCCGGAATTCAACTGAAGTTTACAAAGACAAACCCGCGGACGTGAGAAGCGTTGGCCGCGACCTCGGCGTCCACTACGTGCTCGAAGGCAGCATTCAACCGCTTGGCGACCAGATTCGGGTGACTGCCCAGCTCATCGATGCAAGAACTGGCGGCAACGTTTGGTCGGACCGTTATGATCGCCCCGCCACAGACCTATTCAAAGTACAGAGCGACGTCACAGAGAAAATTGCAGCCACCCTCACCGGCTACGAGGGCGCAGTTGCCGAGGCCGAGCGTTCACTCATTAGGCGGAAGCCGCCCAGTGATTTGACGGCCTATGAATCCTATCTCCTTGGAATGGAGGCCAAGCATAAGGTCACCAAGGAAGGTCTGGACGAAGGAGAACGATTGTTCCGAAAGGCGCTCGAAATCGATCCGCAGCTCGCTCGAGCATATGTAGGATTAGCCTACGTTTATACGTATAGGCTCGACCTCGGTCTCGGAACGTCCGTTGCTGATAATTTGACAAACCTGATCGACGCCGCGCGCAATGCTGTTCGGCTAGATCCGAATGATGGAGAAACCCAGCTCGTTCTGGGGTTCGCCTTCGCCTACCAGGGAATGGCCGACCAGGCCCTTGAGCAATTTGCCAAGGCCGAGGCCCTAGCGCCTAATAACGCTGACCTTCTAATTAACATTGCATGGTTGCTTCCTCAATTTGACCAACCCGATCGGGCGGTCGAACTTACAGAGAAGGTGCTGAGACTGAATCCCAACTACCCCTACTGGTACAACCAGGGGCTTCGGTTAGTATATTTCTATGGCCGCCAGTTTGATAAATCCGTGAAGTACTCGAAACTCATCACGGACCCTTTTGCAACGGACTACGCATATTTGGCCGCGGCAAGCGCCATGGCGGGCGATATGGCCGGGGCGAAAGTCGCCGCCGCGCAATTGGTTCGCCTGGATCCCAATTGGAGTGTCGAAAAATATCTGAGTGAAAGCGGCGGTTATCCAGACGATGCCGCCACGCTGTTCGTCGATGCCGCCAGGAAAGCTGGAGTCACTGCGTGTGTGCCCGCAGATAGGCTCTCGTCAATTCCAAACCTTATTCATATCAAGGCGTGCGATGCGGCGAGAACTCACCAAGCCTCTGGCTAGCGTCTCAGGCCTGCACACCAAAGCGTGGCCTTTGCTTTGCAAACGTCCGCTTATGGCACAAAGCAGACATGCTCAATGCGCTGACGAATGTCCGCTTTTGGGGGCAAAACGGACATTGACCAACCGCTGAGTGATCATGGCGGGGAAAATCCTGGCACGCGATTTCGCTGCGGTTATCGATTCAGTAGAACAGCGGCGCGCGATGGAGGAATACGGTAACGAGGATTGGGTGATCCATGCAATCAACTAGCCAGAGATTTCACGGCACCATGCACACCTGGAGCGGCAAGGGATATGGCTTCATCCGGCGGGACGATAAGCAGCCGGACGTTTTTGCGCATATCAGCGACGTGATGGAGTTCATGGGCGACCAGCTCGAGGTCGGCCAGCGCGTCACGTTCGAGCTAGGCCAAGACCCAAAGAGCGGAAAGACGAAAGCCGTAAACGTGAGAATATCGTGAACGTAAGACTATGAGGCTTGGCAGCGTTTGATCAGGTGGAATTGACTTCCAAGTCTTGTAGAAATCGTAATGACCATTGGTGGGAAGGCTAACGAAAATGACCGACGAGACGACACCGACATCGACACCGACATCGACACCGACATCGACGCCGACATCGACGCCGACATCGACACCGACATCGACACCGAAGCCGAAGACTGAGCTGCACCAGGATCGCTTCCGCGTGGGGTTCAGTGGAATCTCCAAAAGCGACTGGAATCGCATCTTCGGGGATAGCAAAGATAGCAACGAGAAATTAGCAAACGCGCGGGTCAAGACCGGGAGAAAGACGCGGCGGTGATAGAACCCAGGGCGTCACGCCCCAACAGCGCCGCCAATCTCGATTTATGAGTACACGGCCTAGTCACTAAGCCCCACTCCTTGCGGATTATGGGACGTCAGCCACCCCCTTGGCGGTCCCGCCCTCATGCGATGACGCCCGGGGGGTTCCCCCGGCCTCTCTGTCAGGATAGGGGGTCAGTCCCTGAATCTCGATCTCGATCAGGACGATTGAGCACTATTAGGACGTGTACTTATAAACCGATAGCCAAATGCTGACTTGGAGGCGCCGCCCAACGTCCCCTATTGAGCGTAAAGCGGACATGGCGCGGACTTGTCGGTATGTCCGCTAATGACCCATAGCGGACATTCTCAACACGAACCTGCCTCAAGACAGCTTCGTCCGCCCTGCAAAGCGGTCCATGTCGGCACGGGCGCATTTGGCCAGGACATCCAGGACCATACGAACCCTGGCCAATTCGGCAAGCTCGCGATGGACCAGTAGCCAGACTTCTGGACCGACGAGTTCGAGTTCCGGCAGCAGGCGCACAAGGCCAGCGTCTGCGTCGCCCATCAAGCAAGGACCGAGCGCGACGCCCATCCCCGCCCGCGCGGCGGTCAGCCGGTCGGAGGGCGAGTTTGCCCGAAAGATAACCCGCCCGATGTCTGTCGCCTGGGTGAACCATCGGATCGCCGGATAATCGGGACGTTCATCGGCCCAGTCGATCACGTCGCAATTTTTGAGGTCGCCCGACTCTCGCGGTGAACCGAACTGCTCGATCCAAGCCGGAGACGCGTAAAGTCCAAAGTCAAGCCGCGCGATCCGTCGCGAGCGCAGATCGAGTTGGTGCGACCTCGCCAACCGCATCGCAATATCCGCCTCGCGCAGCGACAGATTGAGCGTCCGCTCGGTTCGACGCAGTTCGACGCGCAGTGCTGGGTATGCTGCTCTGAGCGCGGGAAGATGCCGCAACACAAAGACGTTTGCGAGGGCCTCCGTCGCAGTGACCACCACCTGCCCCGCCACGGTCGTTTCGCCCGAGACGGTTTCTTGGCACCCGAGAACGTCTTGCTCCAGCGCCTCCGCGCGAGCCATCAGGTGCTCGCCTGCGGAAGTGCGGACATAGCCGGAAGGCTCGCGCAGAAACAATTTCGTCCCAAGTTCCTGCTCGAGTTGCTGGATGCGGCGCGACACCGTGGCCGGGTTGACCCCCAGGCATCGCCCCGCCCCGGAGAGGCTACCGCTTCGAGCCACGGCGAGGAAGTGGCGCAGGTTGTCCCAATGCATAAGCTGAATTTCGCAAACCCCTTTGGCAAAACTGACTATGGCTCTTTGGATTCCCTCGGTCTACCACAATGAGTTTAGAACTACAGTGCCAATCTGAGCGACGAGTTAGCATCTCAAGCTCAAGATGGTCTTAAGCCAAGATGGTCTTAAGCAATGACTCAAGGGAGACCTCAGATGTTCCCGCTCACTCGTATCCTAAGTTTGGCTGCGGTAGGTGCACTTGTCGCCCTTACCCTTACTGCGTTCGTCGGAACTCCGGCTGACGTGCCCTCGACCTCGCAACAAACCTCTGCCGTTAAATGTAATCCTCAAATGCCTCAATTCAGGCCCCGCCCCGACAATCGCTGTTGAGCGCAGGATTCGGCCTCGGACCCATAGGGAGGTCACCATGAAGAAGCTCTTGTTGGTTGTCGCTGTTGGGTGGTCGCTCTTCTCGATCACGAGCGCCGCCCTTGCGGAGGGACGTCAAGGACCGCCGCATTGGCCACCACCTGCTCGTGGAGAAGCGCAGGAAATCGACGCCACTGCTGCAGGTCAATTCGGCCCCCTGATCCTCAGATATGGGCCACAGGTCCACAGATATCGGCCAGACGTGGACTACTTGGATACGCTGCGCACGCGTAAGAAGTAGACGAAACGGTCGTTTCCGGCCCCCCCGGTCAGCGTGTTGGCCCCATTATTGCCGGTGAGCTTGTCATTAAAGGCAGACCCAAGCAGGTTCTCAATGCCCTTGTAGGTGTCGCCCCCCGCGTCTCCGGTATTGTTCGCAGGCTTACTCAAATCGGCGGTAACCCCCGCCGTCGCCTGGGCATAACTCGCTGTGTCAGAGCCGCCGCCGCCGTCAAGCGCATCCTTGCCAGCGCCGCCCTCCAGCACATTGTCTTTGGCATCGCCGGTGAGCTTGTCGTTGAACGATGAGCCCCTTAGGTTCTCGATCGAGTTGTAGATGTCGCCCTTGGCGTCGCCAGTGTTCGCTTTGGCATCAGTTTGAGTTGTGCTTCGAGAAGGGCTTCGAGGAAGCGCGCGAATGGCTAAAGCAACCCTCGACAAAGGAAAAACTGGAACGTCTTTGCCAGGCGTCGAGAGCGAAGCATAAAGCCGCGTAACCTCGCCTTCGAGTTAGCTCAGCTAAACAACCCACCCTAGTCCTCTCTTCTTTGTCCTCGAAGAAACCCGGCCGCGGTGGACCGGCAGCCGGGCTTCTCTCAGCCGGATCAGTGCTGATGGCGGCAGCCGGTGAAGTTTCCCTCGAGAGAGTCGCCAACCTCGGCCGCCGACATTGAGTTAACCCGCGATGCGATAGGGTGTTCCTGGCGAGAGCTTCTGTCGGGGCGCTATTCAGCCGCCTTCATCGGTTCAGTCTCATCCTCCAACGCATCAAGGAGGGCGAGTCCGTTCCAAATCGTCGGCCAGCCTATTGAGTAAGGACCTATTAACCCGATCACAAATTTCCGCACTTTTGAAACAATCTGGAAAGAGCAGGAGAGCCACCCTTCCGCGACGGGAGGTGATTGCTCATGCTTGCGTCGTACGAGACTGCCACGTTCACAGTCCCATATCGGGGATACGACATCGAGGTTTCACGAGCACCATCTGGCTGGCGAGCGAGTGTCTACCCGCGCAGTGCTGATTTGCCGATCCTTCGCCGCTGCGAAATTCAAGCTTGCGATCAGGATGAGGCGGTCATCGAGGCCATGGATCGCGTGGATGGAGTACTTCGGCTCTAGTTGCTGGCCCGTGAGAGGCGCTAGAAAGCCGCTGCGGCTGGGTCCGCTGCCAAGCTGTTTAGGCGTCGGGTCCGGTTGCCTTCGTGGCCAAGCCATCCTGCAAACCTTGTTCGTAAGCATCACTCAGAGCCTTGACCATGGCCGCTTTGAAGCTGTCCATATCGAGCACTTTTCGATCTGGGCTGATGTATGTGGCAAACAGTCGGTCTGTAATCTTGGTCTCTGGCGGCTTTTCATCGGGCATTGATCTCTCCTCAGAAACACAGGAGCATCGGCTTCGGTCGGCGTTCCCTTCCGCTTAGAGGAAACCGTGAGGACGACGATGATGGCCCGCACGAAGACGATACCCACGATTGCTTACATTGGAATAGCTGCTCTACTCGCGGCGGCAAGCAGCCCTACGGCGGCGCAAGACGTTCAGGTTCAATCCGTGATGGCTATCGATGGAAAGGTAGATTGCTCTCAAATGAAGGAAGGGGGGGCCATTCGCCCGTGCGAGGCGTTCACGCCACCGCATAAGGTGGCGGTAGGCGAGACATTCAGCGCAGAGGGAAAGACCCGCCAGATTGGTATAATCCGGGCTGCCCAAAGCAACAAAGATTATATGACTGGCATAAAAAAGGGGGATTGGATTTGTGTTGCGGCCGAAACCCTAGAGGACATTCCTGTGGATCAAAGCCGTAATCGTATCTGGCTCGCGATTACTAAGTGCCAGCCGGATTTGCCAGGGAATGCACCCCTACCGCCAGGGTAGTTTTTGGACCTCATTTACAAGATACTCTCAGCCGTTGCCCCACAGCTACAGCCGTCGGACGTTGCCAAATGCTAGTCTCCAATCGGGGTAATGCGTTTGGCAATCGCATAAGGGGGCTAACATGAGGATTTGCATCGCAATCGGAATGCTTATGGCTACAACGGTAGGCGCCCACGCTATCCAGGTGCCTGTGCCTGAAATCGACGCTTTTCGGGCGTGGCTGCGATGGGTGTCGTCGGTTCTATAGCGGCACTCATTCTGGGAGCGCAGGCGGCGCAAATAATCGACAACGTAAGGGGGGTTACAATGGGATTTGGCTCGGTGGTTGGAATGCTTATTGCCTCGACCGTAGGCGCTTACGCTGGTTCTCCCGATGTGCCTGAAATCGACGCGTTTTGCCGGACTGGCTGCGATGGGCGTGATTGGTTCTATTGGCGCGCTTATTTGGGAACGTCGGCGGCGCAGAATTAAGACGGTTGGCACTACGAACGACGCAGCGCATGCAGCGCAGCCAGATCCTCCACGGATATTTTTTGCGGCACAATGCCGATTGTCGCACAAGACAGATACCACGCATTCGACGCCGTGCGTGCGTTTGCGCTCCTAGCGGGCATCGTGCAGCACGGGAGCATGTCGTTTGTTGCGGTGTCTTCCCCTGTGCAGGATATCTCGCAGAGCTGGATATTGAGCGTCACGTACTACGTGATCCACATTTTCCGGATGGGCCTGTTCTTCATGATCGCTGGGTTTTTCGCGCGGATACTCTTGTATCGTCGCGGCACACGCGCGTTCGTTCAGGATCGTCTGATGCGGATTTTCGTACCGATGGTCGTGGGCTGGTGTATTTTCGGGACGCTTGCGATCGTAATCTTGCATTGGGGCATCGCTCGAACGTCCGGCCCCTCTAACTCGGTGCCGTGGGGTTTCACATTTCTGCACTTTTGGTTCCTCTATTACCTCATCATTTTTTACGTGCTGGCATTAACGCTGCGCGAGGCTTTTGACGGATTGATCGATCGCAACGGTCGAATCCGCCGCGCAATCGACACGATTGTTCATGGTGCGACGTCGAGTTACACCGCCCCGATAATTCTCGCGGCGCCGCTCTTTGTGGTGCTGCTGCATCGCAACGAAGCATGGAACATGTGGTTTGGGATCCCGACGCCCCATGGCTTTGGACCTGAAGTGGCCGCGTTGGTCGGCTATGGCAGTGCTTTCGGGTTTGGCTGGTTCTTGCATCGCCAAACCAAGCTTCTGGGCCGTTGGCAGGCGTCGTGGCACATTCACCTCTCGATCGGTGTAATCCTCACTGCCATGTGTCTATCTATCGTCGGAATTGATCCGAAAAGCGCGACTACGGTGCCTGCCTGGAGTCGCATCGCCTACGCTTTGTTTTACACAACTGCGATATGGTTCTGGACTTTTGGCATCTTGGGGGTGGCGTTACGCTTCTGCTCGCAAGAAAGCCAGGTGCGGCGCTACTTGGCGGATTCCTCATATTATCTTTATCTCGCGCATTTGCCCGTCATATTCTTTCTGCAAGCGGCGCTCGCCACGGTGCCGCTGCACTGGGCAGTCAAATTCCCATTGATACTAGTGATAGGGCTGACCGTGCTGTTCGTTAGTTATCATTATTGGATTCGTCCGACCTTCATCGGCGCATTGTTGAACGGGCGTAAATATCCCCGTCGCGAAGCCGCGAGGGCACGCCCGGAAAGCGCTGGTATCCCGAGGACACTGCCGGGGCATTGATTCATTGTCACCGTAGAGTCCGTGAGCGGCTTCAGGATAATCGCGCATCACTAATCAAACCGCGGAGACTGACATAACCGACATCACTGCCGCTGGCGTTTTCTCTTTGGGCAACCGCACCGTGAACCGCTTGGGCTACGGGGCGATGCAACTGGCCGGACCAAGCGTGTTCGGCCCTCCAAAGGATCGAAACGCGGCCCTCGGCGTGCTTCGCGAGGCGGTCGCGCGGGGCGTGAACCACATCGACACCAGCGATTACTACGGCCCTCACGTCACCAACCAACTCATTTGCGAGGCGCTTCATCCCTATCCCGATGACCTTGTGATCGTGACCAAAGTCGGCACGGTGCGCGGTGCGGACGCATCGTGGATTCCCGCGCTCACCACTGCGGACCTCGCGCGTGCCGTCCACGACAACCTCCGGAACCTCAGGGTGGATGCGCTCGACGTGGTCAACCTGCGCGTCGGCGGCATTGACGAGCCACACGAGAGCTCGATCGAGGAACAGTTTGCGACCCTGGCCGAGCTCCAACGGCAAGGCCTGATCCGACAGCTCGGGTTGAGCAATGTGACCTCTGGCCAGCTCAAACAGGCGAGCGGCATCGCCAAGGTCGTCTGCGTGCAGAACCATTACAACATCGTGCATCGCGGCGACGACGCGCTGATCGATGAATTGGCGGGCAGCGGCGTCGCCTATGTGCCCTTCTTCCCGCTTGGCGGCTTCACACCTGTCCATTCCTCGACTCTCTCACAGGTCGCAACACGGCTCGGCGCGACTCCAATGCAGGTGGCGCTTGCCTGGCTGCTCCATCGCGCGCCTAACATTCTTCTGATCCCGGGCACTTCGTCCATCGCCCACCTGCATGAGAATCTGGCGGCGGCCGAACTCGCGTTATCGGACACGATCCTAGCCGAGCTTGGCGCAATTGACGGAGAAGGCCTTCAGCGAGCGCCATGAACGCCTTTGGTACTGCGATCGGCGGCAGGTCGACGGCGGGCGCAGGTGGGTGGGATCGTAGCCAGGCTTGTCGCGTCGGGAGGATTGTTCCCAACTCCACCATTTACTCACCGGTCGGAGAGGATCACGCCGGCTTGCAAGCATGCGCCAGAAGGCCGACCTGTCGTTTAGTCTCGCTGAAAGTTCCGGAGGCATCGACCGCCACGTAAGGGTCGAGAGCCTTGCCAACAGCGGTGGTTCTCCGCTTGTTAATTTAATTTCATGAGCGCCTGCCGAGAAAAGCGTCCGCCGTGTCCGTCCGTCCGAGGCCATAGCAATCTGCCGGCGACGCGCCGAGCCGCTCCTCGATCGCATCGAAGCGCACGACGCTCAGCGGGCTATCGTTACAGGATCACCTTCACGACATAGGGCGGAGATAGCCGACGAGCATCGAAGCGTCGGCTTCGGCCGGGCGCCCTTTTTGTCCGCTCGTTGATGAACCCTCTACTACTCTGATGCCCCCAAAAACCTCTGAATTCCCCGAGTATTTGCCGACCAGAAAAACACCGCAAGGCGTCGCTATGCTAGGAAGGCTTCCTCCGCTACCGTGAGGCCGGGGTCTGGGGGGAAACGGGATGGCAACGTTAGACATAGTGTCGATTGCTAGTGACATTGCGGGCGCTGGCACGGCGTTGGCTGGCTTGATCCTGGTTTATTTGGGAGCCGTGTCGGTTCGTTACGAAACACTAGACCCCAAAGACCAAGCCTCCGCGCGAGATCGTTACCGTCTGCACGCGCGGCGAGCCTTCCGCGGCATAGTGATTGCACTCGTCGCAGCTATAGCTGCTCTGACAGCAAAAGCACTTAAATCAGAACCCTACGCCACCATGATTGCAGCCGTGGCAGGGGTTGCGCTTCTCATGTCATTTTTCATAGCAGTAATGGCAGCGTATTGGACACTAACGAGCCTAGAGTGACGCGGGCCTGCCCCGTAGCTCAAGACGTGCTCCTGATCGAACCGCACATCTGCACCATGACGGCTGGAAGGCACCCTATAGCTCGCTTTTCGTGTCGGCATAGACCTTGTACGTCATGCAGCCACCCTGGCACGTGCCTTCGATATGATGCTTGCAGCCGGCGCAATCCGGAAACGACGTCTGCCGCTTCAGCTCCATATCGGCGACCCGATGCGTTTCAATCGTGGCGCGGAGCGCGTCTGCGTTCTTCGGCGCAGGTGCCGACCGACAGGGCATCGCCGTACACGACTGCATTGACAGGTCGCGTCTGAAATAGACAAACGGCCGACACTTGCGCACGAGCGCGAACCGATCGCGGTAGGCTTCGAGAAACTCCGGTGTGAACACGCAAAGCGGCGTGGGCAGATCGGGCGCCGTTTTTACGCCGCGCGCCTCCGCCTCTAGCAGAAACTGCTCCAAACGAGGCCCCGCCGCGCGCATGGTCGGAAGGCCGACAAACGGCGTCCGGCCCGAACTCGGCGCGGCGAAGACCCAAGTTAGCTTCAGCCCGAACTCTTCGGCGAGGTCGAGCGGGCGCGCGTAGTCGAAATCTGCGCCCACAGCCACGAAAAGCAGAGAGCATTCTTTGGTGCGGCTCAGAACCCTGATATTCTCGATCCAGCGCTTTTCGAAATTGTCATAAGAGTCGAAGAATGCCTGTTCAAAATGCAAAGCCACGCGCTGAAGGCCCGGATGCCCAGCGAATGCATCGCGCAGCCTGTCGCCGAAGGCACCGTTTGTGTACAGCGTCGCCCCCCATTTCTTTTCAGCGACAGCGTCGAGGAATTCGAGGATATTCGGAACAGTCGAGGGCTCGCCTCCGACGAGGTAGACCTCTGGGAAGTCACTGATTTCCCCAAGCATATCTAGCGCGCGGCGGAAATCCGACAAGCTCATCGGCGCCTTATGGCCACTTTGCTGATCTCGCGCGTAGCAATAAGTGCAAATGTCAGTGTTGCATTTATCCGTAATAGAGATGTAGGCGCCTTTATAGGTCTGGACCTTCGCGTTCCCCTTCACGAACGGCTCTACATCCATGCCATGGGTGTGAAATCGATAGTCCGCTACTGCAGTCATCCGATTTTTCCCAGACCAAATGGGGCGTGAAACTTCCGCCAAGAGCGCACAAACATTACGAGGGAAGAGCAGCAACGCACAAGCTCGTTGGCGAGGGTCGCGGAACGAGGAACGCATTTTTGCCCTCCGGGGGCTTTTCCGCTCAGGTTAGGGTACCCCGGGCCGCCGCCGGCCCACACGCCCCAGAGTTTGTGCCGACGACCAAACCTTGCGCTAGCAGCGCGCGATCGATTAACCCCATCGGCACGCGAACGGCCGCGACCCATGTTCCGGCCCATGCCCACGTCCGACCTTCTTTCCGGCCATCGTCGCGGCGAGCTGCTTGGCGAACGAGATGCGCGCGCAGCTTCCGCAGCCGCCTTTCTTCGCTCGCTGAAGGCGGCCACGTCCTCCTTGGGCTCACGAAGCAACTTGTCGAAACCCTAGCTGCGACGATCGTCACTCATCGCCGCGATCCTTCTCGTGGTCGGAGAGGATCGCCCAAGGCTTGTCACGTCTTTCGGAACCCGCTCGGTGGCGAGCTCTGCCGCTGTCCGGTTGAAAGTGTTCTCCAACGTAGTGAGCAGAGCCACGTGCTCACTTATCGCCGGATCAAGAGGCTCGCCAGCAAGGAAGCGAACCTGGCCATCGCGCAGTATTGTCGCATTCACAGCCGCCTTTAGCCGCGCTGCATTCGCTTCGCAGAAATTAAGAACACCGGTGGTCGGCCGGGTTAATAGCCTAACTTCGATCTCAGGAGAGAAATCAGAAGAAGATCACGCCACCAATCTGATATATATCGAGATCTTCAAAATTGGTGTTGATCCCCTTTCCGAAACGGCCGTTGTCAAAACAAAGGCCTCCTCCGCTGGGGCACGCGAGCCCAGTGCTCGTCGCATCGACGTCGATTGACAGTCGCTGCCAGCGGGCAAAGAGATGCATCGCTGCAGAGTCGATTTCCTGGACAACTCCTATCCCCCAACGCTGCACCTCAGAGCCATTAACGACTCCCTGCTCATCCGTGATTTCGCCTTTGATACCGTCTGGGAAAGGTGTGCTCGTTGGTATCAATGTTGGGCAACCGGCTCCGGGCTTACCGCCGCACTCGAAGGAAAACATATCATTGTACTGTCCCCACTCTCCCCATAGTACAGTCGCACCCGCAGCAAGCCATGTCCGTTTAATGCCGGCTTTGATGAACCAAGTTTCGTTTTCGTTAGCCGCACTGTTGCTGATACTGGTAAGCGTCTTAAATTTCAACGTAGTGAGTTGAGTTCCTTTATTGTCTTCCTGTTGCCAGTAACCGTGGACCCACAAGCCCGACGGGACGTGCATCACGGACCCGCCAACCTGCCAGACATCCGCATCTTTCCTGAACCCCTGGGAGGGTGTTCCACCCCCACCTAACACAGGCACTTTGGTACAGGCACCGACAGCAATACAGCCTTCGTCTGTCAAATTTGCATAGCCGGCAGCAGCTGAAACCTTGATGCTGTTCCAGTCGGCCGCGTATTTCACCGAAACATCCCACATGTCATCGTCGCCATAAGACGAGGATGCGCTGAAGCCGCCCCAGGTCGGAAGGTCGTAACGAATAACGTTCTCAGGGTATCCGTTGCAGTCTGCGCCGGTCCTAAAACCGGCGCCAAGGCAAGTCAAAAATGCGCCCCAGGTAAATTCCCCTGCTAGGTCATTAGAGTTTTTGGCGCCCTTGACACGAACGCGCATAGCGCCGCCGTCGAACACCACCGCGTTCGACTCAATCATCGTGCCGGACAAGTCGGGCAGAATCCCAAGGTTATCCGTCGGCTGGCTGAGCTGGCCCCAGTTCAGAGTTCCGTATGCGTCACTCTTGATCCACATGTACGACAAGAGCGTGTTGATGTTGCCGAAAGCGCAAGCATTGTCGTTGAACTGGTTCTCGGCGAAGCCAACCGAGCAGCTCTGGCCCGGAATTTCGATCGCGATCGTGTAACCCGCCGACCAGCCTGGGCTGATCGTGGCACTGCCGGACAGCTGGAAGTGGCTCGACAGGGTGGTGTCCTTATCACCCACGTAGAAGTTCGTCTCGTGGCCGTCATCCCACCAAGACCCGAGCTTGATCACCCAACCGGACAAGGTCACCGAGACCTTCTTGTTGCCCTTGCGGACGGTCGTTGCCTCGAGCTTAGCTACCCGCTCCTCGAGATCCGCGCAGCAGTCGCCACCGAGATCCGCGGCTTTCGCTGGATGGGTCCCCAAGGCAAACATGCCAAGAGTGAACCCGAGCGAAGCTGCGATGGCGATGCGGCTGGATGTTTTTGTCAGTCCCCCAAACATCCGTTTTCCCCGACCGGATGCCAAATAGAGTCGCGAGATTACTAGCGGTTCTTGCCGTGCAGCCGTGCTACCTGCCGTCGAAAATTCCTTTCGTCCGCAGACGTGACTTTTGTGCAACTAACATCCGTCGCGGCGAAGAAAGGGCGTCTGCCGAAGCCAGCGCCCTTGAGGTTTCGGGAAAAGGTCAATGTGACGCTGATAATATGGACGAGACTGACGATCTCACTCGACGGCAAGACGCCAGCCAATACAATCATGCAGAAGATGCTCGACCAGATTTACGCTATTTCCGCTTCAGTAGCGGCGAGGCGAATGTCCGCTTTGGGTCATTAGCGGACATATGGACAAGTCCGCGCCATGTCCGCTTTACCCCCAATAACGGAAGTGGGGCGGCGCATCCGAGTTTGCATTTTTTGCGGCCGCAATCCGCTCCGCGTGCTTTACCAGTTCTTCGCCTGTCATTTTTCTCGTCTCCTATTTTTTTCGTCGCCCAAAACTTTTTTGGGGCGGTTTAGCGAAAGAAATCTATCGGGGCGGTGTTACGCGATCGCCGGGTCAGCTTGCGACCTCCCCCCGGCCCTTCAACTTCTCGCTGGCGAGAAGTTTCAGCCTCGACCAGTGCAGCGCGCACCATCTCGGCGATGAGCTGCTAGTCGCGGGCGGTACACTCAGCCATGGAAGGTACCGGCCTGAGGCACGTGGTCGAAGGCGAGATCGATCTGGCTGACGCACATGATACCTAGACGGGGCGCTTCGCTACGCGAAGCTCACTCCTTCTTCCGCTTGCCCCTTCTTCCGCGTCTATGCCGCGCTTTAATCGTAGTTTGCCCCACCGAGCTTTTATCGCTGTCTTCCCTTTGCGTGACTTGATTTTGATTGGCATTCAAATTTCTCAATTCCCCAGTGCCTAACCAATTTCGCAAGTTGGGATGATGGGCCAATACCTCGGTCAGCTCTTTGTGCTCCGGTCGGCCATTGCTGACGAAGCCCGCTATTAACAGCCGCAGCAGCCTCCCGTTGTCGGCCCTGAGTACATCGATGACCTCGCGAAGCGCCTCCGCTTCATCACGGTCCTTCGCGACCGGTTTGCTCATGTCCTCCCTGCCTGTTCCTACTGCTCCAAATAAGAGGGAGGTTGCTAACAGCGCGGATAAAGGGCCGAAAGCTCCCTACCCCGAAGATAGATGGCCTTCTGCGTTAGCCCGCCCCGCTTTTTGATCCAAGCGCGTACACCTGGGGGATAGGAGGCGGTTACTGCACGGGTGGCCTCGGGCGCGCGAGCCGTATAACCGGTGCGCGGGTAGAACCATTGCGGGGCATGGAAGCCGAGCACCGCCCGCCGCGTGACGCAGATACGACTGCGGGGGATCGTGCTCAGCACCAGTGTGCAAGCGGACAGGCAAGGCCCGTCGATGACGACCCGTTCGCCGGACTGTCGCACGCGGGCAAAGGCCGCTAGATAAGCGTCGACCGCACCACCCGGGCTCGACACGATGCGCACATCCGCTCGCGCAGGCAACAAGGCAAACAAGGCCAGAATAACAGCCATCCCAACACCAAAAGCTATGCGTCCAGTCCTAGAGGTTGTGGATGACCGAGCCATGGATTTCACCTTCAAGATAGCCGTAAATTATCAAGGTATGCGGCGCCTCTCGCACTGAATGGAGGGGTGACATGAAACGTATGCTACGCGATGCCTTTGATCGATGGAAAGACGCCCTGGTTGATCAAAACAAGCAAACGACCCAGGCTGCACGCCACCGTGCTCACGCGCGTGTCACCAGTATGGAAGACTTAATTGCCGAAACACCTGCTGATGACATTGAGGGCGTCGGTATCAAGCTGGCGCTGTTCGTCTATATGAGTGGTATCGATCCCGAGACCGCAGACAGCGCCGTTGAACAAGTGTTGTCAGCCTACAAGGATTGTGTTCGCGTTGTCGGTCGAGATCTTTTGGCGGAAGTCAAAGGGTTGATGCCAGCAAATCAGCAGAGCGTTTGAGGACGATGTGGCAATCTGGCTTGTGCCGGTTCAACACTTATAATCCAGCAACCGCAACTATCTGACGAGGCAAGGTCGTGCTGGCATCCTTGCGGTGCCAAACGCCTTCGACGCGACGCTTCGCTCCGGCACCCGAAACACGCACACTAGAGAAACCCAACGCGCGAAATTTTCTTGCGATCAGCGCATTGTCAGCCAACTGCTCGACCGGGCTAAGGGCAAGGGTGGCGCAGTATCGCTTTCCTTCGCGGACCGTAAAGTCTCCTGCGAAGCTCGCGCTGCCAAAAGCGGCGGTGATAGCAAAAGCTGCAATAGCTTTCAGCAACGTGCGAAAGGTTTTGTTGGTCATTGCGGACGTCCTGTAGCATTTGGGATGGCAGCGGCCCCTTGGCAGTAGGGGCCGACTGGCGGACCGTACTCCTGCCGCGTCGCCCAAATAAGGCGACGGTCGCTAATCTTGACCTTGGTCTACTGGTCCCCACACCTCCGTGGAATAAAGCGCCGCGCGGGTCGGGCGACGGTGCGGCTGATAAAGCAGAAGCCCCGACCGCATGACCAGGGCCGAGGCTTCTAGCACTTGCGTCAGATAGACCCGCGTTGGCGCTTGGGGTCACGCCTGGGGATAGAGCCTATCCACTCATTTAACTCGTCGCGGCACGAAATGTTCCTACAGACTATGTTGGTTCAGCTACCACCGCGATCCCTTGGCACCATGCTTGAGATTTGACCCCCAACCCCTGGTGGTATTGTTTTGGTGCTTGGCCGTACCCAAAGACGATGCCTCGGCCCCGGTAACTCTCCTCCCGGGGCTTTTCTTTGACCCGTCCCTCCCTGGTGCTATTGTTTTGATGTCTGGTCCCCAGCCCAGGCAACTCTCGGCCCCGCGATGATGGCCGAGCATAGGGTGCGCAGCGAACGGGAAGCCCCGTCAGACCCCTGGCGGGGCTTCTTTGTTGCCGACAGATCACAGTCACCCGACAATGAGCGGCTCTGTACGGGAGCGGATGCTATTGGCCCCCACATGGGTGCTATTGTTTTGGTGCCTGGTCCTGCACTGGCCAGGTGCTTCTTAAGGCATCATCCAACGAGGAAGTCCTGTCAGGTCCCCTGGCAGGGCTTCTTTTGTTGCGGCCCCAGTGCCATTGTTTGTTTGAGGCCCCTGCAGGCGCACTGCCTCAAGCTTGAACTCACGTGTGAACTTCCGCCTCTCCATGACCCACCTCCAGTTCAAAACACCTAACTCGGTGTCTTTTGAACCGGGTGCAGGCCATACCCATGTGAGTTTCCTCCCGAGGAGTGTGTATTTTTTTCTCACCGCGTGTTTGGCGGTGAGTGATTTGAATATTACAACTTATTGCCAGGTCTGGACAAACTGCCGCCGCTGCGAGAACCAGATCAGGCCGAACTAGCTAGTCGGCAAATCTCTAATAGTGAGTTCATACAATCCACCCCAGCTCGCGCGCCTTGTCGTTGGCGAGCTTCCAAGCCCGCGCGAGAAACTCTGCTTGGGTCAAAGGCACGCGCCCATCATCTGACTTCGGGAAATTTTTGGCGAGAAGGCCTGGCGAGTTGGCTGACTTGTAGTACGTCACGGTATAGTCCGTGAACGGCAGGGTGATGACGATCTCGTCGTCCCAAACTTCGACCTGAAGTCTGCCCCACGCTTCAGTCATCGCTTCCCCAGTTTTGTGGCTTGCTAAACCTAGGCTGGCATTCTGACTACCATGGCGATTGCCACGCCGAGACCAATCAGGCCGAATGCGATTAGGAGCCAAAGCCAACGTTCCATGTGCATCTGCCGCTAGTTCTCTGTTCTTTGTCGTCGAAGAAACCCGGCCGCGGTGGACGCAAGCCGGGTCTCCCTCAGCCTGGGACTGTTTGGCTGATTGCGACAACCTTCAGTTGCCGCCGTAGATTCAACCCGCGATAAGGGCGTTCTGTTCCTAGGATTTTGGCGCACCTTATTTTGAACTTCATTCAGCCGAAATGCGAAGGCAATGAGGCAGTGGCGCGCATGGAGAAGCCCCGCCCGCGCAGCACGGGACTTCTCCGGTTCCAAGGGGGAACCAGTGACGGCCGGGGGGACCTTCCGTCACTGTTCACTTAGTTAGTGGCAATACTGTCCTTATCAAGTCTGGGGGCGTCGGCTTCGGCCGACGCCCATTTTGTCGCGGCGGCTCCATGACGCGCCTTCGGATTGGCAAGGCCCGCTACATTCCGGTGGGATACTTGGAGTCCGTCAAATGCGATGGCTTCTGGTAATTGCCGTGTTGCTTCTCCTCTGTGGCTGCACCGCCCCCGATATTCTCCATCCAGCCGATGGTGTCTTTCGGTGCTTGAACTGTGCCGCTCACTAATGCGATTGGGCTCGCTTTCCTTCCTATAGAACTCGATGGCGCGACTTCTCCTTTCTTTCATCCTCGCACTAGCACTGGTGCTGGCATGTGCGGCTATTGAGTACGGCGCTATCACCACTAATTCACCAGTTAAGTTTTTCGTCGCATTTATCGCGTCGGGTTTGGGCCTTGTTTGGCTGTGGGCTATAGCCAGAGAAACGCGCCGATACTTGGCACGTTAGCGCTCCAGCGTCGGGCGTTAGCTCCCGGCGCGGCAGGCCTCGCTTTTTTACGAACGGCAGAATATGGCGACCAAGGCCAGAATGATGAGGCCTGCCGCAAGCAGGATCGTCGAAGCCACAGTACTTGGAGCTGTACCGCGCTGCCGAACTTCTGGTCCGAGAGAACGTCGGCTTCGGCCGGCGCCCTTTACCGCATCCGGGCGCCGCCCTTGTTTTTTCCACCCGTGTTGCAGGAGAGACACGGCCGCTTGCATGGCCGGTGATAAGGTGGGAGGTGGTCAAGCAGCGTCGTCGCTTATGGAAAAGGGCACCAGCAACATCGAGGTCGGCGTCGAGGCCGACGAAATCGTTGTGATGGGAACCGCCTTCCTACTCGCATATCGTAAGCCGTTGGCTCTTCCTCATCTTGTTGTGACGCGCAGCCGAATGGCGGCTACCGCGACTGCGCCGGCGATGATCGCTTTTCGCGCTCAGGCTTTTGAGGCCGCCAACGATAAAGCGCGTGAGCTCGGCTGGATCGTCTGACCGGGGAACATTCCATTTCGGAGAGCGCGGCAGCGCCTCGATAACCAAGGGGACTAACCGCCGTTTTCTTCAATCATAACTGTGGACCTTGATAAAGCTGTTCCACCTAATTTTGAAAGCCCGTTGAGGTCGCGCCTCAGCATGCCCGCCGAGACTTGCGACTGAGTGCGACTCGTGCCATAGGGCGCGCGTTCAGCTGATAAGTTGTGTCCTGAAACGCCCCTCCAAAGCCGCATCTTGGGGGGCGTTTCGTTTGATAAAGTTGGACTATCACCCGGGTTTGTAAGTCCGCCAAAAAGTCCTTTGCTGTCAGTACGCGCCGATGGGGAGGTTTGTAACTGCAAGCCGCTGATTTTCCTAGGCTAGGACATTCCCATCGGGCTCACCAATTTTATTGGTCAGAGACGGCGCGGTCTCCTCTCCCCATAAGGATTTGCCTCTGCTGCCCGCCTCTCCTCGTTGCACTCTTTGCACAACCCGTCGTCAACTGCTGGATGGGGGCACTTGCCGGGCCGATGGCCGTGAGCGGTAGATTGGCACTCACATTTTTCTTGCTCTGCCATTGTTCTAACCTCCAATCAGGCCGCACGGTATCACGGACTTTGCGGAAACAAGAGGCGCCTTAACCATCCCAGCTTTCCGCCTCCGAACTCCGACCTTTGCGGGGGTGGCGAAGGGCCTGAAGCGTGCTAGAACCCATCCGCCAATCACCAAGGGGGGTCCCTGAATGACGCGCTCTCGTGCAAGACTGCCTGCCGCCTTTGTCTTGATCCTCTGTTGCGTCGGCTCGGCACCGTCGGCGGCCTTCGCGCAAGCCGGGACCATCACCAAAGGCATGCAGACCTACTGCACCAACGACTACAAGAAATTCTGCGGCGATTACGGTCTGCAATCCAATGCGCTCAACCTGTGCATGCGCAAGGCAGGGCCAGGCCTGTCGCCAGCCTGCGTGCAAGCTCTGGTGCAAGCCGGAAAGATCTCGCAAGCCGAGGTGGATAAACTGAAGGCAAAAGCGAAAGGGCTCTGACGCTTGGTCAAGCCGCGGCGCGCAGCGCCGTTCACCGATCCGCGCTCTATGCGACCAGGAACAAGGAACCCGTGCTCATGAAACGAATTCTCAGCTTCAGCCTGTTTGCCGCCCTCGCGCTCGCCTGCAATGCCGCCTTCGCCGCCGACGCGTGCACAAAGATCGTCGCGACCGGCCACCCGCAATATCCGGCCATCGCCTACAAGGACGGCGACAATATCGCCGGCGCCGCGCCGATGCTGGTCGAGGCCATCGCCAAGACCCTCAAGGTCCCGCTTGAATCGAAATATATGGGGACGTGGGAAGCGGCCCAGGCAGCGGCGCGCGACGGCAAGGCCGACATGATTTTCGGCATCTACTACAACGATGAGCGCGCCACCTATCTCGACTACGTGAAGCCCGCCTTCATGTTCGACGAGGTGGTCGTGTTTGTCGCCAAGGACAAGCCGTTCGCCTACAAAGACGAGAACGATCTGATCGGCAAGAAGGGTGTCACCAATCAGGGCGAGAGCTACGGCAACGATTTCGATGCCTTCATCAAGGACAAGCTGACGGTCGCGCGCACCGACGGCGTCGATGCCGCCTTCAAGGAGCTGTTGGCCGGAAACGCCGACTATCTGATCGCCGGCTATTATTCCGGTCTCGCCGAGGCGGCCAAAGAGGGAATCAAGGACAAGATCGAGCCGCTGAGCCCGGCAATCCTCGAGGCTGAGATGTTCGTCGCCTTCTCCAAGAAGTCGCCTTGCGCTTCCTTGGCTCCCGGCTTCAGTCAGGGGATCACCGAGATGACCACCAACGGCCAGTTCGACACGATGTTGCAAGACGCGACGAGCGCTTGGGAGGCCGCCCAAAAACACTGAGGTTCGGCACGCGCAGGAGGCGCTTATGGCCAAGGTGTCGAAATACAGCATCCTGTTTTACAGCGGCGAGCAAGGCTACCAAAACAACCGCGCCCAGATCTCGCTCGCCGATGCCGACGGCAACACCCTCGCCTTCGTCCGCTTCAAGGACCCGGGCATGCCGTATGAGCTCGATACCGAGACTGACGGGATCATCACCATGCATCTGCCGTCGGCGATGCTCCCGAGCATTCTCGATGCCGTGCGCAACGAGAAGACCGACATCTATTATTAGATCGGGAAGGCGTTCTTGTTCGCCAAGCTAAAGCGCGCGGGCCAAGGATAGGCTCGAGCGTGCCCAAGACGGCGCCGAAGTCGAAAGTCCGCAAGGCCGCGAAGCCGGCCCTGCTTTCAGGCGGCAATCCTCAGATCGCGAAGGCCGACGGCGACGCTCCCGTTCAGGCCTACATCGCGGCCATGCCGGGCTGGAAGCGCGAGGTCGGGCGCCGCCTCGACGCGCTCATCGTGCGCACCGTCCCAGGCGTGCAGAAGGCCGTGAGGTGGAACTCGCCCTTCTATGGCGTCGAGGGCCAGGGGTGGTTCCTCAGCTTTCATTGCTTCACGCACTACGTCAAAGTGGCTTTCTTCTGCGGCGCGTCGCTGCGTCCACTTCCCCCCGGAATGTCCAAGCAGAAGGACGTGCGCTACCTCGACATCCATGAGGACGACCAACTCGACGAAGCTCAGCTCGCCGTCTGGGTGAAGCAAGCGAGCCAAGTGCCCGGCGAACGCATGTGAGCGCGGGCGCGAGGCACGTCCGTGGGCTAAGCCGAGCAGCCACTCTCCAGAGCTAACTGCTTCCCGAGGGGCCGAGGACCTGCTTGGCGGTGGTGAGTTCCTCGCCACCGAGACTGATGAGGTTGTTCGAGTTGTCGGGCGTGACCGGGATGTCGCCCGCGTGCGTGGCGGACATGATCAGCCTGCCGTCGCGTGCCCCGAGACCGAAATGCATCTCGGCGCCGACCTGCGAGGTGCCGGCGAACGCCTCCTGCCCCAGATTCGGCGTCGCCGCAGGGTTGAACCCTGGCGCGGCCTTGCTCCCCTGCACGGCCGTTTGGTAGGCCGCAGCGGCATCACTGGCGCTGGCGTACTGATCCACGGAGACCGTCACCTCCTTCTTTCCGTCGGCGCTGGCGAAGACCACCGATCTCGACGCGATCGGCCTGCCGACGCTCGTTTCGTTCGGCCCCGTGCTCGCCTCCTTGGTGATTTCGGGGAAGTATTTGGTCACCACACTTACAGGCACGACCGTGTTGCGCGGCAGTAAGGAAGCCGACGGGCCGGCGGCATCGCCGCACGCAGTTAATGAAAGGAGCGCAATCGCGGCGACCGAGAGCGCCACCGCCCGCGGGCCTCGTTGTCGAATTCATTTTCGCCTCCCACGCGTGGTCATTGCGGCAATCCCGGTAACCGACGTAAGCGTCATAAATCTATATACTCAAGTGACGGACGAACGACAGCAGCCATGAAGAAGACGACAATCCCCATGAAGAGCAAGACCGCCTCAAAGGAAGCAAAAGGCGGAGACGCTCCCTCTCAGCTGATCGATGCGAGGATCGCGGCGCTCGCCGATTGGCGGGGCGAGACGCTCGCGCGGGTGCGAAGCCTCATCAGAGAAGCCGATCCCGAAGTGGTCGAGGAGGTGAAATGGAGAAAGCCGTCGAACTCGATGTTAGGGGTTCCGGTGTGGTCGCATGCCGGCATCATCTGCACCGGCGAGACATACAAGGCTGCCGTGAAGCTGACCTTCGCCAAGGGCGCCTCGCTCAAGGACCCTTCAGGCCTGTTCAACGCGAGCCTCGAAGGCAATGTGCGGCGCGCCATCGATATTCACGAGGGCGACGAGATCGATGAGAAGGCGTTAAGGCGCTCATCCGCGCCGCCGTGGCACTGAACATTTCGGCGCGAGCAAACCGCGCCTAGAGCGCGCCGCGGCTCGCGCTGAATTTCCGCATCTGCTGGGTGTGCAGGTCCTCGAGGTCGTCGTCGTCCTTGTCGTCTTGCTCGCCATCGCCCGGACTTTCGGGGTCCGGCGCGGCGCTTTTCTTTTTGCTGAACAGGCGATCGAACAGGCCGAGCACGACCATCGATCCGGTGACGGCTGCTGCCGCCGCGATCAGGATCAGAAACGCGGCTGACAACAGCCCGCTGAAATTCTCCATGGTTCCCACCCGTCTTGGTCTTGCGACTGATTCGGAACCGAGAAGATTAAGTTTTAATAAACTTGCCAAGGACAATATGGACGGTCTCGGCCAATCCTCCCCATGATCCACGGGTTCATGCCGGTATGGCGATCGTTCCCAGCCTCTTGTCTGTTGGCGCTTTGCGGTCCGGCCCAGCGCAAGGGTCTCGGCCATGGTGACGATCTGGGGCTGGTGCCTAGTGTTTTTGATTGCCGGTCAGCAGCCGATCGTGCAGTTCGACTACAAGACCGAAGCCGATTGCGACGCGTCGAGGATCGCGGTGAAGGCGCAGCATGAAGACGCGGCAGCGCAGTCCTGGTGCGTGCCGATCCCCAAGCCGGAAAAGGCGGCGAAGGCGAAGCCCAAGCGGAAGCCGGCGCGAAGCGCCAAGCGGCGATGAGGATCGCCGCCTCGTCGCGCTTCAGTTGCCCCTTTGGCGAGCGCTTAGATCTCAGCCAGCTTCCGCCGCGGCGGAGACAGGCTGTCGTCAACGGCCGCAGGGGCTGCAGGAGCTGCTTCTCCTCTGCCGGCAATTTGCCGAACCGATTTCTTGTCGATCCGCTCTGCCGCCTGGCCGTTGGCGCGGGCGTGCACCGAGCGGCCGTCGAAGAAGGCGCCGCTCTCGATGGAAAGCGATTGGTGATGAATATCGCCAATGACATGAGCTTGCGATTTCAGAATGACGTCGCCGCCTTGGATCGGGCCCTCGACCCTCCCGTCGACGACCACGCGGCCGGCGGCGATGGTTCCTGAGACCTGCGCGCCGCGCGAAATAATGAGCGAGGTGCAATGCAATTCGCCGTCGACCTGGCCGTTGACCTCAACCAGGCCCTCGGCGGTGACGGTCCCCACGATCTTGAGGCCTTTGGCAATAACGGTACCCCGGTTCTTAGACCCAAACATCCTTACCTCCTGCAAGACATGACTTAGGCGCTGCGTGACTCTGGAAGCGAGCGAGTGAATTTATGGGTGGGCTCATCCTTGCGATGGCTGGCGGGCTCGGCGATCTCGGCGGGCTCGGACTCCATGGCTGAGCCGTTGGCGGAAGCAGCGCTGCCGAGCCCCATGGGATCGTCGCAGCGGCGCGACCTGCCCTCAAAATAGGCACCCTGCTCGAGTGCGAGACTTTGATGATAGATGTCGCCCTCGACATGGGACATGGCTTGCAGCGTCACACGCAAGCCTCTGACCGAGCCGATGAGACGGCCGCGGATCACCACGTCCTCTGCCGTCACATTGCCTTCGAGCGTGGCGCTCTCGCCGAGAACCAGCGCGACGCAAGAGACGTCGCCATGGACCTCGCCATCGAGATGGATCTCGCCTTTCGACGAGACGTTGCCCGTGATCCGCAAATCCTCGCCGATCGTCGAATCGCCAATTTTTCGCGAAGCTTGGGTATCGACCGAGTGTCGAAAATTGTCCGGCATGTTGTCCCCCCAGTGCCGCCCCAATGTCGCCTGCAACTGTCGAAGGGGTTAATTGGTTCCAGGGGCCTCAGCAAATAGACTGCCGGCAGATGGCAACCGTGAGGCGCCAACCAGCTAACAAGGTGCTGGAAAGGACCCGGGGGGTCGTTTGAGCCGTCAGGGCCTGGGTTGCCTCCGCCCTCGTGCGCGAGCAGCAATTCGGCCGGCTGGCGAGGGGTGAACCGACGCCGCCAGCGTCGTCCTGCTAGGCTGCTGGGCCGGCAAGCGACCATTCCCTTTCGACGCAGCCGGACCAAGCAGCTCGGCCTCCTGGATTTCGAACAGCCGCCGAGCGTCGCGCCCAAGCTTGCGGAGTTGTGCCCATTCCCCGACATCAGGCCGCCCGCGCGGCGGGACTCGCGAGCCGTAATTCCGGTCCATGGCGTGAATGCGGGCCTGGAGCCGGTCATGCTCGGCGCGCAGGCGGACGAAGGCCGCCTGTCGCAAGCGCCGCGGGTCGAGGCTTGGCTCCAGCCTTTCAGCGGGACGCGTGGCGCCTTCCCGCCGTCGCGTAGCGAGGGCCTTGATCTGCCCTTCGATCGTGCCGATGAGCCATGCGCCGAGGCTCGCGGTCAGGGCGGCGAGCCGGGAGGAGCCGGACGACAAGGCCCGAGCGAGCCAATGGTTGAGGCTGCGCGACCTTGGGCCAAGCCAGGACATGCCGCGCGAGCCTGCGCCGAACGCCGAGACGGCGGCGCGCCCTGCCCCGGCGCCGAGCCCGGAGGCGACAAGCCAAAACGCGGCGGCCACCCACAGCGCGAGCGTGAGAAGCGCCGTCGCGGCCAAGGTGACGCTGCCGGTCATGAGGCGAATGACCCCGCGGCCAAGGGCATGGGCGGTTGTGCCGATCCAGCAACAGCCGAAATAGAACGCTTCGCCAAGGGCGGCGAGGCCGCTGCAAACCGCCCGAAACACTGCGGCGCAGGCCGAAGGCACCAGCAGAAGCAGCCATAGCGCGAAGCGCTTGCAGCCCTCTACTCTGCGGCGGCGCCCCAAACGGCGCTCATGCCGCTCGGATTCCTCCTGCGCCTGCCGGCGATGGCGCTCGAGCCATTCTGCGTGGGTGGTGAGATCGTCCTTCGCCGCCTCGGCCAATTGCTTCGACCGGGCGACGGTCCGCCGCGTGGCGGTGACCTTCGAGTCGATAAGGCGGACGATGTCCAACCGGTCAGACACAGACGCTACTCCACACTCAGGCGGGTGCGATGCGATTGTCCCTTGAAGAGGACGCGACCTCGGGATACCGCAAACGGCGGCAGCCCGATCGACGCCCTGAAGAGTCACCCTCGCCCGTCCTCGCCGTGCCCCAGTTAAGGGCTGAAAAAGTTAAGGACGGCCACCCGTTCGCCCAGTGCGGCACGCGCAATTGCGACGCCGGCACCGTGCCTTCGAATCGAAGCGCGAAGCGTTTAAGAAAGGCTGAATCGGAGACGGCAGAAGGGAGCTATTCGCTCTTTTCGGCGCGCCGTTTGATGAGTTGCTGCGCGAGCTCAATCCGCATGGGCTGGGGCAGATCGATTCCGGCGAGCTTCCACTGCATTTCTTTCAGGCTGAGCTTCACCTTGAACTGCTTGTCCGGGGCTTTGTCGGGCGGAAGATAGATGTAGTAATCGCCGAGCCCGTATTCGGAGGACCACCATGTCTGCCAGCCGCTCTGCAGCGCCGACTTGGAGAAGGGGGCAAACTCGGCCGGGATCTTGACGCCAGCGCCGCCGCCGCTCGTCTCACCTTTGGTGAGCAGATCGATCAAGGTCTGCTCGTTGAGCAGCTCCGCCACGATCGGCTCGGCGTAAGAGGTGCCGATGCCGACGGCGAGGGTTTTGCCCATCAGGCCGAGCTGCTTCTCCTTGCCGGTAAGCTCGATATAGGCAGCGACGATCTGCTTGGTGAGCGACTTGCGCAGCGCCTTGAAGTCGACGAGCTTGGCGAGAGCGGCGCCATCCCTCGCCTCGATGGCCGAGGCGATGCGGGCAAAGCCAACCACCGGCCAGATCGCATAGGCCAGGAGCAACACTGCCAAGACGGCAGCGATCCGGAGGGTCCAGCGCATGGCCTTCCCTTGCTTACCCATTACGGCCAAAGGGAGGCGAGGCGATTATGGCGAGGCTGTCGCGCTCGCCGCTGCGGCAGGCGCGATCCGCCAGATCGTATTGCCGACGTCGTCGGCGATAAGCACGCCGCCGGTCCGGTCGACGGCGACACCGGCTACCAATAGTGTCAGCGTGGTTTTCGGCATTCGTGACGCTTGCGTGTCAAGGCTGACCCCCCGAAACCGACTGGAGCGGCGGTATGTCCCTTGGGAATTACACGCCTTTACTCTCGACCGCCCTTTCTGTTTTCCCCGCATTCGGCTAATTTGCGCCCCACCAAGGGAGGGACGAGCACATGCGCCTGATTCTCATCATACTGATCGCCATCATCGCGTTTGGCGTGGTCCAAAGCTATCGGCATGGCTGCAAGTTCGGCGAGGCCGGCTGGTACGACTGCGTTATGGGCCGGACTGCCGAGGCCCCAACGCCGGCGACCACCGAAACGCCCCCTCCGGCCGCACCGGCACCAGCGCCGGCGCCGGCAGCGCCGCCGCAATAAGCTAAACACCGATCCGTTCGTCAGATCTGGTGTGAGCGGGTTGGCTCCGGCTTTCCCGCGCGAGCCCGCTTGCGCACCTTTAGAGGCGCGTGACCATGCTTGAGCCGGCGTTGTGCCAAAGCATAGCGCTGACATCCTTTGTGATAGCGTCGGCATCCTTTGGTGATAGCGCCGCTATCACTTGGGATATTGCTCGCTCGACCCCTACTTTCCGCTGTCTTGGCTCTTGTCGATTTTCTCGACCGTTGCGGCCATGTCGGGGACGAGGCGCACGCGATAGCTCCCGCTCTCGCATTGCAGGATCCACACCGCCTCGTCGGGCTTCGAGGCTTGCGGATCGCGCTTGGCGCTTTGCGGGGAGTCGCATTTGTAGCCTTGCGCGCGGATCTGATCGGCGACGATGTTGGTCGGGTCTTCTTGGGCGGAGGCTGATGCTCCCGCCATGGCGGCCGCCGCCGCGAGCAGCAAAGACATGCGCCGTCGCATCTTGCACACCTCCGCTATTGATAGACCCCGCCGCAAACGACCGTCTCATCGAGCCGCTCGCAATACATTTGCTTCGGCTCGACCGTCTTGGTCACCGGGTTCATGAATTTATAGGACTGCCAGAAGCTCGGCTCCTGCTTGGCGAGGTCCACGCGCTCTTTGACGACTTCCTTGCCGTCGCTGTCCTTGAGGTCCATCACGTTGTCGCCAACGCGATGACCGTCGGCGCCGTAGGCGAGCAGCGTGCCGTCAAGCCCGACAACCGCGATATAGAGATCGCCTTGCACGAACTGTCCCGACTTGTCGTCGATTGCGGCATAGCCCTTATCGGGACCTTGCGCCCTGATGAAGGCGACGGCCTTCTGCACCATGGCGACCGCCTGCTCTTTCGTGGCAGGCGTGGCATCCGGCGTTTGCGCCTTGGCCCCAGTGCCACAAGCGGCGACTATGAGTGCGGCGGCAGCTAAAAGACGCAGAAACTTAGTCAATATGTGTCCTCTCGTTTTGTCAGTTCTGATAGATGCCGCCGCAGACTGCCGTCTCGTCGAGCCGTTCGCAATACATCTGCTTCGGCTCGACCTGCTTGGTCACCGGGTTCATGAATTTATAAGACTGCCAGAAGCTTGGGTTTTGCTTGGCGAGCTCGACGCGCTCTTTGACGAAGGCCTTGCCGTCGACATCCTTGTCGTCGATCTGATTGGTGCCGACGCGGGATTTGTTGGCGCCGTGCGCGACAACCATACCGTCGAGGCCGTAGACCACGATGTAAAGGTCGCGGTCGACGAACGGACCGGTTGGGTTGTCGATCTCGGCATAGGCTTTGTCGGCGCCCTCTGCCTTGATGGCGGCCACGGCCTTCGTCACCATGGCCACGGCCTCGTCCTTGGTCACGGGATCGGCGGCGAAAGCACCAAAGCTCAGCGCGGCGATGGCGGCGATCGCCAGGCCCGCGCTCATGCGAAATGCGCGTCTCATCGTGCTCATGTCGTTCACTCCAGGGTCAACCGGGGCGCGAATTGAAGCACAGCAAGGCTAACAAAATACCCGCATTCGCGTCGAGAAACCCGGTTCATCATCTTGGCGTTGTGGGATGACTCGTCCTTTCGCCGGCATAATTCCGCCCACGGATTAAGGACTGAGACAAAGGCCGCCGTTCATGATCTAAGGGCATGTAAAGCCGCGAGATCCTGGTGCCCATGCAGTGCGCAAACTGCGAAGCCGAAAACCCCGAAACGGCAAAGTTCTGCAGCGCTTGCGGGACCGCGCTGCCAATCAGCTGCAGCAGTTGCGGGCAACTCAACCGACCCGGATCGCGCTTTTGCAACCAGTGTGGCACCGCCCTCGCCGCCCAGCCGACGCCACCGCCGCCGGGAATTGCCGTGGGACAGGCGGTCGACTTAGGCTTCATTCCGGAGGGTGAGCGGAAGCTCGTCACCGCGCTTTTCGTCGACATCATCAATTCGACGGGCATGGAGCAGGATCTCGATCCCGAAGAAGCCCGCGCGATCATCGATCCGGCCCTTGGGCTGATGATCGACTTGGTGCGCCGCTACGACGGCCATGTCGTGCAATCGACCGGCGACGGCATCTTCGCTTTGTTCGGAGCGCCGGTTGCTCACGAAGACCATCCGCAACGTTCACTCTATGCAGCGTTGCGGCTGCAGGAGGACATTCGACGCCTGAATGATCGGCTGCTGGCTGAGGGGCGCTCGCCGATCCAGATCAGGGCTGGCGTGAACACCGGTGAGGTGGTCGTGCGGCCGATCAAGACCGGCGAGGGCCAAACCGAATATACGCCGGTCGGTCACACCGTGAATCTCGCTTCGCGCATGCAATCGCTTGCCAACGCCGGCGCAATCGTCATCAGCGACAGCACGCGCAGCCTGGTTGAAGGCTATTTCGCGCTTCGCGCGATGGGCCCTACGCGCCTCAAGGGGCTCAATGAATTGGTTCGGGTTTACGAGGTCGCCGGCTTGGGCCCCTTGCGGACCAGATTGGAGCGGTCGGCGGGACGTGGACTCTCCAAATTCGTTGGACGCAGCAAGGAACGGGAAATCTTCCGGCTCGCGGCGCAGCTCGCCAAGTCCGGATCCGGACAGCTTATCGCCCTCGTGGCCGAACCTGGCGTGGGAAAGTCGAGGCTCGTCTTCGAATTCAAGGCGGAGGCAGGCGAAGACTGGACGGTCCTCGAGGCGTCCTCTGTCTCGCACGGCAAGGGGTCTTCGTACTTGCCGGTGATCGAGCTGCTGCACGCCTATTTCGGAATCGCCAAAGGAGACGATCCGGCGACTAGGCGGAACAGGATAGCGAAACGGATCGCCGAGCTGGATGCATCGCTCGAGGCCGCCCTCCCCTACGTCTACGCATTGCTGGAGGTCGAGGACGATAAAGAGCGCCTCGCCGGCATGGACCCGCAGCTCAGACGGTCGCGCACCCTCGACGCCGTCGTTCGTCTGCTCCTGAGTGAGGCGAGGCAGCGCCCGCTCATTCTGGTGGTCGAGGATTTGCATTGGCTGGATGACGAGAGCCAAGCTCTTCTCGACCTCCTCGTGGAGCAGATAACCAATGAGCGGATTTTGCTCTTGGTGAATTATCGGCCCGAATACGGGCTGCGCTGGGGAGACAAGCCCTGCTGCCATCTCTTGCGGCTCGAGCCGCTAGAACAGGACAGCGCCGATGAAATGCTGTCGGCAATTCTTGGGGAGTCGATCGACCTTCTGCCGTTGAAGCAGCTCATCATCGAGACGACCGAAGGCACGCCGTTCTTCATGGAAGAGACGGTGCAAGCCCTGTTCGACGAAGGCGCGCTGAGCCGATCCGACGGCACGGTCACGCTGGTCAAACCGCTTGCGTCTTTGCGTATTCCGCCGACCGTGCAAACCATCCTCGCCGCCCGCATCGACCGGCTGCGCGCCGATGAGAAAAACCTCCTGCAAACGCTTGCCGTGCTTGGACGCGAATTCGACCTCAGCCTCGCGAGAGCCGTTGCCGGACGATCGGAAGATGAGCTTGAACGCCTCATCGCCAACTTGCAGCTCGGCGAGTTCGTTTACGAGCAACCTTCAATCTCGGATATCGAATATATCTTCAAGCACGCTCTTACGCAGGAAGTCGCCTACAATTCGATCCTGCTGGAGCGCCGCAAACAGCTGCATGAGGACGCGGCGCGCGCCATAGAGGGACTCTATCCCGCGTCCTTGGACGATCATCTGGCAGACCTGGCGCACCACTACTCGCGCAGCGCCAATCAGGCAAAGGCCGTCGAATATCTGAGGCTCGCCGGCATGCAGGCGATGGCGCGGGGAGCGCTGCACCAAGCCGTGCAGAATCTGCAAAGCGCGCTCATGCTGCTCAAGACGTTTCCCGAGGGCCCGGCTAGAGATCAGCTGGAACTGCAGGTTCTGAACCCGCTCGGAACCGCCTATATCGCCGTGCGTGGCTACGCCTCGCCGGAAGTTGGACCCGTGTTCCAACGCGCGCGGACTCTTTGCGACAAGATCGGTGAGCCGCACCAGCAATTCGCCATGGTGTGGGGCAACTTCGCCTGGCGTATCGTGCGCGGTGAAATGGATCTCTCTTTGGAGCTCGCAGGCGAGGCGATCGACCACGCCAAGAAACTGGAGGATCCCGGCGTCTGGATGGAAGCGCTGTTTCTCATGGGCGTGACGCTCTATTACCGCGGCGATTTTGTCGGCGCCAGGCAGCAATATGAGACAGCTCTTGCGCGCTACGACGATGACCGGGAGCGGACGCGCATGTGGGCGGTCAGGGTCGGCGAGCACGCCGGGGTGACGCATCGCTGCTATCTCGCTCTGACCCTGTGGCACCTCGGTTTTCCCGATGACGCGCTCAAGGTGAACCGCGAGATGCTTGAGCTCGCGCGCTCGATCGAGCATCCGTTCAGCCTCGCCTATGCGCTGCATCACACAAGCTGGCTCTATCAATATCTTCGCCTGCCGACGGAAGCCCTTGCGGCGAGCGGCGAGCAGATACGCTTCGCCGCGGATCAGTGGTTTCCGCTGTTCCACGCGACCGGGATTGTCTACGAAGCGGCGGCCTTGCTGCTGAGAGGACATGCCAAGGCGTCGCTCCCTGGGTTGATAAAGGGTCTCGACGCCTATCGGGGCACCGGCGCCGCGCTCGCCCTGCCTTACTATTTCGGGCTTCTCGGGAATGCGCTGATCGACTCGAAACGTTTGAAAGATGCCGACAACGCGCTGAACAAGGCGCTGGCCGTTGCCGAGGAAAGCCGGGAGCGCTGCCATGAGGCGGAGTTGCACCGCCTCAAGGGCGAGATCGCTCTCAGCGAAGGCCGAAATCCTGATCGGGCAGAGGGCCACTTTCGCCGAGCGATCGAAATTGCCATGGCGCAGCAGAGCAAGGCCCTTGAGCTCAGGAGCGCCACCAGCCTTGCGCGCCTCTACCGCGAGCAAAACCGCGCTAGCGAAGCGGAAGCTAGGCTTTCCGAAGCCTTGGCCCAGTTTACCCAAGGGTTCGAGACGCCGGATCTTCAAGCTGCAAGCGCACTTCTTGAGGAACTACGGACTTGAATAGTTTGGACAAACCCGATTATTGCCCTTTTTTTGACGAATCATGACGGACTTGATGGCTTGAAGTTGTGGGTCGGGAGCCACGTCAATGCGGTACGTCGCAACACTAGCAATCGCAGCCATCGCCGCGTCTTTGTCCTGGCCGGCTCTTGCCGAGGGCGAAGCCTCCGCAAACGACACAGCGGCGCTCCAGCAGTCCCTCAGCCAAGGCGAGCTCGATGCACTTGTTGCGCCGATCGCGCTTTATCCCGATGCTTTGCTTGCCCAGGTGCTGATGGCCTCGACCTATCCGCTCGAGATTGTCCAGTCCGATCGCTGGGCGAAAGCCAATAAATCGCTCAAAGGCGACAAGCTCGACGAAGCGCTCGCCAAGCAGGACTGGGACGGAAGCATCAAGGCGCTGGTGGCGACGCCGACCGTGCTCGCCATGATGAACGACGATCTCGATTGGACCGAGAAGCTCGGCGATGCCGTGCTGGCGCAACAGGCGGACGTGATGGACGCCATCCAGCGCCTGCGCGCCAAGGCTGAAGCAAACGGCAAGCTCAAAACGACCAAAGAGCAGAAGGTGACGGTCACCAAGGAAGCCGACCAGGAGGTGATCGTCATCGAACCCACCTCGCCGGAAACCGTCTATGTGCCCTATTACGAGCCGGCAGTGGTCTATGGCAGCTGGGATTATCCAGACTACCCACCCTATTACTTCCCACCGGCGCCAGGCTGGGTGGCTGGCGGTGCCATCGCGACCGGCATCGCCTGGGGGGCGGGCCTCGCTATCGGCAACGCCATCTGGGACGGCTTTGATTGGCACGATCACGACATCAACGTCGACATCGACAAAAACGTGAACATCGACAAGCACGTCGACAGAAACAACGTGAAGACGGGGAACTGGGAGCACAACCCCCAACACCGCAAGGGCGTGAACTACAAAGACAAGTCCGTGCAGAACAAGTTCGGCAAGGACGCGGTCAAATCGGCTGACCGCAAGCTCGATTATCGCGGCCGGAGCGGCGAGCAGGTCCTCAAGCCCGACAAGAAAGGTCCCGCCGCCGGCAAGGGCCCCGGCGCCAAGGGGAAAGACCTCGGCAAGGGTCCTGGTGGCGGCAAGGGACCTGACCTCGGCAAGGGCCCCGGCGAAGGCAAGCGACCTGACGTCGGCAAGGGTAAGGGTAGCCCCGGCAAGCAGGCCTCTCTCAACGGCAAGAAGCCTGACCTCGGCAAGCCGCAACCCAAGGGCAAGCCGAAACCGAACGCCTTCGATGCGAGCGACGGCGCCAAGGCGCGCGACAACTCAAACCGCGGGCAGGCGAGCCTCGGCGACCGCAGCCCGCGTGAGATGGCCAAGCCTAAGGGCGGTGGCGGCGGGCCACAGGTGAGAAAAGGCGGCGGTGGCCAGCGCGTGGGCGGCGGCGGAGGTGGCGGACGTCAAATGGGTGGCGGAGGTCATCGTGGTGGCGGCGGTGGGCGCGGCGGTGGCGGACGCGGCGGCGGCGGGCGTCGTTCCGACATCCGCCTCAAGCAAGACATCGTCCCGCTGGGGCGGCTCGACAACGGTCTCGAACTCTATCGCTTCCGCTACAAGGGCAGCGATCGCACCGCCTATGTTGGCGTCATGGCGCAGGAGGTGCAGCAAATTGATTCCAGCGCGGTTTGGCGTGGCCCCGATGGGTATTTGAGGGTCAACTACGATCGACTCGGGCTGAAATTCATGACCTGGAAAGAGTGGCTGGCGCTGGACCAGTAAGACCGTGAGGCGGACGATGCAAAGGCTAGGCTTGCTCATTCTCAGTGCGGCGCTTGTCGTTGGGTCCATCGCCGCCTCAGCGCAGGAGCGCTTCAACAGCAGCGAAGACGCGGTGACGGCGCTGGTCGACGCCGCCAAGTCTGAAGACCAGAAAGCGCTGCTAAAGGTGCTCGGACCGAAGGGACAACAGATCATCAGCTCTGGCGATCCAGTCGCCGATCGTGCGGCCCGCGAAAAATTTGTCACCGCGTACGGGACGAAGCATTCGATCACCCGAGACAGTCTCGACCAGGCAACCCTCGTCATCGGCGACAATGATTGGCCCTTCCCAATTCCGTTGGCGCGCAAGCATAACGGGTGGCAGTTCGACACTGGGGCCGGGCTCGACGAGATCCTCCGACGCCGCATCGGCCGGAACGAGCTCGCCGCGATCCAAGTCATGCTCGCTTCTGTCCAGGCGCAGAACGAATATGCCTCGCTCGATCCTGACGGTCTCGGCCCGCATGTGTATGCGCAGCGCATCGTGAGCAGCCCCGGCAAGAAGGATGGACTTTATTGGCCGACCGCTGAGGGTGAGGAGCCAAGCCCGCTGGGCGATCTCGCGGCGCAGGCTTCGGCCGAAGGCTACAAGGTCGGCCAGAAGCCGATCCCCTATCACGGCTATTTCTACCGCGTCCTGAAGCGCCAGGGCGCGAGCGCGAGCGGAGGTGCTTACGACTATGTGGTCAACGGCAAGATGATCGGCGGCTTTGCTCTGCTCGCTTATCCCGCCGAGTACGGCAATTCCGGCATCATGACCTTCATAGTCAATCACGACGGCACGGTGTTTCAGAAGGACCTCGGCTGGCGCACCGAAAGGATCGCGCGCAGGATCGAGACCTTCGCTCCGGACTCAACTTGGCAGAAGGTCGACGCCAAGCCGTGAAAGCTTTGGCAACCGGCGGTTGCCGTTTTTGCCTTTAGAGGAGCCGCCGTAAAGCGGCCTCTTTCCTGATAGACTAACCGACTGTTTTTGCGTGCCCAAACGATGAGGGATCTTGGTGCGCGTGCGGGGGCTACGTCGTCTTTTCTGGTACGGCGCGGTGGCGTTAAGTCTTGCTGCCTGCGCATCGCTTCCGCGCAATCCCGTTCCATTGGGGTTGGAGAGCGACGCGACAGTGGTGGGCATGGGCGGAGAGAACATCCGCTTCTGGGGCGACGTGCCTCCTCCCAATGTCGACGCCATGGCCAAGGAGAAGTGGGCGCAGGTCCGCGCCTCCCATCGACAGTTGCCGAGGGAGAACGGCCGGCCGGTCGTGAGCTTCCTGGCTATTTCCGGCGGCGGCGCAGATGGCGCCTTCGGCGCCGGCGTGCTTGCCGGCTGGACGGCACGCGGCAATCGTCCGGAATTCGACCTGGTGACGGGAGTCAGCACCGGCGCTCTCTCCGCGCCCTTCGCCTTCCTTGGACCGCGTTACGACGATGCGCTGAAGAAGGTGTTCACCGAGTTCGACAACGAGCGACATCGCCATTGCGCGCCCGGTGAGAGGTTTGCTTGGCGGGGAGTCGCTTGCGAGCAATGCGCCGCTTGCCAAAGTGGTCGCCTTTTACGTCAACGACGCCTTCCTCAAAGAGGTCGCCGCCGAGTACATGAAAGGGCGAAGGCTGCTCATCGGCACCACCAATCTCGATGCGCAGCGCCCGGTGGTCTGGGACATGGGAAAAATCGCTGCGAGCGGTCATCCCGAAGCCATCGAGCTGTTCCGCAAAATCCTGCTTGCGTCGGCGGCAATTCCTGCGGTGTTTCCGCCAGGCTTCGTCGAGGTCGCGGCGAATGGCACGGTGTATGAGGAAATGCACGTCGATGGCGGCGCGACGCGCGAGGTCTTCTTGCTGCCAACCCAAATCTTGGCCAAAAACGTCGATGCAACCCTCAACGTCAAACCGATCCGTCGCTCCTACATCATTCGCAACGGCAGGGTGGGACCGGAGTGGAAAGCGGTGAAGCCGCGCACGCTGTCCATCGCCGGACGCTCGATCTCCACCCTGATCAAGAACCAGGGGATCGGCGACCTTTACGAGCTCTACGCCTTCACCAAGCGGAACGGCGTCGACTACAACCTCATCTATATTCCGAGCAACTTTGCCGACACGAGCACCCAGGCCTTCGATCCGGTCTATATGACGAAGCTTTACGATCTCGGCTACCGAATGGCGAGCAACGTCAACTCTTGGAAGAAGGTCCCGCCGCGCTGGGACCACTGAGGGCGCAGCAATGTCTCGTCACTCAGGCTTCTCGGCTGCCACGAGCCAAGCCGGATCGAACCAGCGGTCGGCCTCCCCGTCGTAAGGGAGCCTGGTGATGTCCCAATGGCGGATGAACGGCGCGTAGGTCTCCCACACCGGAGGCCCGCCGCCGACGAACACCACGCGATCAGGGAACCAGGCCAACACGTCGGCGGGATGATTCTCCGACCTGATCTCGCAGATTGTCCGGTCGTCATAGGCGAAGGCCGGGATCGAGGCGACGGTGCGCGGGCCGGCGATGATCACGTGCCCGCGCGTCATGTCGAAGAAGCGCGCCACATCGGCGACATACTCCCTCCCTTTGTTGCCCTCCCAGGGCAGCCTGCCGTTCAGCCCGAGCTGGCCGCGCATTCCGATGGCACACATGGCACGAACGTCAGCCACATCGTCCTCCTGCGGCGCCGCTCCGGCGCAGCCCCGCGACCTTAGCGGCGGATGGCCTTTTGGCAAGGACTCGTGCAGATAGACGTAAAGCTCATGACGCCCCGCGCTCCCCGCCTGCTGCCCTCAGCCCCGATCACCGACCCGCGCCTAAGGCTGAAGGCGATCGGGCTGATGGCGCTTGCCACCATCTGCTTTGCCCTGCTCGACGCCACGGCGAAATATTTGGTCACCGTGAAGGCCGTGCCGGTCATGGAAATCACCTGGCTGCGCTTTGTCGGCCACATCGTGTTCAGCGCCGTGGTGCTGTGGCCGTTCGCCTTCAAGCCGTCGCTGCGCTCGGCGAAGCCCGTCATGCAGGTGCTGCGCTCATTGATCATGATCGTCACCACCGGGTTCAATTTCATCTCGTTGCGCTACCTGCAGCTCGACCAGACGGTCACCATCTTCTTTCTCGCGCCTCTGCTGGTCGCGCTCCTTGCCGGGCCGCTGCTGCACGAATGGGTTGGCTGGCATCGCATGGTGGCGATCCTCGCAGGCTTCCTCGGCGTGCTTCTGGTGATGCATCCCGGATTCGGCACGCTGCATTGGGCGATGCTGATCTCGCTCGTCGCCACGTTCGGCTACGCGCTCTACAATCTGTCGACGCGCTACCTCGCCGCCTACGATCCGCCGGAGGTGACGCAGACTTACACGCCGCTTGCCGGCGCCATCGTGCTGATGCCCTTCGCGCTCGCCGCCTGGGTGCCGCCGCAAGACATCACCGTATGGCTGCTGCTCGCCTCGCTCGGCTTCTGGGGCGGGCTCGGACATTGGCTGCTGATCCTTGCGCACCGCATCGCGCCGGCCTCGGCGCTTGCGCCTTATATCTATCTCGGCCTCATTTGGATGTCGTTTGCCGGTTTCGTTGTTTTCGGACAGGTGCCGACGGCATGGACGCTGAGCGGCGCTGCGATCGTGATCCTGTCAGGCCTCTATCTCTTCGCCCGCGAGCGCAAGGTGCTAGGCGCGAAGGTCGTTGGCCCGGCCTCCGACATCGCCACCCAGTAGCGGGCTGTCCCCCTCAATCGGCGAAGAGCTGGCCTTGAACGGCTAGCTTAGAGAGTCCGCCAAAGACAAAGAGCATGGCGATCAGTTGCACAACGACGATCAGCCTTGCGAGCATGCCAAGCACACCACGCCCGGAAGCACTTCGCCAAACGCCTACGCCCGCGAAGACCTGATAGGGAATGGGGGCAATCATGCCGAAAAGGATCGTCGGGATCAACGCGTGGTCTTCTGCAAACAGAGGACTACTCGCTGTCGCGATGCAGAGTCCTATGAAGTAAGCAAGGACTTGTCCGAGAACGTAATAGGTCCAAAATGCATCCCATAGCGGCAGCCGTCCACGCCACAGCCGCCGGAAGATGCCTTCATCTGTTGGCTCACCCATCGCTTGCGACGCGTTCTCCCCGGAACGGCGGCCACCAACAGCCAAGGATCGTTACTCCTCTTCCCCGCCATTCGATGCGCTGTAGCGGCGTGTGACGTCCTCGGCGAAGGCGGCGAATGCGCAGCGGTCGATCGCCTCTCGCGCACGCGCCATCAGCTCCTGGTAGAAATGGACGTTGGCCCAGGAGAGCAGCATGGCGCCGAGCACCTCGCCCGATTTCACCAGATGATGCAGATACGCGCGGGAGTACTGCGCAGCAGGGCACGCGCTCTCCGCATCGAGCGGGCTCGGATCGTCGGCATAGCGGGCATTGCGGAGATTGAGCCGGCCGCCCCAGGTGAACGCCTGGTTATGGCGCCCCGACCGCGTCGGCATCACGCAGTCGAACATGTCGATGCCGCGGGCGATGGCCTCGAGCATATCCTGAGGTGTGCCCACGCCCATGAGATAGCGCGGCCGATCCTCTGGCAGCACTGACGTGGTCACCGTAACGGTGTCGAGCATGGCCTCCTGCCCCTCGCCAACGGCAAGCCCGCCGATCGCGTAACCGTCGAAGCCGATGTCCTGCAGAACTCCAGCGCTCTGCTCTCGCAAGTCCGGATAGGTGCTGCCCTGCACGATACCGAACAGCGCCTGGCCCGGCGTGCTCAGAGTTTGAAACGCCTGCTTGGAGCGCTCCGCCCAGCGCATCGATAGCTCCATCGAGGACCTGGCTTCGTCGCGCGTCGCCGGAAATGGCGTGCATTCGTCGAGCACCATCTGGATGTCGGCGCCGAGCAGGCATTGCACCTCGATGGCGCGCTCAGGTGTGAGCAGATGCGTGGCGCCGTCGATATGCGACTGGAAGGTCACGCCGTGCTCCTCGATGCGCCTGAGCTTCGACAGCGACATGACCTGATAGCCGCCTGAATCGGTGAGGATCGGCCCGTCCCAGCCCATGAAGCGATGCAAGCCCCCGAGCTTGGCGATGCGCTCGGCCCCTGGCCGCAACATCAGATGATAGGTGTTGGCGAGGATGATGTCGGCGCCGGTCGCGTGCACCGTCTCGGGCAGCATGGCTTTTACCGTGGCGGCGGTTCCCACCGGCATGAAGGCAGGCGTGCGGATGGCCCCGCGCGGCGCACTGATTTCGCCCAGCCGCGCGCGGCCGTCCTGCGCCTTCAAGGCAAAAGCAAAGCTCTGTCGCGCGTCACGCTGCATCGGGGCTCAGTAGACAGGCATCGCCGTAAGAATAGAAGCGGTAACGCTCGGCAATGGCATGGGCGTAGGCGCGCTTCATGAGGTCAAGTCCCGAAAACGCCGCGACCAGCATGAACAAGGTCGAGCGCGGCAGATGGAAGTTGGTCACCAGACGATCGACGAAGCGGAAGCGATAACCTGGCGTGATGAAGAGATTGGTGGCGCCGAAGAAGGGCTCGAGCTTGCCGTTGGCGCCGATGGCGCTTTCCAGGAGCCGCAGCGAGGTGGTGCCGACGGCGACGATCCTCCCTCCCCTCCTCTTGACGTCATTGAGCGCGGCGGCGGCCTCTTCAGAAACGGTCCCGGTCTCTTCATGCATCACATGACCGCCGGTGTCGGCGCTGCGCACCGGCAAGAAGGTGCCTGGGCCCACATGCAAGGTCACGAAGTGCAATGAGACGCCGCGCGCACGAAGCGCGTCCATCAACGCTCCGGTGAAATGCAAGCCGGCGGTCGGCGCCGCCACCGCCCCTTCCTCGCGCGCAAAAATGGTCTGGTAGTCGAGGCGGTCCTCGGCATCTGGCGGCCGCCGCGAGGCGATGTAGGGCGGAAGCGGCATGGAGCCCAAATGATCGATCGCCTCATCAAGGCTTGCATCGCTGAAATCGAAGGCGAGCGTTACCTCACCTTCCGCCCCGCGCTCTTGCACCGTTGCGGCAAGAGTCCCGAGCAGGCACACGCCCTCCCCCTCGCCGAACACGATGCGGTCGCCGGATTTCAGCCGCTTGGCGGGACGCGCCAGCGCCGTCCAGCGGCTGGCATCGAGCCTGCCTGTGAGCGTCACCGAGATTTGCGCAGAGGCGCCGTCGCGCTCGCGCGTGCCTTTAAGCTCGGCCGGAATGACCTTGGTGTCGTTGAACACGAGTGCATCGCCTGGAGAGAGCAACGAAGGCAGCTCGGCGATCATCCGATCGGCAAAGGGCGGATCGGCGCCGGGCTCGACCACCAGCAGCCGCGCCGCGCCGCGCGGGCTCACCGGCCTGAGCGCGATCAGCTCCTCCGGCAGATGGTAGTCGAACTCGTCGACGCGCACGTGGATCGGACGCAGGGATCAGCCGGCGTCGGCGGCGACCCGCATGGAGACGATCTTGTCCGGCTTGGCCGGGGGCTCGCCGCGCGTGATCTTGTCGACATTCTCCATGCCTTGGCTGACGCGTCCCCACACGGTGTACTGGCCGTCGAGGAAGGTCGCGTCGTCGAAGCAGATGAAGAACTGGCTGTCGGCGGAATCTGGCGACTGGGCGCGCGCCATGGAGACGGCGCCGCGGGTATGCGGCTCTTTGGAGAATTCGGCGCGAAGCTTCTGGCCGGAGCCGCCGCGCCCCGTTCCGGTGGGATCGCCGGTCTGCGCCATGAAGCCGTCGATGACGCGGTGGAACACCACGCCGTCATAGAAGCCCTGACGCGCGAGCTCCTTGATGCGCTTGACGTGGTTCGGCGCGAGGTCGGGGCGCAGCTCCACGGTGACCGGCCCGCGCGTCGTCTCGATGATCAAGGTATCCTCGGGTGTTGCCGCCATTTCGGACCTCCTATTGCTGGGCCTGTAGCACTTTGGTCGCGGCCTGTTTTGATGCATCGTCGGCGTCGGCGGCGATCTGCATCTTGACGATCTTGTCGGGATTGGACGGAGGCTCGCCGGCCTTGATCTTGTCGACGGCGTCCATGCCGTCGATCACCTGGCCCCAGATCGTGTATTTGCCGTTGAGGAAGGGTGCCGGCGCGAAGTCGATGAAGAACTGGCTGTTGGCGCTGTTCGGGTCGTTCGACCGCGCCGCGCCGATGGTGCCGCGCTCGAAGCTCGCGCTATTGCTGAACTCCGCCGGAAGGTCGGGATATTTCGAGCCGCCGGTGCCGGTGCCGGTCGGATCGCCGGTCTGCGCCATGAAGCCCGGGATGACGCGATGGAACACGATGCCGTCGTAGAAGCCTTCGCGGGTGAGCTTCTTCACCCGCTCGACATGCTTCGGCGCGAGATCAGGGCGAAGCAGGATCGTGACGCGGCCGTCCTTGAGGTCGAGCAGCACCACATTCTCCAGCGGATCGGCGGCAAGGCTCAGGCGTGGCGCGGCACAGGCGACGGCGATGAGGACAGCGGTTACGGCAAGAACACGGATGAACATCATGCGGAAAATTTCCTCTTCAAGGCTACGGCCACTTGGGCCGGGACGAAGGCGCTAACGTCGCCGCCCATGGCGGCAATCTGGCGGACTAAGCTCGCAGCGATGTAGCGGGTTTCCGGCGAGGAGGCCAGAAACACCGTCTCAACGTCCGGCACCATGGCGGCGTTCATGCCGGCCATCTGCATCTCGTAGTCGAAATCGGCGGCATCGCGCAGGCCGCGGATGATGACGCTGGCGCCGGCCTCGCGCGCGGCGGTCACGGTCAGCGTGTCGAAGGTGGTCACGTCGAATCCGGCGCCGGTCTCGTCGGCCACGGGGCGGAGCGCGTCAACTACCATGGCGAGCCGTTCCTCGGCGCTGAACAGAGCGTGCTTGTTGTGATGGGTGCCGACGGCGACCACCAGGCGATCGACGAGCTTCACCGCCCGCCTGGCGATGTCGAGATGGCCGAAGGTCACGGGATCGAAGCTGCCGGGATAGAAGCCAGTACGGGTCATCGGCACCTTCTAGCCGCGCGGCGATAGTGCCCGCAAGGGCCGCTCATGCCGAAGACGCGGTTAACTCTCTTCGCTCGATCCGTCGTCCTCAGCATCTTCGTGCTGCGGACCTTCGTCTTGCGGGCTTTCGTCCTCAGGTCCGTCGTCGAGGGGTCCGTCGCCCGTGTGGCCTTCTTCACCATTGCCGTTCTCGACGTCGGGAATGTGCTCGACCGAGACCACGCGCTCTCCTTCCGCGGTGTCGAACACGATCACCCCTTGCGTCGAGCGGCCCATGACGCTGATGCCTTCCACCGGAATGCGGATCAGCTGGCCGCGGTCGGTGACGAGCATGATCTGGTCGCCCTCCTCGACGGGGAAGGAGCCGATCAGCTTGCCGTTCCGCTGGTTCACGGTCATGGCGATGATGCCTTTGCCGCCGCGGCCTGAGATGCGGTACTCGTAGGCGCTCGTGCGCTTGCCGTAGCCGTTCTCAGACACGGTGAGCACGAATTCCTCGTGCGCGCTGAGCTCGGCGTAGCGCTCAGGCAAGAGCACGACTTCCTGGCCATTGCCTTCGCTCTCCACGTCCTGTTCCTGCTCGGAACCGCCCCGGCGCATCATGTTCGCCTGGCGCACATAGGCCACGCGCTCGGCCGGCAGCGCCTCGATATGGCCGAGGATGGCCATGGAGATCACCTGGTCCTTGCCTTCGAGCTTGATGCCGCGCACGCCTGCCGATTCGCGACCCTTGAACACGCGCACGTCGGTGACCGGGAAGCGGATAGCCTGACCCTCAGCGGTGGTCAGCAGCACGTCCTTGTTCTCGTCGCAGACCGCGACGCCGATGATGCGGTCGCCCTCGTCGAGCTTCATAGCGATCTTGCCGTTCTGCCGGACCTCGATGAAATCGGAGAGCTTGTTGCGCCGGACGGTGCCGCCGTTGGTGGCGAACATCACGTCGAGCTTGGCCCAGCTTCCTTCGTCCTCAGGTAGAGGCAGGATGGTGGTGATGTTCTCGTCCTTGGCGAGCGGCAGAAGATTGATCAACGCCTTGCCGCGCGCCTGCGGCGCCGCGATGGGCAGCCGCCACACCTTCATCTTGTAGGCCATGCCGCGCGAGGAGAAGAATAGCACCGGCGTATGCGTGTTGGCGATGAAGATGCGGGTGACGAAATCCTCCTCGCGTGTCGCCATGCCGGCGCGGCCTTTGCCGCCGCGGCGCTGCGCGCGATAGCTCGAGAGCGGCACGCGCTTGATGTAGCCCTTGTGGCTGACGGTGACGACCATGTCCTCGCGCTGGATCAGGTCCTCGTCCTCGACCTCGGCGTCCATTTCGAGGATCTCGGTGCGGCGCGGGGTGCCAAACTGCGCCTTGATGGCGTTGAGCTCGTCCTTGACGATGGCGATGATGCGCGCGCGCGAACGGAGGATGGCGAGGTAGTCGGTGATCTCGCCGCCGAGCTTCGAAAGCTCATCGCCGATCTCGTCGCGGCCGAGCGCGGTCAAGCGCTGTAGCCTGAGATCGAGGATGGCGCGGGCCTGCTCCTCGGAGAGGCGGTAGGTCCCTTGCGCCGAGACCTTGTGACGCGGGTCGGCGACGAGCTCGACCAGCGGGATCACGTCCTTGGCCGGCCAATCCCTGGCCATCAATTGCTCGCGCGCCGCGGCGGGGTCCGGCGCTTTGCGGATCAGCGCAATAACCTCATCGATATTGGCGACGGCTATTGCCAAGCCGACCAGCACGTGGGCGCGATCGCGCGCCTTGCGCAGCAGGAACTTGGTGCGCCGCCCGATCACCTCCTCGCGGAAATCGGTGAAGGCGCGGATCATATCCTTGAGGTTGAGCTGCTCTGGCCGCCCGCCGATCAGCGCCACCATATTGGCGCCGAAGGTCGATTGCAGCGTCGAGAAGCGGTAGAGCTGGTTCAGCACGACGTCGGCCATGGCATCGCGCTTCAGCTCGATCACCACGCGCATGCCGTCGCGGCTCGACTCGTCGCGAATGTCGGAGACGCCTTCGATCTTTTTCTCGCGCACCAGCTCGGCGATCCTCTCCACCATCGTCGCCTTGTTCACCTGATAAGGAATCTCGGTGATGACCAGTGCCTCGCGCTCCTTCCGCAGGATTTCGGTGGTGACGCGGCCGCGCATCAGGATCGAGCCGCGGCCCTTGTGATAGGCGGAGCGGATGCCTGCCTTGCCGAGGATCAGGCCGCCGGTGGGGAAGTCCGGGCCGGGAACAATCTCAATCAGCTCTTCAATCGAGATTGCCGGATTGTCGAGATAGGCGATGCAGGCGTCGATCACCTCGCCGAGATTGTGAGGCGGGATATTGGTCGCCATGCCAACGGCGATGCCGCCCGCGCCGTTGACGAGCAGGTTCGGGAATTTGGCCGGCAGAACCACCGGCTCCTGCTCGCGGCCGTCATAGTTCGCCTGGAAGTCGACCGTCTCATTCTCGAGATCGTCGAGTAGCGTCATGGTGGGCCGGGCGAGGCGCACCTCGGTGTAGCGCTCGGCCGCGGGCGGATCACCGTCGACCGAGCCGAAATTGCCCTGCCCGTCGATCAGCGGCACGCGCATGGAGAAGTCCTGCGCCATGCGCACCAGCGCGTCGTAGATCGCCTGGTTGCCGTGCGGGTGATACTTACCCATGGTGTCGCCGGTGACGCGCGCCGATTTGTTGTAGGCGCGGTCAGGCGTGTAGTTGTTCTCGTGCATCGAATAGAGGATGCGGCGATGCACGGGCTTGAGCCCGTCGCGCACATCGGGCAGCGCACGGGCCACGATCACGCTCATCGCGTAATCGAGATACGACCGCTTCATCTCGTCGATGAGCGAGATCGGCCGAATGTCGGACGGAGGGCTTGGCGCGCCCGATCCGGGGGGTTGATCGTTGTCGGCCAAGGCCGGGAGTGTTCCGTTGAAGTGTGGTTGGCGAAAGGATCAGTCGTGGCCGCTTGCGCTTGCGCACGGCCTTCTCAAGCACCGGAGAATTGTACGGAGAAGGCACTTTTCTATAGCTGATTTACGGCCCGCATTGCAACCGCCGAACGGCGCCATAACGATGCTACCAAGTGGTCTATTATGCCAATATATTCAATATGTTATTCGGTCGTCGACGAGGGTCTTGGCGGCTCGGCGCGCGGGCCGTTATTCAGTGTACTGAGGAGTGACATTTGCGAGCCGGCGCAGGAACGATTGCGATCCTGCGGACGTTGTTGAGGCAGGGGGCGAGGGTCATGTCGATTCTCGTCCGCTTCATTTTAAGCGACACAAACGGACACAAGGAGAGCATCATGAACCGCTTCCTCGCAACGACGGCTGTAGCCCTCATGTTGGGCGCGGCCCCAGCGCTGGCTCAGACTCCGGCGTCGCCCGGCGCGCCGGCACCAGATCCCTCGGCGCAGGCTCCGATGCAGCCTGAGCCGCCCTTGGCGATCCCGTCAAAGCCGGACATGAAGGCTCTCGACCAATCGTCGGAAGGCCCCAAGGTGATCACGCCGGATCAGTCGACTGAGGCTGCGAAGCCGATGGCGCCTGAGCAAAGCACCGCGCAAGGCGGTCAATTCCTCAAGGAGCAGACGGCTGACGACATGCTTGCCAGCTCGATCATCGGCAAGCCTGCGGTCAACAGCCAGGATGAGACCATCGGCGACGTCAACGATCTCGTCACCGACCGTAGCGGCAAGATCGTCGCCGCGTTGATCGGCGTCGGCGGCTTCCTCGGCATCGGCGAAAAGGACGTCGCCGTGCGCTTCGAGGACCTCAAGTTGAACCGCGACGAGAACGATAGCGTCAAGGTCACCCTGAACATCAGCAAGGAGACGCTCGCGCAGGCGCCTGACTACAAGCTGCTCGGCGAGCAGCCGGTGGTGGAAGGGTCGGCCAAAACCGATCGCGAGGGCGACTCCAACACCTATTAGAGTCTGACAGTTCAAGTGCGTTGGAAGCCCGGTGGCCCGAAAGGTCGCCGGGCTTCGTTGGTTCTAGAACGGGATCTCGTCGTCAAGCTCCTTGTCGAAGGAGCGGCCGGCGCTACCGCCGAGCGGGCCTGAGCGTCCGAAATCGCCGGCCGAGGCACCGGCCGGCTCGCGATCTCCGCCGCCGGCTCCCTGCCTACTGTCGAGCAAGGTCAGCTCGCCGCGAAATTGCTGCAGCACCACCTCGGTCGAGTAGCGGTCCTGGCCTGACTGGTCCTGCCATTTCCGCGTCTGCAGCTGGCCCTCGAGATAAACCTTCGAGCCCTTCTTCAGATATTGCTCGGCGATCTTCGCCAGGTTTTCGTTGAAGATCACGACGCGGTGCCATTCGGTGCGCTCTCTCCGCTCGCCGGTCGCCTTGTCGCGCCAGTTTTCGCTGGTGGCCACGCGCAAATTGACGATGGGGCGGCCATCCTGCGTGTGACGGACTTCAGGATCGGCCCCGAGGTTGCCTATGAGAATGACTTTGTTGACTGATCCCGCCATAGAGCGACCTCCGCTGTTGCGCGCACCTGTTAACCGTCACCGAACTCTACTGCCTGGCGGGTGCCTCTCGCTAGAAAAGGTGTCGCGCTCCACAATAAGCCGCCCCCGATACTTTGTACACGTTTTGTTCTAATCTTCCACAGGGGTGCCTTGAGAATTGTGCAGGTGCGAACTATGCCTTACAGAGAACGGCGCTCGGCCTCGCGAGCTGGCAACCCGATCTTCACGATCTATGGGTCAGGCTTAGCGGGCCGACCACCCCTACCCTAACCAGGGACAGCGATGCAGCGCACCGTCGAACAGCGCCACGCCCCAAAACGCCGCACGAGCGCCAGGCGCCATCCGCCGGCCAAGGTCTTCGGCTTCACCGCGCGGCAGCGGCCTTTCATCATCGTGCTGGCGGCGAACTGGATATTCTCCATCGCCTTCTTCTTGGGGATGAAGCTCGTCTGGCACTGGCAGCCGGAGGATTGGGGCATCGCCGATCGCATCGCGCTCGTGCTCAAGGACGCGGTGTTTGCCCTCCTGCCAGGCGTGATCGGCATCTGCATCGTCGCGGCGCAGCGGCTCAACCCCAGCATGTTTGTCGGGCAGATGCCCAAGCCGAACTCGGCCGTCGATATCAACAACAGGTTCATCCTCAACACCTTCGAGCAGTTCACCGCCTATTTCGTGGCGAATGCCGGTCTTGCCATGTACTGCCCGCCTGAGGAGGCACGCTCGCTGCCTCTGCTCACGATGTTGTTCGTGATGGGGCGCATCCTGTTTTGGATCGGCTATCACCGGAACCCGTATTTGCGGGCCTTCGGTTTCGGCATCACCTTCTATCCGACGGTCGCGGCCTTCGCCTGGCTGATGCTGATCATGATCTTCGGCATCCGCATCCCGCTCTAGGCGCTCTCCTCACCTCCCCGCCTGCCAGTCGAGGACGGCTTGCACCGGCCACAGCAGCATCAGCACGTTGAGGGTGAGGTTGTCGCGGATCATGTATCCGACGATCAGCTCGAGCGCGATCGCCACGGCAATGGTGAGCCAGACCGGCCACCAGCGCGCGAGGAAGAAGCCGACAATCATGAACAGCGTATCGGCCACCGAGTTGATGACGCTGTCGCCGTAATAGTCGAGTGCCACAGTCTGCCCGCGATAGCGGTTGATCAGCCAGTCGGTGTTCTCGACCACCTCCCATGACGCCTCGATGGCGACGGCCAAGATGAGACGCGTGCCGAACGACATCGGGATCCAGCGCGACACGAGCCAGAGCGCGCCATAGAAGATGAAGCCGTGGATGATGTGCGAGGGCGAGTACCAGTCCGAGAGGTGCTGGGAGTTCTCGCTCGACATCACCACGCCGTGCCACAGTTTGACGTAACCGCATTTGCAGATGGGCTCGCGGCCCATGGCGATGAGGATCGCCGCCTGCAGCGCGATGAGGCCGACGACGGCGATGATGACCTGGTTGCGGCTGAGCTTCACGGGCGCATCTATGCACCGGGATTCGTCGCGAGGCCATACGCTAACCTTGTGGCGTCTCCCATCAGGGAATAAGCCTTGCTGGCGGGGAACGCCGAGGGATAGATCGCATGACCCACGACGAGGCGCTTGCCCTGCTCAGGACCGGCGCGAGCATCTTTCTCACTGGCCAGCCAGGCAGCGGCAAGACCCATACGGTCAATCGCTATGTCCGCGAGCTGCAACGGCAAGGCATCGACTATGCCTACACCGCCTCGACCGGCATCGCCGCCACCCACGGTTACGGCGTCACCATCCATGCCTGGAGCGGCATCGGCGTGCGCGAAGCTCTGACCCGCCGCGATCTCGATCTGCTCTCGACCAACCGCCGCCTCGCCTCCCGTATCGAGAAGACCAAGGTGCTCATCATCGACGAGATCTCGATGCTGCCGGCGCGGGCCTTGAGCCTGGTCGATGCGGTCTGCCGCCATATCAGGGGACAGCAGGCGCCGTTTGGTGGCCTACAGGTCGTGCTGGTTGGCGACTTCTTCCAGCTTCCGCCGGTGGTGCGGAGGGACCGCGATGAGTCCATGCTGCAGCTTGCCGGCGGCTCCGACGCGTTCGGCGCCGAGTTCGCCCACGCCTCGCCAGCCTGGAGAGACCTTGCTCCGACCGTCTGCTATCTGTCGGAGCAGCACCGGCAAAGCGATGCGGCGTTTCTCGACGTGCTCGCCGCCATTCGCTCCAATGCTTGTGTCGGCCCGCATCGCGAGCGCCTCTCGTCAAGGCTGATTGGCCAGGATCAGCTGCCGGCCGCTTGCACGCGCCTCTTCACCCACGCCGCCGCGGTCGACGACATCAACCAGCAGCAATTGGCGAAGCTCCCCGGCAAGGCGCGTGTCTTCGCCATGATCAGCAAGGGACCTGAGGCGTTCGTGCGCACGCTGCAGCGCGGCTGCCTGTCGCCGGAACGCCTCGGGCTCAAGCAGGGCGCGGTGGTGATGTTCACCAAGAACGATCCTGCAGGCCGCTACGTCAACGGCACGCTCGGCGTGGTCGATGATTTCGACGCCGAGGACGGCTATCCCGTCGTGCGCACGCGCGGCGGCAAGCGCATTCTGGCCGAGCCCTCGAAGTGGAAGATCGATGAGAACGGCAAGGAGCGAGCGAGCATCACCCAGGTGCCGCTCAGGCTCGCTTGGGCGATGACCGTGCACAAGAGCCAGGGCATGTCGCTCGACGCCGCAGTGATCGACCTGTCGCGCGCCTTCGAATACGGCCAGGGGTATGTGGCGCTGTCGCGCTTGCGGGCGCTTTCAGGCCTGCACCTTCTCGGCCTGAACGAGCGGGCTCTGCGCGTTCATCCTCTGGCCGTGGAGAAGGATGCCGAGTTCCGCGCGGCGTCTGCTGCAGCGCCCCGCCCCGACGATGCGGCCGTCGCGAAGAAGCAACGGGACTTCGTCGCGGCCGGCGCCGCCAAGCCCGGCCGGGCGGCCGGGTCTGAGCCCGCCCGGCCGCGCATGCCTTGGACGCCGCAAGGCTCTGCGCTCGATGCCATACGGGCGACCCACGCCAAGGCCTATGCCCCCTGGAGCAAGGATGAGGACCTGGACCTCAAGCGCCGCCACCAGGCTGGCGAGAGGGTCGAGACAATCGCCGCCGCGTTCGGCCGCAAGCCCGGGGCCATCCGCTCGCGGTTGAAGAAGCTCGGGCTCGTCTAGCGCCTGCGGCGCCCCCTCCCCTAGCCGCGCAAGCTCCTGGGGACTAAGCCTTTGCGGGGCTTGTTGAATGGGCCTTCCACCCCGACATTGCTAGGGTAATGACCTCAAAATTCATCTCGATCCGCGGCGCGCGGGAGCACAACCTCAAGAACATCTCCCTCGACCTGCCCCGGGAACAGCTCGTGGTGATCACCGGGCTTTCGGGCTCCGGCAAATCGAGCCTCGCCTTCGACACCATCTATGCCGAGGGCCAGCGCCGCTATGTCGAGTCGCTTGCGGCTTACGCGCGCCAGTTCCTCGACATGATGCAGAAGCCGGACGTCGACCATATCGACGGTCTGTCGCCGGCCATCTCCATCGAGCAGAAGACGACCTCGCGCAACCCGCGCTCCACGGTCGGCACGGTTACCGAGATCTACGACTATATGCGGCTGCTGTTCGCGCGCGCGGGCGTTCCCTATTCGCCGGCGACCGGGCTCCCCATCGAGAGCCAGACGGTTTCCCAGATGGTGGACCGCGTGCTGGCGGTGCCGGAAGGCACGCGGCTCTATCTGCTGGCGCCGATCGCGCGAGGCCGCAAAGGCGAGTACCGGAAGGAATTCGCCGAGCTGCAGAAGAAGGGCTTTCAGCGGCTCAAGATCGACGGCACGTTCTACGAGATCGGAGACGCGCCCGCGCTCGACAAGAAGTTCAAGCACGACATCGACGTTGTCGTCGACCGCGTGGTGATGCGCCCCGACATGAGCGCGCGGCTTGCTGACTCCTTCGAGACGGCGCTAGCGCTTTCCGACGGCATCGCCGTGGTGGAGTTCGCCGACCGGGCGCCTGAGCCCCCTCACCCCAACCCTCTCCCCCAAGGGGAGAGGGGGTCTGGCCGTGCCCTGCCCCAAGGGGAGAGGGAGTCCACGAGCGGCGCCACCTCGTCCCCTCTCCCCGGTGGGGAGAGGGACAGGGTGAGGGGGAGCGACCCTAACCGCATCATCTTCTCGGCGAAGTTCGCCTGCCCGGTCTCAGGCTTCACCATCGAAGAGATCGAGCCGCGGCTCTTCTCCTTTAACAATCCCTATGGCGCCTGCCCAGCCTGCGACGGGCTCGGCACCGAGCTGTTCTTCGAGCCAGACCTCGTGGTGCCCGACGAAAATCTGAGCCTCAATCGCGGCGCCATCGCTCCTTGGGCGCGCACCTCCGCCACGTCGCCCTACTACCAGCAGACCCTTGAATTGCTCGCTCGCGCCTATCGCCAGCCCATGACCAAGCCGTGGAAGTCGCTGCCAGAAGACTTCCGCAACGTCATCCTCTACGGCTCCGGCGACGACGAGATCACCTTCAACTATGACGACGGCGTCCGCCACTACTCGACCACCAAGCCCTTCGAAGGGGTGATCACCAATATCGAGCGGCGCTGGCGCGAGACCGAATCCTCCTGGGTGCGGGAGGAGCTGTCGCGCTTCCAGTCGGATCAGCCTTGCGAGGCTTGCACCGGCTATCGGCTCAAGCCGCAGGCGCTGGCGGTGAAGATCGACGGCCTGCATATCGGGCAAGTGTCCGACATGTCGATCCGCGAGGCCTGCCAATGGTTCGCGACGCTCCCCGCCAAGCTCACGCCCAAGCAGAACGAGATCGCCGAACGCATCCTGAAGGAGATCCGCGAGCGGCTGAACTTCTTGAACGACGTCGGCCTCGACTACCTCACCCTCGCCCGCGCGAGCGGAACGCTCTCGGGCGGCGAGAGCCAGCGCATCCGCCTCGCCTCGCAGATCGGCTCTGGGCTGACCGGCGTGCTCTACGTGCTGGACGAGCCGTCGATCGGGCTGCATCAGCGCGACAATGCGCGGCTGCTCGAGACGCTCGATCGGCTGCGCGATCTCGGCAACAGCGTCATCGTGGTCGAGCATGACGAGGAGGCGATCCTCACCGCGGATCACGTGGTGGACATGGGCCCAGGCGCCGGCATCCATGGCGGCGAGGTGGTGGCGGAAGGAACCCCTGAGCAGGTGATGGCCAACCCTGAGAGCATCACCGGCCAATATCTCACCGGCTTCAAGCAGATCGCGATGCCGAAGGAGCGCCGCAAGCCAACAAGAGGCAGACGACTGTCTGTCATCGGCGCGCGGGCCAACAACCTCAAGAACATCACCGTGGACATTCCGCTCGGCCTGTTCACCGCGGTGACCGGCGTGTCCGGCGGCGGCAAGTCGACCTTCCTCATCGAGACGCTCTACCGCGCCGTGGCGCGCAAGCTCACCAATGCCCGCGAGCATCCCGGCGAGCATGACGCGGTCGAAGGCTTGGAGCATCTCGACAAGGTCATCGACATTGACCAGTCGCCGATCGGGCGCACGCCGCGCTCCAACCCAGCGACCTATACCGGCGCCTTCACCCCAATCCGCGAATGGTTCGCCGAACTCCCCGAGGCCAAGGTGCGCGGCTACAAGCCAGGCCGCTTCTCGTTCAACGTCAAGGGCGGGCGTTGCGAGGCCTGCCAGGGCGACGGCGTCATCAAGATCGAGATGCATTTTCTGCCCGACGTCTATGTCACCTGCGACGTGTGCAAGGGCAAGCGCTACGACCGCGAGACGCTAGAGATCAAATTCAAGGACAAGTCGATCGCCAACGTGCTCGACATGACGGTCGAGGAGGCGGCCGATCTGTTCAAGGCGGTGCCGTCGATCCGCGACAAGCTCGAGACGCTGAAGCGCGTCGGGCTCGGCTATATCCATGTCGGCCAGCAGGCGACGACGCTCTCAGGCGGCGAGGCGCAGCGGGTGAAGCTGTCGAAGGAGCTGTCGCGCCGCGCCACCGGGCGCACGCTCTATATCCTCGACGAGCCCACGACCGGCCTCCACTTTCATGACGTGGCCAAGCTACTCGACGTGCTGCATGAGCTGGTCGACCAGGGCAACACGGTAGTGGTGATCGAGCACAATCTTGAAGTGATCAAGACCGCAGACTGGATTGTTGACCTCGGCCCCGAAGGCGGCGACGCAGGAGGCCGCGTGGTCGCGGTCGGAACGCCGGAGGAGATCGCCTCGAACCCAGCGAGCTACACCGGGCAGTATCTCAAGCAGGTCTTCGACCGCCGCCGCAGCGGCAAGACTAAGCGCGCCGCTGCTGCGGCGGAGTGAGCAACCTCAAGGGCCTCGGTTTAGCCCGCGATTGGGATCGAGTGCTCCTGGCTGTGGCCCGTCTTAGTAGCGCCAGCGACGCCCATAACCATAACCATAGGACCGTCGGTAGCCGTAGCCGTAGTAGGGCCGGTGGTAGCCATAGTTATAGCCATAGCCGTAATAGTTACGGCGATAATGTCGCCGGGCGTATCGGTGGTAGTAGGCAACCTTTTCAACTGCCGTGTTCGCGACAGCGGAACGATCCAATGCGAGCGTGGGCATGGCGGCGTGGGCTGGGCCAGAGCCCGCGAGTAGTCCTGCGCTCAGTAGTAGTCCGGCGCCCACTATCATGGGGAGGTAACGCATTTCACATCTCCTTGTTAGATTTAGCAAGTCTGCGCATTTCATTTAACGTGGCGTCTCAATAACAGTGAGCGCCGTCAGTCCGGGCCAAAGGCATTCTAGGCGTCCCCTTGCCCGCCCGGCAAATCACAAGCGAGAAACTAAGCAAATACCGAGCTATGATAAGCGAGCGCCGTGGCTCCCGGTCGGCCATGCAGGTATGCTGGCTGGCTGCCTTCGGCTGGCAAAGCGGGCGTTGTTGCGTGCCTCGCTCAACCTCCGCCATCGCCGCATAAAAAAGAAGCGAGCTTAATTGCTAGACATTTCTGGAGGTTCGATCATCACAACGGGAGTGGGGCGTATGGAACGCAAAGAGTTTGATCACGAGATTCTGCTGCTACAGGGCGGTGGTGCGCTTGGAGCCTACCAAGCCGGCGTGTATGAAGGCCTCGTCGAAGCGGGTGTGGCGCCTACCTGGGTCGTCGGCATCTCGATCGGCGCCATCAACGCATCGCTGATCGTCGGCAACCCGCCTGAGCGGCGGGTCGAGCGACTGCGTGAGTTCTGGCAGCGAGTCTCACGAGATGTTGCGCCTCCCTTGCCGGCATGGCTCGATTCACTTCGACCGGCGGCGAATTACATGGCCGCGATGTCAGCCGCCACCTTCGGCATACGAGCCTTCTTCACGCCCCGAATGCCGCCGGCTTCGTTCGCTGCGGATGGCACCGAAGGCGCGCTCAGCGTGTACGACACAACTCCGCTCAAGGCCACTTTGGAAGAGCTGGTCGATTTCGATCTGATCAATTCCGGGCAGGTCCGCCTATCGTTGGGTGCGGTAGACGTACGCAAGGGCACCTCTGTCTATTTCGATACAAAGTCGACCCATTTCCACTCGGATCATGTCCGGGCCAGTGGCGCACTGCCACCCGGTTTCCCGCCAGTGACGATCGACGGGGAATACTACTGGGACGGAGGTGTGGTGAGTAATACGCCAATCACATACGTCTCGGACCAAAGACCTTTGACCACCGCTCGCATCATTCAGGTCGACGTCTTCAACTCCCAAGGAGAACTGCCGCGGAATTTAAGCCAAGTGTCGGAACGGGCGAAGGACATCCAGTATGCGAGCAGGACTCGCCTCAACATCGAACAGATCCAGGAAATTGGCGAGCTTCGTGCCGCCGGCCGGAGATTAGTGAGCAAACTGCCCCCAGCGCTGAAGTCTGACCCGGACGCGATAAAGCTGGCTGCCGCCTGTGACGAGAGAAGCTGGACGATCATTCGCCTGATCAATACACGCCGCTCACGGTCGGGCCTCGTGAAGGACTACGAGTTCTCCCGCGCTACGATTACGGAGGCTTGGGCAGCCGGTCTTGAAGACGTGCGCCGTTCCGTTTCCGGCTGGGACAAAATTCGGCCTGCGACCGGTCCTGGGGTTCTAGTTTACCGCCCGACCGAAACTCTGCCATCTCCTGCGCCGGTGGCCATGCAGAAAAAGGCTAAGTCGGAGCCAATGCGTTCGTGAGGGAGTTGAGCCCTTCCATACGGCCAAGGCATCACTTTCTTGCGGGGCAGCATCGTTGCCGTGGCAAGGGGGGAATTCAAGCCTCCGCGTTGGCGTCTTCATTTCGCAGCTCTGCACGCGAGCACAGACTATGCATTTGGACATAGCTTTCAGGCTCTGTGGCAGATCTGCCACCAAATCCGGTCCCCATTGTGATTGAATCGCAGTCTGACGCCTTGCGGATGACTAGCAAATGCGTACACCAGCGCTCCGGGACTCATTCAGGTTTTTGCTGCCCGTGCTGTTGTTGGCGCCCGGTATGTCGCAGGCGCAGACCGCCGACCAGCAGCCCCCAGCAGACGTTCAGCAACGCGAGCGTATCGAGAAACAGCTGCAGGAGCTACGAGATCAGCAGCAGGCGCTGTTGAACAGCATGCAGAAGCAAGTTGCTGATTTCAACGCACGGATCGCGGCGATGGAAGCCGAGCTTGGCGTCACCCCATCGAAGGATCAACCCGCCCAGGCAGACTCGGGCACGGAAAGCTCTGCACCGCTTCCGGCCTCTGCACAGGATGAACTCACCCAAACGAACCCCGATGCCCACGGCTCCACCCTGGCGCTCGCCACTCCGGCGAACAGCGTAATGGATGCTAGAGGCGTGAGTTACTTAAGCCAAAAGCAACAGGGTCCTTTTCCCTACGTACCCGGTAAAGGCTTCGTGCTCGCTAGTGGACCTAACGGGGAGGTCGACTTCTTCGTAAAGGGCTATGTGCGTTACCTGAACCAGTTGGGACTGGATCGCTTCTACACGGATGCGTTCGGTCGCACTTTCGAGCTCGATCTGAGACAAGACATCCAGTTGAATAGACTTCAATGGGGACTTCACGGATGGCTGTTTGACCCACGGTTCCGCTACTTTTGGTATGCCTGGACGCAAAATGTGAGCCAGGGTGACCCTGCCCAAGTCGTCATCGGCGGCAATATTGCCTATAAATTCGATGACGCCTTGACCGCAACGGCCGGCATCTTCTCGTTGCCTTCGACGAGATCAACCGCTCAGTCCTTCCCGAACTGGCTCAGGATCGACCATCGGTCGATGGCAGATGAATACTTCCGCGGATCATACATCCAGGGATACATGGCGAGCGGAGAGCTTACGGATACCCTGGATTACAAGGTAGCCCTTGCCGGCAATCTGAGCGCTCTTGGCGTCAGCGCAAGCCAGTTGGATAACTGTCTGTGTACGGTCACGAGCATGCTTTACTGGATGCCGACCACCGGCGAGTACGGGCCGGGTAATGGCTTCGGCGATTACGAGTATCACGAGAAGCTTGCGACGCTATTGGGCGTCCATTTCACCTATAGCCGTGAGGATGCGCAGGAGCAGCCGGGGGTCAACGCTTTCGAAAACAGTCAGATACGCCTTTCGGATGGAACGCTGCTCTTCGCCCCTAATGCTTTCAACACCGGTGGCATGGTCCAAAAGGCGACATTCCAAATGCTGGACCTGGACGCTGGTGTGAAGTGGAGGGGTTGGTCGCTTGACGCTGAGTATTATTTCCGATGGCTGGATGACTTCAAGGTCACCGGAAGCATACCTGTAACCAGCCTGTTCGATCATGGGTTCCAGGTGTACGCGTCAACCATGCTCAAGCCGGACTATTGGCAAGCCTATCTCTCAGGATCAATGATTTTCGGTCAGTATGGAGACCCGTGGGACCTTGCAGTCGGATTGACGCACTTTCCCTTTGGCCACAAGGAGGTGCGCATGAACCTTCAGGCTCTCTACATGGACCGTTCGGCAGTCGGCTACACGGCAGTTCCGTATGTGGTCGGTGGCACCGGGTGGGTTTACACGTTCGACGTTGGCACCTGGTTCTAAGGCAGCAGCGTCGTGAACTTGGTCGGACATGGCCTTCCATCGCTAGGGCCACTCGCTGCTAGGCCCGGCAATCCCTGCTCTGCCTCCCCCAGGTTGCACCCCCGCACACCGCGCTTTGGCATCACGTGCGCAAGCGCCGCCATTTCACCTTCTTGGCGGGACCTTTGCCTTGCGCCACCCCTTGAGCGTCCCATAGTGCTCAACGCAAACGCCGTCCCACCAGGCCACACACATGTGCTCGGCTGGCGGGACAGGGCGGGCATCAAACACGCAGATGCCATTGATTACTCTTTGATTGGGGTCCCAGCACTTCGCCCTAGGCCATGTCACCCATCGGGCTTTGCGGACTTGCGTGATCATGGTGTCTGGCTCAAGAAGCGGCGCAGGCGACATAGCCTTTGCCGACATTGCGACGGCTAAGGCGAAGGCGACACTGATCATCATTGTTTCCTCGCCATGTGATCCCTCGCCGCCTAGCGGAGGGTGCAGCATACCGGGAATTTCGCTCTCTCCGAAAGCCGCTGACAGCTTGTTTAAGCATGGCCGTCCCCGCCGCGCGGAAGGTCCGCGATTCTCACCTCGATCATTGCTAGGGCGTCCGACATCGGACGGGCCGCTCACTGAGAGACATCACCGCGCACAAGCCTCGGTGGTCGAGATCTCGCAACGTATGCGAGCTACAAGATCGAACCCAGTGAGCGCTGAAGCTTTGTCTCGGCACCGAAGGCGACGACGCCGGCCATGTCGAATCTCGAACCGGGGCAGAAATACACTGTCGACACCTTTGCCACGCATCCTTGGGTGTTCACCGACGGCCCCGGCAATTGCATCGAGATGTGGGTGGCGCAGCCGGGCGTACCAAAGTTCGCCATCACCGCGAAGTCGACCGGCAAAGGCGGAGATTGAGGCTTCCGGCCCTTCAGCAATGGACACGACGAATGCTATGGTCAGTTCAGTCGGACCTTGCGAATTGATGCAGGAGTGGACCATGACAAGACGTGCATCCTCGCCGATCGTGATCGTTGCAGTGTTGCTTGCCGCCTTGGGGGGAATGGCCCTTGCCTCGGAGGACAAGTACACCGTGCAAGTGCCGGGCGGCCTCGCGTTCTCTGAGTTCAAAGGATACGAAGACTGGCAGAGTGTCTCCGTCAGTCAGACCGATGGCGCACTCGCCGTGATCCTCGCCAATCCCGTGATGATCGACGCCTACAGGTCCGGCGTTCCCGACAATGGCAAGCCCTTCCCCGACGGCTCCAAGATGGCGAAGATCCATTGGAAGCCGGTCAAGAGCGCGGAGGCCCCCGATCCGACGACGAGAGTGCCGGGAACCTTGCATGACGTTGACTTCATGCAGAGGGATAGCAAGAGGTTCGCGGACAGCGGTGGATGGGGATGGGCCGCGTTCAACTATGACGCCGCCTCCGACACGTTCACGCCGGCCACCTTGACTGACCAGCCGCCGCAGGGGCATGACGCCAAGTGCGGGTTCGCATGCCATACGATCGTGAAGGCAAAGGACTATGTTTTCACGGCGTACCCGAAGAGGTGAGCGGGGCCGCGGGGCGCGTCCCTTGCAAATCGAGAGGCGCGGACTCCGGCAGGAAATGGTGGAAGGTGTTGACGTAGAGCACGAACTTCAGCGCCCCTGAGGCCACGCGCTCGATAATCCAGTCTTCGCCGACGACGGCCTTGATCACGTTCGGCGGGGGCCTACCCGAAAACTCCGCCTGCCAATAGACCGTGCCTCTTGCCCGCACGCGCTCGGGCGATGCATTGAGCGGCGTGAGATCGAAATGGCCGAAGGAGTGGTGCTCGTTGATCCATTGGGCGTGCAGTGTCTCGTGATCCTCGAGGCTGATGGTCGCGCCGTTCCAGGCGATGTAGATCCGCGCATGAGGGTCGAGGAAGAATTGCGCCTGCTCGGCGGCAGACGCTCCACTCGCCACCGCATTGAAGAAGCGCGTGCCGAAGTCCCGCACTTCGTCCACGGTGATCATCGATTACGCCTCCCCCGCTTGTTCATCCCTCCCCTTGATGGGGAGGGAGTCGCGCTCGAAGAGCGCGACGGGTGGGGTGAGTATCCTGGAGTTGAAAACAACCCCCCACCCGACCGGCTCCCGCCGGTCGACCTCCCCACGAGGGGGAGGTATGAAAGCGAACCAGTCGTCAAACTTTCCACGCCTCGTCTGGAATGCCGCGGTCCTGCCAGCGCTTTCACACACCATCAATTAGGTCCCCGATTGACCCAGGGCGCAACCTATTGTGTAAAGCACACGCAAGCCCCCTCCAGCCTCAACCGAAATGTCCTCACCAAGCCTGCCGGAACCTGCCCGAATGGCCAAGCCCCCTAAAGTGTCCGAGGAAGCCAAGGGGTTTCTGGACGAAGCCAACGGGGCAAGCGATCCGGCCTGGAGCGCCTGGCTCGCCTTTCTCGTGCTTCTGACCTACGTGGCGGTCACGCTCGCATCCGTGAGCCACAAGAACCTCCTCCTCAACAGTCCGGTCAGGCTGCCCATCATCAATGCCGACATCCCTCTCGTCGGCTTCTTTCAATACGCGCCGGCGCTGTTGCTGCTCGTCTACCTCTCTCTCCTCGTCCAGCACGTCATTCTGGCGCGGAAATACCGGAAGTTCACCGACGCCATCGCGCCTTGCGAGATGGAAACGGGAACCGAGCACCCGGCCCGCGATCGGGTGCACTCCTACGTGTTCTCGCAGATCCTGGCCGGCCCCAAGCCCAATCGCATCACGAAGTTCATGATGATGCTGATCGTGTACGTGACGTTCAGCATTCTCCCGATCGCCACGCTGCTCTACTTCCAGATCAAGTTCCTCCCCTACCACGAAGTCTCGATCACCTACTGGCATCGGATCGCCGTGATCCTCGGCTTCGCCATGCTGATTCTGCTGACGCCGATCATGCAGCATGCCCCGCCGAAGCGCCGGTGGGACGTGAGAGTCGGGCCGCAAGCGGAGGCGTGGGAAGCCTCCGGCACGCAAGTGCTCTTGGTGCTTTTGCTTCTCCCGCTCGTCGCCGGCTTTAGCTGGCTGATCGCCACCGTGCCAGACGAATGGATCGATCGGCGTCTCGGGTTTGTCGCCCCGGCAAGCATGCGGGTCGGGCCGGAGGATGAGGCGAAGCTGTTGAACCCGCTCGTACGCCGTATCGTCTACGACCGTCTGCCGAACGACAACGATAAGGGGTGGTGGCGGCGATGGCTGTTGTCGTATCGCGTTCTCATCGTGGAGGACACCGATCTCGGCGCCGATGACGACGCCAAGGTCGTGCTGCGCGAGCGCAATTTCCGCTTTGCCCTGCTCAGCCGGTCGGACCTTCACCGCGCCGATCTTGCCTGGGCTGATCTCCGGGCCACGCAAATGTGGAAGACGCTCGCCAAGGGCAAGCTCAAAGACGTTCAGCTCCAGGGCGCCTTCTTGCAGGAGGCCCAGCTTCAAGGCGCTCAGTTGAACTCGGCCCAGCTTCAGGGCGCCGATTTGAGCAAGGCCCAGCTTCAGGGCGCCGAATTGAGTTACGCCAATCTACAGGGCGCCGATTTGCGGGGAGCCCAGCTTCAAGGCGCCGATCTCAGCACCGCAAATCTTCAGGGCGCCGATTTGGAGGGAGCTCAGCTTCAGGGCGCCAAACTCGAAGCGGCCCAGCTTCAGGGCGCGGACCTGACTTCGGCGGAGATTTGGCTGGTTAATTTCCCGCGCGACCTCGCCAATCAATCGCCGGCCCCCCTTGGCTTGGCCGATCTCAAAATGTCGCCTCTGACACCCGAAGCCCAGGCGCAATTGAAAGCGAACCTCAACGCCGACATCACCGACGCCGCAGTGCTTGCGGTCGTGATGTCCCGGATCGATGAGATCCTGCGCAATGAGCCCCCTCACTGGGAGGATGGAAGCAGCTGGCAGGACTTCGCCGGGAAGGCGAAGGAACCGACAGCTGAGGAGCTCGCCCGCTTTCATGCTCAGTTGGGGTGTGACGATATCGAGGGCTCTATCGCAAACAACATGGCGGCACGCGCCACCGCGTCTGAAAGCGAGCCGTTTGGCGAGGGCTACGCTAAGACCCTCGCCAGCGCGCTTCTTGATGAGAGCTGCGAGGGCGGGAAGGCCCTCACCCGCGACACGCGGGCGGCGCTCAAAAATCTGGTCTCGGCGCCTTAGGCTCCAGCCCAAACACGCATGGCCTAGCGAACCCCGGGCGGCTCTCAATCGTTGTGCCAATGTCCGGCTCGGCCTCGATGTGCAGGAGATGGGTGCAGTCGTGCTCCACAGAGCGACCCCGGAGCGATTGAGCGCGTTCTCCGACGGCGTGTTCGCCGTGCTTATCACCGTGCTGGTCTTGGATCTGCGTCCACCGGAGCAACCCACCTTCAAGGCGCTCCTGTCGCTGTGGCCCACAGGGCTGAGCTACGCGGTAAGCTACCTGTTCATTGCCATTGTGTGGGTCAATCACCATTACCTCATGCGCTATGCCACGGAGGCGACCCCTCGCCTGTTGTGGTTCAATTTCGCGCATTTGTTTTCCATGTCGCTGCTTCCGCTCTCTACCGCTTGGATGGCGGTGAGCGAATTGGCGCCGCAGCCGGTTGCCTTCTATGCGGCGGTCTTCTTTCTGGTAAACGCGACTTACGTCTTGTTGATCTGGGAGCTTATTGACCGAACGCCGGCTGACAAGGTCTCGCCGAGCCTGCGCAGGATCATGCGTTGGCGATCGATCGCGACCTTGAGCCTTTTCGCAGTCGCTGCGGTCGTGGCGCTGAGATACCCGATTGTAGGACTGGGAATTTGTATCTCGTGCCTCATCGTCTATCTGAAACCAGATCCGCCTTTAGCGGAGCATCGAAGAGCTCGTTCTGCTCCGAGGTGACGGGTTTAGGGCCGACACACCTCTCCGACCTTGCCCCAGCATCATGGTCTAGCGCTGAGCGTACTTCCAGGGTCTTCTGATGCGGCGCTGCGTAATGAGCAACGCAAGGGCCCGCTCGAAGTCGGAGCCCATGACCAGCTCCGCCCCGCGGGCCTGTTCCTGCCGGACAAACTCCTCCAACTTGTCGAGAGCCAATGCCTGATTCAAATTTAGCGATATTGATCTCACGGCTCGCCCTTCTCCTTGCTTGTTTGAGAGCATTGTGCCGATAGCTACCGGCCCAGGGGCTGAAACTCCATCCTCCGTAGGACTGCGGCGCCGCATACCTAAGTGTGCGACGCTGGCGACTTCCGTCGCGTCAAAATGCCGACAGATTTCGTCGAGGCCGCAACCCGGCGAACGCTGGCCAAGCCGCCTTGGTACGGCCATTCAGTTCGGTAAGCTCGCATGAGGCGAACTTGATGAGGATATTGACATGCGAGCGTTCACGATTTTGCTTGTCGCAATGGTCTTGGCGCCGGTTTCTCACCGGGCCCATGCGAACTCGGTGACTGATCAAGGCGCGGGTTTCTTGTCTTACAAGCACAAGAAGGAGACGAAGGACTTCTTTGTAGTGCGTGCCGGCCAGGGCGATCAGTGCTCGGTTGTGCAGGGTCAGTTTTCAGACAAGCCCGCTGGCGCAATCGGGGGCGCCCCTACGTGAGCAAAGACTATGCGGAGGCTGCGCTCAAGAAGCTTCCCGAATGCAAGGGCGGAGAGGCCTCAGAGTTTGAAGGCAAGAAACACGGAAAAAAATGACCGGGCAATCGCGGTAGGACTACTCGAGGCTCCGCAAGCCATTTTTGAGACGATCCCACCCAGTCTGAATTGAGGCAGTAGAGTCGTGCAAACGCTCTTTTGCGACGTCCCAATTGACGATTTGCTTGGAACACGTTTCCGATGTCACCTCACCAGCGGTGAAGGCGTCGGCGATAAAGGCAGTCCCGATGGTCAGTAGCACCCCAATGACCAGTCCTAGCAGAAGGTTCATGGCAGATAACTTTCCGTCGCGATGTCTTGGTGGAGAACGCCAATCCTCTCGGTGAGTTCCTCCCGGTCGCAGCCGATCCTGAGCTCGGGTCGGGTCCATGATAGGGTATCGTCATAACCCTGGGGGACGGGCATCCATGCAAGTCGGTGTCTTGGTTAGGCTGATCTTGGCCCTGTTTCTCGCGATTTCGCCCGGCGCCGCGCCGGCCGCTGCCGACGATGCCAATCAAGCGGCGATCAGACGCGCGCTCATGCACTGGACGGAAGATTTCAATGCGCGCAACGCCGACAAGGTTTGCGACCTGTTCGAGCCTGGCCTCATCTATGACTTCCAGGGCCTGCCGGAGCAGCATTACGACGACATCTGCCCCCGGTTGAAGCGCGCGCTCGGGGACGAGACTCGGAGCTGGACCTATGCCCAGCCAGACATCAAGGAGATCCTCGTGTTCGGCGATATGGCGGTGGTGCGCCTCACCTGGACGTCGACAGTCACGGGCGGCCCCGAGGGCGACGTCAAATCCGTCGAGCCCGGCATGGACATCTTCCGCCGTCAGCCCGACGGAAGCTGGAAGATCATGCGCTACCTGGCGTATAGCGAGTAACTTCCGATGTCCCCGCGCGTCGATCCAGTCCACACCACCTCGGAGCTCCCTCCCGAGGCCGATGTCGTGGTCATCGGCGGCGGCATCGTCGGCGCCTCGACTGCGCTCTTCCTCGCCGAGAGAGGCGTGTCGGTCGCGCTGTGCGAGAAAGGGAGGATCGCCGGCGAGCAGTCGAGCCGCAATTGGGGCTGGTGCCGCAAGATGGGGCGCGATCTCGCCGAGGTCCCGCTTGCCGTTGAGTCCATGCGGCTGTGGGAGGGCATGAATGCGCGCGCTCAAGCCGAGACCGGGTTTCGCCAGACCGGCGTCATCTATCTCTGCGAGACGGCGGAAGATGCGGCAAAGCACGAGGCGTGGCTCGGTCAGGCTAAGGCCTATCAGATCGACTCCCGCCTGATCGGACCTGACGAGATCGACCGGCTCCTGCCGGGCTCTTCGCGCCGCTGGCCTGCAGCGCTCTGTACGCCGAGCGACGGTTGCGCCGAGCCTGAGAAAGCCACGTCTTCCATCGCCAATGCTGCCTTCCGTAAAGGTGCCGCGATCCTCGAGACTTGCGCCGTGCGCGGGCTGGAGACGACGGCAGGGCGGTTAAGCGGCGTGGTCACGGAGCGGGGGCCGATCCGCTGCAGCAAGGTGGTGCTCGCCGGCGGCGCCTGGTCGCGGCTCTTCTGCGGCAATCTCGGGGTGGAGCTGCCGCAGCTCAAGCTGCTCGCCTCGGTGATGCGCACGGGTCCGGTCGAGGGTGCGCCCGATCGCGCCGCCGGCGCTGACAATTTTGCCTTCCGCAAGCGGTTTGATGGCGGCTACACGATCGCGCGGCGGAACGCCAACGTCGCCGAGCTCAACCCGGACAGTTTCAGGCTGTTCTTCGATTTCCTCCCGGCCCTCGTCACCCAGTGGCACGAATTGCGCCTGCGTGTCGGCCGTAGCTTCCTTGAGGAGTGGCGGATCCCGAGGCGCTGGGCGCTCGATGCCGAGACACCCTTCGAGACGGTGCGCACGCTCGATCCCGCGCCTTCGCTCTCCATTCTCGATGAAGGGGAAAGGAACCTCGTAAGGAGTTTCCCGGCGTTCGGCCGCATGCAGGTCGCTGAGCGCTGGGCCGGCGTGATCGACGCGACGCCTGACGGCGTTCCGGTCATCTCAGAGGTCCCGTCCCTCCCCGGCTTCTATATTGCGAGCGGCTTCTCGGGGCACGGCTTCGGCATCGGCCCGGGTGCCGGCCATCTCATGGCGGACCTAGTGATGGGCTCGACCCCGATCGCCGACCCCTCGCCCTATCGCTATCAGCGGTTTGGCAAGGGGTGAGGGGCTCGCCGGGCCTTGGAGATACCAACAGGATCATCGGCTTATATGCAGACAATTCGGCCCGAATTGGCCATGCGTCATGGCTTGCGGGGCGCAGCGAAGGCCTCTAAACGGTCGAGGCTGCCTTTTCGGAAGGGACCAACCCTATGATGTCGAAATCTGAGCTGATCCAGAAAATCGCCGACGAGCTCTCTTTGGCGAAGAAGGACGTAAAGGCCGTCATCGAGTTGCTCGCGACCCACGGCTACAAGGAAATGAAGAAGTCGGGCGAGTTCCTGTTGCCTGGCTTCGCCAAGTTCATCGTCATCAAGAAGCCGGCCACCAAGGAGCGCGCGGGCATCAACCCGTTCACCAAGGAGCCGACCGTGTTCAAGGCGAAGCCCGCCAGGAAGATGCTGAAAGTGCGCCCTGTGAAGGCGGCGAAAGACGCCGTCTGAGGCAGGCCATTTGCGCGGGCAGCAACGGCTGATATCGTAGGCTAGGCGCTAAACGAGAGCGTCGGGTCGGCGAGGACGTGATGCACGATGAACTTGGCGGAGTGAACCCGGCCGACCTCGTCAGGCGGTGCGCCGGGACGAGGTGCGACAAGAGCTTCCAGGGGAGCATGCCCGCCGGATGGGAACGCTTGGGGCCTGACGCCATGCGCAAGCTTGGCGACGGCGTCACGATTTCTGAGCGCCATACGGTTCTCTGCCCAAAGCACGCGGAAGACCTCGGTGTTGGCCGGTAGAGCGGCCAGTCCAAGACCCAAGCCAGACTGCTTGCAGGCGAGATCAGCTAATTGCTGACCTCTGTCCATCCCTCACGCTTTGCGCCCCGCAAGCTCGCGCCCCAGGAGCTGATAGAGTCAGGCCCGCGACTTACGTTTCGTTGCGGAAGAACTGATTGAGCCGCGAGCTTGGCCCCATCTTTTCGATACCTGACGAGACGCCCGGCGATCACCGTCGCAGTGGCCGGCTAGATATGTCTGCCGGTCTCAGCGTCGCAGGTGAGCCAATCCGCCATCGTTGTCCTCGCTTCCACCAAGGGAGCTCTGCTGCCGGCGCCTTGTCTGCAGGCGCGACAGGCTCCGCTACTGGCTCCTGGTGCCGATCTTCGGCCGACTTCCGGAATTCGATTTGCGGCGCGTAGCTGCCCTTGCGCAGCTCGATGCGAATGGGATCGGTCTGGCCCTCGGTCTCATAATACTCGCGGAGCTTCTCGCGCAGCCGCGCCGCCTCGATGCGCACGACGGGATCGATGGCCGGGTCGAAGGTCTTGGGACGATCGAACACCGCCAAGGCCGACGTTGTAGCCTTTGAGCCGCTCGCCGCGGCCGGCCAGAGTTTCCGTTGACGATGTATTCCAAGAAGCGCTGCCGGCGCCGCGACTGCTGTGAAAGGGCCGCTCGTTCAGAATGCGGTCCAATTGCTCGCGGATGGCCTTCTCGTCGGATTCGCTCCCGGTAATTGAGCGAAATTTCCGTCAGGAACGCGACCTCCATCCGACGAAATGGCGTGCCTCGTTCCACGAGCCATCGGGTGCGGTTTCGATACGCGTTACATACTAGGCCGAGCATGCCCGAATCGCGACACCTCGCGGCCTGCGATCGTCACTTCCGACGCGGCCAGCGCAACATGAACCGCAGCATCTTCTCGAGCTGCCCTTCCCGCAGCGCTTCTTGTTCGTGCCATCGGCGAGATCGCAAAACGCGCCGGCGGCCAGCAGACGCGCAATCTGCTGCATCGTCGAGGCCGATAAAGACGCTGCGCAGCGCACAAGCTGGTCGACTCTCCGCCCGCTGCTCGACATCCCCAACGATCCAGCCGCCCGAAATATCCCAGCAATGCCCTGGAAAGTACGAGTACAGCCGGACGGGAGCTGGAAGGCCAGCGGCACGTGCACTGACACCTACAAGGATGGAGACACGAAATTCGATCCTGGGAGGAGGGTTCGGCCCTCAAGGACTACACGTACAAGATCACCGGCGGCACCGGCAAATATAAGGGCGCCAGCGGCGGCGGCACCTACATATACGAGAATCTGACGGACACCCTCTCAGGTGGCTCGTACAAAGGCACGATTGAGTTGCCCTAAGCTTCCGCCGAAGCTGTTGACGCCATGCCGATATTTGCTGAAAAGGGGCGGACCGTTATGGGGTTCCTTTCCCGACAGCTCCAATCGAGGCAAATCGCATGGTCGACCGGGCAGCACTCGCAGACATCGATAAACGCATCCAAATTGTCGAAGATAATTTGCGCGAGTTGATCGAGCAGGCCGCGGCCTATTCGGGCGCGGCGGACGAAGAGCGCAATGCCGACCGCATCGCCGATCAGCAGGCGAAACTGGATGCGCTGCTGAAGGAGCGCGAGGCTCTCGTCGGCAAAGGCTGACGGCGTGTCATCGGCGAGGGAGCCTCTGAGCCCCCTCGCCTACAGCCAATAAGGGCACGTTGGCGTTGCCCTAGGCCCACGCCGCTATTTGACTTTGTAGATGAAAGTGTAGGCGTCGCCCTTGGTGCCATAGGCGCTGAGCGCCATCTCGCCCTTGAGCTCCGGCGAACTCGCCGGTGCCGCCGGTGATTGCGAACAGCGAGTCGCCAGTGTCATTGAACGGCCCTTCGACAGTTATCTGACCCTTGTCCAGGGTCAGCGTCCAGAAACACTCCCACGTCTTGCCTGGCACGGTGCGGATGCAGTGCCCCTGGTCGGTGCCGATCTTGGTCTTGTCGTCAGCATCGAACACTTCGTTGGCGAAGGTGAGGATGTCGCCGGCGCTGTCGCCCTTCGCGCCCGTGTCGGTGACCGCGTCGGTGGTGGCGTGCTCGATCATCTTCAGCTCCTGCGGATCGGCGGCGGCAGGGCCGGCAGCAACGAAGGCGCCGGCGGCAATCGTGGCGATCAACATCAGGTGCAAGCACGGCAGCGGCTTCAAAGAATACGGCATGACAACCTCCCTAAGCGTGGACTTGGAACCGGCGGCAGGCCTGCCCCCGGGGTGACTAGGCTTTCGGCGGAAGGGGCTGAGGGTTGAGCCTGTGCGCTCTCCAGGCGACCTTGCACGATTTTCGGTAGGCGGCGCGGCTCTTCCAATCTCCGGGGAATTTGGCCTTGGCGGCCTCGCGGCAGGTCATCTGCCCGGCGAGCGCCGAAGACTGATCGAGCGGCAGTCCGGCCAAGACAAAGGCGGCGAATGATGCAGCAAGCAGCAGCGCCTTAAGCATGAGACAACTCCTTGAGACGGACCACCCTTCACTCGTGGCAACAAGAATTGCTCGCCGCCATCATAGCCTTGAGGCAGCATACAGTAAATCAAGCCGGCCCGACCCCGTGTTTCTTGTCGAATGAGGCCCCTCAGCGGCCTTTCTCCCGGCCCTAAGGCTCGAGTGCTTAGGGGTGCTGCCTTGCCTTTCGCGTGGCCGCCGCCTCCTTGGCCAACTCGCTACGGTCCTCGGCGGTCCGGCCAGTGCTCGGATGCCTGCCAAGCTCCTTCCAGTCATCCTCGCCCATATCGACACCGTAATGCTTGGCCGCTTTCTTGATGTTGGCGAAGGCCAATTTGCGGTCTTCGTCGGAAACGCCGATCGTCTGGTCGAAGCGAGCAATGGCGTTTCGCACGTGGCTCGCGTCGGTCATCGGCTCTTTGCGCTGTTTCGGGAAGGCGAAGACGCTGTCGGGCAAGTCGCTGCGCTCCGTCAGGTCCCCATGCCTTTCGTGGGGCTTCCAGGTCGCTTCCATCGAGTCACCTCCATTCGGTTTGGACCCCGTCGATGGCCGAACGGCCCCGACCGCTGGTGGTTCCGTCCTGCGACACTGTTCCGCGGGAACCCTCCTCCCTTGGGAGGAGAGCCGCGACGGTCGCATTGCGTTACTGTCGCTGCGAATAGCAAACCTGGAGGAGCAGACGCATGGCGAGCCCGACACTTCGCGAACTGACCGGGATGAACCCCAACCCCTCTTCGATTTCGGAGAGCGCGCTCGTGCTGATCGACCGCCAGCAGACCTATCGCGAAGGCATCATGCAGCTCGTCGGCGTCGAGCCGGCGCTGAAGGAAGCCGCTTCCTTGCTCAAACGCTTCCGCGCCGCAGGCCGCCCGGTGATCCACATCATGCATGATGCAGGCCCTGGCACCCCGTATGACGTCAAGGCGCCGATCGGGCAGATCGCCGATATCGTGGCGCCGATCGAAGGCGAGACCGTGGTGGTGAAGAATTACCCGAGCGCGTTCGAAAAGACCGCGCTCGATGCCGAGCTGAAGAAGCTCGGGGTGAAGAACGTGATCTATGCCGGCTTCATGACGCATAATCTCTCCAAGACGCAAGCTTGTCGGCGCTCGGCGACAGTTCCGAAGGCGTCAGACGTACCGAGCTAACGACTGTCGGTCGAGCGACCAGTCGTCAAACCGACTTCGGGGCGCCGAGGCCCTTCTTCAAATCGTCGGCGTTCATCGCTGGGATGACCTCGATCTCGGCATTAAGGCCCATGAACAAGGGCTCGGCAATGGCGGGAAGCTCTGAAGACTCTTTCATGTCGAAGAAGATGAGCGCGCAACGCAAGCCGTCCTGGGCGACGAAGTAGCTCGCTTCGGCGTTCAGCTTGCGGATGGTTTCGCCGAACAGCTTGGCGAGCGATCCATCTTTCACAGCGTCGTTGCCGGCGTCCGTCGGAATCAAGACCTTCAGCATCATGCGCATGACTATCCTCCCTGTATTTGGTTAGAGCATAGCGAAGCGGACGGCGCGAAGATAAGGGTCAAAGGGTCGCCGGCGAGCGACCTCTCAAATTCGGCGCGCCAGCAGGTGGCTCAAAAATGCCTTCGTCGAGGCATAAATGCCGGGGGCCTCGCTTTCGCGCGGGCCGGCGATGCACACCGCCAAGGGCCCCTGCCCTTCGAGGAAGCCTGCCGCCAGGTGTTCAGCGTCGCCGGCATCGATGTCGATGACGATATGCGGCTTGGCCAAAGCCTTGGCGCATGCGAGCGCAAACTCGGTACCCTTTGACACCGGCAGCCCGGCGCAATTCACCAGCACCATCAGGCGATCGCAGTCGCGCGCATTCCATTCGGTGCGCTGGCGCGGGTCGGTGTCAGGCGTCTCGCGTAATCCGGCATAAAGGGCCAGCACGCCAGGAGGGCCTGGTCGGTCCTCGGCCCAGCCGCCTTTAGGGCACCATCCGCCATACCGGATGCCAAGCTCGATCGCCACGTCGAGCGCGGCGCGGTCCACCCCGGTCTGGCCGCCGGAGAGGATGGTCAGCATGGGTCAACCGGCACGGTCGACGCCGATAACGAGCGAGGCGAGATAGGATCCTCCCTCCTCCGTCACGCTCACCAGCGTCTCGGCGCCGCCCTGGTCCTCGAAGATGAAGTCCTCCGCATTGGCAACAATGTCGCGCTTCGCCTTGCGGTCGTTGTAGGGCGCTACGCCCGCATAGATGCGCGCCGAAAGATCGTCAGGAAAATAGAGCTGGCCGGTGACGAGGCTCGTCGCGTTGAGAAACACTTTGAAGTGGATGTGCGGCGTGCGGCCGGGATACCAGCCTGGATAGATCGTGGCAAAGCGCACTTGACCGTCGGCACCGGTGAGTTGCGTACCGCGCAGGAAGGTTTCGCCGCGGGTCGAGATGCCGTCGTCGCCCTGGCCGCGATAACCTGAATACATGCCCTGACCGTCGGCGTGCCAGAGATCGACGCGAGCGCCTTTCAGCCTTGCGCAATCTTTGACGGAAGCAACCTGCAGGGTAAGTGCAAGCGGCGCGCCTCGCCTCTCCTCGGTAATGTCATCGCGCACAAGCTTCGGGTCGAAATAGAACGGACCTTGCACGGCCTCAGGCGTGAGGATGCACACCTTTGCGCCAGGGAGCGTGGCGGCGAGGCGCTCTTGCGCCGAGAGGCTTCTGCCTACGGCGAGGCCGAAGCCGAGCGTTGCCGCGGCCCCGGTCAAGGCTTGGCGGCGCGTCAGGCCGGTCTCCTTATCTTTCCAGTTCTTGCCCATAACCCTTCACGCGACCGCCACCGAAACGTGACCGTCTGTAGCCTTGCGCTTTCATTGAGCCGCTGCATCATGGCGTCAATGAGGGAGGGCTTTGATGCCGCGAATTGCCAGACTTTCAATCCTGGGCTTTGTCGGCGGCGCGCTCGCCGTGCTCATCTTTCATCAGAGCCTGTGGTTCCTGTTCAACCATATCGGCCTCATCCCGCCCGAGCGCCCGGCCTGGCCGCTCGACCCCATCCCGCCCTTGGGCGTGCCGTCAGTGATCTCAAAGGCGTTCTGGGGCGGCGTATGGGGCGCGGTTCTGGCACCTCTGCTGTCGCGTTGGCGCGGAGGCGCCTACTGGGCGGGCTGGATCATCGTTGCGGCGATTGCGCTGCCGCTCGTCGCCTTCTTCGTGGTGCCGCCGATCAAAGGCGAGCCCGTTCCGGAGCTCTGGCCGCGCTTCCTCGTCTCTATGATGCTCAACGGCAGCTGGGGATTCGGCACGGCGCTCTTCCTACGGCTCACGAGTGCGGCGCGGAGCGACTGAGATGGCGGAAAACTCTCCCAAGCGCTGGTCGCAAGGGGTGACCGAGCACTCCGACGCGCTCGATCTGGAAAAGGGCGTGTTCACGCTGAGGGACCCGAAAGAGATCGCCGCGTCGTTGAAGCATTCGGCCGAGGCAAGCGAGCGGCGGAAATCGGACCCTTATCGTTCGGCGATGTCGATGCTCAATTTCTACATCAACCGCGCCGGCAAAAATCTATCGGTCGCCGACCGCGCGCGTCTCGACAAGGCGAAGGACGAGCTGCGCAAGCTCTTCCACCGAAAGGCCGCCAAGCCGGCGCCTTAGCCCTCGCGGTTTGGCGTGCCGAGGATGTGAGTCTTCGGCGGCATCATCACCTGGTCGAAATCCTGCGTGAACATGGCCGCGGCGAAGAAAGCGACGGCGCGCAGCGTTTCCTTGCCGGTATTCTCGACGTCGTGGCGCATCGGCGTCGGCAGCACGAACACGCTGCCAGGTCCGATCGGGATTATGGAGCCGTCCTCGATATAGAGCTTGCCGGTGCCGGCAACGATGTACTGCGTCTCTTCGGTCGCGTCGGTGTGCCAGCCAAGCCGCTTACCCGGTTCGATCTCGTAGACGATGACCGAGGATGCCGTCGCGCCGTGCCCGCCATAGACGGCGAAGGCGCCCTTCCAATGCACCGCCGAGTCGGTCTCGCCCCAAACCTCTCCACGCTCCAATTTGGTCGAGTCGACCGCGAAAGCCTTGTCAGCGGATGGCATGTAGCGCTCCTTCGTTTCTGTTGTCGCGCGATGCTACCACGCCACCTCGGGCTGAGTGATGTCGTGAATTGGCAAAATTCGAACTGAATTGTCGCCTTCACGCCGCAGCAAGCTCCTGATCGAGCGCGGTCGCGCGCTTGAGCGCTGGACGCGTCTCGAGACGCGCGACGTAGTCGACGAATTCAGGCCGCTTGGGCAGGAGATTGAACATCATGCCCCAGCGGAGCGTCGAACCAAGGACGACGTCGGCGGCGGTGAACTGCTCGCCCATCAGGTAAGGGCCTTTGGCGACGGCGTTGGCCAGCACATTCATCACCGTGTCGAAATCGCCGTAACCGAGCATGGCGCGCCGCGGCTCCTCCTTCCGCGGAAAGGCACGGTCGGTGATCGCAGGCTCAACGCAGCCGGGGCCGAAGAATAGCCATTTGAGATAGAGGCCGCGGCGCGGATCGCCGATCGGCACGTTCAGGCGCGCTTGCGGAAAGGCGTCGGCGAGGTAGGTGCAGATGGCAGCGGCCTCGGTGATAACCACGTCGCCATGCTTCAGCGCCGGCACCTTACCCATTGGGTTGACCGCGAGATAGTCGGGCTTGGCCTGATCGCCCTCCATGAGCCGCAGCAAATGGATGTCGTATGGCTCGCCGATTTCTTCGAGCATCCAGCGCACGATCGACGAGCGCGACGGCGAGGCATGATAGAGCGTGAGCTTGGCCATCCCCGAACCTCCTTTGACGTTTCCGGTCAGCCCGGTTTTGCACGAAAATGATGGCGGCGGCATGAAGCCGGCAAAGCGTTTCTGGGCCGCTGCGGCAAGGCGTCCGAAGACGGCAATTTCCGGTGTTTTCAACGCGCAAATTCAAGCCGTAAGCCACGAAGCCCAAATCCCGCCATGTTCCCCGCCATGTTCTCAGCGTTCCGACTTCGTGTTAGGGTTTTGCCAAGTCCGTCATCGGCTGAGGGGGGTCGCTCGACCGATTTTGCATGTCCTCTGATCAACGCTGGAAATGGGCGGGAATCATCTCGGTCGTCAGCATTGGCGGCGTCCTCATCACGGACATCGTCGCCAATGTGGTCGGCGGTTACATCTCGGACCAGATCAAGACGTGGCAGGTTCCAATTCAGCCGCCAGCGCAAGATCAGGCTCAAGCCAAGCACGAGGCGTCAGCCGCCGAGGCGGTATCGAGCATCCCAGCTCCGGCCAACGAGACGCAAGTGACCATGGCGGCGGTGGCGCCGAAGCCGGAGCCAGCGCCGATGCCTCCGATCGACATTCCGCCGGAGCAGGCGTCCGAGACCGCCACCGCACCCGAACCAATGCCCCTGCCGCCGGAGCCGCAACAAGCGGTGCTGACCGGCACGGTGGATCAGGTCATCGACACTGGCACGCTCAAGATCCAAGGCGAGACCATCGAGCTTGCCGGCATCAAAGGGCTCGGCTCGCCCTATCGCGACCAGCTTGCGAAGTTCATCCAGGAGCAGGGCTCGCAGATCCGCTGCGAGCCGATCAGCGAGCGTTACGTTTGCTTCGTGAGCAATGTCGATCTCGGGCTCGCCGCGCTGACCAACGGCGCGGCGCGTCCTGCTGCCGACGCAACGCCGCAATATCGGCAGGCTGCGGATGAAGCGCGGCGCAATCGCCGCGGCATTTTCCAGTGAGACTCCGCCATCATCGGGGGGCGTGGCCATGACGACATCGCGATCCTTGATCTGGGCTTTGGTCCTTATCGTCGGAGCCGGTAGCCTGGTTGCAGGCTGCGGCGCCCCAGGCTCCCGCCAGCAGGCCGGCACCGGTATGGGCGCCGTAGCCGGAGGCATCACCGGCGGTCTTATCGCCAGGAACGCGGGCTTCAATCCAATCGGCGGTGCGGTGATCGGCGCCGTCGCCGGCGGGCTCGTCGGCAGCGCCATCGGCAAGTCTCTTGACGATGAAGAGCGGCGTCAGCTCGCGCTCGCGAGCGAGATGGCGGCAGAGCAGCCGGTGGTGAAGAGCGCCCCACCGAAGAAAGTGCAATGGAAGCGAACCGACCCTGCGACCAACACGGTCACCGCATCAGGCTGGGTGGTGCCCAAATCCGAGCCTTACCAGAAGCCTGACGGCACCACCTGCCGCGAGGTGACTCAGAACGTCAGCAAGAACGGGCAAACCCAGAGCCAGGATGTCACGCTTTGCCGGACGGAAGTGGCCCAGGCCGACGGGTCGAATTGGGTGATCCCGCAATAGCCGCGGCGAGCCTGAACGACTGATTACCTGCTGCCGCCGGCGGCGACCTTGTCGCTCCAATGCTCGGCGTGCTGCGTGAACGTGGCAAGGATCGCATCGAAGGTCGCTTGCTCGGCACGCTCCGTGCCCATGGTGTTCTGCACGTGCGAGAACACTTCCCGATAGTCCTCGTAGCCTTGCATCTCCTCGAAGCGGCGCCACCACAAATCGCCAACGAAAAAGTACTTCACCCAGGAGAACAGAAGGTCGATCCAGTCGTCGAGATAGCTGTGCAAATGCAGGTCCGGACCGCGGAGATAGAAGCTCGCCTGGCGAATGATCTCAGCCGCGTGGTCTTGGCGGCGGTCGACCTGGACGAGCCTGCCGTCGAGAAAGGGCGCGGCCTCGGTCTCGAGGAAGACGAAGCTCAACCGGTCGGCGTCGGGATGAAGCTGGTTCGGGTCGTACAGCCGGAAATCGATGCCGCTGAGCCGCGCGCTGTCGAGCCAGGTGATCGAGGCGCGTTCGAGCTCGGGATGGTCGATTGCCGGCAGCTCAGCCTCGGCTGCGGCGGCGAGAAAAGTATTCTGATCGGGCACGATCCCGCTCGAGATCACGATCTGACCGGAGAGGGTCCGGTTGACGTGATCGATATTGGCGCGGGCGCGCCGCAGCTTGCTCGGCAACGCGCCGGCGCGGCCGATTGCGATGACAGGCTCGGGAAGTCTCGTGCGCAGATAGCTGTCGCTCACCTCGGCCAGCCGCTCAAGATGCGCGATGAGCCGCGCGCGGTCTCTCCGATCGGGGCATCTGCCAGTCCAACCAACAACGACAGAGGACATTTAGACGCCACTCCACACTTGGGCTAAAGCCGCACGACCTTGCGCCAGCATCAGGTCGTACGCAAGAGCGTGCCGATAAAGGTTTGTTGCTGTGGCAAACGGTAAGTTGCCAACATGAACTCGGGCACGCGCCAGTAACCACAACGGAGTGTTGTGGAGGTTAAGAAAGGCAAGATGAACGACGGCAGTTGCACAAATCGGCGGCTCACGCTCTCATGACCGCGCGTGTCGGATTGGAGGTGGGATTTGGTTGACGTCATGGAGGGTTGGAGCGATTTCTACACGCTCGTCGGCTCGACTGCCGCGACGCTGATCGGTCTCATCTTCGTTGTGATCAGCCTCGGGGCCGACCACGCGTCCCTACTTTTTTCCGCTCTCGCCATGATGGCGCCGCTGTCCGATATGGCGCGTGCCCTCGCGGTGGGACTCATCGGCTGTGCCGGGCTTGGCTACATGGTGAACCTGGCTTTTCTCGTGCCCAAAGGGATCAAGGCCGAGGAACGTCAGCCCATTTGGTTCGGGCTCCTGCCCCTTGTGGCCTATACCGGTTTCCTGATGACCGCCGCGGCCTGGGCGCTTGCCTCGAGTTTAGCGCCCGAAATCGGCGGCCTTGCCTGCGTGGTGCTGCTCGTTGCGGCGCTTCACAATTGCTGGACCATGACGCTGATCATCATCAGCCGACCCAGTTGACCAAATGAAGAAAGCCGCATGGCGCGGCTTTCCTGGCACCTCGCTCAGGTTCGCCTATTTGAACAGGGCGAAATAGATCACGTAGAGCCAGCTGAAGATCCCGTGGATGATGGCCCACAGGATCGAATGGTTGTTGGTGTAGGAAATGGCGATGGCGAGCGCGGTACCGAAGCTCACGCCATATTTCACGCCTTCCGCGCCGTAATTGTACGGTCCATTCATGCAAATCGCTCCTTCGCATTGTGATTCCGCGATCAGACTAACAGAAACGGCGTGACGTTTCTTTGTAACGTCACGCCGTTATTGCAAAGCACAGACGCAAGCGGGGCCGCTTCCAGCGGTCCCGCTTGCGGAGCGTGTTCGCGCGAGCGTCTCTCTCGCGGCGCGTTAAACCTTTGCCGCAGCCCGATGGTCTCCGGCGCCGACAAGCATGCCGGCAACCTTCTCCGAAACATAGCCGAAGACCGCGCCGAGGATCATCGAAAGGATGATGACGACGACGGGGTTCGCCATCGAGGCTTCCGTGACGCTTCCACCTTTCATCATGGCGTAGGCGACGGTGGAGGCAAAGCCATAGACCTGTGCCGGAATGCTCGCGAACATCGGGACATTGGCGAGCAGCACCATGGCCGCAACGCCGAGGCCCACGCAGAGCGCTGTCCACATGGTCTCGGGCAGGCCCACGCCCATTCCCGCCAGTTTCAGCGTGATGCCACCAACGACCGCGCCAACCGCGGTGCAGATAATGGTCGATTGCAGACCGGTCTCTTTGCCACCGGAATGATAGTAGCAACCCCAGGCGATGAAGGCCGCCCAGATTGCAAGCATGCCGCCGAGCGGCCCAAGGAAGAGCCAGGTCGCGACGGCACCCAGGACGCCAAGGCTAATAGCTAAGGCTGTATTCAAGGACATCTCACCCCCCTTTGCTGGTTGGAGAGCGGGTGGATGTCCGCGTTGCCGGCGGTCCACCGGCTCTATGGAGCGGAAGCCTATTTTTACGCCATATTGATTCGGCTTCCGACTAAAGCATAGTCGAATTGCGTCCCAATTTGAACATTATTTCATATTTTTGCCCAAATTCGCGACCGTCGCGGGAGCACTTGGGCGCTAATAAGTGGGCTTAGGCAGGTTATTGATGTCTTTGATGTACCAGTCTTGGACTTTCACAACGGCTGGGTTTTCACCCTGCGGTCCGCTCCAGGAATCCACGGCATATCTCTGGTCGGTCTTCTTCTCCTCGATGACCGCGGTCCAATGCGGCCAATATTTCACCGGGTCCCCCTGCAATGTCGCCTTCAAGAGGTTCCCCTTGGTCATGGGAATGCCCACGGTATGGTGCTTCAGAAGGCCATGGGCCTGCAGCACGAGTAGGAAGCTTGTCGTATTGGTGGCTTCGTCCACGCAATCTTCCTGGGTGGGGTCGCCGGATCCGCCAAACTCCATGCCGGGCCTATCTTTGATGCCAAGCTTGGCGCCAACTTTCGCTTCGATCAGGCCAATGGCATAGGCGATGGCTCGGCGCTCCTCGAAGGGCGTGTCGGCGCGTTTCGTCTTGTTCATCAGCGCCGCGATGTCCGCGATATCCTTGGAGCGGAAATAGAAGGTGGATTTCATCTGACAGGTGTATGCGTGGCAGACTTCCACGGCATCGCCGTCGGGCGGCGCCACTCTGAACTCGGCATAGTGGATTTGCGGCGAGCCCATGCCGCGATCATAGGTGCACCCGGCGAGACTTACCGCCGCGAAAACCAGGCAAACCAGGACTCGCGCCTGTCGCATTGAAATATCGGCCGAATTTTCGATTCCTTGGAGTGTTGTTGTAGCATTGACCCCAGCCCGACAGGCAGGTCATGGCCTGCCTCTTGAGCAGTTTTCCGGCCTCTGTCGCATTGGGGCAACAGTCGAGCCATCAACCCTCGGTATTCGGCCAATTTCTCTGAATGTCTGCCCGGCTTGAAACCGTGCCGATTGGGAGCTAGCTAGCCGCCATGGTGAAACCGGTGCATGTCGTCGGCGGCGGCCTTGCCGGGAGCGAGGCCACTTGGCAGCTTGCGTCCGCCGGCGTGTCGGTGGTGCTGCACGAGATGCGCCCGCTCCGGCGGACCGAGGCGCATCAGACCGGCGCATTTGCCGAGCTGGTCTGCTCCAACTCGTTCCGCTCGGACGATTGGGCGAGCAATGCCGTCGGGCTGCTGCACGAGGAAATGCGCCGGGCCGGCTCCCTGATCATGGGCGCCGCCGATGGTCACAAGCTGCCGGCAGGAGGCGCACTCGCCGTCGACCGCGAAGGCTTTGCCGGCGAGGTGACGCGGAGGCTCGAAGATCAACCGTTGGTCGGCGTCGCGCGAGAAGAGATTGGCGCCCTGCCCCCTGCCGATTGGGACAGCGTCATCGTGGCGACAGGCCCCCTCACCTCTCCCGCGCTCGCGCGCGCCGTGCAGTCGCTGACCGGCGAGGCGGAGCTTGCCTTCTTCGACGCCATCGCCCCGATCGTGCATCGCGACACCATCGACATGGGCGTGTGCTGGCTGCAGTCGCGCTACGATAAGGAAGGTCCTGGCGGCGGCACCGCGGACTACATCAACTGCCCGCTCGACAAGGCGCAGTACGACGCCTTCATCGACGCGCTCATCTCAGGCGAGAAGACCTCGTTCAAGGAGTGGGAGGCATCGACGCCTTATTTCGAGGGCTGCCTGCCCATTGAGGTGATGGCCGAGCGGGGACGCGAGACGCTTGCCTACGGCCCGATGAAGCCCGTCGGGCTCACCAACCCGCATCGGCCCGAGAGGCCTTATGCCGTGGTGCAGCTCAGGCAGGACAATGCGCTCGGCAGCTTGTGGAACATGGTTGGGTTCCAGACCAAGCTGAAGCACGCCGAGCAGGTGCGCATCTTCCGCACCGTCCCTGGGCTCGAGCAGGCAGAGTTCGCCCGGCTCGGTGGCCTGCATCGCAATACCTTCCTCAATAGCCCGGTGCTGCTCGATCAGAGCTTGCGGCTCAAAGCCGACGCACGGCTTCGCTTCGCCGGGCAGATCACCGGGGTCGAGGGCTACGTAGAATCGGCGGCCATAGGGTTGCTTGCCGGCCGCTTTGCCGCCGCCGAGCGCCTCGGTACGCCTCTTTCGCTGCCGCCACCCACCACGGCGCTTGGCGCGCTTCTCAATCACATCACGGGCGGGCATCTCGCGAGCGGAAGCGAGGGCAACTCGCGCAGCTTCCAGCCGATGAACGTCAATTTCGGGCTGTTCCCTCCCCCCGCCGCCCCGCCGCCAAGGGTAAAGAGCGAGCGCGGCAGCAAGACATTGGCGCGCAAGCATGCGCTCGCGACGCGCGCGCTCGCCGATCTCGAGCGCTGGCTCGCGGGCGGCGCCTCGATCGCCGCCGAGTAGGCGCTTCTCACGCCGAGGAGCGGAAGCGCCAGGTTCCCAGCCGCCAAAGCCGTGTGAGCGGGTTGACGTCGGCGACCTCCCGCAACGGGTCAACGTTCTGCAAAGCTCTGAGATAAGGATCGACCAGAGCCAGCGGCAGGAACGCCGGCCGCGCCGCAGGCGGAAGCTCTGCCACGTGTTGCCTCGCCGATTTGAGCGCCGCGCGCGCCGTCTCCCGCAAATCCGCCAGGAGCTCGGTCAGTCCCTCGCTCTCCTCTCCGGCCAGGAGTTGCGCCGGTGAGGTGCCGTGGCGGAGAAGCCCATCCTCAGGGATATCGACGCGTCCGCGCCTCGCATGAACCGGCAGAGCGCGCATCAGCCCGGTCAGGCCATAGGCGATGCCTGCGGCTCTGACGGCCGCATCCAGCACGCGCGGCTCGGCTGCCCGGCCTCCAGCCATGCAAACCTCGGAGGCGACCTTGAACAGCACGCCCGCGGTGTTGGCGAGATAGTCGTCGAGCGCCGCCGTGTCCGGCATGATTTTCACCGACACGTCAAAGTGCCTCGCGTCGATCAAACCGGCGAGGCTCTGCTGCGACAGCTTGCACTCGCGAACTGCAAATCCGATGGCATCGGCGACCGGCTGGCCGGTCGTTTCGCAGCTTGAGGCGCGGTCGAGCGCATCGCGCCACCATTGCAGGCGAATTTCGCCAAGCTGAGGCTCGCTCACCTGCTCGCCGATCCGGGCGAGCTCGACATTGAAGGCGTAGAGGGCAAACAGATGCTCGCGGCAGGCGCCCGGCGCGAACAGCGCGCTTGCGTAACGATCGAGATCGCCATCGCGGGCGATGGTGCGGACGGCAGCGTCTCGATCGCCTGCCTGCAAGGCCTTCCCGTCCTAAGGGACCGGCCGCGCCTCGCTCAAGCGCGCGCCCGGGCTTGCGTCTTCGCTCTCGCCGGCGTGCTGGCCATGCCGCCGTCGCGCTTGACGCCTAGGATCAACTGCAAGGGCGCGGCAACGTAGATCGAGGAGTAGGCGCCGATGACGATGCCCCACACCATGGCGAGGGCAAAGCCGAAGATCGCCTCGCCGCCGACCAGCACGAACGGCATCATGGCGAGGAACGTGGTCACGTGGGTCAAGACCGTTCGCGATAGGGTCTCGTTGATCGACAAGTCGAGCAGCTCGGTCAGCGGCATCTTCTTGTATTTGCGCAAGTTCTCGCGGATCCGGTCGAAGATCACGACCTTGTCGTTGAGTGAGTAGCCGATGATGGTGAGGATCGCGGCGATGCTCGACAGGTTGAACTCAAGCTGGAGTAACGAATAGAGCCCGATGGTGCCGGTCACGTCATGGACCAGCGAGGCGATGGCGGCGACCGCGAACTGCCATTCGAACCTGAACCAGATGTACATCAGAATGGCGATCATGGCGACGACCACGGCCACCGTGCCGCCGGCGATCAGCTCGCTCGAGATCGTGGGCCCCACCACCTCGATGCGGCGATACTCGACCTGGTCGCCGAGCACCTGCTTGACCTTGGCGATGGACTCCTGCTGCTCCTTCTCGGTCGGCTGGGCGGCGACGCGGATCAGCACGTCGTTCGGCGCGCCGAATTCCTGGATCTGCACCTCGCCGAGATTGAGCCCATGCACCTTGGCGCGGATGTCGGCAAGATCGGCGACGCTCTCCTTGGTCTGAATCTCGATGAGCGTGCCGCCCTGAAAGTCGATGCCGAAATTGAGCCCGACCTTCCACACGAGCAGAAGCGGCACCACGGTCAGCAGGGCCGAAATCACCCAACTGATGGTGCGTAAGCGAACGAAGCCGATCTTGGTGTCGGCGGGGATGAAATGAATGCCTGTAAACATAACGGCGTTTTCCTAGATCGGGATCAGGGCGGGCCGCGCCCAGCGCAGCCAATAGGACACCATGAGCCGCGTCAGGGTCACGGCGGTGAACATTGAGGCGAGAATGCCGATGGTGAGGGTCACGGCAAATCCGCGCACCGCACCAGAGCCAAGCCAGAACAGCACCAGCGTCGAGATCAGCGTGGTCATGTTGGAATCGATGATCGTGGTCATGGCCCGCTGATAGCCGGCCTCGATAGAGGCGACCGGCGATTTGCCCGAGCGTATTTCCTCGCGGATGCGCTCGTTGATGAGCACGTTGGCGTCGACCGCAATGCCCATGGTGAGCACGATGCCGGCGATGCCTGGCAGCGTCAGGGTCGAGCCGATCAGAGAGAGGACGCCGAAGATGAGCGCGATGTTGACCACGAGCGCGATATTGGCGAAGAGGCCGAACAGCCCGTAGGCGGCAAACATGAACAGCACGACGAGCAGCAACCCAAGCAGCGTGGCCTTCGTGCCGGAGGCAATCGAGTCGGCGCCGAGGCTTGCGCCGACGGTGCGCTCCTCGATCACGGTGAGCTTGGCGGGAAGCGCGCCGGACCGCAGCGTCACGGCAAGGTCGCTTGCCTCAGGCACGGTGAAGTGCCCGCTGATCTGACCTGAACCGCCGAGGATTGGCTCGCGAATGACCGGCGCCGAAACCACTTTGCCATCGAGGATGATGGCGAAGGGCAGGCCTACGTTCTCCTGCGTCGCCCTGGCGAAGCGCTTGGCGCCGGTGGAGTCGAAGCGGAAGGTCACGATCGGCTCGTTAGTGCGCTGATCGAAGCCAGGCTGTGAGTCGACGAGGTTCTCGCCGCTCACCAGCACCTGCTTCTTAATCACGTAAGGGACTGGCGGGGTGTCCTTGGAGTAGAGCAGCTCATCGTCGAGGGGAACCTGCTTGGTCTCCACCACCTGCTGCGCATTGGCGCCCGGATCCACCATCCTGAATTCGAGCTTGCCGGTCTCGCCGATGAGCTTCTTCAGCCGCTCGACGTCGCTGATGCCGGGAACCTGCACGAGCACGCGGTTGCGGCCCTGGCGCTGGATGCTCGGCTCGGTGGTGCCGAAGGCGTCGACGCGGCGGCGGATGGTCTCGATCGAGGCCTGAATGGCCGAGTTCATGCGCTGGGTCAGGCCGGCGTCGGTCACCTTGAGCAGGATGCCGTCGTCGCCATTCTGGCTGACATCGAGATTGTTGGCCCCAGAGAGGCCGAACGACCCGCCAACCGGCTGGGCCAGCTTGCGCAGGTCTTGGTAGCCCTTATCGAAGTCGGTAGCCTGGCGGATCTTCACCGACACGGTTCGCGCCGCCACGTTTTGCGTGAGGTCGGTATAGGAGATGCGATCCTTGCGTAGAGTTTCGCGCACCTCGTCGCGCAGCTTGTTGAGCCAATCCTCGATCATCTCGTTCTCGTCGAGCTGATAGAGGAGATGGGCGCCGCCTTGCAGATCGAGACCGAGATTGACCTGATGGTGGGGAACCCAGCCCGGCATGGACTCCATGGTCGAGCGCGCAAACAGATTGGGAAGGGCAAAGATGATGCCGGCAAGAACGACGCCGAACACCAGAATCACCTTCCATTGGGGAAAATGCAGCATTGCCGCTTATCGACTCCAGATTGGACTTTTCGGGGCTTAAGCGCTTAGACCCGAGCGAAACTCACTTGTCACCTTCCGCCGCCGCCGCCTTCGACTTCGGCGCCGGTTGAGCCTCTCCCTTGCCCCGGACCTCAGACACCGTCCCGCGCACAACCTTGACGCGGACCCCATCGGCGATCTCGACCTGCAACTCCTGGTCGTCGACCTTGGTCACCTTGCCGAGGATGCCTCCAGAAGTGACCACGGTGTCGCCGCGCCTGATCGCGGCGATCATCGCCTGATGATCCTTCAGCCGCTTCTGCTGCGGCCGGATCATCAGGAAATACATGATGCCGATGATTAGCACGGTCGGAACGATCAAGCTATTCAGGGCGTCGAATGCGCTAGGGGCTGCTTGAGCGTATACGGCGTCGATCATTGCTCCTGTCCTCGGCTTGGCTTAAAGCTGGCCGCCCTCGGGCCTTTCAAGGCTCTTACCGTCCATTTTGAGCGGATTGGTGAACGAAAGTGCCGCGACTATAGCGGCCCGCCTCGGCTTTGCAACGGGGCGAGACAGCCTTAAACGAAAGGGCCATGAACTTCCAGGAACCAATTGGGGGTCTTGTCGAGCGGATCGCCAGGGCCTTGGAGCGGCTCGCGCCGCCCTCGCCGCGCAAGCCCGACTTCGACAAGACCGAAGCCTTCATCTGGCAGGCCGAGCCCGAGGCCTTTTTGCCGGTCGGAAACGTCAACCGCGTGCCGCTTGTCGCTGCTCAAGGGCATCGACCGCATGCGCGACGTGCTCTACGACAACACTGTCCGCTTCGCGCGCGGCCTTCCCGCCAACAACGCGCTCCTATGGGGCGCCCGCGGCACCGGCAAGAGCTCCCTCGTCAAGGCGGTGCATGCGGCAGTCAGCCGCGAGGCGAAGTCGCAAGCGGGCGCGCTGAAGCTCGTCGAGATCCACCGCGAGGACATTGGCTCGCTGCCACGATGTCTTGCGCATCTCCGCGACACCAAGGGCAAGCGCTTCATCCTGTTCTGCGACGACCTGTCCTTCGAGGGGCGCGACACCTCCTACAAATCGCTGAAAGCGGTGCTCGAAGGCGGCATCGAAGGGCGGCCCGAGCACGTGTTGTTCTACGCGACCTCGAACCGGCGGCATCTCATGCCGCGTAATGAACTGGACCGCAGAAATACAGGGATTCGCGGTTGCGGGCTAACACTGGGCAACAAGAGGACGCTATCGGGCAACAAGAGGACGTTGATGAGACCGTGTCGCTCTCAGACCGCTTCGGCCTGTGGATCGGCTTCCACAATTGCAGCCAGGACGACTATCTCGACATGGTGCGGAGCTACGCCGCGCATTATCGCCTGCCCATCGCCGACGAGGCGCTGACGCGCGAGGCGCTCGCCTGGGCGATTGGCCGCGGTGCGCGCTCGGGCCGCGTCGCCTTTCAATACATTCAGGATCTGGCAGGGCGCTTGGGCGTGCGGCTCGACCAAACTTAACGGCGGGCCTCTCTTTATATCTGTTTCGGCTCCCCTTCGGCCTTGGGTAGATGCTTCCATTCTCGCCTAGCTCTGGCAATGCGCTTGGTGTCAGTCCTTTAAGCGGGCCTTAGTCCGGAGGCGCTCAATGTCTTCCGGTTCATTCTCATCAATTTTCGTCAATTCACTATCTGCTTGAGCGTTGGCGTGCAGCAGTTCGTCTATCTTCGCCTGCAATGCCTGGGTATCGCGATGCTCGGCGCGCTGAATCAGCAGAGTCATGAACCAAACGATCAGCGTTGCACCGGCATGCCAGTTAAAAAATCTCGGTCAAAAATGAACCAAAGCACTGCGTAGACGATGAGAATGCCAAACGCGCCGGGATGCGCAGCCATCACCCCAAGCCGAGTGAGCAGTTCTCTGAGAGTCTGCATGGAAGATTCCATGATGAAACTTGGAACGATTGGGGATCATGCCGCGTTCAATGAGACAGTTGGATAAGTATCTCCCTCTTCAGTCCAGTAGCCTATCCAATGAGCGTACTAGAAGCCCCGGTTTCCCAGGCCGGGGCTTCATTCTCCAATGATGGAAGGAGGCCCACATGGATTGGAATCGCATAGAGGGCAATTGGAAGCAGTTCGGCGGCAGCGTTAAGGAGAAGTGGGGCAAGCTGACCGATGACGATCTCGCTGTCATCAATGGCCGACGTGACCAGCTAGAAGGCAAAATCCAAGAACGCTACGGCATTGCCAAAGACCAAGTGCGAAGCGACGTTGACACTTGGCTTAAATCCTTGCCGTAAGAGATCGCCGCTAATGCCTGATACGCACCGGGGCCGGGAGGTCACCAGTCCCGGCCTCGGCACTTGTCAACGCAACCCACTGGGAGGAGGGCGCGATGACCAATCCCGATATACCACATCCGGCCATGCGGGGCTTCCCCTTCGGCCTTGGGTGCTCCCATTCTCCCCAAGCTCGATGCCTGCGCTAGCCTAATGCACTGATCGTCTAGTACCTGTTGTCGGCTTGGCACGCCTTGATCCGTGAGCCAACTTTTCAGATGCAAACTCTTTGCCCATGCGTTTGCGAACCGCGTCTCTGACTTTCGTCTGCCCCTTTGCCTGCATGCTCTTCTTGAGCGCGTCCATGATATTGACGACCTTCGGAGCTTCACGTTTCTGAGTTTCGATTTCTATCGCAGGAGCACGCTCCTCGACTTTCGCCTGAACGAGTTCGTGTATCGCTTCGGCATATTCGTTCGGCATCTTCTGCGGCTCGAACTTGCCTGAGTGTTCCTCAATGAGTTCGACTGCAAGTTGGACCGCATCAGCCTTAGGCGTTGCGTCAATCTTGTCGAAATAGGGCTCTGGCTTCCGCAGCTCATCGGCATAGCGGAGGATCACCAGCACGAGTCCCTTCTTGTGCGCGGTAATGCCGACCAAGTGCTCACGGCCATGCATGATGAGTTGGCCGATGGCGACCTTCTTCGTTTTGGCGAGGGCATCCCGGAGCACGGTGTAACCTTCGTCAGCTTCGTCACCATCCGGCAGAAGGTAGTACGGCTTCTCGAAATAGCGGCTGTCGATCTCGTCCCGGTCAACGAACCTCGCCATGTCGATGGTGTGCTTGGCCTCAAGCTTCAGCGCGTCAAGTTCCTTCGGCTCGATGAGGACGTGGTGCCCCTTGGTGTGCTCATAGCCCTTGATGATTTCTTCTTCGGGGACTTCCTCGAAGCCGTCCTCGGTCTCAATGCCCTTCAGATATTTGATCGGTTGACCACTTGGCTCATGGATCATGCGGAAGGCAATCGTGCCTTCGGTCGAAACGGCTGAAAACATCCTGACCGGAACGAGGACAAGTGAAAGGCGAAGATTGCCAGACCAAACGGGAATGGGAGCCATGCTGGATACTCGGGAAACGCTACGGACTTTCCCGAATCTGGGGCAGCCTCTGTTCGCCGCAAGTGAACAAACAAGGACCAATCAAAAGAAGCCCATGGCATTAACGACGGCCCGGAACGCGCAGCACGACTCGGGGTTATCTCCTGGAAGATAGGAGGAATCCCATGCCCGATGCATTGACTGACAGCCACCATTCAACTTTGCATGCGTTTTTCCTCGCAGCCAAAGAAAGTGGATACACCGAATTTGAACTCCAATTGGTCACGAGTCCAACGGGTAGGGTTGAATTTTGTATCAGCCCGCGAGAGCACTCTGAAATCAGTGCCAAATTCGAAGTAAGAGGCAACATGGTTCGTGCAGCCGCCAACGAGGCGAGCGTCGTCCCTGCAGACGACACGGATTTTGGCATTTATGGAGGCACGCGTTCAGGGGAGGCACCCCTTCGGGTTTCACCGTCCCCATA
>CAWGVA010000028.1:0-17991 GCA_963825835.1 uncultured Alphaproteobacteria bacterium | reverse complement strand
GCGGGTCATTTCTATTGCGCTACCGCTTCCACGCTCGCGTGTTCGCTGCTTGAGCGCGCCATCACCCGAACACTCCGTGCAGATACCAGGCGGGAAGGTCCTTCGCGTCGCTCTCCTGATAGAGGCCTGCGCGGAACACCCAGTAGCGGCGGCCGTCCTCATCCTCGATGCGGTAATAGTCGCGCGTGCGCGCCCGTCTCTTCCTCCCCTTGAAAGGGGGATGGCCGGGGTGGGGGTCAGACCCAATCATTGACACCGTAGGACCCCCACCTGCCGATGGCCGATGGCCATCGCTACCCTCCCCCTTGCCGGGTGAGGGAGTTACCAGCGCAAGCCACCATTCAGGGGCGATGCGCTCAGGCCCCTCGGCCTTCACCACGCGGCGGGTGACGCGCCGCCAGGTGAAGCGTGCCGGCGGTCCTTCGGGAATCTCGGCGAGCACGTCGAGAGGCTCGGGCTCGGCAAGAAGCAGGCAGGGGCGCGGCGGTTTGGCGGAGGATGGCTCGGACCATGGAGATGCACCGGCGGGCGCCGATCGCGTCTCTTGCGCCCGCTCAGGGATATGGCTCTCGCGGGAAAAGAGCCGGCGCACGGCGGCTCCGCTCAACCTGCTTGCCAAGCGATCGATCAGCGGCTCTTGCCTGCCTCTGTCGTCGCTCTTGGCGAAAGCGGTCTGGGCCGGAAGCAAAGGCTCGGTCGCAAGCGCTGCGAGCACCATGAGATCGACGCCGAAGCCGACATCGATGGCGCAGACCCTGTCCTCGAACAGGCGCGCGAGATGCGACGGCTCGCGGCATGGCGCGCTCAAGCCAGTGTCGATGACGGCAGAGGTGCCGTCGGCGCGATAGATCGCAAGCTGAAGGCGCCGCGCGCCGCGGCGGGCAAGGGTGAGCGCTTGGCAAAGTTTTTCCGCAAGATGATCGAGGCCGGCGACGACGCCTTCATGGGTGATGAGAGGCTCGGGGAAGGGAAGCCTCGCCGCGTAGTCTGGCGCGGGAAGGAGCGGGCTGCGCGGCTCCTCGCGCCGCCCAAGCGCCTGATCGAGGCGATGAAGCACGGCTTCGACCGCTTCGCGTGAGTGGAACCGGCGCTCGAGCGAGGCGCGCGGCAGATCGTAAAGCTGGCCGATGCGCTTCAGGCCGAGCCGCTTGAGCAGCCGCGTGATGTCATTGTCGAGGCGCAAGGCTTCGACAGGAAGCGACACAAGCGCTTCGCCGATCTGCCCCGGCGGGACGATGAGGGAAGAGACCCGCCCGTAGCGGGCAAGCGCATGCGCGCCTCCCAAGGTCTCGGCCAAGGCAATCCTTGCGGTGAAGCCGAGCTTCGCGAAGCGCTTCGCCATGTCGTCGAGGAGAGCGCGGGCGCCGCCGAAGAGATGCGGCACGCCTGACACGTCGAGCCACAACCCATCATCGCCGTCGACATTGAGAGAGGGGCTGTAGCGGCCGGACCAGCGGGCAAGCGCGAGCAGGCATGCGGCATCTTTTTCCGGTTCGGCAGGCGTGGTGAGGAGAAGCGGGCAAATGGCGCGGGCATCGGCGAGGCCCATGCCGGGGATGAGGCCAGCACGCATGGCGGCGGCATTCAGCGCGGTGAGCACGAGCCCGCGATCCTCGCTACCGACGAGCGCAAAAGGCCGGTCAACCGGACAGGGCTTGCCGTTCGTCTCCAGCTTCAGCCGCTCGATCGGCAAAGCGGGCAGCCAGACGGAAACCATACGCGACATCACGAAACTCCACGGTCCAACTTCGCGAGGGCGCCATGCCCCGGCAGCGCTCGAGCGTGAGATGCCAAGCGGGCCGGCCTGGTGCTGCGGCATCGAAGGCGGCGCCGCTACTTCGCTCCGCCGCCACACGCCAGCGGGTGAGGGTGCCTGGGAGTCCGTTCCCCTGATGGCCGGACAGGAGCAGGCAGGGCGTGCGGCTCGTCTGCGCGGCAAGTCCGAGGCGTCTTGCGATGATCGGCGTCTTCATCTCGATCTGGCCGAGAGCTGCGGTGAAGGCGCGGGCTTTCAGCCCCTCTTCCAAGGCCCAGGCCGCGTCCATCCCATTGCGCGCCTGAACGATGAGGACGAGCGCGGGGTCGAGGCCGAAGGAGATGAGCCCAGGGCCGTAAGGCGCGCCCCATTCGCGCGCGGCTCTGTCGGTCAGGCACCAGAGGAGCGGCGTGGCGTCCTTCCGCTTGACCAGGCGATCGCCGATGAAGGCGAGCGCAAAGGCAAGCGCCGCCGGCGCGTCGCGATAGGCGTCAGACTTGATCTCATGCAGGCCAGCCGCAGCGAGCTTGCCCCAAGGCACCTCCTTCTCCCTGAAAGGGGGAGGGCCGGGGTAGGGGTCAGACCTAATCGCTGACGCCGCATGACCCCCACCCGGCGATGGCCGATGGCCATCGCCACCCTCCCCCTTGCCGGGGGAGGGATTGGCGTTCGCGGGAGCACCCGGGGAGGACAGTGGCAGTGAAGGAACGGAAGCAAGAAGGGAGCAGGCGGGGCGGGGCAAAGGTCCCGTATCCGGCGCGGGGGGGAAGGCCAGAGACACGGGAACCTGCTCGAGCACGCGAATACGCTTACGCAGATGCTCGATGAGACCTTCGCCGCCAGCCCCACCTGCTTTCTCAACGCCAGAAGGCAGAAACTCACCGACGTTTTTGCCGCCTGGAACGTCGTTACGCACGGGCACAAACTCCGATCTCGTTCCTGTTTTGTTCTTACTCTGAGTCCGATCCTGAGTTCAAGGCGAGGGGGGACCAACTGCTCATGCTTTTCGCTTCAGGCGGCATGTTGGCGGGGCAAGCAGCCGCGACAGAGTGATACAGCGCGGCTCGGTCACGAGTTCTCCAATCCTCCATAATTGGCGCATAGCAATATCTCGAATCGCGGAGGAGCTTGGGCTTTGTCGCTTTGCGAGCTGGCCAAGTGCCGGCGGGTCGTGACAGCGGTGCTGGCGGTTGCCGCCTGTGCCGGTCTTGCCGGGGCCGCCCACGCCCACCCTCACGTCTGGGCCACCGTGCGCTCGGAAATCATCCTCAATGCCGATCACCAGATCACCGGCGTCCGCCACTCCTGGACCTTCGATGAGTTCTATTCCGCCATGGCGGTGCAGGGCCTCGACACCAACGGCGACGGGGTGTTCTCGGCCAAGGAACTGGAGCCCCTGGCAGAAGTGAACATCAAGTCCCTCAAGGATTTCGATTATTTCACCTTCGTCCACATCGGCGACGCCGACAATCTTCCGCTGAAGCCTCCGGAGAACTATTCGCTCGACTACGACAAGAGCCTGCTCACGCTGCACTTCACGCTTCCCGTCGAGAAGCCGATCGATACGCACGGCCAGGAGGTTCAGGTCGACGTCTACGATCCGTCCTTCTTCGTCGCCTTCGGCTTCGCCACCGAAGCGCCGGTGAAATTGTCCGGCAGTGCGATCAAAGGCTGCACCGCCGAGGTCAAGAAGCCCGATCCCGAATCGGAGGAGGATGCGAAGGCGCTGAGCGAAGCCTTTTTCAGTCAGTTGGGACCGAACAGCAATTTTGGCTCGCAATTCGCGCAGACGGTGATGGTGAAATGCAGCGACGCTCATCTATAGGAGGCGTCATGTGCGGCTTCGCCGGACGCCTGGCAGTTTGCGCATTCATTTTCCTTGTGGCGATCGCCGCCGCCAACGCGGAGATCAAGCCTCTCAATCCATTCGCTACGGAAATGGCGCCGGCAGAGAGCGCGCCGGCGGCACCGCCTTCCGCCTTCGCCGCCCCAAGCGCCGCGCAGCAGTCGGCGGGCGCCTTCGGCGGCATCTTCGGCTGGGTGTTGCGCACGCAGCAAAGCATGCAGCGTGAGCTTGCCACCGGGGTCAAGAGCCTCAAAGGCGACAATGCGTTTGCCGGCGCGGTGATGCTTGCCGCGCTCTCCTTCCTCTATGGCGTCGTGCACGCCATTGGCCCTGGCCACGGCAAGATGGTCATCTCGTCTTATGTCGTCGCCAACGAGGAGACGGTGCGGCGCGGCGTTGTCATCTCCTTCATCGCCGCAGGGCTGCAGGCGCTGACGGCGGTCGCGCTTGTCGGCATCCTTGCCTTTGCGCTGAACGCCTCGGGCCTGCAGATCAATGCCTGGTCGAACCAGCTCGAAATGGTGAGTTACGCGCTGATTGCGCTGGTCGGCGCTTGGCTGCTGGCGACGCAACTCATCGCCATCTTCCGGCGCTGGCAAGGGTCGCGTGCGGCCGAGGCTCATGCGAACCATGCCGGGCACGATCACGCTCACGGCGAGCACGACCATCATCACCACCATCATGGCCATGCTGATCACCATGATCATGACCATGATCATGATGAGGGCGAGGCTTGCCGTCACATCGTCGATGCGCGCGAGCTCGCCGGGCCGTTCTCCTGGCGCAAGGTCCTCGCCGTGGTGTTCTCGGTCGGCATCAGGCCATGCACGGGCGCGATCCTCGTGCTCATCTTCGCGCTGACGCAAGGTGTGTTCTGGGCCGGCGTGGCGGCGACCTTTGCCATGGCCATCGGCACCGCCATCACCGTCGCGGTGCTGGCGACGCTTGCGCTTGGCTCGCGCGAGCTCGCGTTGAAACTCGGCGGCAGGAGCGGCGCCTTTGCCGATACCGTGTGGACGATCTGCACCCTCGGCGGCTCGACCCTTATCCTCTTGTTCGGCGCGACCCTGTTCGCCGCCTCTCTCGGCCCGGCGCGGCCGTTCTGAGGGACGCCCGCTTTCCTTGAGGGCGCCCCACTTCCCGGCGCTTGATCTGGCTCAACGACAAGTCTCGCCCACCGCGTAGGGTTTGCTCAAAATGATAAGAGGAGTAACGCCATGAACGCGATCAAGGGTTCAATGCTCGCCGTTGCCGTGCTCGCGGCGATTGCCGCGACGGGGAGCGCGCGTGCACAACAAGACAGCCAACAAAATAGCCAGCCGAACAGCGGATCGATGATGAACCAACAGCCCGGGAGCGGCTCGATGATGGGCCACGGCATGATGGGCGAAGGTCAGTCGATGATGGGCGGCCACGGCATGATGGGCGGAATCGGCATGGGTGGAGGATCCGCATCCATGTGTGGACGGATGACCGCTCATATCGAGGGACGTCTCGCCTTTCTCAAGGCCGAGCTCAACATTACGCCGGAGCAGGAGGCGCTTTGGAAGGATTACGCCAACGCGGTCCGTGACAATGCCAAGACCATGTCGGGACGCTGCACAGCGTTGATGGGCGATAGCGACGCAAGCGAAAAGAGCCTGCCGGATCGCCTCGATGCGCAGGAGCAATTCGTGGCAGCGCGGCTCGATGCCTTGCGGGCGACCAACAAGGCGTTGAAGCCTCTCTATCAGGCCTTGAGCGATGCGCAGAAAAAGCTTGCGGACCAGCTCATCCGAAGCTCGACCGGCATGATGTGACGGTGAGGCGCTTGGCCGATCGTATTTTGCCGCCAAATCTCGGAGCCCGCGATTTCGCTTCGCGGGCTCCAATCGCATTGGCAATAGCGCGTCAACTGCCAATATTGGCATGCCGTACTCGGCTTCTGGTAGACTAAGAATAGGGCGTTTCTATTTGAGGTCCCCGATTGAAGCGGGGGAGCACAGCATCCTAATTTTCAGGTGAGTTTATTGGGCTTGGCCAGGCGCCGGCCCTCCCCCTCATCAAGCAGCGGAGAGTAAGATGACACTCCAACTCGGCGATATCGCCCCGGATTTCGAGGCCGACACCACACAAGGCCACATCCGGTTCCATGAATGGCTCGGCAATTCCTGGGGCGTGCTGTTCTCGCACCCCAAGGACTTCACTCCGGTCTGCACCACTGAGCTCGGTTATATGGCGAGGATCAAACCTGAGTTCGACAAGCGGGGCGTCAAGATCATTGGTCTCAGTGTCGACCCGATCGACCTCCATTCAAAGTGGGCCGACGACATCAAGGAAACCCAAGGCGTCGCTCCGAATTTTCCAATGATCGGCGACCCGGACCTTTCCATCGCCAAGCTCTACGGCATGCTGCCGGCGAGCACGTCAGGCACCTCCCAGGGACGCACGCCGGCCGACAACCAGACGGTGCGCAACGTCTTCGTCATCGGTCCCGACAAGAAGGTCAAGCTCATCATGGTCTACCCGATGACCACAGGCCGCAACTTCGACGAGGTGCTGCGCGTCATCGACTCGATGCAGCTCACCGCCAAGCACCGGGTGGCGACGCCGGTCAATTGGAAGAACGGCGAGGATGTGATCATTGCCGGCTCGGTGTCGGACGAGGAGGCGAAAACGATTTACCCACAAGGCTGGAAGGCGCCGAGGCCCTATATCCGCATCGTGCCGCAGCCGAAGGGCTCATAAGAGGTCGCAACCACCGCGAGCTTCAGATGCCATTGCCGAAGACGCCTGCGCTCACCACCGACTGCGTGGTGTTCGATGCTGAGGCCCGCGTGCTCCTAATCCGCCGCCGGGGTCACGAGCCTTATGCCGGCAGCTACGCTCTTCCCGGCGGCTTCGTCGAAATCGGCGAGACGGTGGAAAACGCTTGCCGGCGCGAGGCGCTCGAGGAGACCGGCATCAAGATTGATGTGCTCCGCCTCGTCGGAGTTTATTCCGACCCGGCACGTGACCCACGCGGCCACACGGTCAGCGTCGCCTATGTGACGATATTGCCGCGCGCTGTCGTTCCAAAGGCCGGATCAGACGCCGCCGGCGCCGAATGGATCGATGATTGGCGGAGCGTCGAGCTTGCCTTCGATCATGCGCAGATTCTCGAAGATGCCGAGGCGTTGCTCAGGGTGCGTCGCCGAGATTAGGCGAATTGCGGCGGAAGGAACGGGCACTGACACCGAACCAGCGGCGGGACGCGCGGCTGAAGGCACTGAGCTCGGAGTAGCCGACCCGCGCTGCGATGTCGGTAAGCTTCAGCGAGCTCTCCATCAAATAGCGATGGGTCAGGCAGCGCCTGGTGTCGTCAAGCACGCGCAGGAAGGATGTGCCTTCAGCCTTCAGGTGGCGATGCAGGCTGCCCGGCGTGAGGCCGAGCTCCTCGGCGACATGCTTTGGACCGAAGCTGCCTTGGTGCAGGCAGCGTGTCATCGCCTCGCGAACGCCGTTCAGCGGATGGTTCGCGGATTTCTGCCGCTCGATCTCCTCCTCGCAATAACGCTTGACGAGATGGAACAGCTGCGGGTCGGCATGGGGCAGGGGGAGAGCGAGCGTTGCCGCGGAGATCGTGATCGAGTTGACCTGCTGGTCGAACAAAATGCGAGATCCGAGGTGCCTCTCGTATTCGGAGATGTCGGCGGGTTGCCGATGCATGAGGCCGACGGAAACCGGGCGCCAGTGGCTTCCGACCGCAGTCCTGATCCGCGACACGAAGCGCATCAAGACAAAGTCGGTCATCTGGACGGCGTTCGGTATGGTTACGGGATAGGAGAATTCGATGCGGCCGGCACCGGCAGTCTCGACGAATTCGAGATGGTTGGTGGCGAGCACGGGTTGAAAGCACGCATAATTGCGCAAGCCCGTCCTTAAGTCGGGCGAGTTGGCCATGAGATAGCCGAGCGGATTGGCGGTGAAGCGCCCCCTCGTTCCATGTTTCAGGCCGAAATAGCGATCGCCGGTGACGCGCGCGGCAAGCGTCAGCGCTTTTATGAATCTCTCAAGCGAGATCCAAGCGAGCTCGTCTCCATGGTCAAGCGAGAGTCCGGCCTCGTCGAGAATTGGCCGGTGATCGACGCCGTAGTCCCGCAATAGATCGCGCAAACCCGATAAAGAAAGGGCCCTAACGCGGTGCTCCCCGACGTGCTGGACCGGGGGCCTGTTGAGGTCAGGCCGTATGCGGTCGTTCATCGCCCATCCGTCTGTACAGCCGAGAATTGTGTACCGACTGTCTCGCTCCTGCTGAGCGAGGTCAAGTCGCCCTTGATCCGTGTCAAACCCATCCACCGGCCTTTCGTGGCAACATGAAATTAGGCTTTAGGGGACCCCCGAGACGAACGGCCCATTATGACTGAGGAGGACATCAGCGTCCCCATCGGGAGATTTGCGCGCGATTCCAGTCTCGCCGAATTCGAGCGAGCTCTGGAAACGCTGATAGTGCTTGCCCACAGCCAGGGCCGCAACTTTCTTGCCTATCTCCTGATCATGGCTCTGATGCATTTGCGCGAGGAGGAAGATCAGGGCCGCCCCGGAGCCACCCACTGAGGCGAGACCGGCGGCTTTAGGCCAGATTCCCTGCTTTTCCTGGCGGTGCTCTAGGCTCTTTTCCCGCGATGCTCTATCTAAGCGTGATGGAGTGCCCCGGATGAACGAAACCCCGCCCGCCAAGGGCTTTGCGCCGGTCAGCGCGCGCCTTGGCGCCAAAGGCGAGGCCACGGGCAAGATCGGCGTGCTCCTCGTCAATCTCGGCACGCCTGAGGGCACCGATTATTGGTCGGTGCGCCGCTACCTCAAAGAGTTTCTCTCCGACCGCCGGGTCATCGAGACGAACCGCGTGCTGTGGTGGGTGATCCTCAACGGCATCGTGCTCACCATCCGGCCGTCAAAAAGCGGCGCCAAATACCGGTCGGTGTGGAACGAGGCGCTCGACGAATCTCCCTTGCGCACCATCACCCGCGCGCAAAGCGAAAAAGTTGCGGCGGCCCTCGAGGCGCGCTCAGATGTCGTAGTCGACTGGGCGATGCGCTACGGCAATCCGAGCATCGCCTCGCGTATCGAGGCGCTTGGCGCGCAAGGCTGCGACCGCCTGCTCGTGTTCCCGCTCTACCCGCAATATGCGGCTTCGACCACGGCGAGCGTGAACGACAAGGTTTTCGATGTGCTGAAGGCGATGCGCTGTCAGCCGGCGCTGCGCACGGTACCGGCCTATCCCGCCGATCCCGTTTATATCGCGGCGTTGGCCCACTCCATCACATCGCATCTTGCCGGGCTCGACTGGGAGCCTGAGGCGATCCTCGCTTCCTATCATGGACTGCCCAAGAGCTATGTCGAGAAGGGCGATCCTTACTTCACGCAATGCGCGCTGACCACGGAGCGCTTGGCCGAGGCGCTCGGGCCTCTCGGCGCCAAGCTCAGATACACCTTCCAGTCCCGCTTCGGACGCGCCGAGTGGCTGCAGCCCTATACCGACAAGACCGTCGAGGCGCTGGCCCGCGATGGTGTGAAGCGGATCGCTATTCTCACGCCTGGCTTTGCCGCCGATTGCCTCGAGACGCTCGAAGAGATCGCCGAGGAGAACAAGGAGATCTTTCTTGCGCACGGCGGCGAGAACTTCACCTACATCCCCTGCCTCAACGACAGCGATGGCGGCATCCGCGTGCTTCTGCATGTTATCGAGCGCGAGCTGAAGGGCTGGGTCTAACCGCGTAAGATGCCTGCCATGGGTGGCGACCATGACTGAGCCGGTCTTGCCGGTCGAGCCGGTGGGCCGAGCCGTCGGCGCCACGGCCACTCTGTCATTCGTCGGCGGTTTCGTCGACGTGGTCGGCTTCATCGCGCTGTTTGGGTTGTTCACGGCGCATGTCACCGGCAACTTCATCATGCTTGGCCTCGAGATGGTGCATGCGGACCCCGATGACCCCGACTCCATGGTCAAGGACGTCAAGATCGACGACACTATCAATGCTGCGCGAGCTATTCCGGCCTGCGAGGAGGCCGTCTCCGACGGCTCGATGCTCGCCTCCGGCAGCAACGATGATACCGTGAAGCTTTGGGACATGGGCGGGGCGAAGGCAGCGGCACGCTAGAGTGAGCGGCGCCGCAATTTCTCATAACCGCAAACGTCGAGACAGACCGCATGCGAGCTGATCGTCGCGCATTCCTCTTGTTCTGTGGCTTATTCTGCGGCGCCTGGCTCTCGCTCTCGCTCGCGGCCATGAGCGCCGAGCCTGATACTGCGAAGCTTGATGCTGCTAAGCCCGATGCAAAGCCCGCGGCGCCGCTCGCCTATATCTCAGTTGCAGGCGCGCCTGGGGATGGGGAACAGGCGCTTGCCGCGGCGCTCGGCAAGCGATTGTCTGCCGCGGGCGTGAAGACCGCCACCTCGTTTGCAGCCAACGTCTATTCGGTGGAAGGCATCGTCAAGGTAACGGCGGTCAAGGGAGGACGGCAGAGCGTGCGCATCGACTGGACGATCTTCGGCCCTGACGGCAACACTCTTGGCGGGGTGTCACAAACCAGGATCGTGCGCAAAGGCTCGCTCGACAGAAAATGGGGACCTACCGCCGATGCCGCCGCCCGTGCCGCCGCCTGGGAGATCTCCAAGCTGATTTCGCCATGACGACCTGCGGATGCTCTTAAATTCACGGGCCCGCGCACCCATCTATCGGCTGCCGATGGAAGGTGAGTGCTATAGCTAACCGTCACACGCTCGCCAGACACCTCTAGGAGGGTGCCATGCTCGGCTTCAATATCTTCGTCCTCGTTCTGCTCGTTCTGTTCGTTGCCGTGCTTGCGGCCGGCGTCAAAGTCGTGCCGCAAGGCTGGAACTACACGGTCGAGCGCTTCGGCCGCTATACGCGCACGCTCCGCCCCGGCCTCACCCTGATCATCCCGTTCATCGACCGCGTCGGGCGCAAGCTCAATATGATGGAGCAGGTGGTCGAGGTGCCGAGCCAGGAGGTGATCACCAAGGACAACGCCATGGTGAAGGTCGACGGCATCGCCTTCTACCAGGTGATGGACGCGGCGCAGGCGAGCTACGAGGTCAACAATCTCCAATCGGCGATCCTCAACCTGACCATGACCAACATCCGCACGGTGATGGGCTCCATGGATCTGGACGAGCTTCTGTCGCAGCGCGACGAGATCAATCACCGCCTGCTGAAGGTGGTCGACGACGCGACCGGCAATTGGGGCGTCAAGGTCGCGCGCATCGAGATCAAGGACATCGAGCCGCCGCGCGATCTCGTCGACTCAATGGCACGGCAGATGAAGGCCGAGCGCGACAAGCGGGCCGCCATCCTGGTCGCCGAGGGCGAGCGGCAGGCGGCGATCCTGACCGCCGAAGGCGCCAAGCAGGCGCAGATCCTCGCCGCCGAAGGCCGCCGCGAAGCCGCGTTCCGCGACGCCGAGGCGCGGGAGCGTTCGGCGGAAGCCGAAGCCATGGCCACACAAGTGGTCAGCGATGCCATCTCCAAGGGTAGCGTGCAGGCGATCAACTATTTCGTCGCCAACAATTATGTCGGCGCGCTGAAGGCTCTGGCCGAGGCCAAGAATCAGAAGGTGCTGATCCTGCCGATCGAGGCGACCTCGGTCATCGGCGCCATCGCCGGCGTGGCCGAAATAGCGCGCGAAGCCTTCGGCGACCGCGGCGGCAACTCAGCCTCGCCGCCTGCCCCCTCCAAGCAGCCTCCGACCACGACGCCGCGCGTCCGTCCGGGCGGCGTTCCTTCCGTGTAAGGAGCCGCCACGATGAGCGGTCTCTTCACGCTTGGTCCGTGGACCTGGATGATCCTCGCCGCGATCCTGTTCGCGCTCGAGGTGATGTCGCCCGGCATCTTCCTGATGTGGTTCGGCGTGGCCGCCGCCGTCACCGGGCTTCTCGCCTTCGGATTCGACATCAGCTGGCAGTGGCAGCTCGTGTGGTTCTGCCTGTTGTCGCTCGCGGCCGTGCTCGTGGCGCTGAAATATCTGCGGAGCAACCCGCTGCACAGCGACCGCCCGCTGCTCAACGAGCGCGCCGTGCAGCATATCGGCCAGTGCTACGATCTCATCGACCCGATCGTGAACGGACGCGGCAGCGTCAAGATCGGCGACTCGATCTGGCGGGTGGAGGGGCCTGAGCTGCCGAAGGGAGCGCGGGTGCGCGTGCTCGGCGCTGACGGGACGTTGCTGAAAGTGGCGCCTGCCTAAGGGCTAGGTCGGTATTTCCGGCTCGCTGTCCTTCTCGACAATGTCGACGATCTCGTCTGGTTGCTCTGCGGTCGCGTCATCGAGAGGCCAATAGCCGACGGCGAGCCTGATCCCTCCCGAGCCTTCGACCTCAACATTGATGAAGCCGGCATCCTCGAGCTTGGCGGCAACCATGCTGTTTGTGGCAAAGCGGTTGAATCCGGAGAGCGAGATCCTGGCGATGTACCACTTGCCCTTACGCACCGTGTAGGTGGCCATGCGGCTGCCCTCCGTCTGCGCCTAATGGTTGTATTCCGCATTTTTATAGGGCGGTAGTTGCAGACGCAACTGGGGCTCAAGTGTTGGTCGCGAACCACGTTGCGACGGCGTCTCTCCCTCCCTGATCTAGCAAGAGATGCAGCCTGGTGCGGCGGAGCAGGAAGTCCTCAGCCGTGATGGTGTCTTCGGTCTCGACGGCATGGATCAGCTCGACGCGCGTGACGCCGGGGGCGATCTCTTGCGCGAGGTTCGGCTCGAGCAACAGCTTCGCATAGAGCCTCTCGATCTGGTCCCCGTAGGTGAAAGCCCAGCGGTGGCGGGTCTCGCGCGAGATGGTCGCGGGGTCTTGGGCGACAAGGGAGAGAAGTGCGGCGCGCGATTCGCCGCCACCATAAAGGGGAACGTCCTTGGTCCAAGGCCCGCCTATATAAGCGCCGAGACCGCGAAGCTCGTCGAGCACAGTCTCGGCGAAGGCGCGATGGGTGGTGAGCTTGCCGCCATAAAGGGTGACGAAGCCGCCGCTGCCGTTGGCGATGCTGGCGAGCGCCGGGCGGCGGGTGAGCCGGCTCGGTTTCCTCCCGCCATGATCTTGCAGGGCGCGGACGCCGGCGAAGCTCCACACCACATCGGCGGCGGTGACAGGTCCGCTCCCGGGCGCAAAGTAGCGGTTATAGGCGTCGAGCAGATAGAGCTGTTCCTCGGCCGAGCAGGCCGCAGCGCCTGGATCGCCCCTTTCGGGCACCTCGGTGGTGCCGACGATGAGGAAACGCCGGTCGAGCCACGGCAGCACGAAGATCACGCGGTCTTCCTGGTCCTGCAAGGTATAGGCGTCGGCATCGACCGGCTCAGGCATTCGGAGGACGATGTGGCTGCCGCGGATCAGCCGCAAGGGCCGGGGCGGAGGCGCGATGCTGCTCAGGGCGTCGACCCCGGCGACGAAGGGGCCGGCGGCATTGACGATGAAGCGCGCATCGACACGGCGCTTCGCCCCGCGCTCGTCGAGCTCGATCGTATAGCCGTTGGCGAGCGGCTCGATGGCGGTCACCGCGCGGCGGTTGAGAATATCGGCGCCGCGGGCGCGCGCATCGAGCAGCACGGCAAGCACGAGGCGGGCGTCGTCAGCCTGGCAGTCGTGATAGTGCAGCAAGGCGCCAAGATTTTCGCGGCGAAGGCGTGGGAGCTCTGCGATCTCCTGCGGCTTGAGGCGTCCGCTTGGCGGTAGCCCATCGCCGATCGACAGGAGGTCGTAAAGGGCAAGGCCGGCATGGAGCAGCAGGGCAGGGCGCTTCTGCCAGGCATAGATCGGCAGGAGGAAGCGGAGCGGCTCGACGAGATGTGGCGCGGTCTTGAGCAACTCCGCGCGCTCGACCAGGGACTCGCGCACGAGCGCAAGCTCGAGCTGCTCGAGATAGCGCAAGCCGCCATGGATCAGCTTGGACGAGGCCGACGACGTGGCGCAAGCATAGTCGCCCTTCTCGGCGAGCATCACTTTCAGCCCGCGGCCGGCGGCATCGCGAGCCACCGCCGCGCCGTGAATGCCGCCGCCGATGACGAGAACGTCGAAGCTTTGCGTGACCAACTGGCTAGGCGACGCCGGCGCGGAGCAGATCGTGGATGTGGATGATGCCGACCGGGCGCCCATCCTCGACCACGAACAGCGCGGTGATGCTCGATGAGTTGATCATCTCGAGTGCCGCGCTCGCGAGTAGCTCAGGCGACACGGTCTTCGGCCCAGCGGTCATGATCTCGCCTGTGTGGCGCGACAAGAGCCCGTTGCCCATGTTCCGGCGCAAGTCGCCGTCGGTGATGATTCCGGCAAGCCTGCCGTCCTCATCGACCACGCCGAGACAGCCAAAGGCCTTCTCGGTCATCACCACGATGGCTTCGGCCATCTTCATGTCGCCCGGAGTGAGCGGCAGGCGATCGCCCTTGTGCATGAGGTCGCCGACGAGTTTCAGCCTGGCGCCGAGCTGGCCGCCAGGGTGCAGAACCTGGAAGTCGCGGGCGGTGAAGCCCTTGCTCTCCAGCAGCGCGATGGCGAGGCAATCGCCGAGCGCAAGCTGCATCGTGGTCGAGGTGGTGGGAGCGAGGCCGTGCGGGCAGGCTTCCTTGCTGTGGGGAAGTGCCAGAACCACCTCGGCCGCCTTGGCGAGCGTGCTGTCTGGGTTCGACGTCACCGCGATCAGCGGCACGGCGAATCTCCGCGAATAGGAGACGAGGTTGCCGAGCTCGACCGTCTCGCCGGACCAGGAGAAGGCGAGGATCACATCGTTGCGGGTGATCATGCCGAGATCGCCGTGGCTCGCCTCGCTCGGATGCACGAAAGACGCCGGCGTGCCGGTCGAGGACAGCGTGCCTGCCACCTTCATGCCGATATGGCCGCTCTTGCCCATGCCGGTTACGATCACCCGGCCGCGGCAGGCGCTGACGAGGCGAATAGCTTCGGCGAAGCTGTCGACAAGCTCCTTGTCGAGGGCCGCTTCGAGCGCGCGCAACCCTTGCGCCTCGAGCTGAACGGTGCGCGCGGCCGACGCGATCGCCTCGCGCGCGTCGTCAACCGGAAAACGGTCACGTTTGAGGCTGACGGCCATGTCCCTCGTTCCCCCCGCTTTTCCCGTTCCTCTTAGTAGCACAGATCGGGCGCCTTGCGGGCCCCTTGGAGTGCGCCGATTCGGCTCCCTGGCCAGGCGCCTCGTCAACTCTAGTCCCATGCCTCGCCTCCGATCAATGGCCGCAAAATGCTGGAAAGGCTGGACTTTTTCCCCTCTCCCCTTGTGGGAGAGGGCTTCCCGCCGCGACCTTGCGAAGCAAGTCGCATGGCGGGAAGGGTGAGGGGTAAATCCTTTTGACGCGGTAAAGCCGCTTACCCCTCACCGCGAACCCATGCGCTCACGCAGCGGAGCGGTATCGCATTGAAAATGGGTTCGCATGCTCTCCCACAAGGGGAGAGCGGGAGCTCGTTGCGCCGCTCAGGCATGGTTCATCGCCTCGCCGCCGGCGGCGCGGGGACATATCAAAGAGCGAGGGATGCGGGGCGCCAAGCGGCCGCGTCCTGTTTTTAGTGGGCAGCCTCTCGGCGCCCCGCTTAGCGGCATCGCTTCCGCCCCTTTCCCCGCTTACCACCTGTTCCGCTGGGCTAACGGCCCGCAGATATGGACCTGAGTCTTCCAACTCAGGCGGAGGAGAAGAAGCGGCCCGAGGTGGCCCGTTGCTCCGGCCGCGAGGGCTTATTGCCACCCGTTCTCGGAAATGGCTCCCGCCTCTCGCGGTTGTCCTCGAGCGCCGCGGCCCAACCCCACATGACAGAGACGGCCTAGGTCACGCATCCCTCATGGGGCAGGGATGGGATGAGTTTAATGCAGGCGCGGAGGGTGGGGATAAGTGGTGGGGAGGTCCGCTAAGTGCCAGAAGCGGACATTCACCTTTGCTGGGAGAACCTTAGTCTTGGCGCCGCTTGGAAACCTCTTTCGGCGTCAGCGCAGATGCGGTTGTTCCGAACCGGCGGGTCACAAAGTTGACCACAGAGGCAATTTCCGCGTCGGAATAGCCATTGCCAAATCCGGGCATGAATTCCTTTCCCAACGTGGTGTGAACGTGCGTGCCCTGCAGGAGTGCCTGTGTTGCATTGGTGCCGGCCGGGTCATTAACTGATCGAGTGCCAAGAAGCGTCGCATATTTGGATACGGCGCCGCTTCCGTCGAGGCTGTGGCAGCCGATGCAGGCGCCTTCAAAAATGCGCAAGCCAAGCGTGCCTCCGCTGGAGTCTGCCCGCACCTCCTTGGGGGGCGGCGCCTGCCCCGCGGGCGCTTGCGCCACGGCAAGTTCGCCGCGCGCGGCTCTCGACGGAACGCTGCGCAGATAGGCGGCCATGGCAGCAACGTCATCCTCGCTCAGAAAGCGGAGGCTGTTGTCGACGACCTCGGCCATGGGACCGCTCGCCGAGCTCCGCCCGTCGGCGTGACCGTGAGCAAGATAGCCCTGAAGTTGCGCGTCGGACCACTCGCCGATGCCCCATTTCGGGTCGGGGGTGATGTTGTACGCCTTCCAGCCCTGAATGAGCGCGCCCGCGAATTTCTGCCCGGGCTTCAGCCCAAACAGGATGTTTCTCGGCGTATGGCAGTCGCCGCAATGGCCGAGCGCCTCAACGAGATAGGCTCCCCGATTCCATTCCGCCGGCTGATCGGCGTTGGGCTGAAAGCGGTGCCCGGGCTTGAACAGCACGTTCCAAAAGGTCATCAGGTAGCGTTGGTTGAAAGGGAACGCCACGTCGTTGGGCGGCGGCGTGTATTCGATCGGCTTGAGGCTGAACAGATAGGCCTTGATGGCGAGCGCGTCGTCGCGCGTCATCAGGGCGTAGGCGGGATACGGAAAGGCCGGATAGAGATGCTTTCCGCCCTTGCCAATACCCTCGTGCAACATCCTGACGAATTCGTCGTCGCTCCAGGCACCGATGCCCGTGTCCTTGTCGGGGGTAATGTTGGGCGAATAGATCGTGCCGATCATGGGGAGCTTGAAAGCAAGGCCCCCCGCAAAAGGCTTGCCGCCAGGGACCGTATGGCAGGCAGCGCAGTCGGCGGCGCGCGCGAGATATTCACCGCGTGCAACGAGATCAGCTTGTGCAAGGCTTGGAGGGACGCCGGTAGGGTTCGCTCCCTTAAAATCTGCGAGGTCCACTCGCTTGCCGCTCGCGAAAGCCGTGGGATCGCCGCTACGCAATAAGAGCCAAGCCACGGCCGCCATCGCCACGAGGACAACGACGAGACCAATGAGTTTTGCGACGCGACGTCATCGTTGCCTACGCGGGTCGGAGTTGATCCTTGATCGGCAGTTTGCGGATCCGCTTGCCGGTCACGGCGAAGATCGCATTGGCCATGGCCGGGGCTATGCCGATCGTGCCAGGCTCGCCAATGCCTCCTGGAGCCTCGATGCTCTTGACGAGATACACCTCGATCTGCGGAGTTTCATTAATACGCAACACGCGATAGTCGTTGAAATTATTTTGTTCGACGCGGCCATTCTTCAGAGTGATTTCGCCCCACAATGCGGCGCTGATGCCGAAGATGATACCTCCCTCGATCTGGGCCGCGATCGTGTCGGGGTTTACGACCGCCCCGCAATCCAACGCGCAAACAACACGACGAACGCTGACCTCACCGTCCTTGGAGACCTCGACCTCCACGACTTGAGACAGATAGGTGCCCATGGCAAATTGCACCGAGACGCCGCGCCCGAGGCCCGGTGCTAGCGGTTGACCCCAGCCGGCCTTCTCCGCCGCGAGATTGAGCACGCCAAGCACACGTGGCGATTTGCCGAGCAAACCGCGGCGGTATTCGACCGGATCTTTCTTCGCTGCCGCGGCCAGCTCGTCGATGAAACTCTCGACCACGAAGATGTTGTGCGTCGGTCCGACGCCGCGCCAATTGCCCGTTGTGAGGCCCGGAGGCTCGTGTCGGACGTAGTCCAAGAGGATGTTTGGCAGCTCATAGGGCGGCTTGGCGCCCTCAATAGTGTCGGGGTCAAACCCATTTTTGAAGGTCGGTGGCAACCACCGGGCCCAGACGGATGAGCCGGTGATGCGATGATGCCAGGCAATCGGCGCCCCGTTGGCATCCAGCCCCGCGGCCATCCGATCGAAGAAATAAGGTTTGTAGACGTCGTGCTGGATGTCTTCCTCGGCTCCAAACGACTTTTACCGGGCCTTCGACCTGTTTCGCGATCACCACTGCCTGGGTGATGTCGTCACTTCCAACCGCCGGCCGAAGCCGCCGCCGATCAAATGATTGTGCACGAGGATCTTCTCAGCCGGCAGTCCGGTCACCTGCGCGGCGGTGGCTTGAGCGCGGCTGACCACCTGGTTTCCTACCCAGATGTTGCAACCATCTGCGCGTACGTGCACAGTGCAATTCAT
>CAWGVA010000027.1:0-38898 GCA_963825835.1 uncultured Alphaproteobacteria bacterium | reverse complement strand
ATTGGTAATGACGGGGTCAGTAATTCAATCCTACTCGGCGGCACCATTATCCCAGTCTTGCACCTTTGCGCGCCTTGTGAGTTGTCGCGCACCGTTTCGCGTTTCGCGTGCTCGACCGAGGGTTGGCGCCGGAGTAACCTCGATCGCGCCGGGGACCGATTAGAGGCGAATTCCATGATCTGTCTCGCCCAATGCCTCGGCAGCTTCGTGTTCGGCGCGGTTCTGGCCAGCATCGCAACGTCGCTATTCCTGGCGGCGCGCCAGGACTTCGGCGGCAAGAACAGACCGGGCGCATAGCACTTCTGGAGCGCGTTCGATCAAAAAAAAAGGCGCTAGGTCCCGCCTTTTGGGTGACGCCAGAGGCTGCGGGTTACCCTCTCCGCCAATCCCTCGCCTTGGGCCTTTTCAGTTAGGCGCCATTGTGGTCCTTGTTGAACTGAGGCAAGCCCCAGGGGAACGCCTGCATGCGCGACGTCGAAGACCACACCCTCATCGTGCTGCTCGTTGCGGTCTCGGTGGCCTTCGCCTGGATCCTCTGGCCATTCTACGGCGCGATCCTGTGGGCAACCGTGCTGGCCATCGTGTTTGCGCCGCTCTATCGCTGGCTATCGAGCGCCATGGGGCAGCACCGCAGCCTTGCCGCCATCGCGAGCGTGCTGATCATCCTGACCCTGGTGATCCTGCCCTTGACGCTGACAGCCGCGTCACTGCTGCAGGAAGCAACAAATCTGTACGAGACGATCGAGTTCTGGCCAGATGGATTTCGGCCAGTTCATTCAACAGGTCATCGACGCCTTGCCGACCTGGGCGACCGACATCCTCAATCGCCTCGGCTTGACCGATCTGAGCGCAATACAGCCGCGCCTGTCAGCCGCCCTCGTTCAAGGCAGCAAGACCATCGCCGCGCAGGCGCTCAGCGTCGGCAAGGGCACGGCAAACTTCATCATCAGCTTGTTCATCATGCTCTATCTGCTGTTCTTCTTTTTGCGCGACGGGGCAGCACTGGCTGGGCGCATCAAGGATGCGATCCCGCTCCCCGCCGGGCAAAAGCGCGAGCTCTTCACCAAATTCACCATCGTCACCCGCGCCATGTTCAAGGGCACCTTGCTTGTGGCCATCGTGCAAGGCGCCCTCGGCGGATTCATCTTCTGGGTGCTCGGCATCCACGCTCCGGTGCTGTGGGGCGTGGTGATGGGGTTGTTCTCGCTGCTGCCCGCGGTCGGCGCCGCCGCGGTGTGGGTGCCGGTGGCCATCTATTTCCTGGCGACGGGTGCCATTTGGCAGGGCGTGGTTCTGATCGCGTTCGGCGCCTTCGTCATCGGCCTCGTGGACAATCTCTTGCGGCCATTCCTGGTCGGCAAGGACACCGAGCTCCCCGATTTTGTGGTGCTGATTTCAACGCTCGGAGGCATTTCTATTTTCGGTCTCAACGGCTTTGTCATTGGGCCCACGATCGCGGCGATGTTCATCGCCGTCTGGGACATATTTTCTGGCTCGAGGCAGAGCCCGCAAAATGACGGCTCTGGTGCGTGAGCGCCTGACAAGGACCGATCAGTTGGCGCCGGAACGCAGGAACTGCTCAGCGGCGTCTTTGGGCACGTTGAATGGTGTCGCCGATTTCGGATCGGAGTTGAATTTGGCGAACACGTCCGGGTTGTCGCGAAAGTGCTTCTTGAGCGTTTCGATCCGGGTGCCGTTTGCCGGATGATCTGAGAGGAGCTGGGGGATCTGTCTGGTATCGGCGTGTTGGAACTCATCGAATAGCCATACGAGGCCCCACGGGTTGTAGCCGGCTTCGGCGCAGATATCCGACCCGGTTATGTCGGCATTCGACTCAGCCTCACGCGAATAACCGAGCGAATGCAGATCACCGAGCAGAGCAATCGCGAGAATGTGGGCGCGTGTCGGCCCGAGCAATATGGCGGCCTCGATCTCGTGGCGTTTGATTGCGTTCCGCTTCTCCATGAGGGAGATGCTGTCCCGATGAATGGTGTGCGAGACTTCATGGCAGAGAGTCCCGGCCAGCTGCTCGGTGTTTTTTACGAAATAGAGCAGAGAATCCACGACATAGACGTTGCCGCCAGGCGTGGCGAAAGCGTTCGGCTGCCTTTCGTGAACTAGATAGAACTTGAAGGGATGGGGATAGCGTGACTGGGCCACTCGAGAAATCGAGTCGGCTATCGGTTTCAAAGTGGCATAAAGCGGAGAGGACTCGACGATCTCCCCCTTGTCCCTCAGCTCGTTGTACACCTCTTGCCCGAGCTCGGTCTCCTGATCGGTGGCAGGCTCCGGCACCGGAGCCTGAGCGCCGCAGAGGACGGAAATCATCATCAAGAGAGGCGCGATCCAGAACCTTCGCCCCAAGCATCGCAACTTCGGCATGGTCAATCCCCTTTGCGCCGCTCAAGGGGGCCCCGCAGCCACGAGTAGATGATGCCGATCGGCACCATCCGCCGCGTTCGAGAGCCTTGCGCGACTGTCAGCGAGCGGCCTTCGCCACCGTTTGGACCAGGGCTTTCCCGGCAAGCGCCACCATGGTGATGGCTGCGCCGGAGGTGATCAGGTTGATGCCGACGATCAGCCCGAGCGCCCAGGTGGCGGTACTTGGCCATCCCTTGATGATCAGCGCGGCAAGGATCAGATCGACGATGCCGCTCGCCAACATCCATCCCCACTGGCCGGGGAAAATGTCGCGATAGCTGAGCGAGGCCACGATCTGAAAGACGCCTTCGACGATGAAGAAAGCGATGAGCACCAAGGTAAGCGAGGCAGCGCCTTCGACCGGATGCCAGAGCAGCACAATGCCGACGAACAAAGAAAGCGCCGCCGTGAGCAGCATCCAGAGAAAGGCCTGAACGTTCTGCGCGAGGAACATGCTGGCGAGCCCGACGATGCCGCTGAGCAGGAACAGCCAGCCGACATAAACATCCACGGCGATGGTGGAAATCTGCGGCCAGATGACGGCGAGAACGCCGAGGATGAGCATGATCACGCCCTGGGCCAAAAATAGCTGCCAGTGAAGGCGCATGGTGTCCTTAACGGCAGCCTGCATGTCGCTGAGAGTGGGATTTGCGGAAGCCATCTGATTGCTCCATTCGTTGCAAGCGCATCCTTAAGAGCTTCTCGGTCCTAGCCTGGTACCGATGCACGCGTAAGACAGCGCATGGGCTCTAGCGGGATGTGGTCAGCTCCATTGGGCAATTGAGCGTAGGGCGATCCCTCAGAGCGTCTTTCCCGCGCTCGGCCTGAGGGGCTCGCCTGCGGCCCAATCTAACCCTCACCGGCGAGCAGTCTTGCGCGAAATTGCCAATTTTCATTTTCGGCTGCGGCGTAATGCCCCAAGGCCCGGGGGGAGGCCCTACCCACCCCGCTGCTTGCCCACTTCCCTGGCCCGAACAACCGGCCAATCCCTGATTCAGTACATTCAACTTAAACGGGTATAGTGCTACATTAATCGTAATGCGAGCATACCCGATGATCACGACCCTTGCCGCAATCGCTGCGGCTCTGATCGTGGTCGACGGCGACACCATCCGGTCCGACGAAGAGCGCATCCGGCTCGAGGGCATCGACGCGGAGATCGGGCACGCCAAATGCGAGGCGGAGCGGCGCCTGGCCTCTCGCCAAGCACCGGCTGGAGCAGCTGCTCGGCTCGGGCAGCGTCGATATCAGGCGGAATGCGCACCCTGATCCGCCGGACCGTTACGGCCGGACGCTTGCGCGCGTGCTGGTCGACGGCGAGGATGTGGCTTGCGTCCTGATCAAGGAAGGCTATGCGCGGCAATGGACCGGGCGTCGCGAGGATTGGTGCACGTCGCTCGACGAGCGCAAGCCCGCGGAAGCCACTCTCTCCTGCGCCGTTACTTATTGAACAGGATCCATGCCGCGTAGCACAGCATGATGCCGAGCACCGGCCGCAGGATCCATTCCGGAGCGACGCCGGCGAGACGGGCGCCGAGCAGGATGCCGGGGATCGATCCCGTCAGCAGTGCGGCGAGCAGCCCCATATCAACATGGCCGAGGCCCAAATGACCAAGGCCGCCGACCAGCGTCAGCGGCACGGCATGAGCGACGTCGCTGCCGACGATGCGCTTGGCAGGCAGGTGCGGATAAAGCGCCGCGAGCACCGATACGCCGATGGCGCCGGCGCCGACCGAGGTCAAGGTCACGAGCAGCCCTAAAGCAACGCCGAACAGCACCGTAGGGAGGGTGCGCGGAGGCTCTTTGCCGTCGGCAGATCGCTCCGGCGTTTTTGCCAGCAAGGGATACAGAACGATGGCAAGACCGCTCAACGGCAGCGCGACAACAAGGCCAAGCCTGATCCAATGGGCGAGCGTTGCGGTGTTGAGCGGGAGGAAGGCGATGGCCGCAAGCAGGACAAGCGAGGCCGGAATGCTGCCGGCGGCGAGCCGGAATACGATCGGCCAAACCACGTGATCCGACATATGGTGGCGCCAGCTGCCGGCGGTCTTGGTGATGGACGCATAGAGGAGATCGGTGCCGACGGCGACCTGCGGGCTCACGCCGAAGCTCGAAATCAGCAATGGCGTCATCAGGGCGCCGCCGCCGACCCCGGTCAATCCGACCAGGAAGCCCACGCCAAAGCCAGCCCCGGTCAGCGGCAGAAAACTTGCCGCCCAGTTCAGGTCAATCATTGCCCTGAAGTCTCCCCCCTTGGCTTGCCGGGATTATTCCCCGTGTCAGCCGATTTTTGGAATGTTTTTTTATTTAGATCTCTATGAGGACGGGAATCCCCACGGAACGCAGCAAAATTGCGGCCTCTTGTGCGCGCCGATGGAATTCGGCGAGATCGGCTGGGGAATTGCCGAGATCGGAGCAAAGGCCGCGGGCCAGCAACTCCCGGTCGAGCACGAAGACATTATCACCCAGGGCAGCGGCGCCCGATTGCGCCCAGGTGATCACCCCACCGGCGACGGTGGTGCCATCAACAGCGCTGACTAGGACGAAATTCCCGGTGGCCGGCAGCTCGGAAAAGAGGTCGAGAGAGGTCGGGCGGCCGAGCAGGATTCGGCAATCGGCAATATCATTGACGGCGCAAGCATGGGCCGGCGCCGACGCCAGGGTTTCGAAATCGACGAGCGCAGAGATGCTCATGCTCGTCACCGGGGTGAGATCGGTGGCGGTGCGCAAGAGATAGCCGCTCTCCGGATCGAAGGGCGCTTCGGCGAGCCAAACCAGGCGGGCCTCCAGCACATCGGCATTGATCGGACGCCGCGCGGCCTCCGACAGCACGGCGCCGCGCGAAATATCGAGGTCGCTATCGAGCTCGATGGCCACCGCATCGCCCTTGGCGGCGAAAGCGAGGTCGCCATCCATGGTGGTGATGCTGCGCACCAAGGCGCCGAGCCCGGTTCTCGCATCGACCAGGCGATCGCCAGGCCTGATGCGGCCCGAGGCCACGGTGCCGGCATAGCCGCGGAAGTCGCCGTGGCGGAGCACGAGCTGCACGGGGAAGCGGAAGGGAGCGTCGCGCGGCTCGACATTGGCGTCGACCGTTTCAAGATAATCGAGCAGGGTCGGACCGCTATACCAGGGCATGACGGACGAGCGGCGCACCACATTGTCGCCGGGGAGTGCCGCCACCGGGATCGCCGCGATCTGGGCAAAGGCGAAGTTGCCGGCCAAAGCGCGGAAGTCTTCCTCGATGGCGCGGAAGGTTTCCTCCGACCAGTCGATCAGGTCCATCTTGTTGACGGCAAGAATGACTTTCTTGATGCCGACGAGATTGCAGATGGCGGCGTGCCGGCGGGTCTGGCGCTTCACTCCGTGGCGGGCATCGACCAAGAGGATCGCCACGTCGGCGTGCGAGGCGCCGGTCGCCATGTTGCGCGTATATTGCTCGTGCCCCGGCGCATCGATGATGACGAAGCGGCGGCGGGTGGTCTCGAAATAGCGCCAGGCGATGTCGATGGTGATGCCCTGCTCGCGTTCAGCCTGGAGGCCGTCGAGCAGCAGGCTGAAATCGACCTTCTCGCCGTTGAGCGCCCTGTTCTGCGAGGCGTGCATGACAGCCGCGCGCTGATCCTCGGCCACCGCGGCCGAATCCCACAACAGCCTGCCGATCAGGGTCGACTTGCCGTCGTCCACCGAGCCGCAGGTGAGGAGGCGCACGATGGCGCCGCTCTCAGCCGCAGGCGACGATGCTGGCGCCGCTGCAGGGACGACGGCGATCTTTTCTCTCAGCGCAGCCACATGCATCAGAAGTAACCCTCACGCTTTTTCATTTCCATGGCGCCCGCCTGATCGTGGTCGATCAGACGCCCTGCCCGCTCCGAATATTTGGCGCGCAGCACCTCATCCACCACCGCGTCGATATCGCTCGCCTCGGATTCCACCGCCGCGGTGAGCGGCCAGCAGCCGAGTGTGCGAAAGCGGATGTTGCGCAGCTCCGGCTCCTCGCCAGGCTCAAGCCGCATGCGCTCGTCGTCGACCATGATGAGCTGGCCATCGCGGGTCACCACCGGGCGCGGCGCGGCAAAATACAGGGGAACCACGTCGAGCTTCTCAAGCGCGATGTAGCGCCACACATCGCCCTCGGTCCAATTGGACAGCGGGAAGACGCGCACCGTCTCGCCCTTGCCGAGCCTGCCGTTGAGCAGCGTCCACATCTCCGGGCGCTGGCGGCGCGGCTCCCAGCGATGGCCTGCCGCGCGGAAGGAGAACACCCGCTCCTTGGCACGCGAGGCCTCCTCGTCGCGCCGGGCACCGCCGAAAGCGGCATCGAAGCCGCCGGCGTCGAGCGCCGCGCGCAAGGCCTGCGTCTTCATGATGTCGGTATAGACGGACGGCGGATGGTCAAAGGGGTTGATGCCGCGCGCCAAGCCATCGTGGTTGGTGTGCACGATCAGATCGAGCCCAAACTCACGCGCCGTCTTGTCGCGAAAGGCGATCATGTCGCGGAACTTCCAGGTGGTGTCGATGTGCAGAAGCGGGAACGGCGGCTTGGCCGGCCAGAAGGCCTTGCGCGCGAGATGCAACAGCACGGTCGAGTCCTTGCCGATGGAATAGAGCAGCACTGGCGCGCGGAATTGCGCCGCAGCCTCGCGGAAGATGTGAATGCTCTCGGCCTCGAGCAGCTTCAGATGCGAAACGAGCGCGGTCATGCGGCCTTCCCCTCGCGGCGCGGGTTCATATGAAGCCCGCACTCCTTTTTCTCCTCATGCTCCCACCACCAGCGGCCGGCCCGCGGATGCTCGCCGGGTTGCACCGCGCGGGTGCAAGGCTGGCAGCCGATGGAGATGAAGCCGCGGGCGTGCAGCGGATTCACCGGCACGTTGTTCTCGGCGATATAGGCGGTGAGCTCCTGCGTCGACCAATCGGCGATGGGGTTGACCTTCATCAGCCCGCGCTCCTCGTCCCAGGCGGCAAGCGCCACGTCGGCGCGCTCCTCGGAATGCTCGCGGCGGATGCCGGTGATCCAGCCTTGGGCACCTTTCAGCTCGCGGTTCAACGGGCGGACCTTGCGCACCTCGCAGCAGGCCTTGCGGTTGTCGACCGACTGGCGGAAGCCGAACACGCCGTCGCGGGCGACGAGAGCCTCGACCTCTGAGGCTTCCGGCGTGACCAGCCGGATGCGCAAACCGTAGCGAATCTCGGAAAGCTCGACGGTCTCAAGCACCTCAGGGAACAGGCGGCCGGTGTCGAGGGTGAAAATATCGACGTCGGCGCCGAGACTCGGCGACGGCATTGAGGATCGCCTGATCGTCGAGACCGAGGCTGGTCGAGAAGACGATGCGTCCCTCCACCGACCGCCTCAGCTCGGCGATGCGCTCGGAGAGGCTTTCGATTTTAGCAAGCCTCGCGTTCAGTTCCTCTGCCTCGCGCTTCGAGGCATCGCGGCGGAGCGGCTGCGGGTTGCGGAAGCCATGCTGATAGAGGTGGCGGATGCGGGTCAGAGCGCCCTTCCAGGTTTCGACGTCATTGGCATCGGTGATCTCGGCAGTGTCGAAGCCCGAGCGCAGCAGAAACGGAGCGAGGTCAGGGATCAGATAGCCGACGGCCCTGATCTCGCCCTTGAAGCCGTGACGCTCGCGCAAGAGCACGGCGAGAGAATGCCCGCGGCCGTCGCCGAAAGTGGGGAAGCGGATGGCGATGGGTCCGCCCGTTGCCGCGGCAGCGGCGAGAGCCGCCGCGTCGGCCGTCGGTTCGAGCAGCGCGTCGTCGTCGCCAGTGCCTGGGACGAGATCGCCGGTGTGAAGATCAAGCAGCGCCATAGAGAGCCTCCTTGAAGGGCGCCGCACCGATCCTGCGCCAGGTGGCGAGGAAGTCTTCGCCGTCGTTGCGGTTGGCAAGATAGGTGGAGACGATGGTATCGATGGCCTCAGGCACGGCCTCGGCCCTGAAGCCGGGGCCAATGATGGTGCCGACCTCGGCGTCGTCCTTTGGGCTGCCGCCGAGCGAAATCTGGTAGAGCTCGGTGCCTTTCTTGTCGACGCCGAGAATACCGATATTGCCGGAATGATGGTGCCCGCAGGCGTTGATGCAGCCGGACATATTGAGGCGAAGCGGCCCGATCAACTCCTGACGCGCCGGATCCTCGAAGCGCTTGGCGATCTCCTTGGCGATGGGGATCGAGCGGGCATTGGCAAGGTTGCAATAGTCGAGGCCTGGGCAGCAGATCATGTCGCCCAAGAGATCGTAGTTACCGGTGGCGAGCCCCTTCGATTTGAGCTCGTCATAGACGGCGAGCAGGTCTCTGCGCGCGACGTGCGGCAGGATGAGGTTCTGGGTGTAGTTCACCCGCGCCTCGTCCAGGCTGTAGCGCTCGGCGAGATCGGCAACGAAATCCATCTGGTCAGAGCTTGCGTCGCCGGGCGTGCGCCCAGGCTCTTTAAGCGAGATGACCACGCTCACATAGCCAGGCACGCGATGCGGCCGCACATTGTGCTTGAGCCAATTGGCGAAGGTAGGATCGGTGATGCGCCGCTGCTCGACGCCCTCGTCTTTGATGGGACCAGGCACGAGATCGGGCGGGGCGAAATAGGAGTTGATGCGGGCATATTCCGACGCCGGCAGATCGACAGCATCCTTGCGGGTCGCCTGCCAATCGGCCTCGACATCCTCGCGGAATTTGTCGATGCCGAGCTGGTTGACCAGAATCTTGATGCGCGCCTTGTTGAGGTTGTCGCGGCGACCATGCAGATTGTACACGCGCAGGATCGACTCGATGTAGGAGAGAAGGTGCTGCTTCTCGAGGAACGGCCTGATCTCCTGCCCGACATAGGGCGTGCGGCCCATGCCGCCGCCGACGAGAACGCGGAAGCCGTTGCGGCCCTCGGGCCCACGCACGATGCGCAGGCCGATGTCGTGGAAGCCGGTGGCAGCGCGGTCCTCTGCCGCGCCTGAGACGGCGATCTTGAACTTGCGCGGCAGCCAGCTGAACTCCGGATGCAGCGTCGACCATTGGCGCAACACCTCGCACCAGGGGCGCGGGTCTTCCAGCTCGTCATTGACGGCGCCGGCGAAAGGATCGGCGGTGACGTTGCGCACGCAGTTGCCGCTCGTCTGAATGCAATGCATCTCGACGTCGGCGAGCGCGCTCAGGATCTCCGGCACGTCGACCAGCTTCACCCAGTTGAACTGCAAATTCTGCCGCGTGGTGAAGTGGCCGTAGCCGCGGTCGAAGCGCCTGCCGATCATGGCGAGTTGGCGCAACTGGCGGGGCGAGAGCACGCCATAGGGAATGGCGATGCGCAGCATATAGGCGTGCAGCTGCAGATAGAGTCCGTTGCGAAGCCGAAGCGGACGGAACTCGTCCTCGGTCAGCTTGCCTGCTAGCCGGCGCTCGACCTGCTCGCGGAACTGCGACACACGCTCATGCACGAAAGCGTGGTCGAACTCGTCATAGCGGTACATCGTACCAGTCCTTGGTCAGAGTGGTTCGGTGGGCGGCGCGGATGCGCTCGCGCACGGACGTTGCAACCGGCACGCCGTCGTTGAGCGCGACCTCCATGGGATAGACGGCGACGACGCGCCGCTCGGCAACGGCCTTGGCGGCTTCGCTTTCCAGCGCCTTGGTCTCGTCCTCAGTATTGGCGAGCTTGGCGCGGGCAAGCTCCTCAACCCAGCCGCCGTCAGGGGCGAGGTAGACGACGATGCCGTCGATCAGGCGGTTGGCGGTGACGACGTTAGGCATAGGCGCGCCTCAATTCGCTCAGCGACAGCACGTCTTCGACGAGGCCTGAGGCTGGAAGCCCGGCGACCTCGCCGAAGATGAGGACGGCAGGGCTCTTCAGCTCCAGGCGCTCAGGTGTTGCGGCAAGCTCGGCAAGGGTGGCGGCGACGCGGCGCTCGGTGTCGCGGCTCGCATTCTCCACGGCGATGACCGGACATCCAGGCTTCCAGCCGGCGTCGAGCAGCCGTTGCGCGAGCAGGCCTGCGGTGGAAACGCCCATATAGACGAGGAGCGTGCTCTCGCCCTTGCCGAGAGCGGCGAGGTCGAGATGCTCGAAGCTCGGCTCGTCGCCTCCGGCTTCGTGGCCAGAAATGAAGGTCACGCTGTGGGAGATGTCGCGATGGGTGAGCGGGATCTGCAAGGACGCGGCGGCGGCGAGCCCGGCGGTGATGCCGGAAATAATCTCGACCTCGATACCGGCCTCGCGAAGCGCGGCAATCTCCTCGCCGGCGCGGCCGAACACCAGAGGATCGCCGCCTTTGAGCCGCACCACGGTTTGCCCTGCCCGCGCCCGCTCGATCATCAATTCCTGGATCTTGTCTTGCGGGACGCTGTGCTCGCCTTTCACCTTGCCAACCGGAATCAGCTCGACTTCGCGGCGGGCATGCTCCAGCACGCCGGTGCCGGCTAGGCGGTCGTAGAGAATGACGTCGGCGGCTTTCAGCGCACGCACGGCTTTCAGCGTTAAGAGCTCGGGATCGCCGGGACCGGCACCGACCAAGAGCACGCGGCCTTGCACGGCTTGCGCCTTCACCGCGGCTTCGATCGCTTCGCCAACCAGGCGGCGTGCTTCGCTCTCTTCGCCGGCAAGCGCTGCCTCGCTCGCGACGCCATCGAACACGCCTTCCCAGAATTTGCGCCGCGGACGCCCCGCCGGGAGCTTCTCGGCGACGGCGTCGCGGAAGTCTCCGGCAAGACGGGCCAGAGCATCGAGACGTGGATGCAGCTCGCGCTCGAGCAAGGCGCGCAGTCGCTGGGCGAGCACTGGCGAGGTGCCTTCGGTGCCGATAGCAACTGTTACCTCGCCGCGATCGACGATGGCCGGCATGACGAAGCTGCACAAAGCGGGCTTGTCGGGAACATTGACGGGCACGCCAAGCGCCCGGGCGATCGCGGCAACGCGGGCGTCTTCGGCATCGTCGCCGGTCGCGGCAATGACCAATGGCCGGCCACGCACCCAATCGACGCCAGGCTGCGCTGCGATGAGAGCGACACGGCCGGCGCGCTCGAGCTCGGCAAGCTCCGGCCCAAGCCGATCGGCGGCAATGTCGACAGTTTCGGCGCGCTTCAGCAGGAGCCGCGCCTTTATGGCGGCAAGCTCGCCGCCGCCCGTCACCAAAGGCGGTTTGCGGTCGACGCTGACGAAAATCGGGAACGTCCGCATCGGTTCTCAGCCTCCAACCGCAAGGCGCGCCGGCGGCGCGTCGGCAAGGCTCTCGGGCGCAAGCTCGAGTTCGAGCCCGTCAAGCTCGGGCGACATGATGATCTGGCAGCACAGGCGCGAGCGCTCATCGACGTGAAAGGCGCCGTCCAGCATCTCGAGTTCCTCATGGGTGGGAGCCGTCAGTTTCGGCAGCCATTTCTCGTCCACCCACACATGGCAGGTGGCGCAGGCGCAGGCGCCGCCGCATTCGGCCTTGATGGGGAGGCCCCAGTCGCGGATCACCTCCATGACCCGCCAACCCTCGAGTGCCTCGAGGCGATGGGAAGATCCGTCCGGCATACGCACGACGACGAACATGTCAGGCCACCTTCAACAGACGCTGCAGCTCGGACGAGGAGGTTGTGTACTGGAAGCGCAAAGGTTTGTCAGGATGGACGTAGCGATGGGCGGCTTGCGCCATGAGCGCAGCCTCATGAAACCCGGAAAGGATGAGTTTCAGCTTACCAGGATAGGTATTGATGTCGCCGATGGCGAAAATGCCTTTGGTGCCGGTCTCGAATTTCTCGGTGTCGACCGGGATCAAGTTCTCGTTGAGATTGAGCCCGAAATTCGCGATCGGCCCGAGCTTCATGGTGAGCCCGAAGAAGGGAAGCAGCGTGTCGGCGGCAATCTCTCCGGTCGAGCCATCCATGCGCTTGACCGCGACGGCCTCAAGCTTGCCGCCGGCGCCTCTCAGCCCGACAGGCTGACCAAGCTCGAAACGCACGAGACCCTCCGCCTCGAGCTCACGCATCTTGCTCACCGTTGCCGGGGCGGCACGGAACTCAGGCCTGCGATGCAGGAGCGTGAGCGAGCCAGCGATCGGGGCAAGATTGACGGTCCAGTCGAGCGCTGAATCGCCGCCTCCGGCGATGACGATGTGCCGGCCGCGGAACTCCTCGATGCGGCGCACGGCGTAGAACACGCTCTTGCCTTCATACCCTTCAATGCCAGGGATGGGCAGACGCTTCGGCACGAAGCTTCCGCCGCCGGCGGCGATTACCAGGACGGGCGCGGTGATGATAAGGCCGGCGTCGGTGGTGAGCTGCCACTGTCCATGCTCGGTCTTGCTGAGGGCAGCGGCCATCTCACCGAAATGGAACACAGGCTCGAATGGCCTGATCTGCTCGAGCAGACGGTCGGTCAGCTCCTGGCCGGTGCAGACTGGAAGGCCGGGAATGTCGTAGATCGGCTTCTCGGGATAAAGCTCGGCGCATTGGCCGCCAGGCCGGTCGAGAATATCGACCACGTGCGCCTTGAGCTTGGCGAGGCCGAGCTGAAATACGGCGAAAAGGCCGACTGGCCCCGCCCCAATAATAATGACATCGGCGGAGCCGTTTGCCGCCATCGCCTGCTTGTTCCCGCCTGAAGGTTGCCTAACGCGCGCTATGTAGGGCAGTTTAGTGAAAAATCATCCTGCCAGGAAGCTATCTAAGGCAAAAGAACGCAAATTCATTCCATTTCTCCCGAAATGATGGAATTTTTTTCGGATAGCGCTCGACGCGGAACGGCCGTGCCGCGAGGCGCACCAAACGTGCAAAATCATTCCTGCCTGAAGGCTTCCGCGCGGGGCGAGCTAGCCCCGTTTCACCAGGGCGTCCCGTATTTCCGTCAGTAGCTCAACCTCGCGGGACGGCGGCGGCTCGCTCGCCGGATCCTCCTCCTGCTTGCGGCGGAGTTGGTTCATGGCTTTGATCGCCATGAACAGCACGAAGGCGACGATGACGAAGGTGATCACATTGTTGATGAAGAGGCCGATATTCATGGTCGGGGCGCCGGCCTGCCGCGCCGCGGCGAGCGAATCGTAATGCTGGCCGTTGAGCGCGATGAAGATGCTTGAGAAGTCGACGCCCCCGGTCACGACGCCGATCGGCGGCATGATGATGTCGTCGACCAGCGACCTGACGATGGTGGAGAAGGCGGCGCCGATGATGATGCCGACCGCCATGTCCATGACATTGCCGCGTAGCGCAAATTCCTTGAATTCGTTCAACATCGCCGGGTTTCCTCGAAAAGCTCCCAATGGCTCAAGCCTCTAGCTTGCCATGTTTGGGCGTCAATCCAAACCCGGCGGTAACAAGGCTTGAATTTCGGGCACCCCCCTTTGGCAACAGGTACCGCAACTGGTAACTGCTTGGCGGCCACGCGCTTCTTGAGGGAGAGCTTCGGTGTCGGAACAGCCCGGACGCGATCGTCACCGCTGGAAGACGCTCATCCTTGCCATCGCCACGCTGATCATTGTTTTCGCCGCAGTGTTCGCCGTGGTGGCCTTCGCCGGGCAACTCAATCAGATCGGCTTCTTGCGTTTTCCGCTCGGCTTCTACCTGCTGGCGCAGGGCCTCTTGATCGGCATGGTGGCGCTCGCCTTCTGGTCGACCCGCGTGCAGGAGCGCATCGACCGGAGCTTCAGCGAAGGCGAGGAGATTTGAGCGCGCCATGAGCCCCTCGCGCCGCCGTCAAGCGAACCCCCATCTTGGCGCCTATTACGGCATTCTCACCAGCGCCTTCGTTTCGCTCGTGATCTCGCTCGCTATGTTCGAGCAGCTCGGCTGGCAGGAGACGTGGGTGGCGAGAGCCATGATCCTCGTGCCGCTCGCGCTCTATGTCGTCATTGCGCTCGGAGCCCGCACGCTCAACGTCGAGGATTTCTTCGCTTCTGGGCGCCGCGTGCCTCCCGTCTATAACGGCGCCGTGCTCGCCGCGGTGTTGATCGGCGGCACCGGATTTTTCGCCTATACCGGCACGCTGTTCTTTCTCGGCTTCGACGCGCTCGCCATCGGGCTTGCCTGGACGGCGGGCCTCATCGTGTCAGGCATCCTGTTCGTGCCCTATCTGCGCAAGGCCGGCGCCTACACCATGCCCGCCTTTCTCGGCCAGCGCTTCCGCTCGCGTTTTGTGCGCGCCATGGCGAGCGTGCTGCAACTTCCGCCGGCGGCGTTGCTACTTGCCGCCGAGATCAAGGTCGCGGCCCTGATCATCGCGATGTTCCTGCCGCTCTCCCATCAGCTCGCCGTCGCTTGCGTGGCCGTGATCATCGCCTGCGTCACCATCGTCGGCGGCATGCGCTCGCTCACCTGGAGCGCGAGCGCGCAATTCATCGTCAGCGCCGTGGGCTTTGCCGTCCCCTTGATCATCGTCTCGGTGCTGCTCACCAATCTTCCGGCGCCGCAACTGACCTATGGCGAGATGTTCGAGCCGCTGAAGCGTTCGGAGAGCGTCACCGGCGTTTCGCCTTCGGCGCCAAGCGAGCTTGCGACGGCGCTTCCCCGCGAGCAACCGGGGCCGAGCGCCAAGCCCTTCCTGCAAGCCTTCGGCGCGGTCAGTCAAACTGACTTCTTGACATTGTTTCTGTGCCTGACCCTTGGCGCCGCGGCGCTGCCGAGCCTGCTTGCTCGGAGCGGCGTCACGAGCTCGGTCGCCGATCAGCGGCGCTCCGTCGCCTGGGGGGTGTTCTTCGTGGCACTGTTCGCCATCAGCGCGCCGGCGCTCGCCGCCTTCGTCAGGCTGCTGATGTTCCAGGACATTGCCCAAGCGCCGGCAAACGCGCTTCCCTCCTGGCTCAACGATTTGAGCGCGTACCGGCTGCTCTTCACCAAGGACGCCAACAGCGATGGCGCCATCGAGGCCTCGGAGCTCTTCGTCGCGCGCGACGGCATCGTGCTCGCGCTGCCCATGGCGGCGAAGTTGCCATTCGTCTGCACTGTGCTCACGGCCGTGGCGGGTTTGGCCATCGCGCTTGCCGCCGCCGCATCCCATCTCTTCACCCTTGCCGGCAGTCTCGCCGACGACGTCATCAGGCTGGTCGACCCGCGCAGCGAGGTGCTCCCGCGACTGATGGTGGCGTGGGTGGCGATCGCCGCAACGGCGCTCGCCGCCGGCGTGTTCCTCGCCTTTGCCGAGATCGATGTGATGCAGGTCGCCATCATGGCCTTTGCCTCGTCCGCGGCCATTTTCTTCCCGGTGCTGCTTCTCGCCATCTGGTGGAGACGCTGCACTTGGCTCGGCGCCGTGCTTGCCCTTGGCCTCGGCTTCGCCACCATGGCTACCGCAATAGCCTTCGGGGATGCGCCCATCGCCGGTCAGTTCCGCCTCACCACGGTGATCGCCGCGCTGATCGGCGCTGCGCTTGGGCTGATTGGGGGCCTGATCGGCAGCCTGCTCGGTCCGAAGCCGACGCCGGCCGAGCAAGCCTATTTCGAGGAACTGCGCGATCCGTCCGGCGATGCGCTTTACGATCGCGCGCAACGGCGCGCGGCGGCGGCAGCAAGTCAATAGCAGTCTTCTCTCCCCAACACGGGCGCCATCATGCAAGATCGCTACGACATGAATGAGCGTCACACACAGGCGGGCGAGCGCTTGAGCCTCTTCCCCGAGATCGCCCCGTACCGTACGGGGCGGCTCAAGGTTTCTCCCCTGCATGAGCTTTACTTCGAGGAATGCGGCAATCCCGACGGCAAGCCTGCCGTCCTGCTCCATGGCGGCCCCGGCGGAGGCTCCACCGCCGTGATGCGCCGCTATCACGATCCGTCACGTTACCGCATCGTGCAGTTCGACCAGCGCGGCTGCGGCCGCTCCACGCCGCATGCCAGCATCGACGAAAACACCACCTGGCATCTCGTCGACGACATCGAGCAACTGCGCGAGCATCTCAACATCGAGCGCTGGCAGGTGTTCGGCGGCTCCTGGGGCTCGACGCTCGCGCTCGCCTATGCCGAGACGCATCCCGAGCGGACGACCGAGCTCGTGCTCCGCGGCATCTTCACGCTCAGGCGCGCCGAGCTCGAATGGTTCTACCAGGAAGGCTGCAGCTGGATCTTCCCCGAGGCGTTCGAGGATTATCTGCGCCCGATTCCGCCGGCTGAGCGCGGCGATCTGATCGCAGCCTATTACTTGCAGCTGACCGATCCCGATCCAGACGTGCAGCTCAAGGCTGCGCGTGCCTGGAGCGCGTGGGAAGGCAAGACGTTATCGCTCCTGCCCGATCCCGAGCGCGTGCGCCGCTTCTCCGAGGACGCCTATGCCCTCGCTTTCGCGCGCATCGAGTGCCACTACTTCGTTCATGGCGGCTTCTTCGATGCCGACGATCAGCTGATCAGGGCGGCAGACCGTCTCAAGCGGATCCCGGGCGTGATCGTGCATGGCCGCTACGACGTGGTGACGCCGGCGAAGATCGCCGTGGACCTTGCCCGCGCCTGGCCGGAGGCCGATCTGCGCATCGTCGCCGACGCAGGTCACGCCATGACCGAGGCCGGCATCGTGCATGAGCTGGTCTCGGCCACCAACCGCTTTGCCCGCTAAAATACCCAAACCCTCATGCTGAGGAGCCGCCAAAGGCGGCGTCTCGAAGCATGAGACTCACCCTTCGAGACGGGCCTTCGGCCCTCCTCAGGGTGAGGATTGATTTGATCCGATAAAGCTCAGCGCGATGTTGCGCTCGTGCGGCGCGTCGCGGTGCTCGATGAGATAGACGCCCTGCCAGGTGCCGAGAACCATCCGCCCGCCCGTCACCGGAATTCCGAGGCTGACCTCGGTCAGCATCGACTTGATGTGGCTCGGCATGTCGTCGGGCCCCTCCTCGGCATGGGTGTAGGGAGCGTCTTCCGGCGCCAGGCTCTCGAGCGTCGTGATCAGATCGCGCCGCACGTTGGGATCGGCGTTCTCCTGAATGGTTAGCGACGCCGAGGTGTGACAGACGAACACGGTGAGCAGACCGTCGCGGGCGGAGATGTCACGCAGCCAGTGGCGCAAATCCTCGGTGATATCGATGAAGCCCTTGCCGCGCGTGCGCACCCGCAGCCTGTGGCTCGCTTGGCTGAGCTCGGCCATCGCTCAGGCGAGCGCCGCGCGGGGGAGATCGCAGCTCAGGCTCAAAGCGCCTGCCCCGCCTCTTGCCGCTTCAGGTCGCGCACCAAGTCCTGCAGGCTGCGGATCATCTTGTTGATGAAATCGTTCATCTCGTCGAGGGCAAGCCCGGGAAATTGCGTCGACGGGTTGGCAGGCAGCTGATCAGCCTCCGTTTCCTTCTCTTCCGCCTTGGCGAGCTTGTCCTTGAGCTCCCGGTTCTCGCGGGCGAGGCGATCGACCTCCGCTTTGAGCGCAAGCGCGTCGTCAGCGACGCTCTCGCACGCCCAATGGTCGAGCTTCTGGCCGCACACCGACATCGCGCCGGTGGCACTGTCGAGCCGCCAGACGCTGTCGCCGACGGTGGTCATGGTGTAGCGGCCTGGGTCCTCGCCGGCGTAGCAGGGCGAAACGGCGAAAAGGACGAAAGCAAGGGCGAGCAGTCTCGTGGTCATGGCCTCTCCCCTCCTCTGGAGGCTCGATGGTCCTCCCCCCTCGCAAGCTTGGCAAGTCCCACGATTCTCGCGACAAATGTCCCACAACAGGGCGCTGCTTAACCCAAAATTTACCGCAACTTGCCACGGTGGCGAGGACCGTTCGGTGGCGCGTCTCCCTACAAGAGCAACCCCACGATTCAGGCCCATCGAACAGGGCATCCATTTTCGCAGGGGAACGGGATGGCTCCGGAAGTACGTTGGCAAGCGAGCAGCGCCGCCGGTTCAGGCGGCAGCGAGACCCGTGCGCCCGACCGGGAGAGCGTCGAGAGCCTACTGCGCAAGCTGATCAAGCGGATCGAGGAGAGCGAGCGCCGCTATGAAGAGGCGCTGGACGAGTTGCACGCGCGGCTCGGCCAGGTCTCGTACAGCGCAAGCGTCAACGAGGCCCTTGGCACCCCGGAAGAGACCGAGACTCTGGAGCGGCTACGGCGTCAGCTGAGCGACCTCGCGCGCCGGCTGGCGCAACCGCAACCGAAAAAGGAGGCCGAACGGCTTCCCCGGCTGGACAAGGCCCTCGATGAGGTCCGCGCCGTATCCACGGGTCTTGCTTTGGCCGAGCCGGACTGGTTCGCATCGCTGTCGGCCTCTCTTGCCGCGGCCGAGGGGCGAGCCGAGCCTGAGCCCGCGCCTGCCCCGTTGCCGGCGAGCGAGCCGCGTTACACCTCGCCTTCTTTTGCGCCCTCGCCTTCCATTGACGAGGATGCCGACTTCGACCGCCGTTTGATCGAGATGGCTCAGCGGCTCGAGCGCTCGATCGGCGAAGCGTTGCCGTCCTCGGCGATCGAAAAGCTCAATGCCCGCATGGAGGAGATCTCGGCGCGCTTCGAGACGGCCCTTGCGCAAGAGCCAAAGCTCGACACGCTGCACCATATCGAGCGGCAAGTTGCCGACATGGGGTTCCAGCTTGGCCGCGTCGAGCAGCAGGCCGCGCGCATCGGCGTGGTCGAAGGCCAGTTGCAACGGCTGGTCGAGCGCATCGAAGCCACGCCGGCTCAGATCGAGCGGACGGCAACAAAGGCGGCGCAGGAGACGGCGCGGCTCGTCAGCGAGACGGGACTTGGCAAGCCGAGCGCTGCCGAGCGGCTCGATTCCCTCCACCGCGACATCGTGGCCATGAATGAGCGCAACCTTGCCACCGACGACCGCCTCGTCGACACGCTTACGGCGATGCACGAGTCCTTGAAAGGGCTCATGCAGCGGGAGCGCGACAGAGCGGCGGCAACGGCCGCGCGCGAGGCTCCGCCGCGCGTGGAGCCTGCTGCAAGCGAGGCCGACGCTGCCGATTTCGCTCAAAGCCGCCAGCCCGTGGCGGCCGCACAGATCCAAGCGGCCGAGCCTCCGCGCCAGCGCACCACCTTCATTCGGGATATTCCTTTCGAGTTCGACCGAGGATCTGGTCGCTGCCGCCCGTCGCGCCGCGCAAGCCGCTGCGGCGCGTGCCGAGGAACGGAACGCCCCGCCCCAGCGAAAGGTGCGAGCCACAGCCGAAACCCAGCCAAGCGAGGAGCCGGGGCGGCACAAGGTCTCGCTTCTCATGGTGGCCGCTGCGATCCTGCTCATGATCAGCGCCGCCTTGCTCCTGACCAGGCTCAAGTTGAAACCAGATTTTGACGGTCCTCCACCGGCGGCAGAGCAGAGCATGCCCGCACCCGCTGCCGAGGCGCCTCCTTTGCCCGACACCCCGCTCCAGACCGAAGTCATTCCGTCGCCCGAGGGCGAGTCCATGCCCTCCGGCGCGGCGACACCTGAAGTTCTCCCGGAGCCGGAAGCGCCTGACGCCGCACCCACCGCACCTCACGCCGTCACCCCGTCACCAAGCCCGGACGGGACGGGAGCGAGGTCCCCGGTGCACCTCGGCGACGGAGGCGATGAAGCCCTTGTCCAGCCCGCGTCGCTGAGCCCATCGGGCGGCCGAAGCCTGCCTCCCGGCGTCAGCGTGATGGTCGTCGAGCCCTAATTTCGCGACCCAAGCCCGAAGTCTTGTCGCGGCCCCCCGACAGCAGACCTTCGTCTGATTTTTTAGCCACGTCCGATGACAAATTGGTAAGGCGGGCGGTTCGCGCATTGACAGGGGCGGTTCCCGCGAACACCTTGCAAATAGCGCGAAAATCAACGCTTCCGGCCCAATGCTCCAGGTCTATCTGCCCGTCGCCGAGATCTCGGTGAATCTCCTGGTCATGCTGGGCCTTGGTGCGGCCATCGGCTTTCTCTCCGGCATGTTCGGCGTAGGCGGAGGCTTCCTGCTCACCCCGCTTCTGATGTTCTCAGGCATCCCACCGGCCATCGCCGTGGCGACCGGCGCAAACCAGATCGTCGCCTCCTCGGTGTCGGGGGCTCTGGTGCAATGGCGCCGCGGCAATATCGACTTCCGCATGGGCTGGGTGCTCATCATCGGCGGCGTGGTCGGCGCCGTTGCCGGCGTGCTCCTCGTCGGACTGCTAAGCAGGCTCGGCCATGCCGACGTCTTCATCTCGCTCGTCTACGTAACCTTCCTCGGCGTCATCGGATCGCTCATGCTAGTTGAGAGCGTGAGCGCCATCCGGCGGACGCGCGCCGGCTTGCCGGGGAGAGCGCGGAAGCCAGGCGAGCACACCTGGATCCACGGCCTGCCCTTCAAGATGCGCTTCCCGCGCTCGCGCCTCTATATCAGCGCCATTCCGCCTCTGATCCTTGGGGCCATCGTCGGCCTGCTCGCCTCGATCCTCGGCGTCGGCGGCGGTTTCATTGTCGTGCCAGGCATGATCTACCTCCTGCGCATGCCGACCAACGTGGTCATCGGCACCTCGCTGTTTCAGATTATTTTCGTCACGGCCGTCGTCACCATCCTCTACGCGGTGTTGAACCACTCGCTCGACATCATGCTCGCCCTCCTCCTCGTCATCGGCGGGGTGCTCGGCGGATTGTTCGGCGCCGATGCCGGTCAGAGATTGAAGGGAGAACAACTGAGACTTTTGCTTGCCGTCATGGTGCTTGCGGTGGCGCTGCGCTTGCTGATCGGCCTCCTGGTGCCGCCCGAGGACCTCTACAGTCTCGGGCCGATCATGGCGGGGGCATAGACCATGCGGCCGGCACTCCTGCTCGCCCTTCTTGCGGTTGCGCTCCTGCCGGGGCGGCAAACTTTCGCGGCTGAGCCGCAAAGAGCCGAGCAAGTCCAGTCGGACGTCTCCACACGGGAGATCTCGATCCAATCGAACTTCACCGGCGTCGAGATCGTGCTGTTCGGCTCTATCGACTTCACCCGCGCTCCCTCGCTGGACGAAGGTCCCTACGACGTCATCATGGTCATCCGCGGGCCAAACCGGCCCATCGTCGTCCGGCGCCAGGAACGGATCGCGGGACTTTGGATGAATGGCGCATCGGAGACGTTCCCCTCGGTGCCAGGCTACTATGCCGTGCTCGCCTCGCGGCCGTTCCGGGCGGTGGCCTCGAAAGCTGTTCTGAAGAACCTCGGCATCGGCTTCTCCAATCTCGATTTCGGCAAGACCGCCGAGGGCGAGACCGAAGATAACGGGTTCCGCGCAAGCCTGATCCGCTTGCAAGAGGAACATGGCCTGTTCCAGGAGTCCGACGACGCGATCAGTTTTATCGGCCGCAGCCTGTTTCGTGGAAGCGTCCAACTTCCGGTCAACGTGCCGATCGGCCGCTACACCACGCAAGTGTTCCTGTTTCGCGACGGCAAGCTGTTGAGCCAGAGCCAGAACAGCCTGCAGGTTGAAAAAGTCGGCGTTGAGCGCGTGGTCTACATGCTCGCCTTCCACTATCCCTTCGCCTACGGGCTGCTGGCGGTGCTGATGGCGGTGAGCGCGGGGCTTCTCGCCTGGACGGTGTTCAGGCGCGAGTGACGACCCAGGGAATCGTCAGTCGGGGAGCAGCAGGCTCGCCTGCAAGGGATAGACGCTCGTCCGCCCCGTGAGCCACGCCTGCATCAGATGCCAGTGAAACAAGGACGAGAAGGCCTCGTCCAGCACGTTGAGCCCGCCGGCATAGGCGCCGAAGGCCGGCATCACCAGGCGGTGGCCGTCGGTGGCGAAGCATTTCCGCCTGATCCCCTCGCCACGTCTGGCAATGCGCGCCACCGGGTGCAGATGGCCGGCGATCTCAGGGGCGCGGCTGAGCGAGGGCTGGTGGCACAGGGTGATGCCGCCGATCATCAGCGACCGGCAGACAAAGCCGCCGATGCTTTCGGGCAGATCAGGGTCGTGATTGCCGAGGATCCAGTACCAGTCGCGGCCTTGCTGCAGCGCCGCCAATTCCTCGCGATCGTCGGCGCTGAGCCGTCCGGCGAGCTCGCTGCGGTGAAAGCTGTCGCCGAGCGCAACCACCCGACGGGGTGAGAAATGGTCGAGGCAGGCGGCAAGGCGCTGCAAGGTGCTCCGCGTGTCGTAAGGGGGGAGCATCATGCCGCGCGCCGCGAAGGCCGCGCCCTTCTCCAGATGCAAATCGGCGACGAGCAGGGTGTCCTCGGACTCCCAATAGAGGGCGCCGGCCGCGACCGGCAAGAACGAATGGCCGGCAAGTCTGATGGGCGGCCGCCTTCCGGCGAGAACTTCAGACATCAAGCGCAGCATGGTCCCCCATCGCCTCCGCTATCAGATCTTCCACTGCCTCGCGCAACAGCGCTTCGCTCGCATCCCCCGGCACGCTTTCGCGGCCAATCTCGAGCATGGCGGGCACCGCAAGCGGCGAGACCCGGTCAAGCGCAATATGCCTGATTCTTCCGCGGATCCTCTGCAAAAAGCCGCTCAGGCGTCCGACGTCGATCAGGCCGGTTGCGGCGTCGGCGAAGGCAGCCTGGAGGAGAATATGGTCGGGCTCATGCTGGCGGAGCACGTCGTAGATCAGATCGGAGGAGACGGTCATCTGCCGGCCGGTCTTCTCCTGCCCCGGATGGCGGCGCTCGATCAGCCCCGAGATGATGGCACAGACGCGGAAGGAGCGCTTCATCAGGCTCGACTCGGCAAGCCAAGCATCGAGATCGTCGCCGAGCATGTCCTCGTCGAACAGTCTCGCGAGGTCGAGCCTTCCGCTCTGCACCATCTCGCCCATATCGGCGAGCCCCCACACGCAGAGCGCATATTCATTGGCGACGAAACCGAGCGGCTTGGCATGGGCGCGCTCGAGCCGGCGCGTCAGCAGCATGCCGAGGCTTTGATGGGCGAGCCGTCCCTCGAATGGATAGCAGACGAGATAATGCCTTTGCCCGCGCGGAAAGGTCTCGACCAGGATCTCGTCGGGGCCAGGCACGACCGACACCTCGCTCTGAATGCGCAGCCAGTCCGAGACCTGATCAGGAAGCCGCGCCCAATGGCGCCGGTCGGCAAGCAGCCGCCGCACGCGATCGGCGAGATAGGTGGAGAGCGGGAACTTGCCGCCGTCGTAGGAGGGCACCTTGGGCTCGGGCGCGTGGCTGCGGGTGACGATGGCGTCGGTCTCGCGCAAGCCTTCGAAGCGGAGCACTTCGCCGGCGAACACGAAACTGTCGCCAGGCACGAGCTGCTCGATGAAATATTCCTCGACCTCTCCGAGCACGCGGCCGGCGGCAAGAACCGCAGAGGGCCTTAGCGCGCCGCCCTGGCGGCGGGCGAGCCGCACCCGCACCATGGGAGCCTCGACGATGGTGCCGACATTCAGGCGATATTGCTGGGCGAGCCGCGGATGGGCGATGCGATAGCGCCCGTCAGGGGTCTGTTTCAGCTTGGCGTAACGCTCGTAATTGGCAAGCGCGTAGCCTCCGGTGGAGACGAAGCGCACGATCTTGTCGAAGCCTTCGCGCGTGAGGCCCTGATAGGGAGAGGCGCTGGTCACCTCGCGGTAAAGCTGATCGGGATCCAACGGTCCCGAGCAGGCCATGCCGAGCACGTGCTGGGCGAGCACGTCGAGCGCGCCTGGCCGCGACGGGGGCGTGTCCTGTGCGCCCTCCTCTGCCGCCTCAAGCGCAGCCTGGCATTCCACCACCTCGAAGCGGTTCGCCGGCACGAGCAGAGCCTTGCTTGGCTCATCGAGCCGGTGATTGGCGCGGCCGATGCGCTGGGCAAGCCTGCTTGCACCTTTCGGCGCGCCAACATTGATGACGAGGTCGACGTCGCCCCAGTCGATGCCGAGATCGAGCGTCGAGGTGCACACCACGGCGCGGAGCTTGCCAGCCACCATCGCCGCCTCGACCTTCCGCCGCTGCCCGACATCGAGCGAGCCGTGATGCAGCGCGATGGGCAAATTCGCATCGTTGTAGCGCCACAGCGCATGGAACAGCATCTCGGCTTGCGAGCGCGTGTTGACGAAGATGAGCGACATGCGGTGGGCCTTGATCGCCTCGTAGATCTCGGGCAGCGCATAGCGCGCCGAGTGCCCGGCCCAGGGAAGCTCCGCTTCGGAGTCGAGGATGGCGATGTTCGCCTTCGGCCCCTCCCCTGCCTGCACGATCTCGGCAAGCTTGGTACGCGCCTGCCCCTCATGGCCGACGAGGAAAGCGGCAAGCTCGGACGGCCGCGCTACCGTCGCCGACAGGCCGATGGCGGCGAGATCCGGCGACAGCGTGCGTAAGCGCGCAAGATCGAGCGCGAGAAGATCGCCGCGCTTGGTCGAGGCGAGCGCATGCAGCTCATCGATGATGACGGTGCGAAGCGAGCCGAACAGTGCGCCCGCGTCGCGGTGCGACAGCATGAGCGCGATCTGCTCCGGTGTGGTGAGCAGGATGTCGGGCGGGGAGAGGCGCTGGCGCTGGCGGCGGGAGGGCGGCGTATCGCCAGTGCGGGTCTCGAGCGTGATCGGCAGCCCCATCTCGGCAACCGGCTCGGTCAAATTTCGGGCGATATCGACGGCAAGCGCCTTCAAGGGCGAGACGTAGAGGGTGTGGATGCCGGCTTGCGGCTGTCTGCCTTGCCCGTTGAGATCGACCACGCTCGGCAGGAAGCCGGCAAGCGTCTTGCCGCCGCCTGTCGGCGCAATTAGCAGCGTGTCGCGGCGCTCGCGCGCCAGGTCGAGAAGCTGAAGCTGGTGGGCGTGTGGGCGCCAGCCGCGCGAGGCGAACCAGCCAGCGAATGGCTCGGGCAGCCCAGCCTCCGCCCCCGCCTCACCCCTCTTTTTCAACGCTCCCATCGTATCGACCTGCTTGACCTTGCCTTTTTCCTTCACCAATTCTGGGCATAGACTAACCCGCATCGCGATTCTCCGATGCGTATAGCGGGCAAGCGGAGCGAAAACATGGAGCAATTCTTCGGCGGCAATCCGGGCCTGGTGCTGGTCAGGCTGGCGATCCTGTCCCTCGTCGTCGGGGTGCTGCTCGCCGCGCTCGGCTTCAGCCCGTTCGACATCCTGGAGAGCATCCGCGAGCTCGTCGCCCGCATTTACGATCTCGGCTGGACCGCGGTCGAGAAAGCCGGCCGCTATTTCCTGCTCGGCGCCGTCATCGTCTTCCCGGTGTGGTTCATCGCCCGCCTGCTCAAGATGCTGGGACGCGGGCCCCGTGGCGAACTGCTCGACGTCAATTCGCGCAACCGCGAGGCTTGATTTTGCGCTACCGCGCTTCCCCACTCGTGGGTTCGCGCTACTTGAGCGCGGCGGGTTCACAGCTCGCGATCGGCCCATTTGTCGGCGTCGCGGCCGATCAGAGGCGCAAGGCTGCTTGCCTTTGCCTTCTCCATCGCCTCGACCAGAGCCTGCTTGATGCCGCCGATCAGCTTCGGCCCTTCGAACACGAGCCCGGTATAAAGCTGCAGCAGCGAGGCGCCGGCCTCGATCTTGGCGAGCGCCGCGGCGCCTGAATCGATCCCGCCGACGCCGATCAGCGGCAGCCTTCCTTCGGTGAGCTGGTAGGTTCGGGCAAGCATGCGGGTGGCGCGGACGAAGAGCGGCCTCCCCGACAATCCTCCCAACTCGGCGGCGAAGCTCCGGTCCTTCAGCCCTTCGCGGGACAGCGTGGTGTTCGACACCACGATGCCGTCGACGCCATTCGCTTCGATCACGCCGACGATGGCCGGAAGGTCGGCATCGGCGATATCGGGGGCGAGCTTGACGAGGAGCGGCGGCCGCTTCTCCGCCTTACCCCGCGCCTCCTGCACCCTGCCGAGCAACGCAGCGAGCACCTCCGGCGCCTGCAAGTCGCGCAAGCCAGGCGTGTTGGGCGATGAGATGTTGATGGTGAGGTAGTCGGCGACCGCGCTCATGGTGGCGATGCCCGAGACGTAGTCTCCGATGCGATCCCCGCTGTCGCGGCCGGCTCCGATATTCACTCCGACGACGCCGCTTCGCCGTGCCAGCAGGCGGGGAAGCGCCGCCGCCTGCCCCTCATTGTTGAAGCCGAGCCGGTTGATGATGGCTGCGTCCCGCGCGAAGCGGAAAATGCGTGGGCTCGGATTGCCGTCTTGCGCCTTCGGCGTCAGCGTGCCCACCTCGACGAAGCCGAAGCCCGTGGCGAGAAGCGGCGCCCAAACGCGCGCGTCTTTGTCGAAGCCGGCGGCCATGCCGAGCGGATTTCGAAATTTGAGGCCCCACACCTCTTGCGCAAGCCGTGGATCGTCCGGCGCGGCCGCGCGAGGATAAAGTCCAAGCTCGAGGCTTTTGACCGCAAGATCATGCGCCCGCTCGGGATCGAGTGCGTGCAGAAGAGCCTGGCCAAGGCCGTAAAGCGCATTCACGAGGCGATCCCCTTAGGCAGGCGATGGCTGCCATCCTCTTGCAGCTCCAGCGACTGCACCGAGATCACATGCGCAAGGTCGAGAGGTCCATAGAGATGGGGGAACACCTCGCCTCCGCGCGACGTCTCCCAGCGAAGCCACTCTCCCAGCCGGTCGGGGTCAATGGCGATAAGAACCAGATCAGTCTGTCCCACGAAGTGGGTGGCCAAGGTTCCGGCGACCTGGCGCCGTGCCGAAAGATGAATGAAGCCGTCGCGGGCGTCGTCGGCCGAGCCGTCGAAGCGCCCATGTCGCCTCGCCTCTTTGAGGGCAGCCTCGGGGCAGATCTTGTAGACCGGTTCAGCCATGGAATGTCACGGAGAGTAGCGTCACGTCCTCCAAGCAACAAGCAAGCGCGATCAGCGAGATTGCCATCGACAAAATGTACAAAATGTCGCAGTCTGAAGTTAGGATGCTGCGCTGATGACTTAAGGCTGTGCTGATTGCTTGCTGCGTTTGTATAGTTGAGTAACGGGGGCGTTTTGTGGTTTGGTGGGCCATAAAGTGTTGGCTGCCGTATGCCCAATTTGGCCTATGGTCGCTAAGAAACCCGGGGCTCTCCTTCAAGCAATTCTACGCCGAATGCGCGGTGAACTCCCTTGCTACCAATAAGAGCCATTCTTCGCTTGGGCCGAACCTAAAGCCGGGCCGCATCGCGAGCGCCCGTCGCACGTTCGAACGACTGCTCACTTATGGCATTCGGCCAGACGAAACAGTCGTCGATTACGGCTGCGGGACGTTGCGCCTGGGCGCGTTCTTCATCGATTACCTCGAACCTGACCGCTTTATCGGGCTCGACATCGATCAGCGCATTCTCGCCGCGGGGCGGGGCCAGCTCGCCGACGAACATCGTTGAAACCAAGCGCCCGACCCTCGAGGTCATCAGCAAAGAAAGCCTGGCACGCGTGGCGGCAAGAAAGCCGCGCTGGGTTTGCTCGAAGGGGGTGTTGCAGCACGTGCCGCCTGAAGAGCTGGACGAGTATTTTGCCGGCCTCTCTCCTCTCATCCATGCCGGGGCCACCGGCCTGCTGTTTTCGCATATCGGGCCAGAAAGCAGACGAATGTCGCTCAAGACTTAGGCACATGACTTCGATCGACTGCACGCGACCGCCGAGGACCACGGCATGCAGCTCGGCAAGCTGAATTGGCGGGGAAGCTTCATGGAGCTGCGCGCGGCAAGCGGCGCCTGACGTGAGCCTGCGTTGTAAGGCCGTCGAAGGCCCCGACTTGTTTGGGGTAGACAAAGCGCGCAAATAAGCCATAATTCCTAGAATGGGTATAAATTCCGACCCTCGCTTCGGCGCGTCGGGGGCCGTCATGCTCACCCACGGGAAGATCTGGACCGCAATCGACGCGCTGGCGCGCCGCTACGGGCTCACGCCCTCAGGCCTCGCCAGGCGCGCAGGCCTCGACGCCACCGCCTTCAACCCCTCGAAGCGCACCACCACCGAAGGACGCCCCCGCTGGCCGACCACCGAGAGCCTCGCCAAGGTGCTCTCAGCCACCGGGGCCACGCTCGATGAGTTCGTGGACCTGCTCGACGAGGGGCCAACTTTGCGCAAAGCCCCGCAGCCCATCCCGCTGATCGGCTTGACCCAGGCTGGAGCCGGCGGCTTCTTCGATGACGGCGGCTTTCCCGTCGGCGGGGGCTGGGATCAAATCCGCTTCCCCCGCGTTGACGACGAGAACGCTTACGCTCTCGAAGTGACGGGCGACAGCATGCAGCCGCTCTATCGCGACGGGGATATCTTGATCGTCTCTCCCAACTCCGCGGCGCGCAAAGGAGACCGCGTGGTGCTGCGCACGACCGACGGGGAGGTCATGGCCAAGATCCTGGTGCGGCGCACGGTAAAGACCGTCGAGCTCGCCTCCTTCAACCCGGAGCATCCCAATCTCGTGTTTCCGGTCGAGCGCATCGATTGGATGGCGCGCATCGTATGGGCAAGCCAATAGCCCCAGGGGATCTCGATGAAGACCCTCTCTTTGCTGTTCTCGCTCCTGCTCGGCGCCGCAGTCCTTGTTATTTTCGTTCAGCCGTGGGGCGCACTTGAAAAGATGTGGGGCCCCACAGCCACGCGCGAGGCAGCACCAGCCAAGCCTCCAACTCCGCCGGAACTCGACCGCCGCGGTCGAGGCGACGCCTGCGAAACCTCCCGAACCCGCCGCGCTGCAGCCTGCAATCCCGCCGCCCGAAGCACCAAAGGCCGCCGAGCCTGCCGATCCCAAGGCCCACTTGCTGGCAGCCGAAAAGGCTGAAGCCGAGCGGAACGCCGCCCTTGAACAGAAGGCTGCCACGCCGCTCCCGCGCGAGACCAAGCGCTATTTCAAGGTGAGGGTGCGCGACGCCGGAACGCTGGAAGCTGGGCTCCTTCCTACCGATACGGTGATGATCAAGCTCGAGGGTATCGATGCGCGCGAGGCCGACGAGACCTGCAAAAAGGAGAGCGGGGCCTCTTGGCCCTGTGGCGCCAAGGCCCGCGCCGCGCTCATCCGCTTCATCCGCTCCCGTGCCGTGACCTGCACGCTGCCGCAAGGCGGCGAGACCAAGGATTTTGCGGCGCGTTGCAGCGTCGTCGGACAGGATCTGTCCATCTGGCTGGTGCGCCAGGGCTGGGCGACGCCGCAAAAAGGCGCCGAGCCCGAACTCGACAAGGCGCTCGACGCAGCCAAGACGGAGCGCCTCGGCCTTTGGCAGTCCGACTAAGGTACAGCCAGGCTTTGTGATGCTTCTGTCACAAACAGAAGCTAGTCTTGCCGCCTCCTAAATAGCTTCCCGAGCCCCGGTGCGCCCCAAACGGCCGGGGCTTCTTCTTAAGGCGAACCGGCGCCGCTTTGGTTGACGGGCTGGATCACGCCGAGCCCTCCTCAATCGAGGCTGCCGCCATGGCCTTCAAACTCGTCCACGCCAAGTATGACCGGGAGAGCGAGCGCGCTTATGTCGAGCTCAGAGACGAGGACGATGACGGAGGCGAGATCTTGGCGGTCACGATCTTCTCGTTTCGCACCACGGCGCGGCTGTCGAAGCAGCAGATCGAGCAGGATATCGTGCGCAAAGCGCGCCACATTTTGAAGCGCGCCGCAGCTTCTACTTGAGCTTCGGCACCGCCGGCACGTGCGGCCCACCTCCGACCAGCCACGACATGGTGCCTCCGCGGCTGCGGGCCGTGACGTTCGGCACGTGAGCGGGACGGTCGTCATCCAATTGCGGCTCGGCGTCGCTTGCCTCAGTCCAAAACACCGGAGGTTCAAGATGCTGAGGAAGCAAGGTGAAGTCGTCGCCCAGGCTTTCCATGATCTGGTCCTGGGTGAGGTTGCGGGCGAGAGCAAGGTTCGTACCCTCAAGTCTCGCGCCCACGAGCTTGGCACCGGCGAAATCCGTGCGGTTGAGCAAAGCGTGGCTCAAATCGGCGTTGGTGAGATTGGCGCCGTCGAGCCTGGCATCGGTCAAATCGGCGCCGGAAAGGTCGGCGCCGGCGAGGTTCGCGCCGGAAAGCGTGGCGAAGCGCAACGATGCGCCGCGGAGCCGTGCCGAGGCGAGGTTGACCGGGCCGCCATTCATGATGCCCATCTGCCGCTCGGCGGCGCTCAAGGAGAGCCTGATGAGGTTCGGCACCGTGGCAGGGTTCTGCCGCCGCCAGTCGTTCCACGATCGTGGCCCGCGGCGCAAGACTTCCACATGTTCGGAGTCGGCCAACACAGTATCAGGAAGGAAGTGGAGGAAAATGGCCCCAGTTTTCGCGGAGGGAGGCTACTTGGACTGTGTGACACCCCCGTGAAGCAAGAAGTTATGCATGGGTCTTCACGCCGTGCTATTATGCATTAGTTGAAAGTCTAAGCATGAGCGACACGGCAGATCTCACAGTTCGCGTGCTCGACGATCGCGATATCGTCGTGGCCGGCCCAGAGTTCGAGGTGACCTATCGAAGAGAAGGTCATCTCGGAATGCTTGTTGCCACCGACGCGCTGCGCGAGCGACTGACAGCCTCAAAGGCGCGCTTCCTGGCACAGGCCTGGAAGGCTGCATACAAGAAGGCAAGAACGCTCGGCTGGCTCTCGTCCTAACCCGCCCGCAAGACTCGTCTCCCCTATTCTTTGCCACCGTCAGCTCTTCAGGGCCGGCCGCGCCGCGACTGTGGATAAATGGCGAAAGAGGGGCCGTCCACCTTCCTGCCTTGATTGTGAGGAACAGTGAGGCGAGCGGGCAGGTCAGTGGCCTTGTGTTGCGTATGACCGGTCCCGCTGGCGGCTCCGGGTCCCTCCGCACCCCCCTCCGCGCCTCGCCGGAGCCGTCCATGAATATCCTGGCAAATCCTCGTAAGTCGCTGCCGTTCGCCGCATATCCGCGCGATAACCGGCGCCTCAAAAGCTAAGAGAGCCCGGCTTGGGGCCAAGCCGGGCTTCTCATCAGTCGACGCCAAGTGGGCGCGTGGCCAGCGCCGGGGGCGCGTGGCAGCGGGGCTGCTGCCGTTTCCAGTTACGGCATGCTGAGAAACCCGGGACGGATTGATCAGTTCCCTGACTAAAAAAAGTTTTTTGCTGCCCGCAGTCTTAGCGCTGGGCACTCATTCGGCTACGGTGTTGGCTGGCAATCAAGGAGTTGGGACATGCGGAACGTGACGAGACAGGTTTTGACCGGGCTTGCCTTCGCGGCGAGCCTTGCCGCGATGGCGGCGCTCGCTGGCGCCATGGCGGCAAGCGAAGGCGACCCAGCCTCGACCGCCGCCCCGACCTGCCGCAAAGCCGAGGTGAACCCCGTCACCGGCCACGTGCTGTGCATCGATCCCATTGGCGCGCCGGTCGAAGCGCCACCTGCTTCCACTGAGCTTCCGTGCGGGCCCAATGCGAACAAGGCGGACGGCGCGTGGACTTGGGGGCCGCACTGCAAGTCTTATACGGAGTAGCGCGGGGCCACTTAGCCCGCCAGCGCGTTCTGAATCAGCGCCCTGGTTTCAGGGATGCCGTAGAGCTCGACGAAAGAGCCGAAGCGCGGCCCTTGCGTCTGGCCGAGCAGCACCTCGTAGAGCGCCGAAAACCAGGCGCGCAGCGGCTCGAAGCCGTGCTCCTTGCCGACGGCATAGACCACGGCCTGGATCTCCTCGGCAAGCACGCCGACCGGCAGTTGACCGAGCCGCTCATCGAGATCGAGCAGCGCCGCCCGCTCGCGCTTGTCGGGCGCGCGGTAACTCTTCGCCGGCTTCACGAAGTCATGGAAGTAGCGGATGGCGTAGCCGACGAGCTGGTCGAGCAGCGGATGCTGTTCAGGCGTGGCGTCGGGCGTATAGCGGCGGATGAAGCCCCACAGCACCTCCTTGTCCTCTGAGTTCGAGGCTGAAGCGAGGTTGAGCAGCAGCGCAAAGCTGATGGGAAGCTCGGCCTTTGGCGGCTCACCGGAATGGATGTGCCACACAGGGTTCATGAGCTTCGCGTCCTGCTCCTCCTTGGGGTAGGCCGCGAGGTGTCCGACATATTCATCGACGGCGCGGGGGATCACATCGAAATAGAGCCGCTTCGCCTTGCGCGGGCTTTGATACATGTAAAGGCTGAGGCTTTCGGGGCTCGCATAAGTAAGCCACTCATCGATGGTAAGGCCGTTGCCGCGCGACTTCGAGATCTTCTCGCCCTTCTCGTCGAGAAAGAGCTCGTAGTTGAAACCTTCAGGCTGCTGCGCCCCGAGGATGCGGCAGATGTGGCCGGCAAGGCGGACCGAGTTCGATCAGGTCCTTTCCCGCCATCTCGTAGTCGACGCCAAGCGCCGCCCAGCGCATGGCCCAGTCCGCCTTCCATTGCAGCTTGCAATGTCCGCTCGTCACCGGAACCTGCGTGAGCCTTCCGGTCACCGGCTCCTTGTAGAAGACGGTACCTGAGGCCGTGTCGCGATCGATGATCGGCACTTGCAGCACCTGGCCGGTGACGGGAGAGATCGGCAGGAAGGGACTGTAGGTGGCGCGGCGCTCGGGCCCGAGCGTCGGCAGGATCACGTCGCGGATCGCATCGTAATGCTGGAGCACCCTGAGCAGAGTCTTGTCGAAGCGCCCGGTGGTGTAGCACTCGGTGGCCGACAGGAACTCGTAGTCGAAGTTGAAGGCATCGAGGAAGGCTCTGAGGCGCGCATTGTTATGGTGGCCGAAGCTCGCATGGTCGCCGAACGGATCGGGGATTTGGGTGAGCGGCTTGCCGAGATGCTCGGCCACCATCTCCTTGTTGGGGATGTTGTCGGGCACTTTGCGCAACCCGTCCATGTCGTCCGAGAAGCAGATCAGCCGCGTCGGGACCTTGTCCTCGGTGAGCACGCGGAAGGCGTGGCGCACCATGGTGGTGCGGGCGACCTCGCCGAAGGTACCGATATGCGGCAGGCCGGAAGGGCCATAGCCAGTTTCGAAGATGATGGCGCCGGTGGGCTTTGGAATCCGCTTCAAGCGGCTCAAGACCTTGCGCGCCTCCTCGAAGGGCCAGGCCTTGCTCACATGGGCATGGGCAAGCAGCTCCGAGTTGATCTCGATCTTCGGCGTCCGCGCCTTTTTGCGCGCGCTCAGGTCGGCGAGCGGAATGCTGGCCTCAGCCTGTGGCTCTGACTTGCGGCGACTGGACCTCGTCGGCTTGGCGCGCGGCGTCTTCGGGCGAGGCGTCTTCTTGGGGGTTGGCATGGCAGGCGGGCGCTCGGTACTCATGACGAACTATGTTCCGACAAATTTCACAGATTTCTAAACGACGCCAGCCTTTCTGGCGCTTTCCGGCCAGAGAGTCATCAGTTTGTCACTTCGGCGCTTGCCGGAAAAAACGCAATTCTCTACGGTCCCGCGCGGACTTGGGCCAAGTGCGCTGTGTGGCGAAGCCGGGTAACGGGAGCCAGAACCATGATCGAGCCGTTGAACCATCACGCGGCGCTTGTCTATGTGATGGTCACGATTTCGGCCGTCGACCGCACCATGACCGACGATGAGCTCGCCCGCATCGGCGAGATCGTCTCAAATTTGCCGGTCTTTGCCGATTACGACGAGAACACGCTGGTCAAGACCGCCGAGAACTGTGGCGAGATCCTGAGTGCCGACGGTGGACTGCAGGAGGTTCTGCGGCTCGTGCGGAGCGCGCTGCCGGCGAAGCTGCGGGAAACCGCCTATGCCGTGGCGCTCGAAGTGGCAGCGGCTGACCGCCAAATCAAGCCGGAGGAGATCCGCTTCCTGGAGATGCTCGGCGACACGCTGGAACTCGACAAGATGACGACCGCGGCGATCGAGCGCGGCATCCGCGCCAGAAACACGACGCTGTAGGAAATTCGACTCTGTTATTCGAGTTTAATTCACTGAAGTAACTAGATTTTTCACCATTCTTGGGGATTTCGTTCCGAAATCTGCCGGGATTGGCCGATAGAATTTGTTTCGTGGCCAATCAAGGCCCGACAAAGACCTCTAGGGAGGACTTGATGCGTAAATACCTCCTTGCATCAGCATTTATTGTTGCATTCAGCGCTCCGGCTTTTGCCGAGCAATTCTATGTGGCCTTCGATCCCGCCAGCCATAAGTGCACCATGATGCACGACATCCCCGGCGATACCATGAAGAACATGGGTGGCCCATACAACTCGAAGGAAGAAGCCGAAAAGGCGATGGCCGGCATGGAAGCCTGCGCGAAGTAGCAGGAGCGCCAAAGCTGATTTGCTGAGCGTCCGCCCTCCCGGGCGGGCGCTCGTACTTTATTTCGGAACTTGCGCTCGTCTTCGCTGTTCTGTCGTATGATTTTGCGACACGAATAGCGGCCGATCCGGCCTCGCTTAGGAGGACATGTCGATGATGAGTTGGGCTAGAGCTGAGGACAAGGCCGGCAGGTTTTTGAAGGAGCTCGACGCGCAAGATCTGCACGACCAGCTCGACGCCGTACGGAACTATCTGAGCGACCTCACCGGCTCTTTCAGCAAGATGGCAAACCGCCGCTTGGGCCCCGCGCGAGGACACGCGTACGATACGGTGCACGAGGCCGAGGAACTGATGAAGGACAATCTCGCGGCGTCCTTGGTCGTGGCTCTCGGCGTCGGCGTGCTCGTTGGATATTTGATCCGCCGCGGCACCGAATAGCCCCTTCGGGGCCCGCGCCGATTTCCTCCCATGGCGCCGCCCACATCGCTCTCGGCCTTAGCCGTGCCGCTCGACATCGAGCCGATGGAAGCCAAGCTCGTCGAGGAGCTGCCTGAAGGCGATTGGCAATACGAGCCGAAATGGGATGGCTTCCGGTGCCTCGCCTTCCGCTTGGGCGACAAGGTCGATCTCAAGGCAAAGTCCGGCAAGCCGCTCGCACGCTATTTTCCGGAGACGGTCGCCACGCTCAAGAGCCTGAAGGCGCGCTCGTTCGTGCTCGATGGCGAGCTGGCGATTGTCAGGGATGGAGAGCTCTCCTTCGATGCGCTGCTTCAGCGCATTCATCCGGCTGAGAGCCGCATCAAGCTGCTAGCCGCAAAGACGCCTGCGATCTTCATCCTGTTCGACATGCTGCTCGATCCTTCGGGCAAGAGCCTGATCGAGGCACCGCTGAGCGAGCGGCGGGCGGCGCTGGAAAAATTCTTTGCGTCTGCCAAACAGCAGCGCGACCTCAAGCTCTCGCCCTACACCTTGAGTCTCGCGGAAGCCGCGCGCTGGCTCAAGCAAGGCGGCCCGGCTCTCGACGGCGTCGTGGCCAAAAAGCGCGACGGACCCTACGTCCCCGGCGAGCGGGCGATGATGAAGGTCAAGCAGCATCGTACCGCCGACTGTGTGGTCGGCGGCTTCCGCTATCGCACCGGCAGCAAGGAGGTGGGCTCTCTCCTGCTCGGGCTCTACGACGCTGACGGCAAACTTGACCATGTCGGCTTCACGGCGACTATTGCCAACAAGGATCGCGCGGCGCTGACGGCTAAGCTCGGGGCCCTCGTCTCGCCGCCTGGCTTCACCGGGAACGCGCCGGGAGGACCGAGCCGGTGGAGCACCGAACGCTCCGAACAATGGCAGCCGCTGAAGCCCAAGCTCGTGGTCGAGGTGAGCTACGACCAGGTGACCGGCAATCGCTTCCGCCACGGCACCAAGCTCGTTCGCTTCCGCCCCGACAAAGCCCCAAGCCAATGCACGTTCGAACAGATCGAGCCTGCGGCGAAGCCCGCTAAGCTCATTGCCGGCATGTTGGAATCCTAGGGTCTCGATCCTCGCTTGACACGTCACGCGGGTTGATCTAATACTTAACCTAATGGTTAAGTATCAGGATACTGCCCTCGACCGCACCTTCGCGGCGCTTGCCGACCCGACGCGGCGTGCGTTGCTCGCGCGTCTCAACAGCGGGGAGAGCGCCTCGGTGAGCGAGCTTGCGCGCCCGCTTCCGATGTCGCTGCCGGCGGTGATGAAGCATCTCGATGTGCTGTCCGACGCAGGCCTGATCAGGCGCACCAAGACCGGCCGCATTGTTGCCTGCGAGCTGACACCGGAGCCGATGGAAAATGCCATGAATTGGCTCAATCGTTATCTACGCTTCTGGTCCGAGCAACTCGAACGTCTTGCCGCATTCGTGGAGAAAGAGTCATGTCCGCCCAACCCAAAGTCGCTGCCAAGCCAAGCCTCACCCTCAAACGTCGTCTCAATGCGGCGCCGGAAAAAGTCTACGCGGCGTGGACCGACCCCGCGAAAATCGTGAAGTGGTTCGGGCCTGATGCGGGCGCGGTGAAGAGCGCGGTGCTCGATGTACGGAACGGAGGCCGCTACTCCATCGTTTTCTCCACTGAGAACGGCGAGGAGCATCATGTGAGCGGCGTATATCGCGAGGTGATTCCGGACGCGATGCTCAACTTCACCTGGTCGTGGCGCACCATGCCGGAGCGCGAGTCACTGGTCACCATTCTGATCAAGCCTGACGGCCACGGCTCATTGCTCACGCTGATCCATGAGCAGTTCTTCGACGAAGAGGCGCGGGACCGCCACCAGCGTGGCTGGGCCGGATGCCTCAACAAGCTCGAACTCTATCTTGCGTAACCCCCAAAAAAGGAGAGTGACATGGCACAAGCAGCACAGAAGCAGAAGGCCGAGCAGGACGAGTGCACGAACGAGAAGGGCGCGCACGGGAACTTTTGCTGGAACGAGCTCATCACCCACGACCCGGCGGGCGCAAAGAAATTCTATGCCGACACCATCGGCTGGACCTTTGACCCGATGCCCATGCAGGACGGCGGCACTTATTGGGTCGCCAAGGAGGGCGACAAGATGGTGGCCGGCATCTTCGAGATGAAAGGGCCAGACTTTGCCGGCGTTCCCGAGAACTGGATGCCCTATCTCGCCGTCGATGATGTTGACGCGCGGGTAAAGAAGGCAACCAAGGCCGGGGCGACGTTGATGCGGCCGTTGTTCGACATCCCCGGCATCGGCCGCATCGCCATCCTGCGCCAGCCTGGCGGCGCAGGCGTCGGCTGGATGACACCTGCCACCGCTTGAGCGATCGCATTGCGAGGCGCGGGAGGCAATCGCTCTTCCGCGCCTCTCTTTACTCATGGAGTTGATCATGCAGCACAAAGTCGTATCCCGGGACGAATGGATCGCGGCGCGGAAGGCGCATCTCGCCAACGAGAAGGCCTTCACCAAGGCCCGCGATCGGCTCAGCGCCGAGCGGCGCGCGCTCCCTTGGGTCAAGGTCGAGAAGAATTACCTATTCGACACGCCGGAAGGCAAAAATAGCCTCGCCGATCTGTTCGATGGGCGGAGCCAACTGATCGTCTATCACTTCATGCTTGGCCCTGATTGGGGCGAAGGTTGCCCGAGCTGCTCCTACCTCGCCGATCATTTCGACGGTGCGGCATTGCATCTCGCCTCATCGCGACGTGACGCTCACCGCCGTCTCGCGCGCACCGCTCCCCGAGATCGCAGCGTACAAGCAGCGCATGGGCTGGCGGTTCCCATGGGTGTCGTCCTACGGCAACGACTTCAACTACGACTTCCATGTGTCGTTCCGGCCAGAGCAGAAAGAGGGCGAGGTCTACTACAATTACGAGATGGGCGATTTCGAGTCCGACGAGATGCCTGGCGTGAGCGTGTTCATCAAAGACCCATCCGGCGCCATCTTCCACACCTACTCGGCTTACGCGCGCGGTCTCGACATCCTGGTCGGCACTTACAACTTCCTCGACCTCGTGCCCAAGGGCCGCGACGAGGGGGAGCTGCCCTGGACCATGGCTTGGGTGCGGCGCCATGACGACTATGACGACGTCAAGGCTGCCAAGTCCTGCTGCGGGTCGGAACCGGCAAGCGCGGAAGGGGCTTGATCTTCCAGGCTGACCATCACCACCACGAGAAGCTTGAGGAGTAAGCCATGCAGATCGTCACGCAGAAGATCGCCCCCTGCCTGTGGTTCGACAGTGAGGCCGAGGAGGCCGCGAAGTTCTACGTCTCGGTGTTCAAGAACTCCAAGATCAACACGGTTGCCCGCTATCCCGACGAAGGCCAGGACATCCACGGCAAGCCGGCGGGCTCGGTCATGGTCGTCGATTTCGAGATCGCCGGGCAGAAATTCGTGGCGCTCAACGGCGGCCCGCAGTTCACCTTCGATGAAGCCGTGTCCTTCCAGGTCTATTGCGAGAGCCAAGACGAGGTCGATTATTTCTGGAGAAGGCTCACCGAGGGCGGCAAGGAAGGACCCTGCGGCTGGCTCAAGGACAGATACGGGCTGTCATGGCAGGTCGTTCCGGTCGCGCTGCTTGAAATGATGCTCGACCGCGACGCGAGCAAGTCGGCGCGGGTGATGGCCGCCTTCATGCAGATGAAGAAGTTCGACATCGAGGCGCTGAAGCGCGCCTACGAAGGCGAAACCGTCTGATCCGCTCAGAGTTTAGCCGGCGCCGGAAGACGCCAAAAACTAGCCAAGCAATGGTCTCATTCTGAATCGACCGTTGCCCTTGTCCGTCAGCGAACCCTGGAGAGCGCCATGCCCTATGTCGATGGATTTGTGTTGCCCGTGCCGAAGAAGAAGGTGCAGGCCTATAAGCGCCTGGCGCAGAAGGCAGGCAAGGTCTGGAAGGAGTACGGCGCGCTCGAATTTCGCGAATGCGTCGCCGACGACGTGAAGATGGGAAAGCTCACGTCGTTCCCGCGCAGCGTCAAGCTCAAGCCGAGCGAGACGGTGATCTTCTCCTGGATCGTCTACAAGTCGCGGGCGCATCGCGACCGGGTCAACGCCAAGGTGATGAAGGATAAGCGGATTGCCGGCATGGACATGAAGGACATGCCCTTCGACGCGAAGCGCATGATCTACGGAGGCTTCAAGGTGATGGTC
>CAWGVA010000026.1:0-56054 GCA_963825835.1 uncultured Alphaproteobacteria bacterium | reverse complement strand
CCGTAGGTCAGGCTGAGGCGCGAGGAGACGATCGCCGCGCTCCCTGGCCAGCGGGCCGCGAGCGCGATGAGGGTTTTGACGATATTGCCCTGACCGGCTGAGGCGCCGGCTTGCATCATGCTTTCGCTTTGAACCAAAGCCGGGGTGCCTCTCGGGATCGCGCCATATACGGTTTGCGGTCGGGTGAAGAATTCGACATCGAATTGGCCATGCTCCGGCGGCCCAAGGCCGGAGGCTTTCCAGCCGCCGAAGGGCGCGTCAACGATCGCGTTCGAGGTGGCCTGATTGACCTTCAACATTCCGGCCTCGGCCTCGTCGAGGAAGCGGCTTGCGATCTCGTCCGAGGTGGTGAACACCGCGGCCACGAGCCCCTGCCTCACGCCATTGCAAAGGCTGATGGCCTCTTTCCAGTCTTGAGCCTTCTGCACCACGAGAACCGGTCCAAAACTCTCCTCCTGGACGATTGTCGCTTCTGGCTCATCGCAAAAGAGGATTGTCGGCGGATAGAACTTTGCGCCATGCGTACCGACCGATCGCGGTTCGCTCCCGAGTGGCAGCAGCGGGGCGTCGCAATAGGACGCCGCACGTTGGACGAGGGCCGCCACACGGTCGCGATGCGCCGTGCTGACCATCGGACCGATAACTGTGTCGGCCTCCGCAGGATCGCCCCATTGCAAGGCCGCACTCGCCTCGAGCAGCAGCGGTATGAACGCCTCGCGGCAATCATCGTGCACGATGACGCGGCGGTTGGCAGTGCAGCGCTGACCCGCCATTTCGAAGGCGCCGGCCGCCACGGCGCGAGCCGCTGCAGCGAGATCGACGTCCGGCCAGACGATGGCGGCATTGTTGCCACCAAGCTCCGCCTGGAGCGGAATGTGCTGCTCTGCGCAAATTTCCTGCGCCGCCCGTCCGGCGGCGAGGGAGCCAGTGATCGTCACCGCGCCGACGCCAGGTTCGCGCATCAATGCCTCGCCTTCGCGCGGGCCACCTTCGACGAGGCCGATTAATCCCTCGGGCCAGCCGGCTTTTCCGAGGCAGTGCAGGAGCGATCGTGAAGTCTCCCGCGCCTCAGGTGCCGGCTTCCAGACCACGCCATTGCCGAACACCACTGCCGGAACGATCTTGCCGAGGGGGATATAGAGCGGGTTGTTCCATGGCGTAATCGCCGCGACAACGCCATGGGGGCGCCGCCGCGCGAACCAGGCGGGATTGGTCGCGATGGTCTCGTCAGCGTGCTTGGCGCGCCGCGCAATGGCGTCGAGCATGTCGAGGCAATGTTGCAGTTCGCTGCGGCCGAAACGGATCGGCTTACCGACCTCAGCCGCGATCAGCGCAGCGAGCGATTCGGCTTCTACGTTAAGGGTGGCGGCCAGACGGCGCACGAGATTGATACGCTCGGCAAGGGGCGCGTTGCGCCAGTCCTTAGCGCACGCTCGCACTGCGGTGACCTGCGGCGACGTTGCCGCCCGGTCCTCCGCGGGGAAGCGTGCACTCTGCGCCGTTGGTCTTGGCGCGGCCTCTGCCATCAACTCACACCTTGGCCGCAATCCGGGCACCGCGCGTGTCCATGATCTCCTCGGCGCGCCCGGCAATGCGGCGGCCCATCTCACGCGTGCCGACCACGCGGCAGCCCGGGATGGCGACGTCCTCGGTACGCCAGCCCTCGCGCCACACCGAACGCACCGCCTCTTCCATGATGTCAGCCTCGTCGTAACGCCCGAAGGTCTCGCGCAACATCATGGAGAAAGCAAAGATCTGTCCTGCGGGGTTCGCTTTATCGCTGCCCTCAAGGTCAAAGCCGGCGCCGTGGTTGGTCTGATAGACGGATTTGCCGTCCTCCGAATAATTTCCCGAGAAGGACGCGCCGCGTGAGCCGAGCAGGATGGCGCCAAGATCGGCAATCACGTCGCCGAACAGGTTCGGCGTGGCGATGACGTCGAATGTCGCTGCCCGCAGGAGCAGCCAATAAGCCATCAGGTCGATGCCGATCAATTGCAGGCCCACGCCATATTCCTCGGCAGCCTCGTTGGCGCAGGCGCGCCACAGCGCGCTGATCGACGGCAGGCCGGACTCCTTCCACACCACGGCCATCTTGCCCCGCCGCTGTTTGGCAAGGCGGGCGGAGGCGCGGAGGAAGCGTCTCACCTGACTCTCCTCATAGTCGAAATGATGCCGGGCTATGCGCCGGCCGGGCACGCTGCGGTCCTCGGTCCACTGGCCTTGATAGATGCCGCCGCAATTCTCCCGGGTGATGAGGATGTCGAGCCCCTTCACCACCTCCGGCTTGAGCAGCGAAGCGTCTTGTGCACTGAGGGCGCTTTGCAATGGGCTGATCTTGAAGAACAGGTCGAAATGCTTGCGCAGATCGTAGACGAAGCGTCCGCCATAGGGTCCCTGAATGACCGCGCCGCCACGGGCGAAGGTCTGCTCGCAAAGCCCAAGAATCTCGTCAGTGAGGGGCCGATCGGCCTTCGCCTTGACGGCGTGGCTATCGAGGCGCCCCGCTTCATAGACATTGAGCGCGACGCTTCTCGGGCCGACGACGCTCTCAAGGACCTCAAGACCCGCGGCGATCACTTCCTGGCCAACGCCCTCGCCCCACAATACGCCCACCTCGACGGGAGCTCCCCGCTTGTTCGCTTCAAGCTTGGGCGCATCGAGGCAGTCCACCCAGCGCTGTGCAACTGGGCGAGAACCTGGCGTTGGTCGTTCCGCGACCGGGTCCGCCAGACCGTCTCTATGTTCCACAGATGCCTCCATCGCATTTGCCCGTAAGCGTGCTGCAGAAAAGGATCAGGCTTCGCGAGCGGCGAGGCTCATCGAGCCCGTCGAAGGCTCCTGCGGCGGCGGAGAGCCCTCCTCGGCGAGAGCCGCCTTGAAGATCACCTGCATGAGGGAGGCGGCTTTGGCCGTGCTGATCTCGCAGTGTTCCTCAAACACGAGCTGGGAACGACGCCGCGGCAGCAGGTCAGCCAAGGAGCTGTCCAGCTCCCGCTCAGGCGAGGCGAGAATTTCGACCGGTCCGTCGAACTGGCGCGGCTTGTAGCGAGACAGCGCAAACTGAAGCTTGGCCCGTGCCTCAACCGACTGCGGCACGCCAGGCATTTTTGAGCGGCCCCGCTCCTCTTTGGTCAGAAGCTTCTCGCGGAATGACTGCAACGTCTCTGCCGGGTCCTCGCGCCCGCCGGCGATCCGCCACGCGGCGTCGCGCACCTTCTGCCACAGCCCTCGCACGCGAAACGAATCCGGCAGGGGCGCCGAGCCGTTCTCGCGTCCCGCCTTCCTTTTGCGCTCCCGTTTCAAGTCCACGCCGCGGTTCTTCGGCAAGCTTGGGTCAAGCAGCACGAGCTGGGTGATGGGCCTGCCGCGTGCGGCAAGTTGCGCGGCCATTTCAAGCGCGATCAGGGCGCCCACGCAAAAGGAGACGATCAGGATCGGCCCCCGCGGATAGCGCTCGACGAGCTGCGCGACATAGACCGCGGCAATGTCCTCGAGCCGGTCATAGCTTTGTCCGCCACGAATGCCTGGGAGCTCGAACAAGTGGAACTCCTGGCTCTCTCCGAACACCTTGCGGAACTCGGGCTTGGGCAAAGTGAATCCAACGCGGCCATGAATCAGAAAGATTGGCGGGCGCCCTCCTGCTCCCATCGCCGGCTGGGTTGACTTCGCGAAAAGAAACCTGGCGATCTCGCGCGGCGAGCCGTGTTCGAAAAGGTCTGAAATTTGGAAGTCCTGCCCGGTCCGTTGAGTAATCCGCTCGCTCAGAACTTCACCAAGAAGCGAATCGCCGCCGACATCGAAAAATTCGTCGACAGCACCGATCCGGTCGAGTTCGAAAACCTCGGCGAAGATGCCTGCGATCAATTCCTCGAGCTTGCCGGCCGGCAGCTCGTACGGCGTCTGCAGGTTCAAGCTTTCGCGCGCAATCATGAGGCCCCATTCCCCCGATGGGGCAGACTGTCGCACCGGCGAAGCTCCAGTTCAAGATGCCCGAGAAACGCCGTTTTCGGCCCAAAGGGCCTCTTCAACAGCGCCACATTCTTGGGCTGAACGCGCGAGTGCCGTTCCCCGGCCTCCAGACATGACGTTGCTTCGTTATTCGCTAATGGTTAGCTCGCGACTTCCGGCTCCACCCGCTTAGCCGCCTCGATCAGTCCGAGGTGAGCAGCCGGTTGGCGAACCAAATACGAAGACGCGTGGGCTTCGGCCGGCCGCCGACTCATGGTAATCCTATAGGGCTGGCTTCGGACACCAGCATTCAGATTTTCCCAGCAGACGGCTTCAAGATCGTGGAGGCCCATAGAAGAAGGTGTAAGAGTTGGCTCAGCTCTTTGCCCTTATTCGTAGGATGCGCCTTTAGGATGCCGTCCGAGGCATTGGCTCACCGCGATTTTTTTTCTCACGGCAACCCTGGTCGTTTACCGAGCTGCGGCGAAAACACTACCATTCATTGCACAGATGACGGCCTGTGTGCGGTTTGATACTCCAAACTTCCGAATAATTTGGCGAACGTGCACCTTAACAGTGGCCTCGGACATGCCCAGCTGACGCGCAATCAGCTTGTTTGTTTGTCCTTGGCGCAGGAGCTTGAAGACGTCGTCCTGTTTTGATGTGAGGCCGCTGACACCGTCCACCAACTGACAAGGCGCAGGGTGGCTATGATCCAAGCCGTTGGTGGTCGCTTGTGCAGCCGAAGGCCTTTCGGATCCCGAATGGCAATTCGACAGGGCGGAAGGGGGAAAGAAGGACCCGCCGCTTCTGATGAAGGACAGGGCCTGGAGTGCAATAGATGGTTCGATGTTGGTAGGCAGGAAACCTGTGGCCCCGGCCTCGAAGGCAGCGCATATTTCCTTTGAGTCCTCTCGGTCGGAAAGAACAACGAGGGCCGCATTCGGAATGAGTGCATGCGCGTTTTTCAAACATGCTAACTGGTCAGGATCTTCAACCGAAGCACTACCGACGCTCAAAAGAATTATCTCGCGTTCAGTATCCATCGCCACCTCCTTTTTTACGCCTGCCCCCCTTTCCTTCCTCTGGTTCTTGTTCTGTGTGCTGCGTCTCCCCGTTCTATCCGTAGCAGCAATACCGGGAAAAAATTGAGACGGCTGCTTGCGGCGGTTCGTCCTCGCGGCAATTTGCCCGAGAGCTTGTGCAGCATTGGCGTCACATCTGCACGATGTTCACACATGGCTACGGAAATTAGTGCGAGCGCGTCCATCGCTCTTGGCTCGATAAATTGCTACTTTGGAAACGTGCGTATCAAACACGCACTTTCGATGAGCAACGTGAAGTCTTAGCGTCAGCAGATACCTCATTGACGCCGTGCTCCCAAAATTGCCGGTATTGAGTACACGGCCTCACGTCACCTTGCCCATGCAAGCTATGCCGCGCCTTAGGAGGTTCGAGATGGAACAGTTCAATATTTCGATGCGGAAATACCTGAAAGAGGTGGGTGTTACCGCGCAACAGGCCATCGAGCGCGTGGTTCGTGAAGAGAAGCTGGCCGGAAAGGGAAAACTCAAAGTCAAAATGGTCCTGACCGGGGAAGGTACCGGCCTGAGGCACGTGGTCGAAGGCGAGATCGATCTGGCTGACGCACATGATACCTAGACGGGGCGCTTCGCTACGCGAAGATTACTCCTTCTTCCGCTTGCCCCTTCTTCCGCGTCTATGCCGCGTTTTAATCGTAGTTTGCCGCACCGAGCTTTTATCGCTGTCTTCCCTTTGCGTGACTTGATTTTGATTGGCATTCAAATTTCTCAATTCCCCAGTGCCTAACCAATTTCGCAAGTTGGGATGATGGGCCAATACCTCGGTCAGCTTTTTGTGCTCCGGTCGGCCATTGCTGACGAAGCCCGCTATTAACAGCCGCAGCAGCCTCCCGTTGTCGGCCCTGAGTGCATCGATGACCTCGCGAAGTGCCTCCGCTTCATCAAAGTCCTTCGCAACCGGTTTGCTCATGTCCTCCCTGCCTTGTTCTGTACGAAGCGGGGTCAGGTGCCCACATAAAAGACATGAGCATCTTCGAGACGGATTAACATTCTTCCACCACCTGACGCCGGTCGTGCTGCTCTGAACCGGTTCAATCAAAGAGGTCAATGTCTATGTCGCTCTCTATGTATCAGGCTTCCATCCCCGCGTTTGTCCAAATGCTAAATAACCTCGCCGCGATTTTGGACAAAGCTGAGGCCGATGTTGGTAATCGCAAGATTGATCCAGAAGTCTTACTCAATTACCGGCTTGCCCCTGACATGCTTCCGCTTGTTCGCCAGATCCAGATTGCAGCTGATCTCGCTAAGGGAGCCGCTGCGCGGCTCGCCGGTGTCGAAGTGCCAAAACATGACGACGTGGAGAAGACCTTTGCCGATCTCAAGGCGCGGCTCGCGAAGACGGCGGCGTTCGTGCAATCCTTCAAACCCAATGACATCGATGGGTCTGAGGATCGTGAAATCAAACTGACGCTCGGTGAACACACAATGAGTTTCAAGGGTCAGCCCTATCTAGTACATTTCGTGATGCCCAACTTTTATTTCCATTGCACCACCGCTTACGACATTCTGCGGCATTGCGGTGTTGAATTGGGAAAGCGTGATTTCATTGGAACCATTTGATCGAGAGTGTGGAGGTGGGACGTGCCGACCTACCAGTATCGTTGTAACGAATGCGGCAAGTCATTTGAGCGAACCGAAACCATCACTGAGCACGAAAAAGCGAAAGTGAAGTGCCCCAAATGTGACGGTAAGAAAGTGAGCCAAGTACCGGGTCGCGTTCACGTTGTGACATCCAAAAAGAGCTAAGGTTTCGCTGGCTGACACGTCACGTCGTTCCACTCCACCGGCGGCGCGGTTCGTCGCAGGATGGAACCAAACAAAAGATCGCCGCTTTGATTGGCTACCATAAGTATAGGACGGGGGTACCATTCTGGCTCTGAGATTGGAGTACCTTCGATGTGTGACTACAGCTTAGCGCTTATCGCGTCCCGGCCCGCTAAGGTTGGCGACAAATTAGTATCTGCGGGCTTTCCCCATACCATCACGCGGGGTTTTGTATCCGTAGATGACCCTAGCGTGGCCGTTTGCGTGCTTCCTGGCACCGAGGTTGCTTTCGAGAAGGAGGTCCGATGCGAGACGGGCATCCTCTTCGCTTGGAGGCTCGGGCACAAGGTAGCGAGGTTCCGACAGGTCAACAAAGGCCGGTCAAACGCCCATCATGACGCCCTTGAGTTCCCTGATGGGAAGACCGTGCTGCTGACGCAGTTATGCAAAGGTCAGCACGCCACAGTGCTGCAATTACCAGTCACTTCGCCTGTGACCGCAAACGACGCGCAGAGGCACGGTTCGCTGGTGGCGTAGCCGGCCCCCGTTGCAGCCTTCAAGGAGATCTCTACTTGAATGGATGACATGGAGAAAACAATGATCAGGTTGATCGCTGTCGCTTTTGCATTGGCCGTCGCAACATCCGCGCTGGCCACACCACTTGCACCGCTTCATCAGCCGGATGGCCAGAGCTGTTTCAAACCGCTCTATTACCGTCCGCAAAGTCCGGCCCAGCAAACCTTACATCCAGCACCGCCAGTGCAATCAGCATTCGTACTGCAATAATGTGGCTCGCACCACCTAGGCCCCACGCCAAGCGCATTCGCCACACATGCGTCCATGAGGGTGTCGCTGTCAGGCTTGCCGGCAGTTCTGTTCGCGCATGCCACCATGGCATCAATTTCGCACTGCTTGACGAAGTTAAGGAGAGCTTCACCGGCAAGCTTCTGTTTGATGGCCGTTGCCTTACAGGTTTGATCAGCGGCACTTGCGCAGGAAATCAAAGTGCAAAGAGCCATAGCAACAGCGAGGGATTTCATTGGCTCCCCCCATTTCTAGGAAGGGAAACAATCCTTATCGCGGGTGATGATCCTCCACCATTTCGTGCCGGAAATCACTCCTGATTGGGGTCGTCACTTTTTGCGCTGCCTCGCCTACCAATCATTCTGCACCAATCTGCCTATCAATTTCGGTTAGCTTGTCATGGATGAATGCGAACTCTCGCTCGTCAGAGGTCCCGTTCGACCACCACGCTCCCCGCCTCGACGGTCTACAGCGCGATGGCGACGAGATAAAGCCAATGAGGAAGATCGAATTTGTAGATCAAGAGCAGGCGACATTCAACTCGATGCAGCGCGAGGTGTTTCGGGCGCGGGTTTATCGGCTGATTTTATGCGCTGGCGGTTCTTTGTAAGGCGTCGGGCGCGGAATTAGCAGACCGCCCCCTCTTGCGCTAAGGTAGGCTTCGGTGCTGGTTAAGAACGGTCCAATGGGTGCGCGATCCGGCGGATGGCCAGTAACTCGCGGCCACCACCACCAACCATCGGCTCGCCAAAAGATCTCGATACTTTTGCTTTTGTTTGGAAGGTAGTGGTAGCCCTGATAGCGCCCAGCCATTGTTTCATTGCGAGCCCTAGCCCGCACCCCCCGCAAGTCAGTGGGAATAACGCTATGGACGTGCGGCTGGTTCCTGAAAATGGTAACGTAATAGCATGTTTGGGTGTGGAGTACCTGTCCCCTCAGCGCATCGACCCAGCAGAACCTCAGTATCTATCGGTTCACCGGGGCTTTCCGCATCAGCCAGTGACTGTCCATGAACGGCACGTCCACCCGGCTCGCATTGGTCGAAATGGCGATCACCACCGGACAGGGAGCGCCTCGGTAGGTCCGCTATTGAGAGAGTGCGCCGGAAAGTCAAAGTGCGGTCCGAAGTCTTTGGCGCTGGCGGTCACCGCGCTCACGCGCGGGTCACAAACATGGAAGACCTAACTGCCGAAACAAGCGAACGAGCGGCGAACATTCTTCGGGATTATTTCGGGATTTTTCGCGCCTGTTCGGGACGTATCGCGCTGTTTTGTTCCCAAGTCGCGTTCGAGCGGTGTCGTCCCCTCGCTCGGCAAACACTGAAATTCAAAGGGAGAAATGGTCGGAGCGGGGAGATTTGAACTCCCGACCCCCGGTCCCCCAGACCGGTGCGCTAACCGAGCTGCGCTACGCTCCGACGTTGGAAACCAAGCACTTCAGGGAGCTGGCGGCAAGAACAAACAGTGGTTTGCCACCGGATTGCCACCGGAACTGGGGTATCAGCGTGGGATTTTGTTCACGGAAAAGCCCTGTCAGCACGGCGGCCCCCAGCTCCCTAATTGCGCCCGGTGCTACCGCTTCTCGCGTGCGGGCGCGGGCACCAATTCAAGCAGGCTCGCTAACCCAAGCTTGCAGCTTCATTTCCACTGGTCGCGACTGGCGGCCAGCCCCGCAGGAGTGAGCCGGCGCGAAGGTGCATCGGCTGACGATCGAGAAAAAGATCGAGCTTCAATGCTCGTACGCGACCGCGATGGAAAAAGTTCTGTCCGATCCCGCCACGCTCAAAGCGTCGAAGTATTAGGCCTTCGGGGTAAGTTGCCAGTCCGTCGCGTTCACCGCTGCGAGTTGCAGCCGCACCGCTGCCGCCTCCCGCGCGAGGTCCCAAATTTTGCTAGCCATCTTTCAGTTCCCTTTCCTAGCGCTCACGGCGACCTCGCGAACTCACGCTTGAGCGCAGCGTTGGCGGGATCGGACAGAACTTTTTCCATCGCGGTCGCGTACGAGCATTGAAGCTCGATCTTTTTCTCGATCGTCAGCCGATGCACCTTCGCGCCGGCTGACTCCTGCGGGGCTGGCCGCCAGTCGCGACCAGTGGAAATGAAGCTGCAAGCTTCGGTTAGCGAGCCTGCTTGAATTGGTGCCCGCGCCCGCACGGATGAAGCGGTAGCACCGGGCGCAATTAGGGAGCTGGGGGCCGCCGTGCTGACAGGGCTTTTCCGTGAACAAAATCCCGCGCTGATACCCCAGTTCCGGTGGCAATCCGGTGGCAAACCACTGTTTGTTCTTGCCGCCAGCTCCCTGAAGTGCTTGGTTTCCAACGTCGGAGCGTAGCGCAGCTCGGTTAGCGCACCGGTCTGGGGGACCGGGGGTCGGGAGTTCAAATCTCCCCGCTCCGACCATTTCTCCCTTTGAATTTCAGTGTTTGCCGAGCGAGGGGACGACACCGCTCGAACGCGACTTGGGAACAAAACAGCGCGATACGTCCCGAACAGGCGCGAAAAATCCCGAAATAATCCCGAAGAATGTTCGCCGCTCGTTCGCTTGTTTCGGCAGTTAGGTCTTCCATGTTTGTGACCCGCGCGTGAGCGCGGTGACCGCCAGCGCCAAAGACTTCGGACCGCACTTTGACTTTCCGGCGCACTCTCTCAATAGCGGACCTACCGAGGCGCTCCCTGTCCGGTGGTGATCGCCATTTCGACCAATGCGAGCCGGGTGGACGTGCCGTTCATGGACAGTCACTGGCTGATGCGGAAAGCCCCGGTGAACCGATAGATACTGAGGTTCTGCTGGGTCGATGCGCTGAGGGGACAGGTACTCCACACCCAAACATGCTATTACGTTACCATTTTCAGGAACCAGCCGCACGTCCATAGCGTTATTCCCACTGACTTGCGGGGGGTGCGGGCTAGGGCTCGCAATGAAACAATGGCTGGGCGCTATCAGGGCTACCACTACCTTCCAAACAAAAGCAAAAGTATCGAGATCTTTTGGCGAGCCGATGGTTGGTGGTGGTGGCCGCGAGTTACTGGCCATCCGCCGGATGGGGCACCCATTGGACCGTTCTTAACCAGCACCGAAGCCTACCTTAGCGCAAGAGGGGGCGGTCTGCTAATTCCGCGCCCGACGCCTTACAAAGAACCGCCAGCGCATAAAATCAGCCGATAAACCCGCGCCCGAAACACCTCGCGCTGCATCGAGTTGAATGTCGCCTGCTCTTGATCTACAAATTCGATCTTCCTCATTGGCTTTATCTCGTCGCCATCGCGCTGTAGACCGTCGAGGCGGGGAGCGTGGTGGTCGAACGGGACCTCTGACGAGCGAGAGTTCGCATTCATCCATGACAAGCTAACCGAAATTGATAGGCAGATTGGTGCAGAATGATTGGTAGGCGAGGCAGCGCAAAAAGTGACGACCCCAATCAGGAGTGATTTCCGGCACGAAATGGTGGAGGATCATCACCCGCGATAAGGATTGTTTCCCTTCCTAGAAATGGGGGGAGCCAATGAAATCCCTCGCTGTTGCTATGGCTCTTTGCACTTTGATTTCCTGCGCAAGTGCCGCTGATCAAACCTGTAAGGCAACGGCCATCAAACAGAAGCTTGCCGGTGAAGCTCTCCTTAACTTCGTCAAGCAGTGCGAAATTGATGCCATGGTGGCATGCGCGAACAGAACTGCCGGCAAGCCTGACAGCGACACCCTCATGGACGCATGTGTGGCGAATGCGCTTGGCGTGGGGCCTAGGTGGTGCGAGCCACATTATTGCAGTACGAATGCTGATTGCACTGGCGGTGCTGGATGTAAGGTTTGCTGGGCCGGACTTTGCGGACGGTAATAGAGCGGTTTGAAACAGCTCTGGCCATCCGGCTGATGAAGCGGTGCAAGTGGTGTGGCCAGCGCGGATGTTGCGACGGCCAATGCAAAAGCGACAGCGATCAACCTGATCATTGTTTTCTCCATGTCATCCATTCAAGTAAAGATCTCCTTGAAGGCTGCAACGGGGGCCGGCTACGCCACCAGCGAACCGTGCCTCTGCGCGTCGTTTGCGGTCACAGGCGAAGTGACTGGTAATTGCAGCACTGTGGCGTGCTGACCTTTGCATAACTGCGTCAGCAGCACGGTCTTCCCATCAGGGAACTCAAGGGCGTCATGATGGGCGTTTGACCGGCCTTTGTTGACCTGTCGGAACCTCGCTACCTTGTGCCCGAGCCTCCAAGCGAAGAGGATGCCCGTCTCGCATCGGACCTCCTTCTCGAAAGCAACCTCGGTGCCAGGAAGCACGCAAACGGCCACGCTAGGGTCATCTACGGATACAAAACCCCGCGTGATGGTATGGGGAAAGCCCGCAGATACTAATTTGTCGCCAACCTTAGCGGGCCGGGACGCGATAAGCGCTAAGCTGTAGTCACACATCGAAGGTACTCCAATCTCAGAGCCAGAATGGTACCCCCGTCCTATACTTATGGTAGCCAATCAAAGCGGCGATCTTTTGTTTGGTTCCATCCTGCGACGAACCGCGCCGCCGGTGGAGTGGAACGACGTGACGTGTCAGCCAGCGAAACCTTAGCTCTTTTTGGATGTCACAACGTGAACGCGACCCGGTACTTGGCTCACTTTCTTACCGTCACATTTGGGGCACTTCACTTTCGCTTTTTCGTGCTCAGTGATGGTTTCGGTTCGCTCAAATGACTTGCCGCATTCGTTACAACGATACTGGTAGGTCGGCACGTCCCACCTCCACACTCTCGATCAAATGGTTCCAATGAAATCACGCTTTCCCAATTCAACACCGCAATGCCGCAGAATGTCGTAAGCGGTGGTGCAATGGAAATAAAAGTTGGGCATCACGAAATGTACTAGATAGGGCTGACCCTTGAAACTCATTGTGTGTTCACCGAGCGTCAGTTTGATTTCACGATCCTCAGACCCATCGATGTCATTGGGTTTGAAGGATTGCACGAACGCCGCCGTCTTCGCGAGCCGCGCCTTGAGATCGGCAAAGGTCTTCTCCATGTCGTCATGTTTTGGCACTTCGACACCGGCGAGCCGCGCAGCGGCTCCCTTAGCGAGATCAGCTGCAATCTGGATCTGGCGAACAAGCGGAAGCATGTCAGGGGCAAGCCGGTAATTGAGTAAGACTTCTGGATCAATCTTGCGATTACCAACATCGGCCTCAGCTTTGTCCAAAATCGCGGCGAGGTTATTTAGCATTTGGACAAACGCGGGGATGGAAGCCTGATACATAGAGAGCGACATAGACATTGACCTCTTTGATTGAACCGGTTCAGAGCAGCACGACCGGCGTCAGGTGGTCGAAGAATGTTAATCCGTCTCGAAGATGCTCATGTCTTTTATGTGGGCACCTGACCCCGCTTCGTACAGAACAAGGCAGGGAGGACATGAGCAAACCGGTTGCGAAGGACTTTGATGAAGCGGAGGCACTTCGCGAGGTCATCGATGCACTCAGGGCCGACAACGGGAGGCTGCTGCGGCTGTTAATAGCGGGCTTCGTCAGCAATGGCCGACCGGAGCACAAAAAGCTGACCGAGGTATTGGCCCATCATCCCAACTTGCGAAATTGGTTAGGCACTGGGGAATTGAGAAATTTGAATGCCAATCAAAATCAAGTCACGCAAAGGGAAGACAGCGATAAAAGCTCGGTGCGGCAAACTACGATTAAAACGCGGCATAGACGCGGAAGAAGGGGCAAGCGGAAGAAGGAGTAATCTTCGCGTAGCGAAGCGCCCCGTCTAGGTATCATGTGCGTCAGCCAGATCGATCTCGCCTTCGACCACGTGCCTCAGGCCGGTACCTTCCCCGGTCAGGACCATTTTGACTTTGAGTTTTCCCTTTCCGGCCAGCTTCTCTTCACGAACCACGCGCTCGATGGCCTGTTGCGCGGTAACACCCACCTCTTTCAGGTATTTCCGCATCGAAATATTGAACTGTTCCATCTCGAACCTCCTAAGGCGCGGCATAGCTTGCATGGGCAAGGTGACGTGAGGCCGTGTACTCAATACCGGCAATTTTGGGAGCACGGCGTCAATGAGGTATCTGCTGACGCTAAGACTTCACGTTGCTCATCGAAAGTGCGTGTTTGATACGCACGTTTCCAAAGTAGCAATTTATCGAGCCAAGAGCGATGGACGCGCTCGCACTAATTTCCGTAGCCATGTGTGAACATCGTGCAGATGTGACGCCAATGCTGCACAAGCTCTCGGGCAAATTGCCGCGAGGACGAACCGCCGCAAGCAGCCGTCTCAATTTTTTCCCGGTATTGCTGCTACGGATAGAACGGGGAGACGCAGCACACAGAACAAGAACCAGAGGAAGGAAAGGGGGGCAGGCGTAAAAAAGGAGGTGGCGATGGATACTGAACGCGAGATAATTCTTTTGAGCGTCGGTAGTGCTTCGGTTGAAGATCCTGACCAGTTAGCATGTTTGAAAAACGCGCATGCACTCATTCCGAATGCGGCCCTCGTTGTTCTTTCCGACCGAGAGGAACTCAAAGGAAATATGCGCTGCCTTCGAGGCCGGGGCCACAGGTTTCCTGCCTACCAACATCGAACCATCTATTGCACTCCAGGCCCTGTCCTTCATCAGAAGCGGCGGGTCCTTCTTTCCCCCTTCCGCCCTGTCGAATTGCCATTCGGGATCCGAAAGGCCTTCGGCTGCACAAGCGACCACCAACGGCTTGGATCATAGCCACCCTGCGCCTTGTCAGTTGGTGGACGGTGTCAGCGGCCTCACATCAAAACAGGACGACGTCTTCAAGCTCCTGCGCCAAGGACAAACAAACAAGCTGATTGCGCGTCAGCTGGGCATGTCCGAGGCCACTGTTAAGGTGCACGTTCGCCAAATTATTCGGAAGTTTGGAGTATCAAACCGCACACAGGCCGTCATCTGTGCAATGAATGGTAGTGTTTTCGCCGCAGCTCGGTAAACGACCAGGGTTGCCGTGAGAAAAAAAATCGCGGTGAGCCAATGCCTCGGACGGCATCCTAAAGGCGCATCCTACGAATAAGGGCAAAGAGCTGAGCCGACTCTTACACCTTCTTCTATGGGCCTCCACGATCTTGAAGCCGTCTGCTGGGAAAATCTGAATGCTGGTGTCCGAAGCCAGCCCTATAGGATTACCATGAGTCGGCGGCCGGCCGAAGCCCACGCGTCTTCGTATTTGGTTCGCCAACCGGCTGCTCACCTCGGACTGATCGAGGCGGCTAAGCGGGTGGAGCCGGAAGTCGCGAGCTAACCATTAGCGAATAACGAAGCAACGTCATGTCTGGAGGCCGGGGAACGGCACTCGCGCGTTCAGCCCAAGAATGTGGCGCTGTTGAAGAGGCCCTTTGGGCCGAAAACGGCGTTTCTCGGGCATCTTGAACTGGAGCTTCGCCGGTGCGACAGTCTGCCCCATCGGGGGAATGGGGCCTCATGATTGCGCGCGAAAGCTTGAACCTGCAGACGCCGTACGAGCTGCCGGCCGGCAAGCTCGAGGAATTGATCGCAGGCATCTTCGCCGAGGTTTTCGAACTCGACCGGATCGGTGCTGTCGACGAATTTTTCGATGTCGGCGGCAATTCGCTTCTTGGTGAAGTTCTGAGCGAGCGGATTACTCAACGGACCGGGCAGGACTTCCAAATTTCAGACCTTTTCGAACACGGCTCGCCGCGCGAGATCGCCAGGTTTCTTTTCGCGAAGTCAACCCAGCCGGCGATGGGAGCAGGAGGGCGCCCGCCAATCTTTCTGATTCATGGCCGCGTTGGATTCACTTTGCCCAAGCCCGAGTTCCGCAAGGTGTTCGGAGAGAGCCAGGAGTTCCACTTGTTCGAGCTCCCAGGCATTCGTGGCGGACAAAGCTATGACCGGCTCGAGGACATTGCCGCGGTCTATGTCGCGCAGCTCGTCGAGCGCTATCCGCGGGGGCCGATCCTGATCGTCTCCTTTTGCGTGGGCGCCCTGATCGCGCTTGAAATGGCCGCGCAACTTGCCGCACGCGGCAGGCCCATCACCCAGCTCGTGCTGCTTGACCCAAGCTTGCCGAAGAACCGCGGCGTGGACTTGAAACGGGAGCGCAAAAGGAAGGCGGGACGCGAGAACGGCTCGGCGCCCCTGCCGGATTCGTTTCGCGTGCGAGGGCTGTGGCAGAAGGTGCGCGACGCCGCGTGGCGGATCGCCGGCGGGCGCGAGGACCCGGCAGAGACGTTGCAGTCATTCCGCGAGAAGCTTCTGACCAAAGAGGAGCGGGGCCGCTCAAAAATGCCTGGCGTGCCGCAGTCGGTTGAGGCACGGGCCAAGCTTCAGTTTGCGCTGTCTCGCTACAAGCCGCGCCAGTTCGACGGACCGGTCGAAATTCTCGCCTCGCCTGAGCGGGAGCTGGACAGCTCCTTGGCTGACCTGCTGCCGCGGCGTCGTTCCCAGCTCGTGTTTGAGGAACACTGCGAGATCAGCACGGCCAAAGCCGCCTCCCTCATGCAGGTGATCTTCAAGGCGGCTCTCGCCGAGGAGGGCTCTCCGCCGCCGCAGGAGCCTTCGACGGGCTCGATGAGCCTCGCCGCTCGCGAAGCCTGATCCTTTTCTGCAGCACGCTTACGGGCAAATGCGATGGAGGCATCTGTGGAACATAGAGACGGTCTGGCGGACCCGGTCGCGGAACGACCAACGCCAGGTTCTCGCCCAGTTGCACAGCGCTGGGTGGACTGCCTCGATGCGCCCAAGCTTGAAGCGAACAAGCGGGGAGCTCCCGTCGAGGTGGGCGTATTGTGGGGCGAGGGCGTTGGCCAGGAAGTGATCGCCGCGGGTCTTGAGGTCCTTGAGAGCGTCGTCGGCCCGAGAAGCGTCGCGCTCAATGTCTATGAAGCGGGGCGCCTCGATAGCCACGCCGTCAAGGCGAAGGCCGATCGGCCCCTCACTGACGAGATTCTTGGGCTTTGCGAGCAGACCTTCGCCCGTGGCGGCGCGGTCATTCAGGGACCCTATGGCGGACGCTTCGTCTACGATCTGCGCAAGCATTTCGACCTGTTCTTCAAGATCAGCCCATTGCAAAGCGCCCTCAGTGCACAAGACGCTTCGCTGCTCAAGCCGGAGGTGGTGAAGGGGCTCGACATCCTCATCACCCGGGAGAATTGCGGCGGCATCTATCAAGGCCAGTGGACCGAGGACCGCAGCGTGCCCGGCCGGCGCATAGCCCGGCATCATTTCGACTATGAGGAGAGTCAGGTGAGACGCTTCCTCCGCGCCTCCGCCCGCCTTGCCAAACAGCGGCGGGGCAAGATGGCCGTGGTGTGGAAGGAGTCCGGCCTGCCGTCGATCAGCGCGCTGTGGCGCGCCTGCGCCAACGAGGCTGCCGAGGAATATGGCGTGGGCCTGCAATTGATCGGCATCGACCTGATGGCTTATTGGCTGCTCCTGCGGGCAGCGACATTCGACGTCATCGCCACGCCGAACCTGTTCGGCGACGTGATTGCCGATCTTGGCGCCATCCTGCTCGGCTCACGCGGCGCGTCCTTCTCGGGAAATTATTCGGAGGACGGCAAATCCGTCTATCAGACCAACCACGGCGCCGGCTTTGACCTTGAGGGCAGCGATAAAGCGAACCCCGCAGGACAGATCTTTGCTTTCTCCATGATGTTGCGCGAGACCTTCGGGCGTTACGACGAGGCTGACATCATGGAAGAGGCGGTGCGTTCGGTGTGGCGCGAGGGCTGGCGTACCGAGGACGTCGCCATCCCGGGCTGCCGCGTGGTCGGCACGCGTGAGATGGGCCGCCGCATTGCCGGGCGCGCCGAGGAGATCATGGACACGCGCGGTGCCCGGATTGCGGCCAAGGTGTGAGTTGATGGCAGAGGCCGCGCCAAGACCAACGGCGCAGAGTGCACGCTTCCCCGCGGAGGACCGGGCGGCAACGTCGCCGCAGGTCACCGCAGTGCGAGCGTGCGCTAAGGACTGGCGCAACGCGCCCCTTGCCGAGCGTATCAATCTCGTGCGCCGTCTGGCCGCCACCCTTAACGTAGAAGCCGAATCGCTCGCTGCGCTGATCGCGGCTGAGGTCGGTAAGCCGATCCGTTTCGGCCGCAGCGAACTGCAACATTGCCTCGACATGCTCGACGCCATTGCGCGGCGCGCCAAGCACGCTGACGAGACCATCGCGACCAATCCCGCCTGGTTCGCGCGGCGGTGCCCCCATGGCGTTGTCGCGGCGATTACGCCATGGAACAACCCGCTCTATATCCCCCTCGGCAAGATCGTTCCGGCAGTGGTGTTCGGCAATGGCGTGGTCTGGAAGCCGGCACCTGAGGCGCGGGAGACTTCACGATCGCTCCTGCACTGCCTCGGAAAAGCCGGCTGGCCCGAGGGATTAATCGGCCTCGTCGAAGGTGGCCCGCGCGAAGGCGAGGCATTGATGCGCGAACCTGGCGTCGGCGCGGTGACGATCACTGGCTCCCTCGCCGCCGGACGGGCGGCGCAGGAAATTTGCGCAGAGCAGCACATTCCGCTCCAGGCGGAGCTTGGTGGCAACAATGCCGCCATCGTCTGGCCGGACGTCGATCTCGCTGCAGCGGCTCGCGCCGTGGCGGCCGGCGCCTTCGAAATGGCGGGTCAGCGCTGCACTGCCAACCGCCGCGTCATCGTGCACGATGATTGCCGCGAGGCGTTCATACCGCTGCTGCTCGAGGCGAGTGCGGCCTTGCAATGGGGCGATCCTGCGGAGGCCGACACAGTTATCGGTCCGATGGTCAGCACGGCGCATCGCGACCGTGTGGCGGCCCTCGTCCAACGTGCGGCGTCCTATTGCGACGCCCCGCTGCTGCCACTCGGGAGCGAACCGCGATCGGTCGGTACGCATGGCGCAAAGTTCTATCCGCCGACAATCCTCTTTTGCGATGAGCCAGAAGCGACAATCGTCCAGGAGGAGAGTTTTGGACCGGTTCTCGTGGTGCAGAAGGCTCAAGACTGGAAAGAGGCCATCAGCCTTTGCAATGGCGTGAGGCAGGGGCTCGTGGCCGCGGTGTTCACCACCTCGGACGAGATCGCAAGCCGCTTCCTCGACGAGGCCGAGGCCGGAATGTTGAAGGTCAATCAGGCCACCTCGAATGCGATCGTTGACGCGCCCTTCGGCGGCTGGAAAGCCTCCGGCCTTGGGCCGCCGGAGCATGGCCAATTCGATGTCGAATTCTTCACCCGACCGCAAACCGTATATGGCGCGATCCCGAGAGGCACCCCGGCTTTGGTTCAAAGCGAAAGCATGATGCAAGCCGGCGCCTCAGCCGGTCAGGGCAATATCGTCAAAACCCTCATCGCGCTCGCGGCCCGCTGGCCAGGGAGCGCGGCGATCGTCTCCTCGCGCCTCAGCCTGACCTACGGCGAACTGATTGCCCGCGCCGCGAGAAGCGCGCGCGAGCTTCGTCATCGCGGCGTGGAACCCGGAAGCCACGTGGGCATAACCCTTCGCGACGGCGGCGAAGCCGTCGTTGCCATGGTCGCGCTATGGATGCTTGGCACCGTGCCGGTGCCCATCGACTTTCGCTCCAAGCCAGATGAGCAGGCGCAGCTTGCGAGCGAGTTTCAACTTTCCACCATCATTGGAGATCGGCAGACATCCCAGGCGTCGTTTGCCTCCATCCTCGTCGACGACAGCTGGACGGATGTCATCGCCAAGCGCGATGCCGAACCCTTCTTTGAGGACAGTCAGGGTGCGCCAGCGATTATCTCGCTGACATCGGGCACCACGGGGCGCCCACTCGGCATCGTCCTCGGACATGAGGAGCTTTTGTTCAGGCTGGAGAGCAACATCAAGCTGGGGCGGAGGCATCCCCACGGGAAGCTGATCAGCGTCATCCCCATCTCCTTCTCCGGCTCGCGCAACCACATTCTGAGCCAGTTGCTCGATGGAGCGACAATCTACTTCTACCCGCCTTTGTTCAGCGCCGGCGCTCTGATCGAAGCGGTCCGCTCCAGAGGCGCTACCTCGCTTGCCGTGGTGCCCACGATCTTGCGCGCTTTGCTCGAGGCGCCTTCACGGGACGGAACCTATCTCTTCCCGGGCCTTGACTCGCTTTACTGCTTTGGCGCTCCCATCCTGCCGGACGAGAAGCGCCGGGCGCGGGCCACGCTCAGCCGGCACTTTGTCGAGGGCTACTCTTCGAGCCTCGCCGGGCGCATGACCGTCCTGTACGGCGCCGATATCGACGCGAGGCCGGAGACGGTCGGCCGCGTGCTGACGCATGTGACGCTGGAGATCGTCGATGAGGACGACCGGCCTTTGCCGGCCGGCGAGGTCGGTGCCATCCGCGTGCGCTCCCCGGCCGTAGCGCGCGCCATCTACGGCACTGCCCGCGACGCCGGCGACCAGATCAAGAACGGTTGGGCTTATCCGGGCGACACCGGTGCCGTGGACGGCGACGGCTTTCTCCAGCTGATGGGACGCAGCTCGGACATGATCATCAGGGGCGGCGTCAATGTGCATCCCTCCGAGGTCGAGGCCGTGCTCGCAGAGCTTGACGGCGTGAAGGACGTCGCCGTGGTGGGCTTCGCCAAGTCGCGTGAGGGCGAGGAGATTGCCGCCTTCGTGGTTTCCTCTCCCGAGCTGACCGAAGCCGCGCTCAACGCGCATTGCCGCGGCCGGCTCGTCTCGCACAAAAGGCCGCGCAAATTCGTGTTCGTGTCCGATTTGCCGCGAAACGCCAATGGCAAAATCCTTCGCACGGAACTTCGCAAACGGCTCGAGGAAGCCGATTGACGGTGCGATCGAGACTTGAGTGGTGGGGATGGCCGGGCGTTACCCCGGCAGCTATCTTGACCGGTCAACGGCTGGCGCGCCGCAGCGATCCTGGCTGAGACCGTTCAAGCTTCACCCGTTGAGCGCATCCCCATGAACTCAACAGCCTTGACCGGTGCGGCGCAACCGCGCCGGCTCGAACTTGAGAACCTCAGCGCACGCGCATGCCGGCCGAGGCATCGTAGTGCAGGGGCTTCTCCGATTTCGGCAACGGGGCATCCTGCGCACCGATCGTTGCGCCATAGGTCCAATCCGGCGGACAGACGGCGATATAGCGCGCGTAACCGCCAAGGCCGCCGCCGAACTTCGGATAGCCGATGATCACGAGCGCTCCGGTCTCCGGAACCTGGTCGAGATTGGCGACGCCTTCGGCTTGCGCGTAGCCGTGATGCATCAGCCACACTTCGCCCTCGAGGTTAGGCGTCGAATCCGTGTCGAGGGGCTCATGCCCGTGGAACAGGATCTTGCGCTGCTCGTGCAGGAACTTGAGCGCGTCGAGCCCGACGCCGGGGAATTCCTTCAAGGTGGCGAGCTTCGGATCTGGCCAGGCCTTAGACCAGTCCGAGCGCACGAAGACGACGGAGCCTTCCGGGATGCGGCCGTGCTTCTTTTTCAGGCCTCGATATCGGCAACTTGAAGCGCGTAGTTCGGGTTCGCCTTCACCTGATCGACGATCGAGATGACCACGAGCGGCCTGATGGCGTAGGTCGCGGGCAGCTCGTCGATCGCCGGATATTCCGGTGCCCAATGGGCTGGCGGATCGAGCTGCGTGCCGAGCTGATCGGTCCTTAACCATATTCTGTCGCCTCGAAGCCGTGCTTCTCGTAGGTGTAGACGTCGCCCTTCTTGGCGAATCCCTCGGTGTCGGAACCGGCCCTTGCCGGCGCGAAGGTGGAGTCGGCAAAGCCTGCCCAGACCGGGATGGTTGGCGTGATCGTGTGCGTGAGGTCGACATACTTTGCGCCCTTCAACGCCTGCTCATAAACCGGCCAAAGGCTCTTGCCCTCTGCCGCATCGCTCACGAACGGCATCATGACCGCGCACGCAGCGACCAAGGCGGCAAGCCGCGGGATGAGCCAAATCCGCGCTTTACCTGATGTCATGCTCGCACCCTCCTTTCGCCAATCCTCGCTCAGTTCACCAGAATCGGCCGCTTGCACCGACGGCCACTGTCAACAGGCCGAGCGCGAGATTGATCGCCACGATGCGGCGGATCTGCCCAAGCTGCTTGGCGGCTTCGGGGAAGGCTTTCCCTTCGACGGCACGGCCAAAGCGGCGCCAAGGCGCAAAGAACAAATGCAAGAACAGCAGCACCATCACGATGCCGATGGTTTGCATCACGTTGACATGCAGTGGAGCGCCGGCGAACCCGCCGAATGCGCGGAACAGCATCACGTAGCCGCTAATCAGCAGAAGGACGATACACGCCCACACCCACGGGAAGAAGCGGCCGAAGACCCGATGCCAAAGGGCGAGCCGCTCGGCCGTCTCGAGCGGCCCTGCGGCCGGACGAAGCACGATGTAGGCGAAGAACATGCCGCCCACCCAGACGACGGCGGCAAGCACGTGGAGCGCGACGAGCAATGCCATGCGCCGAGGCTATCACAGGACTCCGCGCTTGGAGTCGGTGGCCGCGAGGCATTCTTACTGTGAGCTCAATCGGAGGCTGGGAGGCGTTCCGCTAGCGCCGCAAGGCCCGGTCCAGCAGGCTCGCGACACTATCGTCCCGGAACCACCGGGGAGACGGCCGCGTCCGCTCCGCTTGGACTTGCGGAGGGCCAAGGAACTGCGGCTGTTGCAGCACGCGCCGCACTGCTTTCGATGGCGCTGGCGCCACAGGCGCGGGCACGGGCACGGCGTCGACAGGCGCCTGCGGCTCTTGCACCGCTACGCGCTTCCCGCTCGGACGGTCGATCGGCTCGACATAGTACTTGGCGTAGACCCATCCACGCTGGCCGGTCGCGGGATCGAAGACCTGGAACCACTCCTGTTGGGAGTCGACAAGATGCAATTCCTTGCCGACGGCAAGATAAGAGACGACCGGCGCTGAAACCGAAGGCCCGCTATGCACCGTGGCCCCGCGGATCACCTTGACCCACATGGCGTTCTCGTCCGCCGCTTCGCCCTTGTTCTCATCCTTGGCTTCAGAGCTCTGCGGCAGCGCGGACTCAAACATCTCCTCGACCGTCGGCTCGAGCGGCGACCCCTTGAGGGTAGCCTGCTCCACGCTGTCGGTTGCCGAAGGGCGGAAGGCGACGCGTTGCACGATCCGGTTCTTCGGAACGATGGACACAGCCCGTTCCGAGGTCATCGGATCAGCAGTGGCGGAGGTAACTTGGTTGGTCTGTGGGAACTTGGGCGGGTAGCCGGCGAACACGACGCCGACCAGGCACGCAGACAGGAGCAGCCTCTTCATGGCGCATCATCCCGAACGGTGCCCACCGTCTTAACCAAAGCTAAGCAGCCGGCTCGGAAGATTTCAAGCGCGTCTCGTGTTTATCGCTTCAAAAGCATTGAAGCCTGACCCTGACAACCGCCCGGCGCGTGCGACAGGCGCTCAGGCGTAAGGTGAGGACATCGCCTCAAGAGGCTGATTTTACTGGATGAGGCTTTGCCGCCGGCACATCGCCCAGCGCCGAGATGTAGAAGTCGAGGATCTCGCGCGTCATGCGCTCCACCGTGAGCCGCTTGGCCACATGTTTCTGTAGTTGAATGGCGCGGCCGAGAAACGGCTCGGGGTGGGAGAGGAACGCCCGCATCTGCTGGGCAAGAGCGCCGATGTCTCCAGGCCTGATCAGGGGAGTGTCGGTACCTTGCACGATCTCCGGGATCCCCCCGACTTCGGTCGCGATCAGCGGCATTTGCGCGGCGGCCGCCTCGAGCACCACATAGGGAAAGGACTCAGCCCGCGACGGCACCACCACGCAGCGGCCACGGGCAAAGGCGGTTCTGGCCGGCAGAGAGCCGGCAAAGCTCACCATCCCCTCAATGCCGAGCTTCTGCGCCAGGCGCTTGAAGTCGGCCTCGTCAGGGCCGGTGCCGACGATGACCGCCGTCGCCGGATAGACGGTGCGCTGGGCGGCGAGCGCGGCCAACATGATATCGACGCCCTTGAGTGGCCTGAGCTCGCCGACAAAGACGAAATCGGCGGCATCGTCGGCAAGCCTCGGCTCGTAGAACTCGTGCGGGTAAAGCCCGTTCGGCACGATGCAGACCGGGCAGGTGGGCTTGCCTATGAACTCGCTGAAGCGGCGCGCCGCGAACAGGCTTTCGAAGATGAGGCCGTCGGTGAGAGGTGCCAGCCTGCGCTCAGCCTTGACATAGATGCGCCCGGTCATGGTGGTCGGCGCATGATGCAGGCTTCCGCCGTGCGGCGTGTAGAAGGCGCCGACGCGCTTGCCCTTGCGCTTGAGCGCGCGCGCCGCGAGCCGCGCATAGGCGCCGCCTTTGGCGCCGTGGCCATGCAAGACATCGACGTCGAGGCTGGCGGCAAGGCGCCTCACCCGGCGGTAAGCCTGGAAATCGCCGGGGCGGATTTGCCGGGGCATGGGGCAGCGCGCCACGCCGAGCGTGCAGAAATCCGTCAAGCGCGCAAGAGCGCGCGCCGCATTCTCCCCGCCGGTCTCTGAATTGCAGATGACGCCGACCTGAAGCCCGAGCTCGGCCTGGCCCTTCACCAAATCGTGGACGTGGCGGAAGAGGCCTCCGATCGGGGCCCTCAAGCAATGGAGAATACGGAGCGAGGCGGTCACGGTGCAGCAAACTGCGGTTTGGGTGGCGGTTCGCTTGAGGTTTAGAAGAACCGCATCACCCCGTAAATAGCGGTACCGCACCCGCTAAAGCGTGCCGAAGCGAGGCGGGCTTTAACAACTTAGTTACGGGCGGGCGCTCTAATGGACCCCGCAGGCGAGGGCATTCGGTCTTCCGAATTGGCCTGCGTGGGGAATTCATGAAACCGTTCAGCCTGCCAAAGCGGGATCCGCTTCCGGCCAACGAAGAACAAATGTCGCCGGCGGCTTTACGGCCGGCGCCCAACGATCTTCGCAGCTATTTGCAGCAAAGATCGGCCCTTGGAAGCCAGGCTCCCGCCAAGGAGCCCGAGCCTAACGGCTCGACGCCGCCCAAACATGCCAATGGCAATGCCGCCGCCACGCCGGCGCTCACCTCGCTCGATGAGGTTCTCGACCACCTTCAGCTTCTCGCCGAACAGGACGCGCCACGCGCTGTCCTCGTCATGGCCTCTAGCCCAGAGATTGACGCAAGCCGCGAGGCCATTGCCGTCGCGCGGGCGCTGCTCCCGCATTCGCGGCTCAGGGTCCTGGTCGATCTGGCGCGCGGCCCGAACGCCGTGTCGGACGAGCTCGGCCTCCCGCGCACGCCGGGCTTTGCCGAGCTCGCTGCCGGAACTGCCGGCTTCGACGACATCGTCCATGTGGATGAAGAAACGCCGCTCCAGGTGATCCCCCGCGGAGGTTTGGCGGTTTGGCCCAATTCAGGCACAGGCAGCAAGCGGCTTGCCCGCCTCTTCGAGGCCCTGGCGCAGGCCTACGACGTCATCGTGCTGCACGCCGACCGCGGCACCGCGCTCATGCTTAGGCCGATCCTCGCAGGCCGCTTGCAAAGAATTGTCGCCGTTCTCGCCCGTGGGCAGAGCAAGGGGAGCGACTCCTCCTTGCTCGAGCTTGCGGTCTTCGGCTGCCCGGTCTTGGCTTACGCGCAAGGCGAGAGCGAGCGGCGCCGATCCTTTCTCGGGAGGGTCGCGCGATGGGCATGAAGGCCGCCATGACTAAAGCCGCCTTGACCGGACTCTATCGCACCGGCGCTCACCGGCTGCTCGCGCCCTATACGCAAGGGGCGGGCGTGATCTTCACGCTCAATCAAGTGCGGCCTCAGCAAGAGAGATCGTTCGCCCCGAATCGTGGCCTCGAGATCGCCCCTGAATTCCTCGAAGCCATGCTCGATCAGGTCGATGACGTTGGGCTCGACATCGTCAGCCTCGACGAAGCGGTTAGGCGCCTCAGAGAAGATGACGCGCGGCGCTTCGTCTGCTTCACCTTCGATCAAGGCTACCGCGACCTGGCTCACCACGCTTATCCCTTGTTTCAACGGCGCTCGCTGCCGCTCACCGTCTACGTCGCCACCGACTATGCGTCGGGCTGGGGCGAGCTGTGGTGGCTCGCCCTGGAAGAGGTGGTTGGAAAAGCCCGGGAGATCGAGCTTTGCCGCCAAGGCGGCTTATGGCGGCTGCCCAACGTCACCGCTTACGAGAAGCGGCGTAGCTTCGAGCAGATCTATGAGTGGCTGCGCAGCGTCGATGAGGCGAGGCAGCGCCAAGTGATCCGCGCGCTCGCCGACACCCACGAGATCGACATGTCGGCCGATTGTCACGCGCTGATGATGGGCTGGGACGATCTCCGCGCGCTCGCCGCCGATCCGCTGGTCACCATCGGCGCCCATTCGAAAGCCCACTATGCCATTTCCAAGCTCGCCCCCGAGAAGGCCATCTCCGAGATGGAAGGGAGCGCCAATATCATCGAGCGCGAGCTTGGAACGAGGCCGATCCATTTCAGCTTCCCCTATGGCGATGAGACCGCCGCGCGGGCCCGCGACTTCGCCCTTGCCAAGGAGGCAGGCTTCAAGACCGCGGTGACCACGCGGAGAGGAGTCCTGTTCGCGGCGCACCGGCGCTATCTCACGGCGCTGCCGCGGGTGTCGCTCGCCGGCGATTATCAGTCGCTCACCTATACGGCGCTCTATCTCTCTGGCGCGCCATTTGCGCTCAGCAATCGCTTCCGTGAGGTCAGCGCCGCCTGAACTGATCCTACCCGTCGGGACGTTGCATCCAGCGTATTAGAAGACCTGCCGGCAGCACCCAAACGAGTCCCCCTACAAGGAAGAAGGCAAACTGTGCGAGGGGAGGGGCGGTGGTAATACGCCCCGACGCGAGGCTCGCCACCACCAGCGCATAGCACCCGAGAAAGACGAGCAGAACCACCATGCCGATCAGCTTGCGGGTGCGCACGCGCATGGGTGCTAGCCCCGCGGCCGGGCCCGCTCGATGCCGGCGCGGATGAGGTCGATGGCCTCCGCAGGTTCCGTCCAGCGCAGCACCTTCACCCATTTGCCGTGTTCGAGATCCTTGTAGTGCTGAAAGAAATGCCCGATCTGCTCCATCAGGATCTCGGGCAGGTCGCGATAGCTGCCGACCCGCTTGTAGTAGGGATGCAGCTCATCGATGGGCACGGCGATGATCTTCTCGTCAACGCCCTTCTCGTCCTCCATGAGCAGCGCGCCGATCGGCCGCGCGCGGATGACCGCCCCCGTCGCCACCGGCGTCGGCGTGATCACCATGCAGTCGAGCGGATCGCCATCCTCCGACAGCGTGTGCGGGATGAAGCCGTAGTTTGCCGGATAGAACATGGCCGTGTGCAGAAAGCGGTCGACGAACATGGCGCCTGATTTCTTGTCGACCTCGTACTTGACCGGTGCGCCGCCTTGCGGGATCTCGATGATGACGTTGACCTCGTGCGGCGGATTTTCGCCGACCGGAATGTGGAAGAGATCCATTGGCGTTCGTCCTTGGTTGCCGGCGGCGGTCGAAGACTGTCACACTGTCACATTAGCATGTTGGGAACCATTGCCGCATGGCAGTAGGAGCGAAGCCATAGACTGGACTATGATCCGGTTTCCCTCAAACCTCAGGAGTGCGGAGTCATGAGCATTTTCGGAGACATCAGGTCAGCGATCTTCGGCCGTTCGGCCAAGGCGGAAACCCCCGCAGCCGGCACCGCGGCGCCTTCGGCCTCAGCAGCGCCGAAAGCCTCGCCAGCTCCGTCAGGCACCGTGACCCGCGAAGGACCTGCACCGGAGGGCCCCAAGGTTGAGTGGTCCGCGCCTGTCGATGTCGCCGCAGTCCTCGACGGTCTCGCCAAGCAGAACAAGGAGAAGCTCCATTGGCGCACGTCAATCGTCGACCTAATGAAGCTGCTCGGTCTCGACAGCGGGCAGGCCGCGCGCAAGAAGCTCGCCGAGGAGCTGCACTACACTGGCGATATGAAGGACTCGGCCAAGATGAATGTGTGGCTGCACAAGCAGGTCATGATCAAGCTCGCCGAGAATGGCGGCAAGGTCCCCGACGATCTGAAGCATTAAGCCTTGCGCATTTGAGGTGGGCGCGACCCGGGGCGGGAGCGGCGGTCAAACTGATCGCTTGCGCTTCGCGTTGCGGTCCGCCATGTCGTGGCCTAGCAGACTCGTTAGTGGAAGGGCTAATACCTTGACCGAAATTCAGGACGTGACCGGCACAGCCTTCATCGTGGCCGAGTATCGCGCGCAGGAAAATGCTGAAGCCCATCCGCTCTATCGCGATCCGATCGTTCACCTCTTTCTCAACGAGCGGACGCGGCAAGCTGCCGAGCGCATCGGTGCGAACTTTCCACCTGGCCGGGCGGGCGTCAAGCTGCGGACGCGCTATTTCGACGATCACCTCGATGCGCAGCTCGGCAACGGCTGCCGGCAGGTGGTCATCCTCGGGGCCGGCCTCGACACCCGTGGCGTGCGCAAGCAGGCGCCGGGCGTCACCTATTTCGAAATCGACGATGCGGACACCATCTGCTTCAAGCAGGCGAGCCTCGCCGAGGCCGGAATTGAGGCCCCAATCGTGTTCATCCCCGGCAACTACGTCACCGACGGCTTGCTGCGGCTGCTTGACGCCAACGGCTTCGACTTCGACCTGCTGACCTACGTCATCTGGGAAGGCAACACCATGTACCTGAACCGGCCGGCGGTCCTTGAGGTCTTGACCGATTTGCGGAGCAGCGTCGGCGAGTTCGCCATTTCCTTCGACTATTTGACCGAAGCGGTGATCGACTACGCCACCGGCGACGAGCAAACCACAACCTTCGTCAGGCGCTTCGCGGAGATGGGCGCGCCCTGGAGTTTCGGCATCGACGATGTTGGAGCCCTCGCCGGCGCCGCCGGGCTGATCGTGGTCGACAAGATCAAGACGGCCGACCTGTATCGAACCTTTTGGCCTGGCCGGCCGCTGGATTCAATCTGGTTCGACCATTACTCGCTGTGCACGCTGGCGCCTGGTGAGGGGGTCAGCCTCTGAGCGGAGCCGTCAGCCGCGCGCCGACCGAGGCAATGAGGAGCTCATGGGCGCGATCGACGATCTCATCCAGTGACGACGTACGCGCAAACATGGCCTTGGCCTCTCGCACGAATTCCTCGCGGCTCGGAATATGCGGCACATGCAGGGTCTTCAGCATCTCGCTGGTGCGGTGATGCGCCCGGGTCAGGGTGTCCTGGAGCACGGACAGCTCCGGGGTGTGCAGCGCCGCAGCGATGGCAGCGGCAATCCGCTCGGAATTGAAGCGCGCGGCGAGCTCCTCGGCGGCACGATTGATGACCTTGGCGCCAAGCCGCTGCTCGTTGCGTAAGACAGGCTCAGGCGGCGTCTTGAGGTCCCAGACAAGGCCGGTCCAAGACAGCGCGCGCAAGAGGTAATAGGTCGGATCGAATTCCCACCATTTGAAACCCTGGCGGACGCTCGATTGATAGGCATGGTGATTGTTGTGCCAGCCTTCACCCATGGTGAAGATGGCAAGAAGCCAATTGTTGCGCGAATCGTCGCCGGTCACGTAACGCTTGCGGCCGCTCACATGGGCGAGCGAGTTGATGCAGAACGTGGCGTGATAGACGAGGACGGTGCTCCACAGGAACCCGACCACGAGACCGGACCAGCCCGCCAGGAGAAAGCAAAGGCCGGCAAGGAGTACGGCCGGAAGGACCTCGAATTTGTGCAGCCACATCAGCTCAGGGTAGCGCGTCAGATCCGATACTTTGGCGAAATCTGGTTCGTCGTGCTTCCGGGAGAATATCCATCCGAGATGGCTATAGATGAAACCGTGGTGCCGCGGCGAATGCACGTCGTGCCCGGTATCGGAATACAGATGGTGATGCCGGTGCTTCGAAGCCCACCAGATGACGCTCTTTTGCGTGGTGGTCTGGGACATGAACGCGAGGACGAATTGGAAGGCCCGGCTCGTCGAATAGGAACGGTGCGAGAAATAGCGATGATAGCCCGCGCCGATGGCGAAGATGCGCAGCCAATAAAGCGTCACGCAGAGCGCAAGCGCCTGCCAGGTGACGCCGGTCCAGATCGCAGCGAAGCAGCCGAGATGGACGAGGATGAAGGGAATGGTTGACGGATAGATGATGTCGTCATGCACGTCGTCAGCATCGGTTTCAGAAGTCATAGCTTAGCGATCCGTATTGGCCGGTAGTTTTGCGTGGAGCGTGTCGCCGGCTTCGCCAAACGGAGCGCGGGTCCTGCTTTGCTTCACATATTATAGGAGATTTCCCGCCAATACCTATAGCTCTGAACGCTTTGGCACAAGTCCAAGGGTGCCAAATCGACTAAATTGCAACAGCAAACGCAGATGTCGTTCGCAGCGGAACGCGAGACCCGCCGAAACACGGCTATTTGGGAAGTTCAGCTTCGCGCAGATCAAGCTCGCGCTCGATGCGGCGGCGCGCCTCGTCCTTCAATTTGCCGCCGCGGAAGAGATCGTTGATTCGCGTCCGCTCGGCGTGGATCAGCAGGCGTTCGACCTCCTCGTGAAGGTCGCTGTGTTTTCCGATCACGCCGTCGCCGGCACTCCGGTCCTCGATATGTTGCAGCCGGTCCTGGTGTTGCGCACGGACGACCTCGATCACGTCTGCCGGGAGATTGCGCTCCTCCGCAAGCTGATCGAGGCGCTCAGCTGCCGCCTGCACCGCCTCGGCGCGCGCTTTCAACTCCTCAGCTCTGTTGACTTCGCGCTCTCTCCGTCCCGCATGCGCAAGCCCGAGCCTGCGGATGACCCACGGGAGCAGGAGACCCTGCCCGACAAGGGTCACGAGGATCACGGAAAAGGTCAGAAACAGGATCAGATCGCGAGACGGAAACGGCGCTCCGCTCGCCGTCAAGAAGGGAATGGCAAGCGCCGCCGCGAGCGAGACAATGCCGCGCACCCCGGTGAAGGCCAGCACGAACGGCCACTGCCATGGCGGCGAAGGATCCCGTCTTCGGATGGGTGGCACGAGCCATCGCGGCAGATAGGCGGTGGGAAATATCCAGACGAACCTTGCGACGATCACCGCCGCGGTGATTACCAAGGCTGAGAGCGCGAGTTGCGACAGCGGATAGTAGCCGATTCGGCTGAGAATGGTGCGCGCCTGCAAGCCCGTAATGAGAAACACCATGCCTTCAAGAACATAGATGAAGAACTCCCAGAAGAAGATCCCCTGCAGGCGGGTCCTGGGGTTGATCAGCCGGGGACCGTAGTAACTGACGTAAAGGCCGGCCGTTACCGTGGCGAGGACGCCGGAACCGCCAAGATGCACCGGCGGCCAAAATGCGAGGAACGGGGTCAGGACCGAAAGCACGATCTCGATCAGCGGATCCTTCACCCACCGTCGCAAACGCAGCATCAGCCAACCGACGCCGACGCCCCATAGAATTTCGCCGGCAACAATGGCGGCAAAGATCCCGGCGGCCTCGGTAAACGAGAAGACGCCGACGGCGATGGCTCCTACGGCGAAGCGATAGAGGATGAGCGCGGTGGCATCGTTCGCCAGCGCCTCGCCTTCGAGGATGACGAGGAGCCGGCGGGGGAGTTCCATTCTGCGGGCAATGGAGAGGGGGGCAATGGCATCCGGCGGCGACACGATGGCGCCGAGAAGGAAACCGACCGGCCAGGCAAGATCCATGACCCAGTGCGCCGCGGCGGCAACTGCGAGCGTCGTGAACACGACGCCTCCCACGGCGAGAAGCGTGATCGGGCGCAGATTGAACTGGAACTCGCGCCAGCTCATCAGGAAGGCTGAGTTGTATATGACCGGGGGCAAGATCAGGAGCAGTACGAGCTCAGGCGCAAGCTCCACCGTCGGCAGGCCAGGAATAAGCGCGATCACCACGCCGGTGAGCACCAGCAGAATGGACGGAGGGACCTTGAGCCGGTTGGCAACGACGGCGACGGCCGCGACCACCGCCAGCAACACGACGAGCACCTGGATGGTCGAGCTCATCATCGGCGAGCAAAGCCACTCACGCTGCTAGGCTTTACCGCCGCCGAGCGCGGCGCGAAGGGCGGCGATATCGCGCAACTCGGCTTCGTCGAGCTTGGGGAATTTCGGGTCGATCGCCTCCAGCCGCTCGACGATGGCCGCGGCGACCACGAGGCGGCTGAACCATTTCTGGTCTGCCGGCACGACATACCAGGGAGCCGCCTCCGTCGCCGTGCCGCGCACCAGCTCCTCGTAGGCGCTCATATACTGATCCCATAGCTTGCTCTCGCCGACATCGGCGGCATTGAACTTCCACTGCTTGGCGGGGTCGTCGAGCCGCTGGAGCAGACGCTTCCTCTGCTCCTCGCGCGAGACGTTGAGGAAGAACTTGAGCGGCGCGATGCCGTTCCGCGCAAGATGCAGCTCGAACGCGTTGATGTCCTCGTAGCGCTCCTGCCAAATGTTCTTGGTGATGAGCTTTGGCGGCAGGCCCTGGCGATTGAGAAACTCAGGGTGCACGCGCACCACCAGCACCTCCTCGTAATAGGAGCGGTTGAAGATGCCGATATGCCCGCGCCTGGGCAGCACGATCGACGCCTGCCACAGAAAATCGTGATCGAGCTCGAGCTGGCTCGGCGCCTTGAAGGAATGCACGTCGCAGCCTTGCGGGTTGACCTCGCTCATCACGTGCTTGATCACGCTGTCCTTGCCCGCCGCGTCGAGGCCCTGCAGCACCACGAGAATCGCCCATTGGTGCTCGGCATAGAGCCGCTCCTGCAGCTCGGCGAGACGCTTGGTGCCTTTGGCGAGCAGCGCCTTGCCCTCGCTCTTCTCGATGTCGATCCCGCAGGTGTCGGACGGATCGATGTCGGCCAAGCGGAATTTGCGGCCGTGGGAAACGCGAAAACGCTTGGTGATCTCGGCAGGGGGCATGGCGCCGTCATCCTATCGTCGCGTTGGAAGACTGGCGACCCTGAAACTGCCTTCCCTTTCAGGCCTCTCCGGCCGCTTCTGCCAGCGTCATGCCCGGCGTGCGGACGCTGGCAGACCGAAAAAGGCGGGATGCGGCAAGGCACGCTCAGCTTGCAATATCCCTTGGGGAAAACGCCGCGGGCAATAAACTTGTCGCTGTACCGTCGCATTTCTTTCATTGCGCCCGCTGCATAGTGGTCTCACCTTGGGGAGCGTAAGTCCATGTCAGTCGAGAACCTCAGTCTTAACGAGAACAGTGCGTATGTCGGAGCGAGCGTCACCTTCAGAGGAGACCTGATCGCCTCCGACACGGTCATCGTCGAAGGAACGGTCGAGGGCAATGTCACGGCCGGCTCCGTTTTCGTCGGAACGAACGGCGCGATCAAGGGAAGCCTCTCCGCCGCCGACGCCGAGATCAAAGGCCTTCTATCCGAAAGTGCTGTGATCAAAGGGTTCCTGCATCTCCGCTCGACCGGCCGGGTCGCTGGCAAGATCAGCTGCGGCGATCTCGAGGTTGAAAGAGGCGCGGGCAATTCCCCCGAGCCCCACGCCGCGGCGGGCGGTTCGGCTGAGGGCGCCGTTGCCCAAGCGATGCCGGAGATCCCGTCTGGCCTCGAGGCGCCAAACGGCGCCAACGGGTCGGCCGCAGCCTCCCTCTAGCGTTTCCTCAGCGAACTCTGGCGGCGCGATCGAACGGTCGCGGATCCGCGACCGCAGCCGGCAGCTCAGATCGCAGCGACGGGGGGTGTGGCAAACGTCACAGCGCCATAGGCACGACTCGGGCATGACCTCTTCTACGGTCTTGAAAAGGAGGTCTCGATGTCCCTGAAATTCGCTGCTGTCGGCAGCCTCACCGTTCTCAGCCCTTTCCGGCTCCCACCACAAGCCGGCGACCGAGCCCGCAAAGTGGTGCTCGGCGAGTTCTACGAGCCTCTTCTCGCCATTCTCGGCCTTGCTAGAAGTGCCGAGCAGCCGAAGAGACCCGCCGAACGCGATCGCTCATAGGGTACACATTGGTTTTCAAGCCGATGCGGTCATCGCACTCGGTGACCGGCTCGGAGCGCTCTCCGGCGGGGCTCAGGAACATGCTGGTCATCGTCAGGCAGAAGGCGATCGGCGCAAGCATGAGTGTCTCGACGGCTCCGCTCGACCTCGGCCTACAACGCTCGGGGAAGCGGATGATTTGGGCTTGCAATGCGGCCTCCCTATTTGCGCCCGCCAAGCGCACTGGCCTTGACCGCTTCGAAGCTACGCAGCTGCTGGTCGGAGGCGGAAAGCCAGCTCGCCACCTCGCCGACGGCGTTGAACAAGGCCTGGGCACCGATCAGGTCGGCCGCCTTGTGGAGGACGGCATTGTGGAGATAGGCATCGGCGCTCTCGCACGTCTTGTGCTCGCGAAACGCCTCTTTGGCTTGATCGAAGGTCATCTGTTACCTCCGGGGTAAGGGCTTGGCCTAAAAGCCGCCGATAAACCGGTCTCCTCTCGGCAGCTTGGAATTGGGAAGCGCGTGCTTACTCGGCTTGTGCCAAATTGCTCGCGATTTGGTCGATTTGCCGCTTAATCGGCAAATGACGCTCGCCATATTGTTCGCCCGAGTGGGAACTAAACTGGCCAGGTCCAGGGGCTGACGGGTAAGGGGGAAGAGGGATGCCGCATTTCCGGTTTCTTGCTGCCTTGTTGCTCGCCAGAGCGCTTGCTTGCAGCGCAAGCACGGCAGCGTTTGCCGGCATCCTCATCCAGATCGATAAGCGAGCCCAGACCATGACGGTCGCGGTCGACGGACAGCTGCGTTACCGCTGGCCCGTCTCAACCGGAGCCACGGGGTTTTCGACCCCGGTCGGCGGGCGTCACGGTCCCGAGCCAGCCGCCGAGACAGCGGGCACGGGTCTGGCGACCATTTCAATTTTTCCAGTTCTAGTGCCATCTGCCTGCGACTTTCGCGCAGTCCTGTCAGCGGGTCTATAATCGCAGTACCCAATACGCTCGACCTTGCCTCTTCCTCGATGCGGCTTTGAGCCGACCGACTCTAGGTCGATGCATCGGAAAGGGTAGATGACCAGCGTGGCGATCCGTGATTGACAGGCTAAACATCCCCTGGGCCCGCCGTCGCCCCCTTTAACGAGCCCCTCGCGTCGCTTGTTCCTTTCGCCAGTGGGCTTGGCGCTGCTTGGCGGAACTCTTCTTGTTGTCTTGCTCATGCTCGTCGACTGGACGGCCGAACTGCTGTGGTTCCGTGCGCTCGGCTACGCAGACGTCTTCTGGCGGCTCCTTTTTGCCGAAATCGCGATGTTCGCAATCGCCTTCATTCCAGTATTCGTCTATGTGCTGCTCAATCTCCTGGTTCTAGCCAGGCTTGCCGACCTAGAGAGTTTGCTGCGCGGTCAGAGTCCTGGCGGCGTCTCCCCGAGCGGGGTCAACCCCTCGAGGTCAGGGGCGGCTCAGCCGAACGCGCGCCGGCTTACCCCACTTCTCATTTCTTGGGTCGGCTGCAACGGCCGCAATTTTCGGTTTTATGTTCTCCGGCGAATGGGATCGATTCCTGCGCTTGGTTTGGTCCCAGAATTTCGGGACCTCCGATCCCATCTACTTCCGCGACATCGACTTCTACCTGTTCGTCCTGCCATTCCTCAATCTCGTTCAGTCCAGCCTCGTCGTGCTCACCTTGGGCGGCACGCTGATGCTTGGGCTCGCATACCTTCGGGCGGGCGGTCTTCGATTCAGTGCCAAAAATTAAGTAGAAGCTGATCCAAAAATTTTGCGCCACCTCACCGCCAATAGCATTCTGCTGCTGACCGCGTGGGCCTGGGGTTATTACCTTGACCGCTTCGGTCTACTGACGCGATCCACCGGCGCCGTCTTCGGCGCCGGATACACGGACGTTCACGTTACGCTCGTCGGCCTGTGGGTCGCACTGGGCGCGACGCTTGGTTTGATTGGCGTATTGGCATGGGCCGCCGCAACAAACTCACGGCGTTTCGCCGTGTTCGGAATTAGCGGCTACCTCGTAATTCTGCTGGCCGCCCTGGAGGTGATCCCTGCGGGTTTTCAGAGCCTGATCGTCGAACCAAATGAACTCGAATTGGAGACACCGTTTCTACGCGACAACATCGCGCTGACCTGAGCGGCCTATGGTTTGGACAAGATCGATGTGCGATTTCACACCAACTGCGGCAATGGGGCAGGGCGGAGCGATTGAGTTTGGCGCCCCGTCCAGCTATCAGACCTGAATGTCCACGGCCGCCGACAGCATCACCGTCTCACGCCTCGACGGGGGTTCCGCCAAGGCGCACCACGCCAAGGCTCTACGCGTCTGGCTTGGGCTCGTCGCGCTCCTCATCGTGGCGATGATCCTGGTCGGCGGCGCCACGCGGCTCACCGATTCAGGCCTCTCCATCACCGAATGGAAGCCGGCGACCGGGGTGATCCCACCGCTCACCGAGAGCGCCTGGCAAGAGGCTTTCGACGCCTACCAGAAGATCCCCGAATATCTCGAGCTGAAGCGGGGCATGAGCCTCGAAGCGTTCAAGACCATCTACTGGTGGGAGTGGGGTCACCGCTTCCTTGGCCGGCTGATCGGCGTCGCCTTCCTCCTTCCTTTCCTCGCCTTCTGGATCGCCGGCTACATCCCCAGAGCTTTGTTGCCGCGGCTCGCCGGCCTGTTCGTGCTCGGCGGACTGCAAGGCGCCGTCGGCTGGTACATGGTGAAGAGCGGCCTCGTCACGCGCGTCGATGTGAGCCAATACCGGCTCGCAGCCCATCTCGGCATCGCCGTCGCCATCCTCGGCTACACGCTGTGGCTTATCTTCGATCTTGGGCGGGAGCGAGCGGGCGTCACGCAGTCGGGCTCACGCGCTTCGGCATGGATCGCCGGCACCGTGCTCGCCCTGATCTATCTGCAGATCCTCGCCGGAGGTCTCGTGGCAGGGCTCGACGCCGGTTTCGGCTATAACACCTGGCCGCTGATCAACGGCGCCTTCGTGCCGAGCGGCCTCGGCGAGGCACAGCCCTGGGTCCTGAACCTGTTCGAGAACCCGCTCACGGTGCAGTTCGATCACCGCATGCTGGGCTACAGCGTGGTGCTCGCCACGATCCTGCAGGCCGGCTGGCTCACCCTTCGCCGCCCAGCTCCTGAGCTCGTCACCAGCGCCTTCATCCTGATATGCCTTGCACTGCTTCAGGCGACACTCGGCGTGTGGACGCTGCTGCTCGCCGTGCCGATCGGGCTCGGGCTCGCCCATCAAGCCGGTGCGATCCTGCTGTTTGCCGCCGCACACTATCATCTGTGGCTGACGTTAGGCGCGACGGCCCCGGCAGCGGAAGCTCAAGCCGCTTCAAGCGCCTGATCGAGGTCGGCGATGATGTCGCCGACGTCCTCAAGCCCGATCGACAGACGCACCACGTCAGGGCCGGCGCCCGCGCGCAATCGCGCCTCGTCGGTGAGCTGGCGATGCGTGGTCGACGCGGGATGGATGATCAGGCTCCGCGTGTCGCCGATATTGGCGAGATGGCTGAACAGCTTGACGTTGCTGACGAGCTTGACGCCGGCGTCATATCCGCCTTTGAGCCCGAAGGTGAACACTGCACCTGCTCCCTTCGGGCAATAGCGCTTGGCGAGCGCATGGAATTTGTTGCCGGGCAGCCCCGCATAATTCACCCATGCGATCTTGTCGTGGCCCGAGAGCCACCCAGCCACGACGCTCGCGTTGTCGCAATGGCGCTGCATGCGAAGCGGCAGCGTCTCGATGCCGGTGAGGATCAGAAACGCGTTGAACGGCGAGATGGCGGGGCCGAGATCGCGCAAAGAGAAGACGCGGGCCGCGATGGCAAAGGCGAAATTGCCGAAGGTCTCGGCGTAGGTGACACCATGATAGGAGGGCGAGGGCTCAGACAGTGTCGGGTACCGCCCGCTCTTCATCCAATCGAAGGTGCCGCAATCGACGATGGCGCCGCCGATCGAGTTGCCATGGCCGCCGAGAAACTTGGTCAGCGAATGCACGATGATGTCGGCGCCGTGCTCGATCGGCCGCATCAGATAGGGCGTGGCGAGCGTATTGTCGACGATGAGGGGAACGCCGGCCTCCTTGGCCACCGCCGAGACGGCGGCGAGGTCGGTGATAATGCCGCCGGGATTGGCGATCGACTCGACGAAGATCGCCTTGGTCTTGGACGTAAGCGCCGCGCGGAAGCTCTCCGCATTGTCGGTATCGGCAAAGCGCACGTTCCAATCGAATTTCTTGAAGGACTGGGTGAACTGGTTGATCGAGCCGCCATAGAGCTGGCGCGCGGCGATGAACTCATCGCCGGGCTCGAGCAAGAGGTGAAAGACGAGCGCCTGCGCCGCGTGCCCAGAGGCCACGGCAAGCGCTGCCGTGCCGCCCTCCAAGGCCGCAACGCGCTCCTCGAGCACGGCCTGGGTGGGGTTCATGATGCGCGTATAGATGTTGCCGAAGGTCTCGAGGTTGAACAGCGCCGCGGCGTGATCGACGTTCTCGAACACATAGGACGTCGTCTGGTAGATCGGCGTGGCGCGGGCACCGGTGGCGGGGTCCGGATGGGCGCCGGCATGGATCGCCAAGGTGTTGAAGCCGGGCGTGCGTTCGGCTGACATCTGAGTATCTCCGGGCACTAGTCGCTGTTGTTGATGGTGATGATCTCGAAGCGGGCAGGGATGCCGGCGCCTTCGTCGCCGAAATCGTCGAGCCAGATATTGCGGCCGCCGTCGCCCACCATAACGCCCTGATAGTTTTTGAAGTACGTCTCGGGGTCCTGCTTCAGGATGTTGGCCTTCAGCTCCGGGCCGATGACGGTCGCGTAATGCTTGAGGAACCAGTCCTTGCTGCTGATCACCTCTTTCGTCTTGCCGAAATAATTGACGGGAAGATGAAGGTGATCGGCCAACCAGTCCTTGTCGTCGTTGCGGATCGCGTTCTGCAATTCGATGACGAAGGGCGGGGTCGGATCGAGCGGCTCAGCCAGCGCCGGTCGAAGCGGCAAGGCCAGCAGCAAAGCCAAGACGAGCGCCGCGCGAAGCATGACTCACACGCGATGCTTCATGGTGCCGCCCTTGCCGAACAGGAACGGTTTGCGGTTGTCGATGACGCGCCGGTTGACGCCGACCCAACTGATCTCGCCGGAGAGCCGTCCATACTCGATCTTAGGGCAGCGGTTCATCACCACCTTCAGTCCGGCGTCTTCGGCCATCTTCGCCGCCTCGTCGTTGCGGATCCCTAGCTGCATCCACATCACCTTGGCGCCGATGGCAATGGCCTCGCGCACAATCTCCGGTGCGGCGTCCGGGGTGCGGAACATGTCGACCACATCGACCGGCTCCTCGATATCGGCAAGCGAAGCGTAGATCTTCTGCCCGAGAAGCTCTTTGCCGGCGTGTCCGGGATTGACCGGAATGACCCGGTAGCCTTTGGCCATGAGATATTTCATTGCGAAATAGCTCGGCCGCGACTGCGTCGGGCTCGCCCCTACGAAGGCAAAGGTGCGGCAGCTCGCAAGAATGCCTCCGATATAGGCGTCGCTATAGCTGTCGTGGTTCACGCGAGCCGGCGAGCGGTCATGCTCGCAAACGGAAGAGGAATGTTGCCGTGCCGCCATAGCGACGGCACGGCGCGAAGCGTCGTTACTTGCTCTCTGTAGCACCAGGCGATGCAGGCGCTGAGGGCGGCGTCTCGGAAGAAGGAGGAGCTGACTCCGCGGGCTTCGTCTCGGCGGGCTTCTCGCCGGTTTTCCTGTCCGCGTCCTTGTTCTTTATCTTCTTGTCTGCTTTCTCCTTGTCGGTCTTGGGCTCCTTCGGCTTCTCGAGCTGTTCCTTGCAGGCCGGACTGACCTCAGCGATATGCTCTTTCAAGCAATCGTTGACCTTCTTGCCGGCCGCTTTCGCGTCCTTGCAGAACTTTGCCTTTTCTTCCTTGCAGGCATTTTTGGCGAAAGCCACGCTGGCGGTGGCCGGTACCAGGAAAGCGATCATGACTAACGCGACGAGCTGCTTCATGCCTATCGACTCCAATTCTTCAGATGGATGACGGGGTCCATACCCGAACCGGCGATTTAACGGTAGAGCGCATCGCAAGAGAGAGGGCAGGGCTGTCAGGTGCGCGGAATATAGGTGATGTAGAACGGCGACACTAGTCCAATAAGGTGCCGATATCGGGGCAAAACCGGGCCAGAACTCACCGCGGCCAGCTCGGTTGCCGCTTCTCCAGAAACGCCCCGATGCCTTCCTCGGCCTCGGCGTGCAGCATGTTCTCCACCATGACGGTGGAAGCGTAGGCGTAAGCCTCGTCGAGCGGCATTTCGAGCTGACGGTAGAAGGCCTCCTTGCCGATCTTCAGCGTCGCCTTTGGCTTCTCCGCGATCTTGCGGCCAAGCTCGACCGCGGCGTTCACCGTCTCGTCAGGCTCGACCACGCGATTGACGAGGCCGAGCGCCGCCGCCTCCGCCGCCCCGACCATGTCGCCAAGCAGCAACATCTCCATGGCGGCCTTGCGCGACACATTGCGGCTGAGCGCGACCATGGGCGTGGAGCAGAACAGCCCGATATTCACGCCAGGCGTGGCGAAGCGCGCGTCCTCGCTTGCCACGGCGAGATCGCAACTCGCCACGAGCTGACACCCGGCTGCCGTGGCGATGCCGTTCACCGCCGCAATGACCGGCTTTGGCGAGCGGACGATTGCGAGCATCATCTCCGAACAGCCCTTCATGATCTTGGCGAAATAGGCGCGCCCGCGATCGGGGTCGCTGCGATGCGCGGTCATCTCCTTGAGATCGTGGCCTGACGAAAAGGCCGAGCCTGCCCCGGTGATGACGATCGCCCGCACCGCATCTGAGCCGGCAATTTCGCCGATGGCGGCATGTAACGCGGCGATCATCTCCTCGGACAAGCAGTTGCGCGTCTCGGGCCGGTTGAGCGTAAGCAGGGCCACCTGACCGCGATCCTCGCGCAACAGCACGGAGGTGCCGTGCTCCCTCTGCGGCTCAAGGTCTTTGGCGCGAACCTGCTTCATGTGTCTCTCATGCTTAGACCGATGATTGCAGATTGAAGCTTCTGCCCAAAATCCCGTCTCTATGCAATCTGTGCTTCCGGCGGGGGCGCCTCAAGGCCCATGTATGGTATCATGATACCACACAGATAATTATAAGAACTTGCTCGATATTCCGCCTTCTGGCTTGACCCAAAACACTACAGCCGTTAGAAGCCGCCAACCCGGTCGAGAGAGTGCCACACCATGAAGACGTTTTCAGCGACACCCAAGGACATCGAGAAGTCCTGGATCCTCATCGACGCCGACGGCCTCGTCGTCGGCCGGCTCGCGGCGCTGATCGCGACAAGGCTCAGAGGCAAGCACAAGCCGAGCTTCACCCCGCACATGGATTGCGGCGACAATATCGTCGTCATCAATGCCGACAAGGTGGTGCTCACCGGCAATAAGCGCGCCGACAAGGTCTATTACTGGCATACCGGCTATCCCGGCGGCATCAAGGAGCGCACCGCTGCAAAGATTCTCGAGGGCAAGCACCCTGAGCGGGTGCTGCACAAGGCGGTTGAGCGCATGCTGTCGCGCGGACCTCTCGGCCGCCAGCAAATGAAGAACCTCCGCATCTATAGCGGTGCCGAACATCCCCACGAGGCGCAGAACCCGACCAAGGTCGATGTCGCCGCCCTCAACACCAAGAATGCAAGGAGCGCTTGACGCCATGCCCAATACCGAGGTGAGGACGCTCGATGATCTGGGCCCGCTCAAGGGCGACGCCGTCGCAGCCCCCCAGGCACGCGTCTATGAGCAGAAGCTCGACGCCAAGGGCCGCGCCTATGCCACCGGCAAGCGCAAGGACGCCGTCGCCCGCGTCTGGGTGAAGCAAGGCCCCGGCAAGATCACGGTGAACGGCAAGGATCACGCCGCCTATTTCGCTAGGCCGGTGCTGCAAATGATCCTGAAGCAGCCGCTCGTCACCGCCAAGCGCGAGGGCCAATACGACATCATCTGCACGGTGAGCGGCGGAGGCCTCTCCGGCCAGGCCGGCGCCGTGCGTCACGGCATCTCCAAGGCGCTCACCCGCTACGAGCCTGAGCTCCGCGGCGTGCTGAAGAAGGGCGGGTTCCTAACCCGCGACGCCCGCACGGTCGAGCGCAAGAAGTACGGCAAGGCGAAGGCCCGACGAAGCTTCCAGTTCTCCAAGCGCTAACCGCTTGGCGTTACTGCTACGCCGTCATTCCGGCGACAAGCCGGAATCCAGCCGAAATCATCAATTGCTGGAGACCGGCTTTCGCCGGTATGACGGGCTGAAGCGCAACTGTCTGACACTTCGCACGCAAATTAGGCACGCCTCGTCATGGCAACCAAGAAGATCCGGGCCGCAGTGCTCGGCGCCAGCGGTTACACCGGCGCCGATCTGATCAGGCTCGCAGCCCGCCACCCCAACATCACCCTCACCGCGCTGATCGCCAAAGGCCACGCCGGGCAACCGCTCGCGCAGGTCTTCCCGCATTTCGCCACCCTCGACCTGCCGGCTCTCGTCACCTCCGATCAGGTTGATTGGAGCAAGGTCGACGTGGCCTTTTGCGGGCTGCCGCACGCGACCGCCCACAGCGAGATCGCCAAGCTCCCCGAACGGGTGAAGGTGATCGACATGTCTGCGGACTTTCGCTTACGCGACCCCGCCGTCTATGCCGAATGGTATGGCGGGGAGCATAGCGCGACGCAGCTTCTCAAGCAGGCTGTCTACGGGCTGACCGAGCACTACGCGAAGGAGATCAAGGCCGCGCGCCTCGTCGCCTGTCCGGGCTGCTATCCCACCGCCGTGCTTCTCGCTCTTCTGCCGCTGGCCAAGGCCAAGCTGATCGTGGCCGACGGCGTCATCATCGATGCGAAGTCGGGCGTCACCGGCGCCGGCCGCACGTTGAAACAGAACATCCTGTTTTCTGAATCAGGCGAAGGCCTGTCACCTTACGGCATCGGCAATCACCGGCATGTGCCGGAGATCGAGCAGGAGCTGAGCGCTGCGGCCGGCAGCCACGTCACCGTCAACTTCACGCCGCATCTCGTGCCAATGAGCCGTGGCGAGCTTTGCACCTGCTATGTCGCGCTTGCCGGCAAGGCAGCCGCCGGCGATCTCCGCGCCGCTCTCGCCAAGTCCTATGCAGCGAGCCCCTTCGTGCATGTGGTGGAGGACGGCGTGATCCCGGCGACCCAGCATGTGCGCGGCTCGAATCTCTGCCATATCGGTGTCTTCGCCGACCGCATCAAAGGCCGCGCCATCGTGATCTCGGCCATCGACAATCTGGTGAAGGGTTCAGCCGGCCAGGCCCTGCAAAACTTCAACCTGATGTACGGCTTCGACGAGACGCTTGGGCTCGAGCAGCTCCCGCTGTTTCCGTAGTCTCAGGCCAGCGACGACGTTTGCTTCAGCGCCAGCCACCGCTTGGACGCGATGCCCGCCCAGATCAACTCGAGAACGCCAAAGGGCCAAGCGCCCTGAAGGAAGCCATAGACTGACGCGGCGATGCACGCCCCCGCCATTGCAAGCACGTACCAATGACTGCGATGCTCGAGCGCATAGAACACGAGCATCGCACTCAGCGACAGCAAGCCGAACAGAGTCAGGCCGTCGAGCTGCATGCTTGCCGGTCGGCCCTACAGCCGCTCCCGCACATAGGAGCCTGGCGCATCTTCGATCGGCTTGAGCGGTCCTGCCGCGGGATCGCGCGCCGGGACTTTGGGACCTGACAGCGCGGCAAGCCATGCGCCCCAGTCCGGCCACCATGAGCCCGGCGTCTCGGTCGCCTTCTTCACCCACTCGGCGAGCGAGTTAGCGGGGGTGCCGGCCCAGAACTGATATTTGTTCCTGGTCGGCGGATTGACCACGCCTGCGATATGCCCCGAACCAGACATGACGAAGCGTACCGGGCCGCCGAACAACTTCGAGCCGATGAACACCGAAGACGCCGGCGCGATGTGATCTTCCCTGGCGGCAAGCTCGTAGATCGGGATTTTCACGCGTTTGAGGTCGAGCTTCACGCCGCCAAGTTTCAACTCGCCCTTGCTCAGCCGGTTCAGGTGATAGAACTCGCGCAGGTAGAAGGCGTGGTTGGCGGCAGGCAGCCGCGTCGAATCCGCATTCCAATAAAGCAGATCGAAGGGGAAGGGCTTCTTGCCAAGAAGGTAGTTGTTCACGACGTATGGCCAGATCAGGTCGCGCGGCCGCAGCATGTTGAACACCGCCGCCATGCGCGAGCCGTCGAGATAGCCTTGCTCGGCCATCATCTCCTCGAGCGAGTTCAATTGAGCGTCGTCGATGAAGACCAGCAGGTCGCCTGCCTCGCTGAAATCGACTTGCGCGGCGAGGAACGTGGCCGAAGCAATGCGGTTGTCCTTCTTGGCGGCCATGTAGGCGAGGGTCGTGCCGAGCAGCGTTCCACCCACGCAATAGCCGAGGACGTTGATCTGCTTCTGCCCGGTCTGCTTGGTGATGGCATCGACCGCGGCGAGGATGCCCTCGTGCATGTAGTCTTCAAAGGTCTTCTGCGCGAGCTTCGCGTCAGGGTTCACCCAGGAAACGGTGAACACGGTGAACCCTTGCGCCACCGCCCACTTGATGTAGCTCTTCTCCGGGACGAGGTCGAGGATGTAGAACTTGTTGATCCACGGCGGCACGATGAGCAGGGGCCGCTCGAACACTTCTTCCGTGCTCGGGCTGTATTGGATGAGCTGGATGAGCTCGTTCTGGAACACGACCTTGCCAGGCGTGATCGCGAGGTTCCTACCGACCTCGAAGGCCGACAAGTCGGTCTGGCTGATGCGCAGCAGATCCTTTGATTGCTCGAGGTCGTGGGCGAGATGCGACATGCCTTGCACCAAATTCGCCGCGTTGGTAGCGAGCGTGGCGCGCACCACTTCCGGATTGGTCAGCGCGAAGTTCGACGGCGAGAAGGCCGCGAGCATCTGCTCGAGATAGAAGAGGGCACGCTTCTTGGTCTTGTCGTCGACGCCTTCGGTCTTGCGGGTGAGGTCCTCGGCCCAGCGCGCCGTCAGCAGATAAGCCTGCTTCCAGAAATCGAAGAACTGGGTATTCGACCAGTCAGGGTCCTTGAAGCGATTGTCGCCTGGCTCTGGCTCGACCACCGGCTTCACGTCCTCTTCGCCGAGATAGCGGCGCACCGAGCGCCCCCAAAGCTCGGCGTAGTCCTTGAAGAGCTCGTTCTGCGCCGCGGCAAGCTTGCCGGGTTCGCTCACCCATTGTCTGGTGATTTCACCGAGCACCTTGGTCGCCTCGCCGGCTTCCGCCGCCATGCTGTAGGGACCGGCGCCGTTGCCGCGCTCGGCCAAAGTGCCAAGCACCTTGGTGCCCTGATCGAACAGACGCACCATGTTGCGGGCGAGCTGATCCCACTGGCCGACTTGCTGCTCTTCCGCTCCTGGCCCTCTGACGTCCTTGTTCTTTTCCTGCATGAAAGGTCGCGCCTTATTTTACCCCCGGTTAATCGCAATGATGCCAAGTTAGCGGGGCATCTCAGCGATCTGGACGACTCTCGTTCTTAGACTCATTGTGCCATGCAATATAGCAAGGGACGTGCAATTCCAATCACCGTGCATCAGGGGCCTAAAAGATTGGTTCGATCGGTGGCGCAGCTGCCGTCAAAACGGGCAGCTTTGGTCCTTTTTGCCTTACCCCTGCTCATTTTGGGCGGCTGCTCCGATTCCTTAATCTCCGCCTCGCCGTCGCCATCGTCCTTTGACGTCTCCAGCAAGCAGCTCGGGAAAACCCTGAGCCCGGAAGAGCGGAAGGCGGCGATCGCCGATCTGCAAAACGAGCAGGCGAGGCGTCAGGGATCGGCCGACGACACGACCACGGCATCGGTCAAACCGGCTCAAGCTGGTAATTAGGACGCAAAACTGCGGCTTGGCGCGTCTTGCCCCGGGGGCCGCTTCTGTGGTTCAAATGCCCACCCGTTAGGCATAGGGTCCTGGTTGGGGGTCGGCGGGACAAGCGCGTGAACAGCGATTTCCACAGAATCAGGCGGCTACCGCCATACGTGTTTGAGCAGGTCAACAAGCTCAAGGCGCAGGCCCGCGCGCGAGGCGACGACATCATCGATTTCGGCATGGGCAATCCCGACATGCCGACCCCGCCGCATATCGTGCAGAAGCTGATCGAGACGGTGCGCGATACCCGCACCAGCCGCTATTCGGCGTCGCGCGGCATCCAGGGGTTGCGCCGGGCGCAAGGCGCCTATTACGCGCGCCGCTTTGGCGTGAAGCTCAACCCCGAGACCGAGATCGTCGCCACGCTCGGCTCCAAGGAAGGCTTCGCCAATATGGCGCAAGCCATCACCGGGCCAGGCGACGTGATCCTGGTGCCCAACCCCACTTATCCCATTCACGAGTTCGGCTTCATCATGTCTGGCGGCGTGATCCGCCATCTGCCGGCCTCGACCGATTCTGCCTTCATGAACTCGCTGAGCCGGGCGGTGAGGCACTCGGTGCCGAAGCCCTCGGCGCTCGTGCTCAACTATCCGGCCAACCCGACCGCGCTCGTCGCCGGTCTCGATTTCTATCGTGAGGTGGTCGGCTTCGCCAAGAAGCACGATCTGATCGTGCTCTCGGATCTCGCTTATGCCGAGATCTATTTCGGCGATGAGCCGCCGCCGTCGATCCTTGAGGTGCCGGGCGCCATGGACATTGCGGTCGAGTTCACCACGCTGTCCAAGACCTACGCCATGCCCGGCTGGCGCATGGGCTTTGCCGTTGGCAACGAGCGGCTGATCAACGCGCTGTCCCGGGTGAAGTCTTATCTCGACTACGGCGCCTTCACGCCCATTCAGGTCGCAGCGGCGGCCGCCTTGAACGGGCCGCAAGACTGCATCGAAGAGATCCGCGGCATCTATCGTCGCCGCCGCGATTGCCTCGTCGATGCTCTCACGCGCTCCGGCTGGCCGATCCCGGCGCCGGCGGCGACCATGTTCGCCTGGGCGCCGGTCCCCGACATGTTCGCGCATCTTGGGTCGCTCGAGTTTTCCATATTGCTGTTGGAGCAGGCCTCGGTCGCCGTGTCGCCCGGCGTCGGCTTCGGCGAATATGGCGAGGGCTATGTGCGCATCGCGCTGGTCGAGAACGAGCAGCGCATCCGCCAGGCCGCGCGCAATATCCGGAAATTCCTCGCCGAATTCGGCGAAAAGCCTACACAACGTCATTCCACTTGCGTCGAAGGCGACGAGGACGCTCTGATCCTCACATGACGGAGCCTCTGAAACTCGGGCTCGCCGGGCTCGGCACGGTCGGAGGCGGGGTCCTGCGGCTCCTTGCCGAGCGCAGCCCCGACCTTAGCAAGCGCATTGGGCGGCCGATCGAGATCGTGGCCGTCTCCGCGCTCAATCGGCACAAGAATTGCGACATCGACATTTCCGGCTTTCGCTTCGTCGCCGATCCGGTCGAGCTCGCCCGCGATCCCGGGATCGACGCCTTCGTCGAGCTTATCGGCGGCGAGGAGGGCGTCGCCAAGGAGGCGGTGGAGGCAGCACTCCGTGCCGGCAAGCATGTGGTCACGGCCAACAAGGCGCTGCTCGCCCATCACGGGCCTGCGCTCGCAGCGCTTGCCGAGAAACATGGCGTGGCGCTGAATTTCGAAGGCGCCGTGGCCGGCGGCATTCCCGTGGTCAAGACGATCCGCGAGAGCCTGCAAGGCAACACCATCGCCCGCGTCTACGGCATCTTGAACGGCACCTGCAACTACATCCTCACTCTGATGCTGACCGAGGGGCGCAGCTTCGCCGACGTGCTGAAGGACGCGCAAGCGCAAGGTTATGCCGAAGCCGATCCAACCTTCGACATCGGCGGCTTCGACACGGCGCACAAGCTTGCGCTTCTGACCTCGCTCGCCTTCGGCACCCGCACCTCGTTCGAGTCGGTCTATGTCGAGGGCATCGAAAACATCACGCCCGCCGACATCGAGGCCGCCGACGATCTCGGCTACCGCATCAAGCTGCTCGGCGTCGCCTCGCGCACCGAGAGCGGCATCGAGCAGCGCGTGCATCCGACCATGGTGCCGAAGCACACCGCCATCGCCTCAGTCGACGGGGTCTCCAACTGCGTCGCCATCGATGGGGACTTCGTCGGCGATATCATGTTGATCGGGCCCGGCGCCGGTGCCGGTCCCACGGCCTCGTCCGTCGCGAGCGACCTGATCGACATTGCCAGAGGCCACATCCTGCCGCCGTTCGGCACCAAGGCGAAGGATCTCAAGCCCTACAAGAAGGCCGAGATGCGCGGGCATGAAGGCGGCTATTACATCAGGCTCTCGGTCTATGACCGCACTGGCGCGTTTGCGGCCATCGCCAGCCGCATGGCCGAGCAGGGCATCTCGTTGGAAAGCATCGTGCAGCGCCGTCCGCCTGCCGAATTGCCCGGCTTCCGGCGCCAGAAGGCCGGCTCGCCAGCGGCCGTGGTGATGATCACCCATCAGACCACCGAGGCTGCGATCCGCAAGGCGCTTGCGGCGATCGAGCGTGACGGCCACGTCGATGCCAAGCCACAGATGATCCGCATAGAGAAGTTGTGATACCCATTGGGGCGCAAAAAAGCGGCTCGACCGCTGGTGCCAGGGAGGATCCGAGGTGGCAAACGCTCAAGAGAGCCATAAACTCGATCGTGTCCTCGGCCTCGAAATTGTCAGGGTAACGGAAGCGACTGCGATCGCCGCCGCCAGGTTGCGCGGGCGAGGCGACGAGGCCGCCGCCGACGCCGCAGCCATCAACGCCATGTACCGCCAGCTTTCAGACCTTCCCATCCAAGGCGTCATCGTCGTGGGCGAGGGGGAGGAGAGCGAGGCGCCGCTTCTTTATATCGGCGAGACGGTCGGCGCCGGCTCAAGCTCCGGGCTTGAGGTCGATATCGCCGTCGACCCGGTGGAAGGCTCGAACTCTCGCCGCCAAGGCGCTTCCCAACGCGCTCTCCGTGATGGCCATCGCCGAGCGCGGCAGCCTGTTGAAGGTGCCAACCCTTTATATGGACAAGATCGCTATCGGACCGGGTTACGCTCAAGACCTTGTCGACCTCGACGCTTCGCCAGCCGACAATCTGAATGCTCTCGCTAAGGCCAAGGGCGTGCCGGTGACCGAGATCACCGCCTGCATTCTCGACCGCCCGCGGCATGCAAAGCTGATCGAGGACGTGCGCGCCGCCGGTGCCGCGGTGCGGCTGATCGGCGACGGCGATATCGCAGGCGTGATCCACACCACCGAGCCGCAGGATACCGGCATCGACATCTATATGGGCGTGGGCGGCTCGCCTGAGGGCGTGCTCGCCGCCGCGGCGCTGTGCTGCATCGGCGGCCAGATCCAGGGGCGGCTCATCGCCACCAATGCCGCTCAGCGCGAACGCGCCCGCGCCGCCGGCATAGTCGACATCGGGCGCAAATACACCATGCGCGACATGGCCTCTGGCGATGTCATCTTCGCCGCGACCGGCATCACCGACGGCTCGCTTCTGGAAGGCGTGCGCCTGAGCCGAAACACGATCTTCACCCATTCCGTGGTCATGCGGGCGCGGACCGGCACGGTGCGCTGGATCAGGACTGAATATCGCGACGTTGGCGCCCGCGACTGAGCGTGCCGGAAGGCCGGGCGAATCAGCTAGGCTAAGCGCTTGACCAGTTTGGCAGGTGCTTTTGAGCGTGACCGCGGCCCTCAGCTTCAAGAAATTGGCCCATGAGTCCCCTTCCGCCTTTCTCGGCGTGGAGCGGTCGGCTCGCGGCATGCGCTGGGTCGAGCGTCTCGATCCCTCACGCGCCGCGACGGCGTTGGCCATCGCGCAAGCCCATGGTCTGCCGGAGCTGATCGGGCGGCTGCTTGCCGCACGCGGCGCCGATGCAGCGACGCTTTCCCACTTTCTCGATCCGTCGCTGCGTCATCTCCTGCCCGACCCGGCAAGCCTGCAGGACATGGAGCCGGCAGCCGAGCGGTTCGCCCGCGCCATCGTCGCGCGCGAGCCCATCGCCATTTTCGGCGATTACGACGTCGACGGCGCAGCCTCGGTGGCGCTCATCCAGCGCTTCCTGCGCGGCCACGGCCAGATTGCGGCAACCTACATCCCCGACCGCCTCAGCGAAGGCTACGGCCCGACGCCTGCGTCGCTCGCCGGGCTTGCCGAGGAGGGTGCAAGGCTCATCATCACCGTCGATTGCGGCACCGCCGCCGGCCCGGCCATCGAGGCCGCCAACAGATGCGGCGCCGAAATCATTGTCGTCGACCATCACCAGGCCGACGAGGAGCTTCCTCCTGCCTTCGCGGTGATCAACCCCAACCGGCAGGACGATCTCTCAGGCCAAGGACATCTCGCGGCGGCCGGCGTGGTGTTTCTCTTCCTGGTCGCCACGACGCGGGCGCTCCGCCGCGACGGCTTTTATGGTGGGAGCGCCGAGCCAGACCTGCTCGGCCTTCTCGACCTCGTGGCGCTTGCCACCGTGTGCGACGTAGTCCCGCTCAAAGGTGTGAACCGGGCGCTCGTGGCCAAAGGCTTGCAGGTCCTGCGGCTCAGGCACAATGCCGGATTGCGCGCGCTGGCCGATGTGGCGCGCATCGATGCGGCTCCGACCTGTTACACGCTCGGCTTCATCCTCGGTCCGCGTATCAATGCCGGCGGCAGGATCGGGGCCTCCGGCCTCGGCGCCAAGCTGCTCGCTTGCGACGATGACAGCGAGGCGCGCGTCATCGCGGGCAAGCTCGAAGCGCTCAACACTGAGCGCAAGGCGATCGAGGAGCGCATGCTTGGCGAAGCCTTCGTGGCTGCCGAGCGCGCGCTCGAAACGGGACGCCCCTTCATCTGGCTCGGCGCCGATGGCTGGCACAAGGGCCTGCTCGGACTCGTCGCCGGGCGGATCGCCGAGCGATTTCACCTGCCGACCTTCGTCACAGCCTGGGAACCTGACGGGCAGGGCACCGGGTCTGCGCGCTCCATCGCATCCGTCGATCTTGGCCGCGTGGTCAGGGACGCCGTGCATGACGGTCTTCTGACGACGGGCGGAGGACATGCCATGGCCGCAGGCTTCAAGCTCGGCCGGCGGCAAGAGGCTGGCATGCTGGCCTTCCTCGGCGAGCGACTCGCCGTCTCAGTGGCCGCGGCCACAGCCTCGCGGCCTCTTGCCATCGACGGCGCGCTCTCTTCGGCAGGCGCCAATATCGAATTCATGGCGCTGCTCGATCGGGCAGGGCCCTATGGGGCCGGCCACCCGGAACCGCGCTTCGCCTTTCCAGCGCACCGCATGTCGCGGGTGCGCATCATCAATGACGAGCATGTCCGCTGCACGCTCTCCGCCGCAAACGGCTGGCGTCTCGAGGCTGCGGCCTTCCGCGTCGGCGATACGCCGCTTGGCAAGCTGCTGCTCAAGGCTGAAGGCACGACGTTGCATGTTGCCGGGCATCTCCGCCGCGACACCTGGAACGGCCGTGACGGGGTCGAGCTCATCGTCGAGGACGCTGCGGAAACCTCAGGCTCGCGCTAGCTTGCCCGCGCCAGCAAAGCTTTCTATATGAGCCGCGAGGCTGACAGGCATCGCATGCCTGCCAAGCCCCCTTCGTCTAATGGTCAGGACGTCAGGTTTTCAACCTGAAAACAGGGGTTCGATCCCCCTAGGGGGCACCAGGTTTTTGGGGTTGACGACGGGAAGTTGTCCAATAGTTGGCTAGAATGCCACTGAGGCTCGCATAGCGCGTCCGTGGCGGGCAAGCGTACTCTGCTGCGGGACGGCGCTCGTTTGCCCGGGGATCTGCGCCCTCTCGAACTAATTGTCGGTTTAATATGAGCGCTTTCAGCTTGGCGCGGTCGTGTTCGCTTGCGTCTTTGCCGGCGCCAGTTAACCGCAGTCCCCAATCGCCGCCCTCATCCGCTACCACAGCAGTGCTTTCGATGAGTCTTTACGGCCTTTTGGAGGCAGTCATCATGCTATTGGTCGCACGCAGTGAAGCCGGCTATACTGTATGAATAGTGCGGACCCCGCGGCCGGAGTCAGGCAGCGCATGGATGGCAGCTTCAGGAGTTTTGCCAATGTCAAAGAGGTTTGCTTTGGTTCTGGCTTGTGGCGCGTTGCTAGTTTCGTTTGGCGTCCAAGCCTCACCCATTGTTTTCGCACCGATGCAAAAAGCGGCATCTGATATCATATTGGTGTGGGACTGGTGTGGCCTTGGCTTCCACCGTAGCGTCTATGGCTATTGTATTCGCAACGGCACCGTGGCTATGGCTCCTGTGGTAGTGACTCCGTCGCCTGTAGTAATTGCGCCAGCACCGGTGGTTGCCCCGCTTGTGTGCCCCTCCGGCTACTACCTTGGTCCCTATGGCCGCTGCTTGCTGTACTGAACACCTCAGTCGGCGCTTAACTTTATTTTCGCATGCTGCCGCTGGATAACCAGCCACTCTAAGGAGACCTCATGCGCATCACCACTCGCCGCTTCATCGCGGTTTTCAGCATGGCACTTACGGCAGCATTGACCTTGGGTGCCTTGAGCCAAAATGTTGTTGCGCAAGAAGCAACGTTGCCCGACGAGAACCTGAAGCAGATCGCCCTAACAGATGCGCAGATTGAGAGCTTCATTGGCGCTCAAAAGGAGATGGTGCCAATCGTCGCCAAGGCGCCGGAGGCGGACAAATCAGATCCCAAGGTAATGGAGCAGCTCGAAGCTGTGGCCAAGAAATACCAGTTCGCTAACTATGCCGAATATCGTGATGTTGATGAGAACATCGGCCTGGTTATGAGCGGAATTGATCCGGGCACAAAAAAATATGTAGGCCCCGACGCCGTTATCAAAAAAGATATCGCCTTGATAGATAGTGAAAACCTGCCAGCGAACGACAAGAAGCGTCAACTCGACGAAGAACAGTCAAAACTGAAATCGCTCCCAGAGCCCGTGAAATTTCCTGCCAATATCGCTCTGGTGGTGAAGAATTACGACAAGATCAACGCTGCAATGCCGCCAGTCCAATAGGACCCCTAGAGCCAGAGAAGGCCGCGCGCACCCGCGTAGGCGTACGCCTGCGAGGCGCGGAGGCGTGGCCTCACTGAGCTCAATAGTTGCCAATAAAAGCGGCGGCATGGGCCAACGATGGGCATCAATTTCAGACTGGTGATTTGCATTTGCCTCCCTCACACTTTTTGCCGATGGCGAAGTCGCTTGATTGCGACAGCGCGCAGGCTGAAACTTGGCGGGCGGGCCCCATCACAGGAGGTAAACATGAGTACAATCCAGATTTCTTCAGGCGCTAAACTCGATCGGACCAGCGCGCCGACCGCCTTGGCGGCGCTCCTCGCCGTCGGCATGGCAGCGGTTGTAACGGCTGCTCCGGCGGTCGCGCAGGAGAAGATGTCGACACCTGCTCCGGCGGAGAAGAAGCCCAACATCCTCTTCATCATGGGAGATGACATCGGCTGGATGCAGCCGAGCATTTATCACGAGGGCTTGGCGGTCGGAGAAACGCCCAACATCGACCGCATCGGCCATGAAGGCGCAAAGTTCATGACCTACTATGCCGAGCAGAGCTGCACGGCTGGGCGTACTGCCTTCATCACCGGCATGCAGCCGGTGCGCGTCGGCATGGTTCTACCGGAAATTCCGGGAAGCCCCTCTTATCTGCGGACTGGCACGCCGACGCTCGCAAGGTTCCTGCTCGATCTCGGCTACACGACAGGCGAGTTCGGCAAGAACCATCTCGGAGATACCACCGAGTCCCTCCCCACGGCGAACGGGTTCCAGGAATATTGGGGCTATCTTTATCACCTCGATGCCATGCAGCAGGTGAGCTTCCCCGACATCAACAAGTCCCCGACGGAGCAGACGCTTCGCCCCACCTTGCAAGAACACGCCCATCCGCGGCCTGGCTGAGGTTCCGGGCGCCGTCGACCCCAAGACAACAACTTGCCTGACGCCCCCGCGTCCGGTGCTGTTGTGCAAGTCGTCCGACGGAACGGAGGCGAACCAGAGTTGCAAAGATGAGGGTCCGTTGACGTTGAAGCGATCAGAGACGGTGGACGAGGAGATTTCGGCTCACGTCATCGACTTCCTCGATCGCAACGATCCGAAGAAGACCAACAAGCCGTTCTTCGTCTGGTATAACCCGGCGCGCATGCACATCACGACCGTGCTGCCGCCCAAGTACCTGGATATGGTGGGTGAGAAAGGCGGCAAGGACTGGGGCGTCAACGAGGCCGGCATGAAGCAGATGGACGACAACATCGGCTACGTGCTCAAGAAGCTCGAAGACATGGGCCAGCTTGACAACACCATCGTTGTCTTCACCACCGACAATGGCGCCGAGACCGAGACCTACCCGGACGGCGGCACCACACCCTTCAAGGGCGGAAAGCTGAGCACCTGGGAAGGTGGCATGCGCGCTCCGGCCGTTATCCGCTGGCCGGGGCACATCAAGCCCGGCACGGTCTTGAACGATATCTTCTCGTCCCTTGACTGGGTGCCCACGTTCGTTGAAATCGCGGGCGGCCCCAAAGGCGACGGGCTGAAGAAGCAGATCGAAGCCGGTCAATATCCCGGCCTCGTCAAGACCACGCTCGATGGTGTCAACCAGATCGACTATCTCACTGGCAAGTCCGACAAGTCGGCGCGCGATTCCTTCTTGTACTACTCAGGTAAGCACCCATCGGCGGTGCGGTACAAGAACTGGAAGATGTACTTCGCGATGGTGTCCGACAACCCGGCAGGGTTCATCCAGTGGCGTGGTTCCCTATGCCTGGACCCAGGTCGTCAACATCAAGCGCGATCCCTTCGAGACTACGGTTGGTTCGTGGCAGAAGACGCTCATGGGTGTCGGCGGCGCCATCGCCGCGCCGATGACCGCCTATCAGTATGACTGGAACATGCTGCCGATCGGCCAGGCGCTGTGGCTGAAGGAACTTCAGAGCTACATCGACTTCCCGCCGTTGCAGAACCCGGCCAGCTACAATCTGGAGCAGGTCATGCAGCAGGTCCAGGAAATGAAGTCGACCGGTCTAAGTGACTAGAGGTTTGTGACACTGGTGACTGAGCGGGCGTCCTCACCATTCAAGAGGACGCCCGCAGATGTCGGCTGTGGGCCATTAGCGGATCTTAGGGCGGCGGATTACTGATTCCGCTTCACCAGACCGATTTATTATGAAAGAGCAACTCCAGGCTATCGTAACGGTTCTGTCGCAGGTAAACCCCGCGATCTGTGGTGCAATGTTTGCGCAGATCGAGGAAAATCGCTCTCGCGGTCAGCAGGTGGCGGATGCCACCAAGGCGGTGCTGGCAACGACGGTGATACTCACCGTCTCGGCACTCATCGGAACCCAGTTACTTCACCTGTTCGGCGTGTCCCTCGATGCCTTCATGGTAGCGGGCGGTGGCGTGCTGATCGTGCTGTCCATGGGAGTTCAGTTCGCGCTCACCGGAGCCGGGAACTGGGATCGCACCGCCTTGGAATGCCCTCTCGGCGTGCCTGGAGTGAACCCAGACGCCTGAAGATTATCAGCGTGTCCGGTGGGTGATCTGGGGCTGCATAATTGGCCTTCCCTCGTTCCTCGTTGCTGAACTCGCCGCTGAGACGACACTGTTCGATACCAGCTGGGGAGACTTCACACCTTCTGAGGACATCATTGGTCTGCTCTACCTCGTAAACGGCATTCTTTGCCTCTTCGTGTTCCAAGCCGTCCGACGGCCCCGCGTGGTGAGCGTGGCAATTCTGCTCAGCCGGGTGACTATTCTCGGGCTGATACTCAGCGTTCCGATACTACCTCTGCATCATCAGGTTGAGAGCATCCAAAAACACCTTGCGCTGCCAAGCAGGGCTTGGCTCGCACTTGGAGCATTCGCTGTGTTTTTTGATTTCGCGATTGCACGAGGATGCCGTGGCGGTTGTGGATCGTTTCTTCAACCGTGCGCTTGATCACCTCGAACGAACACTCAGTCAGGCGATGCGTGAAGCGCAGGAGCCCGTAGACATCGACCGGCTCCTTGCCGAAGAGGCCTCGCGCGCGCTCAAACTCAGCTCTGCCGCCACCTTCCGGCGACAAGGCTCGTCCTTCGTTCGGGATGAAGACGGCAAGGGCTGGGAAGGTTGCGCCACCCGCGAACCCGACCTTGCGCAGCCCATGCTCGCGGCCGTCTCCGCCGGCCCGCCTTTCGGCCTCGAGGAACGAGATGACGATGGGATCGATTTCCCGCCGGGTCTCAGGAGGCCGGTTCTCGGGGTGCCTGCAGCAGACCCTGTGCGTTGCTTTGCGCTGTCACTCTATGGCCCGCATGCCGTAGGCACCGATCTCAATGCAGACGAACGCGCGATGCTCTCGCGCCTTGCCCGTTTCGCCGCCGCCATGTACGCGGAACTCGAAGCCGTCGAGCTGCGCCACCGGATCGCAATGCTCGAACGGAAGTTCAAGGCGCGGTAATAACCGGGATAAGCATAGCCCGCCGAGAATGTCCGCTTTGGGTCAATAGCTGACCGCCATAGGCTGATTCAGCATGTCCGCTTATTGGCGGACTTCGGACGTGATGCCTCGCTTGGCTTGCGGCCGCTTGGTGCCAAGAGCAGACATCTTTGTCACGCGGCTTGGGGCTTCATATTGGGCGGCCAACTGTGGGTCTCCGTCTTTCGCCTTGAGGCCCAGGAATAAA
>CAWGVA010000025.1:0-23453 GCA_963825835.1 uncultured Alphaproteobacteria bacterium | reverse complement strand
GAGACGAACGGCCCATTATGACTGAGGAGGACATCAGCGTCCCCATCGGGCGGTTTGCGTGCTATTCCCGCTCTCGCCGAATTCCAGCGAGCTCGGAAATGTCTATTGTGCTTGCCCACAGCCAGGGCCGCAACTTTCTTGCCTATCTCCTGATGATGCCGTACGCATTTGCGAGAGTTACAATCAGCTAGCCCGGTCCCCGGAGCCACCCACTGAGGCGAGACGGGCGGCTTTAGGCCAGATTTCCTGCTTTTCCTGGCGGTGCTCTAGGCTCTTTTCCCGCGATGCTCTATCTAAGCGGGATGGAGTGTCCCGGATGAACGAAACCCCGCCCGCCAAGGCTTTGCGCCGGTCAGCGCGCGCCTTGGCGCCAAAGGCGAGGCCATGGGCAAGATCGGCGTGCTCCTCGTCAATCTCGGCACGCCTGAGGGCACCGATTATTGGTCGCTGCGCCGCTACCTCAAAGAGTTTCTCTCCGACCGCCGGGTCATCGAGACGAACCGCGTGCTGTGGTGGGTGATCCTCAACTGCATCGTGCTCACCATCCGGCCGTCAAAAAGCGGCGCCAAATACCGGTTGGTGTGGAACGAGGCGCTCGACGAATCTCCCTTGCGCACCATTACCCGCGCGCAGGGCGAAAAGGTTGCGGCGGCCCTCGCCGCGCGCTGGATGTCGTAGTCGACTGGGCGATGCGCTACGGCAATCCGAGCATCGCCTCGCGTATCGAGGCGCTTCGCGCGCAAGGCTGCGACCGCCTGCTCGTGTTCCCGCTCTACCCGCAATATGCGGCTTCGACGACGGCGAGCGTGAACGACAAGGTTTTCGATGCGCTGAAGGCGATGCGCTATCAGCCGGCGCTGCGCACGGTGCCGGCCTATCCCGCCGATCCCGTTTATATCGCGGCGTTGGCCCACTCCATCACATCGCATCTTGCCAGGCTCGACTGGGAGCCTGAGGCGATCCTCGCTTCCTATCATGGACTGCCCAAGAGCTATGTCGAGAAGGGCGATCCTTACTTCACGCAATGTGCGCTGACCACGGAGCGCTTGGCCAAGGCGCTCGGGTCGCTCGGCACCAAGCTCAGATACACCTTCCAGTCCCGCTTCGGGCGCGCCGAGTGGCTGCAGCCTTATACCGACAAGACCGTCGAGGCGCTGGCGCGCGATGGTGTGAAGCGGATCGCTATTCTCACGCCTGGCTTTGCCGCCGATTGCCTCGAGACGCTCGAAGAGATCGCCGAGGAGAACAAGGAGATTTTTCTTGAGCACGGCGGCGAGAACTTCACCTACATTCCCTGCCTCAATGACAGCGATGGCGGCATCCGCGTGCTTCTGCATGTTATCGAGCGCGAGCTGAAGGGCTGGGTCTAACCGCGTAAGATGCCTGCCATGGGTGGCGACCATGACTGAGCCGGTCCTGCCGGTCGAGCCGGTGGGCCGAGCCATCGGCGCCACAGCCACTCTGTCATTCGTCGGCGGTTTCGTCGACGTGGTCGGCTTCATCGCGCTGTTTGGACTGTTCACGGCGCATGTCACCGGCAACTTCATCATGCTGGGCCTCGAGATGGTGCATGCGACCAAGCTCGCCATCGCCAAGCTGCTGGCCGTGCCGATCTTCATCGTGATGGTCGCGCTGACGCGGCTGTTCGTGTTGCACTACGAGAAGAGGGGCCAGTCTCCTGGCGAGAGATGCTGCTCGCGCAAGCGGCGCTGCTCGCCTGCTTCATGATTGCCGGCGGCTTGACCGCGCCGCACGAGGATCCCAACGAGCTCGGCCCGGTGGTGGCCGGGCTCCTCGGGGTCGCAGCCATGGCGGTGCAGAACGCCGGAAGCCGGCTGATCCTTGCCAATCACGGCCCGACCACGATGATGACCGGAAACACCGCCAAACGCTGGCGGGACGCCGCGGGGACGGGTTCCGCGCCTGCAGGCACCGCGGCGCCGCCGTCGGAGGATGCCAAGGACGACGGGAAGGTCGCCGCCGTCGCCCCAAATGCGGCGGCGGAGCCGAGCAAGACCGAGACGCGATCTACGGGCGATCCCTCACTACTGCGCGGCTTCGGTCCATTCGGGTACGACGTGGTTTCGGTCGCCTTTTCCCCCGACGGCAAGCGGATCTATGCGCTCGTCTCGGGGGGATATTTCATGCGGCTCGATCCCGCGAGTGGCAAAATCGGCGCAGAGCTGGCCTCGGATCGCAAAGAACGTGCTGTCAGATGGTCGTCTCGCCGGACGAAGCATCTCGCCTCCGGCGGCTACGATGATTTGGCGTTGCTTTGGGACGCCGAGACCGGCGATCTTGTGCGAAGTTTCAAAGGACACTCCGATCATGTTGTCTCCGTCGCCTTTTCGCCGGACGGCAGGAGGCTCGTTTCCGGAAGCTACGACGGACAATCCGGATTTGGGACGCCGACACGGGAAACCAGCTGCGAAGCCTCGATCCTCGCGTTGATAAGGCCCACACCGTCGCCTTTTCTCCGGATGGAAAGCTCATTGCCTCAGGGCACAAGGATGGAGATATCAAGATCTGGGACGCGGCGAGCGGACGGCTGCTACACAGCATGAAGGCGGACAACAATTACGGCGTCTATTCCCTGGTCTTCATGCCTGACAGCACGCGTTTGCTGTCGACCGGTGCCGATTCGAAGGTGAGAGTGTGGGATCTGGCGACCGCAAAAGAAGTCATCCATTTCGGGGAGGGCTACGCGTCGATTTGCTGCGTCGCCATCTCCCGAGACGGCAAGACTGCCGCGACGGGTAATTTCGACAACAAGATCATGCTGTGGGACGTGGCGAGCGGTGCTTCGTTCGGCAGTCTCGATCACGCCGACTGGCTTCAGAGTCTTGTTTTTTCGCCCGACGGCTCGATGCTCGCCTCCGGCAGCAACGATGATACCGTGAAGCTTTGGGACATGGGCGGGGCGAAGGCAGCGGCACGCTAGAGTGAGCGGCGCCGCAATTTCTCATAACCGCAAACGTCGAGACAGACCGCATGCGAGCTGATCGTCGCGCATTCCTCTTGTTCTGTGGCTTATTCTGCGGCGCCTGGCTCTCGCTCTCGCTCGCGGCCATGAGCGCCGAGCCTGATACTGCGAAGCTTGATGCTGCTAAGCCCGAGGCAAAGCCCGCGGCGCCGCTCGCCTATATCTCAGTTGCAGGCGCGCCTGGGGATGGCGAACAGGCGCTTGCCGCGGCGCTCGGCAAGCGATTGTCTGCCGCGGGCGTGAAGACCGCCACGTCGTTTGCCGCCAACGTCTATTCGGTGGAAGGCATCGTCAAGGTGACGGCGGTCAAGGGAGGACGGCAGAGCGTGCGCATCGACTGGACGATCTTCGGCCCCGACGGCAACACTCTTGGCGGGGTGTCACAAACGAGGATCGTGCGCAAAGGCTCGCTCGACAGAAAATGGGGACCTACCGCCGATGCCGCCGCCCGTGCCGCCGCGTGGGAGATCTCCAAGCTGATTTCGCCATGATGGCCGGCGGGATGCTCTTAAATTCGGGAGGGTGCGCACCCATCTATCGGCTGCCGATGGAAGGTGAGTGCTATAGCTAACCGTCACACGCTCGCCAGACACCTCTAGGAGGGTGCCATGCTCGGCTTCAATATCTTCGTCCTCGTCCTGCTCGTTCTGTTCGTCGCCGTGCTCGCGGCGGGCGTCAAAGTCGTGCCGCAAGGCTGGAACTACACGGTCGAGCGCTTCGGCCGCTACACGCGCACGCTTCGCCCCGGCCTCACCCTCATCATTCCCTTCATCGATCGCATCGGGCGCAAGCTCAACATGATGGAGCAGGTGGTCGAGGTGCCGAGCCAGGAGGTGATCACCAAGGACAACGCCATGGTGAAGGTCGACGGCATCGCCTTCTTCCAGGTGATCGACGCGGCGCAGGCGAGCTACGAGGTGACCCATCTGGAATCCGCGATCCTCAACCTGACCATGACCAATATCCGCACGGTGATGGGCTCCATGGATCTGGACGAGCTCCTCTCCCAACGCGACGAGATCAATCATCGCCTGCTGAAGGTGGTCGACGATGCCACCGGCAATTGGGGCGTCAAGGTCGCGCGCATCGAGATCAAGGACATCGAGCCGCCGCGCGACCTCGTCGATTCAATGGCGCGGCAGATGAAGGCCGAGCGCGACAAGCGTGCGACGATCCTTGTCGCCGAAGGCGAGAGGCAGGCGGCGATCCTGACCGCTGAAGGCGCCAAGCAGGCGCAGATCCTCGCCGCCGAAGGCCGCCGCGAGGCCGCCTATCGCGATGCCGAGGCGCGCGAGCGTTCGGCAGAAGCGGAAGCCAAGGCGACCGAGGTAGTCAGCGATGCCATCAGCAAAGGCAATGTGCAGGCGATCAACTATTTCGTCGCCAACAATTATGTCGGCGCGCTGAAGGCTCTGGCCGAGGCCAAGAATCAGAAGGTGCTGATCCTGCCGATCGAGGCGACCTCGGTGATCGGCGCCATCGCCGGCGTGGCCGAGATTGCGCGCGAAGCCTTCGGCGACCGCGGCGGCAACTCAGCCTCGCCGCCTGCCCCGTCCAAGCAGCCTCCGACCACGACGCCGCGCGTCCGTCCGGGCGGCGTTCCTTCCGTGTAAGGAGCCGCCACGATGAGCGGTCTCTTCACGCTTGGTCCGTGGACCTGGATGATCCTCGCCGCGATCCTGTTCGCGCTCGAGGTGATGTCGCCCGGCATCTTCCTGATGTGGTTCGGCATGGCCGCCGCCGTCACCGGCCTTCTCGCCTTCGGATTCGACATCAGCTGGCAGTGGCAGCTCGTGTGGTTCTGCCTGTTGTCGCTCGCGGCCGTGCTCGTGGCGCTGAAATATCTGCGCAAGCAACCCGCTGCACAGCGACCGCCCGCTGCTCAACGAGCGCGCCGTGCAGCATATCGGCCAGTGCTACAATCTCGTCGACCCGATCGTGAACGGGCGGGGCAGCGTCAAGATCGGCGACTCGATCTGGCGCGTGGAGGGGCCTGAGCTGCCGAAAGGAGCGCGGGTGCGCGTGCTCGGCGCCGACGGGACGTTGCTGAAAGTGGCCCCCGCCTAAGGGCTAGGTCGGTATTTCCGGCTCGCTGTCCTTCTCGACGATGTCGACGATCTCGTCTGGCTGCTCTGCGGTCGCGTCATCGAGAGGCCAATAGCCGATGGCGAGCCTGATCCCTCCTGAGCCTTCGACCTCAACATTGGTGAAGCCGGCATCCTCGAGCTTGGCGGCAACCATGCTGTTTGTGGCAAACCGGTTGAATCCGGAGAGCGAGATCCTGGCGATGTACCACTTGCCCTTGCGCACCGTGTAGGTGGCCATGAAGCTGCCCTCCCTCTGCGTCTTATAGTTGTATTCAGCAGTACTAAAGGTCAGTAGTTGCAGGCGCAACTGGGGCTCAAGTGTTCGTCGCGAACCACGTTGCGACGGCGTCTCTCCCTCGCTGATCCAGCATGAGATGCAGCTTGGTGCGGCGGAGCAGGAAGTCCTCAGCCGTCATGGCGTCTTCGGTCTCGACGGCATGGATCAGCTCGACGCGCGTGACGCCGGGGGCGATCTCTTGCGCGAGGTTCGGCTCGAGCAACAGCTTGGCATAGAGCCTCTCGATCTGGTCCCCGTAAGTGAAAGCCCAGCGGTGGCGGGTCTCGCGGGAGATGGTCGCGGGGCCTTGGGCGACAAGGGAGAGAAGTGCTGCGCGCGATTCGCCGCCACCATAAAGGGGAACGTCCTTGGTCCAAGGCCCGCCCATGTAAGCGCCGAGGTCGCGGAGCTCGTCGAGCACAGTCTCGGCGAAGGCGCGATGGGTGGTGAGCTTGCCGCCATAAAGGGTGACGAAGCCGCCGCTGCCGTTGGCGATGCTGGCGAGCGCCGGGCGGCGGGTGAGCCGGCTCGGTTTCCTCCCGCCATGATCCTGCAGGGCGCGGACGCCGGCGAAGCTCCACACCACATCGGCGGCGGTGGCTGGTCCGCTCCCCGGCGCAAAGTACCGGTTATAGGCCTCGAGCAGATAGGCTTGCTCCTCGGCCGAGCAGGCCGCCGCGCCTGGATCGCCCCTTTCGGGCACCTCGGTGGTGCCGACGATGAGGAAGCGCCGGTCGAGCCACGGCAGCACGAAGATCACGCGGTCTTCCTGGTCCTGCAAGGTGTAGGCATCGGCCTCGCCCGGCTCAGGCATTCGGAGGACGATGTGGCTGCCGCGGATCAGCCGCAAGGGCCGGGGCGGAGGCGCGATGCTGCTCAGGGCGTCGACCGCGGCGACGAAGGGGCCGGCGGCATTGACGATGAAGCGCGCATCGACACGGCGCTTCGCCCCGCGCTCGTCGAGCTCGATCGTATAGCCGTTGGCGAGCGGCTCGATGGCGGTCACCGCGCGGCGGTTGAGAATATCGGCGCCGCGGGCGCGCGCATCGAGCAGCACGGCAAGCACGAGGCGGGCGTCGTCGGCCTGGCAGTCGTGATAGTGCAGCACGGCGCTGAGATTTTCGCGGCGAAGGCGTGGGAGCTCTGCGATCTCCTGCGGCTTGAGGCGCCCGCTTGGCGGCAGCCCATCGCCGATCGACAGGAGGTCGTAAAGGGCAAGGCCGGCATGGAGCAGCAGGGCAGGGCGCTTCTGCCAGCCATAGATCGGCAGGAGGAAGCGGAGCGGCTCGACGAGATGCGGCGCGGTCTTGAGCAGCCCCGCGCGCTCGACCAGGGACTCGCGCACGAGCGCAAGCTCGAGCTGCTCGAGATAGCGCAAGCCGCCATGGATCAGCTTGGACGAGGCCGACGACGTGGCGCAAGCATAGTCGCCCTTCTCGGCGAGCATCACTTTCAGCCCGCGGCCGGCGGCATCGCGAGCCACGGCCGCGCCGTGAATGCCGCCGCCGATGACGAGAACGTCGAAGCTTTGCGTGACCAACTGGCTAGGCGACGCCGGCGCGGAGCAGATCGTGGATGTGGATGATGCCCACCGGGCGCCCATCCTCGACCACGAACAGCGCGGTGATGCTCGATGAGTTGATCATCTCGAGTGCCGCGCTCGCGAGAAGCTCAGGCGACACGGTCTTCGGCCCAGCGGTCATGATCTCGCCTGTGTGGCGCGACAAGAGCCCGTTGCCCATGTTCCGGCGCAAATCGCCGTCGGTGATGATCCCGGCAAGCCTGCCGTCCTCATCGACCACGCCGAGACAGCCAAAGGCCTTCTCGGTCATCACCACGATGGCTTCGGCCATCTTCATGTCGCCCGGAGTGAGCGGCAGGCGATCGCCTTTATGCATGAGGTCGCCGACGAGTTTCAGCCTGGCGCCGAGCTGGCCGCCGGGATGCAGAACCTGGAAGTCGCGGGCGGTGAAGCCCTTGCTCTCCAGCAGCGCGATGGCGAGGCAATCGCCGAGCGCAAGCTGCATCGTGGTCGAGGTGGTGGGAGCGAGGCCGTGCGGGCAGGCTTCCTTGCTGTGGGGAAGCGCCAGAACCACCTCGGCCGCCTTGGCGAGCGTGCTGTCTGGGTTCGACGTCACCGCGATCAGCGGCACGGCGAATCTCCGCGAATAGGAGACGAGGTTGCCGAGCTCGACCGTCTCGCCGGACCAGGAGAAGGCGAGGATTACGTCGTTGCGGGTGATCATGCCGAGATCGCCGTGGCTCGCCTCGCTCGGATGCACGAAAGACGCCGGCGTGCCGGTCGAGGACAGCGTGCCTGCCACCTTCATGCCGATATGGCCGCTCTTGCCCATGCCGGTGACGATCACCCGGCCGCGGCAGGCGCTGACGAGGCGAATAGCTTCGGCGAAGCTGTCGACGAGCTCCTTGTCGAGGGCCGCTTCGAGCGCGCGCAACCCTTGCGCCTCGAGCTGAACGGTGCGCGCGGCCGACGCGATCGCCTCGCGCGCGTCGTCAACCGGAAAACGGTCACGTTTGAGGCTGACGGCCATGTCCCTCGTTCCCCCCGCTTTTCCCGTTCCTCTTAGTAGCACAGATCGGGCGCCTTGCGGGCCCCTTGGAGTGCGCCGATTCGGCTCCCTGGCCAGGCGCCTCGTCAACTCTAGTCCCATGCCTCGCCTCCGATCAATGGCCGCAAAATGCGGGGAAGGCTGGACTTTTTCCCCTCTCCCCTTGTGGGAGAGGGCTTCCCGCCGCGACCTTGCGAAGCAAGTCGCATGGCGGGAAGGGTGAGGGGTAAATCCTTTTGACGCGGCAAAGCCGCCTACCCCTCACCGCGAACCCATGCGCTCACGCAGCGGAGCGGTATCGCATTGAAAATGGGTTAGCGTGCTCTCCCACAAGGGGAGAGCGGGAGCTCGTTGCGCCGCTCAGGCATGGTCCATCGCCTCGCCGCCGGCGGCGCGAGGACATATCAAAGAGCGAGGGATGCGGGGCGCCAAGCGGCCGCGTCGTGTTTTTAGTGGGCAGCCTCTCGGCGCCCCGCTTAGCGGCATCGCTTCCGCCCCTTTCCCCGCTTACCACCTGTTCCGCTGGGCTAACGGCCCGCAGATATGGACCTGAGTCTTCCAACTCAGGCGGAGGAGAAGAAGCGGCTCCGAGGTGGCCCGTTGCTCCGGCCGCGAGGGCTTATTGCCACCCGTTCTCGGAAATGGCTCCCGCCTCTCGCGGTTGTCCTCGAGCGCCGCGGCCCAACCCCACATGACAGAGACGGCCTAGGTCACGCATCCCTCATGGGGCAGGGATGGGATGAGCTTAATGCAGGCGCGGAGGGTGGGGATAAGTGGTGGGGAGGTCCGCTAAGTGCCAGAAGCGGACATTCACCTTTGCTGGGAGAACCTTAGTCTTGGCGCCGCTTGGAAACCTCTTTCGGCGTCAGCGCCGATGCGGTTGTTCCGAACCGGCGGGTCACAAAGTTGACCACAGAGGCAATTTCCGCGTCGGAATAGCCATTGCCAAATCCGGGCATGAATTCCTTTCCCAACGTGGTGTGAACGTGCGTGCCCTGCAGGAGTGCCTGTGTTGCATTGGTGCCGGCCGGGTCATTAACTGATCGAGTGCCAAGAAGCGTCGCATATTTGGATACGGCGCCGCTTCCGTCGAGGCTGTGGCAGCCGATGCAGGCGCCTTCAAAAATGCGCAAGCCAAGCGTGCCTCCGCTGGAGTCTGCCCACACCTCCTTGGGAGGTTGCGGCTGCCCGGCGGGCGGTTGCGCCACGGCAAGTTCGCCGCGCGCGGCTCTCGACGGAACGCTGCGCAGATAGGCGGCCATGGCACCAACGTCATCCTCGCTCAGAAAGCGGAGGCTGTTGTCGACGACCTCGGCCATGGGACCGCTCGCCGAGCTCCGCCCGTCGGCGTGACCGTGAGCAAGATAGCCCTGAAGTTGCGCGTCGGACCACTCGCCGATGCCCCATTTCGGGTCGGGGGTGATGTTGTACGCCTTCCAGCCCTGAATGAGCGCGCCCGCGAATTTCTGCCCGGGCTTCAGCCCAAACAGGATGTTTCTCGGCGTATGGCAGTCGCCGCAATGGCCGAGCGCCTCAACGAGATAGGCTCCCCAATTCCATTCCGCCGGCTGATCGGCGTTGGGCTGAAAGCGGTGCCCGGGCTTGAACAGCACGTTCCAAAAGGTCATCAGGTAGCGTTGGTTGAAAGGGAACGCCACGTCGTTGGGCGGCGGCGTGTATTCGATCGGCTTGAGGCTGAACAGATAGGCCTTGATGGCGAGCGCGTCGTCGCGCGTCATCAGGGCGTAGGCGGGATACGGAAAGGCCGGATAGAGATGCTTTCCGCCCTTGCCAATACCCTCGTGCAACATCCTGACGAATTCGTCGTCGCTCCAGGCACCGATGCCCGTGTCCTTGTCGGGGGTAATGTTGGGCGAACAGATCGTGCCGATCATGGGGAGTTTGAAAGCGAGGCCCCCGGCAAAAGGTTTGCCGCCCGGGGCGGTATGGCAGGCAGCGCAGTCGGCCGCGCGCGTGAGATATTCGCCGCGGGCCACGGGATCGGCTTGGGCGAGGCTTGCGGGAACGCCGGTAGGGTTCGCTCCCTTAAAATCTGCGAGGTCCACGCGCTTGCCGCTCGCGAAAGAAGTGGGATCGCCGCCGCGCAATAAGAGCCAAGCCACGGCCGCCATCGCCACGAGGACAACGACGAGACCAACGAGTTTTGCGACGCGAGTCATCGTTGCCTACGCGGGTCGGAGTTGATCCTTGATCGGCAGTTTGCGGATCCGCTTGCCGGTCACGGCGAAGATCGCATTGGCCATGGCCGGGGCTATGCCGATCGTGCCGGGTTCGCCAATGCCTCCCGGAGGCTCGGTGCTCTTGACCAGATAAACCTCGATGTGGGGCGTTTCGTTAATGCGCAACACGCGATAGTCGTTGAAATTATTTTGTTCGACGCGGCCATTCTTGAGAGTGATCTCGCCCCAAAGCGCGGCGCTGATGCCGAAGACAATGCCACCCTCCATCTGTGCCGTGATCGTATCGGGGTTCACGGTCTGGCCGCAATCGACGGCGCAAACGACGCGCCGGACGTTGACCTCTCCGTCCTTCGACACCTCAACCTCGGCGATCTGCGAGAGATAGCTGCCCATGGCAAATTGCACCGAGACACCGCGGCCGACGCCGGCCGGCAGCGGACTGCCCCAGCCTGCCTTCTCGGCGGCGAGATCGAGCACGCTGCGCATGCGTGGCGCCTTGCCGAGCAACCCTCGGCGGTATTCGACCGGATCTTTCTTCGCGGCTGCGGCCAGCTCGTCGATGAAACTCTCGACCACGAAGATGTTGTGCGTGGGCCCGACGCCGCGCCAATTGCCCGTCGTGAGGCCTGGAGGTTCGTGTTGGACATAGTCCACGAGGATGTTTGGCAGTTCATAGGGCGGCTCGGCGCCCTCAATGGTGTCGGGGTCAAACCCATTTTTGAAGGTCGGTGGCAACCACCGGGCCCAGACGGATGAGCCGGTGATGCGATGATGCCAGGCAACCGGCGTGCCGTTGGCATCCAGCCCAGCGGTCATCCGATCGAAGAAATAGGGCTTGTAGACACCGTGCTGGATGTCCTCCTCCCGGCTCCAGATGACTTTCACCGGCCCGTCGACCTGTTTTGCGATCGCGACCGCCTGCGTGATCCCGTCAACTTCCAGCCGGCGGCCGAAGCCGCCGCCAATAAGATGATTGTGCACCTGGACCTTCTCGGGTGGTAAGCCGGTCACTTGCGCGGCAGTTGCTTGAGCGCGGCTAACAACCTGGTTACCCACCCATACCTCGCAACCATCCGCGCGCACATGCACGGTGCAGTTCATTGGTTCCATCGCGGCGTGGGCCAGAAACGGAAGCTGGTAGACCGCCTCGACTTTCCTGGCAGCGCCAGTCAGCGCCTTGTCGACGTCACCTTCTTTGCGGGCGACGACTCCGGGCTTCTGCGACGTCGTATCCATTTGCTTGATGATGTCAGCGGTGGTGAGCGAAGCATTAGGGCCGTCGTCCCAGTCGATCTCGAGCGCGGCAAGGCCCTGCATCGCGGCCCACGTGTTGTCGCCTACAACAGCAACCGCATTTTCGAGCCGCACCACTTGGCGCACGCCCTTGATCGCCATGGCCTTGCTGTCATCGACGCCGGCCAGCTTTCCGCCCAACACCGGGCAGGCGGCCACGGTGGCAAACTTCATGCCGGGGACCACCGCGTCGATGCCATATGCCGCTTTGCCATTCACCTTGTCGGGCGTGTCGATACGCTTGGCAGGTGTTCCAATCAGCGTGAAATCCTTCGGGTCCTTGAGTGTGACGCTGGCTGGAACCGGCAGCCTAGCCGCCGCATCGACCAGGGCCCCGTATTTAAGCCTTTGGCCGCTCGGCGGATGAATCGCTTCCCCATGTTCGGCGCGGCACGAGGAAGGATCGACGTTCCACTGAGCCGCCGCCGCCGCGATCAACATGACGCGGGCGGTAGCGCCGGCGCGGCGAAGCGGCTCCCACATGGCCATGACCGACGTCGAGCCGCCAGTGACCTGAAACCCAACCAGCGGATTGGCAAAAAGTCTGTCGTCGGGTGGTGCGGCCTCGAGGCTGACCTGCGTGAGATCGACTTCAAGCTCTTCGGCAATGAGCATGGGCATTGAGGTGTAAGTGCCTTGTCCCATCTCAACTTGCGGCATGACGAGCGCCACGCTGTTGTCCGGGCGAATGCGAATGAAGGCATTCGGAGTGAAAAGGTCGGCACTCGTGGGCGCGGCTTCAGCACGCCCCAACTGGGGCAGATAGAACCCAACCAGCATTCCACCGCCTGCCGCCGCACTCGTCACGAGGAAGGCTCTGCGCGAAATGCCGATTGAGAAACCGTCCTTCCTGTCGTTCGTGGGATTCAGCAGTCGCGCCAGGCCCATGACAACTCCTCTCCGAGGCGGCTCCTAAGCGGATTGTGAAGCGAGTTTGATAGCAGCCCGAATGCGCGGGTAGGTGCCGCAGCGGCAGATGTTGCCGGACATAGCCGCATCAATTTCGGCGTCGGTGGGGTTCGGATTGTTTTCGATGAGCGCCGCCGCGGACATGATCTGACCAGACTGGCAGTAACCGCACTGGACCACCTCGATACCAAGCCAGGCTTCCTGGATCTTCTTGCCGCTTGGAGTGTCGCCAATCGCTTCGATGGTCGTGACCGACTTGCCGACAACGCTCGCCACCGGCGTGATGCAGGACCGTATCGGACGTCCGTCGAGATGCACGGTGCAGGCGCCGCAAAGGGCAACGCCGCAGCCAAACTTCGTTCCCGTCAGCCCAACGACGTCGCGCAAAGCCCACAACAGGGGCATGTCATCGGGTATATCCAGGTCAAGCTCCTGACCATTAACTCGGAGCGTGGTCATTGAGGGGCTCCTGGTTTGCGCTCCACGCGCTACAATTGGTCGAGGGTACTGATCCAATTCGACACCAAATTCCTCAGCCATTCAACAGCGGTGTCGGAATGGGTCAGCGGGTGACGTCGCCGCACCTCATAGCGGTTTCGTGCGAAAAACTGCCGCAGGGGTGGCAGCGCTCCTCAGGATGAGGGGGCTACAGCAGCTTCCTCAGCTCGGCGGAGAGGGCCTTGCCGAGGTCAGGACGCTGAAGCGCGTAGGACACGTTGGCGAGCAGGAAGCCGAGCTTCGAGCCGCAGTCGAAGCTTCGGCCCTCTTAGCGGAAGGCATAAAAGTGCTGCGTCTCGGTGCAGAGGTCCGCTAAGTGCCAGGAGCAGACACAACGGACATAATTACGGCTAGTAGCTCCGCTGGATTGAGATTGATGATGACTTGAGGAAGGGAAAGTGGCTCTAGTGCTATGTATACCCCATGCCAGGGTATGAGGGGCTGCTCTAAGGCGAGGGGAACAGATTCTGCTGCAATCTCAAGGGATCGCGGAGCGACGCTTCCAGCTCATCCTGATCAAGCCGTCACATTACGACGACGACGGATATGTGATCCGCTGGTGGCGCGCGATGATCCCCTCGAATTCGCTTGCCGCCGTCTACGGCATTGCCGCGGATAGCGCCGAGCGGCGGATTCTCGGGCCGGACGTCGCCATCGACATCTCGGTGATCGACGAGACTAACACCCGCGTCGACATAGCCGCGCTTCTCGCCGGTTTCCGGCGCCACGGCAATTTCGGATTGGTCGCTCTCATCGGCGTTCAGTCAAACCAGTACCCGCGTGCCCTCGACATCGCGCGGCCGTTCCGCGAGGCCGGGGTCCAGGTTGTCATGGGTGGTTTCCACGTATCAGGGTGTCTGTCGATGTTAGACGGGCACGCGGTTGACCTCGATGCCTGCCAGAGCATGGGCATTTCCATGTTTGCGGGCGAGGCCGAGGGCCGACTCGATATGGTATTGCGCGCCGCCGCCGCGGGCCAGCTTGCCCCGCTCTACGACTTCATGAAGGACTTGCCGAGCATAGAAGGCACGCCCGTGCCGTTCCTGCCGAAGCGCTATGTCGAGCGTACGCTAGGCCTCAGCGCGAGTTTTGACGCCGGCCGCGGCTGTCCCTATCAGTGCTCGTTCTGCACGATCATCAACGTGCAGGGACGCAAGTCGCGCTTCCGCTCGGCCGACGACGTCGAGGAACTGGTGCGTCTCAACTGGGCGCAGGGCATCCACAAATTTTTCATCACGGACGACAATTTTGCGCGCAACAAAGAGTGGGAGGCAATCTTCGATCGCCTGGTCGAGTTGCGGGAAAGGAACGGAATCCCCCTCGGCCTGATGATCCAGGTGGATACGCTGTGCCACAAGATAGAGAATTTCGTGGAGAAGGCGAAGCGGGCTGGCGTCACGCGCGTCTTCATCGGATTGGAGAACATCAATCCGGACAATCTCACCGCGGCGAAAAAGCACCAGAACAAGATCACAGAGTACCGCAAGATGCTGCTTGCCTGGAAGGCACAGGGCATCATCACGCTGGCGGGATATATCCTAGGCTTTCCCTCGGACACGCCGGAGACGATCAGGCGCGATATCGCGATTATCCAGGAAGAACTACCGCTCGATGTCATCGAATTCTTCTGCCTGACGCCGCTGCCCGGCTCGGAGGACCATCAGGTCCTGTGGAAGAAGGGCATAGCAATGGACCCCGATCTCAACATCTACGACGTGGAGCACGTGTGCACGGCACATCCAAAGATGAGCAAAGAGGAGTGGGAGGACATCTACCGCGAGGCTTGGTCGCTCTATTACACGCCCAAGCACATGAAGACGCTGCTGCGTCGCGCGGCGGCCACCGGCGTGCCGATGGGCAGCCTCGTCAAGGTCCTGGTGACATTCGCGACGACGGTCCGCCTTGAGAACGTGCACCCCTTGCAAAGCGGCGTCCTGCGTTTCAAGCGTCCGTCTGAGCGCCGACCTGGCCTGCCGCGAGAGAACCCCTTGATCTTTTGGTCGCGCTACGCTGGGGAGACGCTTAGCAAGCACATAATCTTCGCCGGTGCGATCCTTCGGCTGCTACTGACGGCGATCGCTATCTCGTACGGTCCCGCCACACGAACTTATATGGATCAGGCGCTCACTCCAGTCGGCGATGACGGCGACGAGACGCTCGACCTTTTCACCAAGACCACGGGTGGCGGCGCTCACGTCGCTCACGTCAAGAAGATCGCCAGGCTAATTGGCGCCCCCCGGGCCGCCTGACGCCGCGGCAAGCAGTTGGATCGTCATGATCACCGACAGGATATTGAGAGGCCATTGAATAGCGCGCTCCTTGGTCAGACGACATGACAGACTTTGTCAGGGCGAGAAGCTAAGCGTCGGCTTCGTTCGACCCGTTGTTAGTCATGCCACGCGCGGTTTGTTTCGCTCCTCGCGTGCCATTTTCAAGATCTCGTCAGAGCGTTTGCCCTCGGTCTCAATGCCGACGCGCTTTAGCTCCGTCTTGGCATCATCCACAAGCTGATCGATTTTGGGCAACGGAAAGCGGGGATTCGTTTTCGTGTCCATTTTGCGAATATGCGCTCGCTGCCGTGCCGTTGCCAGCGGCATCCGCACCTCGTTGGACCCCTGCGGACTAGCTTGTGCCGGAACTGAGGGGGGAAACGCCAGGAACTGCGGCAGCTGCTTCCTATTTAGTCAGCTTTGGCGCATCGATCGTGTATGGTCTACCCCACCCGTGAAGATGTACCCCTCAAACCGTCCGCCGCCGCGCCCGACCACTAGTCCCGTGCTTCGGGTGGCCGTTCAGGGTATCGAGATTGTGGTCACGGCGTCGGACAGCGACTACGTGATGACCTATCACAAACCGGCAAACTCCCCTCAGCTTCTCGCTAGAAGCTTCCCGAGGAAGGAGGACAGGCGCGTCTCTATGACCTTAGCGGACTTCCTAACATCCGCTTTCAAGCTCGCCAACTACAAGGCTCGGGAGTTGGGGTGGATAGCATGACCGAACAACCTTTTCTCAATACCGGAAAAGAGTGGTCCAAGAAGGACCTATTCTCTCTTCGCAACAGGATCGAGCACGGACGCACCGTCGCCCACATTGCCACCTTTCTGATGCGCACCGAAACAGAGGTGCGAGAGAAGGCAGCCGAACTCGGACTGACGCTTCCTCAGTAGTCGGTTCCCACCGTGCTTCCCCGGGCTGGCGGGCGGTGGTCCCGGGCATTACCTCGCCAATATTTGCCATCTACACTGGACAGCGCAACATTCGCCGCGCGGAACAATGAAGGCATCCTGAAAACAGAGATGGCAGAAGCCGACCCTTCGCTGCAGCGACTGGAGCGCCGTCTTGAAGTAGCCACCAAAGCGAAGGCTGGACGAAGATCCGGATAGAGGCTTTACCGCGTAGGCAGGGACGTCTGCTTTGAGTCAATAGCTGACGTGATGCTCAGGCGGCCCACCGGTCACTCTCGTGACCCGCCATGACGGGATGTGGTGGCTATTTGATTGTCATTGCCCGGCAGCGGTCCTCAGCATGAGGAAAACTTCACAGCAGCTTCTTCAGCTCGGCGGAGAGGGCCTTGCCGAGGTCGGGGCGCTGAAGCGCGTAAGACACGTTGGCGAGCAGGAAGCCGAGCTTCGAGCCGCAGTCGAAGCTTCGGCCCTCATAGCGGAACGCATAAAAGGGCTGCGTCTCGATCAGCCTGATCATGGCGTCGGTGATCTGGATCTCGCCGCCGGCGCCGGTCTCCTTGGCGGAGAGGATGTCGAAGATCTCGGGCTGGAGAATGTAGCGGCCGAGAATGGTGAAGTTGGAGGGCGCCGTCCCGGGCGCGGGCTTCTCCACCATGCCGTCGGTGGGGAACACGCGGTCCCCTCCGCCGACCCCCTTGCCGACACTCACCACGCCATAATTCTTGAGCTCGCCTTCCGGCACCGGCTCAACGGCGATGATATTGCCGCCATACTCCCGGTAGACCTCGAGCATCTGCGCGAGGCAGCCCTTGCCTTTGGTCTGCACGAGCACGTCGGGGAGGAGGAGCGCAAAGGGCTCGCGGCCGACGAGCTCGCGGGCGCACCACACGGCGTGGCCGAGGCCGAGCGGCTCCTGCTGGCGGACGAAGCTCGTCTCCCCCGGCGCCGGAAGGTCGCGGAGAAGCGCCTCGAGCTCGGCCGTCTTGCCGCGGGCGGCAAGCGTCTGCTCAAGCTCGGGATGCCGGTCGAAATGATCCTCGATCGCGCTTTTGTTGCGCCCGGTGACGAAGATGAAGTGCTCGATGCCGGCGGCGCGCGCCTCGTCGACCACGTGCTGGATCAGAGGCCGGTCGACCACGGTCAGCATTTCCTTAGGGATCGCCTTGCTTGCCGGCAGAAAGCGGGTGCCGAGGCCGGCGACGGGGAACACGGCCTTGCGGACGGGAGCAGCCATTCAGAGCCTCTGATGCGGTTAAGCCCCCGAAACCGGAGGCTGGCCGCCCTCTTTCCGACAGGGAGGCGCGAATTGCAACAGCGGCTTCTCAAGGCTTTTCCGTCGAAAAAGCGCAAATCTTGCCTTTTCGCCGCCAAAAGCCGCCGCCACAATCCGCACCCCACGCCGAATCGCGGGGTCTGGAGGGGATCGAAGATGGGCCAAGCGAATTGGGCCCGTGCAGCACTGCTGGCCGCGTTTGTGGCAATGCTCGCGCTTGCGCCGCTCTCAGCGCCTGCCGCAGACGATGCCGAGGTCGCAGCCTATAAGCGTGCCGTCGAGCAGCGCTTCGCTGACTGGCTGCAGGCGCTTTGGCCTGACGCTGAAGCCGCCGGCGTGTCGCGCGCAACCTTCGACGCCAACCTGAAGGGGCTCAAGCTCAACTGGTCGCTGCCGCATCTCGTGCTGCCCGACCCGGCAAGCCCTGGCGGGGCGGCGTTGCCGGCGTCGCTGGCAAAGGCCATGGCGCCAAAACAGCAGGCCGAATTCGACGCTCCCGTCTTCTATTTCAGGGACGGCACTCTCAACGCGCTCTCCGCGACCGGTCGGGCCGAGATCGCGCAATTGCGACCGACGCTCGCCTCCATCCAGAAGCAATATGGCGTGCCGGCGAGCATCGTCGTCGCCATCTGGGGACGCGAGACCGGCTTCGGCAAGATCGATGCGCCCTATGACGCGGTCAGCACGATCGCCACGCAAGCCTTCATGGGGCGGCGGCCTGACGAGTTCCGCCCGCAGCTCATCGCCGCGCTCAAGATCGTCGAGGAGAAGCACGCGACACGCGCCCAGCTTAAGAGCTCGTGGGCGGGCGCCATGGGCTACACCCAGTTCATGCCGACGGATTTCGAGAAATATGCCGTCGATTTCGACGGCGACGGCAAGCGCGACATCTGGAACTCGATCCCGGACTCGCTCGCCTCGACCGCAAACTCGCTCAAGTCGCAAGGCTGGGATGGCGCCAAAGTCTGGGGCTATGAGGTGCAGTTGCCGCAAGGCTTCGACTGCACCCTGCAAGGTCCTGACAAGGCGCGGCCGGTCGCTGACTGGATGAAGCTGGGGGTCGCCCGCGTGCGCGGCGAGGCCTTCCCGGAAAGTAAGCTCGGCGATTCAGCCTTCATCGTGCTGCCGGCTGGGCTGAAAGGGCCTGCCTTCCTCGCCACCGACAATTTTTCGGTGCTCAAGCTCTACAACAACTCCGACGTCTACGCGATTTTCGTGGGACACGTGGCCGACATGATCGCGGCCAACGCGCCGGTGAAGTTCGCCGGCGCCTGGCAGCCGGTCGAGAGGCTGCCGCGGGACCGCATCCAGCGTTTCCAGGAGGTGCTGGTGGCGCAAGGCCATGACGTCGGCAAGGTCGACGGGCTCGCGGGCTTCAAGACCCGCGCCGCGATCGGGGTCACCGAGAAGAGGTTGGGATTGCCGCTCACCTGCTATCCGAGCCAGCGGCTGGTTGACGCGGTGATGAAGGAAGCAAGCGCCGCCAAGCCGTAAGGGTATTTGTGTCGCCTAGGTTTTGCCCGTTGAGGTTGCTAAATTCCGCCCATGCGAATCGCCCGAACTTTCACGCTCATCGCTGCCTTGCTTGCGCTCGCCGCTGCTTCCCTTCCGCAGGAGGCGTCTGCCGCGCAGACCTTCACTCAATGGGTCGAGAGATTCTGGCCTGTGGCGAGGGCCGCCGGCATAAAGCGGGAAACCTACGACCGCGCCTTCAAGGGCATGACGCCGGACCCCAAGGTGATCGAGGCCGCCAACTTCCAGCCTGAATACGTGAAGCCGATCGGCGAATATATCGACCGCGTCGTCTCCGAAAAGCGCATCGCCGCAGGCAAGCAGAAGCTCGAGGAGAACAAGGCGCTGCTCGACGTGCTGGAGAAGCGCTACGGCGTCGACCGCACCATCATCGTCGCCATTTGGGGGTTGGAGTCGAATTACGGCACGCAGCCAGGCGACATGAATGTGATCAGGTCGCTGGCGACGCTCGCTTATTACAACACCAAGGCGAGCTTCGCCCGCCAGCAGCTGATCACGGCGCTCAAGATCGTGCAGCGGGGCGATATCCCGGTCGAGCAGATGAACGGCTCCTGGGCCGGCGCCATGGGCCACACGCAATTCATCCCCACCACCTATCAAAGCTTTGCCGTCGACTATGACGGGGATGGCAAGCGCAACATCTGGTACGACGTGCCCGACGCGCTTGCGTCGACCGCAAGCTATCTCAAGCATGCAAATTGGCAGGCTGGTCAAACCTGGGGCTATGAGGTGACGCTGCCCAAGGGCTTCAATCCGAAGAAGGTCAGCGAGAGGACGCTCCGGAGCCTCGGCGATTGGCAGAAGACCGGGATCAAGCGCGTGGGCGGCGAGCCCTTCCCGCGCCTTGGCGACAAGGCCGGCCTTTACGCTCCAGCCGGAACCGCCGGCCCTGCCTTCCTCGTACTCAACAATTTCCGCTCCATCCTCCGCTACAACCAGGCCACCTCCTATGCTTTGGGGGTCGGGCATCTGTCGGACCGGCTGAAAGGTTATGGGCCGTTCGTCCACCCTTGGCCAACCGACGAGAACCATCTCTCGCTCGATCAGCGCATCGAGCTGCAGAAGCTGCTGGTAGCCAAGGGCCTGTTGGTCGGGGATACCGACGGGATCATCGGGCCGGCAACGCTCGAGGCGGTCAAGACTTTCCAGCGCGGCAAGAAGATGCCGGTCGACGGTTTTCCGAGCCGCACGATCCTGGAGCTGTTGCGCAAGGAAGGGTAGACTGAGGCATGTCTCTTAGCGTGTCTTGCTTCGATTTGAGACGGCTCGGCCGATGCCTACCGGCGTCGCTGCCAGCGCTTCTGCTGCTCGCGTTCTGCCTGCCAGGCCTCGCGCCGACGGAAGCGCTCGCGCAGGGCGTCGTCTTCCAGCGCAGCTATATCGAGCCGTTCCCGCCCGGCGACCGCTATCGGGTGCTCGTGGTCGGGGACTCTCTCGCCGACGGGCTTTGGTCCGGCCTTTATCGCGCCTTCCAGGAAGACGGCAACATGGAGGTGGTCAACAAGTCGAAGCCGTCGAGCGGTTTCGTGCGCGCCGACAGCTACGACTGGACCAAAGAGATCGACGACATCCTGAAGGACGATACCTACCAGATGGTCGTGGTGATGTTCGGCGCCAACGACAATCAGGCGATCAAGAGCGGCAAGGAATACATCAAGCCAGGCACCGACGCCTGGGACGAACTCTACGGCCAGCGGGTGGAAGCCTTCGTCAAAAAACTCCGCGCCAAGGGCCTTGCCGTCTATTGGGCCGGGTTGCCGATCATGCGCAGTCCCGACGACAGCGACGATGCCGAGGAGCTGAACGACATCTACCGCGAGAAGTCCTTCATCAACGGCGCCAAGTTCATCGATACGTGGAGCGGGTTCACCGATGAGTCAGGCCGCTACAGCGCCGTCGGCCCCGATATGTCGGGCCAGATACGCCGGCTCCGAGACGATGACGGTGTGCATTTCACCCCGCGCGGTTATCTGAAGCTCGCCCATTTCGCCGAGAAGGAGATCCGCCGCGACCTGAGCCTCGCCAAGCTCGAGCGCAACATTCCGCTCGCCGGCAACGAGGACGAGCAGGCCAAGGTCATGGGCCGCGAGGTGAGCCCGGGAAAGACGGTGCCGCCGTCAGGCGAGGCAAGCGAGGCTCCGGCGGAGGGGGCGAGCGAGCCGGCACAGGCCGAGGCGCCGGCGGGCGACCAAGCGCAAGGCGGGGCGCCGGCCGCCGCCGAAGGCGAAGCCGCGGAACCCGCCGCACCAGCCATCCAGCAAAGCAAGGTCGGAGAGGTCGATGTCATCAGGCCCGCGATCTCGCAGACGACGCTCGACGCCGCGCAGAACATGACACCGCAGGGAGCTGCCGCGTCGCTCGCCGATGCTGAGAATATCGCAAGCGATCTGCCGGGCGGGTTGACCGCGCTCGCCTCGATCTCGGCGGTGAGCGATCCGTCGGTAGCCTCGTCGAAGCCGCGCCTGCCGCTCGCCCAGCGGCCCTATTACCGGGTTCTGATCAAGGGCGAGCAGCTGAAGCCCAAGGCCGGCCGCGCCGACGATTTCTCCTGGCCGCGCAGCTAACGTTCCGGGCAACGCAATCAGATCGTCTATGTGCGAGATGCCGGGTCTAGCCGGGTGTCCCGTCAACCGAAGCGACCTCTGCGTCAGCTTCTGACCCGAAGCAGACATTTTGGCCCGTGCAATTCGCTAATGGCTGCCGTGACTTTCCCGCTTCTCTCATGAGGTGGAGAGCGATCTCGGCCCGCTGACATAGGGATTGCCGCACTCGAAGAACCGACGCTTGCGATTAGCTTCCCGCGTCAAGCCGATGCGCGTGCTGCTACCGATTAGACCGATGCGCCGTGCTGCCGTGCCAAGCCAAAGCGGTCCTGCAGCGCATAGATCAATACCGTCGTATCGTTTGTCGATCTGCATGGCTTGGGCGAGGCGTCCGGGACCGCGGGCGATATCACGCATGCGCATCGTCTTCCGAAAGCGCTGCATCGTCTCAGTACCCTGGAGAGGTTCCAACGCACGCAAAAGTACGCCCGCACCGACGCCCGGCTCCTCGCTGGTGACGTTCACCATGAACGACGAGCCATAGGTAAAATAGACGTGGCAGTAGCCACGGCCGAGAAACAAAGACTGATTGCCTGGTGTCTTGCCCCGGAAGGCGCGGCCGGCCGCGTCACCGGGCGGATAGCCTTCCGTTTCGACGATACGACCGCTCAGCCTGCCTGTGGGAAGATTGTGGACCAGTGTCTTCCCGATGAGATATCGCGCGAGCTCCATCGTATCTATGGGCAAGTCTGCCCGGCGAAGATGCTCGATGCGGCGAGTGGGTGGCGCCTCGGTGAGCTCCATGGCGAGCACCTTCCTTGTTTCAGAGAGAGCGCCCGAAACAAGTGCCCTGCTGCCGAGCTTTGGTCAACTCATTGCCCAGGGAAGTAGTGACTTGGTAGCGCGTTCAAAAGGCTTGATGCAGCCTCGGCCAATTCCTGCTCGTCAAGCCGGTCACTTATGCGCGTGCCTGCGATTGGATTGGCATCAACGACAATGAGCTCGTCCGCATAAACCCAGTGCTGCGCTTGGCAGCCCTTGCCTTGGTAATACTCGATCACATGCTCGTTCGTGGCTTTTAGATCGACAATGTCATCCCGGAGCCGAAGCATGGCCCTGAAAACGACATCATTCAGGAAAGCGAGCTCTCTCGCCCAATCAATGTAGTCGATCAGCTTTTTGGCGGCGATCAGGAGAAAGTGCTTCTCGCAAAGATACGCTCTTCTATACCGGCCGCCCTTCGCCAGTTGCCCTCTCGCCAATTCAACACGCTCCACCTGGTTCAGGATTGCAGAGGCCCAGGTGTGCAGGCCCTCAACGGCAATAAATTTTTGGTCGTCTTTGTCCACGCCCCTGCCGCCCCGAAAACCGGCACCCGTTCAACGGCGCAAGGGGATTGGTGGTTCCTGAAAAACCGCTTGGTCGATCCAGCCGTCTGGCCACTGTCACCTGTCAGCAACACCACAAAGAAAAGCGCTTTCTGCGTTTGGTAGACAGGAACCGCGCCTCTCATCGGCACGTTCGCGATATGGCACTTAGGGAGGTCCTGATCATGGCTATGATACTCGTCGCCTTGATTGTTCTTTTGTTCGCGGCCTTGCCGACATGGCCTTACACCGCTTCCGGCAGGGCATGGTACGACCGCCCCTAGATCGCGGCTTGGTCGTCGTTGGTGATGAACCTTATCCTGATCCTGTTTTTGGTCGGCCTTCTGATCGCCGCGCTTCCGCCGCGGTCCTATAAAATCAGCGCTCCGCCCGGGGCGCGTCTTTCTCTTTCCGAGCTACCGTCTCTGCCGGATCTGTAGCTCGGAAAGGATCGCGGTTCTGGCTTCCGGAGACGACATAAATTCAATGGTGCGAGGCCTGACGGCGTTGCTGCTCGTCGCTTAGCGTTGATGCAGCATGGTCAACCCTGATCTGGGTTTTCTCGTCCAACCGGATTGCTGCAGGTGCGCACAAGCCTGCCGTGCAGCGGTCAGTTCCTTGTCGGAAACGTCTCCTCCCGCATCGAGCGTTGTGGACGGGTCGAGGCAAGAGGACAAATCGCTACCGGCGATTGCGCCAGTTGTAGCGAGACCGGAAAGCAAGAGAGCTAGACC
>CAWGVA010000024.1:0-119482 GCA_963825835.1 uncultured Alphaproteobacteria bacterium | reverse complement strand
TGGCCGTGGCCTGGACCACCGACACCGCTTCCTATGCCGGGGGCCGGCTGATCGGCGGCCCGAAACTCACCCCTGCAAATCTCGCCGCGAAAGACCTGGAGCGGGCTTCTGGTCGGCACCTTTGCGCCGGCGCTGATAGGATTTGCTTTTGCTTGCTTTTTGGGGGAGACCTCGGGCTGGCGCCTGGCCCTGGTCAGCGTGGCCATCGCCGCGGCGTGTCAGATCGGCGATCTGAGCGAGAGCGCGGCGAAGCGCCGGTTTGGCGCGAAGGACATGAGTAATCTCATCCCCGGCCACGGTGGGTTGCTCGACCGTATCGATGGCCTTCTCATCGCCGCAATCGCGGCGGCATTGATCGCCTTGCGCGATCCGGCCAATCCCGGCCGCGGCCTGCTGATCTGGTGAGGCGTTGCGTATGACCGTGCTCGCCGTTCAATCACAAACCGTCAGGCTCACATCGCCTAGGGCGCGCCCGCGGCGCATCTCGGTGCTCGGAGCCACTGGATCGATCGGCGAGAACACGCTCGATCTCGTCGGCCGCGATCCAGCGTCCTTCACCGTGGTGGCGTTGACCGGAGGCCGCAACGCCGCGCGCCTCGCCGAGCTTGCCGTGAAGCATCGGGCCGAGCTTGCGGTCGTTGCCGACGAGACCTGCTACGCCGAGCTTCGCGCCCGGCTGAGCGGCACCGGCATCGAGGCCGCTGCCGGCGAAGACGCGCTGGTCGAAGCGGCAAGCCGTCCGGCCGATTGGGTGATGGCAGCGATCGTCGGCGCCGCCGGCCTCAAGCCGACGCTCGCCGCGGTGCGCCAAGGCACCTGCACCGCGCTCGCCAACAAGGAATGTCTCGTCTCGGCCGGACCCATCTTCATGCGCGAGGTCGCCCGGTACGGGACGGCGCTGCTGCCCGTCGACTTGGAGCATTCAGCGGCGATGCAGGTCATGGCCGGTGGCGCGCCGGAGAGCATCGAGCGCATCTGCCTCACGGCCTCCGGCGGGCCGTTCCGCTCATGGAGCCTCGCCGACATGGCGAGCGTAACCCCGAAACAGGCGCTCGCCCATCCCAACTGGTCGATGGGCCCGAAGGTCACCATCGATTTGGCGACGCTAATGAACAAGGCGCTCGAGCTTATCGAAGCGCATTATCTGTTCTCGGTGCCGGCAGAGCGGCTTTCCGTTCTGATCCACCCGCAATCCATCGTGCACTGTCTCGTTCATTATCGCGACGGCTCGGTGCTGGCGCAGATGAGCTGCCACGACATGCGCACGCCCATCGCTTACAGCCTTGCTTGGCCCAACCGCATGCAAGCGCCGACCGCGCGGCTCGATCTTGCCGGTCTCGGCGCGCTGTCCTTCGAGGCGCCTGACGAGGCGCGCTTCCCGGCCTTGCGCCTTGCACGCCAGGTGCTCGCCGCCGGAGGCGGTTCGAGCACGGTGCTGAACGCTGCCAACGAGGTCGCGGTACAAGCATTCCTCGACGGCCGCATCGGCTTCTTGGGGATCGCGGCCCTGGTCGAGGCCACGCTCGGCTCCTCGGCCCACATTTCCGCGCCTTCGCCCGATAGCGTCGATGAGGTCCTCGCCATCGACGCCGAAGCGCGGGCCATCGCGCTCTCGCAACTCCTGCGATTTGCACAATCGGCTCAGGCGCGCTAGGAAGCCCTCGGCATCCAGGATACCCTATGGAAACGATACTCAAGCTTTCAGGCTTCGGCGACACCGTGCTGTCTTATCTGCTCCCCTTCCTCTTCGTGCTCACCATCGTGGTGTTCTTCCACGAGCTCGGCCATTTTCTTATGGCCCGCTGGTGCGGCGTGGCGGTCAAGACATTCTCGATCGGTTTCGGGCCTGAGATCGTCGGCTTCAACGACAGGCACGGGACGCGCTGGCGGCTGTCCTGGATCCCGCTCGGCGGCTATGTGAAATTCATCGACGACGAGAATGCAGCGAGCGCAGGGCAGAGGCCTCTCGAAGCGCTGAGCGAAGAGGAGCGCAAGACCAGCTTCCAGGGCAAGTCGCTTGGCGCCCGCGCCGCCATCGTCGCCGCCGGGCCGATCGCCAATTTCGTACTCGCCATCGTCATCTTCACGGCGATCTTTACCTTCTTCGGCGAGCGGAGCACCGCGGCCAAGGTCGACATCGTCAATCCCGGCAGCGCCGCCGAGCGCGCGGGCTTCAAGCCCGGCGACCTCGTGGTCAAGATCGACGGCACGACCATCGAGAACTTCGGTCAGATGCAGCGCATCGTCGGCATGAGCCCCAACCAGCAGCTTCACTTCGAGGTCGAGCGCGAGGGCAAGCCTGTCGAGCTGACCGCCACGCCCGAGCTGAAAGAGATCACCGACAATTTCGGCAACACCATGCGCATCGGCCTGTTGGGCATTCAGCGCAGCGCCTCGCCGGACGACTGGACCTTGAAGCGGCACGATCCGCTCACCGCCTTCGTCATGGCGGTCAAGGAATGCTACTTCGTGATCTCCCGCTCGCTCGGCTATCTCTATGACGTGATCACAGGCCGCGAAGCCGCCGATCAGCTTGGCGGCCCCATCCGAATCGCGCAAGTGTCGGGACAAGTTGCCACGGCAGGATTCTTTGCCCTGCTCAATCTCGCCGCCATCATTTCGGTCAGTATCGGGCTGATCAATCTGTTCCCGATTCCCATGCTCGATGGCGGTCACTTGCTGTTTTACGGAATTGAGGCGGTCCGCGGCAAACCTTTGAGCGAAAACATACAGGAAATCGGTTTCCGCATTGGCCTCGCCTTCGTCCTTATGCTAATGATCTTCGCGACCTGGAACGACTTGATTTACTTGAAGTTTCTCTAAGCTGCGGCGTCAATCAATACACAACGACTACGCGTAGTTTTCCCAACGCCCCCCGTGGGGGTTCGGACCAAAATCGGCCACAAAAACTGGCCACTTTCGATTGTGGGCTCTGCGTCCACGGGGGATCGGTGTTGAGGGGACGACACCAGTGATGGTGCGGTCGTGGTTGGCTAGAGGGCTGTCTGCGGCCCTGCTCGCAGCAGGTGCGATCGTGCTGTCCATCGGCATGAGCGCGAGCCTGGGCGAGCTATCCGCCTACGCGCAGGCTGGGCCCGCCGTTGGCGCCATCCGCGTCGAAGGCAATAAGCGCGTCGAGCCCGAAACCGTCCGCACCTACCTCACCTTTAATGTCGGCGATCCCTACGACCTCGCCAAGGTCGACGAATTGCTAAAGGCTCTATTTGCCACAGGCTTGTTCCAGGATGTTCGCATCCGGCGCGAAGGCAGCACCGTGGTCATCGTGGTGGTCGAGAACCCGATCGTGTCGAGGGTCGCCTTTGAAGGCAACAAGGAGGTCGAGGACGACGCGCTGACCGCCGAGGTACAGCTCAAGCCCCGCACCGTCTACACCCGCGCCCGCGTGCAGGCCGACGTACAGCGCATTCTCGATGTCTATCGCCGCCAGGGCCTCTATGCGGCTCAAGTCGATCCCAAAATCATCAAGCTCGAAAACAACCGCATCGACGTCGTGTTCGAGATCAATGAGGGACCGACGACCAAGGTCCGCGCCATCAACTTCATCGGCAACACCGCCTTCAGCGATTCTCAGCTTCGCTACGTGATCAGCACCACGCAGACCACGCTGCTGAGCTTCTTGAAGAGCACCAACATCTACGACCCAGACCGGCTCAACCTCGATCGCGAGTTGCTGCGGCAGTTCTATCTCAAGAACGGTTTTGCCGATGTTCGGGTCATCTCGGCCACCGCCGACCTCGACCGCGACGGGCGGGGCTTTTTCATCACCTTCACCCTCGACGAAGGCCCGAAATACCGCTTCGGGGACATCGACGTAGAGACCACTCTCCCCTCGCTCGACGTGCGCACGCTGCGCCGCTCCATCGTGACCCGAACCGGCCGCGTCTATAACGTCCAAAGAATCGAGTTCGACGGCCGAGGCCCTGACCATCACCTCCTCGCAACAGGGCTATGCCTTCGCTCAGGTCAAGCCTCGCTTCGACCGCGATGAAGTCAACCGGCGCATCAACATCACCTATGTCATCGAGGAAGGTCCGCACATCTATATCGAGCGCATCAACATCGTCGGCAATTTCCGCACCCACGACGACGTGATTCGCCGCGAGTTCAGTCTCGCCGAGGGCGACGCCTTCAACCGGCTGCTGGTCGAGGCTGCCCGGCGGCGATTACGCTCGCTCGGCTTCTTCAAGACTGTCGATATCGACACCGAGCCAGGCAGCGCCCCGGACCGTGTCGTGCTCAACGTCACGGTGCAGGAGCAGCCGACCGGCGAGCTGTCCTTCGGCGCCGGCTACTCCACGAGCGAGGGTGTGATCGGCGACATCAGCATCACCGAGCGCAACCTGATGGGCAAAGGCCAGTATGTCAGGCTGGGCTTCTCCGGAAGCCTTGAGCGCGCCCAGGTCGACTTCAGCTTCACCGAGCCGCATTTCCTCGACCGCAATCTCGCGGCCGGCTTCGATCTCTTCCACAAGGAGGTCGACTTCACCAACGTGGCGTCCTATCGCGAGCGTGACTCCGGCGGCAATCTCAGGATGGGATTCCCGATCGCCTTCAATACCCAGCTTGGTCTTCGCTACCGGCTCGAGCGCGAAGAAATCTTCGACGTCGCCAACAACGCCTCGCTAGCGGTGAAGGAAGCCGAGGGCGTCTCCAACGTATCGAGCGTCGGCTTCACGGTCGCCTACGATACCCGCAATCTGCCTCAGTCGCCGACCAGCGGTATTTTCTCGTCCTTCTCCGAAGATTTCGCCGGCGTCGGCGGCGACGTGAACTATTTCAGGTCGGTGAGCGATACGCGTGGCTACTATCCACTCACGCCGAAGGTCACCCTGGTCGGACGCGTCCAGGGTGGCTTCATCCAAGGATGGGGCGGCGAGGACGTCCGCATGACGGACCTCTTCTTCAAGGGCGGTGAGACCATCAGAGGCTTTGAACGCGCCGGTATCGGCCCACGTGACGCCTGCCAAGACCCTATCACCGGAAAAGGTGTCAAGAACTGCTCCAAGGATCCTCTGGGCGGGGAGGCCTTCTGGGCGGCGACCGCCGAGGCTCGCTTCCCGCTTCCGTTCATTCCCGACAATCTCGGTATGCAGGGCGCGGTCTTCGTCGATGCCGGATCGCTGTGGATGCCGAGCGGACTTGCCGAGTCCGCCGTGGCCACGGAAGGGAGTTTCATCAACGACGGTCTGGATACCCGTCTGTCGACCGGCGTCAGCCTTATCTGGCAATCGCCGCTCGGACCGCTCCGAGCCGATCTCGCGCAAGCCTTGCTCAAGGCCTCTTTCGACCGGACCGAGATATTCCGCTTTGGCGCTTCGACCGCCTTCTAGGGGCTTGTTTCTGCCCGCCGCTTGGCGTCATTAGCTGATGCCAGATCCCCTTCGGTGAGAATTCGATGGAACATCCGGGCTTTTTCGAGCGTGCTGGCCCCTTTTCCTTGCGCGCCATGGCCGAGGCTGTGGGAGCGGCGCCGGCCGGCGATATCGACCTCGACACGAAAATCAAGGATGTGCGACCGCTGGATGCGGCGGGGAGGGGTGATCTCTCGTTCCTCGACAACCCGAAATATCTCCCGCTGTTCACCCATACCGGCGCCACGGCCTGCCTCGTCGCTCCCAAATTCGCGAGCAAGGCGCCAGCCGGCACCGCCGCTCTGGTGACGCCAGAGCCCTATCGCGGCTTCGCCAAGGCGCTCGCTTTGTTCTATCCCGACGCGCTGAAGCCCAAAGCGAGCGCAGGCCGGTGCCGGCGGCGCTGCGGAGAGCGTGCATCGGAGCGCGCGCCTGGAAGAGGGCGTCACGGTTGAGCCAGGCGCGGTGATCGGAGCTGAGGCATCGATCGGGCGCGGCACCACCATTGCCGCCGGCAGCGTCATCGGCTATCGGGTCTATGTCGGCCGCGATTGCTATATCGGCCCCAATGCCACGCTGACCCATGCGCTCATCGGCAATCGGGTGACCATCCACGCCGGCGCCTCGATCGGCCAGGACGGCTTCGGCTTTGCCATGGGCCGCGCCGGGCATCAAAAAGTGCCCCAGATCGGGCGCGTTATCATCCAGGATGACGTGGAAATTGGCGCAAATACCACCATCGACCGCGGCGCCTTAAGGGACACGGTCATTGGCGAAGGCACGAAAATTGATAATCTCGTGCAAATTGGGCACAACGTGGTTGTTGGAAGGCATTGCATCATCGTGGCACAAACCGGTATTTCCGGTAGCGCCGAGCTCGGAGACTTTGTGGCCCTGGGCGGCCAGGTTGGCGTCGTTGGTCACGTCAAGATCGGCACCGGCGCCCAAATCGCCGGCAGCAGCAACGTGCGAGGCGACGTGCCGCCGGGGGTGAGGTGGGGGGGAACCCCTGCCAAACCGACGCGCCTTTGGTTTCGCGAGCTCACCATTTTGCGCCAGCTCGCCGAGCGCAAGGACATGAAGTTCGATGATAAGAATGGTGGCGACTAGCGAATTACCGGTCGCATCAGGAGCGAATGGGGATGAATGAGAGCGGCACAAACTCGAAGCTGGGGAGGGCGGAGACCACCGACATCCTCAAGCTGTTGCCGCATCGCTATCCGTTCCTCCTTGTCGACCGCATCGTCGACATGGACGGGGACCGCTCCGCCACCGGCATTAAGAACGTCACCGCGAACGAGCCTTACTTTCAGGGGCACTTCCCCGGCAATCCGGTCATGCCTGGCGTGCTTCTGATCGAGGGCATGGCGCAAACTGCGGGCGCGCTGTGCATGCACCATATCGAGGAATTCAAGGAGCCGCCGCTCGTCTATTTCATGGCCATCGACAAAGCTCGCTTCCGCCGCCCGGTGGTTCCCGGCGATACCGTGCATTACCACGTGCAGAAGATCCGCAACCGCGGCCGCGTCTGGCGCTTCCGGGCGCAGGCGCTGGTCGACGGCACCATCGTTGCCGAAGCGGAAGTCAGTGCCGTCATCGTCGAGACCGCTGAGGCCGTCGAGACCTAGAGTTCAAAGTTCCGCGCATGGCCAACATTCATGCGACCGCCGTGGTCGACCCAAACGCTGACCTCGGCGCCGACGTTGCGATCGGGCCGTTCTGCGTTGTCGGACCTCAGGTCAAGCTCGGCCGTGGCGTCGTGCTGCATTCACATGTCGCGGTCGTTGGCCGAACAACGATCGGCGACTCCTGCCAGGTGTTTCCCTTCGCCTCCATCGGTCATATCCCGCAAGACCAGAAATATCACGGCGAGCAAAGCAGCCTCGACATCGGACCGCACACCGTCATCCGCGAGCACGTGACCATCAATCCCGGCACCGAGGGAGGGGGCCTCGTCACGCGAGTCGGCTCGCATTGCCTGTTGATGGTCGGGGCGCATGTCGCCCATGACTGCCAGGTCGGCGACCACGTCATTCTCGTCAACAACGCCACGCTCGCTGGCCACGTCGCCATCGGCGATCACGCCATTCTCGGCGGGCTATGCGCGGTGCATCAGTTCGTGCGCATCGGCGCCTATGGTTTTGTCGGCGGCATGTCCGGAGTGGAGAAGGACGTCATTCCCTTCGGCATGGTGCTCGGCAACCGCGCCTATCTGTCGGGGCTCAACATCGTCGGCCTCAAGCGCCACGGCTTTCCCCGCGATCAGATCCATGAGCTCCGCCAGGCCTATCGCATGCTGTTCTCGAGCGAAGGCACGTTGATGGAGCGGCTCGAGGACGTGGAGAACATGTTCGCGTCAAATCCGCTCGTCCGGCAGATCACCGAATTCATCAAGTCCCATTCCGATCGCTCATTCTGTGTCCCGAACAACAATGTCCCAGCGCCGAGCCAAAGCTGAGCTCAGTTCCTTGACGGCCGGCCCCGACGCCACGCAGGGCGGCCCGCTCGCCGTCATCGCCGGCGGCGGCACGCTTCCCAGCGCTTTGGCCGATGCTGCTGCAGCACAGGGCCGAGCCGTTCACGTTATCGGTATCCGCGGAGAGGCCGACGCGAAGATATCGCGCTTCCCCCACACCTGGCTGAAATGGGGCGAGGTCGGCAAGTTGTTCGCCACCCTCGAGGGTCTGGGCTGCCGGGATCTCGTGATCATCGGCTCGGTGTCGCGGCCTGACCTCGCCAATGTCCGGTTCGATTTTGGCGCCATCAAAAATCTGCCCTTCCTGCTCGGTCTCGGTGTGGGAGGCGACGACCAGGTACTGTCGAGCGTGGTGCGCTTCCTCGAGGGCAAGGGCTATCGCGTGTGCGGTGCAGGCGAGGTTGCCCCGGAGCTACTCGCCGCGGAAGGAACTCTTGGCGACAAGGCCCCGTCGCCGGACGATTGCGCCGACATCGAAACTGGCTTTCGCGTGGTCTCGGCGCTCGGGCGTCTAGACGTCGGTCAGGCCGCGGTCGTGGTGAAGGGCCGCGTGCTCGCCGTCGAGGCGGCTGAAGGCACCGACGCCATGCTCGTCCGCTGTGCCGAGTTGCGCAAAGGCGGGCGGCGCCGCGGGCCCGCCGGTGTGTTGATCAAAGCGCCGAAGCCCGGACAAGAGGAACGCGTCGATTTGCCGACCATCGGGCCTGAGACGGTCGAGATGGCGGCGCGGGCGGGCCTCGCCGGCATTGCGGTTGCTGCCGGCCGGGTGCTCATCGCCGACCGGGACGCCACCATCGCGGTAGCCGGCGAGCATGGGCTGTTCCTGATCGGCCAGAAGCTCGCCCGCGACCAGGATGTCTAGTCAACGGACTTCGACGCCGGCCTTGAGGCCGCTGAAGCTGTTTCTGATCGCCGGCGAGCACTCAGGCGACGCGCTTGGGGCCAAGCTCATCGAGGCGTCGCGCACCCAGTCGGCAAGACCGATCGAATTTCAAGGTGTCGGTGGCGAGCTGATGGAAGAGCAGGGCTGCCCTTCGCTCTTTCCTCTGTCGGAGCTTGCCGTCATGAGTCTCGTCGACGTTCTGCCGCGCCTGCCCAACATCTGGCGCCGTATCCGGCAATCGGTGGACGCCGTGATCGCGCAAAGTCCAGACGCTCTCGTGATCCTCGACAGCCCCGAATTCACCCATCAGGTGGCCAAGCGCGTGCGCCGGCGGGCGCCGCAAATTCCGATCATCGACTATGTCTCGCCGAGCGTCTGGGCTTGGCGGCCGGGCCGGGCGCGCAAGATGCGCCGCTATGTCGATCACATCCTCGCCATTCTGCCCTTCGAGCCGGAAGCGCATCGCCGCCTTGGCGGCCCGGCTTGCAGCTATGTCGGTCATCCGCTGGTCGAGAAGCTCGATTGGATGCGTAACCTCGACGCTGAAGCCTTGCGCGAGCGTCTCGGTACGCCCAAGGACCGCCCCGTGCTGGTGGTCCTGCCCGGCAGCCGGACGAGCGAGGTGAAGCGGCTGATGGCGCCTTTCGGCGACGCCTTGCACAGACTGCAATCGGAGATCGGGCCCTTCGAGGTGATCTTGCCCGCAGTGACAAGCGTTCGCCCGCTGATCGAAGAGGGACTGAAAGGCTGGCCGGTGGCGCCGCATATCGTGAGCGACGAGGCCGACAAATTCGCTGCCTTCAGGCTCGCGCGTGCGGCACTTGCCGCCTCAGGCACCGTGACGCTCGAGCTTGCACTCGCCGGCACGCCAATGGTCGTCGCCTATCGGGCCGACCCGATCGCGAGCAGCTTGCGCTTTCTGCTGATCGCCCACTCGGTGGTGCTGCCCAATCTCATCCTCGGCGAGAATGTCTTCCCCGAGCTTCTCAATAAAGACTGCAACGGCGAGGCGCTGAGCCAGGCTCTCTTGCCGCTCATGCGGGGAGGACCCGAACGCGACGAGCAGCTCGCAGGCGTCGCCTCGGTGCTTGAATGCGTGCGCGAGACCGATGAAGCCCCAAGCGCCAAGGCGGCGCGGATCGTCCTTGCCTATGCTGAGCAGGACAGCGGCGCCCTCGCCGCGTTTCAGCGATCGCCGATCGCGATGTAGCTACGCTCGGTCGGGCCGGTATAGAGCTGCCGCGGCCTGCCGATACGCTGCGACGGGTCTTCGATCATCTCCTTCCACTGGGCGATCCAGCCGACCGTGCGGGCGATGGCGAACAGCACGGTGAACATGTCGGTCGGGAAGCCGAGGGCTTTCAGCGTGATGCCCGAATAGAAGTCGATGTTGGGGTAGAGTTTCTTCTCGACGAAGTAGTCGTCGTTCAGCGCGATGCGCTCGAGCTCCATGGCCACCTGGAGAATCGGATCGTCCTCGTGGCCGACCGCCTCGAGCACCTCATGGCAGGTCTTCTGCATGATGCGGGCGCGCGGATCGTAGTTCTTGTAGACCCGGTGGCCAAAACCCATCAGGCGGAAGGAGTCGTTCTTGTCCTTCGCGCGTTTGATGTATTCCGGGATGCGGTCGACGGTGCCGATCTCCTGGAGCATCTGCAGCGCCGCTTCGTTGGCGCCGCCATGCGCGGGACCCCAGAGGCAGGCGATGCCGGCGGAGATGCAGGCGAAGGGGTTGGCGCCGGAGGAGCCGGCGAGCCTAACCGTCGAGGTCGATGCGTTCTGCTCGTGGTCGGCATGAAGGATGAAGATGCGGCGCATGGCGCGCGCAAGGATCGGATCGACCTTGTACTCCTCGCACGGGACGGCGAAGCACATGTGCAGGAAGTTGGACGAATAGTCGAGCTCGTTGCGCGGATAGATGAAGGGCTGGCCGATCGAATATTTGTAGGCCATGGCGGCGATGGTCGGCATCTTGGCGATCATGCGGATGCTCGCCATCTCGCGCTGGGCCGGATCCTTGATGTCGATCGAGTCGTGATAGAAAGCCGAGAGCGCGCCCACCACGCCGACCATGACCGCCATGGGATGCGCGTCGCGGCGGAACCCGGTGTAGAACCGGGTCATCTGCTCATGCACCATGGTATGGCGCGTGATCAGATTGCAGAATGTTTCGTACTGCTCCTTGGTCGGTAGCTCGCCATAGAGGAGCAAATAGCAGGTCTCCATGAAGGTGCCCCGCTCGGCCAGCTGATCGATGGGGTAGCCGCGATAAAGCAGCACGCCCTTTTCGCCGTCGATGAAGGTGATCTTCGACTCGCAGCTCGCCGTGGAGGTGAAACTCGGATCGTAAGTGAAGTGGCCGGTCTCGGCGTAGAGCGTGGTGATGTCGATCACGTCCGGGCCGAGAGAACCCTTGCGGACTGGCAACTCGTGGCGCTCCCCGGCGACCACCAAGGACGCGTCGGTCGACGTGGGCTTGCCGATATAGCTTTCTGCGACGCTCATGAGAGCCTCCTGAAACCCCTATGCGATGAGATGAACCCAACGCCTACTGCGGAGCATTCTGCCAGCAGTTCAGGGTTTGGCGTAGTGAAATTTTTGCACTGCGGGATAGATGCGACAAATGTGACGCGGTGCAACAAGCGTTGTGCACAAAGGTTAAGCAGATTTGCTGTGCAGGACCTTATCGCGGATGCGCGCGAGCGATTCCTCGCGGCCTAGCACCTCAAGTACATCGAAAATACCCGGTGAGGTGGTGCGCCCGGTCAGGGCCGCGCGAAGCGGTTGCGCGATCTTGCCGAGCTTCAACCCTGCCTCCTCGGCATGGCGGCGGACGGCCGCATCGAGCGCCTCCGGCGTCCAAGTCTCGACGCTCTCGAGCCTAAGGAGGAGAGCACCGAGGGCTTTGCGCCCAGCCTCGTCGAGCAGCCTTTCTGCTTGCGAATCCAACGCGATGGGCCGCTTGGCAAAGAGATATTCGGCGTTGTCGAGGATCTCGACCAGGGTCTTGGCCCGCTCTTTCAGGCCAGGCAAAGCGCGCTCGAGCTTGCCCCAACCTTCAGTGCCGATCTTGGCCGCGAGCTCTCCGCCATTCGGCAGCTCCGGCACGAGAGCCTTGAGCCTTTGCATGATCTCTGCGTCGGGCGCGGCTCTGAGGTAATGCCCGTTGAGATTTTCGAGCTTGGCGAAATCGAAGCGCGCGGCCGACCGCCCGATGGCGTCGAGATCGAACCAGCGGACCATGTCCTCCATCGACATGATCTCGTCGTCGCCATGGCTCCAGCCGAGCCGCACGAGATAGTTGCGCAAGGCCGCCGGCAGATAGCCCATGGCGCGATAGGCTTCCACGCCGAGGGCGCCGTGGCGTTTCGACAGCTTGGCGCCGTCAGGTCCGTGGATCAGCGGCACATGGGCGAAGATCGGCGTCTCCCAGCCGAGCGCCTTGTAGATCTGGGTCTGCCGCGCAGCATTGGTGAGGTGATCGTCGCCGCGGATGACATGGGTGATGCCCATGTCATGGTCGTCGACCACCACTGACAAATTGTAGGTCGGCGTGCCGTCGCTCCGCAGGATGACGAGGTCGTCGAGATCCTTGTTGGCAAAGACGACGCGCCCCTGCACCCGGTCCTCGATGATCGTCTCGCCCTCGCGTTGCGCCCTGAAGCGGATGACCGGCGTGATGCCGATCGGTGCTTCGCTTTCGTCGCGGTCGCGCCACATCCCGTCATAGCCGGGCGCACGGCCCGCTGCCCGCGCCATCTCGCGCATGGCAACCAGCTCCTCGGCGCTCGCATAACAGCGATAGGCCTTGCCTTCCGCGAGAAGCTGCTCGGCGGCCTCCCGGTGGCGCGCGGCGCGCGAGAGCTGATAGACGGGCTCGCCGTCCCAATCGAGCTCGAGCCAGCGCAAGCCGTCGAGGATGGCGAGGATGGCGCCTTCCGTGGAGCGCGCCCGGTCGGTGTCCTCGATGCGCAGCAGCATCTTGCCGCCCTTGGCTCTCGCGTAGAGCCAATTGAACAGCGCCGTGCGCGCGCCGCCGATATGCAAGTAGCCAGTGGGCGAGGGGGCAAAGCGCGTGACGACGGTAGGGCTCATGGGTCAGAGATCGCTGTGATCGCGCTCGCGCGCACCGTGCTTCACGCTTAGGACAACGACCTCCTCAGCTGCTTCATCAACAGTGTAGTAGATCAGGTATGAGTACTTGCGAGTCACGAGCTTACGAACACCTTCGGTGTCTGCAGGCGCCCTACATTGGGAAACAAGATGAGGTTGGTCAGGCTGTCATAGATCGCATTGCGGACGGCTTCCGCGGCCTCAGGATTGCGAGCGCGGATATTGTCAGCGAGCTCGGTGATATTATCAACGGCACGCCGCGTGAACCGCAGCTTCATTGGTCGAAGCGGCGAAACGCTGCTTCAACCTCGGCATCACTGGCAAATTGCTGCCGTCGCGCTTGCGCCAAAGCTTCCAACACGTCGGGCAAATGTGATGGATCGATCGGTTCCGGCGCACCCTCATCGCCCACAAGCGTAAGCATCGCTCGGGCAATCTCGTCTTGGCTTTCTGGCGGCAATTTCTGCACCGCCTCGAGCGCCTGTCTCAAGAGCTTTGTCATGGCGAAAGATAGGCTTCTCCTGTCCTGGGAGCAAAGTCAAATGCGAGCCGCCAAGGCTCCTTTTGGCAATCGTCCGATGCCCGGCTGATGTAGCATAGGGCCGGGGAAAGGTCAGGGCAGAGGCATCGGCGATGCCGGGCCGGGACGAGCACGCCTCCGGGCGTTGGGGAAACGGGCCGCGGGGTCGCATCAGCGGCGCGGTGCTCCTTATCGCCGCGCTCACCTGCACCCTTGAAGCCGAGTTGCCCGCGACGAAAGCGAATTACAGCGTCGACAACTGGCTGCTCGCCGACGGCGAGGATCGCGACGCTGAGGAGATTGCGGCGAACAGCCCGTTCCGCTGCGACCTCACCGGCTGCATCGGCAAGGTGAAGAAGGGCAAGACCATTGCGCTCGTCCGCCATCCGGCGGCGCTCGAGGAGGATTGCCGTATCGCCGATATCGTCATCGCGCCATTCAGCGTCGGCAAAGGGTGCAGCACGGCACGCGTGGTGGTCGACCGGCGCGCGCTACAGGCCGAAGGCGCGCATGCGATCTATGTCGAGGGGCTGTCGATCAGGAGCGAGAGCGTTGCCGAGACGCGCGGGCGGAGGCCTTGGGTGCCGGAGCGTGCCCTTCCGAAGCCGTCTCTGCCGGCTGGCCAGGCTTACGCCCGCGATCCAGGTGCCGACGACGGCGAGGATGATCGCCCCTTCGACGGTAATCCCGATGAGTGAGGCTTAATACCGGCGGATCAGGCCGACGAGCCGGCCCTGCACGCGCACGCGGTCCGGGCCAAAGATGCGCGTCTCGTAGGCCGCATTGGCGGCTTCGAGCGCAATCGAGTCGCCGCGCCGGCGCAAGCGTTTCAGCGTGGCTTCCTCTTCATCCACCAGCGCCACGACGATGTCGCCGTTGCTCGCGTCCTCGGTTTTTCTGAGGATGATGGTGTCGCCGTCGAGAATGCCAGCGTCGATCATGGAATCGCCCTTCACCTCCAGCGCGTAATGTTCGCCCTTGGTGAGCAAGTCCGGTGGCACCTCGACCGTGTCGAGGCGCGTCTGGATGGCCTCGATCGGCACGCCGGCGGCAATCCGGCCCATGACCGGCACGCTCACGGTCTGGGGCAGGCTCTCGCCCTCGGCCACCTGAGGCACGCGACCAAGGCTTCCTTCGATCACGCTTGGCGAGAAACCGCGCGCCCGACCGGCTCCGAACGCCTGGGGCATTGAATCCGGCAGCCGCACGATCTCCATGGCGCGGGCCCGGTGCGGCAGGCGCCGCACGAAGCCGCGCTCCTCGAGTGCGGTGATCAGGCGGTGGATGCCGGATTTCGATTTGAGATCCAGAGCTTCCTTCATCTCGTCGAAGGAGGGGGGCACGCCCGTCTCCTTCAGGCGCTCATGGATGAACATGAGGAGCTCTTTTTGCTTGGTTGTCAGCATCTGGTCCCTTCAGCGCGTCCGTTTGGGGGCGCGATCCCGCTGTACAAATCATGAACAGTTTATCTGTTCTATTTGTGTTCTGCAAGCAAGAACGACCCCATATCTCGTGCCGAGACATGCGGTAGGGGTAGGATTTCCGCGATTCGGGTTGCCGAGGGATTAACCGGACCGTCAGAGATCAGACATCGAGAGGGATGATGGTGACCCGCGCGCCTGGCGCGAGAGCAGGAGCGTCGGGCGGCCTGACGATGAGGCAGTCGGCGCGGGCGAAGTCTGCCATGAGCGAGCTGTCCTGGGCGGGAAGGGGGGTCACAGAGCGCTCGCCCGTCTCCCATTGCGACGTCGCTCGCATGTAATGCTGGCGCGGGCCGTTGGCCTCGACGGCCTGCCCAAGCGTCGCATCGACATGCCCGTCGCCCTCGCGCAGCCCGAGCAGGCGGTGCAGCATCGGCACCAGGAACACGAGCCCGCAGATCAAAGCGGACACTGGGTTGCCAGGGAGTCCAAGTACGCGCTGAGGCCCCAAGCGGCCATAGAGCAAAGGCTTTCCCGGCCGCATGGCGATCTTCCAGAAGTCGAGCTCGAGCCCCTCTGAGCGGAGCGCCGCGCTGACCAGGTCACGCTCGCCGACCGAGGCCCCGCCAATGGTGACGAGAATGTCGGCGGCGCTGCCGGTGCGGGCAAGCGTGATCAAACTCTCGGCCGTGTCCTTGGCGATGCCAAGGCTCATCGGCTCGCCGCCTTTCGCCTCGATCAACGCGGCAAGTCCGGCCGGGACCGAAGAGACGACCTGATCGCGGGCAAGCTCGGTGCCCGGCGGCACCACCTCATCGCCGGTGGCGAGGATCGCGACTTTCGGCTTGCGGCGGACCGGAAGCTCGGCGTGGTTCATGGCGGCAGCGAGCATCAGCTCGCGGGGACCGAGCCGCACGCCGGCGCGCAACAGCACCTCGCCAACGGTGAAGTCCTGGCCGCGCGGCCTGATATGGCGATGCGGCGCCGCCTCCTTGACGATCACCACGCCTGGGGCGGCGTCGGTGTCCTCCTGAATGACGACGGTGTCGGCACCCTTTGGGACCGGAGCGCCGGTGAAGATACGTACGGCTTCGCCGGGGGCAACCTCGCCGTCATAGCCGCTTCCCGCCGAGGACTCGCCGATCAGCCTGAGCGTGGCCGGCAGCACAGCAACATCCTCGGCCCGGACGGCATAGCCGTCCATGGCTGAGGCATCGAAGGGAGGCTGGGTGAGACAAGCGGCGAGATCGTCGGCGAGAACGCGCCCGCGGCACTCGCCGAGCGGAACGCGCTCGGCGTCGAGCGGCACCAGCCCCTCCGTCACGCGGGCAAGAGCTTCAGTTACGCTGAGCAAGGCCATGCAGGACTAGCGGCGAAGCGCGCCGGCCTTGAAGGTGCCGGAGCGGCCGCCGGTCTTCTCGATCAGCCTTATGCCGGAGAACTCAATCGCCCGGTCGACCGCCTTCACCATGTCGTAGATAGTAAGGCAGGCGACCGAGACCGCGGTCAGCGCCTCCATCTCTACGCCGGTCTTCGCCTCGACCTTGGCGGTCGTCTCCACCCTGATGCCGGCTGGGTCGCTCGACGGCGCAAAATCGACGGTGACTTGGGTCAGAGGGAGGGGGTGACAAAGCGGGATGAGCTCATGCGTGCGCTTGGCCGCCATGATGCCGGCGATGCGGGCGGTGGCGAGCACGTCGCCCTTCGGAACATCTCCGCTCAAGATCAGGTCCAGCGTCTCAGCCGCCATGGAAACGAAACCCTCGGCCGTGGCGCTCCGTTCCGTCACCGCCTTGTCCGAGACATCGACCATGCGCGCCTCGCCGGCCTCGTTCAGATGGCTTAAGTGGCGCGCGGTCATTGAGCTGCCTCGCGCTGCTTGACGGATGCGCCGGTGAGAAGCGTCCGCGTGGCGGCCGCCACGTCGGCCTGACGCATCAGGCTCTCGCCGACGAGGAAGGCACCGGCGCCGGCGCCGGCGAGCCTCTCCAAATCGGCATGCGTGAAGATGCCGCTCTCAGCGATGACGATGCGATCCTTGGGCACGCGAGGTGCCAGCGCCTCGGTAACGGCGAGATCGGTGACGAAGGTCTTGAGGTCGCGGTTGTTGATCCCGATGAGCCTGGTGTCGAGTGCAAGTGCGCGGTCGAGCTCCGCGCGATCATGCACTTCGGCGAGCGCGTCCATGCCGAGATCATGCGCGGCAGTCGTAAGCTCACGCGCCCTGGCGTCGTCAACCGCCGCCATGATGATCAGGATGCAGTCGGCGCCAAGAGCCCGCGCCTCGAGCACCTGATAGGGATCGACCATGAAATCCTTGCGCAACGCCGGCAGGCTCGTCGCCTCACGCGCCGTCGTCAAAAATTCAGGCCGTCCCTGAAACGAGGGCGTGTCGGTCAGCACCGAGAGACAGGTGGCGCCGCCGGCCTGATAGGCCCGCGCCAGCGCCGGAGGATCGAAATCGGCGCGGATCAGCCCCTTCGACGGGCTCGCCTTCTTGATCTCGGCGATCAGGGCGAATTCGGACGCGGCAAGCCGCGCGGCGATGGCGTCGGCAAACGGCCGCACCGGCGCAGCAGCTTCGGCGCGAGCTCGCATGGCAGCCGTCGGGCAGGCCAATTTGGCGGCTTCGACCTCGCGCCGCTTGTAGGCGAGGATGTTATCGAGAACGTGAGCCATGCTCAGACCTTACCATGGCTGAGCGGCACGAGCGCCTCGAGAACGGCCAAGGCCTTGCCGCTGTCGATCGACTTCGAGGCCAGCGCCACGCCCTCGCGCAGCGTGCTCGCTTTGCCGGCAACGAGCAGCGCCGCGGCAGCGTTCAGCAGCACGATATCGCGGAGCGGGCCTTTGAGGCCGCCAAGCACGGCACGGATATGGGCGGCATTCTCCACCGCGTTGCCTCCGATGAGATCTTCGGGCCGCGCATCGGGCAGTCCGGCATTGCGCGGTGAAATCCTGAAGGTCGAGACCTTGCCCGCATCCACCACGGCAACATCGCTGATCCCGGTGGTGGTGAGCTCGTCGAGCCCGTCGCTGCCATGCACCACCCAGGCCCGTATCGTGCCAAGCAGTACCAGCACCTGCGCGATCGGCTCGACCCATTCCTTCCCGAACACGCCGATGATCTGATATTTGGCGCCAGCCGGATTGGCGAGAGGCCCGAGCAGATTGAAGATGGTGCGCGTGCCGAGCTCGGTCCTCACTTGCGCCACATGGCGCATGGCGGCGTGATGCGTCGGCGCGAACATGAAGCCGAGCCCGCATTCGGCAATGCAGCGCGAGATCGTCTCTGGCGATGCTTCAATATTCACGCCGAGCTCTTTCAGCACATCCGCCGAGCCAGAGCGCGAGGAGATCGCCCGGTTGCCGTGCTTTGCCACCGGCACGCCGGCGCCCGCCACCACAAAGGCAGCGCAGGTCGAGATGTTGAAGGTGCCCTTGCCGTCGCCGCCGGTGCCGCAAGTGTCGATGGCGCCTTCGGGCGCGCGCACTGTGAGCACCTTGGCGCGCATGGCGCGGGCAGCGCCTGCGATCTCGTCCACGGTCTCGCCGCGGACCCGAAGTCCCATGACGAGCGCGCCGATCTGCGCCGGCGTCGCCGCGCTAGACATCACGAGATCGAAGGCTTCGGCTGCTTCCTCTTGGCTGAGGCTGGCGCCGGCAGCAACCTTGGCAATCGCTCCCCGCAAATCGGCGAGGATTGCTGTCCGTGCCAGCACGGGATCAGAGGGCACCGACCGCTTCTCTTGGGCTCGACGCTCTTGCGCGCCGCTCTACTCGGGCAAGATCGAGGAAGTTGGCGAGGAGCTGATGCCCGTGTTCAGAGGCGATGCTCTCGGGGTGGAACTGAACGCCGTGCACGGGATAGCGCTTGTGCTGCAGGCCCATGATCACGCCGTCTGCCGTCTCAGCGGTGATCTCCAGCACGTCTGGAAGGCTCGCCCGCTCGACCACGAGGGAGTGGTAGCGCGTGGCTGAGAAATCTTGCGGGAGGCCGGCAAACACGCCCTTGCCGCTGTGATGCACCTTTGAAAGCTTGCCATGCATCAGGGTCGGCGCACGCACCACGCGGCCGCCATAGACCTGGCCAATGGCCTGGTGGCCGAGACAGACGCCGAGGATCGGCACCTCTGGTCCCGCGCGTTCGATGAGCTCGAGGCAGATGCCGGCCCGATCGGGATCGCAAGGGCCTGGCGACAGCACGATGGCCTCCGGCGCCTCGGCCAGCACCTCATCGACGGTAACCTTGTCGTTGCGGTACACGCGCGCCGGCGCGCCCAATTCCCCGAGGAAATGCACGAGGTTGTAGGTAAAGCTGTCGTAATTGTCGATCAGCGTGAGCATGGGGAGGGTGTTACGCCCGCTTCCCGCGCGCCGTCAAGTTTGTCAGCTCTTCTTCACGTCGCTTGGAGCCAGGAACAGCTCGAGCTTGCCACTGTTGATGGCGACGTCCTTCCAGGCGCCTGCAGGGAAGCGGAGCACCACGAGCCCCGCGGTCGGGTACTTGGCCTCGAGCCGATCCTTGAGGTGCTGCGCCCCCGAACCGATCAGGTCGAGAGCAAATTCCTGGATCTCCGGATTGTGCCCGACGAGCAGGACCTGACCGACCCCGGCGCCGACCTCGTGCAGGATGCCGAGCATCTCGGCAGAGGTCCCGTGATAGAGGCCGTCTTCATAGATGACCTTTGGCTCGGTCTTCAGCTCCGGCAGCACGAGGGCAAGCGTGTCCCGCGTCCTCCGCGCCGTGGAGCAGAGCACGAGCTCCGGATCGAGCCCGTGCTTGGTCATGGCCTTCCCCATCACCGGCGCCTCGGCCTGGCCTCTGGTGTTGAGGGGGCGCTCGTGATCGGCGAGGTTCGGGTCCTTCCAACTCGACTTTGCGTGACGGAGGAGGCTCAAGGTCAGCATGGCGGTGAAATCTATTGACCCCGCTTGGCGCGCGCGGCGAAGCGCACGGCTTCCTCTGCTGCCCGGAATAGGGCCGAGGCCTTGCTCACGCATTCGGCCTGCTCGCGCTCGGGCACCGAGTCGGCGACCACGCCGGCCCCGGCCTGCACATACATGACCCCGTCCTTCACCACCGAGGTGCGCAGTACGATGCAGGAATCCATCTCGCCATTGGCGGAGAAATAGCCGACGCAGCCGGCGTAAGGTCCGCGCTTTGCTTCCTCCAGCTCGTCGATGATCTCCATGGCCCGCACCTTAGGCGCGCCCGACACGGTGCCGGCGGGAAAACCCGCCATCAGCGCATCGATGGCATCGAAGCGCGGATCGAGCCGGCCCTCCACGTTCGACACGATGTGCATCACCTGGCTGTAATATTCGAGGAAGAAAGAGTCGGTAACGCGGACGCTGCCGACTTCAGCCACGCGTCCCACATCGTTGCGCCCAAGGTCGAGCAGCATGAGATGCTCGGCGCGCTCCTTGGCATCGGCGAGAAGCTCGTTGGCCAACGCCTTGTCCTGTTCCGGCGTTGCCCCGCGCGGCCGCGTTCCTGCGATCGGGCGGATGGTGACGATGCCGTCACGCACTCTGACCAGAATTTCCGGGCTCGAGCCGGCCACGGCGAAGCCGTCGAAATTGAGGTAGTACAGGAAGGGCGAGGGATTGATGCGCCTGAGCGCCCGGTAGAGCGAGAAGGAGGGCAGCGTGAACGGCGCCTCGAAGCGTTGGCTCAAGACCACCTGGAAGATATCTCCGGCGGCGATGTACTCCTTGGCGCGCGCGACCTTCTCCATATAGGCCGCAGGCGCCACGCTGGGCTTGGGCTCCGGATGTGCGGCCTCGGCCTCAAGATCGCTCACATGCGGCAGAGGCTGGTCGAGGCGTTCGATCACCACGTTCAGGCGGTCTGCCGCGCGGCTATACGCGGCCTTGGCGCTGACCCCAGGCGTCGGCCTCACCGGCGTCACCACGGTCATCTCGTCCTTCACACTATCGAAGATGACGATCAGCGTCGGCCGCACGAGGATGCTGTCGGGCAGGTCGAGCTCATCCGGCCTGGTCGCCGGCAGATGCTCGATCAGCCTCACCGTGTCGTAGCCCATATAGCCGAAAATGCCGGCAGCCATCGGCGGCAGCTCCGGTGGAAGCTTGATCGCCGACTCCGCCAACAACGCACGCAAGGACTGAAGCGTCGGCAGCGGCGAAGGGGCGAAGGCCGAAGCGTCGGCTTGCGGCGCCCGGTTCAGCTCGGCGCGCGCGCCATTCGCGCGCCAGATCAGATCGGGCTCGCAGCCGATGATGGAGTAGCGGCCGCGGGCAGCCCCTCCTTCCACCGATTCGAGCAGGAAGCTGTTCGGACGCTCATGGGCGAGCTTGAGCATGGCCGAGACCGGGGTCTCGAGATCGGCGACGAGCCGCGTCCAGGCGACCTGCGGGGTGCCGGCATCATAGAGGTGGGCGAAGGTTGCGAAGTCGGGCTCGATCGGAGCGCCACCTTGCTGCGGTAGAGGCGTGACGGAGGTGGCCTGAGCCGGGCTCATTGCTCTTCGCTGCCACCTGCGAGCTTGGCCAGCGCCTGCCGGTTGATGGTCACGCCGTAGCGGGCCTGGAGCGCGGAGAAATATTCTCCGATGATGTCCTCGCCGACAAAGACCTTGAGCTGACGCTTCAAGGCATCGAGGCTCGGTGGATCGAGCGGGGGAGCGGGGTTGACCTTGTCCACCTGGAACACGATGCGGCCCTCGTCCACGCCCGAGGGGGCCGAACCATACCCGCCTTGCCCCAGGGCGAAAGCTTGCGTCACGGCGGCCGGCAGTACGTTCACCGTCAAGCCGTTTCGCTTCAACGGCTCGGTCGGCAAGACCTGCGTGTTCAACTCCTTGGCGAGGTCTTCGAGAGTCTTGCCCGACTGCAGCTGCTTCACCAGGTCATCGGTGTATTTGGCAAGCCGCGTGCGCTGCTCTTCCAGGCTCCAATCCTTCTTCACCTCGTCCTTCACCTGGTCGAGCGGCTTGAGCTGCTGCGGCGTGATGCCCAACACTTCGTACCAGATCAAACCTTCGTCCTTGGCGTCGAGCGGATCGTTCTCCACGCCCACCTCGGTGGCGAACACCGCATTCAAGAGATCGGTCTTCTGCGGCAGGTCCACCACCTTGCCGTCAGGCGTCTTGCCCTGGCGATCGACCTGATCGAAAACTTGATAGCTGAGCTTGAATTTGCCGGCGACCTCCGAGAGCTGCGTTCCCGCCGCGCGCTCATCCTCGATCTTGTCGTGCAGGTCGAAGATGGCGCCTTGCGCCCGCTCCTTGAGGAGCTTCTTCTCCAGATCTGACTTGGCTTCCTCGAAAGTCACGACCTTACCAGGCTCGATCGCCGTGACCCGCAGCAACACGGTCTTGCCGAGCTGGCCGGTGATCGGCTCGCTCACTTTGTCCTTTTCCAGCTTGAAGGCGGCGTCGCCGATCGTGGCGTCAGCCATCTCCGATCGCTTCAACATTCCGAGGTCGATATCGGCTTCGCTTTGCCCAAGCTCCTTGGCGAGCGCGACGAAGTCCGTGCCTGATTGGATCTTCTGATAGGCCGCGTCGGCAGCAGCCTTGTCGGGAAACGCGATCTGCTGCACGTGCCTGCGCTCCGGCACGCCGAGCTTGTCCTTCTCCTTGTCGAACGCCGCTTTCAGATCGTCGTCGGTGATGTTCACCTTGTCCTTCACCGATTCCGGCGTCACCGCCAGAACGCCGATCTTGCGAAATTCCGGCTGGGTGAACTTGGCCTCGTGGTTGTCGTAGAAGCGTTTCAAGTCCGCATCGGTGGGCTCAGGCACCGCTCCGGCGGCGGTGGCCGGGACGATCACATAGCGCAGGATGCGCGTTTCGTTGTTGTAGTTGTTGAGCGCGTTGAGGAACACCTGGGACGCGGCCGGTGTCTTGCCGACCGTGCTCAGCAATTGGCGCCGCAGATTGCGTTCGCGTTCGGAGGCGAAATAGCCCTGCTCGCTCATATCGAGAGTGCGGAGCGCCTGTTGCAGGGCGAGTGGATTGAAATTGCCGGTCGAGTCCTGAAAGGCCGGATCCTTCATGATGCCTTGCAGCAGCGCCTCGTCGCTGACGCCAAGGTTCAGGCTCTTGGCATGGGTATCGACGGCGGCACCGCCGATCAGCCGCTCCAGCACGCGGTTCTCAAGCCCCGCCTCGCGGGCCTCCTGCACCGAGAGGGTGCGGCCGGCGTCCGAACTCATGGCGCGCAGCACGTCCCGTTGCGTGCGCGAATATTCCTGAGGCGTGATTTCGGTATCGCCAACCTTGATCAGGGTCTGGCTGCCATACCCGCGGAAAATGTCGGCAATTCCCCAAATGGCGAAGCTGAAGACGAGCATGCCCATCAGGATCATGCCGAAGGTGCGGCCTGCGCCCTTTCGCAAAGTTTCGAGTATCACGCTTGAAGGACCTTCTTTTTGGCTGTTTGCAATCGCCGCGCCGAGGGGTCAATCTGTGGCGATTGCTCGCGCGGCGCGGGCATCATAGGTAGCGGGACGTAAGGCGGCAAGGCACCGTTCTCTAGGCTACACAAGGGCTTGCCGCAAGCACCAACGGCTTGCCGGCAAGGCTTCGAACGGCGCGAAAAGGGGGGCAGCACGGTGACCGCAATCAGGCCGCTCGTCGCCGGCAACTGGAAGATGCATGGGCTCGCGGCAAACCTCGCCGAGCTCAAGTCGCTGCAGGACCTCCTGGCGATGGAGCCGCAGCCGGCGGCCGACGTCATGATCTGTCCGCCGGCGACGCTGCTCGCCCAGGCGAGGTATTTCCTCTCCAAGAGCGATATCCTGCTCGGCGCCCAGGATTGTCACCCTGACTCGCAAGGACCCCATACCGGCGACATTTCCGCCGAAATGCTGGCCGACGCCGGCGCCAAGGCCGTGATCGTCGGCCATTCTGAGCGGCGTACCGACTATGGGGAGACGGATGCCGTCGTGTCCCAAAAAGCAGGGGCGGCTCATCGGGCCGGGCTTGCAGCTATCATCTGCATTGGCGAGAGGGGCCGCGAGCGGCAGGATGGGGCAACCCTTGACATCGTGAAGCGACAGCTCGACGGCTCGCTGCCGCCGGCGGCCACTGCGGCGAACACCATCATTGCCTATGAGCCGGTCTGGGCAATCGGAACCGGCTGGACGCCCACCCCTGAGGACGTGGCGGCGGTTCATGCCTTCATTCGCGGGCGCCTCGGTGATGAGCTTGGAGGCGAGGGGAGCGCCATGCGCATCCTTTATGGCGGCTCGGTAAAGCCCAGTAACGCCCGCGAGCTCCTGACCGTGCCGAACGTCAATGGCGCGCTGGTTGGCGGGGCAAGCCTTAAAGCTACCGATTTCTATGCTATTCTATCGGCTTATTCGGGGACTGGCGGTCGAGGTCGATAGTGCTGCTGCGCCCGCAAGCTTTGGCAGGTCTGGTTTTCGCCGCGGCACTCCTCGCCGGCGCGGTGGCCGGTGCCGAGCCTCTCGACAAGGAAAGCTGCGCCAATCTGCAGATCGAACGGAAGAAGCTCCTGACCCGCGACATGCAGGCGGCCCTCGACCAAGGACCCGATTGGGTCAAGGACCATTTGAATGACGAGGCGATCGACCGCGTCAGGCACTTTTTGAGCGTGGAAGAGCAGATCCAATTCCGCTGCCGTGGCGGCGGGGTGGCCAAACTGCCCGCAAAATCCACCGACACGGCCCCCGAGAAAGCCGCAACCGCGCCCGAGAACGCCGCAACCGTGCCGCTTCCTGACCGGAAACCCACGATGCCTGCGGCAGACAGCGGCGACCGCAAGCCTAGCCAAGCGGTAGCTGATTCGGATAAGACACCGCCTGGCAAATCGAAGGCTACCAGATGACCACAGTGCTTCTCGTTATTCACATCATGATCGCCCTCGCGCTGATCGCGGTGGTGCTGTTGCAGCGCTCGGAGGGCGGAGCGCTCGGCATTGGCGGTGGCGGCGGCGGTTTCATGACCGGCCGGAGCGCCGGCAACGCTCTGACCAAGACCACGGCGGTGCTTGCGGCCGCCTTCTTCGCCACCAGCCTGTCGCTCACGCTGATCGCGAGGAACACGAGCACGCCGACCTCGATCTTCAACCAGGCTGGCACCCCGGTTCAGGGCGGGGGAGGGTCGCTCCCAGGCCTCGTGCTTCCGTCGGCGCCTCCAGCACCTGGGGCTCCGGCAGCGCCAGCAGCTCCAGTCGCGCCGGCGGCACCGCAAGTGCCGCAGTCAAAATAGCAACAAGCGATTCGCTTCGGATAATTGCGCGTTAATTGTCGCGATATGCGCGGATTAACGAGGATCGATCCGGATTTGTCGCGCAATTCCGCTATCCGTGGATGGAGTGGCGCTTAGGGCTACGACTCGCGCGGCTTTCAGTGTATGGTCGAGGCCCATGGCGCGGTACGTCTTCATTACCGGCGGCGTGGTCTCCTCTCTCGGCAAGGGGCTGGCATCGGCCGCTCTCGGAGCGCTGCTCCAGGCGCGCGGGTACAGCGTTCGCCTGCGCAAGCTCGACCCCTACCTCAATGTCGACCCCGGGACCATGAGCCCCTACCAGCACGGCGAGGTGTTCGTCACCGACGACGGCGCCGAGACCGATCTCGATCTCGGCCATTACGAGCGCTTCACCGGCCGCCCAGCCTGCCAGGCCGACAACATCACCACCGGGCGCATCTACCAGCAGATCATCACCAAGGAGCGCCGCGGCGACTATCTCGGCTCGACCGTCCAGGTCATTCCCCACGTCACCGACGCGATCAAGGCCTTCATCAACACTGGCAATGAGGACGTCGACTTCGTGCTGTGCGAGATCGGCGGCACGGTCGGCGACATCGAGGGCCTGCCCTTCTTCGAGGCCATCCGCCAGCTCGGCAACGAGCTGCCACGCGGGCATTCGGTGTTCATTCACCTGACGCTCGTGCCTTTCATCCCGAGCGCGGGCGAGCTCAAGACCAAGCCGACGCAGCACTCGGTCAAGGAGCTGCGCTCGATCGGCATCCAGCCCGACGTGCTGCTCTGCCGCTGCGAGCGGCCATTGCCGCGCGACGAGCGGCGCAAGATCGCGCTCTTCTGCAATGTCCGGCCCGAGGCTGTCATCCAGGCGCTCGATGTCGCGTCGATCTACGAGGTGCCGGGCGCCTATCATGCCGAGGGGCTCGACCGCGAGGTACTCGCCGCCTTCGGCATCAAGAACGCGCCCGAGCCTGATCTCGAGCGCTGGCGGCTGATCGCCGAGACCATCGCCGATCCCGACGGCGAGGTGAATGTCGCCGTGGTCGGCAAATATACAGGCCTCAAGGACGCCTACAAATCGCTCAACGAGGCTCTGGTCCATGGCGGCATCGCCAACAAGGTGAAGGTCAACCTGCAATGGATCGAGTCGCAGACCTTCGAGCAGGAGGACGCCTCAGCCTATCTCGAGGACGTGCACGGCATCCTCGTCCCCGGCGGCTTCGGCGAGCGCGGCTCTGAAGGCAAGATCCGCGCGGCGCGATACGCGCGCGAGCGTGGCGTTCCCTATTTCGGCATCTGCTTCGGCATGCAGATGGCGGTGATCGAGGTCGCCCGCGACCTTGCCGGCATCGAGGAGGCGAGCTCGACCGAGTTCGGCCCGACGCCTGAGCCTGTCATCGGCCTCATGACCGAATGGATGAAGGGCGCCGAGCTCGAGAAGCGGCAGACCAACGGCAATCTCGGCGGCACCATGCGGCTCGGCGCCTATGACGCGGTGCTCGCGCGCGGCAGCAAGGTCGCCGACATCTACGGCACGACGCACATCTCCGAGCGCCACCGCCACCGCTATGAGGTGAACACGCGCTACCGCAACAAGCTCGAGGCCGCCGGCTTGCGCTTCTCAGGCCTGTCGCCAGACGGGCTGTTGCCCGAGATCGTCGAGATCCCCGACCATCCCTGGTTCATCGGCGTGCAGTTCCACCCGGAGCTGAAATCGCGGCCCTTCGAGCCGCACCCGCTCTTTGCCTCCTTCATCGGCGCCGCGGTGGAGCAGAGCCGTCTGGTGTAGGAATTGCCTCATACGGGTTATTGCCCGCGCACAGCCGCTCCATTGCGTCCGCGAAGCCTAATCGCTTGTCCTTCAACGACAGCGCCTCAGACCAATCCACCAGCATTTCGCAGCAGGCCCTTGTATCGCCGCGACAGGCGCGCGCCCGCCGGCAACTCGACTTGCGGCACAGACGCCACAGCTCAAGCAGCTCCGCCGCGTGTTGCACGTCCGTTGGGGCAGGCATGATCCTCTCCGCGGCGCGACTAGCGTCCGGGCTTTGCGTCTCCTCCTTGCGGCTTCCGGCAAGGGTCAGGGCGCGCCGAAAGGCGCGATCCTTCTATGGTGACACGTCCGTTGCCGGACGTGCCGGCACCTTTCGGCGCGCCCTGAAGCGGCGTTTATGCAATGCCGGGCCGCGCTTTCAAGTTTTCGATCGGCGCTCAAGTAGCGAATCCGTAGCGCAAATCAAAATCTTTCAGCCAGCTCCTGGCAGGGACTCGTAGTGGTCCCGGGCGGAGCCCCGGCATCGCCCGAGTGCCGAACTGCGCGTTCGGCCCGCGGGCGCCGCGACCTCGTCCAGCTTCGACGTAACGCCTCGCGAAGCGACCCTTGGCGGACTAGGCAAGAGCAGAATACCGGACGTTTGCGGGGAGGGGATAAGGAGCGGATAAACTCAACCCCTCATGGCCGCGCTCGTCCCGGCCCTCCACGAATTTCGACTCAGCGGCAGCGTCGGGAGCGCGGATTTTCAGTCAAGATATTCCCCAAACCCCGGCGCGTGAACGACGGCTCGGTCATAGACAATAATTGCCGTTGATAACAACGTGGCAGGCGAGCCTCATGTTACCCATTATCTTATCTACTAACTCCACCTAGATCGCAGCATGATCAGCACGATTATCTTGAATTGGAATCGCGCCGCCCTTCTGCGAAAAACAGTCGAAAGCTATCTCGAGACGATCAAGGGCGGTTTCGAGCTTTTCATCGTGGACAGTGCGAGCATCGATGCCTCGCACGATTATCTGCGCGAACTGGACTCCCAAGGGCTGGCAACCGTTCTCTTCCTGGAAAAGAACGTCGGGGGCGACGCGTTCAACCGCGTTTTGCCGCTGACGCGCGGCGATTTGGTGCATTTCAGCGCCAACGATCTCGAGTTCCTGCCCGGATGGTCAGAACACGCGGTCGCCGCATTCGAGACCTTCGCCGATCTCGGACAGCTTTCACTGTTTGCGGACGTGCCGACGGATGACGAGGCTTGGGAACAGAAGCCGGCGCAAGCTCGCCTTTCGAAGGGCAAGATGCTCTACGAGGCACGCGGCAACGTTAGCGCCTCCTCGGTTCTTAGAGCCTTGTTGTTTCGAGAACGCCGACTACGTGTTGAAACTCTTGAAAATGGCCCCTTGAGGTTTCCCGCCGATGGAAAACTGTCCATGGATGTCAAGGCCGCAGGGTTCTGGTGTGCTTGGTCTGAACGCTACTACGTTCGCAACGTCGGGCACGAAGTAGCGGAATTCGAAGCAACCCTGTCTATTATCAAGAGAACTACGCCAACAAGCCGTGGCTGGGAATTGAGGGCTGGGAAACTCGCGTCGCGTTGCAGAAGTCCCAACCTAAGGTCGATCGCGAATCAATTATCTTCGCGGATCGGATGACCAGCCCTCAACGAGGGGTCAGCGTGGCGAGCGACAAGCTAGCGCGCCTCTGGTCGAGTTTCGACGCCATGACTCCTGATGTCGAGACAATCGAGTTTCTTCATGCTCTAACTCGCCTTGTCAAACCGAGGCGAGTGCTTGAGACACGAACTTGGGTCGGTCTCTCCGCTTGCGCAATCGGACGCGCCCTTGTCCTAAATGGGTTCGGCCACCTTACAACGCTTGAGGCCAATCCAGAGGCTCACGCTGTAGCGCTGAAAAACATCGAACAGTATGGAGTGCAAGCGGTGGTCACGCCGCTACTGGCGACCGACATGGGCTTCCTGCCCGATCAGGCTTACGAATTGGCGGTCTTTGATTTGACAAGTACAATTCCACTCGATGACCTCAAGCGGTTCGTGACGTCGCTAGTCGACCGAGCCATTATCGTTGTTCACGCCAATTCGGATCAGGCTGACGATGTCGTCAAGTTTGTTCAATCGCTGGCTGGGACGACCAAATTTGAAGGCCTCACAATGCCGACCCCGCGGGGCATTTTCATAGGCTGCATTAACCGCCATCTGGCGACCGGCAGCGCGAGCGAACTTAGTTGACCTTCGATCAATTCTTGGTAGCCGAGAGTTGGAGAAGGGGCCCACAATGTCCAACAGCGTCCACAAAGGCGGGTGCACTTGCGGCAAGGTGAGAGTCGAGGCGAGGGGAGAGCCCTATCGCGTCGGCGTGTGCCACTGCCTGACCTGCCGAAAGCTGCACGGCATGCCATTCAGCTTCTACGCCGTGTTCTCGCCGGATGCGGTGACGATCGAGGGACAAGTCGACGTCTTCGCGAGCTCGGAGCACGGGCGGCGATATTTCTGTCCGGCCTGCGGCTCGCAGATCTACTCCCACTATTCGCGGCCTGACGAGATCTACGTCTATCCGGGCTCGTTCGACGAGACCGGGCTGTGGGAGCCGACCTACGAATTGTGGATGATCCGCCGCGATCCGTGGCTTCCCGCTTTCCCGAGCGTAGTCAATCGCTACGAGAAGGACCGGCCGAAATGGAGCCGGACTGAGCCTTAAATGACTCCGTCCCAATCATATGGGTGAGAAAGCAGGTCTAAGTCGGCATGGAGAAGCGGCACCGCAAAGTGCCGCGTGCGGAGCTGGCGCGCCCGATCAGTGTGTGGAGTTGGAAGTCACGCCCGAGATGATTGAATCTGGGGCTACTGTTTTTGCTTGCCGCTCTGTTGGCGAAGCCCCTTCGGATGGGGGGAGAGAGGTTTGCGAAGACGTGCTTGTCGCAATGCTTGAAGCATCAGATTCTTTTCGATCAGGGGCACTGCGAGTTCGGCCATCTTGGCATAGGCAATAATATTTTTTGGCAGGTATGATTCGACCACCAACAGGGTTGCCGTGCCCGTGGGCACTTCTGTTTTGGCTGTCAGAAATGCCAGCTCTTTATGCTGTGTTCTTCCTAGTAGCGTGCCATGCGCCACAGCGTTGCGGCAGCCAAGGGCATCTTGGAATGTTCTGTTAAAGACATTCTTGTGAGCGGCCAGGGCGTTCGACCCGCTGTCTTTGCAAAGTACTCGGCTATCTCAAGACGCTTAGACATCGCGGTACGACCGAGCAGGACAATGATGCGTCCTTCGGGCACACTGGTGAGATTGCAGATGTGGAGTGTGAGCAGGTCTTCTATCTCCGCGAATGCGCGGATCAGCCGGCCTATTGCGGCTAAGGTTTCTTTGTTGATCTTGGTTGGCTTGATATGGGTGGACTCGGGAGAATAGGATTTTGGCATGGTGAAGCCCCGTAAGTCTCAAGACGAAGAGGATCTAGAGAAGCTAGCCAAGCGCCTCTTGACCATGCCCCACAAGCCGCGAGAAGAGACTAAGATCGGGAAGCGCAAGCCAGAGCGGAAGCCCGATGCGCGAGCCGGCAAACGACAATTTTGATCCGTGGCGCTTCATGCCTCCCCAAGTCTCGGTGGCGATGGCTTTGGGGCCCGCTTGTCCTTTCGGTACCGGTCCTGTTGTTTGCAACATTAATAAAATTGGCTCTATTCGGCTGAAGTGTGGCCTGAAATAACTCCCGCTATAGTTGAGTTAGGAGTGGGGAGTTATGGCTACGGCTTCAGATGATGGATTAGAGCAAGCCAGGCTAGCTATAGCTGCGTTGTTAGCCAGCCTCGTTCAGACCATTGCCGATAAGGATCAAACCTTCGCCGACCGCTTCGGTGAGCGCGTGAAAGGCTGGTACGCAAACATGCGCGAAAGCGGCAACATGGACGCGCTCGCCCTTCTGTCTTGGACCCGTGAGGCGGTTCGCGCCCGAGGCCCCGCGCATCCCGTGAAAGAAGCCAAGCGCCCAGCTCGCAAGCGGGTGAGCCGCTACTAAAGGGAACGGCCCCGCTGGAACAGGGCCGTCCTTAACTTGCATCGCTATCTGGCTCGTCCGACTTCCAGTACCGAGGTCAGTTAACGCTTCTTGCGCGGCGCTGAGGCGCCAGGCGCCACTTCTGTCCGTCCACCGCCGCCGCGATCCGGCACCACGTCATCCGCGGCAAGAATGCCCGACTTGAACAGATAGCCGGCGATCCCTGCGCCGATCAGCGGCGCCACGATGAACAGCCACACTTGCGCCAGCCTCTCCGGCTTCGCCACGGCGCCGACGATAGCCGGTCCGAGCGAGCGGGCAGGGTTCACCGAGGTGCCGGTGATGTTGACGCCAAATAGTTGGATGGCGATGAGCGTGAGCCCGATGGCGAGGCCGGCGAGGCCGACCGGCGCGCCGCGCTGCGTCACGCCAAGGATGCAGACGAGGAACAGGAAGGTCGCCACCACCTCGTAGATGAGGGCGGCGCCGATGCCATACTCGCCGAGATAGCCAGGACCCCAGCCGTTCTGGCCAAGTCCGCCGTTCCAGCCGGACGCCTTGCCGGAGAGAATGACGTAGAGAACCACGGCGCCGGCAATGGCGCCGAGAACTTGCGCGATCACGTAGGTGATGAAGTCCTGCGTCGTCATGCGGCCGGCGACGAGCACGCCGAAGCTGACCGCAGGATTGATGTGGCAGCCCGAAATCTGGCCGATGCCGTAGGCCATGGCGACGATGGTGAGGCCGAAGGCCGCGGCGATGCCGAGAACGTCGATCGAGGTTGCGCCGCTTCCCATTCCGCCGATGACTGCGGCGCCGCACCCGACGAGCACCAGCGCGAATGTCCCAATGAATTCCGCGATTGCCTTTTTCATGTTCATGGCGATCTCCCCCCTTAGCGGAGCCGTGATGATGCCAGACCAAATCAGCCCCGGATAGAGACCGGCACGTGTCAACCAGTTCCATCGAGTGAAATCAGGGGGCTGCGCCGAGACGCTTCAATGCAGCTTCAAGGTCCTTGCGGTCTTGCGGGGTGGGATTCTTGGCGAGCGCGGCGCGATAATCGGCAATGGCCCGCCCCTTTTCGCCCTTGTGGTCGTAAAGCACGGCGCGGTTGGCATAAGCGTCGCGATAGCCGGCGTCGAGCTCGATGGCGGTGCTGTAGTCGGCGATCGCGTCTTCGATCTTCCCTGCCTTCTCCCTGGCGACGCCGCGATCGTTATAGGCGACCGCGTCCTTGGGATTGATGGCGATGGCGGCAGTGCAATCGGCGATGGCGAGATCGGCCTCACCCTTATCCTCGTAAACGACGCAGCGATTGATGAAGGCCTCGCCGAACTTGGAGTTCGAGCTCGATGGCCTTGCTGAAATCGGCGATGGCCCGGTCGAGATCGCGCTTGTCGCGATAGGCGAGGCCGCGGCTCACATAGAATCTGGCCTGGCCTCCATCGATGGCCACGGCCTGATCGAAATCGGCGATGGCATGGGCAAGATCGCCCTTGCGCATGTAGGCCTCGCCGCGCCTTCCATAGGCTAGAGCGACATAGGGGCTGAACGGGTCGAGCTGGAGAAACTCTGAGCAGCCGTCGATCTGCTTCTCGGCATCGTCGCTTTGATTGCAGTCGTCGATGGGATTGGCCTGCGCGAAACCAATGAAGAGGAACACGCTGGTGCCAATGAGGCTTCCAGTTATCATCGCGCGCATTGGGCGGGCCTCCCTTGGGCTGCACAGGCCCTCAAGTCTAGCAGAAGATAGAACCATGCCTGATGCCTCCGTAACCGCTCTCCGCGGCACGATCGTCAGTTTCACCGGCGATCCCTTCCTGATCGATCCGGCCAAGGCCTTCGTGCATGAGCCTGACGGGCTGATCGTCTGCCGCAACGGGAGAATCGAGGCTGCCGGCCCCTACGACAGCGTGCGGGCGAGCCTGCCTGCGAGCGTTCCCATCACCGACTATTCAGGCTGCATTCTCTCGGCCGGCTTCGTCGACACCCATGTGCATTATGTGCAGACCGAGATGATCGCTTCTCCGGGCAAGCAGCTGCTGCAATGGGTCAACGACTACATCTATCCCGCCGAGGAAGCCTTTGCCGACGAGGCACACGCCCGCTCGGTCGCGAGCGTCTTCTGCGACACGCTGATCCGCAACGGCACGACCACGGCGTGCATCTATTGCGCGGTCTATCCGCAATCGGTGGACGCCTTGTTCGAGGAGGCTCTCAAGCGCAACCTGCTTCTCGTCGCCGGCAAATGCATGATGGACCGCAACGTGCCCGAAGCTTTGCGCGATACCGCGCAGTCTGGCTACGACCAGTCCAAGGCGCTGATCGAGAGATGGCATGGAAAGGGGAGGCTGCTTTACGCCATCACGCCGCGCTGGGCCGGATCGAGCACGCCGGCGCAGCTCGAGGCGGCGGGCGCACTGTGGCGCGAATATCCCGATTTGACCCTGCAAACGCACATCGCCGAGAACCGCGACGAGGTCGCCTTCGTCACCAGCCTGTTTCCGGAGCGCAAGGACTTCCTCGACATTACGATCATTACGGCCTCGTCCGGCGGCGCACCATTCTCGGCCATGGCGTTTGGTTCTCCGACTCAGAGTTCGCCCGCGTGCATGAGCGCGACGCCTCGATCGCCCATTGCCCGACCTCGAACCTGTTCCTCGGCAGCGGGCTGTTTCGCCTGCGCGTGGCCAAGGACAAGAAGCGGCCGATCCATGTCGGCCTCGGCACCGATATCGGCGCAGGCACGAGCTTCTCGGTGCTGCGGACCATCAACGAGGCCTACAAGATCGCGGCGCTGAATGCCGCACCGATCAGCGCCTTCGAGGCGCTTTATCTCGCCACGCTCGGAGGCGCCCGCTCGCTCGGGCTCGAGGACCGCATCGGCTCGCTTGAGGCCGGCCGCGAGGCAGATATCGTGGTGCTTGAGCCTAAGGCCACGCCGCTGCTCGCCTTCCGCGAGAACCGTTCGCGCTCGCTGGAAGAGACCTTGTTCGTGCTGATGACCCTTGGCGACGACCGCGCCGTGCGCGCCACCTATGTGGCAGGGGCGCTTGCCCATGCGCGCGACCCGGTTGACGCCTGACGCTCCGCCGTTATGGTCCGCCCATGACAGCAGCCATGAAGCCCCCGCCAAGCCCGGTTGTTGCGGTGGGCGACGCACGCTTCGGCAATGCCCTGCCGCTGGCGCTGATCGCCGGGCCTTGCGCGCTCGAAAGCCGGGCGCATGCGCTTGAGACGGCAGAGGCGCTGAAGGAGATCGCGGCAAAGGCCGGGATCGGCCTCGTCTACAAGACCTCATTCGACAAGGCGAACCGCACGAGCGCGAGAAGCGCTCGAGGCATGGGGCTTATTGAAGCCCTGCCGATCTTTGCCGAGATCAGGGAGCGGACAGGCCTGCCCGTGCTCACCGATGTGCATGAGCCGGATCAATGCGCCGCCGTGGCCAAGGCGATCGACGTGCTGCAAATCCCGGCCTTCCTCTGCCGCCAGACCGATCTTCTCATCGCCGCGGCGCTCACCGGCAAGGTGGTCAATGTGAAGAAGGGCCAGTTCCTCGCGCCATGGGACATGACCCATGTGGTGGCCAAGGCGGTCGGCGCCGGCAATCCGCAGGTGCTCGTCACCGAGCGCGGCGTATCCTTCGGCTACAACACGCTCGTGTCGGACATGCGCGCTCTGCCGATCCTCGCCGAAATCGGAGCGCCGGTGATCTTCGACGCTACGCACTCGGTGCAGCAGCCTGGAGGGCAGGGGGCGCAGAGCGGCGGCGAGCGCCGTTTCGTGCCCGTGCTGGCGCGCGCCGCGGTCGCTGTCGGCGTGGCCGGCGTGTTCATCGAGACCCATCAGGACCCCGATCATGCGCCGTCTGACGGCCCCAACATGCTGCCGCTGAAAGATCTGCCGGCGCTGCTCGCCGAGTTGATCGAGATCGACCGTCTGGTGAAGAACCGAGCCTAGATCACCCGCGCCCGCGATAGGGGGCGACGCCCTGGTCCGGCAGCCACAGGCCTTCGGGCATCGTGCCGAAATGCCAGAACACGTCGATGGGCATGCCGCCGCGCGGAAACCAATAGCCGCCGATGCGCAAATAGGCAGGCTCGATCAGATCGACGATGCGCTTGCCGATGGTGACCGTCGCGTCCTCGTGGAAGGTCCCGTAATTGCGGAAGCTCGCGAGATAGAGCTTGAGCGACTTCGACTCGACGAGCCAGCGCTTCGGCGCGTAGTCGATGACGAGGTGGGCGAAGTCGGGCTGAGCGGTGATCGGGCAGAGGCAGGTGAATTCGGGCGCCGTGAAGCGGGCGGCGTAGAGCGTCTCGGGATGCGGGTTCGGCACGCGCTCGAGCAGAGCCTTGTCGGGCGACGCCGGAATTGGTGTCGGCTTGCCGAGTTGCTTTGGCTTGGTGGTCTTTCTGGCCATGACCATTATAGGCGCCGCGGGCCGGCATAAATGCAACCCTCATGGCAGCTGTCGCGCGAGATTTGAATCTCGGTGAGACCGAACAGCCGGTTGTGTAGGCGATCCCACAGCCAGATGGCGATGCGCTCAAGCGTCGGCACTTCGAGCCCCTCGACCTCATTCAGGAAGTGATGATCGAGCGCCTCGCGCGCCTCGGCCAGCGCCGCTTCGATATCGTCGAAGTGCAACAGCACGCCGCTCGTGGGATCAGGCTCGCCGTCGATGGTGACGCGGGCGCGGAACGAATGTCCATGGATCCGTGAGTTGGGATGGCCTGGAGGCGCCGAAGGCAGAAAGTGGGCGGCCTCAAACAGGAATTCCTTATAGATACGCATGGCGCTGGTTTAGGGGATTTTCAGGAAGCAAACCAGGGCCCGGAAGTATTAACGCAGGCCGAGCAGCTTGTGGGTCTGCAAGCTCAAGCGCCATTTGGGATGGGCGAGACAATAATCGATGGCCACGCGCACATTGTCCGCGGTCTTCAGCGCGCCCTGATCCATGGGCTGCAGCAGGAAATGGGCGAAGTCTAGATGCTCGAGCGCGGCAGGCTCGATCTCGCTTTGCGGATAGACGAGCTTCAGCTCATCGCCTGAGCGCTGCACGAGGGGAGCGCCGGCCTTCGGGCTCACGCAGATCCAATCGATGGAACGCGGCACCGGCAACGTCCCGTTGGTCTCAATGGCGATCTCGAAGCCTGCTTCATGGAGCGCAGCGATCAACGCCTCGTCCACCTGCAGCATGGGCTCGCCGCCGGTGAGCACGACGAAGGGCGGCGTGCCGCTATTGCCCCGCCAAGCGGCACGGCAGGTCTTGGCAAGCGCGTCTGCGTCCGCAAACTTACCCCCGCCATCGCCGTCGGTGCCGACGAAATCTGTGTCGCAGAAATTGCAGGTCGCGGTCTCGCGGTCGGCCTCGCGGCCCGTCCACAGATTGCAGCCGGCGAAGCGGCAGAACACGGCAGGCCGCCCCCCTTGCGCGCCTTCGCCCTGCAGCGTGTAGAAGATCTCCTTGACCGAATACATGCCCGGAAATTGGGCCTTCGCGGCGGGAAGAGCAAGAGCGCGGTTAACCGAGCTCCAACGATCTATCCTGCGCTTGCGGTCTCGCGCGGCGGCCTCAGCCCGAGCAATTTGTCGATGGTGATGGGAAGGTCGCGCACCCGCACGCCGGTTGCGTGGTAGACGGCGTTGGCGATGGCGGCAGCCGTGCCAACAATGCCGATCTCGCCGACGCCCTTAACCCCGAGGGGGTTGAGATGAGACTCAAGCTCGTCGACGAAGATGACGTCGATGTCGTGGATATCGGCATTCACCGGCACATGATACTCGGCGAAATTGTGATTGATGAAGCGGCCATAGCGGTGGTCGATCACGGTCTCTTCATGCAATGCCATGCCGATGCCGCCGACCACTGCGCCCATCACCTGGCTGTGCGCGGTCTTGGCATTGAGGATGCGGCCGGCGGCCACGGCGCTGACCACGCGCGCGACGCGGAGCATGCCGAGTACCTCGTCGAGCCGCACCTCGGCGAACACCGCCGAGTGAACTTTGTGGGAGTATCGCCGCAAGGTCTTCCAGTCCGGCATCGAGGTCAATTCCGACGTGATGGGCTCGTTAGCCCCCTGCAGCACTTCGGACAGGGGCAAGCGGCGGGAAGGATCGCCATTCATCCTGATCTCGCCATCAACGAACGTCACGTCGGCCAGCTCCGCTCCGTCGAGCGGCGTATTCTTGAGCTTGCCGGCGCGCTCGAGCAGCTCCTTGCGGATGCAGTCACAAGCCTCCATCACCGCCGAACCGACAGACGCGGCGGTCCACGATCCGCCTTCGACAGGCGCCGGCGGCAAATCTGAATCGCCGATCTTCACTTTGACCTTGTCGAGCGGCAGGCCGAGCATCTCGGCGCCGATCTGAGTGAGAATGGTGTACGTCCCGGTGCCGATATCGGCCGTGGCGCTAGCGATTTCGAGCGTGCCGTCGGGAGCGAGCGTCGCTCTCGCGCTCGCCGGCACGCGCAATCCCTCCCAGATGCCGGTCGCCATGCCGTAGCCCACGAGCTCGCGTCCCTCGCGCATCGAGCGGGGCTCCGGCTTCCGCTTCGACCAGCCGAAGCGCTCTGCGCCCCAGTGGTAGCAGTCCTTGAGGGCCTTGCTGCCGAAGGGCTTGCCCTCATTCTGATCCATCTCGGAATAATTTCTGAGACGTAGCTCGAGCGGATCGATGCCGACCGCATAGCTGAGCTCGTCCATGGCGCATTCGATAGCGTAGACGCCGACCGCGCCTCCCGGCGCTCGCATGTCGCAAGGGGTAAAGAGATCGACCCGCGCAAGCTTGGAACTGACGGCTGAGTCGTCACAGCGGTAAAGGGCGCCGGTCCAAGGGACGGTCGGTTCCTGATAATCCTCGAAGCGGGAGGCATTGGTGATCGCCTCGTGCTTCAACGCCACGAGGCTTCCATCTTGGTCCGCCCCGAGGCTCAGTGTCTGGATCGTTTTGGGACGATAGCCAATCGTGAACATCTGCGCCCTAGTGAGCGCGACCCTGACCGATCGCTTCAAGCCGATGGCAGCCAGCGCCGCCAAGAACAGCTCGTAATTTGGCCTGAGGCCCGCACCGAAGGCGCCGCCGACGTATGGAGACAAAACACGCACCTTCTCTTTGGCGAGGCCGAAGATGTTGCATAAATATTTGTGGCAGTTCGGAGCGCCTTGCGTCTTGTCGTAGACAATAAGGCGTCCATCGTCCTCCCACACCGCCGTACACCCGAAGTTTTCCATCGGGTTGTGGTGCTCGATCGGGGTGCGATATGTGCGCTGAATGTGGATTGGCGCCCGCGACAAAGCCTTGTCGACATCGCCGCGAGGGTCAGGGTCCCATCCAGGCAGTCGCTTCTTCGGCGGCGAAAAGGCTTTGTCGAGTTGCGTGTCGAGATCAGTGATCGCCTCTTCAGCCTCATACTCGATGCCGACCAGCGTTGCGGCAAAGCGCGCGACCTCGAACTCCTCGGCAACCACGAGCGCGACCGGCTGGCCAGAAAAGAAGATCTCCTCATCGTAAAGTGGCCGCCACGGCAATCCTGGCGGGGCCGTCGCGTCCGTGTATTTCTCATGCTCTGAGGCGACATCCGGCCTGTTGTCGTGCGCGAGCACCGCGATCACACCGGGCACTGCGATCGCGGCACTCCGATCGATCTTCTTGATGCGGCCCTTGGCGATCGTGCTTGAGACGACAAAGCCGTGAGCGAGACCAGGCACATTGAATTCGGCCGCATATTTCGCCTGGCCGGTGACCTTGGCAGGGCCGTCGACCCGCGACACCGGCTTTCCGATCGTGTTGGTGCTGATCAGGGTCATGGCGCGTCCTACACGATCGCTTTCACGGACTGAGATTGCGGCGTACCAGCCGCCGCCTGTTCGAGGGTGCGCACGATCGCGCGGCGCGCAAGTTCGATCTTGAAGTTGTTATGGGCAAAGCCCCTGGCGCCCTGCAAGATGAGGTCCGCCGTTTCACTGAACACCTTTCGGCTTGGCTGCTGGCCCTGGAGGCGCTTCTCGGCGGCAGGCACGCGCCAGGGCTTGTGGGCGACACCGCCCAATGCGAGGCGAGCCTCCTTGATCGCGCCCCCCTCAAGCTTGAGGCCGGCGGCGACGGAAACCAAAGCGAAGGCATAAGAGAGGCGGTCCCTGATCTTCAGATAGCTGTAGTTGCGCGCGAACCCCTCGGCCGGCAGCTCGATCGCGGTGATGATTTCGTCGGCGGCGAGGTTGGTGTCTCGGTCCGGCGTGTCCCCGGGGAGCCGGTGAAAATCGGCAAAGGGAATTGCACGATCGCCTTTTGGGCCGCTCACATGAACCGTGGCCTCAAGCACGGCGAGCGCCACGCACATGTCGGAAGGATGCACGGCGATGCAGGCCTCGCTCCATCCGAAAATCGCGTTCATGCGGTTGAAGCCGTCGATCGCGCTGCAGCCGGAGCCAGGCTCTCGCTTATTGCACGGGGTGGTCGTGTCGTAGAAATAGAGGCAGCGCGTCCGTTGCAGAAGGTTGCCGCCGGTCGAGGCCATATTGCGAAGTTGCGCCGAGGCTCCGGCGAGAATGGCGCTCGAGAGCAGCGGATAGCGTTTGGTGATCCGCGCGTCATAGGCGAGGTCGCTATTGGGCACGAGCGCACCGATCAGCAAACCTCCGGCATCGGTCTCCTCGATTTCGGTCAGCGGCAGGCCGGTGATGTCGATCAGCCGCGTGGGACGCGCCACGTTCTCCTTCATGAGATCGATGAGATTGGTGCCTCCGGCGATGAATTTCGCAGCCGGGTCCTGAGCAATCCGGCTGACGGCATCGCTCACGTCGCGCGCCTTGACATAATCGAAGTCGATCATGGCGCGACCTCCGCTGGAGCTCCCTGCATGACCTCCTCGATGGCCGCGACGATGTTCGGGTAGCAGCCGCAGCGGCAGACATTGCCGCTCATCAATTCGCGAATTTCGTCGGCGGTCTTGGCGTGGCCCTCGGCAATAAGCCCGACGGCCGAGCAGATCTGCCCCGGCGTGCAATAGCCGCACTGAAAGCCGTCATGGGAGATGAAGGCCTTCTGCAAGGGGTGGAGCTCGCCGTCGGTGGCCAGTCCTTCGATGGTCGTGATCTCGGCGCCGTCCTTCATGACGGCGAGCGTCAGGCAGGAAACGATGCGCCGTCCATCGACGAGCACCGTGCAGGCGCCGCATTGGCCGTGGTCGCAGCCCTTTTTGGTTCCGGTGAGATCGAGATATTCACGTAGCGCATCGAGGAGGGTAGTCCAGGGCCGGAGCGACACGCGCCGCTCCACGCCGTTCACGCGCAAGGTCACCTGGAGCTTGGGCGTCAAGCCAGCCTGCGGTCTTTGCTGCATTGCCCGACTCTTCGACGTTGGCGTTGCTGTGTCTAAAGACGTTGCCCGGAAATTGGTTCCCAAGGGATGTGAAAAGGATGGCGGAAATCCTCGCAGGAGACAAGATTTCCGGCGAAGACGCGTTGGCGCGCTAGCCGCTTTGGCGCCGCCGGTTCTCAGCGCGCGCTGCCTGCCACTGCTCATATCCGCGCGCGCGAAGCTCGCAAGCCGGGCAGGTGCCGCAGCCATAGCCCCAATCGTGACGCTTGCCACGCTCGCCGCGATAGCAGGTGTGGGTATGCTCGATCATCAGGTCGATCAGGGCCTGTCCGCCGAGGCGCTCGGCAAGCTCCCAGGTCTCCGCCTTCGACAGCCACATCAGCGGCGTCTCGATGGTGAAGGGGATTTCGGTGCCGAGCCTGATCGCCTCTCCAAGCGCGCGCAGCGTCGCGTCGCGGCAGTCGGGATAGCCTGAATAGTCCGTCTCGCACATGCCGCCGATGAGCGTATGCAATCCGCGCCGGTAGCCGAGCGCCGCGGCATAGGTGAAGAACACGAGGTTCCGCCCCGGCACGAAGGTGCTCGGCAGCCCCGATTCCAGCATCACGATCTCGGCCTCTGAGGTCAGCGCCGTATCGGCGATAGCGCCAAAGCTCGCGATGTCGAGCACACGATCTGGCCCGAGCCGCGAACCCCAAGCGGGGAAGACGCGGGCGATCTCGCTCCGCACGGTCTGCCGGCACTCAAGTTCCACGCCGTGGCGCTGGCCATAGTCGAAGCCAACGGTCTCGACGCGGCCGTAGCGGTCGAGCGCATAGGCGAGGCAGACGGTCGAATCCTGCCCGCCCGAGAACAACACCAATGCCGCGCCGTCATTTTTCATGCCGAAATCCGAAAACCACGTTGTTGCAAAGCCTTATGGAAGACTCGCCTTTTAGTTGAATACTGTATATTCTGCTACTAATGCGAGAGGCCAAGACTTGGGGGGCTAGGCCATGGAACGCGGGGTCGCCGCTCTTTGCGGCGTGATTGCCATCCTTCTTACCGGTTGCTCGACCATCGTCAAAGGGACACAACAGCAGGTCTCCGTCGCCACCCCTGGCGTACGGACGCCATGTGCACGCTTTCGTCTCCTGCCGTCGGCACGCGCGCCGTGCAGACACCTGGAACCATCGTCCTACCCAAGAGCAAACACGACGTCGCAGTGAGCTGCGTCAAGCAGTGCTACACCACCGGCGTCGGCGTGCTCGCGTCGGAGACCGAGATCATGACGGCGGGCAATGTCCTGTTCGGTGGTGTTATCGGCCTGGGGATCGATGCCGCATCCGGCGCCATGAACAAATATCAACCTGGGGTCGAAATCGCCATGAGTCCGATCCCCAATTGCGGGGCGCCGAAAAAGGGGCGGGGCGTGCCCATGGCAAGCACTCCAGTGCCTCCACCAGAACCACCCAGCTAACCCCCCACATCGAGCTTCCGATTCCAAGGTTGCTGGGCTAAGAGGGCGCAAGCTTCGCCCACACTCTCCTGGCAACTCGGAATTGGAACCATGACCGCAATTGCTACCGTCGTCGGCCGGGAGATTCTCGACAGCCGCGGCAACCCCACCGTCGAGGTTGACGTGGTGCTCGCGAACGGCGCCTTCGGCCGTGCCGCGGTGCCGTCGGGCGCCTCGACCGGGGCACATGAGGCGCACGAGCTTCGCGACGGCGGCAAGCGCTACGGCGGCAAGGGCGTGCGGCGCGCGGTGGAAGCGATCAATGGCGAGATTCGCAAAGCTCTGACCGGTTTCGATGCAAGCGACCAGCGCGGGCTCGACCGGCGCCTCTGCGAGCTCGACGGCACCGACAACAAGAAGCGGCTCGGCGCCAACGCCATTCTCGGCGTGTCGCTCGCCGCTGCCAAGGCCGCCGCGCGCGACCACGATCAGCCGCTCTATCGCTATCTCGGCGGCGAGGCTGCGACGCTGCTGCCGGTGCCGATGATGAACATCTTGAACGGCGGCGCGCATGCCGACAATCCGATCGACTTCCAGGAATTCATGATCGCGCCGGTCGGCGCTCCGAATTTCGCTGAAGCCTTGCGCATGGGCGCAGAAGTCTTCCATGCGCTGAAAACGGCGCTGAAGACTGCAGGCCACAACACCGCGGTTGGAGACGAGGGGGGCTTTGCGCCGAACCTCGCCTCGACCCGTCAGGCGCTTGATTTCGTCCTAGCGGCGACCGGCGCCGCAGGGTTCAAGCCAGGCGCCGACATCTATCTCGCGCTCGACGTGGCCGCGACCGAGCTCTACGCGGACAACCGCTATGTGCTGAAGGGCGAGGGGCGGACGCTCAATTTCGCCGGGATGGTCGCCACCTACGCCGATCTCGTCGCCAACTATCCCATCTATTCCATCGAGGACGGCATGTCGGAGGACGACTGGGAAGGGTGGCGCGCGCTCACGGAGACCTTGGGCGGCCGCGTGCAGCTCGTCGGCGACGATCTCTTCGTCACCAATGTCACGCGGCTGAAGCGGGGCATCGATCAGGGCATTGCCAACGCCATCCTAGTCAAGGTGAACCAGATCGGGACCTTGAGCGAGACGCTCGACGCCGTGCACATGGCGCAAAGTGCCGGGTACGCCGCGGTGATGTCGCACCGCTCAGGTGAGACCGAGGACGCGACCATCGCCGATCTCGCCGTCGCCACCAATTGCGGGCAGATCAAGACAGGCTCGCTCGCCCGCTCGGACCGGGTGGCCAAATATAATCAGCTGCTGCGCATCGAGGAGCAGCTTGGCACGGCTGCCCGCTATGCCGGCCGCTCGGTGCTGAGCCGCCGCTAACCGTCGATTAACCTTCCCGGCGCGATTCTCCCAAGCTTGCTTCGCTAAACGTGGATGGCCGGGTCAAGCCCGGCCGTGACAGGTTGGGTTCCGAAGGACATGCGGTTCCGATCACTCCTCTTTCCGCTACTTGCCTGCGGCGGCGGCGGCTATTTCGCCTACCACCTCCAGACCGGGGACCATGGTCTGCAGGCGCGCGCCGACCTCGAGAAGCGAAAAGCCGTGCTTGCCGGCGAGCTTGCCGGGCTGAAAGAGGTGAGGAAGCGGCTCGATCGCGACGTTGCCCTGCTCCGGCCCGAAAGTCTCGACCCCGACATGCTGGACGAGCGCGCCCGCGCCATTTTAAATCTTGCCCATCCCGACGATCTCGTCATGCTGAAGCGCCGCGTGCCGGCTGAGACGCCGGGGGCTTCGCCCAAACGCTGATGCGTCGCAGCTCAGGATCAGGGCTGATCCTTTGGCCTAATTGATGAACTTGCCCCGCCTTTCAGTGTTTTCCTAACTCGTGTTAGCTTCCAGTCGCGGCGGGGCATGCGAGGACTTAGGTTTGAACACTTTTTCCGATGGGACCGATGACACTCAAGGCCCACCGCCTGCACCGTCCATCACTCCGCCCGAAGCCCTGACCTCAGCGACGGTGTTGGAGCACGGCAGCGCGCCGAGCCTGACGCCTGAGCAGGAACTCGAGGCCTATCGCCAGATGCTGCTCATCCGCCGCTTCGAGGAGAAGGCAGGCCAGCTCTACGGCATGGGCCTGATCGGCGGCTTCTGCCATCTTTATATCGGCCAGGAAGCCGTGGTCACCGGCATGCAGATGGCGCGCGAGGAGGGGGATCAGGTGATCACCGCCTATCGCGACCACGGCCATATGCTTGCCTCAGGCATGGACCCCAAGGGCGTCATGGCCGAGCTCACCGGACGCCGCCATGGCTATTCCAAGGGCAAGGGCGGCTCCATGCACATGTTCTCCGTGGCGAAGAACTTCTATGGCGGCCACGGCATCGTCGGCGCACCGGCCCCGCTCGGCACCGGGCTTTCGCTTGCCAACAAATATCGCGGCAACGACCGCGTCTCGCTCACCTATTTCGGCGAGGGCGCGGCCAACCAGGGCCAGGTCTATGAGAGTTTCAACATGGCGTCCTTGTGGAAGCTCCCGGTCATCTATGTGATCGAGAACAATCACTACGCCATGGGCACGCATGTGGGGCGGGGAAGCGCGCTCGCCGAGGAGCTGTATCACCGCGGATCGGTATTCGGCATCCCGGGCATGAAGGTCGACGGCATGGATGTCCGCGCGGTGAAGGCCGCGGGCCAAGCGGCGATCGCCAGGGTGCGGTCAGGCGCAGGCCCGATGATCCTCGAGATGCGCACCTACCGCTACCGCGGCCATTCCATGTCGGACCCGGCGAAATACCGCACGAGGGAAGAGGTGCAGGAGGTGCGCACCCAGCGCGATCCCATCGAGCTTGTCGGCAAGCGGCTGAGCGAGACGGGCATTGCCGACGAAGATCGCTTGAAGCAGATCGACAAGGACATCCGCGCCATCGTCATTGAAGCTGCGGACTTCGCCACCAGCGATCCCGAGCCAGAGCCGAGCGAGCTTTATACCGACGTCGTGGCGCTGCCCTAAGTCTGAGAGCGACCGACCATGCCCACCGAAATTCTGATGCCGGCGCTGTCGCCCACCATGGAAGAGGGCACGCTTGCCAAATGGCACGTGCGCGAGGGCGACGAGGTCCGCACCGGCGACGTGATCGCCGAGATCGAGACCGACAAGGCGACCATGGAGGTCGAGGCCATCGATGACGGCCGGGTGGGCAAGATCTTGGTGGCGGAAGGCACCGAGCACGTGCCGGTGAACAAGCCGATTGCGCTTCTGCTGACCGACGGTGAGGACATCAGCGCGGCTTCGGCTGAAACCCCCTCACCCCAACCCTCTCCCCACCGGGGAGACGGGGATGCGGCGCAAATGGCGATGATCGCCGAAGCGATCAGGTCGGTACCGCAGTCCCAGAAGGTCGCCGTGGAGGACGCAGATCTCGGCGAGGCGCCGCCAGGGGTCGAGGAAGCGCCGGCAGGACCTCAGGTTGCACCGGCCGAGCCGCGACCCGAAGCCAAGGCCGAGGTTCCGCCCGGCACCGAGATGGTGACCATGACCGTGCGTGAGGCCTTGCGCGACGCCATGGCCGAGGAGATGCGCGCCGACGACCGCGTGTTCATCATGGGCGAGGAGGTCGGCCAGTATCAGGGCGCCTACAAGGTCACCCAAGGCCTGCTCGATGAGTTCGGCGAGCGGCGCGTGGTCGACACGCCGATCACCGAATATGCCTTTGCCGGCACAGGCGTCGGCGCGGCCTTCGCCGGACTCAAGCCCATCGTCGAGTTCATGACCTGGAACTTCGCGCTGCAGGCCATCGACCACATCGTCAACTCCGCCGCAAAGACCCTCTATATGTCCGGCGGCCAGATGCAGTGCCCCATCGTGTTTCGCGGCCCGAACGGCGCAGCGGCCCGCGTCGCCGCTCAGCACAGCCAGGATTTCTCAGCGTGGTATGCCTCCGTGCCTGGGCTGAAAGTGATCGCGCCCTATACCGCCGCCGACGCCAAGGGATTGCTCAAAGCTGCGATCCGCGATCCGAGCCCGGTGATCTTCCTTGAAAACGAGATCCTCTACGGCCAAAGCTTCGAGGTTCCGAAGCTCGATGACTTCGTCCTGCCCATTGGAAAAGCGCGCGTTGCCCGCGCGGGCTCCGACGTCACCATCGTCTCCTATTCGCGCGGCATGGCCTATGCGCTCGAAGCTGCCAAGCGTCTGGCCGAGGAGGGGATCGAGGCTGAGGTCATCGATCTGCGCACGCTTCGGCCGCTCGACATCGACACGGTGATTGCCTCGGTCCGCAAAACCAATCGCATCGTCACGGTGGAGGAGGGCTGGCCGATCTGCTCGATCGGCTCTGAGATCTGCGCCCGCGTGGCCCTTGAGGCGTTCGACGATCTCGACGCGCCGCCGATGAAGATCAGCGGCGCCGACGTGCCTATGCCTTACGCCGCCAATCTCGAGAAGCTGGCGCTTCCGTCGGTGGAGCAGGTGGTCGCGGCGGTGAAATCCGTCTGCTACCGGGAGTAACACGAGATGGCCGAAGCCCCCATGAGCTGGAAGAGCGGCGGCTGCCATTGCGGCGCGGTGCGCTACGAGGTGCTCGCGCCCGACGAGATCGAGGTCAAGGAGTGCAATTGCTCGATCTGCCGGAAGGCCGGTTACCTGCATCTGATGGTGGAAGCGGAGCGCTTCCGCCTGCTCAAGGGCGCCGACAAGATCACCACCTACAGTTTCAACACCGGCACGGCGAAGCATCATTTCTGCTCGGTGTGCGGCGTCAAGAGCTTCTACGTGCCGCGCTCCAAGCCGGACGGCTTCAGCGTCAACGTGCGCTGCCTTGACGGCGGCGCGGTGCGCGTGACCCGCATCATGATGTTCGACGGCGAGCACTGGGAAGAGGCGATGGCGAAGCTCGCCCACGCGAGGGAAGCCTGACCGATGGCCACGCAAGGCGCAAACCTGCACAGTGGAGAAGGGGGCCACGCGAACCGCATTGCCGCTTCGCCGCTCGCACGGAGGCTTGCCCGCCAGCGCGGCATTGATCTCGCCAAGCTCCGCGGCTCAGGTCCGAAGGGCCGTATCGTCAAGCGCGACATCCCTCCCGCCGGCGAGGCGCGCATCCCCAAACACGCAGAGGTGTTCGAAGCCGTCGAGGCGATGCCAGAGCCTGAGCGCCGCCTCACGCTGTCGCGGCCGGCGCCGGCCGGGGGCCTGACCGACAAGCAGGTGTTGGCGCTCTACGAGCCGGGCAGCTACGAGCTTGTACCGCACGACACCATGCGCCGGGTCGTTGCCCAGCGGCTCACGCTCGCCAAACAGACCATCCCGCATTTCTATCTCGGTATCGACTGCGAGCTCGATGCCGTGCTTGCCGCGCGCAAGCGCCTCAACGGCATGGCGCCGCAAGACGGTCCGCGCTCGTTCAAGCTCTCGGTCAACGACTTCATCATCAAGGCGCTCGCCATGGCATTGCAGAAAGTGCCGCGCGCCAATGCGAGCTGGACGGAAGAGGGACTGCTTCTGCATCGCGGCTCCGACATCGCCGTCGCCGTGGCCCTTCCCGGCGGCGGGCTGTTCACGCCCGTCGTTCGCAACGCCGAGCTGAAAAGCCTGTCGGAAATTTCCAACGAGATGAAGGACCTCGCGGGGCGGGCCCGGTCGAAGCGCCTCGCCCCTCACGAATATCAGGGCGGAACCACCACGATCTCCAATCTCGGCATGTACGGCATCGACCGCTTCGACGCCGTGATCAATCCGCCGCAAGCGAGCATCCTCGCCGTCGGCCGCGCCGAGAAGCGCCCTGTGATCAAGGACGACGCGGTGAAGATCGCCACTATGATGAGCGCGACATTGTCGGTCGATCACCGGGTGATCGACGGCGCGCTCGGCGCCGAGCTTCTTGCCGCCTTCAAGGCCTTCATCGAAGACCCGGTGACCATGCTGGTTTAGAGTTGAATGATGCCGGCGCAGTCAATCTGACGCGGCATTAAGAGAGGTAGGAAGTGCCATGACCAACGGAAAGGCCGACGAAGGCAAAACTCCAACCGAGGGATTTCTGGCGCGAATTAAGGAACTTGCCTGGCTGGGTACTGCGGTTGCAGCGATTGTTACCGCAGTTTGGGCAGCCACAACGTACCTCAATGACAAGCGACTCGAGTATGTTAAGACGTTCAGTGAAAAGCAAATCGCGCTGTCGTTCGAGACGGCCGAGACTGTGGCCAATTTACTGACGGCTGAGACTCAGGACGCTTGGGACACACACGTCGCCAAGTTCCGCAATCTCTATTGGGGACCTTTGGTCTTGGTTGAGTCTGCTAAGGTCGAGGCGGCAATGTTTGAGCTTTGCAAGCAGATGAGCGACACGCCCGACTTTAGTCAGCGAAATAGCTTACGTGACAAGGTCTTTGGCGTGTCGGCAGCCATACGAGAGCAGATTCGGGAGCGCAACGCTTACGACTGGCGAATTGATTTGCCTACATTGACTTACCAGCGTCTGGGCCAAGAGGCTTCTCATTCAAAATCTGGGATGGGTCCAGGCTGTTGACGAAGCACTTTGTGAGCAAGATCCACGACCACCGGGTGATCGAAGGTGCGCTTGGCGCCGAGCTTCTTGCCGCCTTCAAGGCCTTCATCGAAGACCCGGTGACCATGCTGGTGTGATGGAAGGCGAGCTTACCTTCAGGCCGGCGACCAAAGCCGATGCCTCAGCGCTCGCCGTGCTGGTCGATATCGCCGGTGAGGGTCTGCCCGCGCATTTGTGGAGCACGTTGAAAGTTCCTGGCCAATCGATCCTCGAGGTCGGGCGCGAGCGCGCGGCGCGAGAAGAGGGCGGCTTTTCCTATCGCAACGCCATTGTCGCAGAGGTCGGGGGCGAGATCGCCGCCTGCCTCGTCGGCTACCGGCTCGACGATCCCTACGACCTTGGCAATTTGGCGGAGATACCGGAGCTCGTGCGGCCTCTCGTCTTGCTCGAGGCGAAAGCGCCTGGCTCATGGTACGTGAACGTGCTCGCGACCTTTCCCGAGTTCCGCCGGCAAGGGATCGGCCTGGAGCTGCTCGCCATCGCCGAGCAGAAGGCGCTGGCAGAGGGAGCGGGCGCCTTGAGCGTGATCGTTGCCGGCGAGAATGAGCGGGCCGCGCGTCTCTACCAGCGCGCAGGCTTTACCGCGGCCGCCCGGGAGCCTCTGGTTCCCTTTCCCGGCTACACTCACGAAGGCGATTGGATCTTGTTGATAAAGCGACTAGGAGGCTCCGCCGAAAGCGGGCGATGATGAGCATGGAGAGCGCTGAGAGCCAATTCGATCTTGCCGTGATCGGCGCCGGGCCCGGAGGCTACGTCGCCGCCATCCGCGCCGCGCAGCTCGGACTCAAGACGGCGATCGTCGAGCGCGAGCATCTTGGCGGCATCTGCCTCAACTGGGGATGCATCCCGACCAAGGCGCTGCTTCGCACCGCAGAGCTCTATCATCAAATGGGCCGCGCAGCGGAGTTCGGGCTTGCTTGCGACAATCTCCGCTTCGACCTCGCCAGCGTGGTTGAGCGCAGCCGCAAAGTGGCGGCGCGGCTGTCAAACGGCGTCGCCTACCTGATGAAGAAGAACAAGATCGCGGTGATCGACGGAGAGGCCACGCTGAAGGGTGAGGGGAGAGTAGCGATCGCCGGCAAGGACGGCGCGGCGCGCACCATCGCCGCCAAACATATTGTGATAGCGACCGGCGCCAGAGCGCGGGAGCTGCCGGGGCTCGAGGCCGACGGCAGGCTGGTGTGGACCTACAAGTACGCCATGGTGCCTCCGGCCTTTCCCAAATCGTTGCTGGTGATCGGCTCCGGCGCCATCGGCATCGAGTTCGCAAGCTTCTACCGCACGCTTGGCGCCGAAGTGACCGTGGTCGAGATGCTCGACCGCATCCTTCCTGTCGAGGATGCCGAGATCTCCGCCCTTGCGCGCAAAGCCTTCGCCAAGCAGGGCATGACCATCCATACCGGGACCGGCGTGGAGGGCCTCGTGCGCCACGAAGACGGCGTCACGGCCCGGTTGGCCAAACCTGGCCTGACCGGCGAGATCACCGTCGACCGCGTCATCCTCGCCGTCGGCATCACCGGCAATGTCGAAGGCCTCGGCCTCGAACAGCAGGGCGTCAAGATAGAGAAGGGCCACATCGTGGTCGACGAATGGGGTGCCACCGGCAGCCCCGGCCTCTACGCCATCGGCGACGTGGTCAGCCCTCCTTGGCTTGCGCACAAAGCGAGCCACGAAGGCGTGCTCTGCGTGGAGAAGATCGCCGGCGTCGAAGGCGTTCACCCGCTCGACAAGAGCGCCATCCCGGCCTGCACCTACAGCGCCCCGCAAGTTGCGAGCGTCGGCTTGACCGAGGAGGCGGCGCGCGCCGAAGGTCGATCCGTCAAGGTCGGCCGCTTCCCTTATTCCGCCAACGGCAAGGCCATCGTGCTCGGCGAGACCGAGGGGCTGATCAAGACCATCTTCGATGCCGAGAGCGGAGAGCTTCTTGGCGCGCACATGATCGGGGCCGAGGTCACCGAGCTCATTCAGGGCTTCGCCGTCGCCAAAGGGCTGGAAACCACCGAGGCCGAGCTGATTGCGTCCATCTTCCCCCATCCGACGCTGTCGGAAATGATGTATGAGTCGGTGCTCGACGCCTATGGCCGCGCGCTTCACATCTGAGCCGCTCAAGCCAGCCGTCGAACACCCGGGCTCGACCCGGCGCCTAAGACAGGAGCAGCGACATGACAATGATTTTCGACCTCATCATGTTTCTCATCATCGGTGTGGCCGCCGGTGCCATCGCTTCCTTCTACATGGGGCGCCAGCAGGAGCTTGTGCCGAACCTCCTCATCGGCATCGTCGGCGCCTTCATCGGCGGCTTCATCGCCAAGCTGCTCGGGCTCACCGCCTATAACGTCATCGGCGAGGTGGTCGTCGCCACCGCCGGCGCCATCATCTGCCTGTTCGTGTGGCAGCGCATCCGCGGAAAGTGATCCGCTCGTTGCGGGGGCGGGGAGACCCCCTATATTACGCGCGAGGCCCAAAGAGTTGCGGGGGCGGTCAAAGGCGGGGCAGCTCGTTTCAACCGACGGAGTTCGAAATGGAAAATGAGGCTCATGGACTTCTGTCCATGCCGGGGGTCGGCTTTTTCGGCATGCTCGTCATCGGCATCCTCGCCGGCTACATCGCCGAGAAGGTGACGGCGAGCGATCATGGCCTGCTCACCAATCTGCTCGTCGGCATTGCCGGCTCCTTCGTCGGCGGCTCGCTCGCCACGTTGCTCAACATCGTCTTCTATGGCTGGGTCGGCAATCTGATCGTGGCCACGGTCGGGGCGATCCTTCTCCTGTGGGTGTGGCGGAGGTTCAGGGGACCTTCGACAGCATAGATGGTAACCGTTTTCACCAGCCAAGATCAGACGCCGCCGCGCCATCCGGAAAAGGCGCGGCTGCCAGATACGCCGGTGCTACCCAAGCCCGATTGGATCCGCGTGCGGGCACCGGGTCCTAACGCCTTCGACGAAACAAGCAGCGTCTTGCGCCGCCATCGCCTCAACACCGTGTGCGAGGAGGCGGCCTGTCCTAATATCGGCGAGTGCTGGGGCAAGCGACACGCGACCGTGATGATCCTTGGCGACACCTGCACCAGGGCTTGCGCCTTTTGCAATGTGCGCACCGGACGCCCAGGCGCAGTCGATCCTTCCGAGCCCTCGCGGGTCGGCGCGGCAATCGCCGAGCTTGGCCTTTCCCATGTGGTGGTGACGTCGGTCGATCGCGACGATCTTGCCGACGGCGGTGCCGCGCATTTTGCCGCCACCATCGCCGCCATCAGAACCAAGGCACCGGCAACGACCGTCGAGGTGCTGACCCCGGACTTCTTGCGCAAAGAGGGGGCGCTCGACATCGTCGTGGCGGCGCGGCCCGACGTGTTCAACCACAATCTCGAAACCGTGCCGTCGCTCTATCGCGAGATCAGACCAGGCGCGCGCTACGAACACTCCTTGCGCCTGCTCGAGCGCGCCAAGGAGCTGGACGGAGCCACGTTCACCAAGTCAGGCATCATGGTCGGCCTCGGCGAGACCACGGCCGAAGTCCTTGCCCTGATGGACGATCTGCGCGCGGCTCAGGTCGACTTCCTCACCATCGGCCAATATCTGCAGCCGACCCGCAAGCATGCGGCCATTGATCGCTTCGTGCCGCCAGAGGAGTTCGACGCCTTGCGTGCGGCGGGAGAGGCCAAGGGCTTCCTGCTCGTGGCGGCGAGCCCGTTGACGCGCTCCTCCTACCACGCCGCCGACGACTTCGCCCGCCTCAAAGCCGCTCGCCACGCAGCGCTTGGCCGCTAGGCGCGCCAGCTTCCATGCACGTCTATGAGACCAAACACCGTGTCGCTCATTCTGCCGACGACATGTTCAAGCTCGTTGCCGACGTTGAGCTCTATCCGAAATTCCTGCCGCTCTGCGAGGAGTTGAAGCTCAAGCGTCGCGAGCGCCGCGACGGCAAGGACGTGCTCATCGCCACCATGACTGTCGGCTACAAGCTGATCCGCGAGAGCTTCACCACCGAAGTCATCCTCGACGCCGACACCCGCACCATCGTGGTGCATTATCTCGACGGGCCGTTCTCGTTCCTGGAGAACCGCTGGGTCTTCCGTCCGCTGACGCCGCAAGCTTGCGAGATCGATTTCTATATCGCCTACAGCTTTCGCTCGCGCCTCTTGGAGCGGCTGATGGGCGGGCTGTTCGATAGGGCGGTGCGCAAATACACCGACGCCTTCGAAGCGCGTGCCGACGCGATTTACGGCATCCGCTCCCCCTCCCTCGCCTCAAACCAATGAGGCAAGGAGCGCGAGCGCGCGCCGCACGCTTTCGCGCCTGATCTCGCCCCGGCCGATATCGCCGAGCAGAAGCCGCTCATGGCTGACCGGCGCGTCGCGCACCGCTGCGGCGAGGTGCACGAGCCCGACCGGCTTCTCCGCCGTCCCGCCGGAAGGCCCGGCGATGCCGGTGACGGCGACGGCGAGCGTGGCGCGGGAATGAGTGAGCGCGCCGCCGACCATGGCGCGGGCGACGTCCTCGCTCACCGCGCCGTGCCGCTCGATAAGCCAAACGGGAACGCCGAGCATCTCGCTTTTCGCCGCGTTCGAATAAGTGACGAAGGCGCGATCGACCACATCTGAGGACCCGGGAATGGCGGTGAGCGTGGCGGCGAGCAGGCCGCCTGTGCACGACTCTGCGGTGGCGAGCAAGATCCCGCGTTGGCGGCACGCCTCGAGCAGCGCCGTTGCATCGGCGATGATCCGCTGGTCGATCATGAGCGGGTCGATCATCGGCGATCCGTCATGGGAGGCGCACCGTGGCGGTGGCCATGGCCGCGATCCCTTCGCCACGCCCGATGAAGCCGAGACCCTCATTGGTGGTGGCCTTGATGCTGATCTCCGCGACATCGAGGCCGAGGCACTCGGCGAGCTTCGCCCGCATCGCATCGCGATGAGGCCCGACGCGTGGTGCCTCGCAGATGAAGGTCACATCGACATGCACGATCTCGCCGCCGCGCGCTTTGACCCTGGCCACGGCGTCTTTGAGAAACAACTTGGAGGCTGCGCCCCGCCAGCGGGCATCCGACGGCGGGAAGTGAACGCCGATATCGCCATCGGCGATCGTGCCGAGCAGAGCGTCGGTCAGCGCATGCATGCCGACATCGGCGTCGCTGTGGCCCACGAGTTTCTTCTGGTGCGGAATGCGCACGCCGCACAGGATGACCGCGTCGCCCGGACCGAAGGCATGCACGTCATAGCCGGTAGCCACGCGCTGCGTGCCGAGCCCGGTCGGCGCCCGAAGCCGCAGGAGCTCATCGGCGCTCGCGATGTCCTCTGCCGAAGTGAGCTTGCGATTGGCTTCAGAGCCTTCGACCAGCGCGACGTCGAGACCGTACCATTGAGCGATGCCGGCATCGTCGGTGAAGGCGGCGCCGTCTTTCGCCGCAGCGCGATGGGCGGCAAGGATCGCATCGAAGCGGAAGCCTTGCGGCGTCTGTGCGCGCCACAATCCATCGCGGGGGAGCGTCCCAGTCGCGCGGCCAGCGGCTGCCCGCAGCAAGGTATCGGTCACCGGAAGGCAGGGTAGCGCGCCGGCATGACTGTCGAGGCTCGCGATGACGCGGCCGATCAATCCGGCATCGACGAAAGGCCGCGCCGCGTCATGGATCAGCACACGCTCGGGCGGGTTTTCGGCAAGCGCCTCAAGCCCAGAGCGGACGGAGTCCTGGCGCTGCGCACCGCCTGAGATCGGTGGCCGCAACCGCGAAGAAAAACTCTGCGAGGCGGCCTCGTACAGCCCGGAATCCTCAGGGTGAATCACCACGATCACGTCGTCCACCTTAGGATGCCCGGCAAAGGCGGCGATCGCCCGGGTCAACATCGGCACGCCGCCGACCGGAAGATATTGTTTTGGGATCAGTGGCTTAGGCCCAGAGGCCCTGAACCCGCGCCCCGCTGCCACGATCAAGACGGTAACGCTCATGGAGAGGTACCCATAAGTAGTCTGGACAGTTTTGTGCACTGCGGCAAAAGTCTAGTTGCTACTGCGGAAAAACCTTCATATTCTGCACAATAAAAGATCATGGGGCCTTGCTGCTTATTCTTTGTGCATAGCTAGGATTGCTGGGGTTGAGAGGATACATCGCTTGAGCGCCTCTACCAAAAAAACGAGCGCGCGGCGTCCGGTCCAAGCGGCGCCGATCCCGAGCGAAGCGCTGTTGAGCGCGCTGCCTCACCCGGTGCTTGTGATCGGCGAGGGACTGCACATCGAATACGTCAACACCGCCGGCGAAGATTTCTTTCAGATGAGCACCTCGGCTCTCTGCAAGCGCAAGCTCACCGACGTCGTCGCCTTCGGTAGCCCACTCATCGCCCTCGTGGAGCAGGTGCAGCGTAACGAAACCCACGTCAATGAATATGGCGTCGATCTCGGCTCCTACCGTTTCGATGCGCCGAAGCTTGTCGATCTCTACGGCGGCCCCGTGCCCGAGGCGCCCGGACGCGTGCTCATCATGCTGCGACAGCGCAGCATGGCGCAGATGATCGAGCGTCAACTCACTCATCGCGGCGCCGCGCGCTCCGTCTCGGCTCTCGCCGCGGTGCTCGCCCATGAAATCAAGAACCCGCTCTCCGGCATCAGAGGCGCAGCTCAGTTGATCGAAAACGAGCGGGCTGAGTCCGACCGCACGCTCACGCAATTGATCTGCGCCGAAGTCGACCGCATCTGCAAGCTCGTGGACCGCATGGAGATCTTCGGCGACGAGCGCCCTCTGGCGCGCGAGCCGGTCAACATTCACGACGTGCTCGATCACGTGAAGCAGATCGCCGCCAACGGCTTCGCCCGCCAGATCAAGATCGTCGAGCATTACGACCCATCGTTGCCGCCGGTGCCTGGGAGCCGCGACAAGCTCATCCAGGTGTTCCTCAACCTCGTCAAGAACGCCGCCGAGGCGATCGGCGAGGAACGCCCCGACGGCCAGATCACCCTCACCACCTCCTTCCGCCCGGGCGTTCGTCTCTCGGTTCCGGGTAGCCAAGCGCGGGTGAGCCTGCCGCTCGAAATCGCCGTGGAAGACAACGGCGCCGGCGTTCCGACCGATCTCATGCCGCATCTCTTCGATCCCTTCGTCACCACTAAGCCGTCGGGGACCGGGCTTGGCCTTGCGCTCGTGGCTAAGATCATCGGTGACCATGGCGGCATCATCGAATGCGACTCGCGCCCGCGGCAGACGGTGTTCCGTGCCCTGATGCCGATGGCCGACAGCGAAACCGCACACTCGGGACATGCTTAAGAAAATGGCCAAAGGCAATATTCTCATCGCCGACGACGACGCCGCGATCCGCACGGTGCTGAACCAGGCGCTCGCTCGCGCGGGTTATGCCCCGCGCGCCACCGGCAATGCAGCGACGCTCTGGCGCTGGATCAGCCAAGGGGAGGGGGATCTCGTCATCACCGACGTGCTGATGCCGGACGAGAGCGCCTTCGATCTCATCCCACGGGTGAAGAAGCTAAGGCCGGAGCTGCCGATCATCGTGATGAGCGCGCAGAACACCTTCATGACCGCGATCACCGCGGCCGAACGCGGCGCTTACGAATACCTGCCCAAGCCCTTCGATCTGAACGAACTCATCTCCGTCGTCGGGCGCGCGCTCGCCGAGCCGCGGCGGAAGACGCAGCGGCTTGTCGCCGAGCCGAGCGAGGGGCTGCCGCTGATCGGCCGCTGCCCGGCCATGCAGGAAATCTATCGCGTGCTGGCGAGGCTCACCCAGACCGACCTCACGGTGATGATCACGGGCGAATCGGGAACCGGCAAAGAGCTCGTCGCCCGCGCGTTGCACGATTACGGCAAGCGCCGCAACGGCCCGTTCGTCGCCATCAACATGGCGGCGATCCCGCGCGAGCTGATCGAATCGGAATTGTTCGGTCATGAAAAGGGCGCCTTCACCGGCGCGCAGAACCGGCACGTCGGACGCTTCGAGCAGTCGGAAGGCGGCACACTGTTTCTCGACGAGATCGGCGACATGCCCATGGAGGCGCAGACCCGGCTGCTTCGTGTCCTGCAGCAAGGCGAGTACACGACAGTCGGCGGCCGCACGCCGATCCGCACCAATGTGCGGATCATCGCCGCCACCAACCGCGACCTGCAGCAGCAGATCGACCAGGGCCTCTTCCGCGAAGACCTGTTCTACCGGTTGAACGTGGTGCCGTTGCGCCTGCCGCCGCTGCGCGAACGGCTCGAAGACATTCCCGATCTCATTCGACACTTCCTCAACATCGCCGAGCAGGAGGGCCTGCCCACGAAGAGCTTCGAGCCCGGGGCGATCGAGCGGCTCAAGCGCTATCACTGGCCGGGAAATGTTCGCGAGTTGGAAAATCTCGTGCGCCGCCTCTCGGCGATCTATTCGCAAGACATCGTCACCCGCGAGATGGTGGAGAACGAGCTCGCAAGCGTCAGCCGTGCCCCCTTCAACGACACGGCCGAGCGGAGCGGCGACCTTTCCGAGTCCGTTGAGCGGTTCCTGTCGGACTATTTCATGGGCTTTGGCCAGGAGCTGCCGCCCGCGGGCCTCTATACCCGCGTTCTGCGCAAGGTCGAAATTCCGCTGATCACCGCGGCGCTCGCGGCAACACGAGGGAATCAGATTCGCGCCGCCGACCTGCTTGGGCTCAACCGCAACACTTTGCGAAAAAAAATTCGCGACCTCGGCATCAAGGTCATTCGCACCCCGGGCCTCTAGCCGTCCGGAATTTCACCGAAAATTGAGCACCTTGGCACCCGATGGTGCCAAATCGCCACACTTGTGCTCATGTCGCCAAGACGCCACATTGTGATCTTATTGCATCAGCCTTGAGGCTCGCGTCCCTCATTGCGGCACAGTTGAGCGGGGAGAGGGGTTGAGTAGCTTCCTGCAATCATTGCGAAAACCCGCGGAAGCGTTGGGGCTCTGGCGTGCGCGCCAAAAGAACGCGCAACCGCGCGGCGAAGAGCCCGCATCCGAGCCGTCGACGGTGGCGGACGGAGCCCCGGGGCCTGCGCGATCCGGGCGCCGGCTGCCCTTCACCCTTGGGCTTATCACCATGATGCTGTCGCTCGGCTCCGGCCTTGCGACCTACGCCATCCTCACCGGCCTCACGCCCATCGTGCCGACCCATCTCGTCGTGGTCGGCATGCTTCTCATCAACCTCGTGCTCGTGCTCGCGATGGTGATGATCATCGCCTGGCAGGTGACGGGGCTTTGGCTTGCCCGCCGCCGTCAGGTTGCCGGCGCGCAACTGCATGTCCGCATCGTCAGCCTGTTCAGCGTCATCGCCGTGGTGCCGGCGATCCTGCTCGCGATCTTCGCCAGCGTCTCGCTCGACCGCGGGCTCGACCGCTGGTTCTCCACCCGCACCAAATCCATCATTCAGACCTCGGTCGATGTGGCCACCGCCTATGTGCAGGAGCACGGCCAAGTGATCCGCGCCGACGCCCTCGGCATGGCCAAGGACATCGACGAGGCGGTCAACCTCGTGAAATCGCGGCCGCAGGCCTTCGGCAATTTCCTGTCCGCGCAAGCCTCGATCAGGGCGCTGCCCATTGCCTATTTGATCGACGGCCAGGGCAAGATCCTAGCCACCGCGGCGACGCTGAAGGCCGTCCCCTATGAGCCGCCGCCAACCCAGGCCATGGACCTCGCCAAGAGCGGTCAGACGATCGTGATCGCGCCGGGCAAGACGGCGATGGTCGGCGCCATCAAGGCGCTCGAAAATTTCAACGACACCTACCTCTATGTGGTCAGGCCGGTGAACGCCCAGGTGCTGCAGCAGCTGCGCGCGACCCGCGCCAATGTCGCCGAATATCAGCTGCTCGAGCAGCGCCGCGCCGGCGTGCAGGTGGCCTTCGGGCTCATGTATGTGGCGATGGCGCTCACCCTGCTACTCTCCGCCATCTGGATCGGCATGTGGTTCGCCAACCGCCTGGTCGCGCCGATCCGCCAGCTGATGGGAGCGGCGCAGCAGATCTCGCAAGGCAATCTCGACGTTGCGGTCAACACCAAGCCTGCCGACGGCGACCTCGCCGTGCTCGGCTCGACCTTCAACACCATGACCTCGGAGCTGAAGAGCCAACGTGACGCGCTGGTCGGCGCCAACACCACCCTTGATGACCGCCGCCGCTTCATGGAGGCGGTGCTGTCCGGTGTCACCGCCGGCGTGGTCGGCGTCGACGCCGACGGCACCATCACCCTGGTCAACCGCTCCGCCGAGGAGCTGCTCGGAGCGAAGGAGAAGACCCTCACCGGCAAGCCGCTCGCCGACGTGGTCCCCGAGTTCGGAGCGTTGATGAAGCGTGCCCAGAAGCAGGGGAAGCGGCTCGTCACCGACCAAGTCTCGCTGTTGCAGGCCGGATCCGAGCGCAATTTCGCCGTGCGCGTCACCACCGAAGGAACCGCCCAGCAGGCGCAAGGTTATGTCGTGACCTTCGACGACATCACCGAGCTCGTCAGCGCCCAGCGCAGCACTGCCTGGGCCGACGTCGCCCGGCGCATCGCCCACGAGATCAAGAACCCGCTCACCCCGATCCAACTTTCCGCCGAACGCATCCGCCGCAAATACGGCGATTCCATCACCAAGGACCGCGACGTGTTCGACCAATGCACCGACACCATCATCCGCCAGGTGTCCGACATCGGTAGGATGGTGGACGAATTCTCGGCCTTTGCCCGCATGCCTAAGCCGGTGATGGAGCTGAACGACATCCGCGAGATCGTGCGCGAGGCGGTGTTCCTGTTCCAGGTCAGCCGGCCCGAGATCACCTTCGAGCTCGATTTGCCTGAGAAGCCAGCGGTCATGCTGTCGGATCGCCGGCTGCTCACCCAGGCGGTCACCAACCTCGTGAAGAATGCGAGCGAGGCGATCGACACGGCGATGGAGGCCGAGCCCGGGCGCACCGAAAAGGGCCACGTCATCGCCAAGGTGCGCGCCAAAGGCGACCGGCTGCAGATCACCGTGATCGACAATGGTTGCGGGCTCCCCAAGGAGAACCGCCAGCGGCTGGTCGAGCCATACATGACCACGCGCGCCAAAGGCACGGGCCTCGGCTTGGCGATCGTGCACCGCATCACCGAGCAGCACGGCGGAAGCTTGCAGCTTGCCGACGCGCCTCGGCGCAATGGCAAAATTCAGGGAGCCTCGGTGCGCATGGACCTCCCGATCAGGGAGATCGACGAGGTGCTCACGACGACCGAAACAAATGCCGGGGACGGCGCCCGGCGCGAGGCGAAAACACCCGAAGCGGCAGAATAGAGGAGGGAGCAACCCATGGCGTCTGACATCCTCATCGTCGACGACGAGGCCGACATCAGAGAGTTGATCTCCGGCATCCTTGAGGATGAAGGCCACGGAACGCGCCTGGCCAAGGATAGCGACGAGACGCTGGCCGCCGTCGAGGAGCGCAAGCCGTCGCTCGTGATCCTCGACATTTGGCTGCAAGGCAGCAAGCTCGACGGGCTTGAGCTGCTCGACCGCATCAAGCGGAGCCATCCCGACCTGCCGGTAGTGATCATCAGCGGCCACGGCAACATCGAGACCGCGGTCGCCGCCATCAAGCGCGGGGCTTACGACTATATCGAGAAGCCGTTCAAGGCCGACCGGCTGGTGCTGATCGTCGCCCGCGCGCTCGAAGCCTCGAAATTGAGACGCGAGAACCGCGAGCTGCGCGAGCGGAGCGCTTACAGTTTCGAGATGATCGGCCGCTCGAGCGCCATCAACCAGCTTCGCCAGGCGATCGAGAAGGTCGCCCCCACCAACAGCCGCGTGCTCATCACCGGCCCCTCAGGCTGCGGCAAGGAGCTCGCCGCCCGCGTTATGCACATGAAATCGGCGCGCGCCGACGGACCCTTCGTGGTGCTCAACGCCGCGGCCATGGTGCCCGATCGCGTAGAGCTCGAGCTGTTCGGCACAGAGGAGGGGGTTGGTTCTGGTCCGCGCAAGGTCGGCGCGCTGGAAGAAGCGCATATGGGCTCGCTCTATATCGACGAGGTGAGCGACATGCCGCTCGAGACGCAAGGCAAGATCCTGCGCGTCCTCGTCGAGCAGCGCTTCCAGCGGCTGGGCGGCGGACCGAAAGTGCATGTCGATGTGCGTGTCATCTCCTCGACCAGCCGCGAGCTGCAGAAGGAGATGTCCTCAGGACGCCTGCGCGAAGATCTGTTCCACCGCCTGAACGTGGTTCCCATCCGCGTCCCCGGCCTCTCCGAGCGCCGCGAGGACATTCCGGAGCTCGTCCGCTATTTCGTGCAAGCCATCTCGGTCGCCTCAGGCCTGCCGCCGCGCCGTATCGGCGAGGACGCCATGGCCGTGCTGCAATCCCACGACTGGCCCGGCAATATCCGCCAGCTCCGCAACAACATCGAACGGCTCATGATCCTCGTCGGCGGCGACGCCGACTCGATCATCACCGCCGACATGCTGCCGGAGGAGATCATCTCGCCGGTGCCGCTGTCGCCCAATGGGGCAGGGGGCGAGCATCTGATGTCCCTGCCCTTGCGCGACGCGCGGGAGATTTTCGAGCGCGAATACCTACTTGCCCAGGTCAACCGATTCGGGGGGAACATCTCGCGCACGGCCGAGTTCGTGGGCATGGAGCGCTCGGCGCTGCACCGCAAACTTCGCGCATTGGGTGTCAACTCCACCGAGCGTGGAGCGGCTCTGCGCTAGGCTTTAACCATGTTTCTCCAGAGTTTCCAAAGGCAAGTTCATCAGGGCTCTTGCGGTAACGCCTCGCAATCGCGTCTAATATAGCCGGCCCGCAGCAAGACAGTTTGGGCCGTAACAAAGCATAAGCGTGGACCTAAGGGACGGGGAAGCCCATGGCAACAGAACGCGCGCAAAGTCTGCAGGACACGTTTCTCAATCACGTTCGCAAGGCAAAAACGCCGCTCACGATATTTCTCGTGAACGGAGTGAAGCTCCAAGGCGTTGTCACCTGGTTCGACAACTTCTGTGTGCTACTGCGCCGCGATGGACATTCGCAGCTCGTGTACAAGCATGCCATTTCGACCATAATGCCTGGTCAACCGATTCAGTTGACCGAGTTCGGCGACGCCGAAGCCGGAGACTAGTTGCGCCCGATTGAACCGAAAGCGCTGAAGCGCAAGAAGCGGCCTCCAGCCGACGGGAAGAAGACTGGCGTCTCGGCACGTCATCCCACCAAGGCGGCCGTGCTCGAGCCGGTACTCGCCAAGGATCAGTCGCGCGCCGCGGGGAAGGGGGAGCGGCATTCCGCGCCGCCGCGTTCGCCTGAGGCGCGCCTCGAAGAGGCTCTCGGTCTCGCGCGCGCGATCGACCTCGAGGTGTGCGCGAGCGGTCTCGTCCCCTTGCCGCGCCCGCGGCCGGCGACGCTTTTCGGCTCAGGCAAGGTCGCCGAGCTCGAGGGCCTGATCCGCGCCGAGGGTGCGGAGCTCGTGATCGTCGATCACCCGCTCACCCCGGTGCAGCAGCGCAATCTGGAGACCGCGTGGGGCGCCAAGGTTCTCGACCGCACCGGACTCATTCTCGAGATCTTCGGCGCGCGGGCGCGCACGCGGGAAGGACGCCTGCAGGTCGAGCTTGCCCATCTCGTCTATCAGAAGAGCCGGCTCGTGCGCTCCTGGACCCACCTTGAGCGTCAGCGCGGCGGCTTCGGCTTCTTGGGCGGTCCCGGCGAGACCCAGATCGAAACCGACCGGCGCATCATCGGCGACCGGATCGAGAGCATTCGCGCCGAGCTCGAGCAGGTGCGCCGCACGCGCGCGCTGCATCGGAAATCGCGGGCGAGGGTGCCCTATCCTTCCGTGGCTCTCGTCGGCTACACCAATGCCGGCAAGTCGACCCTGTTCAATGCGCTGACCGGCGCCGGCGTGCTCGCGGAGGACACGTTGTTCGCCACGCTCGATCCGACCCACCGCGCCATTCGCCTGCCGCGTGGCTCCAAGGCCGTGCTCTCCGACACGGTGGGGTTCATCTCCGACCTGCCGACCATGCTGATCGCAGCCTTCCGCGCCACGCTGGAAGAGGTGGTCGAAGCCGATCTGATCCTGCATGTGCGCGACATCGCCGATGAGGCGAGCGCGCATCAGCGCACCGACGTCAATGCCATCCTTGCCGAGCTCGGCGTCGATGCCGAGGCCGAGCCTGGGCGGCTGCTCGAAGTCTGGAACAAGGCGGACCTTCTCGACGCCGCTGCGAAGCGCCGCATCGAGAATGAGGCTGCACGCGATCCCACCCGCCCTTGCCTCGTCTCGGCGGTGACGGGTTATGCGCTCGAGGCGCTGCTCGGCGAGATCGAGACGAGGCTCAATCGTGCCCGCGACACGCTCGATCTCGTGCTTCAGCCGGAGGAGGGCGCGCTGTCCAACTGGATTTACGAGAATTGCGAGGTGGTCGAGCGCACCGGCGTCGGCGACGGCGTCACCCATTTGCGCATCCGCGTGGCGCCGGAGAAGCGCTACCGGCTCGCCCGCCTCGCCGGGCCGGCGCGGCTCGGCATCGCCGCAGAGTAGCTATTTCTTTCCGGCGGTCTCGCTGGCCTTGGCCTCATCCCAGAGCTGGTTCATCTCGTCGAGTGTGGCGTCTTCCGGCGTGCGGCCTTCGGCCCGGAGCGCTGCCTCGATGCTGCGAAACCGCCGCACGAATTTGGCATTGGCATCGCGCAAGGCGCCTTCCGGATCGACGCCGAGATGGCGCGCGACATTCGCCATGACGAACAGGAGATCGCCGAACTCCTCGGTGACTTTCTTCGAAGCCGCTGCGCCCCCTTCGCGCTTCTCGTCGGCAATCGCGGATTTGAGCTCGGCGATTTCCTCCTCGATCTTGGCGAGCACGGGTGCAAGCGAAGGCCAATCGAAGCCGACCCGCGCGGTCCTTTTCTGTAGCTTCACCGCACGTGTGAGCGCGGGCAGGGCGACCGGCACATCGTCGAGCAAAGACCCCGCCTCGTCTCCGTCGCCGCCCGCCGCGCCGCCACGAATGGCCTTCTCCTCGGCCTTGATGCGCTCCCAGGTGCCGCTGGTCAAAAACGCATCCCTAAGACTTGCATCCTCGAACACATGGGGATGCCGCCGGATCATCTTCGTGGTGATGGCATCAACCACGTCGCTAAAGCCGAAGCGTCCGTCTTCCTCAGCCATGCAGGCGTGATAGACGACCTGCAACAAGAGATCGCCGAGCTCGTCCTTGAGCCCGTCGAGATCGTTCCGTGCGATCGCGTCGGCGACCTCGTAAGCTTCCTCGATGGTGTATGGCGCGATCGTCGCGAAGCTCTGCTCGCGATCCCACGGGCAACCCGTGTCCGGGTCGCGCAGCCGCGCCATCACCCGCAAAAGATCGCCGATGGTATAGGGACGGGCGGCTTTCTCAGCCATGAAACTGAGCTGATGGAGCGCCGGCGTGCACGCCGGGCGCTTGCGCGATTTCCTTAACGGCCGCAAGGGGATAGCCGAAAGGCCCCGGCTCTATCCCGCACCCTAGATTCGCATAATGTATATTATGGAAAATTATTGGCAGGGTGGAATCGAGGGACGGAGCAGCAGCGCCGGGAGGCATCGCGGCCTCAGTGCTTCTCGTAATGATCGCGGATGAGTTGGTCGAGCAGACGCACGCCGAAGCCGGATCCCCAGCTGCGATTGATCTCGCTGTCGACCGACGACATCGCGGTGCCGGCAATGTCGAGATGCGCCCACGGAGTTCCTTCCTTGACGAAGCGCTGCAGGAACTGCGCGGCGGAAATCGAGCCGCCCCATCTGCCGCCGGTGTTCTTGATGTCGGCGACCTTCGAGTCGATCATCTTGTCGTATTTCGGCCCTAGCGGCAGGCGCCACAATTTCTCGCCGGTGGCGTTCCCGGCGTCGATCAGCCAGCCTGCAAGCTCGTTGTTGTTGCTGAACAGCCCGGCGTGCTCCTTGCCGAGCGCGACCATCACCGCACCGGTTAACGTCGCGAGATTGACCAGCGCCTTGGGCTTGAAGCGGTCCTGCGCATACCAGAGGCAATCGGCGAGCACCATGCGTCCCTCGGCGTCGGTGTTAAGAACTTCGATGGTGGTCCCGGACATGGCGGCGACGATGTCGCCCGGCCGCTGCGCGGTGCCGCTCGGCATGTTCTCGACGAGACCGATGATGCCGACGGCGTTGACCTTCGCCTTTCGCTGGGCAAGCTCATGCATGAGACCGACGACGCAGGCAGCACCCGCCATGTCGCCTTTCATGTCCTCCATGCCAGCCGCGGGCTTGATCGAGATGCCGCCGGTGTCGAAGGTGACGCCCTTGCCGACGAAGACGACGGGATCGCCTGCCCTCGCGCCGGCCCCCTTCCACTGCATCACCACCACATGGCTCGGTCGGGCACTCCCCTGCCCCACGGCGAGCAGAGCGTTCATGCCGAGCCGCTGCAGCGTCTTCGGCGTGAACACGTTGACTTCGACGCCGAGCTTGGTGAGCTCCTTCGCGCGGGCGGCGAACTCGGCGGGGCCGAGCACGTTCGCCGGCTCGTTGACGAGATCACGGGCGAGCGTCACGCCGTTGGCGATGGCGCGCGCGCTCGCATAGAGCTTCGTCGCCGCGCGTGGATCGGCGGTGTGAATGACGATCTTCTTCAGCGTCTTGTCGGCGGTCTCGGCCGCGGCACCATTTTTCTTCTTCGGCTTCGACTTGTACTTTTTGAACCTGTAGCCGCGGAGCGCCGCGCCGAGCGCGAAGTTGACGGCATCCTCGGGCGTGATGCCCTTGCTCGCGCCGTCAAGCACGATATGCGCCGTGGGTCCCTCTTTGCCGGTGAGCATGCCGCGCACCGTGCCGCCGAGATTGAGCCAATCCTCGGCGCTGTAGTCCGCAGTCTTCCCCGCTCCCATCAGCACGAGCCGGGAAAATTTCAGACCCGCCGGCGCGAGAAGATCTACGGTCGACTCCTTCTTGCCCTTGAAGCCGCTGATATTTGCCGCACGCGACAAAAGCCCCTTCGACTCCTTGTCGAGGTCCTTGGCCGCCGATGAGAGCTTGGGCCCATCCTCGGCGAGGACGACCGCGACGCCCTCCGGCGGCAGGCTAAGATTGGCAAAGGAAATCGTGGTCTCGTCGCTCACGCGGAGGCTCCTCAAGGTTGTGACCCTCGCTCCCTTGTCAAAATGGCCAGAAAAGCGCCGCAAACGCGCCTCGGTTCGCGTGCTCACCTGATGCAGTCTTGCAACAGCGGGAGGGAATTCAAGACGCTCTTCCTAGTTCCTGCGGTGAGGGAATGCAAGCTGGCCGAAAAAGACGAAATTCGGCCATTTTAGACTGATGAGAATCGTATCGACACGAGGCAGTTGGCGCGTCTTGGGGATGCCAACCGGCCGGGTGTTGATCGGGGACCTTAGAGAAGCGGCATGACCCTTTTCAGCCGATATGTTTTTCGGCAGGTGGCGAATGCGTTCGTCATCATTTTGGTCACCCTCACCACCATTGTCTGGCTCGCTACAGCCCTGAAACAGCTCGATCTTATCATCTCCCAGGGACAGGGCTTCGTGCTGTTCCTGAAGATGACTGTTCTCAGTCTTCCCGGCCTGATGGCGCTGATTGCGCCGAACGCGATGCTGATGGCCTCGCTCTACACCCTCGACCGGATGAACGGCGACAGCGAGCTGATCGTGATGACCGCCGCCGGCGCCCCCGTTTGGCGAATCGGCGCCCCCTTCGTGGTCCTCGCCTCGATGGTCTGCGTGGTGATCCTGATCTGCAATCTCTGGGTCATGCCGGCAAGCATGCGGGCGCTACGGGCCCTGATCACCCAGGTCCGCACCGACGTGATCTCGCAAGTCCTTCAGCCTGGCCGCTTTTCCAGCACAGAGCCGGGGTTGACCTTTCACATCCGCGACCGCTCGCCGACCGGCGATCTGCTCGGGCTCCTCGTGCATGACGAGCGCGACGACAAGCTGGTGATGAGCTACCTCGCCGAGCGCGGCCGCATAATCAGCAATGACGACGGCGCCTATCTCGTGATGTTCGACGGACATGTTCATCGCTATGAGGTGAAGGACCCCTCTAAAGGCGTACAAATCGTCGCCTTCGACCAATATGTCCTGAATATTTCCGATTTCAGCCCCAAGGATACTTCGAGTAAAGAACTGCGGCCGCGCGAGCGTTATCTCAGTGAATTGCTCAACCCTGATCCTAACTTATTGAAAAACAAGGGCGCGAGCGGCCAGCTGCGTACCGAGCTGCACGACCGCTTCTCGACCCCCTTCTATCCGCTGCTTTTTGCCTTCCTCGCCGTGGCCGTCCTTGGCCATGCCCGCACCACCCGCGAGAGCCGCTGGGCGCAGATCCTCGTGGCTGCCGGAATCGCCGTGGGCCTAAGGGTTTCCGGGCTTACCGCCTCTAATTTGGTCACCCTGAGCGCGGGAGCAACACCTCTCGTCTATGTTATTCCAATTGGGGCGATTATCGTTGCGGCCCTAGTGGCGCACGTTAGAATGTCGCCAGAACTTCGGTCCAAGCTGAGTCTCCAGCTTAAGTTCGTACCAGACAACATAAAATTCTGGACCGGTCGGGGGATTGTGGCGAAGTGAAAGCGCAGATGCCAGGCATCAGTGCAGCGGGGACGCTCGCCCGCTATTTTTCCTTGCGCTTCCTCATCGCCATGCTGGCGATGTTCGCAATCTGCTGCGTGCTGATCTTCTTCGTCGATTTCATCGAGATGCTGCGGCGCGCCGGCAACTACGACAGCGATGTTTCCGGCTTCTTGCTCGCCTGGATGACTCTGCTTCGTCTGCCCTCTTTCTCCGAGCTCACCCTCCCCTTCGCCGTGCTGATCGGCACGGTCGGCATTTTCCTGATGCTGAGCCGCTCTTCGGAGCTCATCGTCGTGCGCGCCGCCGGCGTATCGGTATGGCAGTTCATGCTCCCCGCCATGATCGTTGCCTTCCTGCTCGGCATCGTGTTCGTGACGCTCTACAATCCTCTCGCCGCCAGCGCCCGCGCCGAAGCCGAGCGGCTTTACGCCAAGGCTTTCGACCGCGAAGACACGCTGCTCAAGACCAAGAACGCCGGCGCTTGGCTGCGCGAGGATGGCGCCGACGGCCCGTCCGTCCTTCACGCCGCGCGGTCGTCCAATCAGGGCCTCGAGCTCAACGGCGTCACGGTGTTTCAATACGCTCCGGATCAAACCCCGACGGAGCGCATCGAGGCGCGCAAAGCAATCCTCAAGGACGGCCGCTGGGAACTTGAGGACGCCTGGGTTAGTGCCGTGGGCAGCGAGCCCAATCTGTACAAGCATTATCTGATCAGCACCTACCTCACCCCGACGCAGGTGCGAGATACCCTCGGCACTGAGTACTCGATTTCGTTCTGGGATCTCCCGAACTTCATCGAGATCGCGGAGCGGGCGGGACTGCCCGCGACGCAATACCGTGTGCAGTATCAGTTGCTGCTGTCGCGGCCTTTCTTGCTCATGACCATGGTGCTGATCGCGGCCACCTGCTCGCTCAGGGCGTTCCGCTTCGGCAATGTCCAACTCAACGCATTGGGAGGAATCGCCGCAGGATTTGCCTTCTTCGTCCTCGCCGAAGTCTCGCGCAACTTCGCCATGGCGGGACTGACTTCGGCTATGGCCGCAGCCTGGGTGCCGGTTATCATCGCGGCGAGCCTCGCGCTCACCGTGCTCTTGTACAAAGAGGACGGGTGATGATGCTCGGCAACGGATCAATCATGCGCACGCGCCGGGCTGAGCCCGGCCTCGCCGCGTCTAAGGGCCTCGGCCTTGCAGCGTGGATACGGGCGCTGTTTGTCTGCCTGCTCGCTGGCTCTCTCGCCTTCAGCACCACGCTGCCTGCCGTAGCCGCCCAGAAGCAGAAGCAAAGCGACCTCGGCACCATTCTGAAGGCGCCGAGCGTGGACAAGAGCGAGCCGATGCTGCTGCAGGCCGACGAGATGATCTACGACAACGAGAACAACCGCGTGACGGCCAAAGGCAACGTCGAGATCTATTACGGCAACTACACGCTGCTTGCCGATCAGGTGATCTACGACCGCAACGCCAATACGCTCGCGGCGCAGGGCAACGTGCGCATCAAGGACCCCGATGGCGCGATCATCACCTCGAACCAGATGACGCTGACCGACGATTTCCGCGACGGCTTCATCGATGCGCTGCGTGTGGTGACCAAGGACGATACCCGCATCGTCGCGCAGACTGCCTCGCGCGAAGCCGGCAACGTCACGGTGTTCCATAACGGCTGGTTCACGCCCTGCAAACCTTGCGAGGAGAACCCGGACAAACCGCCAACCTGGCGCATCAGGGCGAAGACCATCATTCACCGCAAGGACGAGGCGACGATCACCTATCGCAACGGATTCTTTGACTTTTTCGGCGTGCCGATCATCTGGCTCCCCTATTTCCAAAGTGCCGATCCCACGGTGAAGCGCAAATCGGGGTTCCTCATGCCAATGTACGCCCAGTCCGACCGGCTGGGCACGACGGTCACCGTGCCGTACTACTTCGCGCTCTCCGACCATTACGACTTCACCTTCGCGCCGATGTATACCTCGCAACAAGGCGTTCTCTGGCAAGGTGACTGGCGTCATCGTCTGGCAAGCGGCGGCTATCGCGTTGAGGTCGCCGGCGTGTTCAACGACGGCACCTTCGCGTTCCCGAAGGACGTCAACAGCGATTTCCGCGGCAGCGTGGTCACCGAGGGCAAGTTCGCGCTCAACCCCTATTGGTCGTGGGGATGGGACGCGATCGCCGCCTCGGACGATACGTTCCGACGCTTCTACGGCCTCGAGAGCGAGATCAAGACCGACCAAATCTCACAGCTTTATCTCGAGGGCCTGCACGACCGTAACTATTTCGGTATGAAATTCTATCAAACCAACAACCTCCTCTCCAGTCGCGATCCCCTTGCCGATGCGACGGTTTATCCGATCATCGACTATGACTACATCCTCAAGAACCCGATTATTGGCGGCGAGGTCAGCTTCAACTCGAATGTGATGGCCTTGTCCAACGCCGACGGCACCGATTCGAACCGCCTAATCGTTGAGGCAAACTGGCGGCGGCAGATGATCGATGGCATCGGCGAGGTGTTCACGCCGTTCGCGCGAATTCGCGGCGACCTATACGGAGTGAATGAATTCGTCGATCCGGAAACGGATCTCAATTCGAGTGGGGCTCTGGGGCGCGGCGTTGCTGTTGGCGGTGCGGAGTACCGCTATCCTTTCATCGCCACGACCGGCAGCGTCGCCCATGTCTTCGAGCCAATTGGCCAGATCATCGGTCGACCCGATTCAGTCGGCATCGATCAGTCGGAGATTCCCAACGAGGACGCGAAGAGCCTCGTTTTCGACGACACCATCCTGTTCGACATCGACAAGTTCTCCGGTTACGACCGCATCGAGACCGGCACCCGCGCCAACGTTGGCGGGCGCTACACGGCGCAATTCGCGAATGGCGCTTATATTCGCGCCGTGGCTGGCGAAAGCTATCAGCTCGCTGGCCAGAACCCCTTCGACATCAACAGCGGTCTTGGCACCAGGTCCTCCGACTATGTGACCGGGCTCTACATCCAGGCGGCAAAGTATTTGTCGCTCGTGGGGCAGGCGCGTTTCAACCAAGATACGTTCGATCTGATGCGCACCGATCTCGGCGCCACGGCGAACGTAGGCCCGGTCGACATGTCGTTGGCCTATGCCGAGGTTGCACCTGATGCCGTATCGCCCGACTTCACTACGACGTCCACGACCACCACGACGCCGACCACCACGACGCCGAGCACCAACCAGCAGAGACAACAAGAAATTGTCGGCAAGGGCGCTCTCTCGCTGACTGACACTTGGGCTTTGCTTGGTACTTTACGCTATGATTTAGAAAACGCCCAAACGATCAGCGACGGCGTCGGAATACGGTACGAGGACGACTGCTTGACGCTGGCCGTCACCTACGAACAGAGCAACATTCAGGATCAGGACATCCAACCTGACCAGCGAGTCATGGTGAATTTGTCGCTGAAATATCTCGGCACCTATCAATATCAGACCGACGCGTTTAGCTCTTTGAATGCTGACGCGTTTGGAGGCACAAGCAACAATTAGAAGGCTGGAGCCCGCGTCCGTCCCCCGACCGCCGCGAGGATGGCCTTCAACAGTGGTGGCGTATTTGAACGAGACCCGATGCACCTGCATTGCGGTGGGCGCGCTGCTTGCCGTATTGACTGGGCTGGTCGGTTTGCCCTGTGCTGCACAGGCGCAAGCCGAACAGTCGATTGTCGTGCTCGTCAACGACGATCCGATCACCGTCTATGACGTCGAGCAACGCGAGCGGTTTCTCGCCGTCACGACCCAAGAACAGCCATCCCCGGCCTTGAAGAAGAAGGCCACGGACATGCTGATCGAGGAGCGCTTGCAAATCCAACAGGGGCGAAAGCTCGGTCTGACGCCTGACGAAGACGACGTGAACAAGGTGCTGGTCGGCATGGCGAAGAACAACAATATGAGCCCCGACCAGCTCGCCACGGCGCTCGGCCAGATGGGCGTGAACATCAAGACTCTCAGGGATCGCATCAGGTCTCAGGTGGTATGGCAGGACGTGGTGCGGAAAAAATTCCGCCGCAACGTGTCGATCGGCGAAGCCGACGTCGACAAGGCGCTCACCGATGCCGGCGAATCGGGCAAGCCGAAGGAGGAGACCACGCTGCAATTGCGCCAGGTCAAGTACGAGATCCCGACCGACGCCGATCAAGCGGCCATCGCCAAGCAGCTCGCCGCGATCGAAGCCATTCGCGCCAAGGTGCAGTCTTGCTCCAACTTCTCGACGCTGACCAAGGACATCAAGGGCTTCAAGGTCAAAGCGCTGCAGGATCAGCTGCCGGGCTCGCTCGGCCAGCCGATGCGCACGCTGGTGATGAACGCGAAGATGGGTCAAATGACTCCCCCCACCCTCTCAGGCTCGGCCATCGAGGCCTACGCGGTTTGCGGCAAGCATGCCGTCAAGGGCGATCCGGAGAAGCGGCAGCAGACCGAGATGAAGCTCTTGGAGCAGGAGCTCGGGATCAGGGCCGAAGGCCTGCTGCGCGACATGCGCCAGGACGCGTTCATCGAGTACCGTTGACGCGGTTTCGGGTGACGCGGGCGCCGGATCGGCCTAAAGACTTTCGCCAATCACTTAAGTCCGGGCGTGCTGCCCCTGAGCGGCAGCTGACAAACGCTGCGGAGCGTCTTGCCGATGGCCGGGTCGCAATGGACAGTGCCGAAAGACCGCTTGCCCTCACCCTCGGCGATCCCGCCGGGATTGGCCCCGACATAACCCTTCTTGCCTATGCGGCGCGTCGGAGCGCGCCGGTTCCGCCCTTCGTGCTGATCGGCGACCCCAGCGTGCTGGCTGAGCGGGCCCGCGCGCTCGGTCTCGACATCGAGATAGCGACCGTCGGCGAGGCGGCCGAGGCACCCTTTCTCTTTGCCGAGACCTTGCCGGTGCTGCCCGTCTCCGTCGCCGGCGATGTGGTTGCCGGACACCCCGACTCTGCCGCAGCGGGCGCGGTTCAGCGGTCGATCGAGCGGGCCGTCGAGCTCGTCCGCGCCGGCACGGCAAGCGCCGTGGTCACCAACCCGATCAGCAAAGCGATCCTGATCCACGCGGGCTTCGGCTTCCCGGGCCACACCGAATTTCTCGCCAAGCTTGCCGGGCTCGATGCCTCCGACGTGGTGATGATGCTCGCGGCACCTGAGCTGAAAGTGGTTCCGGTCACCATCCATATTCCGCTCAAAGAGGTGATGGCTGCGCTCGACGAGGGGCGCATCGTCAAGACGCTCGAGATCACGGCGCGCGACCTTACGCGCTATTTCGGCGTGGCGCGGCCGCGCATCGCCGTTACCGGCCTCAACCCCCATGCCGGAGAAGACGGAACCATGGGCCGCGAGGAGATCGACGTGATCATGCCCGCCATCGCTGCCGCCCGCCGCCAAGGCCTCGACGTGACCGGGCCCTATTCCGCCGACACCCTGTTCCACGCCGCGGCGCGCAAGACCTACGACGTGGCTGTGGCCATGTTTCACGACCAAGCCCTCATCCCGATCAAGACCCTTGCCTTCGACCTCGGCGTCAACGTCACCCTTGGACTGCCGTTCGTGCGCACCTCGCCTGACCACGGTACGGCGTTTGCGCTTGCCGGCACCGGTCAAGCGAGCCCGCGCAGCCTGATCGAGGCCTTGCGGCTCGCCGATGCCATGCAGGCCCGCGCGGACGCCAAGTCTTGAGCACGCCTGACGGGCTGCCGCCGCTCCGCGACATCATCCGCGCCTCTGGGCTTAGCGCGCGCAAGAGCCTTGGCCAGAATTTCCTGCTCGATTTCAACCTCACCCGCCGCATCGCCCGCGCCGCCGGACCGCTCGAGGGAACGACCGTCGTCGAGATTGGCCCAGGGCCCGGTGGCCTCACACGGGCGCTGCTTCTCGAAGGTGCGTCGCGGGTGATCGCCATCGAAAAGGACGAGCGTTGCCTCCCCGCCTTGAGCGACATCGCCGATGTCTATCCTGGACGGCTCGAGATCGTTGCCGCCGATGCGCGCGAGGTCGACTACGGCGCCTTGGGCTTACGGGCGCCCGCGCGCATCGTCGCCAACCTGCCCTACAGCGTCGCCACGCCCCTCCTCATCGGCTGGCTCAAGACCGAGCCATGGCCGCCTTGGTTCGATCGGCTCGTGCTCATGTTTCAGCGCGAGGTTGCCCTCCGCATCGTGGCCAAGCCGGGCGGCAAGGACTACGGGCGTCTCGCCGTGCTCACCCAATGGCGCACCACCCCTCGCATTCTGCTCACCCTTCCGGCCGCCGCCTTCACGCCACGCCCCAAGGTCGACTCCTCTCTGGTCGAGCTCGTGCCGAAAGAGGTTCCGCAACCTGCATGCGACGTCGCTGCATTGGAGCGGGTGACGGCGGCGGCCTTCGGCCAGCGGCGCAAGATGCTGCGCTCCTCCTTGCGGCAAGTCACCCCCGACAGCGAAGCCCTGCTGCAAGAGCTTGGCATCGATCCAAAGGCGCGGGCCGAGGAACTAGAGATCGCCGATTTCTGCCGGATCGCCAACGCGCTTCAGCGCTAGAGCTCGGCCAAGAGGTTCTGCACGAAGTCCTTGAGCCCGGCGAGGCGCGAGGCACGCAAGCGCTCGGCGGCGAGGATGGCGCGGAGCGCCGTGAGCGCTTGGTCGAGATCGTGGTTGATGACGACGTAGTCGTAGTGATGCCAATGCTGGATCTCGTTGCTCGCCCCGCGCATGCGCGCCTCCACCACATCCGGCGAATCCTGGGCGCGCTCATTGAGGCGCCGCTCGAGCGCCTCTCCTGAGGGAGGCAGAATGAACACCGAGACCACGTCGCCCTTCTTCTCGTCGCGCAAACTCTCTGCCCCCTGCCAATCGACGTCGAACAAGACGTCGCGGCCTTCAGCCAAAGCACGCTCGACCGGTTCTCGCGGCGTGCCATAGAAATTGTCGAAGACGAGGGCCCATTCCAGAAACTCGCCGCTATCCCGCATGCGGGCAAAGGTGTCACGATCTAGGAAGTAATAGTCCCTCCCCTCGACCTCGCCCTTGCGCTGCTTCCGCGTCGTGCAGGAAATCGACGGCACCACGCCTGGCTCCGCCTCGATCAATCGGCGGGCAAGCGTCGTCTTCCCCGCCCCTGAGGGCGAGGACAGCACCAGCATCAGACCTCGTCGCGTGGGCTCCATCGCTCGCCTCACTCGATGTTCTGAACCTGCTCGCGCAACTGATCGATCACCGACTTGAGCTCGAGCCCTGCCCGGCTGATCTCTATGTCGGAGGCCTTCGAGCAGAGCGTGTTGGCCTCGCGGTTAAATTCCTGCGCCAGGAACTCGAGCCTGCGGCCGGCCGGCTCATCTTGCGCGAGAAGCTCCTTTGCCGCCGCCACATGCGAGCGAAGGCGGTCGAGCTCTTCCTGGATGTCCGACTTGGCGGCGAGCAACAGGGCCTCCTGGTGGAGCCGTTCGGGATCGAGACCGGCGCCGGTCTCGATGAGGCGCTTCACCTGCTCGGTCAAGCGCTGCAGAATCGCTTCAGGCTGTCGGCCCGCGGCATTCGTCGCTCGCTCGACAAGGCTTGCGATCTGGTCGAGCTGATTGGTCATGACCCCGGCAAGCCTCGCGCCTTCCGCCGTTCGCCCGGCGACGAGCTGATCGAGCGCGGTGCCGAGCCCCTTGAGCAGCGTCGCCTCGAGCCTTGCATGCGCCTCCTCGCTCTCCTCGCCCTCCACCACCTCGACCACGCCGCGCATGGCAAGCAGCGTATCGAGATTCGGCGCCTCTTTGTGGGTGAGCTCCTGGGCGCGCTCGGCCGCGGCGAGCGCCTGGACCAGCGCAGCCTCGTTCAGGCGAATGGCGAGCTCTCCGGTTTCCCGTCGCAGCGTGAGATTGAGCGTGCAATTGCCGCGAGCGAGCGCATCCTGGGCGAGCGAGCGCGCCTTGATCTCGAGCCCTTCAAGACCCGATGGCATGCGGAAGCGAAGCTCAAGCCCACGCCCATTGACGCTCCGCACCTCCCAATGCCAGCTCGTCTCGCCATGGACGCCTGAGCTGCGGCCAAATCCGGTCATGCTTTTCAGCGTCATGCGCGTTCAACCTCATGGCCGGCCGCAGCTCAGCGGACACGACCCTTATATGACGAGTCGGGCCGGATTCGGCGAGCGGAAGGGAGGCACCTCGGCGACAACGTTAACAGGGCAAGGAGGGACGCAAAGGCCTTAGCGCAGAGGATTGCGCCGCGGCAAGGGTATCCCGGCGCCTGCGCTTCCGTCCGGCGCGGCCTCAGGCTCGGCCCCGGTCTCGCCTGCTGCGAGCTGCGGGTGCAGGCGAAATCCCGGCCGACGAGCGCAAATTCACGAGAGCATCGGGTGCAACGAGTGTGCCTGGAGCGGCTCCGGTCGCGGTGCCTGTAGCTGGAGCTGGGGCGCCCGGCGACATTTTGGGGATGCCACCGTCTGGCGAAGGCGTGCCGGCAGCCGCAGCGGCAGCAGCTTCCGCACGCTCCTGCTCGCGCATGGCCTTCTCGACCTGGCGCCACTTCACCACATTCTTATTATGCTCATCGAGGCTCGCGGCGAAGGCGTGCCCTCCGCTGCCGTCGGCGACAAAATAGAGATCCTTGGTCTTGGCCGGCTTCAGCACCGCCTCGATCGCCGCCCGCCCCGGATTGGCGATCGGCCCCGGCGGCAGCCCGTTGATCTTATAAGTGTTGTAGGCGGTGTCGCGATCGAGCTCTTCCTGCTGAATGGGATGGTCGAGCACGCCTTTGCCTCCCACCAGCCCGTAGATGATGGTGGGGTCTGATTGCAGCCGCATCTTCTTCCTGAGCCGGTTCTGATAGACGCTGGCGATGAGCGGCCGCTCGTCGGCTCGGCTCGTCTCCTTCTCGACGATGGAGGCGAGGATGATCGCTTCCTCGGGGGTTTGCACAATGATGTCGGGGTCGCGTTCCTCCCACATCTTGGCGAGGAATTTCTTCTGAGCCACCTGCATCCGCTCGATGATGTCCTGGCGGCTGTCGCCGATCTGGAACCGGTAGGTGTCGGGCAGGAGCGTGCCCTCGGCGGGCACCGCGGTGATGGAGCCCTTTAGATCGGGGTTGGCGTCGATGCGCTCGACGATCTGCTGGCTGGTGAGCCCCTCGGCCAAAGTGACCTTGTGGGCGATCGACTTGCCCTCGACCAGGGTGTCGAGCACCTGGCGCATGCTGGCATTTTTGCGGAACTCGTACTCGCCGGCCTTCAGCGCTCCGGTGCCGCGCAGATACATAAAGTAGATGATGCTGGTCATGAACAGGCCGCGGTCGGTGATCACCTCGTCGCGCTCGAGGCGCTCGGCGATGCCGCTCACCCCCTCGCCCTTCGGAATCACCACCACAGTGGAGGTCGGCAAGGGGCCCGGCCGGTCAAACTGAACCCTGAAGAAATAGAACAGCACGAAAACGACGCAGACCGTAAAGAACGTGAGCGTGAACAGCGCGTTGAAGAATGCGAGCACCGGGTGCATGCGCCAGGGCTCGCGCTCCGGGAACTCCGGCGGGCGTACGGGCTCGAGCGCTTCGTAGGGGCTGCGTGGCGGCGTGTCGAAATTCCGCATCGCGCGTTCCGCACGCTCGCGCGCATCGTTGTCGCTCGCCGTCGACGAGGAGTCGCTGGTCACGGACATTGCCTTAATGCCCCGCGCGGGAACTGCTTATCCACTTGGCGTGAGAATATGGCGAAAGGGAGGTTCGTCTGGCAAGGGACGAGCGACCTCGATCAGGCGTCGCACCGTCGCAGGATCAGCGAGGCATTGGTGCCGCCGAATCCGAAGGAGTTGGACAGGACGGTGTCGATCGTCCGCCGGTGAGCCTTGTGCGGCACGAGGTCGATGGCCGTCGCCACCGAGGGATTGTCGAGATTGAGGGTGGGCGGCGCAAGGTTGTCTCTGATCGACAGCGCCGAGAAGATCGCCTCGACCGCGCCGGCAGCGCCGAGTAGATGGCCGATCGCCGATTTGGTCGACGACATGGAAACCTTGCCGGCGGCATTGCCGAACAGCCGTTCGATGGCGGCAAGCTCGATCTCGTCGCCCATCGGCGTCGAGGTGCCATGGGCGTTGATGTAGTCGATGTCGGCTGGCTCGATGCCGGCGCGCTTTACCGCCGCGACCATGCAGCGATAGGCGCCGTCGCCGTCCTCGGCGGGCGCCGTGATGTGGAAGGCGTCGCCGGAAAGCCCGTAGCCGATGATCTCGGCATAAATCTTGGCGCCGCGCGCCTTAGCGTGCTCAAGCGCCTCGACCACCACCACGCCGGCGCCCTCGCCCATGACGAAACCGTCGCGATCGCGGTCATAGGGACGCGAGGCGCGCTGCGGCTGATCGTTGAAGTTGGTGGACAGCGCCCGGCAGGCTGCGAAGCCGGCAATGGACAAGCGGCACACCGGCGATTCGGCACCTCCGGCGAGCATCACGTCGGCGTCGCCGAGCCCGACCAGCCGCGAGGCATCGCCGATGGCGTGCGCACCCGTAGAGCAGGCGGTGACCACGGCATGGTTCGGACCTTTCAGCCCATGCTGGATCGAGACATAGCCGGCAGCGAGATTGATCAGGCGCCCCGGGATGAAGAACGGGCTCACCCGCCTCGGCCCCTTCTCGGCGAAGAGGAGCGAGGTCTTCTCGATGCCTTGCAGTCCGCCGATGCCCGAGCCGATCAGCACGCCGGTACGGATCTGATCCTCATAGGCGGTGGGCTTCCAGCCTGCGTCGGCCAGGGCCTGGGTGGCCGCGGCCATGGCATAGATAATAAAGTCGTCGACTTTGCGCTGCTCCTTCGGCTCCATCCAGTCGTTTGGGTTGAAGGTGCCGTCGCTGCCGTCGCCGCGTGGGATCTGGCAGGCGACCTGGCAGGTCAGGTCGGAGACGTCGAAATTCTCGACGCGCTTGGCCGCATTCTCGCCGGCGGTCAGCCTTTGCCAGGTGACTTCGGCGCCGCAGCCGAGCGGTGAAAGGAGACCAAGACCTGTGATGACGACACGTCGCATCTGACGCTTTCGCGTGATCCTCGTAGAGAATCGGTGATCGAGCCGTATGGCCTAAAGCTTACAACGACGCTGGACGGCTCGAGCGCGCGACGAGCAAGAAGGGTCAGGCGGCCGTGTTCTTCTCCAGGAACTTGATGGCGTCGCCCACGGTCAGAATAGTTTCTGCGGCATCGTCAGGGATCTCGCAGCCAAACTCTTCCTCGAAGGCCATGACCAGCTCGACAGTGTCGAGGCTGTCGGCCCCAAGATCGTCGATGAAGCTCGCACTGTCGGTGACCTTGTCGGCCTCGACACCGAGATGCTCCACTACAATCTTCTTTACGCGCTCCGAGATATCGCTCATGTCCGCCTCACCGTTTCCTTCTTCGTCCTTAGGCCTCGCACGTCCCCCGGTCTCTCGGCTCACGGCCTAACGCACCCTAGAGCGGCAAGTCACAGGGTTTGAACGCGAGGAGGATTGTCTTTGTCAAGCCCCCATAGAGCTTCACAGAGCGGCCGTTTGGGTAACACACTTTCCCGGCCTTTGCCAGCAGGGCTGAACAGGCCCAATCGAGCCTGCCGAGGCCGCTCCGGCCGCCCTGCCAAGTGCTTGCTGCAGGGCTCAAACCATCACCATGCCGCCATTCACATGCACCGTCTCGCCGGTGATGTAGCCGGCCTCCTGGCTTGCCAGGAACACTACCACCGCCGCGATATCCTCAGGTTTTCCGAACTTGGCAGCTGGAATTGCCGCGGCGATTGCCTCGGTCTGCTTAGGCGTCAGCGCGTCGGTCATGGGGGTGGAGATGAAGCCCGGAGCGATGCAATTGGCGGTGATGCCTCGGCTCGACACCTCGCGGGCCAGCGATTTGGTCATGCCGACCAGTCCAGCTTTTGAGGCGGCATAGTTCCCCTGCCCCGGATTGCCGAGCACGCCGGAGATCGAGGCGATGTTGACGATACGCCCCGCCCGGCGCCGCATCATACCGCGCAACACGCCGCGGGTGAGCACGAACACGGAGGTGAGATTGACGGCGATGACATCGTCCCATTCCTCATCCTTCATGCGCATGAACAAATTGTCGTGGGTGATACCGGCATTGTTGACGAGAATATCGACCTGGCCGAGAGCCTTCTCGGCGTCCTCGGCGAGCTTCACGACGGCCGCACGGTCGCGCAAATCGCAAGGTAACGCCACGACGCGCGAGCCAAGCTTGGCGGCAAGCTCGTTGAGGCGTTCGGCGCGGGTACCGGAGATGGCCACCGTGGCGCCCTGCGCATGCAGCGCCTCGGCGATCGCCCAGCCGATGCCTCCGGTGGCACCGGTGACAAGCGCGCCCTTGCCGGTCAAATCGAACATGAAGCTCTCCTTCTGTTATGCGTTACGGGCCTGAAGCGCCGTGGCGGCAGCTTCGAGCTCCTCTGGCGTGCCCACGGAGCGCGCCTCGAAACCTTCGAACCGGCGTGCAAGTCCGGTGAGCACGCGGCCGGCGCCAATCTCATAAAGACTATCGACGCCCTGGTCGCGCAGATAGAGCATCGACTCGCGCCACCGCACCATGCCGGTCACCTGCTCGATGAGACGGGCGCGGATGGCCTCCGGGTCGCTGACGGCGGAGGCGAGCACATTGGCGACGAGAGGCACCGAAGGGGCCGAGATCTTCACCTTGCTCAGAGCCTCCTGCATGACTTGGGCAGCTGGCTGCATCAGCGCGCAATGAAAGGGAGCGCTAACCGGAAGCAGCACGGCGCGGCGAGCGCCGAATTTCGGGGCGAGCGCGACGGCCCGCTCGATCGCCGTCCGCGTGCCGCTGATCACCACCTGGCCAGGGGCATTGTCGTTGGCAGCGGCGCAGACCTCGCCCTCGCTTGCCGCCTTGGCAAGCTCTTGCGCCTGCGACAGATCAGCCCCGAGCAGGGCTGCCATCGCTCCCTCGCCCACCGGGACCGCCGCCTGCATGGCCTGCCCTCTCGTCTTGAGCAGGCGCGCGGTGTCGGCAAGGCTCAAGCTTCCAGCGGCTGCGAGCGCCGAATATTCGCCGAGCGAATGGCCGGCCACGAAGGTGACGCTTTCCTTGAGTGAGAGTCCTTTCTCGGCCTCCAACACGCGAATGACGGCAAGCGAGACCGCCATCAAGGCGGGCTGGGCGTTCTCGGTCAGGGTGAGCTGATCCTCAGGTCCCACCCAGATCAAGGTCGAGAGCGACTGACCGAGGGCCTCGTCGATCTCGGCGAACACGGCACGCGCCGGCGCGTAAGCCTTGGCGAGCTCCGCGCCCATACCGACGGTCTGACTCCCCTGCCCGGGAAAAATGAAAGCAATGCTCATTTCGAGGAAAGGATCCCTGCCGCTAAAGTCGGGCCAAAGACACTGTTTGCCTTGAGCCTGTCAAGCTGGCCAAGGCCTGGGAACGCCGCCTCCTAGGCTAGCGCCGAGATAGAGGATTCAGTTTTGCAACTTTTGCCCCCAAAACTCTGTTTCATCGATAGAATCCCTTCCGGAGGCCGGAATGCACCGCTTTCCCGCAATGCTTGCCGCGATAACCCTCTTCGTCGCCGCGCCCGTCTTCGCCGCGTCCCCGCAAGCTTGGCCGTGGAAGTCGAAAGCTCCGCCCGACCCGGCTTTGGCGGCCTTGTCTCACATCGAGGGTGTGACCGCCGGAGTAGCCGAGGGCACCGTCTCAATCTCGGTAAAGGCGATGGCACCGGCGCCCGGCTACACGGAGCTGCAGCTAGTATCACGCATGGGCGATCCTAACGACCGCATCTTCGCCTTCGACGCTCGCGGCCGTGCGCCGCAGGAGGTCACAACTCAAGTGCTGACGCCGGTGACGATCGAGGTGTCGTACGCCGACGCGCCCATCGCCAAGCTCGAAGTGATCGAGGTGTATTCGAACGACAACTGCCTCGCCTATTCGGTGAAGGACAGTAAGCCGGTGGAGTGCACGTCGAGAGCAGTGCCGCAAAAGCCCGGTGAGATGCACTGATCGCGCTCGCAGGCCTTGCAAAGCGCCGGCAAAACCGTATAAAGCCCCCTCGAAACCGCTCCGGTCGGAGGCTGAAAGGAGAGCCGCTTCGCTTGAAGCGGCAGGCATAAGCCGGTCTCCCCTGTCTTCGCTCCCAAGGGTTGTCTTCTTGGGCCTTTCCTTCCAGGGCCCATGAGAGGCTACGCGCCGGGGCCAAAACGAAGGAAAGGCAGTCCATGCCGCTTTATGAGCATGTGTTCCTGGCACGCCAGGACATCTCCACGCAGCAGGTCGAAGGCTTGGTGCAGGAATTCCGCACGATCATCGAAGGTCAGGGCGGGACCATCGGCAAGACCGAATATTGGGGACTCAAGGGCCTCACCTTTCGCATCAAGAAGAACCGCAAGGCGCATTTCTCGCTGATGAACATCGACGCGCCGCCGGCCGCCGTTGCCGAGCTCGAGCGTCAGATGCGCCTCGCCACTGACATCCTCCGTTTCCTGACGGTCAGGGTCGATGAGCATGAGGCAGGGCCATCGCCCATGATGCGCCGCGCCGACCGCGACGAGCGCGAAGGCCGTGGCGACCGCGGCGACCGGTTTGATCGCGGCGACCGTGGTGACCGCGGCGATCGTGGCGACCGTCGTGGGCCGCGCCGCGACCGCGATCGCGACCGGGACTTCACGCCCCGCGATGTGCCGAGCGCCGTCGATGTGCCTGAGTTGGACGCCGCCACCCTGACGGGAGACGATAACTGATGAGCATGACCCAAAGCGCGGCGAGACGCCCCTTCTACCGCCGGCGCAAGACCTGCCCGTTCTCGGGCGATAAGGCGCCAAAGATCGACTACAAGGATGTGAAGCTCTTGCAGCGTTACATTTCGGAGCGTGGCAAGATCGTGCCGAGCCGGATCACCGCGGTCTCCGCCAAGAAGCAGCGGGAACTTGCAAGAGCGATTAAGCGGGCGCGTTTTCTGGGCCTGTTGCCCTACTTGATTCAATAAGGGCTTCGACGCGCGGGCGTTCGCCCGCTCATCGAAGCTCTCGCCACAGGTTGGGACGGCTCGCCGTCCCTAACCGCTCTCGATGAAGAGCCGGGACAGCGCGAACTATGGCAATACCTTTCCTCATCGGTGCAGGCGCGGGCCTCGTTTCCGCCGCTTTGTTCGCCTCGGCGGCAACGGCCACGTCGCTTGCCGGCATCCTGTTCTACCTCGCCCCCTTGCCGATCTGCCTCGCCGGTCTCGGTTGGGGCTGGATAGCAGCTGCCGTCGCCGCGCTCGCCGGCATGGTTGTCGTGGGCGGCGTGCTTGGATTGGCACCAAGCGCCGTCTTCGCCGGCGCCATTGCCATGCCGATGGCAGTCCTTTGCTACCTCGCCCTGCTCTCCCGCCCTGCCGCGGCGCCGCAAGGCCAAGCCTCAGTTGGGCTCGAATGGTACCCGGTCGGACGTCTGCTGGGCTGGGCTGCGGTGATCGCCGGCGCGCTTGCCGCAATCATGGTGCTGACCCTTGGCTATGACACCGATTCCTATCGCAACTCGATCAAGGACCTTCTCCAGAACAGCGCGCTTAAAGAGCTCGACCGCGACGGGACGCTGATCAATGAGAGCACGATCGGAGGCTTGAGCAGCGTGCTTGCCCGCACCCTGCCGGCGGCCTTTGCCATCGTCTGGCAAAGCATCGCCCTGTTCAATCTGTGGCTTGCCGGTGTGATCGTCGAAGCGTCCGGGCGGGCGCTCCGACCCTGGCCGGCACTCGACGCCATCGAGCTGCCGAACGCCTTCTTTCTTGCCTTTACAGCGAGCCTGCTCGCCTCCTTTTTGCCTGGGCTCGCCGGGCTGCTCGCCACCGGCTTCGCCGGCGCGCTGCTCTTTGCCTATGTGCTTCAAGGTCTCGCCGTGCTGCATGCCTTCAGCCGCGGCATGCCGTTTCGCGGCCTGCTGCTCTCCGCCGTCTATATCGGCATTCTGCTTTTGGGCTGGGTTGCCGTCGCCATCGCCATTCTCGGGCTCGCCGAGCCAATACTTCGCTTGCGCGACCGGGCCGCGACGCGCGGGCAGCCGCCAAATCCGGATTGATCAATCGAACTGAACAGGAGCGTCGAAATGCAAGTCATTCTTCTTGAGCGCATCGGCCGTCTCGGCCAAATGGGCGATGTGGTCACCGTCAAGGACGGCTTTGCCCGCAACTTTCTCTTGCCCCAGGGCAAGGCGCTGCGCGCCACCAAGGCCAATCGTGAGCGCTTCGAAAAGGAGCGCGCGCAGCTCGAGGCGCGCAATCTCGAGCTGAAATCTGAGGCCGAGGCCGTCGCCACAAAGCTGCAAGGGCAAAGCTTCATCGTGTTGCGCCAGGCAGGTGATTCCGGCCAGCTCTACGGTTCGGTGGCGACCCGCGACATTGCGGCGGTGGTGACCGAAGGCGGCTTCTCCATCGAGCGCCGTCAGGTCCTGCTCGACCGTCCGATCAAGACGCTCGGCGTGCACGACGTGCGCATCGGACTTCATGCCGAGGTCGAGCCGCATGTGACCATCAATGTCGCCCGCTCCGCCGACGAGGCGGCGCGCCAGGCCCGTGGCGAGCAGGTGACAGGCAAGGCCATGGACGAGGCCGAGGAAGAGGCCCTCAGAGCGAAAGTTGCCGCCGAGAAATTGTTTGAAGAGGGCGCTGGCGGCGAGCTTGCCGAGGAGAGCGCCGAGGAGGAAGGAGAGCCAACGGAGTAACCTCCGCGACACTTTGGACTACGGAGTCTTAGGGAACACCGCGGGCCGCTTGTTGTTTTATCGCCGCCAGGCTCGTAAAACGACAGGGTAAGTCACTGAAAACCCTTCCTCTCGGAGGGTTCGCGCTGGTTCGATGTTTCGCCCGCTCCGGCACACTCTCGATCGGATTATTGCATCAGGATCTTTGCGCCTGATCGACGCCGACGGTTGTGCCCATGATTTCGGTGACGGAAGCGGATCTCCGATCGTGGCCCGTATCGCCGATCGCGCAACCGAACGCCTGTTCATTCTCAACCCGGCGCTCGCCATCGGCGAAGCCTACATGGATGGCCGCCTCGTCATGGAGCGAGGTACCATCTATGATTTCCTCGAGCTGCTTCTCTCAAATCTCGACTATCCCTCTTGGCCGGGCCTGGCACGTTTGCGCGAGGGCCTGAAATTCGTCCGGCGTGGCTTGCGGCAGTACAACCCGGCCGGACGGGCCAAGCGCAACGTCGAGCACCATTACGATCTCGATGACCGTCTCTACGAGCTGTTCCTCGACAGCGACCGGCAATATTCCTGCGCTTATTTCGAGAAGAAGGGCATGTCGCTCGAGGAGGCGCAAGCCGCCAAGAAGCGCCACCTTGCCGCCAAGCTCAATCTCCGCGACGGACTGAAAGTTCTCGACATCGGCTCCGGCTGGGGCGGCCTTGGCCTCTATCTCGCCAAATCCGCCCATGTCGAGGTGACCGGAGTCACCTTGAGCGAGGAGCAGCTCAGAACATCGCAAGACCGCGCTCGCGCCGAGGGCCTTGCCAAGGCCGTCAGCTTCGAGCTTCTCGACTACCGTGAGGTGCAAGGTCAGTTCGACCGCATCGTCTCGGTCGGGATGTTCGAGCATGTTGGCGTGGTCCACTATCGGAGCTTCTTCGAGAAGATCCGCGAGCTGCTCGCGCCCAATGGCGTCGCTGTTATTCACTCGATCGGCCGCTTCGACGGACCTGCTTCGACCAATCCTTTTATCGACAAGTATATCTTCCCTGGCGGCTACATCCCGGCGTTGAGCGAAGTGCTGCCCGCGGTCGAGCGCGCCGGACTTCTCGTCACCGACGTGGAGATCCTGCGGCTCCACTACGCGCTCACCTTGCGCCACTGGCGCCAGCGCTTCCGCGCCTCATGGCACACGGCCGTCGAGCGCTACGGCGAACGCTTCTGCCGCATGTGGGAGTTCTATCTGGCGGGGGCCGAGACCGGGTTCCGCTACCAGAACCTCATGGTGTTCCAGGTGCAATTGACCAAGGACCAGAAGGCGCTGCCGCTCACCCGCGACTACATCTATACCTCGGAGCACGACTTCCGCGCGCGGGACGCCCGCTTCCCGCTGCAGCAGGCGCGGCGCGCCAGGCGCTGAGACGCGCGATCCCGCTCGTTGTTGGCGAAAACAGTTCTGCCCGCTGTTCACAGGCCGCCGCACTAGCCGCCAATATCGTTTTGACTACTCTGGGCTTATGTCCAACGCACTGATTCGCCCGCTGCAGTCGGCCCCAGAGACGCCGACCTTCCGCGCCCCGCCCCATAATTTCGAGGCGGAACAAGCGCTTCTCGGCGCCATCCTGGTCAACAATGAGGCCTGCGACCGAGTGTCGAGCTTCCTCAAGCCTGAGCATTTCTTCGATGCTCTGCATGGGCGCATCTACGACCATGCGGCAAAGCTGATTTGGGCGGGAAAACGCGCGACGCCGATCACGCTCAAGACCTTCTTCCAGGGAGACGAGCCCGTCGGCGACCTGACCGTCCCGCAATATCTCGGCCGTCTTGCCGCCAACGCCACCACCATCATCAATGCCGAGGATTACGGCCGTACCATCTACGATCTCGCCATCCGCCGGGACCTGATCCAGATCGGCGAAGGCATGGTCAACACCGCCTATGACGCGCCGATCGACGCGCCGCCTGCGGTGCAGATCGAAGATACCGAGCAGAAGCTCTATGAGCTTGCCGAGACCGGGAAATACGGCTCTGGCTTCGAACCCTTCACTACGGCGCTCACCGACGCCATCGACATGGCAGCCAATGCCTATCGGCGCGACGGAGGACTGTCTGGCCTTGCCACCGGCTTCACAGACCTCGACGGCAAGATGGGCGGCTTGCAGCCCTCAGACTTGATCATCGTGGCCGGGCGCCCCTCCATGGGCAAGACGGCGCTCGCCACCAACATTGCCTATCACGTGGCGCAGAGCTACCGCCGCGACCCTGACTCGCAAGCTCCGCTCGACGGCGCCGTGGTCGGATTCTTCTCACTCGAAATGTCGGCTGAGCAGCTCGCCACCCGCATCATTTCCGAGCAGGCCTATATTCCCTCGGAGCGCATTCGCCGCGGCCGCATCGAGTCCGAGGAGTTCGACCGCATCGTCGAGGTCTCGCAGGAGCTTCAGAACCTGCCACTTTATATCGATCAGACCGGAGGCATCACCGTGGCCCAGCTTGCCGCGCGGGCAAGGCGGCTTAAACGTCAGCGCGACGTCGGCCTGATCGTCGTCGACTATCTTCAGCTTCTCTCGGGCTCGACAAGGCGCGCCGCTGAAGGCCGCGTGCAGGAGGTTTCCGAGATCACCACGGGCTTGAAGGCGCTCGCCAAGGAGCTGCACGTTCCGGTACTTGCGCTCTCGCAGCTGTCACGCCAGGTTGAGCAGCGCGAGGATAAGCGCCCACAACTTGCGGATTTGCGCGAATCCGGCTCCATCGAGCAGGACGCCGACGTAGTGTTGTTCGTCTTCCGCGAGGAATATTATGTCGAGCGCAGACAGCCGCGCGAGAACACCGAAGAGCACAAGCAGTGGCAGCAAGAGATGGACCTGGTCACCGGCAAAGCCGAAGTGATCATCGGCAAGCAGCGCCACGGGCCCACGGGCACCGTGAGGCTCCAGTTCACGCCGGAGTTCACGAGGTTCGGCAACCTCGCCGCGGAGGAGCGCCTGCCGGAGCGACTGGACTGAGCGGTGTCGATGACGAAACGGCCACCGCGCTCCTTACCATCGATCTTGACTCGCTCATCGCTAATTATCGCAGCTTGCGCGACCTCAGCGCGCCCGCCGAATGCGCCGCTGTGGTCAAGGCCGACGCCTATGGGTTGGGCATGGCAGCGGTCGCTCCGGCTTTGGCGCGCGCCGGCTGCAAGACCTTCTTCGTCGCCACTCTCGGCGAGGCCGAGGAGCTGCGCGCTCTCCTCGCAGGCGCGACCATCTACGTCCTGGCCGGGCTGCAACAGGATACTGCCCCTGTCTACCGCCAGTTTGATTTGCGCCCCGTGCTCAACAGCGCCGACGAAATCGAGGAGTGGGCAGCATTCTCGAAGTCGGCGCGCGCCAGGCTGCCCGCCGCCATCCATATCGACAGCGGCATGAACCGGCTTGGACTCTCAGCCGCCGAGGTCGAGGCCGTTGCCGGCGCGAAGAACTCTTGGAACGCCTTCGAGCTCGCGCTGGTGATGAGTCATCTCGCTTGCTCCGACGAGCCTGAGCACGCCAAGAACGAGGTGCAAAAAAAGGCCTTCGACGCCCTTCGCGCCAAACTGCCGAAAGCAGCAGCAAGCCTCGCCAACTCCGCCGGTATTCTGCTCGGGCGCGCCTATCACTACGACCTCGTCCGCCCAGGGATCGCCCTTTACGGCGGCAAGGCTTCCCACGCCGCCGCCAACCGATTTGCCGCCGTGGTGCAGCTTTCGGGACGCGTTCTGCAAGTGCGCGACGTGCCGCCCGGAGAGACCGTCGGCTACGGTGCGACGCGCACGCTGAAACGCCCCTCGCGCGTCGCCATCCTCGCGGTGGGATATGCCGACGGCGTCTTCCGCGCGCTGTCGGTCGCGGATAACCGGGAGGGTTTGCAGGTTCATTTCGGGTCGCATCCGGCGCCGCTGATCGGCCGCGTGTCCATGGATCTGATCACCGTGGACGTGACCGACGTTCCCCACGAGCTTGCCCGGCGCGGCGCCTGGGTCGAGCTGATCGGCACTCACGTCGCCGCCCACGAATTTGCCGCTCATGCCGGCACCATCGACTACGAAGTCCTCACCAATCTCGGCACGCGCGCGGCGCGGCGCTATACCGGCGGCTAGCATCTCGTCATGGCCAAAGTTTCCAAAGCCTTCGTCTGCCAAGCCTGTGGCGCGGTGACCGCCCGCTGGTCGGGCAAATGCGCCGCCTGCGGGGAGTGGAACAGCATCATCGAGGAGACTGCAGCACCCGCAGGCCCGCCGGCGCTCGTCGCCATCAGAGGCGGCAAAGGCAGAGCTGCCTCCTTCGAAGGGCTTGGTACCGAGACGCGCGACGCGCCGCGGCTGCCGACCGGCATGGCCGAGTTCGACCGCGTGCTCGGCGGCGGTCTCGTCCCCGGCTCCGCCGTCCTTGTCGGCGGCGACCCTGGCATCGGCAAGTCCACCCTGCTGCTCCAGGCCGCCGCGGCGCTCGCATCAAGCGGCGCGCCGGTCATCTATCTCTCGGGCGAAGAAGCGCCGGCGCAGGTTCGCATGCGTGCCGCGCGGCTTGGGCTCAGCCAAGCCCCCGTGGCGCTCGGCACCGAGACCAACCTCGCCAATATCATCGCCACCTTGAGCAAGGCGAAGGCCCCTGCCCTGATCGTCATCGACTCGGTGCAAACCCTCTGGTCTGAGGGTTTGGAGGCCGCTCCAGGCACCATCTCGCAGCTTCGCGGCTGCGCCTCGGCGCTGGTCAGCTATGCCAAGGGCAACGGCGCGACGCTCGTCCTTGTCGGCCATGTCACCAAGGACGGCCAGATCGCCGGCCCCAAGGTCATCGAGCATATGGTCGATACCGTGCTCTATTTCGAAGGGCAGAGCGGTCATCAGTTCCGCATCCTGCGGGCGGTGAAGAACCGCTTCGGGCCGACCGACGAGATCGGCGTGTTCGAGATGCGCTACGAGGGGCTGCAACAGGTCGAGAACCCCTCGGCGCTGTTCTTGAGCGACCGCGATCAGGGCGCCCCGGGGACTGCGGTGTTCGCAGGTATGGAAGGCACGAGGCCGATCCTCGTTGAGATACAGGCGCTTGTTGCGCCGTCTTTACTCAGCATGCCAAGACGCGCCGTGGTCGGCTGGGATCCCAACCGGCTCGCCATGTTGATTGCCGTACTGGAGGCCCGCTGCGGCACCAGGCTCGGCGCCCAAGACGTCTATCTCAACGTTGCTGGCGGATTGAAGCTCGGCGATCCGGCCGCCGACCTCGCCGCCGCCGCGGCGCTGCTCTCCTCCTTCACCGGACGACCCGCGCCTGAAGACACGGTCTATTTCGGCGAGGTGAGCCTCACCGGGGCGGTAAGGGCCGTGGGCCATATGGACCAGCGCCTTAAGGAGGCCACGAAATTGGGGTTCACGCGGGGAGTGGTGCCGGCGGCTTGCGCCCCCGACCGACAGCTTCAGGAGATCAGGCTCATACCGCTCTCTCAGCTCAGCGAGCTCGTGGCCTGGTTCGGCCTGCCGGAGAGGGACTGAACCGGAGGTCTTCGCATGCGACAATGCGCCGGTGTTGGCATCCGCCGTTGCCGATCCGGGTCATTTATGCTTCATCGCGGGGAATCGTGATAGTCTCCGCCGCGCTCGCCTAAGGAGCCTCGCGCCATGCCAATTTCCTGGCTCGATGTCATTCTCATCATCATCATGCTCGTGTCGGGATTCCTCGCCATGGTGCGCGGGTTCACGCGGGAGGTTTTGTCGATTTTCTCCTGGGCGGTGGCTGCCGTTGCCGCGCTCTACCTCACCCCGAAATATTGGCAGACGGTCGAATCCTACTTCCCCTCCCCGGCCTTTGCCCAGATCGGCTTCGCCGCAGGCGTCTTTATCATTACCCTGATCGTCGTCAGCCTGATCACCTTCCGCATCTCCGATCGCGTGCTCGATAGCCGCGTCGGCGCGCTCGACCGCACCATGGGCTTCATTTTCGGCCTGGCCAGAGGGTTCCTGCTGGTCGCCATCGTCTTTATCCTGTTCAGCGCGCTCGCGCGCGACCAGCCAACCTGGATCACCGAGGCCAAGTCCTATCCCATCCTCAAGCAGACCCAGGTGGCCATCGAGTCGCTGATGCCAATGAACCCTGAGCAATACCTGCCAGGCGGAAAGCACGACGAAGCCCCTGCCCCTGAGGGCCAGCCTGCGGCGCCCGGCGCCCAGCCCGGCGCACCCTCCGATGCGGCGCCTGCCGCGCCTCCGCCAGATCAGCGTTCGGAAGCGCCAAATCCATTCGAATCGGTTGCGTCGACGCGTATTGAAGCGCCAATGAAGGCGCCTATCTAAGGGAGGCGAGGACGCGCGTGACCAACCACGATGACGCTGATGATCAGGCCTTGACCTGGCTCGACGAGGACCGCCTGCATGAAGAATGCGGCGTGTTCGGTATTTTCGGCCACCCTGATGCTGCGGCCCTTACCGCGCTCGGGCTGCACGCTCTCCAACATCGCGGCCAGGAAGCCGCCGGCATCGTCAGCTTCGACGGCGCCCATTTCCACACCGAGCGGCGCTTAGGGCTGGTCGGCGACCACTTCACCGCGAGCCAGGTGATCGAGCGCCTGAAAGGCGACGCGGCCATCGGCCATGTGCGCTATTCGACCTGCGGCGACCCGATCATGCGCAACGTGCAGCCGCTGTTCGTCGACCTCGCCTCGGGCGGCTTTGCGCTTTCCCACAACGGCAATCTCACCAACGCGCTCACGCTTCGCGACTGGCTGATCACCAAGGGTGCCATCTGCCAATCGACCACCGACACTGAAGTGATTCTCCATCTTGTCGCCCGCAGCGAGAAACGCCTGTTCGTGGAGAAGTTCATCGAGGCGTTGCTACAGGTCGAAGGTGCCTATGCGCTGGTCGGGCTGACCAACAAAAAACTCGTCGGCGCCCGCGATCCTTTCGGCATCAGGCCCCTGGTGCTCGGCAAGCTCGGCGAGGCTTGGGTGCTGGCATCCGAGACCTGCGCTCTCGACATCATCGGCGCCGATTTCGTGCGCGAGATCGAGAACGGCGAGGTGGTGGTGATCACCAAGGACGGGATCGAGAGCCACCGGTTCGTGCCGAAATACCCAGCGCGCCTCTGCATCTTCGAATACATCTATTTCGCCAGGCCAGACTCCATCGTCGGCGGCCGCTCCGTCTACGATGTGCGCAAAGAGATGGGCCGGCAATTGGCGCTGGAAGCCCCGGCCAACGCCGACGTGGTCATCCCCATTCCCGATTCAGGCGTGCCGGCTGCCATCGGCTATTCGCAAGGCTCAGGCATCCCCTTCGAATTCGGCATCATCCGCAACCACTATGTCGGACGCACCTTCATCGAGCCGGAGCAGCGCATCCGTCAGCTCGGCGTGAAGCTCAAGCATAGCGCCAATGAGGCGCAAGTGCGCGGCAAGCGCATCGTGCTGATCGATGACAGCGTGGTGCGCGGCACCACCTCGGTGAAGATCGTGCAGATGATGCGCGAGGCGGGCGCCAAGGAAGTGCATATGCGCATTTCGAGCCCGCCGATCACCCATCCGGACTTTTACGGCATCGACACGCCGGATCAGGACAAGCTGCTCGCCGCCACCAAGACTCTCGAGCAGATGCGCACCTATATGGGCGCCGACACGCTTGCCTTCCTTTCGGTCGAAGGCATCTACAAGGCCATGGGCTATGAGGGGCGCGATGCAGCGCACCCTCAGTTCACCGACCATTGCTTCACTGGCGAATATCCGACGAGACTCAGGGACCGTGAAGGTCCGCCGCAGCAGAAGCAGCTCTCCTTCCTCGCCGAGGTCGGTTGACCGGACAGCGTCTCAAGGACCGCATCGCGCTCATTACCGGCGCTTCGCGCGGGCTTGGCCGTGCCCTTGCTCTCGCTTTCGCCCACGAAGGGGCGCAGGTGCTGCTGCTCGCCCGTAGCATGACCAATCTTGGGCGCGTCGATGACGATATCCGCGCGATTGGCGGCAGCGCGAGCCTCGTTCCGCTCGATCTCACCGACGGGCAAGCCATCGACGCGCTCGGCCCCTCGCTCTATGAGCGCTTCGGGCGTCTTGACGTGCTTGTCGGCAACGCTGCCATCCTCGGCGCTCTCTCGCCCCTCCCCCACATTCCTTCAGCCCATTGGGACCGCGTCCTCGCCGTGAACGTCACCGCCAATTGGCGGCTGATCCGCACGCTCGATCCGCTGTTCCGTCGCTCAGATGCGGCCCGCGTCATTTTCGTGACCTCGGGCGTGGCCCGATCGGCCCGCGCCTACTGGGCGCCCTACTCGGTCTCCAAGGCGGCGCTCGAGGCCCTGGCCAAGACCTATGCCAACGAGACCGCTGACACGCCAATCAGGGTGAACCTCGTCGATCCCGGCGCTCTTGCGACACGCATGCGCGCCGAAGCCTATCCTGGCGAGGATCAAGCCACCTTGCCAACGCCCGAGCAGGTGACGGAGATCTTCGTGACGCTCGCCATGGCGGAAAATGACGTTACCGGCCAGCTCGTTACGCCGGAGGTTTAGTTGTCTCTGCGCTCGCCGCAGAATCTCCACATCTTGGTGGCAGGGTTGCCTCAAGCAGGCGGGTCAACCGCCATCGCCAAGCAGGGAATGCCGGCCATGCGCCATGCCGGAGCAGCTTTCGCAGCCTTGTTGATCGCGCCCTTTCCCGGCGCCGCCGCCGAGCTTTGCCCGGCGCTGTCCAGCACCACGCCCACCCCTTGCGAGAGCCTGGTCGATCCGGCAAGCGACCTTTTGCAGAACAGGATCAACAGCCGGTTGAACATCGTCGGCGCAACACCCGATGGCGAATCGGTGTGGGCGGAAAGCCGCCAGGCGCCCTTTCAGACCGTCGGCGGCGCCTCGGCACTCACCACCACCTATTTTGGCGCCGACTATCGCCTTGGCTCGGACCTGCTGCTTGGGGCCATGGTGCAGAGGGACGATCGGATCGTCACCCTGCCTATCGACGGCGAGGTGACCGCCACGGACGCCTATTTGGCCGGTCCCTATGCAGCCTATCGGCTGTCGCCAAATCTCGTCCTTGGCGGCCGTGCGGCCTTCGGCGAAACCTCCGATGGCACTACGCTTCTGAGCGAGGAGACGGACCTCACCACCAGCCGTCTGCTGACCGAGGCGCGGCTGAGCGGCAGTTGGGGCTTGGGCGAATGGCAGCTGATGCCTGCGGCCGCCGTGACCCATTTGGATGAGACTTCCATCGCCGCCATACCGGGTGTCGCCGAAACGAACGTGGCCATGACCCGCTTCACAGCCGGTCCGGAAGTGAGGCGCCCGATCGACATGGGATTCGGCTCGAGCCTCGAGCCCTTTGCCTTTTTCAAGACGAGCTTCGATCTCGACGACATCAAGATCGGGCCAGCGGCCGCCCGCAACACAATCGGCGGCGGCGTCGTGATGAACGACGCGGACGGCTATGTCATCCAGGCCATCGGCAATTACAGCGAGACCGTGGGCGCCGCCATCCCGGACCCATCGCTCGCCGGGAAGGTCATGGTCTCAGTCCCCTTGAACTGACGTTCCTGCGCGGGCGGACGCTAGGCGACGCGCTTCTTCGAGCGGACGATCGACTTGATGCGTCCGCGCGGCATGCCCGATACTTCGGCGATCTTGCGGTCCTGCATCTCGATGAAGGTACGCGCCGGATCGTCGCCGTCGAGGCCGCCAAGATCGGCCGCCGGCACCTTGCGGTTGGAGGTCTGCGTGCCGTCCTCATAGAGGACGTCGAACAGCACGAAGCCGTTGGCGACCTGTTGCTTCTTCTTGGCCATGTGCGTTCTCCAATAGCGAAACTAATCTTGCTGCGGCGGCTTCCCCGCCTCTGGGGCGTCGTCACTCACAGCATCCCCGCGAGCAGCTTTCCGTTTCGCCGCGTCCTCTTCGCGCCGCTGCAGCTTTTCCTGCTTCTTCTGCTGCTTGTTGCGATTGCGACTAGCGCGCTCCTGGTTGTAGTTGGGTTTGAAAGCCATGTTCGGTCCTTTGCTCTATTTCTGAGCTGCACGGCGCGATTTGGGGCGGGCGGACGGCGGCGCCGAAGCTGCAGCTTCGCGATCGGAGGCTTCCTTGGCGAGACGCAGCGCGCGCAACCGCGCCGTCTTCTCCGCCATCGCGTCGTGCTCCCGCTCCTGTTCGAGCTTCAGCGTCGATTCCTGTTTCTTGCTGCGGCTCAGAAGCGCTTCCGCATTCCGCCTGGCGGCGCTGATACGCGTGGGAAATTTGCTCATCTTGGCTCTCCTGATAGGGACAGACGTGCGGATCTCGGACGAGTGAGGGCTCCCCTCGCGGCAGGCAGCGCGTTCCCACGCCGCCCATCCGATCGCCACGAGCGGTTGGCCGCCGGCGCGGCGGACGAACGCTCTTGCCGTTTGGGCGCCGGCGCGGGTCGCGAGCGCTCGGGCCGCCATCCCTTCGAGACGGTTTCGGTCCTTTCGGCCTCTGCATGACGGTGCCCAGCTACGGCGAGCGAAACTCGCGTCAGTTTCTCGATGTCCTTGAGATAAGCACGCTCGCTCGCATCGCAGAACGACAGCGCCGTTCCGCCGGCGCCGGCCCTCGCCGTGCGGCCGATGCGATGCACGTAGCTCTCAGGCTCGTTCGGCAGTTCGTAATTGATGACATGCGAAATTCCCGCCACATCGATGCCTCGTGCGGCGATATCGGTGGCGACGAGAACGCGGGCCTGCCCGCTGCGGAACGCCTCGAGCGCCCGTACCCGGGCATTTTGCGCCTTGTTGCCGTGGATGGCTTCCACCGCCAAGCCGGCATGCCTCAGAAACTTGCAGACCTTGTCGGCACCATGCTTGGTGCGCGTGAAGACGAGCACGCGATCCATGGCCGGATTGGCGAGCAGCTCCACCAGCAGGTCGCGCTTCGCCTGTGCCGTAACGAAGTAAACATGCTGATCGATGAGATCGACTGTGACCTTCGCCGGCGAAACGTCAATGCGAGCGGGATTGCGGAGGATCTCAGCGGCAAGCTTGGCGATGTCCGGCGGCATGGTGGCCGAGAACAGCAGCGTCTGCCGCTCCTTGCCGCAGGCAGCGACTATCTTCCGCACGTCGCGGATGAAGCCCATGTCCAGCATGCGGTCGGCCTCGTCGAGGACGAGGATCGAGACCTTGTCGAAGCTCACATGGCGCTGGGCGAAGAGGTCGAGAAGACGTCCGGGGGTGGCGATCAGAATGTCGACGCCTTGCTGGAGCGCCTTCACCTGCTGGCCCTGCCCTACGCCGCCGAAGATCACGGTCGAGCGGAGGTGAAGCTTGCGGCCATAGGCGCGGAATCGCTCGTCGATTTGCAAGGCAAGCTCGCGCGTTGGCGCGAGAATGAGGGCATGCGGGCGTCCCGGCGTGCGTGGCGCGCGTCGCTCGGCCAGGCGGTGCAGAATCGGCAGCGCGAAGGCCGCGGTCTTGCCGGTGCCGGTCTGGGCGATGCCGAGCAGATCCCTGCCTTCGGTGAGAAGCGGGATCGCCTGCGCCTGAATCGGCGTTGGTTTGAGGTAGTTCTCGGTCTTGAGCGCAAGCCGCAGGGGCTCGGACAGGCCGAGGCCGTCGAAAGAAGTAGGTGTCACTTATAAAATATCCTTGTGTGCCGGACACGCCGCTAAAGCGGTCGTGTGGCCTTTGCGCCGTTTCCCACGCGCTAGCTGGGGTCAGACGATGACTTGAAAATTGTCTCGGGATGAAACGCCGCAAATTGAGCGGCGGCTTCGCGCGATCGCGAGCAATCAGATGGGCGGAAGATGGAGGCGCCGCTGCGATAAGTCAAGTGAAGATCGCCGCAAAGGTTCATGAATCGGCAATTTTATCCTTTGTTGTCAGCACCATGCCATCGTAGCCGGGCTCCACCCCTTCGGGCAGCTCTTTCGCCAAGGTTTCGTAGTCAAGATCGACATGCATGTGGGTGAGCACCGCCCGCTTCGGTTTGATTCGCCTGATCCAGGCAAGCGCTTCATCGACGCTGAAATGGCTCGGATGCCGCACATAGCGGAGCGCATCGATGATCCACACATCGAGGTTCTCGAGGTATTTGAGCGATTCCTCGGGCAGGTCGCTGATGTCAGGCGAATAGGCGATGCCGCCGAAGCGAAAACCGAGCGTCTCGCCTGAGCCATGTCGCTGGCGGAACGGCAAGGCCTCGATGTCGCCCCCCGGACCTGGAATTTTCACCGATACGCCAGGCGCGATTTGGTGGCCATCGAGGATCGGCGGATACTCGCCATTTGCCGACATCTTGAAGCAATAGGCGAAGCGCTGCCTGAGCTGCTGTCCTGTCAATTCGTCGTAGTACGCCGCAACGCGTCGCCGCCCATTGTACGACACCATGCGCAGATCATCGATGCCGTGGGTATGATCTGCATGGTCATGGGTGTAGAGCACGCCGTCGAGCCAACCGACTCCAACGTCGAGCAATTGCTCGCGAAGGTCCGGCGGGGTGTCCACCAGCACATTGGTCGTGCCCTCGCCGCCTTCTTTTTGCACCAGCACCGAGCAGCGCCGCCGGCGGTTCTTCGGGTTTGAAGGATCGCATGCGCCCCAGATATTGCCGACCCGGGGCACGCCGCCGGACGTGCCGCAGCCGAGGATGGTGAGCTTGAGCGTCATGCCGAGGACGGGATCGAAGCCGCTGAGCGCGGCACCTTCTTGAACAGGCGGAAGAAATTGTCGGTGGTGGCTGCTGCGATCTCAGCCTCGCCCACCCCGCGCACGGCAGCCAGCCGCGCCGCGGTATGCACCACATTGGCCGGCTCATTGGTGCGCCCGCGCAACGGCTCAGGCGCAAGATAAGGCGCGTCGGTCTCGACCAGCAGCCGGTCGAGCGGCACTTCTCTCGCGATATCGCGCAAGGCTTCCGAATTCTTGAACGTCACCACGCCTGAGAAAGAGACATAGCCGCCGAGCGCAAGCCCGCGGCGGGCGAGCTCGGGCCCTCCGGTGAAGCAATGCAGCACGAAGGGAAAAGCGCCACGCGCCGTCTCCTCCTCGAGGATGCCGGCAATGTCGTCGTCGGCGTCACGGGCATGGATCACGAGCGGCAGGCCAGTCTGTCGCGCCGCTTCGATGTGGGTGCGGAAGCCGCGCTCCTGATCCTCGCGCGGGCTGTTGTCGTAGTGATAGTCGAGCCCGGCTTCGCCGATCGCCACCACCTTCGGGTGGCGCGTAAATTTCACGATTTCTTCCAGCGTGATGTCCCGCTCTTCCGCCGCATGGTGCGGATGGGTGCCGATCGAGCAGTACACATTGCCATGAGGCTCGACGATCTCGAGCAGATCGGAGAATCGCCGCACCCGTGTCGAGATGGTGAGCATGAGCCCGACGCCTGCACCCTCGGCGCGTGCCAGCACGGCCTCGCGCTTTGTGGCAAGGTCTGGAAAATCGAGATGGCAGTGACTATCGATGAGCATCACGGAAAGATGAAAGACCCATGTTCTTCAGGCTGCTAGGGTGTCCGTGCCCGGTGTGGCAGCACTATGTGCAGCATATGGGCGAAGGAAACAATAAGGGCTTCGCGAGGGTGGTCGTGTCGCGCGCTGGACACCGCCGGTGAGGAAGACGTTGTTTGGAAGCATTTCTGTTGTGGGCCGCCGGCGCCTGATCGCCGCGGCCGCAACCGCGTTGCTCTGCCTCGCCGCGGTTCCCGCCGAGGCCGGCTGCAGCAAAAGCGTCATCATGTACAACGCCTCTTGGTGCCCCTATTGCGCGCAAGTCAGGGCCATCCTGGCACGCAATCACATCAGATACGCGGTCCTAGACGCGACGACCCCGCAAGTCCAAGCGATCATGCTGAAACGGTTCGGCGACACAGCCGTGCCGCGCACCCTGATTGGCGGCGTGCTTGTCGAGGGCGTCGACGAGGCGCGGATCAAGCAGCTCTGCCGCTAGTCCTGCGAACTACGACGCCGCGGCCTCGCTGTCTTCCTCCACGTGGCGGGGGAACACCGCTTGCGGCGGCGGCAGCTTGGTTCCCGGCTTGAGCCGCCCGACCGGTCCGAGCTGCGCGAAATCGCGTGCGTCCTGCGGCACGCCAAGCTGATCGAGCAGCTTCCCCGCACTCCCAGGCATGACCGGCTGCACCAGAATCGCGATCTGGCACAGCACCTCAGCCGTCACGTAGAGGATGGTCTCCATCCGCTTTGGGTTGGTCTTTTTGTGCGCCCAGGGTTCTTCACCTGCGAAATAGCGGTTGGCGTCGGCGATCACCGCCCAGACGATCTCGAGCGCGCGATGAATGGCGAAGTCGTCGATGGCCTGGGTGACGCGCGCGAAGAGCCCGTCCGCCGCGGCAAGGATCGTCTTGTCGGCCTCGGTGAGTTCCCCAGGCTCAGACACCACGCCACCGCAATTCTTGGCGATCATCGACAGCGAGCGCTGGGCGAGATTGCCGAGATCGTTGGCGAGGTCGGCATTGATGCGCTGCACGATGCCGTCGCGGCTGTAATTCCCGTCCTGGCCGAACGGCACTTCGCGCAGCAGGAAGTAGCGGAGCTGATCGACGCCGTAGTCGCCGGCAAGGACAAAGGGGTCGACCACATTGCCGACCGACTTCGACATCTTCTCTCCGCGATTGTAGAGGAAGCCGTGACCGAACACGCGCTTCGGCAGCGCGACGCCGGCCGACATCAGGAAGGCCGGCCAGTAGACCGCGTGAAAGCGGATGATGTCCTTGCCGATGATATGCACGTCGGCAGGCCAATAGCGCTTGAACTTAGCCGACTGCTCGTCGGGAAAGCCGACGGCGGTCAGATAATTGGTCAGCGCATCGACCCACACATACATGATGTGCTTCGGATCGCCGGGAACTGGAATGCCCCAATCGAAGGTGGTGCGTGAGATGGAGAGGTCCTGTAGCCCGCCGCGCACGAAGCTTTTCACCTCGTTCGCCCGCGTGTCCGGTCCGATGAACTCCGGATGCGCCTCGTAATGGGCAAGGAGCTTGTCCTGATAGGCCGAGAGCCGGAAGAAATAGCTCTCCTCCTCGACCCACTCGACCGGCGTTCCTTGCGGCGACAGCTTCTGGCCGTCGGCAGCCGCCTTCAGCTCGCTTTCGTCGTAATAGGCTTCGTCGCGCACCGAGTACCAGCCGGCATACTTGCCGAGATAGATATCGCCGTTCGCTTGCATGCGCCGCCACAGCTCCTCGCAGGCGCGCTTGTGGCGCTCCTCGCGCGTGCGGATGAAATCGTCGTTGGAGCAGTCGAGCGTGGCGACCATGGCTTGGAAGCGCGGCGTGTTGCGGTCGGCAAGCTCGGCAGGCGTGATGCCTTGCTTCTTCGCGGTTTGCAGCATCTTGACGCCGTGCTCATCGGTGCCGGTCAAGAAGAACACGTCCATGCCCTGCAAGCGGCGAAAGCGCGCAAACGCGTCAGTGGCGATGGCTTCATAGGCGTGGCCGATATGGGGCACGTCGTTGGGATAGGAGATGGCGGTGGTGATGTAATAGGGCCGGGCCATGGCGGTGATGGCATAGCCTTGGCCGCGCGCCCCGGCAAGCGCCGCCTTGCCTAAGCCTGGCCTCCGCGCGCCGCCTTCTGCAATCGGTAAAAAGCCTCGAGCACGAGCAGGCTGCGATCGAGGTTGAGGCTCGCGGCGTCGGCTTTGGCCTGCCCGATCGCTTCCCACGCGTCGACCCATTGCGGCAGGCTCGCGCGATCGAGCAAGCGGCGAGCAAGCGCTCCTTCCTCGCCGATCGCCCCTTCTCCGTTTGCTGCCGTCCGGATCAATCGCTCCATGAGGCCGAGCAGCAGCGAAAGGAACAGGTCGAGCCGCTCGCTGTCCCCGCCAAACCCTCCGAGCCGTTCGGCGAGCTTGTGCGCGGCCTGGCCGTCAAGCTCAGGCAATCTGGCGAAAGCCGTGACGATGTCGCGATAAAGCGAGATCCCCTCCCCGGTCGCAAGCTCGAGCGCGCGGCGCACGCTCCCCTGGCTCAGCGCGAGTGCCGAGGAAAGCGTCTTGGCATCGACCTCGTGATCGTCGCGCTCAAGCGCCGCCTGCACGGCCTTGGCCAGATCGTGCTCTGATAAAGCGGTGACACGAAGTGTCCGGCAGCGGGAGCGGATGGTCACGGGAATCCGTCCCTCGGCGGTCGCCACCAGAAGGAACAGCGTGCGCAGCGGAGGCTCTTCCAGAGCCTTCAGCAGCGCGTTGGCGGCGTTCGCATTCAAATCGTCGGCGCGGTCAACGATCACCACGCGCCAGCCGGTTTCGCCTGCGCTATGGCCGAGGAAGCTGCGCAAGCGGCGCACCTCGTCGACGCCGATCCATTGCGAGTAACGCTTGGTCTTGTCGTTCCAGGAGCGGCGGATCAGAAGCAGATTCGGATGGGCGAGCGCCGCCACTTTGCGGAACACGGGATGATCGGCGGTGGGTGCCTGCGGAGCCGCATCGCCCTCGCGGAGAGCCAGCACCTCGCGGGCGAGATGATAGGCGAGCGTCGCCTTGCCGACGCCTTCAGGTCCGACCAGGAGCCAGGCGTGATGCAGCCTGCCGCCGGTCAAGGCCTCGCCGAATTCGGCGCGCGCCGCATCGTGACCGAACAGGCGATCGACCTCGCGCGGAGAGGAAAATCCTTCGAGCCGATCTGGCTCTTCGGCCGGATCCTCGCGTTTCTTAGCCGCGGTCCGGCTCATGGCCGCAAGCGTGCCGCCACCGCCTCCCAGACGTCTTCGGCGACGAGAGCCTCGGGCTTCCGCGCATCGATCACGACGCAGCGGGCTGGCTCCTCCTCGGCGATGTCGAGGAAGGCTTTGCGGATGCGCTCATGCTGGCCGAAATCTTGGCTTTCGAAGCGGTCCGGAGTCGTGCGCCTGCGGCGCGCGCGAGCAAGCCCCTCCTCCACCGGAATGTCGAGCACTATGGTGAGATTAGGCATGAGCCCGTGCAGCGTCAGCCGCTCGAGCGCGCTGATCACGGGCGCCGGCACCCCGCCGGTGACGCCCTGATAGGCGCGGGTCGAATCGAGAAAGCGGTCGCAGACCACCCATTGTCCGCGCGCGAGCGCATCGCTGATGACGGTGTCGACGTGATCCTGCCGCGCAATCGAGAAGAGCAGCGCCTCGGCAAACGGCCCGAAGGACTTGATCTTCCCCGACAGCAAGGTTTCCCGTATCTCCTCGGCCGCCGGCGACCCGCCCGGCTCGCGCGTTGCGACGGCATGGCGCCCGGCGCTCTTCAGCCGCTCCACGAGGAGCGAAACTTGCGTGGATTTGCCGGCGCCTTCGCCCCCCTCGAAGGTGATCAGCTTGCCGGTTTCGACAGTCTCGTGTCGCATCTTGCCCCTAGAAATGGTAACGCCGGGCTGAAGCTCCTAGAGCATCCAGCCAAAGGCCAGCACGAACAGCGAATCGAGGCCGCGCATGGCGAAATTGCTTTGGCCGACATCCTCGCCGGCATAGAGCGGAATATCGTTGGTCGCCTTGGTGTCAGCCGCCGTGACCCGCAGCGTCGCCACCTGGTCGCCCTTGCGGATCGGCGCCTTGATCGGCCCGTCATACACGATCTGCGCCGTGACCTGACCGCTCGTGTTGAACGGCAGAATGATGTCGATGTTCTCATTGCCGACGAGCGGCACGTAGTGCCTGGTCCCGCCCCACACCAGCGCATCGCTCACCTTCTCGCCTTGGTCGAACAGCCGGTACGGCTTGAAGCTTTTGAAGCCCCATTCGAGCAGCTTGCGCGGCTCTTCCTCGCGCTCCTTCTTGGTGTTGAGCCCGCTCACCACCAGGATGACGCGCTGGTTGTCGCGAACCGCGCTCGCCACCAACCCATATCCCGCATCCTCGATGAATCCGGTCTTCAATCCGTCGACCCCGAGATCCTCGAACACCAGCGGATTGCGATTGGTGAACCTCCATTTGCCGTAGACGAATTCCTTCTCGCCGAAATAATGATAGTACTCGGGATAATTCTTGATCAGGTAGTCGGCGAGGAGGGCGAGTTCCCGCGCGGTCATGACGTGTCCGTCGGCCGGCAGCCCGGTCGAGTTCTCGAAATGCGACTTCGTCAGCCCGATCTCCTTGGCATATTTGTTCATCTCCTTGACGAAGGCGTCTTCCGAGCCGGAAATTCCCTCGGCCAGGATAATGCAAGCGTCGTTGCCGGACTGCACGGTGACGCCGCGGATCAGGTCCTCGACGCTGACCGTCGAGTTGAGCGGCGCGAACATGGCCGAGCTTCCGGACGGCGCACCGCCTTCGCGCCAGGCGTGCTCGCTCACCTTGAACTGGTCGTCGAGCTTGATATGGCCCGCCTTGAGTTCGCGAAACACGACGGCAAGCGTCATGAGCTTGCTCATGCTCGCCGGCGACATCAGCGTGTCGGCATCCTTCTCGTAGAAGATGAGATCGGCATCGACATTCATGAGAATGGCATGCTTGGCCTTGGTGTCGAAGACGCCTGCGGGAGCCTTGGTCGCGGCGGATGCCGGAGCAGAGAGACCTGTGGCCCCCGCGGCAAGCACAGCGAAAGCCACGGCGAGCTTGATCAGCATATCAAGGCGCAATGCGTGCACGTTCTTTTAACGTCGGATCGATTGGCCAGGCGCCGGCCACCCCACCGGCCTTGGGGCCCAACTATTGTGCGCTCGACCCGAAAAAGCAACCCGAGAGAGCATGAACTCTAATTCATAACGATTTTCGCGCCTTGATAGCCAGCCCCGGTCACCCGGGCGAGCGCCGCTGAGGCCGCGGTTTCGTCCGCGAAGGGCCCAACCCGCACTCGAAACAGGGTCTCGCCGCCGGCCTCGACCGGCGCCACTTCGACGGCCGCTATGCCGCCAAGCAGCGCCCTCGCCCGCTCCGCGTTATCCTCGCTCCTGAAGGAGCCGGCCTGAATAAGAAATCGGCCGCCGCCGCCCGATTGCTCGCGGGGCGATTGGCCAGCCGGTAGGCGGGTGCTCGCCTGCCAACGGAGCGGCGGCACCCCGCCCGGCGCAGCTTGCCGCGGCACCGGCGCTCCGCCGGAAGCCGTCACAGGCAACTGTCTCGGCGGCGGCGGCGGCGTGCTCGCGGCAATGCTGCCTACGACACCCGGCATCGTCGCCCTCCCCTGCGAGGCGAATTGCGCCCAGCCTTGGCTTGCCAGATAGCGTCGCTCGTAGCTGTCGTCTCCATTGAGCGGCGCGCGAGCAAGATATTGAACGCGCACCGGCGCCGTGCCCCTGCCCCGGAAGCCGAGAACCTCAGCCGATCGCCGCGACAGATCGATGATGCGGTCGGACCGGTAAGGCCCGCGATCGTTGACGCGGACAATGATGGAGCGGCGGTTCTCGAGATTGGTCACCCGCGCATAGACCGGCATGGGCAAGGTCGGCGAGGCGGCCGACAGCCGGTCCATGTCGTAAATCTCACCATTGGCGGTGCGGCGGCCATGGAACAGCTCGCCATACCATGATGCCGTGCCGACCTGGTCATAGGTCGGATCTTCCCGTGGCTGATACCAGACCCCGTCCACCCGGTAGGCTGCGCCGGTGACGTACCGTCCGCCGCCCTTCGGCACCGGCTGGCCTAAGGGAATGACCCGTTCGCCAAGTCTCTCGCCATTGCCGGAGCCGCAAGCCACGAGGCTTGCGCCAATCGATCCGACCAGAAGGAGCGAGAGGAGGAGACGGATCAGCGGGACGGTGCCGGCGCGCCATAGCAGCCTCGCCGCCGCGAGCGCGCGCGCCACTCGACCCACCCGACCCAAGCTACTGACCCCGTCAAACGGGCGCGCATAAGTCAAAGCCGCCCGGAAGTAAGCGCCCGATGGCGCTTGCCCGACTGTCCGGCGAGAGGGTTAGGAAAGGATGAACGGCGTGCCGGGCGTCTACAGCTTCGCAGGCCTGATCAGCTCGAGGCTGGATGCAACGACTTCCGGAAGCGGCCTGCTGGCGTCGACAACAGCGAAATTCTGCTGCCCGAGATCGTATTGAAGCTGCTCGTCAAGAACCGCCGGCGTGGCATCTGACACATCACCCACGCGGGCGGCAATCCGGCCCCGCATGGTCCCGGCCGGCGCGTCGAGCCAAATCCCGGTGAAGCCAACACCGGCACGCGCGGCAATCTCGGCGACGGCGTCACGTTCCTCTCTCTTGGCGTGCACCGCATCGACGATGACCGAGTGACCACCCTCAAGCGCCATGAGGGCGCGTTTCCGGCATATCGTATAGACGATGGCAGAAACCTCCGCGGTATACGCCGAGCGCGGAAGCCGCTCCTCGCCGCTGACGCCGAACAGACGCTTGCGCTCGACGTCGCTCCGCACGAGCGCCGCGCCTGGAAACGCACCGATTTGCGGCGCAAGGGCCTGCGCCACGCTCGACTTGCCGCTGCCCGACAGCCCGCCGATGGCGATGAGCTGCGGCCGCTTTCGTTCAAGATGATTGCGCGCGAGCAGAACATAGGAGGCCGCGCGGGCGTGCCCCTCAGCTCGCGACTCAGGCTTAAGGTCCGCCCGCAGCAACCCAACCTTGGCCCTGATCATCGCCCGCATGGAGAGGAACAGTGGCAATGCCGCAAGACCGATGAGATTACCCGTGTCGCCGCACGCTTCCAGATACGCGTTGAGGGCCGCATTGGCATGCGCGGGCAGCCCGCGCGCGCCGAGATCCATGAGCAGGAAGGCGAGATCATAGAGAACGTCGATGGTGGCGATGGCGTCGTCGAACTCGATGGCGTCGAACAACACCGGCGCGCCCTCGATCTCGACGATATTGCCAAGGTGCAGGTCCCCATGGCAGTGACGCACATAGCCCGCTTGAGCCCGCGCCTTTAGCAAAAGAGCAAGTGCGGCGAGCGCTTCGCGGCTCGCATGATCGACGGTTGCAAGCGCTCCGGCGGGAAAGCTGGCTTCCTCGCCGGCAAGGACCGCCGCATTGTCCTCAATCACCGCGAGCAGCGCCGACACGCTTTCCTCTGCTCCGAGAAAGCGATCTGCGTTTCGGTGGAAGTCGGCAATAGCGCGCGCAAGCTGGGGCATGGCCGCCAACGGCAGGCGCCCGTCCTCCGCCATGCGGCCGAGAAGCTTCGATTGGTCGAAGCGGCGCATGACCAGCACCCACTCGACGATTTCGCCCTGACCGGCGATGTGGAATTTGCCGCCCTTATCGAGAGTTATCGGAAGCACCTCAAGATAAAGATGAGGCGCCGTGCGGCGATTGAGGCGAAGCTCGTTGAGAAGCGCGCGACGCCTCAGTCCTAGGGTCGAAAAGTCGAGAAACGGGTATTTTACGGCACGTTTGAGCTTATAGGCGCGTGCGCCCGCCAGGAACACGACGGAGGCGTGGGTCTCGATACGCTCAACTTTGCCGTGCACCGAGCCATAGGCGTTCGGCGAGGCCATGAAATCGAGCACCGCCGCCTGGTCGGATCTGGCCTCCCCCATGGTCCCAATATAGCACAGGCGGCGTGGTGCTTAGGCCACAGGGCCCAGAAAACCCTTAGAAACCGCGCCTCAAAGCGTGCCGCCCCCTGCCCGACTGTCTACCTTCCCCCCAAGGCAAGGCACTGCCGAGGAATCAAGAGGCGGACGGGCCGAGGGATGAATGGGTGGGCCGGATTGGCAGCCGCCGTGGCGGTTGCTGTCACTTTCTGCGTGAGCGGAACGCCGCCTGCTTTTGCCGCCCCGGATTCAACTCCTGCATCGCGAGATCAGATCGAGGATCGCCGCCAAGCGTTGCTGCGGCTGATGCTTCAGGACCCGACCAATCTCGACGTCGCTTTCGAATATGCCGCGCTCTCCTCGCAGGTCGGCGATTACGAAGCGGCGGTCTCCACGCTCGAGCGCATGCTCATCTTCGCGCCCAACACTCCGCGCCTGGAGCTTGAGCTTGGCATTCTCGCTACGAGGTCTCGCGCAGCTATTTCGCGCAAGTGGTCGCCAATCCGAATGTCCCGCCCGAAATTGCCGCGAAGGTGCGGCTCTATCTGCAACAGCTCGCCATCGAGGCTCAGCCTCCGCCCTTCAGCGCCACGATCTTCAGCGGCATTCGCTGGGAGAGAAATGCGAACTCAGCCCCGGCTTCGCAGGCCGTCACCCTGAATGGCATCGACTTCACCCTCGATACCCAGTCGGTCGCGGCTCCAGACTGGAGCGCCGTCAATATCGGCACGATGCACTATGGCTACGACCTCAAGAACCAGGGTGACCGCATCGAGTTCGACGCCATTACCTACAACGCTGACTATTTTCACCTGACCGATATCGACCTTAACTTCTTCGAGGCCACGCTCGGTCCGTCCTTCAATATGAAGCGCATCGGTTGGGATAAGACCCGCTTCTACGTCTACGGAATCGGCGACGAGGTTCTGCTCGGCAACGATCAATATTTCGCGGCAGGTGGTGGCGGCGTCGATATGACCGCCTCCTACGAGGGTCACGCCATCGGCAACGTCGCCACCAACATTGGCGGCAACGGCTGGGTGACCTACGTCGCCACCGGCGACATGTATATGGATTGGGACTTCAATGCGCGTTCCGGCAACCTCAGCATCTACCACTTCGACCGGAGCATCACCCCCGGAGGCCTCACCTTTGGCGGCACGATGACGACCCCCGGCGAGCTGACCGGTAAGAACACGTTCGGCGGTCCGCTTTCGCTCAGCGGAGATCTGCCCAACAACCTCAACGAGCTGAATGGGAAGACCGGTTCGGCGACCGGCTCCTTCGTGCGCGGTCCCAGCAATTTCAACAATGACGGCAGACCGGTTTCCGGCAGCACCCCGCAAGGCGTGATCGGCAATTGGAACGTCGGCTCGGAACGGTATAGCGCGACCGGTTGCCGGCCTCGTGATCGTTGGCGCGGGCATTGCGTCAATCTGGCGTCTCGCCGCCGAGCGGCGTGTCACAGACACCTTGCTTTGGGTCATTCTGTTCTTCTTCGCACCTTTCAACGCGCTGATGACCGGCATCGGGCGCCTCGGCTATGGCGTGAAGATCGCGGCCACGAGCCGCTACCAGTCGGTCACCGCCATCACCCTCATCGCCACCATCGTGCTCGTGCTCGCCGCACTGCCAACAGGTGCCGTTTCTCGTCGCGCCGCTCGTCTGCAAGCGATCGCCTTCGGCGCGCTTCTTGTTTGTGCGGTCCTCATCGCCATCGACCGGTCCTATGTCGCCAACTACGCGGCGCGCAATGAGCGGAAAGTGGTCGCCGAAACCGCAATGCGGCAAGGCATCGAAGGCAACCAGCATCTCAAGGCGGTGACACCGGCCTTTGGCCAATTAGACCGCGCCCTCCCCGTGCTCCGTGCCGCCAAGCATGCGCCCTTTCATTGGCGCTCGCGGTGCGAAGGAATGCTCGGACAGACGATCGCCGCTCCGGCAGGTCCGGCCGTCGGACGCATCGAGTCATCATCCTCCTATAAGGTCTCACATGGCGACGGCCGGGCGCTCGAGCTTTCTGGCTTCGCCGAACGAAACGGCGTCACGGCGGAATGCATCGTCCTGGTCGACGGCACCCGCACCGCAATCGGCGCCGGGGCCCCTGTGGTTTCTGGCTGGAAGGGCGTCGCGGCATCGCCAAAGACAATGCCTGTTTGCGCACTTGCCCTCTTTCCTGGCGAGAATGAGCTTGCGCCGCTCGATGGCTGCCAGATCGTCGGCGAAGACCCTGCGACCCGCTAACGCGGGCTCACCGGCTCTTGCAGTGGCAAGACCAAGCACCAATATATAGCGTCCTTTCACCACTTTCTGCGCTTCTCTTGATTTCTCCGGCCCGTTGCTCCTCGTTGTTTTCAGACGATGGGCCGGGCGACTAAGATCGACCTTCGGTAACTCGTTGAGGCTTGCGTGACGCGTGATCCCCGAAATCTGATGTGGGCCGAGGCTTGCGCCCTGCTGGACAGGGCCGAGCAGCTCCACCGGCAATTCTTCGAGCCCGCCCGCGAAGGCGGCCGCCACGCGCGCTGGGAACCGCCGATCGACATGTTCGAGACTGAGCGGCAGCTCCGCATCATCGTGGCGCTCCCCGGCGTCGTACCGGAAGCCGTGCAGGTGCAGACCGAAGGCGGAATCCTGACCATCGTCGGAAGCCGGGCCATGCCTTCGTGCGGCGAGAACACCAAGATCGTGCGGCTGGAGATTCCCTATGGCAGCTTCGAGCGCCGCATCGCACTGCAACTCAACCGCTTGCGGCTTGATCAACGTGAGCTCGTGAACGGTTGCCTCGTGCTCACCTTTGTCAAGCTTGGCTGAGCAGGTTCAATTCATGAACGACACGACCCAAACTTCCGCGACCGAGCAGGCAGCCTCCTCTGAGCTCAAGCTGCCCGATCGCGCTTTGATCATCCTGCCGACGCGCAACGCCGTGCTCTTCCCCGGCGTGGTGGCGCCGCTCGGTCTCGGCCGCCCGCAATCTATCGCCGGGGCCCAGGCCGCCGCGCGCGCCGACAAGCCGATCGGCGTGGTGCTGCAAAAGGACGCTTCTGTCGACACGCCGGGGCCCGAGCATCTGCATCGCGTCGGCACGGTGGCCGAAATCCTGCGTTACGTGACCACGCCGGACGGCAATCATCACATCGTCTCGCGCGGCGCCCGCCGTTTCCGCATCACCGAGTTTCTCACCGGTTATCCCTTCCTCGTCGCCCTTGTCGATGAGGTGGGCGAGGCCGAGGTCTATTCGACCGAGATCGCCGCCCGCATGCATCAGCTGAAAGAGCGGGCACGCGAGGCGATATCGCTGCTGCCGGCAATCCCCAAGGAGCTCGCCGACGCCATCGATCAGATTCAGTCGCCCTCGGCGCTTGCCGACTTCGTCGCCAACGCCTCAGATCTCACGCCTGCCGAGAAGCAGGAGCTGCTCGAGACCTTCGATGTCCAGGAGCGCCTGGACAAGCTGTTGCGCATCCTCGCGCAGCAGATCGAAGTCTTGCGCCTGTCCAAGCAGATCGGCGAGCAGACGCAGGAATCGCTGCAAAGCCGCCAGCGCGAGCACATCTTGCGCGAGCAGCTTCGTCAGATTCAGAAAGAGCTTGGCGAGGGCGAAGGCTCAGGCGCTGAGATCGCCGAGCTGCGCGAAGCGATCGAGAAGGCCAAGATGCCTGAGGAGGCCGAGAAGCAGGCGCTGAAGGAGCTGGCGCGGCTTGAGCGCACGCCTGAGGCGAGCGCCGAGCACTCCATGATCCGCAGCTACCTCGACTGGCTAATCGAGTTGCCGTGGTCGAAGCTGTCCGACGAGCGCATCGACATCGCCGAAGCGCGCCGGATCCTCGACGAGGACCATTACGGCCTGCCCAAAGTCAAGCAGCGCATCCTCGAATTTCTCGCCGTGCGCAAGCTCAACCCCGAAGGCAAGAGCCCCATCCTGTGCTTCGTCGGTCCTCCCGGCGTGGGCAAGACTTCGCTCGGTCAATCGATCGCGCGCGCCATCGGCCGCAAATTCGTGCGGCTGAGCCTTGGCGGCCTGCACGACGAGGCGGAGATCCGCGGCCATCGCCGCACCTATATCGGCGCGCTGCCCGGCAACGTGATCCAGGCGATCCGCAAAGCCGAGACGCGCAATCCGGTGATGATGCTCGACGAGATGGACAAGCTCGGCCAGGGCTTCCACGGCGATCCGTCGGCGGCTCTGCTCGAGGTGCTCGACCCCGAACAGAACTCGACCTTCCGCGACAATTATCTCGCGGTCCCCTTCGACCTGTCGCGGGTGATGTTCATCGGCACGGCCAACGTGATCGACACCATCCCTGGGCCGCTCCGCGACCGCATGGAGATCATCGAGCTCCCCGGCTACACCGAGGAGGAGAAGGTCGAGATCGCCAAGCGCTATCTGCTCAAGCGTCAGCTCAAGGCTACCGGCTTGTCGCCCGGCGCTTGCGAGATCACCGACGACGCCATCCGCGTCATCATTCAGGACTACACGCGCGAAGCCGGCGTCCGCAATCTCGAGCGCGAGATCGGCGCCATCTGCCGCCATGTCGCCACCCGCGTGGCCGAAGGCAAGGTGGAGCACATGAAGATCGATGCCGCCGATCTGCATGCCATCCTCGGCGCCCGCCGCTTCGAGAGCGAGGTCGCCATGCGCACGAGCGTGCCCGGCGTGTCGACCGGGCTTGCCTGGACCCCGACCGGCGGCGACATTTTGTTCGTCGAATGCGCCCGTGTGCCCGGCAACGGCAAGCTGATCCTCACCGGCCAGCTCGGCGACGTGATGAAGGAAAGCGCCCAAGCGGCCTTGAGCCTGGTGAAGGCGCGAAGCGCCTCGCTCGGCATCGACGCAAGCGTGTTCGAGAAGTCGGACATTCATCTGCACGTGCCTGCTGGCGCCATCCCTAAGGACGGCCCGAGCGCTGGCATCGCCATGTTCATCGCCATCGTGTCGCTCCTCACCGGGCGCACGGTGAAGAACGATACCGCCATGACAGGAGAGATCTCGCTGCGCGGCTTGGTGCTGCCCATTGGCGGCGTCAAGAACAAGGTGCTCGCCGCCATGCGCGCAGGCATCACCACCGTGCTTCTGCCCGAGCGCAATAAGAAGGACTTCGAGGACGTGCCGGAAGCGGCGCGCCAGGCGATGAAGTTCGTCTGGCTCTCGACCGTCGACGACGCCATCGCCGCTGCGTTCTAGTCAGGCGAGCGCAGGCGCGCGTCAAGCAACCCCAAGGAAAACCATGATGGCGCGGTCCAACCGCACAAGGTCCTCTTGGTCGAGTTCGGCCTATCTGTTTTCCCAACTTGCTTTTGGAAACGGTAGTGATCTTATCCACCATCAGGCGAGAGGCGCTTCGCAGCCCATTGCGCTCGGATGGTGCGACCGGCAAACGGAATAGCGGCGCGTCGGTGAGATCGGTCGTAAAGGCACAGATTGTGATCGACGCGGTTGCGTCAAAGCGGTCATCTTGGACGATAACAGCGGGGCGAGGCTTCCCGGCATAACCCTCGCCCGCAATCGTCCAAACCTCACCTCGTTTCATGCCTCGCTGAGGTCCGAAACCGCGTCGATAAACGATTGATCCTCGTGCTCAGTCGGACTGCGCGCCACGGCAAGCGATTGTCGATGCGCCTCAAGGCGGAACTTTGCGGTCCGCGTGTCAGGAACCCAAATTTGCACGGGTCGCAGGCCCCTCGCGCGCATACGCTCACGGTAGCTCTGCACCCTCTCTCGAACTCGCTTGTTAGGCATTTTTTCGATCGCCGCTGTCTAGCAACAAGTTACATGTAACGTACACTCGTAAATCCCAGAATGCAAGCTGACCTCATAACGACCGCAACAGCAGCCCAGGAAAATGCGAGCTGCACGCCATCACATGGGTGATGGCGTTGCGATCGTACTCATCGCCTGAGCGGTAGGTCTCGAAATAGGCATTGAGCGCGTCCACCCGCTCAGGCATCGCATCAGCCGCCTGCAATCCCACCGAGACGCCGTAATTGGTAAAGGCGAAGCACATCTGCGGCAGATAGGGCTCCCGGGCAAAATACCCCTCCCGCTGCCACATGTGGTCGAGCATGGCGAGCGAGCGCCTCGTATGCAGCTTGGCCCATCCCTCCTCGGGGAAGCGCAAGCCACAAGATCATGCCGAGGCCAAGATCTTGAGTGATCACGAGGTCCCCGGCGGTGCGCTTGATGAGCGCATACATCTCGCCGATCTCGCGCGCCAAGGCCTGCTCGTCGAGCAGGCGATAGGACACATACCCGTCAAAGGCATCGAGCGCGCCGAAACCATATCCGGGATAAGGCCCGCTCAGATCCTCCTGCATTTTCCAGATCACGCCACGCCCCGGCACGACGAACGGATCGTGGATTTGCCGCGCGAGTGTCACACCTTGTTCGCGATAGAGAGGACGATAGCGGCCAAGCACGGAAAGCGCATAGAGCCACATGGCGAGATAGTGGAAATATTGGCCTTCGCGGTCCGGCTCCTCGCCGATGCGGATGCCGCGCGGCCGCCCGAGCACGCGATTGACCTCGGCCACCAGTCCTTCGGCCTCATCGAGATAACGTTCGTCGCGCAGCGCCTCATAGAGAGATACGAGAAGCACGACACCGAACGCATCGGTCCACAGATAGCGCAAGCCGTTCGGCCAGATCCGCTCCTTGCGCATCCAGGCGAGCTTGTCGACCGCGTATCGAGTGTCGCTCAGCCTACTCATTGCTCTCCGACGCCGCCGATTGATGGCATTCGGCAGCCTGGTCAGACACTTATTTAACCAGAAGCCAGGAACCGGGCTTGATCCCGATCAATGCCCGACTACCTATTGGCGCGCCCACGCCGAACCTCGATCGCCTTGCCTCCGAAGGCATGCGCTTCGTCAATTATTACGGCCAGGCGAGCTGCACGGCAGGCCGCGCCTCCTTCATCACCGGCCGCATTCCGATCCGCACCTCGCTCTCCGCCGTGCTCGCCCCCGGCGATCCCAACGGCCTCACCAAACAGACACCGACCATCGCCCAATATCTGAAGCAGGCGAACTACACGACCGTGCAGCTTGGCAAATGGCATGTCGGTGACAAACTCGAGAATTTCCCGACATCAAACGGCTTCGACGAGATGTACGACATGCTGCCCTATTATGCCGGGGTCTACGCCTATGTCGACAAGGAGCTGCATCCGAGCTTCCCCACGCACGACAAGTCGTTCATGGCGCTGTGGGATCAGGTCGACCTTTCACAATGGGACGGGAAGGCCGGCGCCGCGCCGACGGCGGTGAAGAAGGATTTCACCTATGCCGATCTCGCCACCGGGGATGACGAGATGCGGGCCAAGGCCATCGACTGGCTGAAGGCCCACGCCAAGGATCAGAACCCCTTCTTCATGTATCTTTGCTTCCTCAAGGTGCACAATCCGAACAACCCCTCCCCGCGCTGGAAGGGGAAGTCTCCCGGCGGCGGCAACTATCTCGACGCCCTGATGGAGCTCGACGACAACTCCGGGCAAGTCGTGCAGGCCATCCGCGACCTCGGCATCGATCAGAATACGCTCGTGGTGTGGACCACCGACAACGGCGCCTGGATCGACGCTTGGCCGGATGCGGGTTACACGCCTTTCCGCGGCATGAAAGGGTCGTCCTTCGAAGGCGGCTTCCGCGTGCCGGCGATTGCCTGGTGGCCCGGCCACATCAAGCCCGGCACGGTCAATATGGACATGTGGTCCCATATGGATTGGTGGCCGACCCTCGCCAAGCTCGCCGGTCTTGAGCCGCCGCCGCACGATTGGAAGGACAATGACGGCAATCCGATCATCTTCGACGGCATCGATTTGAGCGAGTCACTGCTCGGCACCGGGCCGGGCAAACGTGACAATTTTATCTATTTCAACGACCAGAGCTTCGGCGGCGTTCGGGTCAAGAACTTCAAGGCGCTCTACACCGCCAAGGATACCTGGCTCGGACAGGAGCAATCCCTAAAGATCCCGGCGCTTTACGATCTTTGGTGGGACCCAGGCGAGAACTACGACATCGTTTTCAACGGTGCGGCGCCGACCCGGGGCGACTTCAAGACCTCGCCCGGCCGCTATTCCGGCCAGGACAATGGCTGGATCGGCCTCTACATCAACCCCGTGACGATGCAGTTCTGGGATGAGATGAAGACGCACCCGAACATCCCCTACAAGCCGTTCGGTGCGGGCTCCTACGAGCAGATTCCGTCAGCTTACCGCTAGCAGTTCCCGCTGCGGTTTAGCCGCTTAGCAGACGCAACAAGGCGAGGGTGGCTTGCGAAGCGCCCTCGCCTTTTTTGTGCTCACTCATCGCATCCGACGCGTCACGCGCGACAAATTTTTTTGATTCGACTCGCGATTTTCGAATCGTGATTTGTCAATGTCACAAACTCGTACGAGAGTGACTCATCGGGCGCGTGCGGCACGCATGACCGGTGCCGCGAGCCCGATAAGGTGCGGGGTCCGGTGTCTGCGGCGGCGTCGGGTATGTGGAGTCTGCGTGCTACGTCGTGCGCGAGGAAGCTCGCGCAGCCGGCGCGGCTCCTGGGAATACTGTTCCTTATCATCGCCAGCCTCATCGGCACCGAAGCCTCGGCCCTCAGTGACCAGCGCGAGGCCTCGTTGAAAGCGACCCATGGCCGTGAGGCACTTCTGCGCGGCCAATATCAAGAAGCCGAAAGGTTGCTGACCGAAGCGCTTCAGTCCGGCGCGCTTGCCGTCTCAACGCAGATCTCAGCCCTTGGCAATCGTGGCATCGCACGCTGGCGCCTGAGCGCCCTGCCTGCGGCCATCGACGACTTCAACGCCGCCTTAAGGCTCTCTCCTGAAGAGGCCATGATCTACAACAACCGCGGCAATGTGCTGCTCGAGCTCCGCCACTACGACGAGGCCGCCAAGGACTTTAGCCAAGCCATCGCGCTCATCCCGAACTACGGCCAGGCCTTTAACAACCGCGGCAATGCGCGGTTTCTCCATGGCGATCATGCCGGAGCCATCGCCGACTACACCAAGGCGGTGGTGCTCATGCCAGGGAACGCGGTGCCGTTCAACGGGCGGGGCAAGGTCCAGCTCGCGCTCAAGCGCCCGGCCGGCGCCATGCGCGACTTCTCGCGGGCAATCGTTCTCAACGCGCGATACGGCCAGGCTTATGCCAACCGGGCCGACGCCCTCATGGCGCTTCGCCGCTATGCCGACGCGGTCAACGACTACAGCTCGGCAATCGAGTTCGGCATGGAGACGGCAGCCGTCTATCTTGGAAGGTCTGCAGCCTACACCTCATTGAACAAGCCCTGGAAAGCCTACGCCGATTTGGACAGAGCGAGAGAGCACGACGCGGCTTCGGCTTCGGCGCCGGCGGCGGCCGAACAGACCGGTTCACTCCCTGAAAGTGCCAAGGCTTCGCCCGCGGCGGATAGCCCTTGTGAGGGGGCAGACCAACTTGGCGACGGGTCGGGGAGCTTGGCGCAAGTGGCCGATGACCGCCTTTCCCGCTCGCCGAACTCGCTCCTGCTTCGCGCCAGCAACGAGGTTTTGATCGGAAACGCCGAGCCGGAGGACCCCGGCGACGGGAGTGGAGACCCTTGCGACTCTGGTGACAAGCAAGCAACTGATCCGCCGCCCCCCGCGGCCGCCGAACCTTCTGGCGACCGTTCCGTGAGCACGGAGCTTGAGGGCTGGGCCGTCGCGCTCACTGAAGCCGGCCAATACGTTGCGACGAATGCCGACTATCCGAAGGTGCGTCTTGGCTTGGAGATGTATGGCGATGGCGAGCCGGAACTCTTGAATTGGCAGGTTCTCAAGGGAACGCTGCGCGGCATCGGGCTGCTTCACTATTACGCCGGCGCTTCGCCTAAGGGAGTGCGGCTGGAATACGTCGCCGTGATCGATCTCTGGGCGAAAAAACTGATCGCGATCGAGCCCGCCCGCTGGGGTGAGCTGCAGGCGCAATGGGCTTGGAGCGATTCCGGCGTCGTGGTGGTGGACCCGCAAGGGGTGCCGAGCAAGGTCGAGGTGCGCGACGGGGCGCAAATGCGGGTTGCGACCTATGAGCGCCCGGCACATCTCAAGCGCATCAAACGGGTGAGCCGCCCCATCCTGCCGAGATTCTCATATCGGCCGGCAAGACGCATGATGCCGTTCCGCTACGGCTTCAATCCTTATGCGTTCCGCTAAACTCCTTTTGCTTAACGCGGCCTGTAGCAATTTTGCCGCATGCGGCAATTCATTCTGAGCAATGCAACAATAAGGCGGCACAAAACTCAGCTCACGGCGTTTGTCTCTCATGGGCACTGCCGGGAGCAGAAATTATGACTGACGTTAAGAACGAAAACCGCAATCGTGCCCTCATCGTTGAGGATGAGTTTCTGATTGCGCTCGATCTCGAAGCCGCAATGACAGGGCTTGGCTTCGAAATTTGCGGCCTAGCCCCCAATGCCGAGGAGGCCCGCTCGCTCGCCATGAACCATCAGCCCGACATCGTTGTGGTCGATGTCTATCTCGGCGGAGCCCGCGAAGGGATCGAGACCGCGCGGTGGCTGCGCGACGTGTGCGACGCCTCGGTCGTGTTCGTGACCGCTTATACCGATGACGCCACCCTCGAGCGCATCCGCGAGGTGGTGCCGGGATCGCCCATTCTGGCCAAGCCAGTCTACCGCGAGCGCCTCGCCGCGGCTGTGGCTGAGGTGGTTCACTAGCCTAGCGGCGTGGTGCCTTGAACGGCTGAAGCCTCAACCGCGTGCGGTGGCTCTCAGTCGCAGCTTGCGTACCGTCTGGCGCGAGCCCGCGATAATAGAGCTTCTGCCATTTGTCGGATTGCGCCTCGGAGCCTGGCTGCTTCAGGTCGACATTGAAGCGCTCGCGGCTTGCCGTCCACGTATCGTGCTGGCGCTTGAGGTCAGGGTCGGCAGAGAGCACCTCAAGCTCCGGCTCGATGTCTTCGATCTCGCCGCACCGCACTGGAAAAATGTGACAATAAGGCTCGCCCTTCTCGAAGCGGACCGGCGTGCCCGGCCGGGTGAACATCCAGTTCATGGTGAAGCTGTACGGCGACCAGTCGGTTTCGATCACGCCGGAGAGCGCGGCGATACCATCCTTTGGCCGGTTGATCGGCCCCTGCACCATCAGCTCGGCGCCCGGCTCGGTACTGAACAGGCACGGTAGATGGAAGGTGAGGATGCCGTGGCCGAAATGGCTGATCGCCGGAGCGATGGTGCCTGGGTCCGGCTCGATCACGATCGAATCGAGGCCCTCCCCTCCCCACCACATGGCAAGGAAGCCGGCGTTGCACAGAACCTCCCACCCATAGGCATTGGCGATGTTGAGCGGCAGGCAGCGATAGGCGAAGCGCTGGTTGGTCGCGTCCATCCGTCGCGCTCGACGGGAGCGGGGCGAATATCGACGTGGTGGCCGTCGATGACATGGGCGATGAGCTTCATGTAGTGCCTGGGTTTACGGGACGCCGAGGAACACCGCCTTGATGAAATCGCGGTAGAGCAGCATCTGGCGGGCAAGCACGTGCTTGTCCTTGATGGTCTTGGACAGGATTATCCCGCCATCGGCGATGACGGAGAGCATGTCGGCAAGGTCGTCGAGGTTGATCTCCATGCGCGGTGGATAGCGCAGGGCGATTCTGTCCAGGCGCTGCCGGAACCGTCTTCGCCAATTGAGCACAGCCGAGGCGTTGAGCTCGCGCACCTCCTTGTCGAACAGGCGATCCTGATAGCAATAGGAGGCGACCAGGCATCCGGGATGCCCGTTCGGCAGATCGGCCATCAATTCTGACATCATTTTAAGGCCGACGAGAAAGCCGTGCAGCGGGTCCTCGTTGAGCTCATCGGCGCGGGCGAACAGCTCGTCGAACAGCGCATCCTCGCGCTCCACGTAGCGGACGAGGAGGGCCTTGGCGAGCTCGTTCTTGTCCTTGAAATGATAGAAGAAGCCGCTCTTGGTGATGCCGACCTCGGCGATCACTTCCTCGATCGAGGTGGCAGCGAAGCCCTTCTCGAGCACGGCAGCTTCCGCCACGTCGAGAACGCGCTCGCGTGTATCGCTGCCCTTGCGCGGCGTCTCCTGCATGCCTTTCTCCTCTCCTGCCGACTGTACCACGGGTCCACTTGAAAGCGGGCTGGGGCGGAACGGTAGCCGACATCCGCCACCGGCAAAACGAGAACCCATTGAAATCACGTCAATTCCGAATTCGCACGGGGGTGCACCGCAAGTCGCCTGGAAGGCGGTCCGAAGAGAGCTCACCTTACTGAGGAGCCTGCATGATTCCGTCTGCTCAAATGGTCTTGGGCAGAGAAACGCGAAAAGGAGAGTCTCGATGTCGTTGAAGATCGCTGTGCTGAGCAGCCTAACCGCTCTCGGCGCTTTTAGAGCCCCCGCACCGGCCGGCGACCAGGCCCAGAATTTAGGTCCGGTCGGGTCTCAGGAATCCCTTCCGACCACCTTCAGCCGTACGAGCAGCGCAGGAGCGTCGAAGAAACCGGAGGCCGGCGGCGTGGCGCCGCGGCGGCCGCAAACGCGCTGAAAGGCGCCCCCCTCGCCTAAAGGAGTGACAAGCTTTGACGATGCGAGCGAAATATCGGGAGCGGCTGCCGCAGCTTGACGGCGGCCTGTTCCTCACCGATGGCGGATTGGAGACGACGCTCGTCTTCCACGAAGGCTGGGATTTGCCGTGCTTCGCCGCCTTCGTGCTGCTCGACAGCGAACGCGGGCGGAAAGCGCTCCGCGATTATTTCGACCGCTATGTGCCGATGGCGATTGCGGCAGGTGAAGGCTTCATCCTGGAAAGCCCAACCTGGCGCGCCAATCCGGACTGGGCGGAGAAGGCCGGCTATGGTCGGGACGCTCTGGCACGCCTCAACCGCGCCGCCATCGACTTGATGCACGAGATTCGGGAGCGTTACGAGACGGCGGCTTCGCCCATGGTCGTCAGCGGCGCCATCGGGCCTCGCGGCGACGGGTACGATCCCGGCGCGCTGATGAGCCCGGATGAGGCCGCGGACTATCATGGCTTTCAGATCGGCCTGTTCTGCGACGCCGGCGCCGATCTCGTCTCGGCCTTCACCATGACCAATATCGGCGAGGCGCAAGGCATCGCCCTTGCGGCGAAGGCGGCGGACATGCCTTGCGTGATTTCCTTCACGGTCGAGACCGATGGTCGCCTGCCGACAGACGACACGCTTGCCGAGGCAATCGACAGCGTCGATGACGCGACCGGCGAACGGCCCCGCCTATTACATGATCAACTGCGCGCATCCCACGCATTTCGATCATGTGCTCGATGCGGGCGGCGCTTGGGTGCGGCGCGTTCGCGGACTTCGCGCCAACTCATCGCGGCTGAGCCACGCTGAGCTCGACAATGCGCCAGAGCTCGACATCGGCAATCCGCTCGAACTCGGCGGGCAATATGCCGAGCTCACCCGCCGCTTCCCTCATATTAATGTGCTTGGCGGCTGCTGCGGCACCGACCACCGCCACGTGGACTGCATCAGCACCGCCTGCCGCAAAGCGGCTTGATCGAGTTGAATGGGCCACTTGCGGCGGCGGGTGGCTCTTTCCCCCTGGAATATGGCGGAGACGGAGGGATTCGAACCCTCGATACGGCTTTTGACCGTATAACGGTTTAGCAAACCGCCGCCTTCAGCCTCTCGGCCACGTCTCCGTTAAGGCAAATCAAGCACTTAGCACACCTGCTGCGCATCTGATAACCGTCAAATTGGCACCGAATTGGCACCGAAAGACCTGATCAATGTTCCCCGGTCGTTCGTAAGTCGCTTCGATAATCTCCGCGGAACGAGCCACGCGCCATCAGGACGCGGCGACGCCTCCCATATTTTATCGAGCGCATCCTGAAGTGAGCCGACAAAACCTGCGGCGGCGAACAGCAGACGGCAATGCCGACGAGGCCTGGCCAGCCGTGCGGTTTGTGCCGTGCCGGCGGCGTCTAACATCTGCTTGATGGCATCGGAGCCAGTCGGTCCGATCAGCCCTACGAGCTCCTTCGTGAGACCTTCCACGGCGGCGTTACGGTCAGAGGAGAGAGTGAGGCAAGATGAATAGAAATCAATACCAGCGGTGCGATCGAGAAGATTGCATAGTAGGCGAGCGATGCGGCCAGGGTGAAGGCTCCTGCGTCTAGCCAGCCATTCACAAACATCCTTGCAGAGCGAATTAACCGATCCATGGCCGCCCACTAAAGTTCTGTTTCAGCCAACTCTCTATTTAGCTGGAGGTTCCTGTCGGGAACGGTCGCACCCGACGAACGTTGAGCCACAAACAACCAATGTGAGGCACGGATATTTCTTCCAGCTACACATCACCGCGTGCGGGCGGCACGAAGCCCGCCGGCACCGAGGAAATCAGCGACCAGATTGACGAGCTACGGTCACAGCTTCAAAAACTGACGTCGACGGTCACGTCCGTCACCGGCAAGCAGATCAAAAGCACGCAGGAAAGCCTGGAGACGGCGATCCGGGACAATCCGCTCGCCGCACTCAGTATTGTCGCCGGCATCGGGTTTCTCTATGCGATGATCCGGCGGTAACGACGGCTTATCTAGTCTTCCGGCTAGCAGCAGTCTTGCCGCGATGCCGTCTTGCGCGTTGCACCCTTTCTGGGAGTGCCGGTTTTTCTCGGTGCCGACGAGCGCTCGGCGGCGACCCGTTGTCCAGATGCCTTGCGGTTCAATCGTCAGCGTTGCGCGTTAAAGACCCGATTGGCTCACGGACTGCCCCTCGAACCGCTCGGTGACCTGCAACTCAACGCTGCGAAGCGTTGAGCGCCGGCTTCCCCCGGCTCAGCGCGTCAAGGGGGTAGTCATCGATTTCCACTATTGGCACAAAGCGGGCGTTTATGCCGGTGGTGAGCATGTCCGC